>NZ_PSZE01000022.1 GCF_002933465.1 Nocardia nova
CGGCGGGGGCGGTGGGCTGGGACCTCTATCTCGATCCGCAGATGGTGGCCGACGGTCAGTGGACCTGGTGTTCGGCTCAGCCGGGCCTGCCCGGAATCCGCGATATCCCGTATACGAACTACCTCGGCTGGTTCGCGGTCGGCGCCCTGATGGCGACACTGCTCGTGGCGCTCGAACGCCGCTGCGCACCGCGTGGCGCCGGACCCGCGGTACCGATCGCGGTGCTGTTGTGGACCTGGTTCGGATCGGCCCTGGCCCATGCGGTGTTCCTGGATCTGCCCGCGTCCGCGGGGTACGGCTCACTCGGTCTCGGGCTGATTGCCGTACCCGCAGTGGTCTGGGTGCTACGTGCGGCGAGCGACCGGGCCCGGCCGCTCGCGCCGGGCCACACGGGCGGTCCCGACTCCGAGCGACCACGGTTTACCGGCAGATCCGAAACCGGACCGTAGCGCGCACGGGTTGGGCGAGTCGCGCGACCGCGGCCCGCACCCCGCCGCAAACGCCCGTCGCGTGCCGACGATCACCGCGGCTCATGGCACGATGTGTGCCGTGCAGCCGAGTCCGACACCATCGAGGCCAGAGTCGACCCACCCGCCGCGGCGAACCCGGCGTCATCGCCTCTGGTCCGTAGCCTTGCTGGCGCTGCTGCTGGCGCCGTTGCTGACCGGCTGCCTGCGGGTCCAGGTATCGATGGGCGTGTCCTCCAACGACCGCGTGTCCGGCCATCTGGTGGCCGCCGTGATCCCGGCCAACGACAAGGACAAAGGCCCCGAGTTGAAGTCCCCCGAAACCCTGGCCGCGAAGATCCGGGTCGAGCCCTACAGCCAGGACGGCTACGTCGGCAGCCAGGTCTACTTCGACGACCTGACCTTCGGCGAGGTGCAGCAGTTGGGCGCGCTGTCGGATCAGACGCAGGGCATGTTCAACCTGCAATTCATCCGTACCGGCGACAAGGTCACCCTCACCGGCCGGGTCGACTTGAAATCCGTTCCGCCGCAGGGTTCCGACGTGCGGTTCACCGTCGCCTTCCCGGCCCGGGTGGCCACCACCAACGGCACTCGCCAAGGCGATTCGACGGTCTCGTGGAAGCTGCCGGCCGGCGATGTGAGCACCGTGCGCGCCGAGGTCAGCTACGCCGACCCGAACACCCGCTCCTTCGCCGGATGGGCCGGCATCGTCGGTGGCATCACCCTCGCGGTGGCCGCCATGGTCGCGGTGCTGGCGTATCTGAATCGCAACCCCACGCCGCCGTGGCGGCCGCGGGTGAAGCAGGACGCCTGATCCGGGACCATGATGGGCGCCCGTGAGCACCGCCTCCGCCGTCTCGGCCCAGCCGCCGGGAGCGGCCACGTGAGGCCGCGCGGCGCGCGGTCGGTCGTCGAGCCGCTCGTCACGGCGGGCGCGATCGTGGCCGGCGCGGGATGGGCGGTGGCACTGGTGAACCGGCTCGGCATGCGGCGGCTGCAGGCCGATGCCACCCCGGTGATCGAGCCGGTGATCGTCGCCATCCCGGCCCGCGACGAAGCAACACGACTACCGCGACTGATCGCGGATCTGCGTGCGCAGCAAGGTATTTCGCGCATGCGGATCTGGATCCTCGACGACGGATCCACCGACGGCACCTTCCCGGCCGCCGTCGAGGCGATCGGCGACGACGATCGATTCACCGTGGTCGCCGCCGACACCGACCCCGAACCCGGATGGACCGGCAAGAACGCGGCCTGCGCGCGCCTGGCCGAACTCGCGGGCGTCGCCGCCGACCCGCCACCCGGCGTCCTGATCTTCCTCGATGCCGACGTACGGCTGCGCCCGCAGGCGATCGCCGCGGCGGTGAGCGAATTGCGCCGCAGCGGTGCGGGTTCGGTGTCGCCCTGGCCGTATCAGCGGGCGGGATCGCTCGCGGAGGCGCTGGTGCAGCCGCTGCTGTGCTGGTCGTGGGCCACCACGCTGCCGGTGCGGCTGGCCGATCGCGGCCTGCGGCCCTCGACCGCGGTGGCGTGCGGGCAGTTCCTCGCCTTCGACACCGCGGTCTATCGCGCGGTGGGCGGGCATGCGGCGGTGGCCGGTTCGATCACCGAAGATCTGGCGCTGGCACGGGTACTACGGCGCGCCGGACATCGCACAGTGCTGGTGGCGGCGGGGACGCTGGCGAGTACCCGCATGTACCGCGGCGCGGCCGAAGTCGACGGCGGCTACACCCGCTGGCTGTGGTCGGCCTACGGCGGCCCGGCCGGTGCCCTGGCGGTGGATACGGTGGCCGCGGTCGCCTACGTGCTGCCCGCCCTCGCCGCGCTGTTCGGTCACGACCGGATCCGGCGGATCGGTGTCGCCGGCTACGGCTCGGGCGTCGCGAGCCGGCTGCTGGCCCGCTCACTGGAATCCGGGACGCTTCCGCGCGGCGCCGATATCGCTGCGGCGCTGGCACATCCGGTGTCGATCGGCGCGTATCTGCGACTGTCGGGCCGGTCGTGGCTGTTGCATCGGCGTGGGGCGCTGCGCTGGAAGGGCCGCCCGGTGCCGGACGGCCCGGACCGCTCCCGGCCCGGGCGCGTCGAACTCAGGGCACCGAGGTAACACCGACCGTCGGCAGGAACGCACAGGTGTTGGCGCCGTTGCGGACCGTGCCGAACACCGCCGCCAGCACCGTTCCGGAGCCGGTGTCCACCGGCACCGCCCGCACGCCGCCGACCGGCAGCGCCGCCAGGAAGAAGTTGCGGATCGCCTGCTCGAACGCCGGGCGCACCTCCGGCGGCAGATTCGGCGGCACCATCGAGCCGACGACCTGGGACATCGGGCCCATGGCGGCGAATCCGCCGCGGCCGTTGGACACGTTGAACCAGGCCACCTGCATACCGGTGGTGTCGGTGCCGTCGGGGCCCATGCCGTAGGGGACGAAGGCGAACATCGTCTGCCCCGCCTTCACCGCGGACAGATCCAGTCCGGGCACCGGCACCGCCAGCTTGGGCCACGGCCCGGGCACCGCGCCGGCCAGTGCCGGGACGAGACCGAGGGTGCTGCCGTCCTGGCAGAACGCCGACCCGGACGGATACAGGAACGGCTGGATACCCAGCTGTTTCAGCGATTCGACCGCGGTCTGATAGGCGGTCAGCAAATCCGTCGCCGCTGCCGGGTTCTGGCCCACGGCGGCGATGGTGGCGGCGGGGTCGGGCGGGGCGGCGGTCGCGGCGGCGGCGCCGGCGAAGGTCAGCGCACCGGTCACGGTGAGCGCTGCGGAAAGACGGACGAGACTGGTCACCACGGCCATCGAGGTTCTCCTGAGTTCAGCGGAACATCCGCACCAGGGTCGGTCCGCCGGGCCGCACAGCATGACTCGGGGACCTCCGCGTCGTCACGGTGCACGAGAGGGTACCGCCGGCAGAGGCGAATGCGCGGCAACTCGCCCGCGAAACGCCGATCAGGCGCTGACGACGGCCGGGGTTACCGTATAGCCGAGGTTGGTGAGCACCTCGGTGGTCGCCTTGGCGAAGTTCAAGGTGATGAAATGCAGGCAGGGCGCGCCTTCGTCGATCAGTCGCTGCCCGATCTCGGTGGCGATCTCGATGCCCACCGCGCGCACCGCGGTGCGATTGGCCTCCGGATCGTTGCCGGCCGCCTGCTCGAGCCGCTGCATGACCCGCGGGGGCAGCGGCCGACCCGACAACTCCTCGGCGCGCTGCACGGTGCGCAGCGAGGTGATCGGCATCAGCTCGGGAATGATGGGCTTGGCGCCCTGTTCGGGGTCGTAGGCCGCGACCCGGTCCCGCAGGCGCAGATAGTGTTCCACGTCGAAGAACATCTGCGTGATCGAATACTCCGCTCCCGCACGCAGTTTCGAGACCAGATAGCGCGTGTCGTGGTCCAGGTCGGGAGACCGGTAGTGCCCCTGCGGGAACGACGCCACCCCTACATGGAAGTCGCCGAGCTCGCAGACCATGCGGACCAGTTCCTCGGCGTATTCGACACCGTCGGGATGTTTGCGCCACTCCCCCAGCGGATCGCCCGGCGGGTCACCGCGCAGCACGAGCATGTTGCGAATACCGGCATCGGCGTAGCTGCCGACGATGGACCGCAGTTCGGCCACGCTGTGCCCAACCGCGGTCAGATGCGCGACGGTCAGCAGTGTGGTTTCGCGGGCCAGCTGTCCGGTGATGCGCGCGGTGCGATCGCGGGTGGATCCGCCCGCCCCGTAGGTCATCGAGACGAACGCCGGATGCATCCGCTCGAATTCACGGGCGGCGCGCCACAGCCGCGCCTCGGCCTCGGCATCGCGCGGCGGATTGAATTCGACCGAGAACGGGATGGTGCCGTCGGGGCGGCGGCCCAGCTGCCCCACCACCGAGGGAGTTCCGGACGGCGTCCGGGAAGGTCGGCCTGGGGTCGATCGTCCCCGTACGTTGTCGAAACTCACCGGTCCAGTGTAGTAGGACACCCTCCCCCGACGGGCCGCCCGGCCCGGATCCGCGCCGGTCCAGCTGCCGGTTCGGTTCGCGGGCGCCGACGGCTCCCGCCTCGGCCGAGATGCTCGCGCCGCCGCCGTTCGCACCGCGTGCGGCGCCGGTCACGTGCGGGCCACGGGCCTGTCGGGCGACGGAGCGGACGCAGTAAGGTGCACGATGGGCCGCTGGACGCCGCGATACGACTTTCCCGCGACGACCGGCCGGGACCGCCGCAGCCGTCGCCGGTGCATACACAGGCTCTCGCCCCGGCCACATCCTCGGCACGCCGGAGCCGCCCCGGCGTGCCCGGTAACGGCTCGCCGATACGACGAACTACCTGGAGGTTGCGTTGTCCGTTGGTCCGGCCAGCCCGGCACGTCCGGCGCCGAACGACTCCGCGGCGCTGGTGCGCGCGGTCGACGAGGCGCTGACCGGATTCTTCGCCGGCCGCCGCGAACTGATCGCCGAACTGGGACCGGTCGTCGTCTCCGCGACGGCCGCCCTCGAGGATTTCGTGCTGCGCGGCGGCAAGCGGACCCGGCCGTCGTTCGCCTGGACCGGATGGCTCGGCGCGGGCGGCGATCCGTCCGGTGACCAGGCCGAATCGGTGCTCACCGCGTGCGCGGCACTGGAACTGGTGCAGGCGTGCGCGCTGATCCACGACGACATCATCGACTCCTCACGTACCCGGCGCGGCTTCCCGACCGTGCACGTGGACTTCGAAGATCGCCACCGCGACCACGGCTGGGGTGGCGATTCGGCGCATTTCGGAGTGAGCGTGGCCATCCTGATCGGCGATCTGGCGCTGACGTGGGCCGACGACATGATCGCCGCGGCCGGATTGGACGCCGCGGCCCGGGCGCGGTTCGCCCCGGTGTGGGCGGCGATGCGCACCGAGGTGATGGGCGGCCAGCTGCTCGACGTGCACGGTGAGGCCGGCGCCGACGATTCGGTGGCCGCCGCGCTGCGGATCAACCGGTACAAGACCGCCGCCTACACCGTGGAGCGGCCGCTGCACCTCGGCGCCGCGCTGGCCGGGGCCGATCCGGAACTGATCGCGGCCTACCGGGAGTTCGGCACCGATATCGGCATCGCGTTCCAGTTGCGCGACGACCTGCTCGGCGTCTTCGGCGATCCGGCCGTCACCGGCAAACCGTCGGGTGACGACCTGCGCGAGGGTAAGCGCACGGTCCTGGTCGCCGAGGCACTGCGCCGCGCCGACGCCACCGATCCCGCCGCGGCGCGGCTGTTGCGCTCGTCGCTGGGCACCGACCTCGCTCCCGATCAGGTCACCCGGTTGCGCGATCTCATCACCGGACTCGGTGCCGTCGACGATGTGGAGCGCCGCATCACCGAGCTCACCGACCGCGGCCTCGGCGCGCTCGCGGCTAGTTCGGTCACCCCCGAGGCCGGCGACCGGCTGCGTGCGATGGCGCTGGCCGCGACCAGGCGGGTGTCATGAAAACCGTTGCCGGACGGTGCGATCGGATCGTCGTCGTGGGCGCCGGCCTGTCCGGGCTGGCGGCGGCGCTGTATCTGACCGGAGCCGGGCGCCGGGTCACCCTGCTCGAACGCGCCGATCATCCGGGTGGGCGAGTCGGCGTCTATCGCGGGCCGGATTACGAGATCGACTCCGGGGCAACGGTTCTCACTCTGCCCGGGCTGATCGACGAGGCGCTGGCCGCGGTCGGCACCGATGCCGCGGCCCACGGACTGCGGATCCACCGCCTCGATCCCGCCTACCAGGCGCGTTTCGCCGACGACAGCGTGATCGGAGTGTATTCGGATCCGGAGCGGATGGCGGCCGAGGTGCGCCGCGCATGCGGAGCCTCGCAAGCGCAACGCTATCGGGATCTGCGGGACTGGCTGGCCCGGATCTACACCGGCGCCTACGACCAGTTCATGGACACCAATTTCGACTCCCCGCTCGATATGGTCCGCGTACCCGAGAAGCGCGCGGCCCTGTGGAAACTGGTGCGGCTGGGCGCGTTCGGCCGGCTCGGCCCGCGGGTCGAGCGCATCCTCGGCGATCCGAAGTTGGCGCGGCTGTTCACCTTTCAGGCTCTCTACGCTGGGACCGCACCCGCGCAGGCATTGGCCGTCTACGGCGCGATTCCACATATGGACACCTCGCTGGGCGTCTACTTCCCGGTCGGCGGCATGCGGGCGATCACCGCGACGCTGGCTGCCGCGTTCACCGGCGCCGGTGGGCAGCTGGAACTGAACTGCGAGGTCAGCAGTATCGACTATCACGCCGGGCGCGCCCGGCGGGTCCGCACCGCCGACGGGCGCGGCTTCGAGTGCGATGCCGTGGTCCTGACCGCCGACCTCGGTTCGCTCAGTCGCTTCGGCATTCGCCGGCACCGCCCGCTGCGGGCGGCACCCTCCGCGGTGGTGGCGCACGGCACCATCCCGGCCGAGGTGGCGGCGCGGTGGCGGCTACAGGCCCACCACACCATCGATTTCGGCCGGGCCTGGGAGGAAACCTTCGCCGAAATCGCCGCCCGGCGCGGCCGGGGGCGACTGATGAGCGATCCGTCGCTGCTGATCACCCGGCCCGCGATCAGCGATCCCGGCCAGTTCGTCGAACGACCCACCGGCCGCTACGAACCGCTGTCGGTGCTGGCACCGTGCCCGAATCTCGATGCCGCACCCCTGGATTGGCCGCGTCTGGCCCCGGCGTACCTGCGCGAACTGCTGGCCGAGCTGGAGCGGCGCGGATACCGAGGTATCGCCGGACATTTCACCGTCGATCACCTCGACACGCCGCAGACATGGTACGAGCAGGGGATGATCGCCGGAACTCCGTTCTCGGCGGCGCACCTGTTCCGCCAGACCGGACCGTTCCGCACCCGCAATCTCGCTCGCACCCCGGCCAACGTGGTGCTGGCCGGATGCGGGACCACGCCGGGAGTCGGCGTGCCGACCACGCTGCTGTCGGGAAAACTGGCCGCCGAACGCATTACCGGCGCCTTCGGGCACGCCGACGGTGCCGCTCCGCCGACCGACGCGCTAGGGTTGCCGACAACCCATTAAACTGGCGCGCGAACTGACCACTCCCGCGGTTCCGCACCGCACCGACATTCCCGGGGGGAAGACGAACCATGCCGACCCCCGATATGGACACTGCCCCCGCGACAGCGCCGGTGACCAGCACAGTTGCCACGGTGCCGGTGACCGCCGTGCCGGTTCCCGAACCGGCCGTGCACACGGTGCGCTGGTGGGTGCGCTGGGGCGGCGACTTCTTCCGCAGCCCCGAGGGCCATGCCGCTCTGCTCGGCTTCTGGGGCGCGGTTCTGATCACCTTCGGTGGCTTGGGTGCCGGCGCGGTGCGCCGCAGCGATCCCCTGCTGGAAGCGGCCCACCTGTCCTGGCTGCGATTCGGACACGGCTACGCGCTGGCGACCATCGTGGTGTGGCTGGGTGTGCTGTCGATGATCATCGCCTGGGTTCGGTTGGGGCGCATCACCATCGGGACCGGCGCGCGTCGCGGCCCCGGCAGCACCGTGACGCTGAACGAATTGCGAGTGATCGTCGGCATCTGGATTCTGCCGCTGCTGTTCGCGGTGCCCATGTTCAGCCAGGACGTGTACTCGTATCTGGCGCAGGGCGCGCTGCTGCGCGACGGTTTCGACCCGTACAAGGTCGGGCCGGTGGTGAATCCCGGTGTGCTGCTGGACAATGTGAGCCCGGTCTGGACCACCACCACCGCACCCTACGGCCCGATCTTCTTGCTGATGGGGCAGGCCATCACCAGCATCACCGGTGACAACGTGGTGGCCGGCACCATTGCCATGCGCCTGGTCATGCTGCCGGGACTGGCCCTGATGATGTGGGCCGTCCCACATATGACCAAACACCTCGGCGGTAAGCCGACGGTCGCGCTGTGGCTGGCGGTGCTCAACCCCCTGGTGCTGATCCATCTGATCGGCGGTGTGCACAACGAGATGCTCATGGTCGGCCTGATGGCGGCCGGCATCGCTCTGGTGCTGGAGCGGCACCACGCGGCCGGCATCGTGGTGGTCGCCATCGGGGTGGCGATCAAGGCGACGGCCGGGGTGGCGCTGCCGTTCCTGGTGTGGATCTGGATGATTCACGAACGCGAGCGGCGAGCCGCGGAGAACAAGGGGCCGCTGCCGCACCCGATTCGGACCTTCGTCAAGATCGCGGGCCTCGGCGTGTCGGTGTTCGCTGTGGTCTTCGTGGCCGCCTCCGCGGCCGCGGGCGTGGGTATCGGCTGGCTGACGGCGCTGTCGGGCTCGAAGAAGATCATCAACTGGCTCTCGCTGCCGACGATCATGGCGCACATGGTCACCTGGGTAACGCCGCTGAATCTGGGTGAGGTGCTGGTGTGGACGCGCGGACTCTGCGCGCTCGCACTGGTCGCCATCCTGGTATGGACCTGGTGGCGCTACAAGAGCTCCGAACGCGATGCGGTGATGGGCATTCTCATCGCTTTCGTCGCGATCGTGATTCTGTCCCCCGCCGCACTGCCCTGGTACTACTCGTGGCCGCTGGCGTTGGCCGCCGGATTCGCCATGTCGACCACCACCCTGATGATCCTGGTGGGGTTGTGCACCTGGTTGATGCTGGTGTTCCAGCCGGGCGGCTCGATCGGCCTGTACAACGTCTGGCACGTCGCGGCGGCCACCTTCGTCGCCGTGGTGGCGGCGCTGTCGTTGCGCAAGGTGGATCCGCTGCGGCTGCGCGCGGATTCGGGCAGACCCAAGCAATGACCGGCCGCGGCCCCGACGCCGAACTGGCGGCCGCATACCGGCACTGCAGAGCCATCGCGGCGGAACACGGCCGCACCTATTTCCTGGCCACCCGACTACTGTCCCCGCCCCAACGGGCCGCGGTACACGCGCTCTACGCGTTCGCACGTACCGTCGACGACATCGTCGATCATGCCGAAAGCACATGCGAGGCGGCCGGTTTCGGTGGGCTCGGTCACCGGAGCTCGAGCGCGGCGCGGGATCTCGCCTCCACCGACTCCGATCGCACGACCGGCCAGGCCGCGTTCGATTCCGGAACTGCCGATCTCACTGCGACATTGCGCCTGGACCGAATCGACACGCAACTTCACACAGCACTGAAGGATGCGGGGCTGCTCGCAGAGATCAGGCGGGACGAGCCCGTCCGCGGGTTCGGCGCCACCCGCGCGGGCGGGCGCATCGGTGCGGCCGACTGCCGGACCGCTGCCGGAACAACGGAGGCCGAGCTCCCGCGCGCCGCAAGCGTGGCGATCGACGGCCCGGTACTCACCGCCCTCGTCCACACCATTGCCCGGTATCGCATTGCGCCCGAACACTTCCGGGTGTTCCTCGATGCCATGCGGATGGATGTGCCAGGAAGTCCGCTGTTCCGGAATCGGTATGCGAATATGGGCGAATTGCGGGAGTACATGCGCGGTTCGGCGGCGGCGATCGGGCTGCAACTGCTCCCGGTTCTCGGCACGGTGGTACCGGTGGCCGAGGCCGAACCGGCGGCCGCCGCGCTGGGTGAGGCATTCCAGCTCACCAACTTTCTGCGGGATATCGCCGAAGATCTCGATCGCGGGCGCATCTACCTGCCGGGTGACGAACTCGCCGCCTTCGGCGTCGACGCCGGTCTGCTCGCCCACTGCCGGCGTACCGGCGGGACCGATCCCCGGGTACGCCGCGCCCTGGCACATCTGATCGCGATCAACCGCGCGGTCTATCGGACCGCCGCGCCGGGCATCGATCTGCTCCGTCCGCGCGTACGCCCCGCCATTCGCACCGCGGCCGTGTTGTACGGCGAAATCCTCGACGAGATCGAGCGCCACGACTACGCCGTATTCGACCGCCGCGCAACGGTTCCCACCTCGCGGCGGCTCCGGGTCGCGGTCACCGAATTCGGTTCCGGGCTGCGCCGGCCGAGAAGTCCGGCCCCGCCTCTCCACACCCCGTTCCACCGGACATTCCGCACAGCACAACCGAACGCGCCACACATCTGACGCCGAACGGGCCGCGCCCCACGAGAACTCCGGCACCCGCGAACGGCCGAGTCGCCTCGCACGAGCAGGCGCGCTGCGCGACGACCCGGCATTGCGCTTCGCGCACAGCACAGCCACCGAGCAGTACTCGACAAGTGCGGCCTCCAGCTCAGCGCCGAAAAAAACCGCGCCCCGACGGCCCCGGTCCGCTCGTGGCGGACGCCGGGACGGACGGGCCGAGCCTCGACGATCCGGCCAGGGTGGTTCAGCTCGTACCACTCGAACCTGGCGGGCATGACCGCCACAACCGACTACCTCGCGGCGTCGAGCGGCCGCGCTCCCGAGCCGAGGCCGAACGCTCGCCTCAGAACGGTTCGGCCGCGGCCCGGCGGACGACCTCGCGGGCGAGCGGCCCGTGGATGGCGTCGATCGGACGGCCGGGCAGGGTGTCGTCCTCGGCGTAGATCCATTCGAGGATTTCCTCGTTCGTATATTTCGCATCACGCATCACCGTGATGAGGCCGGTCAGGGGCTTGACGACCGCGCCCGAGGAATCGAAGAAATCTTTCGGGATACCGGCGATACCACCGCGGCGGATCGCGATCAATTGATGATCGCGCAGCATCTGATGCACTCTGGTCACCGCGATGCCGAGTTGTTCGGCCACATCCGGCAACGGGAGCAAGGTCACCGATTCGGGAACGACATCGTCGCTGCAAGGAAATGCACTCACCTGCACAACGGTAGTCCGTCGGCATCCGGATACAGCGTACGCCCGGTTTCGGCGGGGACGTAAGCACGTCATCAGCGACCGTGACGGCGCACGCCTATACGATCGGTGGTGCCGTCACGGGGGCGGCAACCGCTAGGTGAAATTCGGAGGACAGCAGTTGATCGGCCAGATGCTGGACGGGCGCTACCGCATCGACGCGCCGATCGCGCGTGGTGGGATGTCGATGGTGTTCCGGGGAGTCGACTCCCGGCTGGACCGGCCCGTGGCGATCAAGGTGATGGATCCGAAGTTCGCCGGCGACCCGCAGTTTTTGACCCGCTTCGAATTCGAAGCCCGCTCGGTGGCCAAGCTGAAGCACCCCTCGCTCGTGGCGGTCTACGACCAGGGCATCGACGGGGAGTATCCGTTCCTCATCATGGAGCTCGTCGAGGGTGGCACCCTGCGCGAACTGCTGCGCGAACGCGGCCCGATGCCCCCGCACGCGGTGCGCGCGGTCGCCGAACCGGTACTGCGCGCGATCGGTGTCGCGCACGCCGCGGGACTGGTGCACCGCGACGTCAAACCGGAGAACGTGCTGATCTCCGACGCCGGTGAGGTCAAGATCGCCGACTTCGGCCTGGTGCGGGCGGTGGCCGGCTCGAATATGACCTCGGCCAGCGTCATCCTCGGCACCGCGGCGTATCTGTCGCCGGAACAGGTCACCGCCGGGAACGCCGACGCCCGCAGCGACGTGTACTCCTTCGGCATCCTGATCTTCGAAATGCTCACCGGCCGTGCGCCGTTCACCGGCGACACCTCGCTGTCGATCGCGTATCAGCGGGTCGAGAAGGACGTGCCGAGCCCGAGCCGGTTCATCGAGGGCGTGCCGCCGGAGTTCGACGATCTGGTCGCGCACGCCACCGCCCGCGAACCCGCGCACCGCTTCGCCGATGCCACCGAAATGGCCGCCGAACTGCATCGCATCGCCACCGTGCTGCATCTGCCCGACTACCGGGTACCGGCCCCCCGGGAATCGGCCGAACACGTGTCCGCCCGATACCGCGTCGTGCAGACCCCGGCCGCGGCCGCCGGACCGGCCCACACCCCGCAGCCGGTCACCGAGGCGACGACCAGGCTCGCGTCCGAACCGTCGCGCACCCGGGTCATGACCGCGGCCCATCCGATGCCCGAGCCCGAACCGGAGCGTCCGCACCAGCCGCCGGCGCCGCCGCATCGGCCGGAATTCGTACCCGATCGCGGCAGGTCCCGGCGCCGGGTGTTGATCTGGGCGGCCGTGGTGGTGGTGCTCGCGCTGCTGCTGGGCATCGGCGGCTGGTGGCTGGGGGTCGGCCGCTATTCGTCGGTGCCGGCGATCGCGGGGATGACCACAGAACAGGCGACCGCGAAGCTGAAGGACGCCGGATTCGGGACGACGGTGCGCGACAAGGCGTCCGACATCATTCCGGTGGGCGGCGTGGTAGGCACCGATCCCTCCGCCGGGGCGAAGGTGCTGAAGGGGTCGACGGTCGCCGTCCTGGTGTCCAGCGGACAGCCGCACGTGCCGCAGTTTCAGCCGGGCCAGGACATGACGACGGTGAACCAGCTCATCCGCGATGCCGGGCTCACCCCCGTCGACGGCGGCGAGAAACCCAGCACCGCCCCGAAAGGCTCGGTGGCGCAATTGGATCCGGCACCCGGCACGGTCCTGCCGACCGGCGCGCAGGTGAAGGTCTACCGCAGTAAGGGTTCGCAGCCGGTGAAGCTGCCCGACGTGCGCGGAAAGACCGTCGAGGAGGCGAAGGCGGCGCTGCAGAACGCCGGGCTCGCCGTAGGCGACACTCGCACCGACTTCGACGCGAGGATCAAGTCGGGTCAGGTCGCGGCCACCGATCCGGCCGCCGGCACCCAGGTGCTCTCCGGCGCCACGGTGACGCTGATCGTCTCCGACGCCATCCAGCTTCCCGATGTCACCGGCAAGAACGCCGCCGTGGCCCGCTCCGAACTCGAGGGGATGGGCCTCAAGGTCGTGCTGAACCAGGTGTTCAGCGGCGACCGCGGCACGGTCCGCGTGCAGTCACCGTTCGGCGGTTCGAATGTGGCGCCCGGATCCACGGTCACCCTCACCGTCCTGCCGTTCTGATCCGAGCTCAGCCGAGCACGCCACCCACATCGGCGCCGCCGAGCAGTTCGGCCTCGCTGATGCCCAGCCGCCGACTGGCCAGGTCGAGCGCCTGCTGCAGCACCGCGCTGGCACTGGCGCCCACTACCTGGGAATGTTCGAGCCGGCCGTTGCCGCGCACTACCCGCACTCGGCAGCGCCACGCGATTCCGGCGCGGTCGACCTCCGGGCGTTCGATCACGATCGTCACCGGGACACCGTCGATCTCGAGCACGTGTTCGGCGAGGGCGGCGATCGGCCTGCTCGCGGTTTGCAATCCCCTGGCTACCGATGCGCTCTGCATAGCGATCCTCTCAGCACATTTCCCGCACAGCCCGTTGCCGCTGCAGTGTCACGCCTGGAAACCTAGTGCAGGTTCGGACGTTCAGCAACTGAACAGCTAACTTTTGCGGATCATGTCACGATCGCGTGATTTCCCGGGCGAGCGGTTTCAGCCGACCGCCAGCAAAGGGTCACCGGTCTCCGGATCGTTGACCGCCACCACCGCCGTGGTGGTGAACACCTCCACGGGCACCCCGCCGATACTCGGGCTGATGTTGGTGGTGATCTGCGCGGCGGCAGCGGCAGGCGCGTAGCCGTGGGAAACGTCGAACTCCCAGGAGATCTCGTAGCCCCAGCAGATGTTGAAGATCAGCAGGCGACTGCCGTCGCGCAGCACGACCTCCGACGGAATCCCGTCGCGGTCGCGGTCGCGCAGCAAGCGCAGGATGATGCGATCGGCGTTGCCGATCCGCAGCGCGCTCTGCGCGCTGGCCGGACCTTCCCCGCGCGGGCGGCCGTCACCGCGCGAGGGGCCCTCGTCATTGCGAAATACGACGTCCACTACGGCCGATCCGTCACCGCAGCATCTCGGCGACCAGGAATGCCAATTCCAAGGACTGCTGGGTATTGAGGCGCGGATCGCAGGCCGTCTCGTAGCGGTCCTCCAGATCCAGATCCGAGATGTCCTGGGCGCCGCCGAGGCATTCGGTGACGTTCTCGCCGGTGAGCTCGATGTGCAGGCCACCCGGATGAGTGCCCAGGGCGTGGTGCACCTCGAAGAAGCCCTGCACCTCGTCGACGATGCGGTCGAAGTGGCGGGTCTTGTAGCCGGTGGAGGATTCGTGGGTGTTGCCGTGCATGGGATCGCACTGCCAGATCACCTGATGTCCGGTGGCCTGCACCTTCTCGATGATCGGCGGCAGCACGTCGCGGACCTTGGTGTTGCCCATCCGCGCGACCAGGGTGAGCCGGCCCGGCTCGTTGGTGGGATCGAGCCGCTCGACATATTCCACCGCCTGATCCGGCGTGGTGCTCGGGCCGATCTTGATACCGATCGGATTGGCCAGCAGTTCGGCGAAGGCGATGTGGGCGCCGTCGAGTTGCCGGGTACGCTCACCGATCCACAGGAAATGCGCGGACAGGTCGTAGAGCACCGGATCGCCGGCGGCGTTGTGGGACAGCCGCAGCATCGCCCGCTCGTAATCGAGGACCAGCGCCTCGTGGCTGCAGTAGATCTTGGCCGACTGCAGGCTGGGATCCTGAACCCGGCAGGCGTTCATGAACGCCAGGCCGCGGTCGATCTCGGAGGCCATCTGCTCGTAGCGGGCGCCGGCCGGCGACTGCGCGACGAAATCGCGGTTCCAGTCGTGCACCTTGTGCAGATCGGCCATCCCGGCGCCGGTGAGCGCGCGCACCAGGTTCATCGCGGCGCTGGCGTTGGCGTAGGCGCGCACCAGCCGCGAGGGGTCGTGCTCGCGCTGGGCCGCGTCGGCGACCAGCGCGTTGACCATGTCGCCGCGATAGGACTTGAGGCCCAGCGCGTCGACGTCAGCCGAGCGGGGTTTGGCGTACTGGCCCGCGATTCGGGCTACCTTCACCACCGGCAGGCTCGCACCGTAGGTGAGCACCACCGCCATCTGCAGCAGGGTGCGGATATTGCCGCGGATATGCGGCTCGGTGTTGTCGGCGAAGGTCTCCGCGCAGTCGCCGCCCTGCATCAGAAAGGCTTCGCCGCGGGCCACCTCGGCCAGGTGCAGGCGCAACTCCTCGACCTCGGCGGGCACGCACAGCGGCGGCACACTCTCGAGGACGGTGCGCATGGTGGCGGCCTGCTCGGGATCCCACGACGGCTGCTGCAGGGCGGGGCGGGCGAGCGCGGCGTCGAGTCGCCGACGGAGCTCGGCAGGCAACGGTGGCAGTTCCGGCAAGCGATCGATCGGTACGTCGACGGTCCAGTTCACCAGTTCAGAATACGGACCTTCCGCAACCGCGGGGTAACCCGGAGGGTAGGGGCGATGAATACGACCGCGCCGGCGGGGCCGTACCCTCGAGCGCGGGGCCGGGTCGGGCGGTTCGGCCGAGATATCACCGCGAGCGCCGGTGAACGCCGAATCGGAAAGGGCACGACCGCGTGAAATATTTTTATGACTGCGAATTCATCGAGGACGGAGTGACGATCGATCTGATTTCGATCGGCGTGGTCTGCGAGGACGGTCGGGAATATTACGCGGTGTCAACGGAATTCGACCCCGAACGAGCCGGGCAGTGGGTGCGGCGCAATGTGTTGCCGAAACTTCCCTCCCCCTCCTCGCCGCTGTGGCGCAGTCGGCAGCGCATTCGCGACGACCTCTATCAATTCCTGATACCGCGACCGACCGTGCGTCCGGAATTGTGGGCGTGGGTGGGGGCCTACGACCATGTGGCGTTCTGCCAGCTGTGGGGTTCGATGGTGGATCTGCCGGCGGCCCTGCCGCGCTACACCAACGAGCTGCGCCAGCACTGGGATCACCACGGCCGACCGGAATTGCCGCCGGTGCCGGCCGACGCGCACGACGCGCTCGCCGACGCCCGGCACAATCTCGCCAAGTACGAGGCCATCGAGGCGTTCCGCCGCAGCGGCGCGATCACCGGTCTCGATCGCCGCTAGTCGACGACTTCGGCGCGCGGCGCTGCGGGGCGAGGCCCTCGGCGACCGCGACGGCCGCTCGCGCGGCAGGTTCGTGCCGAGACCGTAAGGGCGGAAGTCAGCTCGCCAGGGACTCCGGGATCCGCTCGGCCTCGGGGCGGCTGCCGGAGGGTACGCCCTTCTTCAGGCTGGCGGCGTAGACGTCGACGTACTCCTGACCCGACATCCGCATCAACTCGTACATGATCTCGTCGGTGACGGCGCGCTCGACGAAGCGGTTACCGCCCATTCCCTCGTAACGGGAGAAGTCGATCGGCGCGCCGAACTTCACGGTGACGCGGCGGCGGCGCCACCGGAACGGGCCGGGAGGACACACCTCGTCGGTCCCGATCAGCGCCACCGGGATCACCGGCACACCGGTCTCCAGGGCAAGGCGTGCCACACCGGTCTTGCCCTTGTACAGGCGACCGTCGGGCGAGCGGGTACCTTCCGGGTACAGGCCCACCATGCGACCCTCGCTCAGCAGTCTACGAGCGGTGTTGAGCGCATCCTCGGCGGCGCTGGCGCCGCTGCGGTCGATCGGATACTGGCCGGTGCCGGAGAAGAAGAACTTCTGCAGCCGGCCCTTGAGTCCGGGCGTGGTGAAGTATTCGGCCTTGGCCAGATAGGTGATGCGACGCGGGCTCAGCAGCGGAGTGAACAACCAGTCGGTGAACGACAGATGATTGCCGGCGAGGATGACTGCTCCGTCGGCGGGAATATTCTCCACGCCCTCGACCTTCGGCCGGTTGTAGATGTGCATGAAGGGCCCGACCAGCACGAATTTGAGCAGCCAGTAGAACATTGCGTCCTTTCCCCTGTGATTGTCGAACGGGACCGGCCTCGTCGCAGGCACCTCCGTCGGCACCGACTCTACCGTCGCCGACCTGCTGCGACCAACCCCACACGAGGTATTTCACATGCCCGCAATCACATCGGTGAAATCGGGTACACCTGAGGTACTTCCGCCGCCCGAAAACCGACCGGGCGTCGAGCGAATCGGCGAGATGTATGACGCCGCGGACCGTTTGCTCCCCACCTCGTGCGACCCATCCGCCCGTTCGACGCCCCGGCGCGAGAAGCCGATTCCGTTTCCCGTCGCGCGCATCGGCGCCGAGGAGGACGACGACTATTCGCGGCCCGCGGCGGAGCGCGACCGGCTCACGGCCGCCGAATCGACACCTCGGCCGGCCGCGAGCGCCGTGCGCGCGAGTTCGGCCGCGCCGATCATCCCCGCCGCCTCACCCAGTTGCGTGGTGCGGATGCGGGCCAGCGGGCGATGACGGCCGCCGGTGATGGCGGCGGCGTAATGCTCGCGCGCGTCGTCGAGGAACAACGGTGCCGAGGAGCTGACGCCACCCGCGACGACGATCAGATCGGGATCGAAGATGTCGCTGACGAAGGCCAGTCCCAGCCCGAGCCAGCGGGCGAAGTCGGCCATCACGTGCAGCGCCACCGGATCACCGTCGTGCGCCGCGCCCGCGACCCGGCGCCCGGTCAGCGATCCCGGATCGCCGACCACCTCGCGCGCCAGGATCGTCGACGGCATCGGATCGGTCGCCAGCATTTCGATCGCGGTGTCGACCAGGGCCGTACCACTGCAATAGCGCTCCCAGCAGCCGCGTTTGCCGCACGGGCAGATCCGGCCGTGCGGCACCACCTGCAGATGTCCCAATTCCGGTGCGACACCGTAACTTCCACGATACAGCCGCCCCTCCACCAGCAGCGCCGCGCCGATGCCGGTGCCGATGGCGACCAGCACGCCGTTGTGCGCGCCCGCGGCCGCGCCGAACCGGTATTCCGCCCACATCGCGGCATTGGCATCGTGTTCGAGGATCACCGGCAACCCGAGCCGGCGTCCGAGCCGACCGGCGACAGCGGTGTCCTCCCACGGCAGATGCGGCGCGAAACGCACCGAGGAGCGGGATTCGTCGACGAATCCGGCGACCGCCAGCCCGACCGCGCCGATGTCGTGGCGCGCGCACAGTTCCTGCACCGTGCGGTCGAGACCGTCCTCGAGTGCTTGCGCCGAATGCGGGGTGGGCGCCTGGACGGTGTCGAGAACCTCCCCGTCCCCGTCGACGACCGACGCCCGGATATTCGTCCCGCCGACATCGATGCCGACAGTGAGCGGAGCCTCTCTTGCGACCCTGGTGGTCATTTCTTGATCCGCACCGGGATGGGAACGTATCCGGGTCGCTCGACCGAATCCCGCCCCCGCCCAGCACGTTTGGCTGCGCGCCGATCACTCCGCCGCGCCTCGCCCGCCTGCTCGTCGCGTGCCTGTGCGGGCCCCCGCACACTCCCAGCCTCCGCTGTGCCGCCCTTCGCCGCGCGCGCTTTCCGCGCCGTCGATCCCCTCGCGGGCCGCCCTTCTCGCCCGCGCCCGGCCCGGTCACCGCGCCGACCCGAAGCTCCGGCGCCGCCATGCTCGTCGTCTCCACCGTGCCCACTGCCGCGCACCGCCGCCCCGGCACCGTGGGCATCCTCCGCCCCGCCGCCTTCGGCTGCTCGGGCGCCGTGACGATCAGGGTCGTCACTTCGGGCGCCTGCGCGCGGATCCCGGTGCTGAGCACTGGCCCCGCCCGCGATCCAGCCGTCATGCTCGGTGCGGACCGAACTCGGATCGGCACCGACTTCCGTTGCCGCGGAATCGAATTCATCCGACGCGTCGTCGGCATCCGGAATGTCGTCCGGGAGCAGCGGTTCGACGGGCACTCCGGCCAGCGCTTCACGCAGCACGGTCACGATCGCGGTGCCGTGGTCGGCGACCGCGGCGACGACCTCGTGGTGTTCGCCGCGAACCAGCGCCGCGGCCGCGCAGACGGGACACCAGCTGCAGCTGTCCCATTCGCGGCCGTCGGCGGCCGCACGACGCAGGGCGGGTTCGATTCGTTCGAGCAGGGTTTCGGCGAGGGCGCGCAGTTCCTGGGCGAATTCGCCGAAACTGTCCGCGTGGGCGTGGGTCATTGCGGCCAGACCCCCGGGTCGGGCCGGAAACGAACGATGAGCTGCTCACCGTCGAGTTCGGCGCCGTCGACCGTGCACCGCCGCAATACCGGCGCCAGGCGTAGCCGCCGCCGGACCCCGTCCGCTCCCACGATCACATCGTCCTCCACTCGTCCGAGTCGCAGCGTGGCCGGGTCGACCACCGGCAGACGCATCCGCAGCGTGAATACCGAATCCAGCCCGGTGCCCGACTCCCACCGCACCTCCGGCTCCCCTGCCGCGGTACCCGGCTCCGGCGTCGTGTCGCCCAGCATAGGGTCTGGCTCGGCAGTCGGCGGGTTGCCACGAACGGGCAATGCCTGTGCCAGCGCCGACAACGCCCGCGGCCCGACCGGTTCCGGCCCGCTGTGATGGGCGATCACCACGGGCACATCCGGCATCCGGCGGCGCAGGTCCGCGATCACGTCGAGTTGTTCCGCGCGCCGCTGCAGATACCACTGCACCGCGGGGTGCGCGCCGCCGTCGGCCGGCGGCACCGGTGGCAGCACTTTGTTCACCACCACCGCGTCCAGACGCATACCCAGCAGCGCCGCCGCCGAACGCACCCGCGCGGATTCGGCCAGCGCGACCCGTTCGGCGCCGGTGATCAGCCGGGCCCCGGTGCGTTGCGAATCGGCCAGCAGATCCCGAATCGCCGTGACCGCGGCCGCGATCCGCTCCACCGTCGCGGCCAGCACCGCGCGCCGCATATCCGTACCGGTCGCGCTCATCACCCGGGCATGGGTGGGCCAGATTCGCTCGAGGTAGCCGAGCAGGGTGTCGGGGGCGGTGACGATGCGCAACATATCCGCCGAGGGCGGGCAGTCCACGATGATCAGATCCCAGTCGTCCTCGCCGGCGAACTGCGCGATCTCGGTCAATGCGAGCAGTTCCTGCACGCCCGGCAGTCCGGTGAGCTCGGCCGGGTCGAGCGCGGCGAGGTCGATGCCGTGATCGTGGCCGGCCCCGGACAGCATCCGCGCGACGTCGCGGAACCGATCCTCCAGCAGCGCAAGCGAATCGATCTCGATGACGTCGAATCCGGGGGCGACGGTCACCACCCCGGCAACCGTGCCGGGATCGTGGGCGAAGCGGAAACCCAATGCGTCGCCGAGCGAATGAGCCTGGTCCACCGAGGCGACCAGCACGCGCTGTCCGGCCTGCACCGCGGCGATGGCCGCCGCACAGGCGAGCGTGGTCTTACCGACTCCGCCCTTGCCGATGAACAGTTCGAGACGGGTCGTGACGGCACCACGACCGCGCTGCGGAGGCCGGGTCAGCCTTCGACCCGTTTCTTGAGTTCCTTGAGGGCCGTATCGGTGATCACCTTCTCGGCCTTGCGTTTGAACATCCCGATCATCGGGATGGTGAGGTCCACGGTCAGCTCGTACACCACCTGGGTGGTGCCGTCGGGCTGGTCGATGAGCTCGTAGGTGCCGTCCTGCGCCTTCTGCAGTTCGCCGCTGACCAGCTTCCAGCTCACCGCCCGGCCGTCGGCCCGCCAGGTGTAGGACAGCACGTAGGTGTCCTTGACGACGCCGGCGTCCAGCACGAATTTCGCCGTGCGGGCCCGTCCGTCGGGGAAGGTCTCCAGTACGTCCACCGATCGTGCCGCCGACACCCAGTCCGGATACGACTGTAGATCGGCGATGACGGCCATCACCCGATCCGAGGGGGCATCGATGGTGATCGACCTCTGGGTCCGGTCGGCCATGACTGACAGCGTTTCCTTTCGACCTAGCGTGACGGCGCCACACCGGCCGGACGGCCGGCCTCCAGCCGCGATTTCACCTCGAACGACATCTTCTTGCCGGCTACCCGCCGGGAACGGTTGGCGGCCATCAGGGTTCGGGGCGAGAGTGCGGCCGCGCCCGGCGGTTCGGCGTGCAGGAAGTAGTGCAGGATCACCCCGTCCAGGGACGGCTCCAGCCAGACCTCCATGGTGCCGGTCAGCGGCCCGCTGACCGACCAGCGAATTCCCTTGTCACCCCGGTCTTCTCGTACCTCGAGGGTGAGGTCGGGCCACCAGCGGTGCCAACGCGACCGATCCGCCAGGACCTCGGCGACCGCGGCGCCGGGCGCGGCGACGAAGGTCTGGTCAGCCACCTGGATGCTGCTCACGGCTGTGGCTCGCTGCTGCGCTCGCTCATGAGGCCCGAGCCTACTGGGTCCGAGCCCGGAGGCGGTAACGCAGTGCCGAGCCCGCGCGACCTGCCGCCACGCGCGGCCCGGGCGCCGGGCGGCTCACCGGACGGAGCCGTCGGATCCCGCGACGCCGGAATGCGCGCCGGGATCGAGCAGACTACGCAGCCGGCCGCCCAGAACGTCCCAGCGCCACTGGTCGGCGACCCATTCGCGACCGGCGGCGCCCATTCGCGCCGCGGCGTCGCGGTCGGACAGGATGTCGACGACGGCGGCGGCCACGGCTCGTTCGTCGCGCCCGTCGACCACCGTGCCGGTGCGGCCCTCGAGCACGGTTTCCGGTGCGCCGCCGGAATTTCCGGCCACCACCGGCACGCCGGTCGCCGACGCCTCCAGATAGACGATGCCGAGACCTTCCACGTCGAGCCCGGCGCCGCGGGTGCGCGAGGGCATCGCGAAGACATCGGCGAGGGTGTGATGGGCGGCCAGTTCGGCGGCTGGGACGCGACCGGTGAATACCACGTCCGCCTCCAGGTCCAGCGAGCGCACCAGCGCGCGCAACTTCTCCTCGTACGGGCCGCCGCCCGCGATGACCAGCACCGCGCCGTCGATGCGGCGGCGGATCTCGCGCATGGCCAGAATCAGCATGTCCTGGCCCTTGCGCGGGACCAGCCGCGACAGGCACAGCACCGTGGGCCGCTCGCCCAGGCCGTATCGGGCGCGCAGTTCCGCCCGCGCGGCGGGATCGGGACGAAAGACAGTGCTGTCCACACCCGGCGGCAGATATTCCAGGGCCGCCTGGGCGCCGAAGGCCGCAGCGAAGCGCCGGCGCGTGTATTTGCTGACGTAGGTGACGACATCGGTGTGGTCGCCGATCACGCGCAGGACCTGCCGGGCGCCCGGCAGCATGGACCAGCCCACCTCGTGGCCGTGGGTGCTGGCGACGATTCGATCCGCGCCGAAGCGGCGCAGTGCCGGCGACATCAGGGCCAGTGGCGCGGCCGCACCGAACCAGACGGTGTCGCATCGTTGCTCGCGCAGCAGTTTCGCGGCGCGGCGCAGCACCAGCGGCGTCGGCAACATCAACGTGGTCGGGTGGCGCACCACCTCGAACGGCTGCTGGGCATCGAACCGCTGATGGGAGTCGCCGCGCCAGCGGGGCGCGTAGACGACCAGATCCTCCGGCGGCATCCGCAGCGCGAGCGAATGAACATACGACTGAATGCCGCCCGGCCGGGGCGGAAAGTCGTTGGTGATCAACAGCGTGCGGCCCATGGGGGCGAGTCTATGGGTGCGGCCGCCGCGTCCGCTTCTACGGGGTGCGGCCCGTCTCCGGCTCCATCGGTGTGGCCCGCGGCCGCTCGATGCGGGTGGCCCCGCAGCCGCCTCCGCGCGGTGGCTCCGCGGCCGGCTCTCGGGCGCCCGCCGCGGCCGGGCGGGTTCCTAGGCCGCGACGCGGGCCTTGATCCAGTCGCGCCAGGCGGCGACGAATTCGGTGTGGCCGAGCCCCAGGGTGTCGCGCAGGCCGCGATCCAGCGCGGCCTGGGCCTGGGGGCCGGTGGCGAGCCGGTGGTAGAGCGCGACCAGTTTCGGCTCTCCGAATC
Source organism: Nocardia nova (assembly GCF_002933465.1). GTDB lineage: Bacteria > Actinomycetota > Actinomycetes > Mycobacteriales > Mycobacteriaceae > Nocardia > Nocardia nova_B. Next base: position 22,944 of record NZ_PSZE01000022.1, read on the forward strand.
GGTCGGCGACGAACGCGTTGGCCGACCAGGCCTGTTCGTAGGCGAGGGCGGCATCGGCGCCCGAGCTCGGCGTGAACGCGGTATCGGACGGCAGGTCCACGGGCAGGTCACCGGAGCGGGCGCGGGTGGTGACGGTCGGCGCGAGCTGCGCGAATCGCCGCTGATTTCCGCGGTGGCCGCAGTATTCGGCGAGCCCTTCCAGCACCCACTGCGGGGAACCGTCGACGGTCCCGGCCCGGGCGGCGACGTGGGTGAGTTCGTGGCGCAGGGTTTCGCGCAGACCGTCCGGGCCGAGCCGGCGCCCGGCATCGGGCGAGAAAACGATCCGCTGACCGGTGGGCTGGGTGCCGGGCACGAACGGATCCGAGACCGAGGCCGCCGCGACCTCGTCGGACACCGGACCGGTGGCGTGGGTCAGGGCCGCGAATTCGGAACTGCTCGACGCGACGGCCACCACGGCTTCGTGGGCCCAGTCGGTACCCCACACCTGGGAGACTGCCGTGACCGCCGGGCCGACCTCGCGAGCGAGCTGGTCGACGTCGCCACGCTGGTACGGATGCCCCAGCACCACCGACAACTTGCCGTCGTCACCCGAAACGTGTTGTGCGACAACGGGTCCGTACGAACTCATGATGCGCCGCAACTCGGGCAGCTGCGGATCGGCGTGCGCCGGCGCGGAATCGGATTCCGCGGCGGCGGGCACGGTGTGCAGCCCGGTCTTCGGCAGCAGCAGTAATGCGCCGCCCGCCGCGGTCAGTGCCACCACCATGGCGAGGGTGGTGACGAACTCGAAGCGCCCACGATGCGCCAGCCATGTCCGGACCCGCAACAATCCGCTCATACGACACGATCCTCACGTCAGAGTGATGACTCGCCGCCAGATTCTCGCAGTGTTTACGGCATTCCGATCCAGTATCGGCGCGCGGAATGGAAGGGGGTGTTTCCCATCGGCGCCACCGCGACCGGCACACCGAAAGTGGAGGCGTGCAGGATCATGCCATTCCCGGCGTAGATGCCGACGTGGGAGGCGTCCGAATAGAAGAACACCACGTCGCCGGGCTGCAACGAGTCCCGGGACACCGGCGTGCCGACGGTCGCCTGCGCCTGGCTGGTGCGCGGCAGATCGATACCCACGTGGTGGAAAGCCCACTGCACCAGGCCGGAGCAGTCGAACTGATCGGGGCCGGTCGCACCCCAGACGTACGGGTCGCCGACGCGGGTCAATCCCGCGGCCAGCGCGCTGGTACCGCTGCCCGGGACCAGACCGCGAAGCAGGGTGTCGCGGTCGAAGCCGGGCGGGAACAGCGATCCGGCGAGGGTGGATTTCTCCCCGGCCGAGAGCGCACCCCAGGCCTGGATGACCTGAGCCATCGCGCCCTGCAGATCGGCGCGCTTGTGTTCGAGATCCGCGCGGACCTGGTCGGCCTTCTGCGCGGCGGCCTGTGCGGCGTCGGAGGCGGATTTGGCGGCGGTTTCGGCGGCGGTGGCCGAATCGGTGGCCTTGGAGAACTGCGCCAGCTGATCGGCGGTCTGCGTGGACAGCACGTCCAGCGTCGACATCTGGTCGAGCAGCTGCTGCGGGGAATCGGAGACCAGCACCGAGAACAGCCGGTTGGTCCGGGCGCCCTGATAGGCGGCGATCGCGGTCCGGTCCACTGCCGGTTGATATTTGCGCACCTCGGCCTTGGCGGCATCGAGGGCCTGGGTCGCGGTCGCGAGTTTGGCATCGGCGTCGCGGGCCACGCCCTGTTTGGCTTCCAGATCGCCCTGCGCGGCCAGCGCCTGCTGGTTGAGCTGCTCGGACTGATGCGACAACTCGATGAGCCGCTGCACCGCGTCACCGGCGGTGGCCGGTTGTTCCGCGGGCGCCGGATCGGCCGTCGCCAGGCCGCCGGAAGACGCTCCGAACACGAGCGCGCCCACCGCCAGTGAGCCGCCGACCAGGCGTCTGGTTCTGTTGTTGCGTTGCGCGTTGCCCTTGTGCGCTGTCACGGCCTGCCGTGCCCCGTTCTCTCGTCCCGAGCTGGAAACCACGAAGGTCTCGATAAGGTTACGGAACGGCGACCGCCCGTGTCCAGCAGAGCACGAAACGATCACGCCGTATACCCCGAATACCCGGATCGGCGGTCCGAACTGTGCGGAATGCGCCGATCCGGGGGTCGTGGATAAGCCGCTTCGCGGCGTGTCGAATCAGTAGCGGCGAGCGCCCGCGACCGGCATCGAGGAGATCGGGGCGACCTTCACCGGCTCACCGGCGGTCGAGGCGTGCACGACGTTGCCGTCGCCGACATAGAGCGCGGAGTGGCTGCCGCCGTAGAAGGACACCACGTCACCGGGCTGCAGCGCGTCGAGCGAGACGGGGGTGCCCTCCTCGAGCTGTTCGTAGCTCGTGCGCGGCAGTTCGCGACCGGCCTGCTCGTAGGACCACTTCACCAGACCCGAGCAGTCGAAGGCGTTCGGGCCCGCGGCACCGTACGAGTAGGGGGCGCCGACCTTGGACAGGGCGGCATCGGCCGCGCGCTGGCCGACGGTCGGCTGCGGCGCGAACGGCGCGGGCGCGATCCCCGGGATCTGAATGCCCGGCGGAACGGCGCCCGGCGGAACGGCGCCGAGGACCTGATCGGGAACATCGAAGGTGCCGACGCCCGGTACGGTGACCGGCGCCGCCCCGGCGGTGGTCGCCGGGAGCAGCAGAGCGCTGAGGGTTGCTGCGCCAACGGCTCCGGCCGCAACGGCCCGGCGGGCGGTACGAGGCAGCCCCTGAACCTGTCGCTTGATCGCCATGATGCGGTACTCCTCATCTGCCCCACGACGCCGCACCCGGTGGTGCGTCGGACTCCGTGAGGTCTCGAAAAGGTTACGAGGACATAACGGCGCGTTGTAAAGCCCCCGCGTTCCGGAACGGGTTCGAATACGCGCTCCCGCTCGCCGGCGTGCGAGATGGATCACATCAATCACGAAAAGATAACGATGTCTCTCGGTGATTGCGTTTACCCAGGTGCAGCCCGCCCCGCGATCGGGCGTGCCGACGCCGGAGCCAGGAGTCACTCCGGGCGGGAAACCGCAAGTAGCCCAGGGCGTGCCGGCCAGAAACCAACCGAACAGTCCGCAGGTTTTGATGATCGACACCAGGCAGTCGAGTCCCACCTCTCCGCGACCGTCGCAGACCTCACCCATTCGCCACTATTCATAGCTATATCGAATTACCGTGACCCTGGTCACTTTTAGGCATACTCGCGCAATCCGAACCTCGCAGAGCGCAAACTTCGCGCCGGTCCGGCCGTCGGCCGGCGTCCGGACCGATCCTGTCGGACCCCGCGCATACGCTGCTCGCCGTGCCCTCCCCCGTTCCGCGACCGGCCCAGCTGGCCTTCGAACTCCCCGGTCACGGCGGCGACGAGCCCGAGATCGCACTACGAGACGTCACCTTCGTCGTGGTGGACCTCGAGACCACCGGGACCCGGCCCGACGGGGACGCCATCACCGAAATAGGGGCGGTGAAGGTGCGCGGCGGCGAAGTGCTCGGCGAATTCGCGACGCTGGTCGATCCCGGCTGCGCGATTCCCCCGCAGATCGTGCAGGTCACCGGCATTACCACCGCGATGGTCCTGGAGGCCCCGCGGATCGAGGCGGTGCTACCCGGATTTCTCGAATTCGCTTCGGGCGCAGTGCTCGTCGCCCACAACGCCCGCTTCGACATGTCCTTCCTGAAGGCGGCGGCCCAACGCTGCGATACCGCATGGCCGGCCTTCCAGGTGCTGTGCACGGTTCAGCTGGCGCGGCGCATTCTCGATCGGGACGAGGCGCCGACGGTGCGGCTCTCGGCGCTGGCTCAACTCCTCGGCTCCTCCACCCGGCCCACGCACCGCGCCCTCGACGACGCGCGCGCCACCGTGGACGTCCTGCACGCGCTGTTCGAACGGGTGGGCAATCTCGGTGTGCAGACCCTGCCCGAATTGATGGACTATCTGCCCGAGGTCACCCGCCGCCAGCGCTCCAAGCGCATCCTCGCCGCCGATCTGCCCGCCGCACCGGGGGTGTATCTGTTCCGGGGGCCCTCGGAGGAAGTCCTCTATATAGGGACGGCGGTGAATCTGCGCCGGCGCGTGCGCACTTACTTCACCGGCTCCGAAACCCGCACCCGGATGCGGGAAATGGTCATGCTCGCCACCCGCGTCGATCACGTCCGCTGCGCGCACGGACTGGAAGCGGGAGTGCGCGAGCTGCGCCTGCTGGTGGCGCACACCCCGCCCTACAACCGGCGCTCGAAATTCCCCCAGCGCGCATGGTGGCTGACGATGACCGACGAGCCCTTCCCTCGATTCGCGGTGAGCCGCACACCGACCGCCTATGCCCTGGGGCCCTTCGGTTCCCGCACCGACGCCACCGAGGTCGCGGCGACCCTCGCGGAATACAGCGGCCTGCGCACTTGCACGACGCGCATCCCCCGCGGCGGTGTGCACGGCAACGACTGTCCGCCCGCGGCCGTGGGCGGGTGCCCGGCGGCGATCTTCGGCGAGCGGGTGCCGGCGGCACAGTACGCGGCCGCGCCGCGGGCGGTGCGGGATCTGTTCACCGGCCGTGACGACGCACCCCTGCGGGCTATCGCCGCCCGCATCGACGAGTACGTCGCCGCAGAGCATTTCGAGGCCGCCGCGCGGCTGCGTGATCGGACCTGCGCCGTGGTGCGGGCGCTACGCCGCACTCAGCGCCTGGCCGCCCTCGCCCGGATCGCCGAGCTGATCGCGGCCCGTCCCGACGGCAGCGGCGGCTGGGAGTTCGCGGTGATCCGCTACGGCCGGCTCGCCGCCGCCGGGACCGCCGCGCGCGGTATCCCACCGATGCCGGTGGTCGACAGCCTGGTCGCCGCCGCCGAGACGGTCCGGCCCACCACGATCGCGCCGGGCCCGTCCCCGGAGCCGCGCATCCCCACCGACACGGATGATCTGCACGATCCCGACCACCCGCCGCTGCGCGGCGCCCCGCCCGAGGAAACCGGCGTGATCGCCCGCTGGCTCGACCAACCCGGAACCCGCATCGTACGCACCAGCGACGGCTACCGGGAACCGCGTCTGGGCGCCGGCCCCTGGCTGGAATGGGTGGAAAGGGCGGACACCGCGCTGCGCACGGAATCGGCGGCGGGCGAGTACCTTTCACGCACCATCGCCTGAACCGCCCAGATTCTCCGACTCCGTCCTCGAGCCCGGAAACTCGGGAGCCTCGGTCCTGCTGCCACGTCAGTGCTCCGAGACGGCGCGAGCTCGGTCCGGATATGCGGAACTCCCGTCGGCACTCACTCCCCCAGCGAGAACCCGGCCTCCACATCGGCACTCGAATACGACTTGAAGGCGATATGGGTCGTCGTGCGCAAAACTCCGGCGGTCTTGTTCACCCGACCGGTCACCACCTCGGCGATCTGTTCGTGATCGCGCACCCGCACCACCGCGATGAGGTCGACGTCTCCCGCGCACGAGTAGACCTCGGCGACGCCGTCGAGATCGGCCAGTGCCTGCGCGGTTTCGGGAATCCGGGCCGCCTCGGCATGGATCAGAACGATCGCGGTAATCATGAGCGTGAGTCTAATTGCGCGCCGCGGACGAGCCCGCACCGTGGCCGCGTCCCGCCGGAACGCGGTCGCCGCACATGACACCGGCCCCGCACACGACACGGCCGCAGATACGCCACCGCCCGCAGATCCCACACCGCCCACAGATACGACGAAGCCCCGAGTCGAAGGTCGACTCGGGGCTCCGGAACAGCGAACTCAGTGGCTGTGCTTGCCGCCGCCGCTGTTCTGCTCCTGGTAGGTGGCCAGGACCTCCAGCTGCTTGTGCTCGGCCTCGTGCTCGCTCGCGGTGAGCGCCTCGGCCTCGGCGGCCGGATCGGCCCGCAGGAACGAACCCGAACCCGGCTTGCCGGCCCAGCCCAGTTTGTTCATCTTCTTCGGCACCGGCGCGCCCTGGTACTCCAGCGGAATCGGGTGGCCGTGATCGTCGACCGGGCCCAGCGGCTGGTGCACCTCGATGTACTCACCGTGCGGCAGACGCTTGATCACACCGGTCTCGATGCCGTGCTCGAGCACCGTGCGGTCGGCGCGCTGCAGGCCCAGGCACAACCGGTACGCCAGGAAGTAGGCGATCGGCGGCGCGACGAGCAGGGCGATGCGGAAGAACCAGGTCGTCGCGTTCAGCGACACGTCGAACTTCAGCGCGATGATGTCGTTGACACAGGCCAGGGTCAGCACCAGGTAGAAGGCGATGGCCATGGCGCCGATCGCGGTGCGCACCGGCACGTCACGCGGACGCTGCAGGATGTTGTGGTGCACCGTGTCGCCGGTGAGGCGCTTCTCGATCCAGGGGTAGGCGATGAGCACCACGAATACCAGGCCCATGATCAGCGCGACCCAGAACGGAGCCGGAACGGTGTAACGGCCCAGATACAGCTCCCACGGCGGCATCAGACGGGCCATACCGTCGGTCCACATCATGTAGAAGTCGGGCTGCGAACCGGCCGAAACCTGTGACGGGTTGTAGGGGCCCAGGTTCCAGATCGGGTTGATCTGCAGCACACCACCCATGACGGCGAGCACGCCCAGGGTGAACATGAAGAACGCGCCCTGGTCGGCGGCGAACACCGGCACGATGCGGGCACCGACCACGTTGTTCTCGGTGCGGCCCGGCCCGGGGAACTGGGTGTGCTTCTGGTACCAGACGATCGCCACGTGCGCCGCGATCAGCGCCAGCATGATGCCCGGGAAGAGCAGCACGTGCGCGATGTACAGGCGCGGGATGATGATCGTGCCCGGGAAGTCACCGCCGAAGATCAGCCAGTGCATCCAGGTGCCGACCAGCGGAATGCCCATGGTGATACCACCGAAGGCGGCCCGCAGACCGGTACCCGACAGCAGGTCGTCGGGCAGCGAGTAGCCGAAGAAGCCCTCGAACATCGCCAGGATCAGCAGCAACGAGCCGATCACCCAGTTCGCCTCACGCGGCTTGCGGAACGCACCGGTGAAGAAGATGCGGAACAGATGGATGATGATCGAGCACGCGAACAGCAGCGCCGCCCAGTGGTGCACCTGGCGGACGAACAGACCGCCGCGCACCTCGAAGGAGATGTTCAACGCCGTCTCGTACGCCCGCGACATGGTTACGCCGCGCAGCGGCTGGTAGGCGCCGTGGTAGACGACCTCGCTCATCGACGGATCGAAGAACAGCGTCAGGTAGATACCCGACAGGATCAGGATGATGAAGGCGTAGAGCGCGATCTCACCCAGCAGGAACGACCAGTGGGTCGGGAAGACCTTGTTGATCGACCGTTTCACGAACGCCGCGGCACGATACCGCTCGTCCATCTCGTTGGCCTGTGCGACCACTTTGCTCGGACTCATGAACGACGCTCCCAGAAGGCCGGACCGAGCGGCTCGATGAAGTCGCCGTTGGCGACCAGGTAGCCGTCGGTGTTGACGGTGATGGGCAGCTGCGGCAGCGCGCGGGCGGCGGGACCGAAGATCGGCTTACCCCACTCGGTCGCCGAGAACTGCGACTGATGGCACGGGCACAGAATCCGGTTGGTCTGCTGCTCGAACAGCGAGGTCGGGCAGCCCAGGTGAGTGCAGATCTTCGAGTACGCCCAGTAGTCACCGAAGTTGAAGCTCTCCTGGCCCTTGCGCTTGATCGCCTTCTGCCCGTCCTCGGGGCGCAGGCGGATCAACATGACCGCGTTGCGGATGCCGCGCAGCGACTGGAGGGTCTCCTCCTCGTTGCCGCGCCACTCCTCTTTCCAGGGAAACACGGTCTCCATGGCACCGGCGTCGAGGTCTTCCGGCCGCACCAGCACGATGTCCTCGGGCCGGCCCGTGTCCTTGCGCAGGTAGATGGTCTGGCCCGGGTAGTCCGGAGTCCAGCCCGACACCCACAGCGGGGACTTCATGCCCTTGGCCCACGGGTTCTTGATCATGCCGCCGACGAACAGGAACAGTGCGCCGATACCCAGCACACCCACGCCCAGTCCGGCGGTACGGGTGATCATCTTGCGACGACCCAGCGTCGAGGTCTCCAGCGCGTCCGACAGCTGCGCGCCCAGGGTCCGCCGGTCGACCTCGTCGGAGGGACCGTCGTGGCGGGTCTGGATGGAGATCTCGTTCGGGACGAACTTCTTGCGGATGATGACCGCGGCGACGCCGATGGCCAGCACCGCGATACCCAGCAGCAGGCCGTAGAGCGGCGTGGCCAGCGAGTACAGGCCGTTGCCGTCCTCGTTGCGGCCCTTGTATTCCCAGGGCCAGAAGAGGTAGACGCCGATCAGCCCGGCCGCCGCCAGGGCGGAGATGGCGAACCAGAACGTCACGTGGCGCTCGGCCCGCTTCTCCGCGCGTGTGCCCGGAACCGGCCAGCGCGGAGCGCGGTAGACGACGTCGACACCGTCGCGCGCGGTACCGAGTTCGACCAGCTCGGCGGTCGACATCGCGTCGAGCTGCTCCTCGGTGGGGTTCAGGTTCACGCCCTTACCGCCGCCATCCTCAGGCCGGCTCATCTCGTTTCGCTCCTGTTCGCTCATGATCGCGATCCGATCCACATCGCGGCGCCGACCAGCACGATGATGCCGGCGACCCAGATGGCGATGGCCTCGGTCGCGGGACCGAAACCGCCCAGGCCGTATCCGGCCTCCGGCTTGGTCTCGGTGCGGTCCTTCACATAGGCCACGATGTCACGCTTCTCCTCCGGAGACAGCTGCCGGTCGGAGAATTTCGGCATATTCTGCGGGCCGGTGAGCATCGCGGTGTAGATCTGCTGCGAGCTGGCCGGCTCCAGCGGCGGCGCGAACTTGCCGGAGGACAGCGCACCGCCCTTACCGGTGAAGTTGTGGCAGGACGCGCAGTTGAGGCGGAACAACTCGCCACCGCGTCCCAGGTCGGCTCCCTTGATGAGGGAATCCTGCGCGATCTCGCCGTTCGGGTCGCGGACCACGGTCGGGCCGCCGCCGTTGGCCGCCACGTACGCGCCCAGCGCGTCGGTCTGGCGGGCGTCGAACTTCGGGGGCTTGCGCTGGATCTGCGCGCCGTTACCCGCGGCGGGCATGCGGCCGGTGGACACCTGGAAGTAGACCGCCGCCTCGCCGACACCGATCAGGCTGGGGCCGCGGTCCTGCACACCCTGCAGGTTGGCGCCGTGGCAGGTGATGCAGGAGGTCTCATAGATCTGCTTACCCTCGCGGATCAGCGCGGACTGATCCTCGTTGGCCGTCGCGACCTGTGCGTGCGGGGTGAGCGCCGATGCCGCGAAGCCGGCTCCGACGAGGCCCATCAGAAGAACCAGACCGCCGGCGAGCTTGCGGCGCATCCGGCGCTGCTTGCGGGTCTTGATGGCCTGGTTGTTCTCAGCGCTGCCGATCCCGCTCGTGGGATCTGGCGCTGACGGGGGAGATGAACTCATCTGTGTCCCTTTGGAGTAGACGGAACCGACTTGTGCAAAGTGTGTATTTGTCGCGGACCGCGCGTGACGGCCGCCGCCCGGCTAGCGGACGAAGTAGATCGTGGCGAACAGCCCGATCCAGACGATGTCGACGAAGTGCCAGTAGTAGGAGACCACGATGGCCGCGGTGGCCTGGGCGGGCGTGAACTTACTGACCTTGGTGCGAATCAGCAGGAAGATGAACGCGATGAGACCGCCGATGACGTGCAGACCATGGAAGCCGGTGGTGATGAAGAACACCGAGCCGTAGATGCTGCTCGAGATGGTGGTGCCCTCTTGGTAGAGCGCGTGGTACTCGGTGCCCTGACCGGCCACGAAGAACGCGCCCATGAGGAAGGTGAGCAGGTACCAGCGGCGCAGGCCGAAGACATCGCCGCGCTCGGCCGAGAACACACCCATCTGGCAGGTGAACGAGGAAGCGATCAGCACGGCCGTGACCGGCACGGCGAGCTTGAGATTCAGCTCGGTCGGTTCCGGCGGCCAGTTGCCATGAGCCTGGGCACGAGCGACGAAGTACATGGCGAAGAGGCCGGCGAAGAACATCAGCTCGCTCGACAGCCAGATGATGGTTCCGACGCTGACCATGTTGGGCCGGTTCAGCGAATGCACACGCTGAGTAATGGCCGATCCTGGGGTCCCTACTGCGGTCGTCACGCCGGTAAGTATGACTCGTCGTAGTACGACAGGCGTAGCCGGGTGCGAATTCGGGGTGTCGGACTCGGAATCGTCAGCGCGCGTGCGGGTCTGGGGCCCGGTTCGGCGTGTCCGGTGAACCCGCAGGTCGAGCGCCGATGCGACCATGGTGACCAGCGGAAATCCCGGATATGCGATGCTGCGTCGAAGCACGGAGGAAGGCGGATGGAATGGGAATTCGATCGGTGTGGCAGCGCCTGTCGGGCCGGGGTGCGGCGGCGGAATTGGATCCGGCACGAACGGATCTGATGGTCGTCGTGTCCAGTTTCGACGATGCCGAAGCCTGCTCGAGCGCACTCGCGCGCGCGACCGGCTGGCGCGCCGAGGAGCAGGCCCTGCTGCGTCATCATCTGCGTATCCCGGCGGCGGCCCGGGACGAGGTCGTGGCCATCGCCGCCCAGGACGGCTACTCCCCCGTCGCGGCGTCCGAGGCCTTTGCGAACGGCAGTCATACCGAATTGGTATTACAGCGGGTGCAGGTCCTCGATGCGCTGCACTGCTCGCAAGAGCGGTCGCGGATGGCCGGATTGGCACAGCGGCACGAAGGCACGGCGGTGGGCTGGGACGCACTTCAGCCGAGCGGGGCCGGGCCGAGTTCTCCGTAGTCTCTGTCCTCCGTAGTCTCTGTCCTCCGTAGTCTCTGTCCTCCGTAGTCTCTTCTGCCGTCTCCTTCCGCCGCGCGTACGCATGCCCGCCCGCACCGGGCCGGCGCCGCTCGCGGGAAAGACGCCGAGCACAAAGAAATTGCCTCCGCCGATTAGGCTGCTAGCCGGGCGGCCGACGACGATCCGACGGCCCCCACGCCCGCGTGGACGAGCGATGCGGGTGTCCGATCGCGAACGGGAGATGTGATGAGCGCGCGCAGCTGGCCCGAGATTCTCGGTGCCCTGACCGACGGGGTCGATCTGACCGCGGAGGAGGCGGCGTGGGCGATCGACGAGATTTTCTCCGACAACGCCACCCAGGCGCAGATCGCGGCCTTCGGCGTGGCCATCAAGATGAAGGGCCCCACCGCGATCGAGCTGTCCGGACTGGCGACCGGCATGTTGAGCCATGCCCGGCGGGTGTCGCTCGGTATGGGCGCGGTCGACATCGTCGGCACCGGCGGCGACCGCTCCGGCACGGTCAATATCTCCACGATGTCCTCGATCGTGGTGTCCGCGGCGGGCATTCCGGTGGTGAAGCACGGTAATCGGGCGGCGTCGTCGAAGAGCGGCGGCGCGGACGTGCTCGAGGCGCTGGGTGTGCGGATCGCGTTGAGCCCGGAGTCGGTGGCTCAGTGTGTGCGCGAGGTGGGCATCGGCTTCTGCTTCGCCCCGCTGTTTCATCCGGCGCTGCGGTTCGCCGGTCCGGCGCGCAAGGAGATCGGCATTCCGACGGTCTTCAACGTGCTGGGCCCGCTGACCAATCCGGCGCAGCCGAGCGCGGGCCTGATCGGATGCGCCTTCCCCGAGCTCGTCCCGGTGATCGCGGGGGCGTTCGCCGAACGGGGCGCCAATGCGCTGGTGGTGCGCGGTAATGACGGCCTCGACGAGATCACCACCGCCGACACCACCGATGTTTGGGTCGTCTCCGCGGGTGAAAAGTACGAGACCGTCATCGATCCGACGCGCCTGGGCATCCCCCGCGTGGATCCGGCGGCGCTGCGCGGCGGCGATGCGACGGTCAACGCCGCGATCGCCCGCGACATGTTCCACGGCGCCCCGGGGCCCGTCCGCGACGCCGTCCTGCTCAACTCCGCCGCCGCGATCGTCGCCTTCGAGCTGACCCCCGAGACCGCCCGCACCGATATCCACGAGCTACTGCGCCCGGCCTTGGAACGGGCGGCCGCCTCGGTCGACACCGGAGCGGCGACCCAACTGCTCGACCGCTGGGTGAAAGTGAGCAACGAACTCGGGGACTGAACCGGGACAGCAACGCCCGGTCACGCCGACCGGGCGACTCGGCCGTTCACGCAGAGGTCCTCGACATACACCGCTCGGTTATCGCGGATAACTTCACTGGACCGCTTCTGCAACCAGTCCGCACGGGAATCGCGCGCCCGCGCATCACATTTCGCCACCCGTCGGCGGGCTCGCGCACGATTCGAGCTGCCGGGCTGCTTCCTGGACGACTCCCGCTGAGCATGTCGTAGTCCAGGCTCGGCCCGGCGTAGAAACCTCGGTGAGGTGATCTGTGTCCCGTCAGTACGGCAAACGCACGCACGCGGCCCCAGATCGACGCCGACCTCGGTGTCGATTCCGGCAAGGGCTCGGGACCCGACTGCACTCGACGAATGCGCGGACCGTGCCGCGGAAGGTGCCGTGGTCCTCGGTGACGCTGGTTCTGCGCATGATGGCTTGACAACTTCATTGAGACTCCCGGAGGGGGTTTCAGAGCCGACGGCCGCCGTCGACGTAAATGGTCTGGCCGGTGATGAAGGACGCCTCGTCGGAGGCGAGGAAGGCCACGGTGTTCGCGATGTCCTCGGGGCGTCCGACCCGGCGCACCGGAGTGATCTCGGCCGATTTCGCCTGCCACTGCTCGACCGACACGCCGACGCGGGCCGCGGTGGCGGCGGTCATCTCGGTGACGATGAAGCCCGGCGCGACGGCGTTGACGTTGATGCCGTAGGGGCCCAGCTCGATGGCCAGGGTGCGGGTGAGTCCCTGAATGCCCATCTTGGCGGCCGAGTAGTTCGCCTGTCCGCGGTTGCCGAGCGCCGAGACGCTGGAGGTGTTGACGATCTTGCCGTAGCGGCGGGCGACCATATGCCGTTGTGCCGCACGGGAACACAGGAACGCGCCGCGCAGGTGGACCGACATCACGGTGTCCCAGTCGTCGGCCGACATCTTGAACAGCAGGTTGTCGCGCAGCACGCCGGCGTTGTTGACCAGGATGTCGAGCGATCCCAGCTCCGCGGCGACCCGATCGAAGGCGGCGTCGACGCCCGCCTCGTCGGTGACATCGCAGGCCAGCGGGACGGCCACTCCACCGGCCGCGACGATCTCGTCCGCCGTTGCCTTGCAGGCATTCTCGTCGAGGTCGGCGATGGCCACGGCCGCCCCATCGGCGGCCAGGCGGGCCGCGGTGGCCGCACCGATGCCCCGGGCGGCCCCGGTCACCACGGCCACTCTGCGCTGATCTGTCATCGAATTCTCTCCTCGAAATCGGTTGTCACACGAAGGCGTTCACGCCGGTGAGGGCGCGTCCGATGAGTAGTTTCTGGATCTGGCTGGTGCCTTCGTAGAGGGTGAGCACCCGCGCGTCGCGCAGATACTTCGACACCGGGTATTCGTCGATGTACCCGTACCCGCCGAATACCTGGATGGCGTTGTTCGCCGCCTTCACCGCGGCCTCACTGGCGAACAGCTTCGCCACCGACGCCTCGGTGCCGAACGGTTCGCCGCGATCGACCAGGTCGGCGACCCGCCAGGCCAACAGCCGCGCGGCCTCCACATCGACGGCGATATCGGCGATCAACTCCTGCACCAGCTGGTAGGAGGCGATCGGTTTACCGAATTGTTCGCGTTCCCCGGCATAGCGCACGGCGGCCTCGAGGCAGGCGCGGGCGACCCCGACACATCCCGCGGCCACGCCCATACGCCCCTTGTCGAGGGCGGCCATCGCGATCCGGAACCCCTGCCCCTCGCCGCCGAGTCGCGCCGCATCCGGCACCCGCACCCCGTCGAGCACGATTTCCGCGGTCGCTTGTCCGCGCAGACCGAGTTTGCCCTTGATCTCGGTGCGGCCGAAACCCGTTGTGTCGGTGGGCACGAGGAACGCGGTGACCCCTTTGGGCCCCGGTTCGCCGGTGCGGGCGAAGATCAGCGCGACATCGGCCCAGGTGCCGTTGGTGATGAACATCTTGGTGCCGGAGAGCAACCAGTCCTCGCCGTCGCGGACGGCACGGGTGGTCAGATTCGCCGCGTCGGACCCGGTGCCCGGTTCGGTGAGGCCGAAGCAGCCCAGCGACTCCCCCGCGCACAAGCGTGGCAGCCAGTCCCGCTTCTGCTGTTCACTGCCGTAGCTCGTGATCGATTTCCCCACCAGGCCGAGCGAGACCGACACGATGCCGCGCACCGAGCTGTCGCCACGACCGAGCTCCTCGAGCAGCAGGCAGTACGACAGCGCGTCACCACCGGAGCCGCCGTACTCCTCCGGGATCTCGATACCGAGAAAGCCCATGTCGCCGAGCTTGCGCACGATCGCGGTATCCACCGATTCGGCGCGGTCCCAGGCCGCGGCGTAGGGCACGACCTCCTTGTCGACCCAGGCGCGGGCAACCTCGCGCAGCTCGCGGTGGGCATCGCCGAGTTGCAGGTCCATGACGGACATCTCCTAACCGAACGTTGTTAGGTATCTACCGCTAGGATAAACTAACAGTGTTCGGATGTTCAAGACCCCGGTGCCCAACCTGTAGGTTGACTCGGCACGGTCCGGTTTCGCGGCGAAGGAGGTGGCGAGGATGCCTCGGCCACGGGTACCGCTACTGAGTCGCGAACGCATCCGCGAGACGGCACTGGAATTGATCGACCGCGACGGACTGCCCGAACTCTCGATGCGGAAACTGGCCGCCGAGCTGGGCGTTCAGGCGCCCTCGCTGTACGGCCACTACCCCACCAAGGACGATCTGCTCGACGATATCGCCGCCCGCATCATGTCCCATGTGGACGCCTCGGCCTTCGAGACCGCCGACTGGCGGACGGGGCTGATGTCGTGGGCGCGCTCGTATCGCGCCGCCCTGGTCCGCCACCCCAACTTCGTGCCGTACCTCGCCTCCGGCCCCGGAAACCGCGACGAGAATCTACGCGCCGCCGACGCGGTACACGGCGGCTTGGTCGGCGCCGGCTGGCCGCCCCGCCAGGCCACGATGATCGGAGCGGCCACCCGCTATGTGGTGATGGGTTCCACCATCGGCTCGTTCTCCCGCGGCTTCGTCGACGACGTGCAGGTCTACCGCGATCGCTACCCGCACCTGGAGCAGGCCCATCTACTGCGCGCCAAGGCCGACGAAATCGACTCGGAGAGTTTCGAATTGGCGCTGGAATCGTTCGTCGCGGGGCTGGAGCTGCGCTTCGCCGCGATCGAACAGCGGCGCGCCCGGCGCCGGGAGAAATCGGCCGAGGGCTGAGCCGGCCCCCGCCGGTGAGAGCTACGGGATTCGTCCGAACAACACCACGGACCGGCACGGTAGTGGTGATCCGTGCCGGTCCGTCCGCTGTACCACCGTCTCAGAGGTCCGCGAAGACCGACCTCACCTCGTCCTCGGTCAATCCGTAGTCGGCCAGCGCATACGTGTGCGCGGGCTTGCGGTCGCCCGATTTGCTCTCCTCGTCGAGCGCCTGCATCGCGTTCCGGGCCGGCTCGGTGTAATCCAGCCCGAACGTCGAATAGATCCTCTCGACGGTACCGAACGGATCCGCCCGTAGATCCTCGAACTGGACGTCGAGGAACTGATCGGGGTTGTATCGCGCACGCACGGAATTGAATTCGCGCAGGCCCCGCGACCAGAGTTCGAGCTGGGAACGGCCGATCGTCTCACCGACGAAGATGTTCGACCAGCCCTTGGTGGCCTGTTCGGACAGGCTGCACGACGAACCGACGATGGTCACCGGGTCGCGGTGGGTCTGGATGATCAGCGCATCGGGGTAGACCTCCATCAGCGCGTCCAGCGCGAACAGGTGGCTGGGGTTCTTCAGCACCCAGCCGCGCGTGTCACCCAGGCCGATCAGCTGCAGATTGCGCTTGTGCCGCTGATAGGCGTTGGTCCAGTCCTGCTGCTGCAACCACTGCGAATAGGTCGGCAGATACGCCAGCGATTCGTAGGCGATGGACTTCACCGTCTGACGCAGCAACTGCCAGCATTCCTCGACTTCGGCGGCACTCATGTAATGCAGGCCCATGAATTCCGGATTCTCGATGTGATGCTGCGCGAAACCGGCGTCGATCTGCTGGAACACCGGATTGTCGGCCCATGTCTCCCGCGGCGGGCGCGGCTGCGGCAGTTCGGTCAGCCACATCTCGAGCGCCTGATGCCGCGGGTCGGCGGCCAGCAGCCGATGCAGCGCGGTGGTGCCGGTGCGGGGCAGGCCGGTGACGAAGATCGGCCGCTCGATCGCGGTCTGGGCGTACCCGGGATTGGCCTTCCAGGACGCCTCGCTCAGCGCCCGCGCGACCAATGCGCCGCGCAGGAAGTAGCGGTTCATCTTGGAACCGAGTTCGGTGAGGTCGGCGTCGCGCTGATAGGAGTCGAGCAGCACACCGAGCGCCTCGGTGTAGTCGTCGTCGCCGAAATCGGTGAGGCCGCAGAACTTGGTGGCCGAAGCATGGAGATCGGCGACGGTACCGACATTCGTGCGTGCAGTCATGAATTGTCCTTACTGAATGCGAAGGGCGGCACTGAATGCGAAGGGCGGCGCGGCAAACTCAAGCGTGGTATTCGCCGCAGTTGACGTCGAGGGTCTGGCCGGTGATGGCACTGGCCCACTCGGAGGCGAGAAAGACCACGGCCCTGGCGATCTCGTCCGGTTCGGGCAGACGTTTGAGATCCGATCGGGAGGCGGTCTGCTCGTACACCTGCTCGACCGTGATGCCGTATTTCTTGGCGACCTCCCCGAAATACCACTTCAACCGATCGGCCCAGATATAGCCGGGCGCCACACTGTTGACCCGAATCCCCTTGGCGCCCAGTTCTGTTGCCAGCGTCTGCGACATCGCCAGCAGCGCCGACTTGGCAACCTTGTAACTGCCGTAGCGCGGCTCGGAATGCCGCAGCACCGATGAATTGATCATGACCACCGCGCCGCGGGTCTTGGCCAGTTCATCGGTGAAGGCCTGGGTCGCTCGCAGCGTGCCGAGAACGGTCAACTCCAGGCTGTCGCTGATCTGCTGAAAGTCCGTGCGCGCCAGCGATTTCATCGACGGCATCGCGAACGCGTTGTTGATCAGCGCGTCGACCCGGCCGAAGGTCGCGACCGTGCGCTCGACCAGATTCGCCACCGCGGCGTCGTCGGTGATGTCGGTCGGCACGATCAGGCTCGTCCCGCCGGCGCCGTCGATCTCGTCGGCCACCTCCCGCAGCCGCGATTCGGTGCGCGCGGCCAGCACCACCTTCGCGCCGGCCGCGGCCGCCTGGACGCACAGCGAGCGGCCCAGTCCGGGGCCCACACCGCTGATCACGACCACCTTGTCGGCCAGCAGACCCGTTCCGTCGCTCATCCGAGCATCCGATCGGCGAAACCGCGTTGGCGGTCGGCGATGCGCGCTCGCCAGCCCGCCTCGTCGATGCGGTTGAGTTCGTAGTGCGGCAGTTGCGCCGCCACCTCGTCGAACGGCACGAGGGCGAACTGCGGCCCATCCGCGGCGGTCATCTCGCGGGCGACGCGCTGCCACCGGAACTGCAGGATGCCGCGGCGGCGCCCGGTGGTCTCGATCCAATTGGTGATGCCCGGGTTGCGAGCCGAGACCACCATGCGGATCATCCCGTCGGGATCGACCTGGGCCTGAGCGCTGTTGAGGCTGGTCTGGTGGTTGACGTAGTCGAGCGAGATGTACCAGCGACTACCGAGCTGGAACCCCTGATACGGCGCGTGGGATTTCGGCACCGTGATCACCAGCGCCTGGTCGTCGTCGAGATCGAAATGACCGACCGAGGAGTACTGCGTGCTGAGCCCGCCCGGGGTGAGCCGCGGTTCGGTGAGGGTGTTCACCGGCAGATCGAGGTAGAACCATTTGGGGAAGTTGAACCAGGTGTGGATGCGCTGCACCAACGCCCGCGCCGCGGCGCGATACCGCTTGCGCAACTGGTCGACACCGGGTTCGGCGGGCGCGGTCCCGACGGTGTCGAGACGCTCGATCCGGATACTGCCCTTCGTCTCCGCGTTCCAGTCGCCGTAGACCTCGCGCACCGCGAGCAGTGAAGCACCCTCGCCGAGCGCGAAGTAGTTCTGCCCGGCATCGGCTTTCGGCGGGCCGAAGCGCAGCCGATAGCTGCCGTCCGCGGCGATCCGCAGGCGGCGGTCGTCGAAGGCGTCGTCACCGTTGGGCACGTCGGTGGCGGTGTAATCACCGCGCAGCACCTGGAAGCTGAGGTCGACGGTACTGCCGCGAACGCCGGTGATCAGGTACTCCGCACCCGGCTCGATGCTGGCGTGGTAGTAGAGCGTATCCGGGTTGTCCAGGCCCATTTTCGCGTGCGGACCCGTAGAGCTGACGAAGTACGGGTGGCTGGTGCCGTGCGTGCCCGACAGCTGCAGGCAGGCGGCGATACTGCCCGCGAGGTAGGCGTATCCCTCGGCGAGGTCCTGCTCGTCGTGGATGAAATCCGCTGCCGCGATCAGCTTCTCGGCCTCGGCGATCGCCGCGGTGAACGGTTCGGTGAGCAGTTCGCCGCCCGGAATTCCGTTTCCGGCGGCGGTTTCGGTTCCCGGTGACGATCCTGTCGATGTACTCATGTCGTCCTAGCGTGTTGTGCGGGCAGAACTGCGGTTCACAGTCTCAGTTCGCGGCGGATCAGCGCGGCGATGTCGGCGGGTGAGCCGTGGTCGGGGGTGAGCACGAGCTCGGCGTGTTCGGGACGTTCGTAGGGTGAGTCGATACCGGTGAAATCCGGCAGCCGGCCCGCACGGGCCTTGGCGTACAACCCCTTCGGATCCCGGCGTTCGCACACCTCCAGCGGGGTGTCGACGAAGATCTCGTGGAAGTCCAGGCCGCTCGCGGCGTGCACCCGGCGCGCTTGCTCACGCTGGTCGGCGAACGGGCTGATCACCGAGACGATGGCGAACAGACCGGCGTCGGCGAACAACGAGGCGACCTGGGCCACCCGGCGGATGTTCTCGCGCCGGTCCTCGTCGGTGAAGCCGAGGTCGGCGTTGAGCCCGTGCCGCAGATTGTCGCCGTCGAGCCGATAGGCCGGGCGGCCGGCGGCTACCAGCTGGCGCTCCAATTCCACGGCGATCGTGGACTTTCCGGAGCCGGACAGACCGGTCAACCACACCGTCGCACCGGCGTGCGGACGCTGGCCGCGCCCCACCGACGAGCCGTGCCAGACGACGTCCTCGCGCACCACCGCCGGTGCGGCCGAGGCGTCGGGCACCGAATCCGGTCCGGTATCGCGGGCCAAAATCATACCGGCGGCCACGGTCTGGTCGGTGTCCTCGTCGATCAGGATGAAACTGCCGGTGCGGCGATTGTCGCGGTAACTGTCGACCATCAGCGGACGCTGGCCGCGCAGCGTGAGTCGGCCGATGTCGTTGAGCGCCAACGCATTCGCGTCGGTGACCCGGTGCAAGGTGTTGACGTCGAGCCGGTAGTCGAGGTCGTGGACCTGGACGCGGGTGGTCTGGGCGGCGGTGCGGATCGCATAGCGCGCACCGGGCCGCAGTTCGGTGGTCTCGGAGAACCAGCACACCATGGCGTCGACCTCATCGGCGATATGCGGCCGATTTCCCGGGCGGGCCAGCATATCTCCGCGCCCGACATCGACCTCGTCGTCGAGTTCCAGTGAGACCGCCATCCCGGTGAACCCCTCGTCGACCTTCACCCCGCCCGGCCCCCAGATCCGCGCGACCCGCGACGAGCGCCCGGACGGCAGCACGACCACCTCGTCGCCGGGTTTGAAGATGCCGCCGGCGATGGTTCCGGCATAGGTACGATGGCCGGCCCCGCCGGCCCCTCCGGCGGCATGCGGGCGGATCACGTACTGCACCGGCAGCCGCGCGTCGATCAGATTGCGGTCCGAGGCGATATGCACCTGTTCCAGGTGGCTCAGCAGCGGCGGGCCCGCATACCACGGCGTATGCGCGGAATCGGTGACCACATTGTCGCCGTGCAGCGCCGAGACCGGCACGAAACTCAGATCGCCGACGGTCAGTTTCGCCGCGAAATCGGCGAATTCCTCGCGGATCTCGTCGAATCGCGCGGCCGACCAGTCCACCAGATCCATCTTGTTCACGCACACCACCAGGTGCGGCACCCCGAGCAGCGAGGCCAGGAACGCGTGCCGGCGGGTCTGCTCGACCACGCCCTTGCGGGCATCGACCAGGATCAACGCCAGATCGGCCGTGGAGGCGCCGGTCACCATATTCCGCGTGTACTGCACGTGGCCCGGGGTGTCGGCGATGATGAACTTGCGGCGCGGCGTGGTGAAGTAGCGGTAGGCCACGTCGATGGTGATGCCCTGTTCCCGCTCGGCGCGCAGGCCGTCGGTCACCAGCGCCAGATCCGTCGCGGCATCACCACGTTGGGCGCTGGCGCGTTCGACGGCGGCCAGCTGATCGGAGAACAGGCTCTTGGAGTCGTAGAGCAGGCGGCCGATGAGGGTGGACTTGCCGTCGTCGACACTGCCGGCCGTCGCGAGACGTAACAGATTGCGACTCATCAGAAGTAGCCCTCCCGCTTGCGGTCTTCCATCCCGGATTCGGAGATGCGGTCGTCGGCGCGGGTGGCCCCGCGTTCGGTGAGCCGGGTGATCGCGGTTTCGGCGATCACGGCCGCCGGATCGCCGGCCTCGCTCTCGATACATCCGGTGCAGGTGGCGTCGCCGACGGTGCGGAACCGCACCGTCGTCTCGAACACCGGTTCGTCCGGCCCCGAAGTCAGGAAAGGATTGGCGGCCAGCAGCATTCCGTCGCGGCGGAACACCGGACGGCGGTGCGCGTAGTACAACGGCGGCAGTTCCACCGCCTCGCGGTCGATGTACTCCCAGATGTCGAGTTCGGTCCAGTTCGAC
The DNA here is from genome assembly GCF_002933465.1 of Nocardia nova. GTDB lineage: Bacteria > Actinomycetota > Actinomycetes > Mycobacteriales > Mycobacteriaceae > Nocardia > Nocardia nova_B. The sequence continues at coordinate 43,821 of NZ_PSZE01000022.1, forward strand.
AGCGGGAACACCCGAATATGCTGGCCCGCACGGTGTTTGCCGTTGTAGAGGTTCCACACCTCCGGGCGCTGCGCCCGCGGCTCCCAGGCGCCGAATTCGTCGCGGAAACTGAAGACCCGTTCCTTGGCGCGCGCCTTCTCCTCGTCGCGGCGCGCGCCGCCGAATACCGCGTCGAAGCGGTGTTCGGCGATCGCGCGCAGCAATGTGGTGGTCTGCAACCGATTCCGGCTCTCACCCGGGCGTTCGGTCACCCGCCCGGCGTCGATATCGTCCTGCACCCGCGCCACCAGCAGCCGCGCACCGAGCCTGGCGGCCGTGCGATCGCGGAAGTCGATCACCTCGTCGAAGTTGTGCCCGGTGTCGACGTGCAGCAGCGCGAACGGCAGCGCCGCCGGCCAGAACGCCTTACGCGCCAGCTCCAGCATCACCGCCGAATCCTTGCCGCCGGAGAACAGCAGCACCGGTCGTTCGAAGGTGGCCGCCACCTCTCGGAAGATGTGCACCGATTCGGCCTCGAGGGCCGACAGATGCGACAGCTCGTATCCCGTCCGCATCACATTCGCCTTGTCCGCATCGATCGCATCGCATCGCATCGCATCCACGAGCCGAATTCTCGACCACCTCGGGGTTGCAATGTCGAATATTCGACGCTATTGTTCGATATTGTGACACCGACGATAAGCGGACAGCTGCGCGTCGGTCAAGGGGTTGTCGGGGTCAAGGGGTTGTCGGGGTCAAGGGGTTGTCGGTCAAGGGGTTGTTGACGAGGCGCGGGTTTCGCAGCCGCCGCACCTGGCCGCCATACCGGTGCGAAGTCGCTGCATCGTGAATCCGCACCGACGAAGGCACCGAACCACGCCACTGCGCTCGAAGGACCACCGCGCTCGAAGGACTACTGCGCTCGAAGGACCACCGCACTCGAAGCACCACGCCTGCGGCGACCGGTACGGTGAGCGGCGGTGCGGACCGGTGTGACCAGTCACCGCATCTATCGACCAGAAAGGGCGCGATGTCCGAGAGCACCGAGGTCGCTGCTGCCGCCTCCGCGGGTTCACCACCCACGCATCGCGTGGTGCGGGTGATCGACCTGCTGTCGCGCCGGCCCGCCGAGCACTTGTCGCTGGCGCGGATCGTGCGCGAGACCGGACTGTCGAGGGCGACGGCACATGCGGTGCTGACCCAGCTCACGACCGACGGCTGGACGGTGCGCGATCTCGACGGCAACTACGGTCTCGGGATGGGGCTGCTCGCTGTCGCACGGCGCGCGGAGGCGGCGTTCCCGCTGCGCCGCCTGGCTGTCGACCTGCTGCGGGAATTCGTCGCCGAACAGGGCTTTCCGGTTTTCCTGGCTGAGCGCGACGACGGTTCGATCATCATCACCGAGGTCGCCGGCACCCCGTCGGTGCCGTGGATCCGGCAGGGCCGCCGCCTGCCCGTGGCACCGCCGGTGGCCCGTGAATTCATCGCCTGGGCACCGGCTTCCGAACGCACCGCCTGGATCGACCACGCCGACCCCGCCCATCGCGAACGCCTGCTCGCGGTCCTCGACGCCGTGCGCGACCGCGGCTATTCCGTCGAACGCCTCGCCGACGAATCCGCACCGGTACTCGAAGCCCTTGCCGCCCTGCGCAATTCCCCCGTCACCGATCCACTCCGCAACCGCCTGGGCAGCATGATCACCGACCTGATCACCATCGACTACCTCCCCGACGAACTCGGCGCCGAAAACGCCGTAGTCACCGTCGCCGCCCCGATCTTCGCGGGCGACCGCGTCATCGCCGCCGTAGTCGCCTGCCCCGACACCCGCCTGTCCGCCCAGCACCTCACCGACCTCGGCACCGCGATCACCGGCACCGCCGAAAAGATCACCCGAACCACCACCGGCACCTGACCGACCGCCGTGCACACAGTTATGCCGCCCATCCAACAAACGCAACAGCGGCCTGCTCGGCACCGACGGTTCCCATCATCTCGGCGGCCACCGGCACCTCGATTCAGGGCCGACGAATGCCGTCGAGGGAGGCGCCGGCCCATCCTGGCGTCACCATGTCACAACCAGTCCGCGCGCACCGACGCGGCAGCAACTACGGTCGGGATGTGCCGACCACAACCTTCCCACGCCGTTCCAACCACCACCGCCGTGCCGTTCTCCCCCTGCGGATTTCGATCGCCGCACTCGCACTGACCGCGGCACTGTCCGGCTGCGATTCCGAAACCGCCACGCCCGCAACGTCTACCACCGGCGCGACCACGTCGGCCGCCACCGCAGAGTCCACCGACGCCACCGACGCACCGAATGCCGCGAACTCGACACAGCCCGCCCGCACGACCACCTCCCCCGCGGCCGGCACGGTCAGCGTTCCCGATGTCCGCGGCGACCGCCCGGCCCTCGCCGACCAACTCCTCACCGCCGCGGGCCTGCACGCACACATCACCGGCGCCACCGGCCGCGGCCCGGGCGGCGGCCAGTGCGTGATCACCACTCAGAATCCCGACGCGGGCGCCTCGGTCCCCACCGGCACCACGGTCGAGCTGAGCACCGGCGAGGTCGGCGGGCAGAGTCCCTGCTGAACCACAGGTATCGCGTTACGGTCGCGCAAGGGAGTTTGCCGGAGGCCTGCTCGAGCGCTGGTCCCCCGGGGATCAACCACGCAGCCGGTAGCTGGGGCTCGGATCCGCGGCCACATACTCCGCCCACGTGCGGGTGCCGTCGGCGTGGTCGGGGCAGGTGTTGAAACCGGCGCGGAAGGCGCGGGCGATCGTGCCGGGTAGCGGAAGGGGCACCGTGCGGCGCGGGCGACCGTGGTGTTGCTGCCAGATCTTCGTCAGCTCCTTCAGCGTGAGAACCTGTGGGCCGCCGAAATCGTCTGCGCGCATGCGTGGTTGCTCTTCTACCAGGTCGGTGAGGCGGGTGGCCACATCATCGGTGGCGACCGGCTGGAAACGGAAATCCAAGGGCAGCGGCACAATCGGGAGCTTCTGCACCCCGGACAGGACCGCGGCGATGAGGTCGTGGAACTGGGTGGCGCGCTGAATCGTGTACGGCACACCGCTGTCGGCGATCAGTTGTTCGCAGGCGAGTTTGTTGCGGTAGTAGCCGAAGGGGATGCGGTCGATGCCGACGATCGAGACATAGATCAGATGCCGCGCTCCCCCGGCGGCCGCGAGCAGGTTCCGGGTCTGCTCGATATCGGGTTTACCGAACCGCCGGAAATCCGAAGCCGCGTGCACGATCGACTCCGCCCCCTCGGCAGCGTCACGCACCCCGGCACCGGTCGTCAGATCCCCCACATGCGTCCCCGCACCCGGGCGCCGCGACAGCACCCGCACGTCGTGGCCCCGTTCCCGCAGCCGATCCACGATGTGCCGCCCGAGCGCGCCTGTCCCACCGGTTACCAGCACTGTGCTCATTCCCCTACCCAACCCCGCACCCGGCGGCTGGGCAAGCACCAGAGAGCCGATGACCATCACCTCCGCAGCGGCGGACCACGGCCCATGATCGAGTGCGGGAGGCCGACAGAATGCCGATCGGGTCGGCACCCTATCGACGGATTCTCGCGGGTTCAGCGCAAGGCCAAGCCCCGTTCGCCGCACAGGACTTGCGCGGGAACCGATCTCACTTCGACCGCGTCGAAGTATCCGGGGGCGCCGAATGCCGAGACCGGTGGCGGCCGATCCCGATCGGCATCGGATTCAATCGCAAGGACGGACATATGGTTGCTCGGCGTTCGGATATCGCCACCTACATCGTGGTGGCGTACGCACTCGCATGGGTGCTCGCGTCGATTCCCTGGATCGACGGGAAGGGGCTGGAGTCCATACCGTGGCTCCACGACGGCGCGGCGCTGATGATGTTCGCGCCAACGGTGGCCGTTTTGGTGGTCCGGTGGCGACAACATCAGCCACTGCTCGCCCGACCCGCGGCACCTGGACTCCCGCCCGCATCGGGCTTCGCCGCCGACATCGGCCTGGGTCTGGGTCCCTCGCCCGCACGTACCGCCCGGCTCATCGTGGCCGCCTGGTTCGGCGTTCCGATGGTCGCGTGGATCGCCTACGAGATCAGCGCCGCGCTCGGCTGGTTCCACTTCGACCTGAGCACCGTCGGCACCAATCTGGTCGTCGCCATGATCATCGAGTCGCTGACCACCATGATCGTCGGGGCCGTCCCGCTGACTCTCGGCGAGGAGATCGGCTGGCGCGGATGGCTGCTGCCCCATGTGATCTCCCGCTTCGGCACCCCCGTGGCATTGATCGCCACCGGAGTGATCTGGGCGCTGTGGCACGCACCGCTGACTCTGCTCGGCTACGGCTTCACCGATATCGGCGCCTGGTCCGCCCTGGCCTACATCCCGTTCTGCGTGACCTTCGGCGCGGTGCTGGGCTGGCTGCGGCTGCGTTCCGGAAGCATCTGGCCGGCCGCGGTCGGCCACGCCGCCTGGAACGCCGGGGTCGTGGTGTTCGGCGCGCTGAAATCGACCTCCCCCGACGAGCAACCGCATACGCTGCTGACAGGTTCCGGCGTCACCGGGTGGATCCTGTGGGCGGCCGTCGCGGCCGCATTGTTCGTCTTCGCACCGGTAGCGAGAACCCCCGCACCTGCACTGCGAACTTCGGTGCAGACGTAGCGCCGCTACTGTGGTTAGCTTTGAGGCCATGAGTACCACGCTCGCTGCTCTGCCGGAGGAATATCTGCCCCGCGACACCGCGGATGTCGTTCGCACAGTGCGGGATTCACGACCGCAACCGCTGACCGTGCGCGGCGGCGACCACACCAGCGAGCAGCTCGACGACGAACCGGCCCCGCCCGACCGTCGCATCGTGATGTCGCTGCGGCGGATGAACCGGGTGCAGGCGGTGGACGCCGATGCGCGGCTGGTGCGCGTGCAGGCCGGCGCACGACTGTCCGATATCGATCGCACCCTGGCCGCACACGGCCTGGGCCTGCCGATCGTCGGCGACCACCGCGAGATCACCGCCGGCGGTTTCGCCGCGGTCGGCGGCCTCAGCGCGGCCTCGCACCGCTACGGCATGTTCAGCGACAACGTGGTCGCCCTCGAATACGTGGACCCCGAGGGCAGATTCGGCACCTGCGGGCGCACCCACCACGCCGACCGATTCCGCCGCATCCTCGGCGGGGCCGGGCGCACCGGCATCATCACGGCGCTGACGCTGCAAGCCATCGAGGTCGACAAGGACCACACCTGGCTCACCTCCGACGCGCACCGCTTCCTCGACTTCGACACCTTCGTCGAACATTCGCACGCCGAGATCACCCGACCCGGCGATGCCCTGCTGCAGGTCGGCCGCTGGGTCGACACGGCCCCGCTGCGCGTCTCGCGTCCGGTCGGCACCGGGAACATCCAGCTCGGCACGGTCCGCTTCGGCCAGTGGTCGAGTCTGCACCCCACCACCGCCACCCCCTCGCTGCGGGCCCGCCGCGAACTGGGTGCGCGGGCGCGAAAGTCGTTGGGCGCCATCGCCTCGGCCGCCGGTGGCCGCGCCGGTATGCCGGTGCGCAACGCCGCCGCCGGTGCGCTGATGTTCGCCCCCAAGGTCCTCACCCTGCGCGACGCCGAATACCTCGCCGACACGGTGATCAGCTCCTCCGAGCGCGGCCCCGCCTACCGGGTGGCGGTCTTCGCGCCCATGAGCAGCTACAGCACCGTCTTCCACCGCTTGCACGACCTGTTCGTCGAGCATCGCGAACGCAGCGGCGCCATCACGGTCATCTCCGCCATGACCTACGGCGTGCGGTCTCCGTATCTGCACGAGTCCGCCGGGGAGGACCACGGCTTCATCACCTTCACCTGCCGGCTGCGTCCCACCGGCACCTACTCCGGCCGCTCCGGCGCCCCGGAACTGTTGCGCGACATCACCTCCGGCATCGACGACATCTGCCGCTCCGAACGCGCCCGCCGCTACCACACCCCGGACTGAACTCGTTGCGAAGACCGAACGCCCCGGCAGACATGTCGGGGCGTTCGGCTTTTCCGGCGATATCTCGGGACAACTCCCTCAACGACGAAGCGCCCCGGCCGAAGCCGGGGCGCTCGAGCGTTGGATGCTCAGTGCTTCTCGGGTCCCACGTGGTACTCGAACACCAGGCCGGCGACCGAGGCCAGGATGCAGAGCACGCCCAGGCCGATCAGCCAGTACTGGAAGAACGCGAAGCCGAGCGCGGTGACCGAGGCGGAACCGGCCAGCAGGATGGGCCAGAAGCTGCCCGGCGAGAAGAAGCCCAGGTCGCCGGCGCCGTCGACGATTTCGGCCTCTTCGTAGTCCTCGGGACGCAGGTCCAAGCGGCGCGCCACGAAGCGGAAATAGGTGCCGACGATCAGCGTCAGTCCGGCGGTCAGCACGATGGCGGTGGTACCCGCCCACTCGACGCCGGTGCGGGACTGGCCGGTGAAGAATCCGTAGACGACCGCCACGATGATGAAGAACACCGTGAGCAGCTCGAAGATGCGTGCTTCGACCTTCATGTCAGTTCCGTACCCTTCTTACTTGCTCTCGGCCTGGCTGGCTTCACGCGCGGTGCGACGGGTGTCGAACGGGTGCGTGGTCGTCGCGACCGGCGACTCGCCGATGCTCGACAGGGCCTCGGCATTGGTCTTACCCGCTTCGCGGGCGGCGATGTACTTGTCGAACTTGTCCGGCGTCACGGCGCGCACTTCGAAGTTCATCATCGAGTGGAAAGTACCGCACATCTCCGCGCAGCGGCCGACGAAAGCGCCCTCGTGCTCGATCTTGGTGATCTGGAAGGTGTTGTCGGAGTGGTTTTCCTTCGGGTTCGGCATCACGTCGCGCTTGAACAGGAACTCCGGCACCCAGAAGGAGTGGATGACGTCGGCGGAGGCCAGCTGGAATTCCACGACCTTGTTGGTCGGCAGCACCAGCACCGGGATCTCGTTGGACGAGCCGACGGTCTCGACCTTGTCGTAGTGCAGGTAGGAGATGTCGTTGGCGGGCAGGCCGTGCACCGGACCCGGCTGCGGGTGGCCGTCGGCGGTGCGCTCCTTGTACTCGGCCTGGATCTGCTCGTTGAGCGCCTGACGGGTCTGGTCGACACCCTCGTAGACCTGGCCGTTCTGACCGACGACCTTCTGGTAACCGAACTTCCAGTTCCACTGGAACGCGGTCACGTCGACGACCACATCCGGATTCGAGGTCTTCTCGTGCACGTAGTTCTGCACGACCACGGTGAAGTAGAACAGCACCGCGATGATCACGAACGGAATCGCGGTGTAGGTCAACTCCAGCGGCACGTTGTACCCGGTCTGCCGCGGGAACTCCGGGGAGGTCTTCTTCTTGCGGTGGAAGGTCACGGTCCAGAAGGTCAGACCCCAGACCAGCACACCCATCGCCAGGGCGGCGACGACCGACCACGTCCACAGTTCCCGCATCCGGGTCGCCTGCGGGGTCACACCCGTGGGCCAGCCGAACCGAAGCACGGGATTGTCGATCGAGCAGCCCGAGACGAGCATCACGGTGATCCCCATGGACACCGCCAGCCCGGCCCGCCGAAGGATGCGGCCCCGCCGTACCCGGGCGGGTCGTGCCCCTATCGCTTCGCTCGCCTTGTGCGCCACGCTCAACGCCTTCCTGGTCGTCCATCCGACACGGCGCCACCCGGATGCCGGGCGGCGCGTTTTCAGCACGTTCGGGAGCCTTCCGCGAGCCGCACCGAACGCACGGCCGACCACGAGAGTTCCCGAGTACTACGCAGCGTAGACCAAACCGCCTCCCGCGTTGTGCCCGGGTCGCTTTCGACACACCGGCCACCGGGTGCGATCCCCCGGCCGATCGGTGGGGCCGCACACGCGCGCGGGCGCGAAATCCCAGGCGAGCGCGACCGCCGCCCAGCGAGGCGACGAGCCGGGCCCCGGTGCGGCATACTCGGGGACTGGTTTCGAATGTTCTCCGCGTACCCGATCCGGAAACGAGGTTCTCGACGCAGTGTGTGGACTGCTGGGATTTCTGACCGCCGATGTGGCCACCGACTCCGTCGTACAGCAGGTGTACGACGCCTTGCAGTGCGGGCGCCATCGCGGCCCGGACGAGCGCGGCACCTGGCACGACGAACACATCATCCTGGGCTTCAACCGCCTGTCGATCATCGACATCGAGCATTCGCATCAGCCGCTGCGCTGGGGTCCGCCGGAGAACTCGCAGCGTTATGCGCTGGCGTTCAACGGTGAGATCTACAACTATCTGGAGTTGCGCGCGCAGCTGAGCGACGAATTCGGTGCGCGGTTCGCGACCGAGGGCGACGGTGAGGCGATCGTCGCGGCCTATCACCACTGGGGCACCGCGGCATTCTCCAAGCTGCGCGGCATGTTCGCCTTCGCCATCTGGGACACCGAAACCCAGGAGCTGGTGCTGGCCCGCGACCCGTTCGGCATCAAGCCGCTGTTTGTGGCCACCGGCCCGGGCGGCACCGCCTATGCCAGCGAGAAGAAGAGCCTGCTGGAACTGCTGCCCGCACTGAATCTGTCGGACGCACTGGACCCGCGCGCGCTCGAGCACTACACGGTGCTGCAGTACGTGCCGGAGCCGGAATCGCTGCACGCGAACATCCGCCGCCTGGAATCGGGCTGCTACGCCACGCTGCGCCCCGGCGCCACGCCGGAAGTGACCCGCTACTTCGAGCCGAACTTCCGGGTGCGCCCGTTCGCGGCCGGCTCGGAGGAGGCCCGCTACCGCGAGATCGCGGCGGTGCTCGAGGATTCGGTCGCCAAGCACATGCGCGCGGACGTCACCGTCGGTGCCTTCCTGTCCGGTGGCATCGACTCCACCGCGATCGCGGCGCTGGCGATCCGGCACAACCCGAATCTGCTCACCTTCACCTCCGCGTTCGAGCGGGAGGGGTATTCGGAGGCCGACGTGGCTGCCGAGACCGCGGAGGCGATCGGCGCGAAACATTTCATCCGCACCGTCAGCCCCGAGGAGTTCGCCGGCGCGATCCCGGAGATCGTCTGGTACCTCGACGACCCGGTGGCCGACCCGGCGCTGGTGCCGCTGTATTTCGTGGCGCAGGAGGCCCGCAAGCACGTCAAGGTGGTGCTCTCCGGTGAGGGTTCCGACGAGCTGTTCGGCGGCTACACGATCTATCGGGAACCCTTGTCGCTCAAGCCCTTCGAATACCTGCCGAAGGGTGTGCGGCGGCTGGCCGGCAAGCTCTCGGACCGGATTCCGGACGGGACGCGCGGAAAGAGCCTGCTGCATCGCGGTTCGCTGCCGCTCGAGCAGCGCTATTACGGCAACGCCCGTAGCTTCAACGACGCCCAGCTGCGATCGGTGCTGCGCGAATTCCGTCCGGAATGGACCCATCAGGATGTGACGGCCCCGATCTACGCGCGCTCACGCGGCTGGGATCCGGTGGCACGCATGCAGCATCTGGACCTGTTCACCTGGCTGCGCGGCGACATCCTGGTCAAGGCCGACAAGATGACCATGGCCAATTCGCTGGAGCTGCGGGTGCCGTTCCTGGACCCCGAGGTGTTCGCGGTCGCCGAGCGGATCCCGTATCAGCAGAAGATCACCAAGGAGACCACCAAGTACGCGCTGCGTCGCGCACTCGAGACGATCGTCCCCCCGCATGTGCTGCACCGGCCGAAGCTGGGCTTCCCGGTGCCGCTGCGGCACTGGCTGCGCGGCCCCGAGCTCTACGACTGGGCCGCCACCCAGATCGCCGAATCGCAGACCGACCATCTGCTGGACAAGTCCGCGATCACGGCGATGCTGCAGGCACACCGCGCCGGCAACGGCGACCACAGCCGTCGCCTGTGGACGCTGCTGGTGTTCATGATCTGGCACGGCATCTTCGTCGAGGACCGGATCAAGCCCGATATTCAGGAGCCCACCTACCCCGTGCGGCTCTAGCCGTTACCCCGAGGCGGCGTCGCACCGCGGCCGATCACGGCCCGGCGGTGCGGCGATCGCCCTGACCGGAGCGATTCCTTGCACACGCGTGCATCGACGTCACGTCATCTTTTCGACGGTCTTGAACGTACCGTTAGATAGCGGTACATTAAACGGCGTCAAGCAAGTTGAACGGCTCGGATCGAGCCGTGGACGGATATGACCGAGACACGTACATACCAGACACGTACATACCGAGACACGTACACAAGGAATCCCGATGGTTCGACACAAACTGCTCTCGAAGATCCGCACCCGCACGTCACGCACCGTGATCACGGTCGCCATCGCGGCGGCCCCGATCGTGGCCGCCGCCCCCGCTCTCGCCGATCCGGCGGCGGCCCCGGCCCAGTCCCAGGAAGTCCGGGCACCCGGAACGGATATCCAGTTCGTCCACGGCTGGGGGCATCATGGCTGGGGCCATCACGGCGGCTGGGGAATGCCCGGCTGGGGTGGGCCGCGCGGAGGCTACGGCGGCGTCTATCCCGGGTGGTACAGCCCGTGGACAGGTGGTTACGGGTATGGCTACGGCTACGGCTATTCGCCGTTCTCGAGCGGCAGCGCCGCCTGAGCCGGTATCACACGGCTCGATCGCAACCGGCACGCGGCCTACCCTCGTAGGCATGTGCCGAAACATCACCGCGTTGCGCGGCTTGGACCCTGCCGCGACACCCGAGGAAATCGACGCGGCCGCGTTGCAGTACGTCCGTAAGGTGGGTGGTCTCAGCAGCATTTCCGAGGCCACCCGCCCCGCGGTCGAGGAGGCCGTAGCCGAGATCGCCGCGGCGACCACTCGGCTGCTGGCGGCCTTGCCCGAGCGCAAGGTCCCGCCGAAGTCGGTTCCGCCGCTGCGGCGCCCGCAGGTGCAAGCGCGCATCGCCGCACGCGCCTGAGCACGGCTCGCGCGCGGTATTACCGGTTCGCCGCTCACTGTCATAAGGCAGGAGTCCGGGCGAGCCGACCGGCGGCCGGTGCCCATCGGCACCAGCAAGTGCTCGATGGCTCCGGCTCGTGATTCACCCGGTGTTCGCCGTGGCGTGGGGTTTTCTGAACCCGCGCACGGTTGGCTGGAGGTATGGACGAGCGGGATGCGTCGGAGCCGGTATCGGAGCAGGCGGGTAGTGCCGGGGCTGGGCCTGGTTCGACGCCGGGTGGCGGTCCCCACCGCGATGTCACCGCCGGGCTGGAAGCCGCCGATCCGTTAGGCGGACCAGCGGGTGACGGCGCTCGCCCCGACCGATCGCGCGGGGTGAGCCGGCGGTGGCTGTTCGGCGCGTCGGGGGCGGCGGCGATCGCCGGGCTGGCCGTGGGCGCGGGGACGACGGCGGCATTGCACGGCGACGGATCGTCGACCGGCAGCGGCGGGCGATTCTGGCCGCTATCGCCGGAACTGGCGATCGGGCCGGCCCGGGTAGCGGCACCACCGGTGACGGGGTTGCACCTGCAGTTCGGCGCCGACGCCGCGCGCGAGGCCGTGGTGAGCTGGCAGAGCCCGGGCTCGGTGCACAACCCGGTGGTGCGATTCGGCACGGCCACAACGGGTTTCGGCGCGACCGCGCAAGCGCAGACCCGGATCTACCGGGACGCCGCCTCGGGCACGGAGGTGTATGCCCATCACGCCGTACTCACCGGGCTCACGCCGGACACCGACTACATCTACGCAGTCGGACACGAGGGCGCCACCCCGGAATTAGGCACCCATCGCACCGCACCGGCGGGCCGGGCCGCGTTTCGCTTCACCAGTTTCGGCGATCAGGGCACCCCGACGCTCGGCAAACTGGACAACGGCCGCTACGTCAACGACAACCTCGGCTCCCCCGTCGCCGGAGATGTCACCGCGGGGATCGAACATCTCGCCCCGCTGTTCAATCTCGTCAACGGCGACCTGTGCTACGCCAATCTCGCCAGCGACCGGATCCGCACCTGGAACGACTGGTGGGCCAACAATTCTCGCTCGGCTCGCCACCGACCGTGGATGCCGGCGCCCGGCAATCACGAGAACGAACGCGGCAACGGTCCGATCGGTTACGAGGCATTCCAAACGTATTTCACCGTGCCCGACAGCGGGGCCGAGGATCTCGCGCGCGGGCTCTGGTACGCCTTCACGGTCGGCGCGGTCCGGGTGATCGCGGTGGCCAACGACGACATCTGCCTGCAGGACGGCGGCAACTCCTACGTGCACGGCTACTCCGGCGGCGCCCAGAAGCGATGGCTCGACAAGGAATTGGCCACCGCCCGGGCCGACCGCGCCATCGACTGGATCGTCGTGTTCATGCACCAGACCGCGATCTCCTCGGCCGACAAGGCCAACGGCGCCGACCTGGGGATCCGCCAGGAGTGGCTGCCGCTGTTCGACCGCTACCAGGTCGATCTGGTGCTGTGCGGCCACGAACACCATTACGAGCGTTCACATCCCGTTCGTGGTGTCCTCGGCAGTGACACCCTCACCCCGAAACCGGTCCTGGAAGCGGTCACCCCCGCCACCGCGACCGCACCCGAGATCATCGACACCTCCAAGGGCACAGTGCATCTCGTGATCGGCGGCGGCGGAACCTCCGTCCCCTCGAACGGGCTGTTCTTCCCCGGACAGCAGTGCCGGGTGATCACCGGTGTCGGCGCCGTCGACGCTGCCACGGGTAAGAAGACGCCGGTCTACGTGATGGAGCAGGCGCCCTGGTCGGCCTTCAAGGACCCCGAACATCCCTACGGTTTCTGCGCTTTCGACGTGAACCCCGGCTCCCCCGGCGGCCACACCACCATGACGGCCACCTACTACGCCGTCACCGACACGCTGAAACCGGTGGACACCTTCATCCTCACCCGCCCCCGCTCCGACAACTGACCGCCCGCGGACCCGCGACACGATGATCACCCGGCGGTTGCGTGACCGTTCGGCGCCTGTCCGCCCCGCGGCTCTGCCCGCGCGTTCCTAGCCGCATCGGTCACGCGAAAAGCCTTCCCGCACGGTCACCAGCCCGCCGGCGAACGACGTATCCAGCGCGGTCCGACGGCTACGTGACGTGCACGAGGTCCAGCACCCGGCGTCCGAGCTCGGCATCGGTGGCCGCGGGCGTTGTCGCCGGCGCGCGATGCCACACGGTGAGAAGGAGATCCGCGGCGGTCCCGGACAAGGTGGTACCGGCAGAAGCGGCGCAGGATTCGATCGTCGGCTGCGGCCGGGTCAATCGCAGCGTCCACGGCGCGACCTCGACGTCGGTGCAACGCACGTGCAGTGCGGCATCGGCGAGGTCGTCGGGAACCTCCACCCGCGCGAGGAATCGCGGCACGAAAACGTGCAGCCATTCGTCGATACCGTCCGCGGCGAATTCGGCGTCGAACGGCGCCGCCGCTCCCGGCCGCACCGCATCCTGGGCATCCCAGCGGTGCATCGCCGCTTCATGGGCCTGGCGCCGGAGCCAGAACCTCACCGGCCGACGTCCGATGAAGGTGTCGACCTCGGCGTCGAGATCCATCCCGTCCAGTTGCCGCAGCAACAGATCGCGGCTCTCGCGGTACCAGTCCGACAGATTGTCCGGGCCGGGGCGCGGCACCGGCGCATCCTCACCGCGCAGGAATCCCACCGCCCACCGATGTACCTGGCCCACATGGGAGATCAGCCGCGCCACATCCCATCCGGGACAGGCCGCCACCGGCGCCCCGTACGCTTCCACTGGTATCGCCGCGATCGCATCGCCCTCGGCCACGAGTGCCGCTCGCCACCGTGAATCGTCCATGCACACAACTTATCCGCCGCGTCACGACGGCGCATCGCTGACGATCTCCGGTAACCGGTCCGCACCCCAGCTGCGGTGGATGTAGCCGACGACCCGATCCAGTTCGGAACGCTCCACCGCGGCCGGTTCGCCGCGTTCGAGGGGGTCGAAATGGAAGATGTAGAGCCGCGACGCGAACTGCTCGAACGGCAGCGACCCCTCACCGAACCGCTCCCCGTGCCCGGCCGTGCCGACGACCACGCCGTCGCCCCAGTCCTGGCCGCTGTCGTTGTTCGGGTTGTAGAAGTAGACGCGCATGGTGTCCTGCGGATCGAGGCTGACCCGCAGGATGGTGATCGCATGCCAGCCGACGAACCGGGCTGCGCTGTCGGTCACCGCGATGCCGGCGGGCTGCGGGTGGATCAGCGGCTGATTGCCGTTGTAGAAGGGGTGGTAGCTGGCATAGAAGTGCCGCAGGAATTCGTCGACGTCGATCAGCCGCCCGGTCTCGACGTCGACATTGATGCGGAATCCGCGCCCGGACCACCAGCCGTGGAATTCGGGATTGATCCATCGATGGGGATCGCCCTCGCGGCCGGCGCAGCGCCGCCCCATTTCGGCGTAGATCCGATCGAGATGCGGAACGACCAGCAGCGATACCGGGTCCAGGTCCATCGGCAGGGAGGTCGCGACCCCGGCCCCGGCCTCCTTCGAGGAGATCGCCTGCCCCTCGAAATGCATGACGATCTCGTCGTCGCGGGCCGCCCACGCCACGGTCTGCAACAGATAGTCGGGATCGTTGTAGGCCCACATCGACAGGGCGCGCGCCGACTGACAGGTCGGATTGTCGCCCTGGCCCACGCCGAGCGGCAGGCCCAGAATCGACAACATCCCCGACAGCAACCGCGCCCGTGCGTCCGGCACCGGCCCGAACACCTCGTGCAGCCGCTCCCGCGAGCGCGGCGATACCGGCAGCGCGAGCTGCCGCCACAGCGCGGGCGCGACCGGCGGTTGATACAGAATTCCCCGCTCCAGCAGCAGCGCGAGCCCGTAGATGCCCTGCGCGGTCTCGACGTGCACGGCCTCCTCGATCAGGTTGCGCACGAGTTCGTGGTAGCACAGCAGGCTGTCGCGCCCGGTACTGGACAGGCCCAGCGCCTCACCGAGCAGATATTCCCCCTTGCTCAGCAGAAACCGCAGCAGGACCGCGTGATACGGCGACACCAGTCCGGTGTCGTGCATCGAGCGCGCGAAACCCGTTGCCTCGTACTGCAATGCGCTGTCGTCCATACTGTCCAGGCGCGTACGGTAGACCTCGACGCCCGGATCCTCCCGGCAGGCGTCGGTCGTGCCGTAGAGGCTGCTGATCAGCCGGTCCGCACCCAGCCCGGTGCCGCCGAGATCGATATCGGGATTGCTGCGGGCGACGGCGATCTGCGTGATCATCCGCTTCACCTGCTCGACCTGGATGGGGCGCTGGCGCAGAATCCGCCAGATCTCGTCGACCAGATGCTCGAGCACCTTCTCGTAGCCGATTTCCTCCACCAGGTGATGCAGCAGCTCCCGCGAGACCCGCGCCATCCGCCCCTGCCGTTCGCGTTCGGCCTCGCCGGGCGGGGTGAACAGCAGGCGCAGGTTCACCGCCAGCACCTGCGACAGATGCCCCAGCGCCTGCTCCGCGCTCACCGACGGATGTGGGAACTCGCCCTTGGCGACCGCCAGCAGGCGCAGATCGCTCGCCGCCTCCAGTACCACCGTGTCGGCGTTGGCGCTGCGCAGGGAGCCCACACTCAACGCGGGGATCAGGATCTCCGGATGCGCCCAGTCGGTGCCCAGGAACAGCCCGGCCGCCTCGAGACCGCTCGCCCGCGCCCGCACCGCCGCGCAGCCGCCGGGCAGCAGCAGCACCCGCCGCAGCGCACCCAGCACCCTGGACAGCTTCACCTGCTTACCGAAATCGCTGGTGGCGCCCAGAATTCGCGTGGCTTCGTCCAGCGTGGCGAGACGTATGTCCAGAGTGTCGTCGTCGCTGCCGAGTGAAGTCAATCAGGACCCTCCCGTGATCCATTCCTGCCGAGAAGGATTCATACGTAGAAGTCGAGTTCTTCCTGTCGCTTCAGCAGGTCCCGCAGAGCGTACGGGTCATCGCCGAAGAAGTACAGCAGACCCCAGTGATTGCCGAATGCGGTTCGCTTGGTGACCTTTTCCGACAGTGGGGCGGTGAGTTCGTGGGTTTCGAAATACTCGTGGTCTTCCGTCTCCTCCGGGATCGACAATCGGCTGACCACCCGCCGCCGCGGGTAGACGCCGAACGAACCGGCATGTCCTTTCGCGTCTACCACTTCGCGAGGGAAGAACGCCACGATCTCCTCCTCGGTGGTCTTCGGATCGAATGCAAGTACCAGCGCGTGATAGGCGTTGAATCCGTATGCGCGCTCGAGCAATTCGAAGACCTTGAACCCGGGCGGGCGATAGGCGACCTCGCCGAAGTACATCTCACCGTCGCTGGTAACGAAATACTCCGGATGGACGAACCCGAATTCGATATCGAAGGTCTTGATCAGCTTTTCGACCTGCCGGATGATCTCCGGCCGGTACTTTTCCAGTTCCGGTGTCGCGGGGACGAAGACGGAGTAGCCGAGCCGCACGTATTCTGAGATGTTGAGGAATCGGATCTTGCCGTCGTGGATCCACGCTTCGACCGCGAATTCCCAGCCGTCCAAATGGGATTCCATCAGGACCGGGAACTCCTCGTCGGGGATGGCGTCGATCTCGTCGGGGGTGCGGATCACACGGTGACCGAGGCAGCCGGCCTTGTCGAAGGCCTTGATATGGATCGGATCGTTCGGATCGCCGTCGAGTTTGAGCAGGGTCTGGTTGACGCGTTTGAGGAACCGGATGACGTCGTCACGCTCGTGTGCCTCCTCGAAGATGCCCACCCGGATACCGCCCAGTTGCGCGCGCCGCTTCATCAGCGACTTGTCGCGCAGCAGCATGGCCTGGCCGAGCAGCCGCGGATTGTCCAGCAGCACCGAGTTGATCGCACCCGCCCATTCCACGGTCTCCTCGAAGATCGGGATGGCGACGTCGACGCCCATCTCCTTCAGGGTCTCCGCGATTTCCATCGACCGGTCGTTGAGTCGCTCGAAATTCCAGCAGAGATAAGGGATTTCGTGTTCAGTGCAGTATTTCTCCGCCCACTCCGGAGCTACCACGACATAACGCCGGTCGAATCGGTCCACCGCTTCGACCGCGTTCAGACTCCAACCCAGCAGGGCGACATAGCCCTTGTCCGGGTTCCTGCGCTTCGATTCACGGGATGAAATCGACAAACCTGCTCCCCTCTTCGACCTCGGTGCACCGTTCGTCGATCGCGAGGTCGTCTTATCGCGCGGTGGTCCTGCGCTCGATACCGGGGGCTGCGAATTCGGCGGGCTCCGGTATCGCCGCGCGTGCGCTCGGCATCGTCGACGGGCGGCAACAACGGCGATTCGCTCTATTACCGTCATTGCCCACGGATACCCCGATGCCTTATTCCCAAACCGGGGCAAGGCCGTTGCGTTATTGACACACAATCGTTCTCGCCGGCCGTCGGCCTCCGGAGACGGAGAAAACGGTACGGCCGATGGACAGTTCGGCTCGAACTCAGGACAGTGACAGCACCGCGGCGGTGACCGCGACGGTCACCTCGACGGCGGCACCGAGCACATCACCGTTGAGCCCGCCGAAACGCCGCACACAATGCCACACCAGCAGAGCCACGGCCGCCAGAGCCACGGCGACCGCGACCGGCCCGAGCCACGACGCGGGCGCGGCGAAGACGCCTGCGACGAGCGCGGTGAGAGTCCAGACCGCCAGTGTCACCACCGACTGCGTGCGCGCCACCAGCGCACCGAATCCGGCGCCGGGAGCAGGTGCGTATCCGCGGCAGGCGAGGACGACCGCAACCCGCCCGACGGCCACCGCGAGCCCGACCGCGAACCAGCGGCCGTGCTCGGCGAGCGCGGCGAACGACAGCGCCTGCACGCCGATGGCGAAAATCAACGCGGCCACCCCGAAGGGCCCCGCCCCGCCGCTCTTCATGATTTCCCGGGCACGTTCGGGCGGCCCGTAACTGCCGAGCCCGTCCGCGGTATCGGCCAGCCCGTCCAGATGCATCCCTCGGGTCGCCAGCCCCAGCGCACCGACGGTGATCAGCCCCGCCAGCGCGAAATCCATTCCGGCCCAAGTCAATATCCACAGCAGTCCGGCGGCGCCCGCACCCAGCACTGCTCCGACCACGGGTGCCGCCGCGATGGCCCCCGCCGCCGCCCTGCGGTCGACCGTCTCGGGTCCGCGCACCGGCAGCACCGTCAACCACGAGATCGCGAGACGAGCCGCCGCGATCACGGCCGGAACCTCGATTCGGCGATGCCGCAGGACGCACCTCTCGATGCTGCGCGCAGTGCCGCCGAAAGATCACGACACCCCGCGCGCGGGTGATCGGCGAAATACCCGATCCGACCGGCCTTCCGGTGCGTGCTCAGCGGGCCGGCGGTGTGGTCCGGCACACCGCAGCGGGGCCCGGGGCGGGCTCGACGAGGTGAGGACCGCAGTTCCGCGCGCGCGGAGGCGCCGCGGACATTGGCCATCCGGCGACCCGGCCACACGGTGCGGGCCGGGCGATCCGGTCCACGCCCCTCGTTCAGGACACGACTTCCGGTGCGGCCGAATCGGATTCGGCGGTGCTCACCCCTGCCTCACCGAACGTCGACATCTCCGACAGCGCGGCGATGGCCGCGCGCAGCAGCGGCAGCGCGCTCACCGCACCGGAGCCTTCACCGAGCCGCATGTTCAGCTCGACCAGCGGCTCCAGATCGAGTTTAGCGAGGGCCAGCGGGTGCGCCGGCTCGGTGGACCGATGCCCGGCCACCCACCACCGCTTCGCACCGGGGGCGAGCATTTCGGCGATGAGCGCCGCGGCGGTGACCACCACACCGTCGAGAATCACCGGCGTGCGCCGTGCGGCGGCCTGCGCGAGATAGCCCGCGGTGGCGGCGAAATCCGCGCCACCGGCGATCCGCAGCAGCGCGAACGGGTCCTGCCGGTGCGGACGCGCGCGCCACATGGCGTCCCGGATCGCGGAGGCCTTGCGCATCCATCCGGCATCGTCGACGCCGGTGCCGCGGCCGATCGCCACCACCGGCTCGGTATCGGTGAGCGTGGCGATGAGAACGGTTGCCGGCGTGGTGTTTCCGATCCCCATATCGCCGGCGATCAGCAGGTCGGCTCCGCTGTCGATCTCCTCGTCGGCGATCGCTCGCCCCGCGGCCAGCGCGGCGTACAACTCGGCTTCGGTGAGGGCGTCCTCGCGATCGATGGCTCCGCTGGCGCGGCGAATCTTGTGTGCCGAGACCGACGGATCGGTGTCGGCGTCCACCGCGATGTCCACCACTCGCACGGTCGCATCGGCCAGGCGCGCCAGCGCGTTCACCGCCGCCCCACCGGCCAGGAAGTTGGCGACCATCTGCGCGGTCACCTCACTGGGATACGCCGAAACGCCGTGTCGCGCCACACCGTGGTCTCCCGCGAACACCACGACCCGGGCGCGCCGGAACTGTTGCGGCGGGCACTGCCCCTGGCACGCCGCCACCCAGTTCCCCAGCGTCTCCAACCGTCCGAGCGCACCCGCCGGTTTGGTCAATTGCAGCTGCCGCTGCTCGGCCTCGGCCCGCACCCGCGCATCGGGAGCGGCGACCGGACCGAATGCCGGTGTGGTGCCGTCGAATTCGGCGAGGCCGCGCGGGGTCGAACCCGCCACCGAGCCGACGGCGGTAGCTCCTGCGCCCGAGGCCGTCGAACCGCCGCCGTCCGCGTCGTGACCGGCTGACAACGCTTTTTCCGCCGCCGCGGAAGCCGCCGCGATACCGCTTCCGGTCGAAGCACCCGCCCCCTTCAGCACGACCGGCACCCCGGCGACAACCAGCACGACCTCGTCGCACACCGCCGCGAGCCGCTGATTCAGCGTTCCGATCTCGTCCTGGAACAGTCGTCCCGACGCGGTCGCCGGAACCACACCCAGTCCTACCTCCGGGCTCACGATCAGCAAGCGGTCCGCATAGCCGGTCACCGCCGCGACCAGCGCATCGATATCGGGGCCGACGGTTCCGCGCGGCGAATCCCAGGCCGCGCGCGCGTCGATGCGGGCGGTCAACCAGGTGCCGAGGTCGTCGATCAACGTCACCGGCGCCGAGTCACCGAGCACGGTGATCGGATCGCCCTCCACCACATGCCAGGTACCGGGGCGCCGAACGCGATGGGCGGCAATACGATCGGCGAAGTCGGCGTCGGCGGGATCGGGAACCGCGGTCGCGACGTAGCGCACCGGTCCGCTGTGGCCGGCCACCTCCTCGGCATAGGCGGATTTCCCCGAGCGCGCCCCACCGAGCACCAGCGTCCGCAGCCCTCGGCCGCCCGCAGCATCGTTCACCACGTCAGCACGGTACCAATCGGCCCGCACCCCGACCGCCGCCCACCCGAGGCCCGGCCTCTCCGAGCCCAGGGCCCCGCAACGGCCGAGTTCGATCCGCGCAGCGCCGCTGTTGGGCACACTCGCGGCGGCAGTCGACCGGAAGCACACAGCAACCGCCCCGCCGACCGGACATACGGCTGCCCGTGCGGAGAACGATCGTGCCGACCGGCGCCGGATTCCCGAACTCAGACCGCGTCGCCGGGCGACACCCGCGGCTTCGGGGCACGCATGCGGCGGATCTGGGAGGCCCGGACAAAGGCATACCAGCCCAGCGACCAGCTCGAGGTGGTGTCGTCGGGGTAGCGCTCCTGCACCCGCTTGTTGATCAGGCGTCCGATCACGAAGCCCTCGGCGACCATGAACAGCATCATCACGATCATCGCGAGGGTGACGTAGGCCTGCACCTGCGGGGTGAGGAACATGGTCAGGATCAGCACCAGCGCCAGCGGCATGAACAGTCCGACCAGATTGCGGCGGGCGTCGACCAGGTCCCGGACGTAGGCACGAACCGGGCCGCGGTCGCGCGGCAGCAGATATTTGTCCTCACCGGCGAGCATCCGGGCGCGGCGATCGGCGGCGGCGGCCCGGCGTTCGGCCGAGGCGACCTTGCGTTCCTCGCGGTTGCCCCGGGTGGCCTTGCGCCGGGCGCGGGCCTCCTTGGCGGTCAGCGGCGCGGGCGCGACCGGCCCGCGGCGCCTGCCCTCGACGTCGCGGCGTCTGGGTGTCGGGCGCCCCTTGCCGGCGGTCGGTGCGGGCCGCTGCGCTGCTGTGGCCGTGTCATCGTCGGTCGCGGCCGACGTGTCGTCGACGTGGTCGTCGGTGGTGCTGGCATCGCCACGGCGCAGGAACTTCACGCCGACCAGGCTATTGGATGGCATACCGGCCTGGAAATACGGTCTCCACTGGCCTGTGTGATCGGTCATACCACCCATACCGGCAAACTGGCTCCGACCGGCCGGTCTGTACCCCGCGACACGCCCCGCGGGTGTGGCGATTCGCACGTTCGAGCGCCGTCGACCCGGCAATTCCGGGGCCGAGGGGCCCACGGCGGCGCGCGCAGTGGCAAGATTGGAATAGCCACCCGCGACGTGGCGTTGACAGCTACCGAGCCGTGCGCTGTTCACGGAAACAACGTTCACGGGTAACGAGGGTCTGCGAGGAGACTTCATGACTGTGCAGAACGAGACCACCACCCACGGTGTGATCCTGACCGACGCCGCCGCGTCCAAGGCGAAGGCGCTGCTGGACCAGGAGGGCCGCGACGATCTGGCGCTGCGCATCGCGGTGCAGCCGGGCGGTTGCGCGGGTCTGCGGTACCAGCTGTTCTTCGACGATCGCACTCTCGACGGCGACCTGACCGCCGAGTTCGGCGGGGTCACGCTGGCCGTCGACCGGATGAGCGCCCCCTATGTCCAGGGTGCGTCCATCGACTTCGTCGACACGATCGAGAAGCAGGGCTTCACGATCGACAACCCGAACGCCACCGGCTCCTGCGCCTGCGGCGACAGCTTCAACTGACGATCTGCTCCCGGCGCGGAATCTCTGCGGAGATTCCGCGTCGTGTCGTGCACACGGTACGGTAAGGCTGATTCCGTCCTCGACAGACTCCGCCCTCGACAGACTCCGCCCTCGACAGACAAGGACCGGGCTTCGTGACCATCGCTGTGTCCGCTTCCATCGCGACCGACCATTTGATGCGTTTTCCGGGGAAATTCTCCGACGTCCTGCTTGCCGATCAGTTGCAGCACGTGTCGTTGAGTTTTCTGGTCGACGATCTGGTGATTCGCCGAGGCGGTGTCGGCGGCAACATCGCGTACGCGATGGGTCTGCTGAGCGGGAACCCGCTGCTGGTCGGCGCGGTCGGCCCCGACTTCGGTGAGTACCGCGACTGGCTGGAGCGCCACGGCGTGGACTGCTCGGCGGTGCGGATCTCCGAGACCGCGCACACCGCGCGCTTCGTCTGCACGACCGACGAGACCATGGCCCAGATCGCGTCGTTCTATCCCGGCGCGATGAGCGAGGCCCGCGACATCTCGATCGCCGAGGTGGCCGAAAACCGTTCGCTGGACCTGGTTTTGGTGGGCGCGAACGATCCCGACGCGATGCTGCGCCACACCGAGGAGTGCCGCAAGCTCGGCATCCCGTTCGCCGCGGACCCCTCGCAGCAACTGGCCCGCCTCGACGGCGACCAAGCGCTCGCCCTGATCGACGGCGCCACATACCTTTTCACCAACGAGTACGAGTGGGGCCTGCTGCTGCAGAAGACCGGGCTGTCCCCCGAGGAGATCGGCCGCCGGGTCGGCATTCGCGTCACCACCCTCGGCGCCAAGGGCGCGCTGATCGTCGACAGTGACGGTGTCGAGGTGAATGTCGAAGTGGTGCCGGAACTTTCGCAGGTCGACCCGACCGGCGTCGGCGACGCGTTCCGGGCCGGCTTCCTCACCGGGCACACCGCCGGACTCAGCCTGCAGCGCTCGGCCCAGCTGGGTTCGCTGACCGCGGTGCTGGTGCTGGAAACCGTGGGCACCCAGGAGTGGTCGCTCGACCGCGACGACGCATTGCGGCGGTTGCGCGGCGCGTACGGCCCGGAGGCCGCGGACGAACTCGGCGCGCTGCTGAACTGAGCGCCGGCCCGAGAGACCGAGTCATCCGGCGGCCGGCGGCCGTGACGATTCACAACATTGCGTCCGGATGCGCGGAGTTCGCCGGCGAACAATAGGGTGTGCGTATGGGATCCGATCGTTTGTATTTTCGTCAGCTGCTGGCGGGCCGGGACTGGGCCGTCGGCGATCCGATTGCCACCCAGATGCGGAACTTCTCGTATCTGATCGGCGATCGCGAGTCCGGCGAATGTGTGGTGGTGGATCCCGCGTACGCGGCGAGTGATCTGGTCGATATCGCCGAGGCCGACGGCCTGCGGCTGACCGGTGTGCTGGCAACTCATCATCATCCCGACCACGTCGGCGGCGCGATGATGGGTTTCACCCTGCGCGGGGTGAAGGAACTGCTCGAGCGGGTACAGGTTCCGGTGCACGTGAACCACGAGGAACTGTCCTGGGTCGCCAACGTCACCGGTATCGCCCCGAGCGAGCTGACCGGACACGACCACGGCGACACCCTCGCCGTCGGTGGCGTCGAGATCGAATTCCTGCACACCCCCGGCCACACGCCGGGCAGCCAGTGCTTCCTGTTCGAGAACCGGCTCGTCGCCGGTGACACTCTGTTCGTGGACGGCTGCGGCCGCACCGACTTCCCCGGCGGGGATTCCGACGCCATGTTCCGCAGCCTGCGCCACCTGGCCGAGCTGTCCGGCGACCCGGTCGTCTACCCCGGCCACTGGTACTCGGAAGAACCCAGCGCGGCCCTGTCGTCGGTGCGCGAGAACAACTACGTCATGCGCCCGACCACCCTGGAACAGTGGCATATGCTCATGCCCGGCTGAGCGACCGCCTCCATCCTCCAAGCCCTTTCGCCTTGCGCGAGAGGGCTTTTCGCATTTCCTGGGCGGTTCACCACCCCGGGCGGAACTTTTGCCGACGCTGCGTTGGCATCTTACCGACGCGCCGTCAGAAAGACGGTGCTGTCTCGCCGCCGGTCCGCCCGGCGGCAGCCGTGAGGAGTGTTGTCATGTTCCTGGCACTGCGCGAACTGTGGTACGCGCGAGTGAGATTCGGCCTGATGGGCGGCGTGGTCGCGCTCATCTCGATCCTGACCGTGATGCTGTCCGGGCTGTCGTCCGGACTGGTCGACGACGGTGTCTCCGGCCTGCGCGCCCTGCCGGTCGACGCCTTCGCCTTCGCGCACGGCACGAAGACCGACTCGGCATTCACCCGCAGCACGATCGACACCGCACAGGTGGCGGCGTGGCGATCCCAGCCGGGCGTGGCCGATGCCGCCCCCTTCGGCAATACGCTGGTCAACGCCAAGACCAGCGGTGGAGTCGCGGTCGACTTCGCGCTCTTCGGCGTCGAACCGCAGTCGTTCCTGGCCCCGGAACCGGCGAAGGGCGCAGGACTGGATCGACCGGACGGCATCGTCGTGAGCGCGACCGCCCTCGACAAGGCGGTGTTGCGGGCGATCGGCGCGCCGACGCGGTTCCTGCTCGCGGACGGACTGACTCAGGCCGTGGTGGTGCTGGTCGGCGCGACCGCCATCGGGGTGCTGATCGCCGTCGGCGGCAGCCGATTCATTCACGGCATGCCGTTCACCCTCGATCCCGCGGCCATCGCCACCGGAGCCGGGCTGCTGGTGTTGCTCGGTGTGCTGGGCGCGGCCGCCGCCATCGTGCGTGTCACCAGAATCGATCCCCTCGCGGCCTTGGGAGCCAACCGATGAGCAGCTTCACCACACGCAAAGGCACTGCGACACAAGCGAATACGCGCGGCGCCAACCTTTCCGGCTCGAATACGGGACTCGAACTCGACGGCGTAACCCTCGCCCTCGGCGACGGCGCCGATACGGTGACCGCGCTGGACGGCGTGCACCTGTCGGTCACGCCTGGGGAATTCGTCGCGATCATCGGCCCCTCCGGCTCGGGCAAATCGAGCCTGCTCGCCGTGGCGGGCGGTCTCACCACCCGGATACCGGACGTGTTCGCATCGGCGGCACCGATCTCACCTCCCTGAGCGCGCGGGAGCGCACCCGATTCCGGCTGCGCCACATCGGTTTCGTCTTCCAATCGGGCAACCTCCTGCCCGCGCTGACGGCCGCCGATCAGCTGCGCCTCGTCGCCCGCCTCACCGGCGCCCGCCGCGATCCGCGGGAGTTGCTCGGCGCGATCGGCATGGGCGAGAAGGCGAATCGGCGACCGGAGCAACTGTCCGGCGGTGAGCGCCAGCGCGTCGGCATCGCTCGCGCGCTGATGGGCTCGCCGCGAGTCCTGCTGGTCGACGAGCCGACCGCCGCTCTGGATCGCGCCCGCAGCGCGGAGGTGGTGGAACTGCTGGCCCGCGAAACCCGCGCGGCGGCGGTCGCCACCGTCATGGTCACCCACGACCACGACATCCTCGACCGCTGCGACCGCGTCCTGCACATGGTCGACGGCCGCCTCACCCCCGAGCGCTGAAGGTCACGGCACACCGCGACCGAGTGTGACCGCGACAGGATGTGATAGCACTGTCGCACAGGGTCGGATGCGGCCCGGCCGGGTGAAACACCTTCCCGGCCGCGGCGAGAAGGAGGTTTCGTGCCGAGGATTCAGGCGGCGACGGTCGCGGAACACCGGCAGGCGCAGCGGCGTGCCCTCCTCGACGCCGCGCGCGCGCTCCTCTCCGAACAGACCGGTGCGGCACCCACACTCGTCGAGGTGGCTGCCCGCGCCGGTCTGGCCCGGCCCAGCGTCTATCAGTATTTCGGCTCACGAGACGAACTGTTCGAGGCGGTACTGGCCGATGCGCTACCCCGCTGGAGCGCACGGATCACCGAGCGCATGGCCGCGGCCGACGACCCCGGCGCCAAGGTCTTGACCTATGCGCTGGTCAACCTCGAACTGGTCGACGAGGGCGAACACGCGGTGGTACAAGGGCTTTCGACCCATATCGCGCCCGATGCCCTCGCCGCCCAGGGCCGCGCCACCCACGACGAACTCCGCACGCCGCTGATCGCCGCGCTGACCGAACTCGGCGCACTAGATCCGGCGACGACCGCCGAACTGATCAACGCCGTCGTCCTCACCGCCTCGCGCATGGTCGAAAACCACGCCCCCGTCGACACGGTGGCGGCGCGCGTCCGAGAGCTACTGACTCCGTATCTCCATCACGCGGCGGCCGGCACGCACACACCCGACGGCGCGTAGTTCCTGCTCGGCCACTGAGGCCCGACGCGGCCGAGATCTGGATGATCGGCCATACCCGGTTGCTGTCGATCGGTGTACTGCTGGTCTTCGGCGCCCTCTTCATCCGCGGCATCGTCGATCTGTCCTGGGCGCGGCGACCGCCCAGTCCACGGTGGCCGGGTTGCGAGCGGGTAGTGCGGCGAAACGGCGAACGCTTCAGCGCGTGGCCGCGTTCTCCGCCACCACCCGGAAGCCCAGATTCCCCGTCGAGGAGACCGGCTCGCTGCCCTGTCGCGCCGAGACCCGGTAGCGGCGGCAGTAGGACAGATGGCACAGATACGATCCGCCCCGCATCACCCGGTCGCGGCCGAGATCGGGTCCGGTGGGATTCGCTTCGGGACTGTGCCGGTAGTAGTCCGGCGAGAAGTAGTCCGAACACCACTCCCACACATTCCCGGTGGTGTTGTAGAGCCCGAAACCGTTGGGCGCGTACGCGTTCACGGGCATCGTGCCGAGATGCGCGCCGGGGGCCGTGCGGGGGAATTCACCGGTGAACACATTCATCCGCCGCTGCCCGTCCGGCTCGAAGTCCTCACCCCAGGGAAACGGGCCGGTGGATCCGGCGCGGGCGGCGTACTCCCATTCGGCCTCGGTGGGCAACCGCGTGCCCGACCACGTGCAGAAGGCTCGGGCGTCCTCCCAGGAGACGTGGACCACGGGATGGTCGGCCAGGGTGCCGACGTCGGAGTCGGGCCCGAACGGATGAGCCCAGTCCGCGCCCTCCACCTGCCGCCACCACGGGGCGTTGACCACCGCGCGAGTGGGCGGCATATCCGGCGGCAGCACACCGGCGAAGACGAACGACCAGCCGTATTTCTCGGCGTCGGTGCGGTAGCCGGTGTCGGCCACGAACGCGGCGAAGTCGGCATTGGTCACCGCGTACCGGCCGATGGCGAAGGCGTCGACGGTGACCGGGTGGCACGGCCCCTCCCCGTCGCCGGGGTAGGCCCAGCGGCTCTCGTCTCCCATGGTGAAGGTGCCGCCGGGAAGGGCGACCAGGGCGAGCTCGAAGTCGCGGCGGTGGTCTCCCTCGGCCGAGTGACCGGCGATGTCATCGTGCCCGGTCGGCTCGGCGTTCTTTTCCGCGGAGGGTGCACAGCAGGCGTGGTGGGTGCCGGAGTCGGTGCGATGTGGCATGACTACCTCTCCCTCACTGTCCGAACGTCAACGCCGGCAGCGGTAGCCGAACGTTCGCTGAGCCGACGGTACAGCGCCGTTCACCCCGTGGGGGGCAGTATTCGGCAACTGTTTCGGACGGCTCGGGCGGAGGGACATCGAATTCACCCTCGGCGGATGCGGCACACAGCCGCGAACGTGTCGCACACGCGGCACGGCAACCGCTCACATGAGCAGCTGACCTGCCGCGCGGGCCGCTCGCGCACCGGTTCCGGTGCACGCCTGCGGCGCGTGCCGAAAGGCCCCGCGCCCCAGCCCGTTCTTCTCCCGGCTCACGCCAGGGTGCGCAACCAGCCGTGGTTGTCGGCGAACGTGCCCCGCTGAATTCCGGTCAGCGTGTCGCGTAGCGCCATCGTGACCTCGCCGGGCTCACCGCCGCCGATCTCGAATTCGCCCTCGGCGGACTGCACCCAGCCGACCGGGGTGACGACCGCGGCGGTACCGCACGCGAAAACCTCGGTGATGTCGCCGGATTCGGCGCCGTCGCGCCATTCCTCGACCGACACCTTGCGTTCCTCGACCGGATAACCGGAGTCGGCGGCGAGGGTCAGCAGGCTGTCGCGGGTGATGCCCGGCAGCAGCGACCCAGACAGTTCCGGGGTCACCAACCGGGCCTCGGAACCGGAACCGTAGACGAAGAACAGGTTGTTGGTGCCCATCTCCTCGACGTACTTGCGCTCGCAGGCATCGAGCCACACGACCTGGTCGCAGCCCTTGTCGGTGGCCTGCTGCTGCGCCAGCAGCGAGGACGCATAGTTGCCGGCGACCTTCGCCTCACCGGTGCCGCCGGGGGCGGCGCGCACGTATTCGGTGGACAGCCACACCCGCACCGGCTTCACGCCACGCGGAAAATACGCTCCCGCAGGCGAACCCAGCAGCAGGTACTTGTAGCCGGAGGCGGGCTTCACGCCCAGGCCCGCCTCGGTGGCGAACATGAACGGCCGCAGATACAGCGACTCCTCGCCACCGGCCGCGGGCACCCAGTCCGCGTCGACCTCGAGCAGCTGGCGCACCGATTCGATGAACAACTCCTCCGGCAGCTCCGCCATCGCCAGCCGCCGGGCCGACCGCTGGAACCGCGCCGCGTTGGCATCGATGCGGAAGGTGGCGATACTGCCGTCGGCCTGCCGATACGCCTTGAGACCCTCGAAGATGGCCTGACCGTAGTGGAACACCATCGTCGCCGGATCCATCGACAACGGCCCGTACGGTTCGACCCGCGCATTGGTCCACTGCCCGTCGAGGTAGTCGATCGACACCATGTGGTCGGTGAAGTAGCGACCGAACCCGGGCGCCGCCAGAATCTCCGTGCGCCGATCCGCCGGAACAGGGGCGGGATGCGGGGTACGAGTGAACTGTGCAGCGACTGTCATGGCCTCGATACTAGAACTGCGGTCGTCGACACCGATGCTCGGACCTGCGTGGCGATCGGCCGGGCAGCGATCACGGATCCCGGCAATCGCGGCATAGTCCCCCCTCGACGGCGTCCGATGCGAGTCATTTGTCTCGCAACGGCCCCTTCGAGAGAGCTGCTTCCCCCCTTCGTGCAGCGGACTTGCCGGCCCCTCCACTCCGGACGCGTGATGATTTCCGACACACGCAGGAGGTCCGCGACCGCCGTTCAGGAAGTGTGCGGCGTCACGAACGGCGGGCGCACCACCTCGGCGCGCAACCGGCGGCCGCGCACATCGACCTCGACCTCGTCCCCCGGCTCCAGCCCGGCCTCGGTATCCAGCAATGCCAAGGCGATGCCGACCTTGAGACTCGGCGAGAAGGTGCCCGAGGTGGTCTCACCGACGGCCTCCTCACCACGAAGCACCGTCTGCCCCTGGCGCAGCACACCGCGATCGAGCGCTTTGAGCCCCAACAGGATTCGCCGCGGGCCCGCCGACTTCTCCTGCGTCAGAGCCGCTTTGCCCCAGAACTCCGGCTTCTTCCAGCCGACCGCCCAGCCCGCGCGGGCCTGCACCGGCGAAATCTCCAGCGACAGTTCGTGGCCGTGCAGCGGATAGCCCATCTCGGTGCGCAGCGTGTCGCGCGCACCCAGTCCGGCCGGCTGCCCGCCCGCCGCTTCGACCCGGGCCACCACAGCGCGGAAAACCGCCTCGGCGTCGGCCCAGCGCGGCAGCAGTTCATAGCCGTGCTCACCGGTGTATCCGGTTCGGCAGACGCGCACCGGACGGCCGTCCCACTCGGCATCGGCGAACGCCATGTACTCCATATCGGTCGGAAGCCCCAGCGCGGCAAGCACTTCCGCCGATCTCGGACCCTGTACCGCGAAGACCGCGTACTCGCGGTGCTCGTCGGTGATCATGATGCCCTCCGGCGCGGCCTTGCGCAATTCCGCCACCACCGCGGCGGTATTGGCCGCATTCGGCACCAGGAAGATCTCGTCGTCGGAGACGTAGTAGGCGATCAGATCGTCGATCACCCCGCCGTGCTCGGTGCAGCACAGCGTGTACTGCGCCTTCCCGGGCCCGACGCGGCCGAGATCGTTGGTCAGCGCCGCATTCACGAACGCCGCCGCCCCCGCGCCGCGCACGGTCGCCTTACCGAGGTGGCTCACGTCGAAAACACCGACGGTGGTCCGTACCGCGGTGTGCTCGGCGACGGTGCCCGCGTACTGCACCGGCATCTCCCACCCCCCGAACGGGGCGAAGGTCGCGCCCAGCTCCGCGTGGACGGCGTGGATGGGGCCCTGCTGCAGCGTCTCGTCGGTCACCCCGGGGAGCTTATCGAGCGCCGGCGGCTCGCGGTTCGCGCCCGGGCGGCTGTGTCGGGTCGGTCACTGTGCGCCGCGGGTGGCGGCGGGTCTGCCGTGCTCGCCTCTGTCGAACTCGGCGAGCGGGT
This sequence comes from Nocardia nova, assembly GCF_002933465.1. Taxonomy (GTDB): domain Bacteria; phylum Actinomycetota; class Actinomycetes; order Mycobacteriales; family Mycobacteriaceae; genus Nocardia; species Nocardia nova_B. Next base: position 73,825 of record NZ_PSZE01000022.1, read on the forward strand.
CCGCCTCCAGCAGTGCGTCCCCGTGCTCCTCCACCCACTCGCCGAGCGCTCGCATCGGGCCCTCGACGAGGCTCAGCCCGAGCGGCGTCAACGCGTATTCGACCCGCGGTGGAGCCTGGGCGTAGCGGTGACGCTCGATCAGCCCGCGGCCGAGCAGCCGGTGCAGGGCCTCGGTGAGCGCCTTGTCGCTGATGCCGCCGATCTCGGCCCGCAATTCGCTGCGCCGGCGCGTCCCGCCGAGCAGTCCGACCAGCACCACCGGATCCCAGGTATGCGCGAAAAGGTCTGTGGCCGCGCGCAACCGGCAATCGGCGACCAGTTCACCCGCATGCTCGTCGTAACCGCTCATCCCGTGATGATCACCTATCCGTCGCGCACCGATCGGTGCGTATCGGCCGTCCTACCGTAGCGCCGGATCGACAACTCGAAGGAGCACACGATGCGAATCACGATTCTCGGCACCGGCACCCTGGCCGAGGCATTAGGCCGCCGGTGGGCGCGCGCCGGACACGAGATCACGGTGGCGGGGCGCTCGGCGGACAAGGCCGAGGCGCTCGCGCGGCGCCTCGGCGCCGACGTGCGGGGCGTGCCGTTGACGGAGATCGCGGCGGGCGGAAAGGCCGTCCCGCATACCCCGGCGACGCCGAACCCCGCGAACATCGCGGGCGGCGCAGGCGCGCAGGCAGCAGCCGAATCCACGGCAAGCACCGGCGCCGAGGCGCGGGCCGATGCGGAGGCGGTTTTACTGGCGGTGGCCTACACCGGAGTCGAGGAGGTTCTGCGCGCGGTGGGCGCACCCGGTGGTGCGCTGTCGGGTCTCACCGTCATCGACGCGACCAATGCGATCGACCACGGGGTCGGCGTGCTGCGCCTGCCACCCGGCACCTCGCATGCGCAGCGCGTGGCCGAACTCGCGCCGGGGGCCCACGTGGTGAAGGCGTTCCACCTGTTCCCCAGCGAACAGTGGGCCGCAACCGAAGCCCCCGCAACCGCCGATATCGGAACCGCGCACCGACCGCCCTCGGTCACGATCTGCGGCGACGACCCGGCCGCCCTGCGCACCACCGAACAGCTGGTGCGCGATGTCGGCGCCGCACCGGTGGTGCTGGGCGGTCTGGACCGCGCACGTCAACTGGAGGAGGCCGCCGGTTTCGTCATCTCGCTGGCCTTCTCCGGCGTGGACCCCAGCCGGGCGGTGCCGGCCATGCCCACCCCGTAGTTCGTTGCGCCGCGGCCCGCTTGCTCGTCACCGCAGCGAGAGAAACCTCGCAGCCCGGCCGCGGCGGAGGTGAGATCGGAGCAACCGCCTTTCTACACAGGGCAACCCGTCGGCGACACACAACTAACGGAGGTGAAACACGCCGCTGATTTCCTGTTTTCATGCGAATCTCGTCACTTTTCTCGAAATCGTCCGCGGCCCCGCCCGCGCCCGCCCCATCCATCTACGAGCAGATCGGCGGGCACGAAGCATTGGAAACCGTCGTCGAGGACTTCTATGTCCGCGTCCTCGCCGACGAGGATCTCGCCGGCTTCTTCACCGGCACCAACATGTCGAGGTTGAAAGGGCGCCAGGTGGAATTCTTCGCCGCCGCCCTCGGCGGCCCCGAACCGTACACCGGCGCCCCGATGAAACAGGTTCACCAGGGCCGCGGCATCACCATGCACCACTTCAACCTCGTCGCCGGCCACCTCACCGACGCCCTGACGGGCGCCGGAGTTCCGGAGCCGACCGTCGGCGAAATCATCGGCGCCATCGCACCTTTGGCACCGGAGATCGCCTCCGACGCACCCGTGTCGTGAGCTGCGCTCACGGGTGACCGCGCCGGATCGGCCGCCGCCCGCTCCTGCCCCGCGCACAGGATCGGCGGCGGCCGAGCGAGACCGGGTATTCACCGCAGACGCCCCTGGCCGACCGCGGAAACGAGACACAGCGCCGACGGCCGTTCATCCGATCTCGAAAGAGTCGTCGCCGGACGGGGAGACGATCCGGAACAGCAGGGCGGCCGCCTCGAACAAAGCCCAGGAGCGGGTGTCGATCTCGGCCTCCCGCGCGGCGAGTGCGGCCGACACGTCACCACCTCGAAAGGCCCGCAGGGCGGACAGCAGATCGCGCAGCGCCGGAATGCGATATCCGGCGAGCCGGAGCTGGTGGGCGATCCGCGCATCGCGCACATCCTCCGGCGCGTACACCCGCGCACCGCGCGCTCCGGCCCGACCGGGCACGACCAGGTCGTCGAAAACCTCGGCGGCGTCCTGACGCTGAGCCCCCGGCCCGGCGACGGCACCCCCGAAATCAGCTGGGGCGACACCTTCTTCTATTACGCCCCCGACGGCGTGGTGCCCCGCGCCCAACCCTTCGCCACCATCGTCACCAAGGACTATCCGGACGACGGATCATCCCGCCTGGACCGCCCGAACACGTTCCGCCTCAACATCTTCGCGGGCAAAGAGGCATTCATCGAGCGGACCGGCCACACCCCGCACGACCACGCCGCGAACCCGGCCGACCCGAGCATCGCCGACACCCTGTTCCCTCACCCCGTCTACGGCGCACAGGCCTGGCTCGCCGTCGTGAACCCGGGCCCGCGAACCGCCACCGCCGTCGCCGACCTCCTGCGCTCGGCCCATCACCTCGCCCGCAGCCGATACCAGCGCCGAGAATCACACGCGGACAACTGAGGTCGCCGGCCGGCCGTGACCTACCGTCCCAACCATGCCAACGCGGCCACGACCAGCACCGACGACAGCTCCAGCTTCCCGGCCGCACGCAACTCGACAAGCAGATTCTCGTGCAACTGCTGCCGCACTCCCGCTTCCCCGCCACTCGGCCAACCGCCGCCAGCAACGTCGCCCCCGAAGCCCCGAACAACCCGGTCGGCAACCGGTTCCAACCGATTCCCGTACGCGTCACGAACAGAATGCCCTCCAACGCGGCACGGTTGCCGATCGTCATTTCGCCCCGTGGCCATGATCACCGACCCCATTCCCGCCCAGCAGAGGAACGGCACTGTCGGTGTCGGCCGATACTCCGGCCGACACCGAGCCGCGGATCCGCGCAACTGCCCGGCCGGCCGCGGCTATCGCATCCGACGCCGCCTCGAGTGCCGTCCCGAGCTCCTCGGTCCCCACCACCGGCCATTGGGGCTGCAATGCCGGCATGACGAAGCGCCGGAATCGCAACCGCGCGGCTTCTTCCGAACGTTTGGGGTCTTCGGCGGCCAGGTAGGTCTGCTCGGTCAAGAACTCGATCAAATCCGCGACCGGAACATCGGACCGAATCACACCAGCCCGCTGACCGGCCAACAGAACCGGACCCGACACCGTCGCGGTCACCCGCTGAGTATCAGGATGACGCGCCGAGGCCGAATGCTGAGCGATCAACGCCGCGATCACCGGATCCCGCGGCAACTCACGCGCCGCATACACCAGCACGTCCTCGATCTTGGAGAACACATCATCCTGCTCGGCCATCCGCGCCTGCGCCCGCTCCACATGCCGCTGCGCCCGCAACAGCCCCACCTGCACCACCATCTCCCCCGCCCCACCCAACTGCCGAAACGCCGTCGCCCGCGACACCCCCGCCCGCGCAGCCACCGCAGCCATCGGAACCACCGCCGTACCCCGAACCCGCATCTCCTCATCAGCAGCACGAATCAACCGACCCCGAACACCCGAATCCAGACCTCGTTCACCAGCGTGGCCCGTGCCCGTGTCACACCCCGACATCCGAACTCCTCCTCGCAACCGGCAGCAGACCGCCGCGCACAATCGGCTCACCTCAGTGAATGATCTAACCAATTATTAATTGTGAGCTACATCTCGACACCCTCGAGAGGTGATGCTACTCTCAATCCCGCGAAGTCTCATCAATTGAGACTACAACGCGCAAATGATCTCAATTGACGCAGGCCATCCCACCCGGGATTGCGCACCGGCGAGACGGCGATCGACGGACCTACGAGTCCCTCTGACTCACGACCTTTCGATACACGACCCGAGGTAATCACCTGATGAAACTCACCATCGACACCGCCAAATGCTCAGGACATGCTCGCTGTTTCGCGGTATCGCCGGATGTTTTCGACATCGACGATGACGGCTACGCCCTGCCGATCGACCGCGAAGTGAGCGAGCCCCTCGACGAGAACATCGCCGCCGGCATCGCTGCATGTCCCGAGCGGGCGATCTCCGTTCACTGATTTGAGCGCCAGGCACATGGTGGATATCACGACGCTCGTGCAAGCGACCCACTTGTGCCCGATGGACATACATCCGAGACAAACCGTCTCCGGATCCGAATAGAAAGTTCGCTCCAATGGCTGTTCTGCAAGACAAAGTCGTCTTCATCACCGGTGCCGCGCGTGGGCAGGGACGGGCGCACGCGGTGTGCCTGGCCAACGAGGGTGCCAACATCATCGGCCTCGACCTCTGCGAAGACATCAAGACCAACGACTATGCGCTGGCCACCCCTGAGGACCTCGACGAAACGGCCCGCCTCGTTCAGAGCGCCGGCGCGAAGATGGTGTCGGTAACTGCGGACGTCCGCGACCGCCGAGCGGTTTTCGCGGCGGTGGAGCGGGGCGTCGCCGAATTCGGCCGGCTGGATGGGGTTGTCGCTCAAGCCGGCATCTGCCCGCTGGGCACACCTGACCCGCAAGCGTTCATGGACGCGTTCACGGTGGATTTCGTCGGCGTGGTCAATACCGTCGAGGCCGCCCTGCCGCATTTGCGTGAGGGCGCGTCGATCGTCGCCACCGGCAGTTTGGCCGCACTGCTTCCCGGCGCGACCGACAACCCCGCCATGGGAGCCGGTGGAGGCGGCTACACCCTCGCCAAGCGGATGATCGCGTCATTCATCAACGATCTCGCAATCTGGGTAGGGCCCAAGGGAATTCGAGCCAACGCGGTGCATCCCACTAACTGCAACACCGACATGCTCAACAGCGACGTCATGTACCGACAGTTCCGGCCGGATCTGGAGAAGCCCACCCGCGAGGACGCCATGCCCGCCTTCCCTGCGATGTCGGGCATGGGGGTGCCGTTCGTCGAACCCGAGGACATCGCCGACATGGTGCTGTTCCTGCTGTCGGACGCCTCGCGCTACGTCACCGGCATGCAGATGCGAGTCGATTCCGGCGGCTACGTCCGCCACCGCCTCCAGCAGCCAACCTTCTGACCTCACCGACTCCGGAGAACACCGTGACAATCACTACTTCCCAGTTCTACATCGACGGCGCCTGGGTCGACAGCGACGGCGACGAGGTCACCGCCGTGATAAACCCCGCCACCGAGCAAGTCATCGGCCGCGTTCCGCAGGGCACCGTGACAGACGTCCGGCGGGCGATCGAGGCCGCGCGGCGGGCCTTCGACGAAGGCCCGTGGCCGACTATGTCCCCCCGCGATCGTGCGCAGGTTTTACTGCGTTTTTCCGACGCTTTGGAGCAGCGGCGCGCAGAACTCGTCGATCTCAGTATCGCCGAAGCCGGCTCCACCCGAATGCTGGCGGAGTACCTGCAGGTGGGGATTCCGCTGCAGCATCTACGGGATATGGCCGAACGGATCCTGCCCGGATTCGAGTTCGAGCGCGCGGCGCAGCCCACCATCGGCCAGGGCATCGCTCAGGGCGTCGTCCTGCGCGAACCGGCAGGCGTCGCTGCCCTGATCTCGGCCTACAACTTTCCGTTGTTCCTCAACCTGATGAAGGTCGCCCCCGCGCTCGCCGCCGGCTGCACCGTCGTGCTCAAACCCGCGCCTGCCACACCGCTCGAGGCATTCGTACTGGGCACCGCGGCCGAGGAGGCCGGCCTGCCGCCGGGGGTGCTCAATATCGTCACCGGCGATCCAGAGGCCAGCAAGGAGCTGACCACGAATCCGAAGGTGGATCTGGTCAGCTTCACCGGTTCGGACACCGTGGGACGACTCGTGTATGAGCAGGCCGCGCCGACGCTGAAGAAGGTGGTTCTCGAACTTGGCGGCAAGTCCGCCAACATCATCTGTGAGGACGCCGATCTGGCCGCGGCGGCGGAATCGGTGATCATCAACATGGTCACCCACGCGGGCCAAGGGTGCGCATTGCTGACCCGCACCTTCGTACACCGTTCGCGGTACGACGAACTCGTTGCCATCGTCACCGGCGGCCTGGGACAGCTCACCGTCGGCGATCCTGCGGACCCTGGCATCGGGATGGGGCCGCTGATCAGCGAAGCTCAGCGTGCCAAGGTCGAGGCCTTGATCGCCACGGGAGTCGAGCAGGGCGCGCGTATCGCATTCGGTGGCGGCCGGCCCGCCGGACTGGACAAGGGGTTCTTCGTCGAACCGACCCTGTTCGTGGACGCAGAGAACTCCATGGAGATCGCGCAGAAGGAATTCTTCGGCCCGGTCGGTGTCATCATTCCGTTCGACGACGACGACCACGCGGTGCGCCTGGCCAACGAGAGCGATTACGGACTGGCGGGTGGGGTCTACGCCGCGGACCCGGCGCGGGCGTACCGCATCGCCAAACGCATCCGCACCGGCATGGTGAACATCAACGGCGGTGGCGGCGGTGTCACACCGCATGTGCCCTTCGGGGGCTACAAGCAGAGTGGCCTGGGTCGTGAATGGGGTGCGGCCGGCCTCGAAGAGTATCTACAGACCAAAGCCGTGACCTGGAGTGCGCGGTAGCCCTTCTCAGACCGAACAACTTCTCCCACAAGGACATTCGATGACACAGATCGGCAGCAGCCAGGTCGGCGCCAACGCCACATGCCCGGTGCACAACTTCAACTACACCGACAACAAGCCCGCCGGCACCTGGTTCGCCACCTACGACGAACTGCGGGAAGAGTCTCCGATCTACCGCAACGAATTCGGCCCCGGCTGGTGGACCGTGCTCAGCTACGAGGGCATCCTCGAGGTGTTGCAGAATCCAGCAATCTACTCCAATAGTGTTGTCACCCCGCTGGATCCGGAGCCGGCGTTCAGGTGGATTCCGGAGATGCTCGACGGTGAGGAACACCGACAGTGGCGCAAGCAGCTCGCTCCACTGTTCTCGCCCAAGGTGACCGACGCCCTCGAGGACAAGGTGCGTGCCCGCGCAGTCGATCTGATCGAGGCGATTCTCGCCAAGGGCACCGGCAAGGCCGATCTGATGACCGAGTTCGCCCAGAAGTACCCGACTACGATCTTCCTCGAACTGATGGGTCTGCCCGTCGACGAACTCGGCCAGTTCATGGAGTGGGTGCACGCCATCCTGCACAACACCAACGACGACGTCGACCGGCTTCGGCAGGAGCAGGGCGCCGCGATGATGGCCGTGATGGGGCGTTTCGCCACGATCATCGCCGAGCGCCGGGAGGAGCCTCGCGACGATATCGTCAGTAAGGCGTTGACCTTCCGGATCGACGACAAGCCGGTGTCCGACCAGGATCTCCTGGCCTTCTGCCTGCTGATGTTCATGGCCGGGCTCGACACCGTATCCGTCACTCTGGGCTGGTCGTTCTGGCATTTGGCGACCCATCCCGAAGACCGGGCCGCCATCGTCGCCGACCCCCAAATCATTCCTACCGCGGTAGAAGAGTTCGTCCGCGCCTACGCCATTGTCGTGCCGGCTCGAAAAGCCATGCAGGACACTGTTCTCGAGGGTTGCCCGATCAAAGCCGGCGATATCGTGGGCTTTCCGCTCAGCGCCGCGACCCGGGACGAGGCCGCGTTCCACGACCCGACCAAGGTCGACATCCATCGCACCGCGAACAACCACATCGGCTTCGGTGCCGGTCCGCACCGCTGCCTGGGCTCCCATTTGGCCCGGCGAGAACTGCGCATCGCGATCGAAGAGTGGCACAAGCGTGTCCCCGACTACCGTCTGGCGCCGGACGCGGAATTGACCGAGACCGGCGGCCAGCTCGGCCTGACTTCCCTACCGCTCGAATGGGATCCGGCCTGACACCGCGGACAACTGAGGTCGCCGTCCGGCCGTGACCTACCGTCCCAACCATGCCAACGCGGCCACGACCAGTGCTTCCGTCCGCCTCACGTACCGGCAGCGCGTCGATGTCGGCGCGCAGCAGCACCCCCGGCCCGTCACCGTTGCGCAGGATTGCGACGACTCCCGTTCCGCCGATCCCCTCGTGCACCTCGTAACCCAGCGACCGCAACTTCTCCGCGATCAGTCCGGCCGTGCGATGTTCTCGATGCGACAGCTCCGGATGGGCGTGCAAGTCGCGGTAGAACTCCTCCTGCCACCCACGGATATCGTCGGCACGGTACCCGCCGGTCAGCGAATCGCCCGGGAACCGGCAGGCCCTCGTGGTGCCCGGCCGGCCTCGCGCACCCACTCGAAACCGCCCTGAATCCTTTGCCGCCCTCGATCGCTCTCATTACCGTGCGGGCAACCCAGGCCCGCGTAACCGCCTGCCGGGCGGCATGGTGGCCCGAACGCTCGGATTGAGCACGGCGGCAATGAAATCCAGGCCGCACCTGCGCAGACGGTGTCGCGCGCCAGGATCGAGCGACAGTGCGCGCGAGGACGGCGCCGGGCCCGCTTGTAACCAACAGATTGCCCGTTCGAAAAATATTCATTTGAATGTTGTCAAACGGAATCAGCTCTCCTACCTTGAGTTTTGCTGCTGATCGGATGACGTAGGACAGTGCGGTCGACAGAGTTCCGAAGCGTCGCAGCGTTCGTTGCAAGGAGATCTGACGATGAACACTTCCCCGACACCGCCGGCCTCCGGTGTTCCACCGACGCGATGGAACCGCTTCCAGACGTGGGCCGCCAAGGACAACATCGAGGACTATTCGCTGCGTTACGCCCCGCGCACCTTCCGCCGCTGGACGCCGATGGCGTGCGGGGTCGCCGCCCTCGGCGGAATCGCTTATCTCGCCGACTATTCCATCGGCGCGTCCATCGCGGTCAGCCACGGCAGCGCCAGCGCGATCGTCGCGATTCTGGTCGCGGCGGCCACGATCTTCCTCACCGGCATCCCGATCGCGTATTACGCCGCGAAATACAACGTGGACATGGACCTACTGACCCGCGGCGCGGGTTTCGGCTACTTCGGATCCACGCTCACCAGCCTGATCTACGCCAGCTTCTGTTTCATCTTCTTCGCGCTCGAGGGCGCCATCATGGCGCAGGCGATGAAGCTGACCTTCCACATACCCTTGCCGATCGGCTACATCCTGGGCTCGGTCCTCATCATTCCCCTTGTGCTGTACGGGATGTCGGCGCTGGCGAAGTTCCAGGTGTGGACCCAGCCGCTGTGGCTGGTGCTGTTCGTCGCGCCGATCGCGATGATTCTGATCGCCGACCCGCACGGGGCCGACGGCTTCCTGTCCTGGACCGGCGACGGCGGCAGCCAACGGGTCGGCGCGATCGCCGTCGGTGCGGGAGCCGGCGTCGCGTTGTCGCTGATCGCGCAGATCGGTGAACAGGTGGACTATCTGCGGTTCATGCCGGAGAAGTCCGAGACCCCGCCGCTGAAATGGCGGTCGGCGGTGCTGCTGGCAGGCCCGGGATGGGTGATTCTCGGTGCGGCCAAACAGATTTCGGGCGCCTTCCTGGCCTTCTACGTGGTCGACCAGGTCGGGTTCACCCGCGCGACCGAACCGATCGAGCAGTTCCTGGGCGGTTACGGTTCGGTCCTGCACAACCACGGCGTCGCGCTGGGCGTCGCGACGGTGATGGTGCTGCTGTCGCAGGTGAAGATCAACGTCACCAACGCCTATTCGGGTTCGCTGTCGTGGTCGAACTTCTTCAGCCGGGCCCTGCACATCCATCCGGGCCGGGTGGTGTGGCTGGCGCTGCACATCGCGATCGCGCTGACACTGATGCTGTGCAATATGTTCTCGCTGCTCAACACGATCCTCGGCTTCTACTCGAATGTGGCCATCGCCTGGATCGGCGCTATCGTCGCGGATCTGGTGATCAACAAGGGACTGCTGAAGATCAGCCCGCCGTACGTGGAGTTCAAGCGGGCGTATCTGTACGCGATCAATCCGGTGGGCTTCGTCTCGATGCTGGTGGCTTCGGCGGTCTCGATCGCCGCGTTCTTCGGCGCGTTCGGCGAGTTCTGCCAGGCCTGGTCGCCGTACCTCGCGCTGGCGGTCGCGATGGTGCTCGCCCCGGTCATCGCGGTCGCCACGAAGGGCAAATACTATCTGGCACGCAAGAATCCGCTGCGCGAGGAGATCGAGCGGGAACCGCTGTGGGCCGGGCAGACGCTGCTCGACATCGTCGACGGCAAGCGCTACGAACTTCCCGACATGGTGCACGACTGCCCCTTCCACGGCGGCACAGTGTCCTCGCTGACATGCACGCTCACCAAGGGCTGCCACGAGCAGTGCCAGTCGGCCACCCATCAGGATCCGGTGGCCACCTCCGCCGACCTCGGCTTGCGGCAATCCACACCCGCGCTGTAATCCCCGCAGCGACAGAGGAATAGGAAACGTCCGCGTGTGGTCGGAAACGCCGGCGATCGAGGCTGTCGAACCTCGATCCCCGGCGCCCGGACTACCAGCCTCGCGGTGTCAGGTCCGCCAGCAGCCCGAAGTCGAGCGCATCCACGTCGGCGAGATACACCGGCTGCGTCGTGTGCGCACCACGAACCCGTACCTCGCCGCGCGGGCCCTGATAGCTGACCCGGGCGGCGGCACGCTCGATGGCACCCACCGCGAGGCTGCCCGCCCGTTCGGCCAGCGCGGCCAGCAGAAGCATTCCCTCGTAACAGGATTCGCCGATGTTGTTCAACGTCGGCGCCTCCGCACCGAACAGCCGCTCATATCGGGCGCCGAACTCCATCGACGGCGCCGACGCGACACCCTCGAGATATCCGCACGCCGTGAACAGGCCGCGCGTACCTGCCGCACCGCTGGCATACAGCACATCCTCGCCGATCATCATGGCGAGCCGGATGCGGTCGCGATCCAGGCCGGCACGGCCGTAGGCGCGATTGAACGCCGCGGCGTCGGCGCCGACCATCAGCATGAGCACCCCCTCCGCGGACGAGGTCCGGATCGTGTCGAGAACACCACGAAACTCCCGCCCACCGAGTGGCACGAATGCCGAACCGACCACCTCGATTCCGAGTAGAGACGCGAAATCCTTTGTCACACGGGCGGTCTCGCGCGGCCAGACGTAGTCGTTGCCGACGATGCACCAGCGCCGGATGCCAGATTCGGCGCGCAGCCATCGCAGTGCGGGGAACAACTGCCGATCGGGCGTCTCCCCGACCATGTACACCCCGGCCGCATCCTCCCCACCCTCATAGAACGTCGTGTAGATATAGGGAACCCGTCCCGCCGTATGCGGGGTGATCGCGCGCCGGGCATCCGACAGATGCCAGCCGACCACCGCGTCGACCGCACCGGAACTCACCAAGCGCCGCACGCGAGCGGCCAGCACCGGCAGCGGAGCACCGGCGTCGACGGCATGCAGCCGCACCGGCCGGTCCAGAATCCCGCCCGCGGCATCGAGATCGGCGGCGGCGAGGGCGGCGCACGCTTCACACGACGGCCCGAACATGCCCGCCGGACCACTGAGTGGCACCACGAGGGCGATATCCACGGTCGGCCGGCGAGCACGTGCCGATTGCCCGTACGGCATCGCAACCACCACCGTATATTTTCATCTGAAAATTACCCATACGGCGCTGTATACTCGTCCCCAATGGACGGTAGCAGCGCAGGGGACGCACTGGAAGAATTCGCGCGCCTGTTACGACGCGCATCACAGCAGCTCGACGAGGCGATCACGGCGCGGCTCGGTGAGCCGACCGTCGCCCGCTGGCACGTGCTGGCGGCGCTGTACGGCGGGTCCGGCCTGTCGATGTCGGAGCTGTCCGAACTCACCCCGCTGACCGGCGCCAGCCTCACCCGGCTGATCGACGCGATGGTGTCGGACAATCTGGTGCAACGCAAGGTGGATCCGCTCGATCGCCGCCGCGTGCTCGTATCCCGCACGCGCCGTGGGACTCTCGCCTATCAGAAGATGCGGCGGAGCCTCGAGGGCACCGCCCTCGAGACGATCCCCGGCGCCCGGCCACAGCTGATCGGCGAGCTCACGACAGTACTCGAATTCCTGCGGGCCGAGCACCCCGACGCGGCGATCGGCGCGTCCCGGCCCACCGGTTGACCGACCCCGCCTGTCGTTCACCGGCCGTCAGCGTGCGGCATGCGGCACGCCGGGGCCGGGGTCGACGGCGACCGGCCCGGACGCCGTGGGGGTGACCGGGAAATCGAAGATCGCGGTCGGGATGTACACCGTCGCACAGGCATTCGGGATGTCGACCACTCCGGAGAACCGGCCTTCGATCGGCGCGGCCCCGAGGATCAGATACGCCTGCTCGCGGCTGTAGCCGAACGAGCTGAGATAGTCGATCGCGTGCAGACAGGCACGCTGGAACGCCAATTGCGAATCCAGATACCGCTGCTCACCGTCGAGCGTCACCGACGTGCCGGAGAAGGCCAGGTATTCCGAATAGACCGGTCCCTCGTTGCCGGGCAGGAAGATCGCGTTCTCGGTGACGCCGTAACGGCTCATCCCGTCTTTGATCAGGTCCACCCGCAGATCGATGTAGCCGCCCATCTCGATCGCCCCGCAGAAGGTGATCTCACCGTCGCCCTGGGAGAAGTGCAGGTCGCCCACCGACAGGTTCGCGCCCTCGACGAACACCGGATAGAACACCCGGCTGCCCCGGGTGAAATTCTTGATGTCCTGGTTACCGCCGTTCTCGCGCGGCGGGGCGGTGCGCGCGGCCTCGGCGGCGACCCGGTCGAAGTCGGCGCCGGTCAGCGAACCGAGCACGGCATCGCGCGGCAGCGGCGGCAGCGCCAGGGGCGGCACCCGCGCGGGGTCGGTGGCGATCAGCGCGGCCTCGCGAGCATTCCACGACGAGAGCAATGCCGCCGACGGCGCGGTGCCCATCAGGCCGGGATGCTGAATGCCGGTGAAGCTGACGCCCGGGATGTGCCGGGAGGTGGCCGTGTGGCCGCTGAAATCCCAGATCGCCTTGTAGGCATCGGGAAACTGCTCGGTGAGAAAGCCGCCGCCGTTGTCGGTGGCGAAGATCCCGGTGTATCCCCAGCCCTGCCCGGCCAGCGGCCCGGAGTCCTCCTGCGGAATGGGCCCGATGTCGAGGATGTCGACGATCAGCAGGTCGCCCGGCTGTGCCCCCTCGATCGCGAACGGACCGGACAGGCAGTGCACGGTACTGAGCGGGGCGTCGAGGATGTCGGCGGCGGAGTCGTCGTTGACGATGGCGCCGTCGAACCATTCGCGGACGTGGACGCGGAATTCGTCGCCCGGCTTGACGGTCGCGACCGCCGGGATGTCGGGGTGCCACCGGTTGTGGCCGACCAGCGTTTGTTCGGTGAACTTCTTGCTGGAGTCGAGGGGAAAGATCAGCTCGGGCATGGCGGTTCTGCTTTCGATCAGGGACGCGGCAGGCGACGATGGCGGGGGTCGGCGGTCGTCGGGCGAGAAGTCCGGCGCTGCGGTACGGCGCCGACGACGGCCGGCTCGGATGCGGTGCGCGCGGTCGCGTCGAGCATCCGGACGGCGGCCGAACGCCGCACGAACCCACCCCCGGGGCGCCGCACCGCCGTCTGCGCACACCGCGGGCACGCCACGCTCGCGGGCACCTCGGCCATGCGGTAGGACCGGTCGAACAGCCCGCATCCGCGACAGCTGAACTGATACAGCGGCATGGACCCACCTCCCATTGCTTTCAGATGAAATATTTTCTGGACAGAATCTACGGTTCCGGGTGTTACCGGTTCATTGGTCGTGCGTGAACTTCTCGTTTCGATGACGGCGCGCAATGGCGAGCACCCGGCACGCGCCCCTCCCCACCCCTGGCCGGTCTCGCCGGATTGACAGCTGTCCACACCCGGATTCAAGATCGACCGACGTCTGTAGATGGACTCGCGAGGGGCGCAAAAGCTGTTGCGCCCCTTGGCGAATCTTTCGAGTATGGGTTCTGGTGAATGGTTGAGGTAGTAACAGCGCGGCCGGAAACCTCCGGTGGGCAGCGGGAGAACCCGCGGCAGCGTCGCGGGCGATCATGGTGGGGCGCGGCGGCCGCGGTGACGAGCGGCGTGCTGTTACTGGTATGGCAGGCGACGCGGTACGGCATCTGGCTGGTCGACGACGCCGGAATCACGTTCGCCTACGCGCGCAGTGTCGCCGAGGGTGCGGGCCCGGTACTGCAACCCGGCGCGCAACCCGTCGAGGGATTCTCCGATCCCACCTGGCTCGCGGTGCTGGTGCTGGGCAAATGGTGCGGCTTGTTCGACTCCGGCGCCCTGTTCGGCATCCCGGACTTCGTCTTCTATCCCAAGGCGATCGCGGCACTGTGCTGCGCCGGGATCCTCCTCTGCTGCTACGTCGCCGCGCGGCGGGTGTCGCGATGGCCCGCGGTGGTGACATTCGTCACCGGCGCCGTGCTCGCCGCGATTCCGTCGTTCGTGATCTGGTGCTTTTCCGGCCTGGAGAACTCGCTGTTCGCGCTGGCGGCATGCGCTCTGGCCGTCCACCTGTTCCTGGCGGTGCTGGACGAGCGGTTGTGGACACCCGCGGTGGCCGTGACGGCCGGTGCGATAGCGGCGTTCGCTGCGCTGACCCGGCCCGACGGCCTGATCTACCTCGCGGCGTACCCGCTGGTCTCGGTGATCCTGGTTCGCCGTGCCACCTGGCCTATCGCACTTCGTCATGTGCTGTACTCCGGTGCTGCGTTCGCGATTCCGTTCGGGGCATACCTGGTGTGGCGGGTCAGCGAGTTCGGCCGGTTCGTCGCGAATACGGCGGTCGCCAAGAATCAGGCGATGCCGACCGCGCACGACCTCACCAGGGCAGGCGACCTGGTGCAGTACGCGGGCGCGCCCGCGGTGGTCGCGGCCGTCGGTGTGGTCGGGCTCGCCCTGGCCGGCCCCAGCAGAATCCGTAACGGCCTTGTCGCCCTGCTGGTTCCGCTGACGCTGGCGATAACCGGCTACTGCGTGCTGCAACCGGATTGGATGGGGCAGTTCCGGTTCGCCACTCCGGTGTGGGCGCTCGCCGCGCTCGTCGTCGTGCTCTCGGCGACCGAGGTTCTGGCTCGGCTGCGCACCCGGGGCCGGACCCTCGTCGCGCTGACGCTGGTGGCCGCCATGATCCCCTCCGGTGTCGCCCTGGCGGACGCCGCCGAGTCGTACCGTGCCGATTCGGATATCCCATTGTGCTGGATAGCCTTTCGCTTCGGTCGATACTTCAACGGCTACGCCGACATCCTCGACCTGCGGCAGGGCACGTTGCTCGCCCCCGACATGGGAGGAAGCGCGCTGACCTCTCGACTGCGGCTGATCGATATGGCGGGACTCGCCGATGCGCAGATCGCGGACATCTACGCGGGCGAGGCCGACATCGGGTTGGCCGACTACGTATTCGAGAATCTGAAGCCGACGTTCGTCCACACCCACGGGGTCTGGATGCGGAACGGACTGACCGTCGATCCGCGTATGGACCGCGACTACTACCGGATTCAGCAGTCTCAGAACCTCTCCAGTCCGGACGAGGACTGGGTCCGCAAGGACGTGGTGCGCGGCGATAAGCAACTCGGGCAACTGCGCCGGTACTCGAGCGAGGTCCTTCCGCACCTGTTGTCCGACTACCAGCAGACCGGTGACTGCGGAACGGTGCTACGACCAGGTCAGACGGTCGAGCGCAGGCGGGAGGGGAACGCTTCCTAGAGTGGCGGACGCCTGTTTCCGGCCCCGAATCCGGCAAACCGCTACGGTTGTCCCGTGACCGGCACGTGGACCGCACTCAACCCGACGAGTGGGTCCTCGCTGCTGGCGAACTTCGGGGCGCTGGCCGTACTGGCCGGAACCTTCGCCGAGTCGGGGCTGCTGGTGGTGGGGTTCTTCCTTCCGGGCGACACCTTGATCTTCCCCGCCGGCATGCTGTGCGCGGGCGGGACCCATTCCGGTCCCCACCTCATCCTGTGGCAGGTACTGCTCTGCGCCGCAGTAGGTTCGATCGCCGGCGCGCAGGCCGGGTACGCCTTCGGCAAGCACGGCGGGCGAGCCGTCCTGCACCGCACATCGAACTCCCGATTGCACACCGTCGTGGCCCGCGGCGAACGCTGGCTCGACCGGTACGGCGCGCGCCGGGCGATCGTGATCGGCCGCTTCGTGCCGATGGTCCGGACGGTCATCAGCCCGGTGGCCGGGGTGCTCGACGTGCCCACGCGCACGTTCACGCTGTGGCAGATCGTCGGCGCGATCATGTGGTCGCAGAGTTTGGTCCTGCTGGGTTACTGGCTCGGGGCGTCGGTGCCGAACGTCGACAAGTATCTGCTGCCCGCGGTCGCGGTCATCGTCGTGGTGTCGCTGTTGCCGCTGCTCGGGCAACTGCGCAAACGCTCGTAGCCGAGGTCACTGCGGCGTAGCGCCCCGGCGCGGGCGCGGCCCGATCTGATCGAGCAGATCGTTGACCTCGTCGCCGAACCCGTTGCCGACCGGCTTCGGCGTCTTGTTGGGGAACCTGCGCGTGACGTGTTCTTCGGCCGCGGATCCCGGCAATACGTAGACGGTTTCCGCTTTGTTCTGCAACGGGCGCACCACCTCGTCGAGATGCGTTTTCCGGTCGTCGAGGAAGGCGCCGATCACGTCTTCGCCGGCCGGGCATACGGCCATGCAGTAGCCGGCCTTGTAGTTGGGTTTGAACGACAGGCTCTGCCACATCGAGAACGATTCACCCCTGGTCACCCGCTCGCGGTAGTCGTCGCGGTCGGCGCTGTCGGCGACGGTTTCGGCCCAGTCGGTGAAGCCGCCCATGAACTCGCGATAGTTGTGGGTGTAGCAGGCCTGGAAATCGAAACCACCGTCGTTGGTGATCGCGCCGACCGGGCACGCGGAGACGCACAACTTACATTCGAGGCACGGATTGAATTCCAGCGCCGCACTCGGCTCGTCGACCACCGCGTCGGTCACCACGGTGCCGAGCAGAATGAAATTACCGAACTTCGGATGAATGACGTTGCGGTGAATTCCCATGACTCCCAAGCCCGCCGCCTCGGCCACCACCTTGTGCGCGAGCACCCAGACCCGCCCCGGAAACTGTTCGACCTCCATCGGATATCCGGGCGCCGGATAGACCGCGCGGTATCCGGCCTCCTCGAGGGCTCGGGTGATGCGCCGCGACACCACGTTCGTCTCATCGTCGGCATGGTTGAACTCGGCGTTGGCGAGGCTGCGCATCGGACTGCGCAGATTGTCGCGGTTCATCCGGATACAGAAGGCCACGAAGGTACGGGCCGAGGGCAGGATGCCGCGCGCGGGCTCGCGCTCCTCCGACACCCTCGGGTCGTCGACGGACACGAAGCCCACATCGTCGGCTCCGGCGGCGAGGCAGATCTCCCGCAGCCGCGCGGCGCTCAGCACCGGATCCGGCGCCTTTCTCGCCTGTGCGGCAAGGTGTTTCACGGTCGGATGCTCCGCGTAGCGCCCCGCCTCGGTCGGCTCCCGGTCAGTCGACGACATCGCGCCCTCCTATCTCCACGAGACATATGGCCTCGAAGAGAGAGACGAATCCGATGACCGGAATTCATCGCCGATATCCGCTTCGGCCGCAGACGTTACCGAATCGCAACCGGGGCGGAGACGTCGAAGATCACTGCAGAGCAACGGCTTTCGGCTCTCAGCCCAGTTGACGCCGGACCGCGGCGACGAGCCACTCTTCGTAGCGTTGCATACTCCATCCGCCCTGCAGGACGAGCTGCTGATGACTTTCGGGCGACCAGAGGAAGGACAGTTCGTCGGCCGCGGTCTCGGGATCGACCTCGTCCCGGGCGATTCCGCGTTCGAGCAACATGCCGACCACCGCGCGGTAGTCCTGTTTGCGGCGCGTCAGCAGTCCGGCCAGCGCCTCGGCGACGGCGGCATCGGCGTTGGCGGCGCTCAGGAACTCCGTCCACAGCACGCTGGTGCGAGCGTTGGCCGCGGCAACGAACCTCGCGGCCGCCCGCAGGAAGGCGTCGTGGTCGGCGATGGCGTTGACCTCGACCGCGGCATCGCTGTCGGAGACCGGCGCCTCCCCCTCCTCGCCCGCGAACGCCTGCTCGAAGGCACCCAGCAGCAGATTGCGCTTGGGGCCGTTGGCCTTCACGGTTTCGGTCGAGACTCCGGCGCGCGAGCCGATATCGGACAGCGACGTGCCGCTGTAGCCGCGCTCCACGAAGCAGGTCGCCGCGGCGTCGAGCACGCGCCGGCGGGTCGCCGCGGCCTGTTCACTGCGCAGGGTGGATCGATAGGTCCGGGTGGCGGTCTTGTCACTCATCTCAATTCCTAATTGACTACCCTTGCAAGGTAGTGAATACTTTCTCGGTGTCACCAATCTTACTTCGCTTCACACGTCGGAAGACCTGCCCATGACCTCCGTTCTCCTGGCCGCCACACCCGTGCGCAGCCACGTCGTGCCCCTGCTGTCCATCGCGGAGGCGCTCGTCACCGCGGGCGACCGCGTGCGGTTCCTCACCGGTACCCGCTTCCGCGACGACGTCCTCGCCACCGGCGCCGATTTCCTGCCACTTCCGCCGGAGGCCGACTACGACGACCGCGATATCGATGCCGCCTTCCCCGGCCGTCGCGGGCTGTCGGGCCCCGCGGGGATTCGATACGACATGATCGAAATCTTCCTCCGCCCGGTACCCGCCCAGCTGCGAGCAGTCCGGGAGGCCATCGCCGCCGAGTCCACGGATGCCGTTCTGGCCGAGTCGATGTTCGCCGCCGCCGCGGTCCTCAGCGGTATTCCACGCGCGCAACGACCACTGTTGGTCAACCTCGGGATTCTGCCCCTCGCGCTGAAGCATCCGGATGTCGCACCGTTCGGTCTCGGGATCACACCGATGCGCGGACCGCTGGGACGTCTGCGCAACGCGGTACTCACCCTCGGCGCCGAGAGGGTCGTGTTCGCTCCTGTGCAGCGCTTCGCGAACGAGATCGCGCGGGCGGAGACCGGGCGCGCACTACCGCGGTTCTTCCTCGACTGGCCGGCCGGAGCCGACCACATCGTGCAGTTCACCGTCTCCGAATTCGAGTATTCGCGTCGCGGCCTGCCCGACACCGTGCATTTCGTCGGGCCGGTGGCCCGGTCGCGGCCGTCGGCGATCCCGGTGCCGGAGTGGTGGGACGATCTCGCGGGCCGCCGCGTCGTGCACGTGACACAGGGCACGGTCGCTACCGGTGAATGGACTCTGATCGAGCCCACGCTGCGCGCACTCGCCGGTGACGACGTCATCGTCGTCGTCAGCACCGGCGGGCGGCCGGTCGACACGCTGCCGGACGACCTGCCCGCCAATGTGCGTGTCGCGGAGTTCCTTCCCTACGACCGATTGCTGCCACATACCGACGTCTTCGTCACCAACGGGGGCTACGGCGGCGTGCACTATGCGCTCGAACACGGAGTGCCGATCGTGGTCGCGGGCCGCACCGAGGACAAGACCGAGGTCAGCGCGCGGGTGGCATGGTCCGGAGTCGGCATCGACCTGCGCACCGACAACCCTGCACCGGACAAGGTCGCCGGCGCGGTCCGCACCGTGCTGACCGACGAGCGTTATCGCCTGCGTGCCGAGGCAATCGGCGACGCGATCCGCCGATCCCCCGGTCCCGGGGCCGTGCACGAGATCATCACCGAGGCAGTGCGAACCGCCACTCGGGCATAGAGCTACCGAACCTCGGTGACCAGGTCGGAGTGGCGGCGCTCGAGTTCGCGGGCCATGGCGACCGCGGCGGCGCGGACCTGGTAGCCAGGAGTCGGTGTGCGGCCGGTGCACTCAGCCTCCGAAGCCGGATCCGGTCGCTCGACGCCCAGGTATCCGGGCTGTGTATCGCAAACGGTTCACACGGCCGCAACTGCTGCTGGCCCAAGCTTTTCCGATCCTGTTCTCCCGCTTCCGGAGTTCCGGCGAGCGTGACGAACCGATCATCGCGATGGCACCGTGTATCTCGCATTGCCTCACAAGGCCAATTCTGTTCGAACACATCATTTTTCGCTTCATCCGACCTGCACTTCCCGCAGATCGGACGATCCGTCGCACCCGTATCGGGCCGCAACAGCCCACGCGACAAGGAGAAACCATGACCCTTCCGCACGAAACCCTCCGCCACGCGAACAGCAGACCCGGCGTTGTCGGCGATCGAAACGATGAGTTGCCGACCATCTTTCGCGGCCTCGACGATCTCGCGACGGCACTGACCGGCGCCCTCATTCGCCCCAGTGACGCCGACTGGGATGAGGCCCGCGCCGCATGGCAACTGCTGGCCGATCAACGACCGATCGCCGTGGTGACCGCCGCGACCACCGACGATGTGGCACTCACCGTCCGCGCCGCCGCCGCACTCGGACTGCGCGTCGCACCGCAGTCCATCGGCCACAACGCCACCCCGCTGGGCGACCTCGCACGCACGATCCTGTTGCGCACCGGCGCACTCGACCGGGTCGAGATCGACGCCGACGCACGCATCGCGCATGTCGACGCCGGGGCTCGCTGCGCCGACCTCACGGCTGCCGCGGCAGCTGCCGGACTCGTGCCGATCGGCGGTTTCTCCGCCGACGTCGGCGTGGTCGGTCTCGTGCTGGGCGGCGGCCTGGGCTGGTTCGCCCGCTCGCACGGACCCTCCCGAGCCTCGGTGCTCGAGCTCGAACTCGTCACCGCCGACGGCGTGATCCGCCGCGTCCGAGCAGGCGACGACCTGTTCGATTCCGTCCTCGCCGGCGCCGATATCGCCGTGATCACCGCCCTCACGCTGCGCCTGCACGCCATCGGTGATGTGGTCGCCGGCGCCTTGTTCTGGCCGGTCGAATCGACCCGCGACATCTTCCACGCTTGGACGACATGGACCGCGACCGCACCGGAGACGGTGACGTCGGTGGCACGCGTCCTCCGCTTCCCCGATGCACCCGAGGTGCCACCGATGTTCGCAGGGCGAACTTTCGCGATCATCGAGGCCGTGGTGCAAGCCGACGCGGCGACGGCACACGATCTGCTCGCGCCGCTGCGTGAATTATCGCCTCTCATCGACACTTTCGACGTGGTCGCGCCGTCGGCGCTCGCCGGACTGCATATGGATCCGCCGACTCCCGTCCCGGCCCTCGGCTGCAGCGCGCTCCTCCGCACACTGCCCGCAGACGTGGTGGACGCCGTCGTCACCGCCGTCACCGAAGGCCCCGCCGACACCCTGACCTCGGTCGAACTGCGCCACCTCGGCGGCGCCCTCGACCGCACCGAGGCGAGCCCCACCCTCGGATCCACAGCACTGTTGTTCGCTGTCGCCGTAGTCCCCACCCCGGATGCGGCCGAAGCGGCCACGAGCGGCTTCCGCGCACTGACGGCCGCCGTCGCCCCCGTGCGTTTCGACCGTGACATCAGCAGTTTCACCGAAAGCGCAACGGCGCCGAAACACCTGTTCGGCGCCGACCTGCCTCGGCTGGTCGCGGCAAAGGATCGCTGGGATCCGGCGGACGTGATCCACGCCAACCATTCCGTGCGAAACCCGTTCGTGGACTGAGATACTGGCGTCAGAGGTTTCCGCTGGCCCGGCTGCCGGAGGGGTGCAGCCGGGAAGCGGGCAGACGGCTAAGTGTTGCCGGGCTCGTCGAGCGGATAGGTGAACGCCGGAACGCCGTGCGGCATCGCACGGGCGAGTATCACCGGCTCGTTCGCACCGATCCGGACGGTGAGCCGGAACCCGTTGCGGTCGTCGGAGTTGTTCTGGGGTTCGAAAGCGACCCAGGCGAATCCGGCGTCGGCACGCGAGGCCGCGGCCAGCCGGTTCAGCTCGGCGGTCACCGCCTGCCATTCGTCCTTGCGCACGTATTGGCGCATCACCGAATGCCAGACGACGGTCAGCGCGCCGGGCTCCACTTCGATGCCGGCGAGGAAGTCGCGGGCGCCGGTCACGGCAATCTCCACGGGAATCTTCTCCGCCAGTCGCAACGCCCCGTCGAGGCGGGCCGCACGAGCCTGCTGATCCGGCCAGACATATGCGCGCAACGCGAGTGCGTCGCGCGGCGACAAGGGATCCAGCGGCGTCGGATCGCACCCGCGCCGCTCGACGACCGTGAGCCGCGGATGGCGTCGCACGGCCTCGGCCAGCCACTGCGGGACCGGTCCTCGCCACGCGTCCGCGATCGTGACCGGTGAATCCTGCTGTCCCCAGCCGATATCGCCACTGTCCCAACGGAAGTGGTCGGCGCGCAGGTTGAGTCCGCCGCTGGCGCCCAATTCGAACAACCGGATCGGCAGCGGAGTCGCATCGACGGCCGCGAGCAACCCGGCCAGCAGCGGAACGGCCCGGCCGACCTCGTTGGTCTGCGGCGGACGAGTCAGCCAGTCCCGAATCCACTCGGCCCGTTCCGCCACGACCTGCCGGAACGGCGCCCATGCGCCGGCGAGATCGTGGGCCCGCACCGAAGCGCCCGAGCTTGGGTAGAAGGGCGCGAGATCGGCTGCGGCGCCGGACAATACCAATGCGTGCACGCCGGCCAGCAAGCGCAACGGCACCGCGGAATCGACGTCGATGGTCTCGTAGCCCTCCAGAACCGCGGCGCAGGGTCCTCGATCGTCGATATCGCGCGCGATATCGCGCAGCAGGGAGCCGTACAGCGGTGAACCGAGCTTGTCGCACGCCTTGGCCTGCAGCTCGAATTGCGATACCAGGTGCATGAGTGAACTGTGCGCCCCTTCCCCACCGTAATCAATATTGATTATGGTCAACCCATGGAGTGGATAGACACCGCCGACGCCACCGAACGGCTCGGGGTGAAGCCCGCGACCCTCTACGCCTACGTCAGCCGTGGCGTGCTGAAACGCCGCTACGACCCGGTCCGGCGGCGCAGCCTGTTCGATCCGGCCGAGATCGAGAAACTGGCCCGGCGGGGCAAACCACGCCGCAAACCCGCGCCGACCGAGATCGACATCGCCTCCCGCATCACGACCCTGGGCGCCGACCGGCCGTATTTTCGCGGTCGCGACGCCGTCGGCCTGGCCGCCTCGCACACCTTCGAGGCCGTCGCCGAATGGTTGTGGGACGGCGACCTCACCGACAGCGGCCCCTGGGAATCCTCCGAAGAGGCGGTGGCGGCAGCACGCGCCACCCAGGCCGGCCTGCCCGACGGCCTGCTGCCGATCGACCGGCTGCAACTCATCGTGACCACCTTGGCCGTCAGCGAACCCCTGCGTTTCCACCGCGACCGCGCGACCGTCGTCACCATCGCGCGCGCCATGATCGCCAGCATGATCGAGGCCCTGCCCCAGCTGTCCATCCCGGTCGGACGATCCGCTGCCGCGATGCTGTGGTCACGGCTGTCCGCCACCGCGCCTGCCGATGACGGCCGATTGCACATACTCGGCGCCGCAATGGTTCTGCTGGCCGATCACGAGCTGGCGTCCTCCACATTCGCGGCCCGGATCGCGGCCTCGGCGCATGCCGACCCCTACGCCGTGGTCGGCTGCGGCCTCGGAGTTCTCGGCGGTCCGATGCACGGCGGCGCCTCACTGGCGGTGGAGCGGATGCTCGCCGAGACCACCGATCCCGGCGCCGTACCCAAGGCGCTGGACGAGCGTCTGCGCCGCGGTGAACGCATTCCCGGCGCCGGCCACGCGGTCTACCGATCCGGCGACGCGCGCGGCACATACCTGGTGGATGCGATCCGCACGATCGCACCGGATCACCCGGCTCTCCCTGTGGCCGAGGCGATTTCGGCGGAGCTACGGCACCGGCGCTTGCCCGCGATCAACAGCGACTTCGGACTCGGCGTTCTCGCCACGGTGTTCGACATGATTCCCGGCGCGGGCGAAATCATCTTCGCCATCGCGCGAACGGCGGGATGGCTGGCCCACGCGATGGAAGAGTACGAATCCGGAACGCTCATCCGCCCCCGCGCCGTCCCGCGACACCGATGACATCACGAACCGGGGATCGGACAGCTGTAACCGCTAAGATTCGATGACACCCCGAAGCGGCGCAAGACATACAGGGAGGGCAGCGATGCGAGAGGTCTTGGTCGCCGAGGTCCGATCGGATCCACAGCCTCGGCGCAATCAGAAGGCGCGATCGAGTGACAACTTCTCGTTCGCGACCGTGCCGCCGGAAGCGGAAGAACTGCTCTGGCGGACAGGCCCCGGCACCGAAGTGATCAAGTTCAGTGTGATGGTCGACGTCCGAGCCAACTACGACCAGCGCGTACTCTCCAACATCGTCTCCGGCGGCAGAACCCGCATGCCGCTGGAGCGGAAGTCGTTGTCCCGCCGCGGTTTCTACATCGCCGACCCTTCCGGGGCGACCCAGGAATTCCTCGTGCAGGTGTATGCCCTGATCCCCGATTGAGTCGTCGACGCCGTCACCCCTGTTCCGCTAACCTCGGCAACCGTGCCGACCTCCTTTCCCCCGATCGACCCGTACGCCGACGGCCTGCTCGAGGTCGACCAGGGCAATCAGGTGTACTGGTGCACCAGCGGCAACCCCACGGGGCGGCCGGTGCTCGTGGTGCACGGCGGGCCGGGCAGCGGCAGCACTCCGGGACCACGAAAGTCGTTCGACCCGAACATCTTCCGGATCGTCCAGTTCGATCAGCGCGGGTGCGGCCGAAGCCTTCCGAGCGCCGCCGACCCGGACACCGACATGGCCGTGAACACCACCGAGCACCTGATCGCGGATATGGAGCGGCTGCGCACCCATCTCGGCATCGACCGCTGGCTGATGTACGGCGGCTCCTGGGGTTCGACGCTCATCCTCGCCTACGCCGAGCGGTATCCGGAGCGGGTCACAGGAATCGTGCTGGTCGGCGTCACCACGACCCGCCGCCGCGAAATCGATTGGCTGTACCGGGGTGTCGCACCGCTGCTGCCCGCCGAATGGGAACGATTCCGGGCCGGCCTGCCCGGCGACGGCGACCTGGTCGAGGGCTACCGGCAACTCCTGGAACACCCGGATCCGGCGGTGCGCCGCGAGGCCGCGATCGAGTGGTGCCGCTGGGAGGACGCGGTGATCGCACACGAATCACTCGGCCGCCCAGGGCAATACAGCGCGAAGCCGGACACCGCGATGCTCACCTTCGTCCGCATCTGCACGCACTACTTCGCGCACGCGGCGTGGCTCGACGAAGGTGTGCTGCTCCGCGAGGCCGGGCGGTTGACGGGGATCCCCGGCGACCTGATCCACGGCCGCCTCGACCTCAGCGCGCCGCTCGAAACCGCCTGGGAACTCGCGAAGGTCTGGCCGGACGCTCGCCTGCACGTCATCGACGACTCCGGCCATACCGGTAGCCCCGCCATGAGCGACGCGATCGCCCGGGCCAGCGCCCGCTTCGCGCAACCCGACGGCGGGTAGGTTCGCCTATCGCTCTCCGAGCCGCAGCGATTGCCGCACCTTCTCGGCGCGCTGTACCTCCCTGCCGTACAGCAAGCCGTAGGTGAAAGCGTTCTCCCCCGCCAGGTGCGCCTGGACGCCGAGGGTGCGTACTTCGGCGCGGGCAACGACCGCGTCCTGGTGGACACCGAGGGATTTCTGCAACTTCTTCATGCGGCGGGCCAGCTTCTTCTTGCCGGTCGCCTCGGCCGCGTAGCGGGTACGTTTCGCCGCCTTCCGCACCTCGTGCAGGCCGCGATCGGTACCGAGCCGGCCGATGTTGTCGAAGGCGCGGTCGACACGGCGGCGCGTCTTGCGCAGCGCCTTGGCCTTCGTGCGCTTCAGCGGCAGTCGGTGGCTGGTTTCGATGCAGTCCAGCAGCGCGAAGTACCGTTCGCTGTTCAGTGCCTCGAGCACGTCGGCACGGGCCGCCGACCGGCGCGGGAAGAAGGACTCGGTCAGCCGTCGGCGTACCTCGCCGATCACCAGTTCGTCCGGTAAGGCCCTGACCTCCGCGACGAGGTGGTCGTGCAGAACCTCGAGGTCCCGCATGTCTCCGAGCACCCCGGAGAGCCACTTCAGCTCGTTGCGCAGATCTCGCGAGCCTTTGAACGCCTGCAAGATGCTGCGCAGTCGGCGTCCGGCCACCCGCATCTGGTGTATCGAGTCTGGGGTGCGGCGCCGGATCAGGACGTCCTGCTCGAGCATCTTGTCCGCCTGCTCGCGCATATAGCCCTGCACGCCCGGCTCGGGCGGACGCCGCTCGCTACGGACACCGAGGACGCGCAGCGCCTTCGGCGGCGCATCCGATGGCTTGCCCAATCTCTTCTCGACGCTGTCGAACACATCCGGACCACCGCCGGCCAACTCGACCTCGATCTCCTCCCACGACATCACCGACGACGACTCACCGAGCGTCTGACCGGACACGCTGTCCGCGACGACCTCGGCCGCGACTCGGCCCGCCTCGTCCAGCAGCCGCCATTTCCGCCGTTTCGTCCGGACATGCGCCACCGGCGCGAGCGGTTGCCCCCTGGTGATGCCCGTCAGCATGTCGGTCAGTTCCTCCGGCGCCGATTTACCCCCTCGCCCCAGCGGGACCTGAATTTCCTCACGGGTGTCCTCCCCCAGCGGCAACTTCAGATGCCACCCCGCATCGTCCCCACCGGTCCGGCGCCGAAGCGTAATTCCCTTGTGCGCCAACCGCAGATCCGCGGTGTCATGGTAAACAGCGTCGAGCACCTGCTCGTCGGTCAGCGGGTCCAGAGTCATACCGGGCACATCATCGAGCGGCACCCCACCCGTGATCGGCAACTGGTACTTCCGTTCCCTTTCGTTCACGTGTGTGGCCATATGTTCCGGCTACCACGAATGAGCGATTTCAGTCGCGTTACAGCGAAACGACCTATTCGCCCTGGTTGTCCTCGCGCAGGGAACGGATCATGCTCCCCAGGATCCGCGACGCGGGCGCCTGCTCACTCTCGGTCAGGCCGGGCCCACCGCACGCCGTCGTCTTCGAGACGAACGTGCGCACTCCGCGACATCACCCCCGGCACCGATCTCGCATCCGTGGCCCAGCCCGGCATCGGCGCCGCGATCTGGCTCCACGCCACCGGCCCCGTCACGATGGGCCGGGCCGAGTATCCGGCGTTATGCGGGAGATTTGTTCATGACCGTGAAGGCGAGATTGAGCAGACCCACCGGCACGAAAATGCCCGCCCACCATTTCAGTGCTTTCAGGCATGCGCCTTTGAGCCAGGTTTCGCTGCGCCCGGATACTCCCGCACTCGTTGCCGCCCAGGCCAATACGAATCCCAGGGTCGCGCATTGCACCGGCCACACCGACCCACGCAGGAACCAGAACAGCACCGACACAACAGTCACGTAGACCGGGAACAACCCGCCGATCCACAGCGGCCACGGTATCGGCGACACCGAGTCGAGTTGCCTGGAAACCCACTGCAAGGTCGATGGAAGCAGAGACAGATATACAGCGGTTGGTTTCGCGACGCAGGATGGGCGGATCCACGTCCGGAGCTCTTCGAGCCACGCCGCCGACCCTGCCGCGCAGCCACGGTCCCATCATGCGCGTCATGGCCCACGCTCAGAGTTCGACTGGTGGCGCATGACTCTCGCCGGCCGCTTGCTCCGCGCCGACGTCAGAGTGAGGTCACCGATCCCGCCGCATCAAGCGGGTGACTCGTCCGGTGGAGTCGCGCGGATGAAGTCGACGATGACTGCAGCGAGTTCTTCGCCTTTGTCCTCCTGGAGGAAATGCCCGGCCGAAGTGATGGTCACCGGTGACTGCGCTGCGGCGCCAGGGATTTTCGAGCGCAGCACCTTGTCCCCGCCGCGCGTGATCGGGTCCGAGTCCGAGAAGGCACACAGGAACGGCCGCTCGAACGTCTCCAGGACTGCCCACGCGGCCCGGTTCGCGGGGGCGGCAGGATCCTCGGGACTGGTCGGCACCAGGAGCGGGAACTGGCGGGCGCCCTGCTTGTAGGTGTCGTCGGGGAAGGGCGCGTCGTAGGCGGCGATCACCTCGGGAGAGAGGTCGGTCAGGCACGCGCCGTTGACGATCTTCCCCGCTCGGAAGTCGGGTGTGTCCTGGCTGAAGCGCTGCCATGCGAGGAACGCGTCGCCGGGATGGCGGTCACCGGTCGGCAAGAAGGTATTCGCGGCGACCACGCGCGCGAAACGATCGGGATGTTCACCGACCAGGCGCAGCCCGATCAACCCACCCCAGTCCTGGCATACGAGGGTGATCCGGTCGAGGCCGATGGCTTCGATCGCCGCCCAGGTCCAGTCGACGTGTGCTTGATAGGTGTAGTCCGCGCGGTCGGCCGGCTTGTCGCTGCGGCCGAAGCCGACGAGGTCGATCGCGATCGCGCGCAGCCCGGCCGCCACCAGCACCGGGATCATCCGCCGATACAGGTACGACCACGACGGTTCACCGTGCAACAGCAGCACGACCTCGCCGTCGGCCGGGCCCTCATCCAGATAGTGCACCCGCAGCGTGGTCCCGTCACCCGCGGGCACCTCGACGTAATACGGTTCGAACGGAAAGTCGGGCAGCCCTGTGAAGCGTTCGTCGGGCGTTCTCAGTATCCGCATGGCCCAATCTCTTTCGTCGAAACTAGCCGCCGTTGCTGTACACCCGAGTCGGTTCGACCAGGACCACCGCACGCCGCTCCGCCGCCATCACGCGGTCGTATTCGTCCCAGGCGTCGTGCTCACCGCCGGCGGCCGTGAACACATCACGCAGAAGCCGTCGCAGTCCCTCGGCGTCGATCCACGGCTGCGGATCGTCGGGACCCACGATCTGAGCGCGCCCCTCCACTGTCGCCCATGCCCAGCCTTGCCGGAACGTCGCGCTCACCTGGGGGCGGGCGCGGAGATTGGCGAGTTTCACCTTGCCGTACGTGACGAAGCCCAGGACCGGCTCGCCCGTCGAAGGATGAGCCAACAGTCCCACGTTGACCAGTGTGGACTGGATGCTCTGGTCGGCTCTGAGGGTGGAGACGACGGCGAGGCCCTTCTCGGCGCGACCGAGTTCCACCGCTTGTTCCAGTGTGGTCATCACGTCTCCCATGGTGTTGGGTACTCCGATCCTCGCACGCCCCATTGTGCGCCCGCTGAATAGCGCGAATGGCGCCGAGTTCGCGAAGTCAGGCTGCAACTCGCCCCGCGCGGTGTCGACCGGCGTCGGGGCCGAATTCTTCGTGCAAACCAAACGCAACAGCCCGAAATCGCAAAACTCGCGAGGTTTGCACGAACCAGCCACTCGCACATCGGTTGATGATCAACCCGGGATGGGCGTCAACCATCCCGGACGCGGCACGATCCCTTTGATGCGGCGAGCCGTCGAGCCGGCTATCCGGCCGGGGCCGAGCTTCTGCCGGGCTCGCCGACCGGCGCCGCGGCCACGGGACACCCGCCGCGTATTCGCGATCTGGCACGAGGAGCGGACAGTCGGCTGATACTCGGATCAGACCCGGCCTACGCTCGCTGCCCGGCGGCCGGAGGTCGGTTCATCCTGACCCATATATGGATCGCCGGCGCGCAGCGGCGCACCGGCGTGGTGCAGGTGCCGCAGCGCCTCGCGGTACGAGGCGATCAGGCCCGTTTCGTGATACGGCACGCCGATCTCGGCACAGTAATCGCGGACGATCACTTGCGCATGTCGCAGATTCGGCGTCGGCATGCTCGGGAACAAGTGGTGCTCGATCTGATAGTTGAGCCCACCGAGGGCGAGATCGGTCAGCGCACCACCGCGCACATTGCGTGACGTCAGCACCTGCCGACGCAAGTAGTCGGGGCGGTCGCCGCCGGTGAAGGTCGGCATGCCCTTGTGATTCGGGGCGAAGATGCACCCCATGTAGAGACCGAACAGCGCTTGGTGCACAGCGAGAAACGCGAACGCCTTGTCGGCGGGCAGAATTGCGAACAGTGCGCTCAGATAGGCAGCGAAGTGGCCGAACAGGAGCGCCCCCTCCAGTACGCGATGCTTGACCGCCCGGCTCCGGAGCGCACGCACCCCGGCCACATGCAAATTCAGCCCCTCCAACATCAGCAGCGGGAAGAACAGGAATGCCTGCGCCCGCCCGATCAGCCGAGGCAACCCACGACTGGCCCGCGCCTGCCGCTGCGACCACACCAGAATGTCCGGCGCGACATCAGGATCCAGCTCCTCATGATTCGGATTGGCGTGATGCCGGGTGTGCTTGTCCTGCCACCACCCGTACGCCAGTCCGATCCCGGCATTACCGACGACTCGGCCCATGATCTCGGTCGGGCGACGGAGCCGGAACACCTGACGGTGGGCGACGTCATGCATGACGAGCGCAACCTGAGCGAAGGTCACGGCCATGAACGCCGCGACCAGAAGGGTCCACCACGAGTCGCCGACGAGCACGAGCGCCACCCAACCGGCTACGAACGCAATCCCGACGAGGCCGAGCCGGATGGCGTAGTAGACGGGACGCCGATTCATCAAGCCCGCGTCGGAGATTCGGCGTAACAGGCGGGCGTAATCACCATCGCCGCCGGTGCGCCGTGATGATTGTGGGGAGGGCAGTGGGACCAATGCTGGTGTGGTCATGGTTCTTCCTGGGAGCTGAGGCACGGATGCCACCTCGCCCGCTCTCGGTCCCGACCTATGTCGATCGGTCCGGTGCGTTGCACGGTGGGGCGGGTGACAGTGTCGATACACCGAAGCTATTGGCCGACTTCTCGTTTCATGTCATCCCCAGGTATGGCATGGCATCAGACTGTGGGGTGATACCGAGCGTCACCGCAGGTAGGTATTCCAGCTGAAGCCTCGGACCGAGCGACCGGTCGACTTACCGCCGCGCGCAACGACTCACACACGAAGGCGGCACAGCATTGGGTAAACGAGTTCGACCACCACCGCTCGAACCCCCCGCGAGCGTGCCAGCGCCACCTTCGTGGTCGTCGATCACCTTGTGCGGCCATTTGCGGACACCGATCACCCGCCGACCTGGCCGACAACCAGTCATAGCCCGATCGGCGCTAGGAACCCCGCAGCGCGTCGAGGTGGCGGCGGAAGTGCGGTACGACCGTATATGTTTCGCCCATGTGCACAGCGTCCGGCGCGTCGCTGCGTGTTGAAAGCGTCACCCGGCCGAGGGGCCCTCAGGAGACCGGTATCACCGTTGGTAGCTGGCGACGATGCCCCAGAACAGAGGACGGTCGATGATGCTGAAGTCCCAGTCGTCGACCAAGGCATGCAGATTGCTGACGATGCCCTCGATGTCGAAGTCGGCTGCTCGAGCGGTCCCCGTCGATTCGACGAGACCGATCACATACTTGCAGGCAGTTCCCATTGCGCCCGTATTCCCGGGATTCGGACTGCCAAACAACGAATTCACCGGGATCCACACCGGCGGCGCGAAGCATGCATCTCTTGTCTTTCCGGCCGGCTCGCTGACGGGGCGGCACGCGCGAGACGCGGGCCGCCCGTGCAGGTGCCGCCGTGGGGCACGCCGGCAGCCGAATCATTCACGGCAGCTTCGACAGGGCGGTGCTCCCGGCCCAGGGCAGTTGGGCCGGGAGCAGATACCCAGTCCCGCGTGCACCGTGGCGAGGGCAGTGAAACCGGGTCGTGCGGGCGGGTAACCGCTCATCTCGGCGATATGCGTTGAGAAGTCATGAAATTGCTTTCGGATACCCTTCTCACTCGCAGGCGATGCCGTCGTTGTCGCGGTCCAGCCCTGGTCGGTAGCCAGGCTGGCCACGCAGAATGGGCGCGGCACCGGCAGCGCGCGCTGCCGCGCAGTTGGGGTAGTACACCTCGGAGGGTGGAGCGGCGGGCGGCTCGGCCCCCGCGGGCGCAGGTACGAAGGCCGGCGCTGGGGCGGGGGCCGGCACAGTCGATGGCGGCGGGGGCGATGCCGGCGGTTGAAACGGAACATTGGCCGTAGTCGTAGTCACCGCTGTTGTGGCAGTGGGGGCAGTCGATGCGGATGCGGCCGACGTCGCGGTTGCGGATTCGGTCGTGACCGGAATGTGGGATATCGCCGGGGTTGTGGTCTTGCCGGAGTCTTTCGGAGCGAGCAACCCGATCAGGACCAAAACCGGCAGCGAAGCGGCGAGCAGGACGCCTGCCGCCTTCCGGCCGTGCAGGCGTGCCCAGTCGAGGTGGCCTCTGATGAGTCCGATGCCCGCGATGACGACCATCGCGATCCAGACGATCGTCAGTATCGACACGATTGCTTGCACGAACGTTTCCTTTCTGCCGCTGCGGGATCGGCAGATGTACCAACCGAACCCGTGCAGGCAACTCAGCGGCGTCGCCCGAAGGGGTTGGAAGGGCCGATGATTCGATCGTTGCCCTGAAGCGAGTTTCCCGGCAGTGGGCGTAAGTCCTTGAACCGCAGATAAAGTCACCATCCGAGGTCCGGTGGACGCACCTGCGTGTCGTTGTACGCAGCATGCCGAGTGGCCGGAGGCTCGAAGTCGCGCAGAAGCGACTCATCGACCGGGGCGGGTCACTGTGCGCGGGTGCGAAGCCGGAGCAATGTCCGGACGCTACGGCAGCGCGGCCTACCGGCGTGGATGTGAGTCGTGGCCGTCGACGGTGGCACTCGGTGATTGCGCGGCAGCGGAGATTCGCAGGGTTGGCGAGTAGCGGATGGCTACGAGTACCGCGGCGGCGATGAGCCCCGCGTTGACGGCGATGAGGGTGGCGGCGCGGGAGATGGAGACGATGTCGACCATGCCGTGGAAGACCGCGACGATCAGGATGCTGGCGCGGGCATTGTTGAACAGGAAGGTGGTCAGGTAAGCGCCGAACAGGATGCTGATCAGCCAGCCGGGGATCATCAGCAGGCCCATCGTCGCCAGTCCGTGCGGGTAGAAGAACAACGGCAGATGCCAGCCCGCCCACGCGACGGCGAACAGTGTGGTCGCCCCGTAGGAGGTCCAGCCGGCATCTTCCAGGCTGGGGATGGCGTAGCCGCGCCACCCCGTTTCCTCGCCGTAGCCGAAGAACGCGATCTCGATTGCGACAAGCCAGATCCCGACGTCGGCGTATTCCTTGGACCCGAGAAAGCGCGACCACTCGACCGGGTCGCCGAGCAGCGCCGACACCAGCGCACCCACGGCGAACAGGGCCAGCGGGAACCCGATCGCGAACAGCCACCAGCGCAACGGCACTCGCCAGCGGCCCATCTGGTTCAGCAGCTCCCGTACCGCCGGTGCGCCACCGGTGCGCGATCGCATGACGAAGGCCGCGACCAGAGGGCCGAGGCTACCCACGTAGTGCAGAACTTGCAGCCGGTCGGGCGCGAGAAGCATGGGCAGCCACACCACCCACGTCAGCGCATACGCCAGAGCGAAGAACTGAACCTCGATCCACCGACAGGGTCTGTGGGTTTGTCTGCGCGCCTGCGGCGTGCAGACAACCGTTCCCGGGCGTGGGGTAGCCGCTGGTCTGCCCAGCTTTTCCACTGTTGTTCCTGGTCGTAGGGGTGG
>NZ_PSZE01000023.1 GCF_002933465.1 Nocardia nova
CGACACAGCGCATTTCGACGGGCCGGGCTCGCCGGACGGCGGCTGCGGCGGGGAATCCGGGCGATCGTCGCTGGTCATCGCTTACCGCGCCCGGCTCGTCGAAATGCGCTGTGTCGTGGTCGCTGTCGACATCGACCGTGCCCCCGTCCGTGCTGTGAATCGTATCGGCGAGCCACTGTAGCGCATGCCCATCCGCTCGCCCGGTCGCCGATCTACGGGGGCCGGTGGCGGCCGCACCATCTCCGCGGACTGCGTGCCTGCGGGCATCCGGCTAGAAGATGGAGACGCTCGTCCCCGCGGGGACAAGCCTCCGTCGTGGCGCTATCGGATGATCTGCCCGCCGTCCACGTTCAGGATGTGCCCCGTGACCCAGGCCGCATCGTCGGAGAGCAGATACAGGCAGGCCCCCACGAGATCCTGCGGGGTGCCGATCCGCTTGAGCGGCAGGCGATTCACCATGTCGTCCACGATCGAGCCGGGGGTGACGGTCTGCGTCGCCTCGGTGTTGATCGGTCCCGGCGCGATGGCGTTGATGCGGATGTTGGATCCGCCGAGTTCCACCGCCAGCTGCTGGGTGAGGCTGTTGACCCCGGCCTTGGCGAGGCCGTAGAAGTTCGAATACACCCATGCGGCGGTGGAGGACTGGTTCACGACGGACCCGCCGCCGCCCTTCGACATGTGCTGCCACACCGCGCGGGTCATGTTCAGCGCGCCGTCGAGGTTCACGCTCATGAACTTCTTGTAGTAGTCCCAGGGCACGGTCAGCAGCAGGTCCAGCTTCATATCGCCGTAGATGGCGGCATTGTTGACCAGGTGGTTGATCGCGCCGAATTCGTTCTTCGTGAAATCGGCCAGCGTGGTGACCGATTCGGGGTCGGCGACGTCGACGGGATGGAACACCGCCGTGCCGCCGTCGCCGCTGATCTGCTCCGCGACCTGTTTTCCCTTGTCCGCGTTGAGGTCCGCGACGACGACGGTGGCGCCCTCGCCGGCCAGCGCCTTCGCGTATTCGGCGCCGATGCCCTGCGCCGCGCCGGTGACGATCGCGACGCGATCGGTGAAACGAGCCATGAGTTGCCTTCTCCTCCGGTATGTCGCGACGAGGCCGCGAGATGTCTATTTCCGTGCGGTGGCGATCAGCTTGGTTTCGAGGTATTCCTCGAATCCGGCGACGCCAAGTTCCCGGCCGATGCCGGATTGCTTGTAGCCGCCGAACGGCGCGTCGGCGCTGTACCAGATGCCGCCGTTGACACCGAGGGTTCCGGTACGAACACCGTTGACCACGTGGTCGATTCGCGCCGGGTCGGTGCCCCAGACCTCGCCCGACAGCCCGTAGGGCGATTCGTTGGCGAGCCGGATGGCGTCGTCGTCGCCGTCGTGCCCGATCACCACCAGCACCGGGCCGAAGATCTCCTCCTGTGCCACGGTCGAGGTATTGGACACCCCACTGATCAGGGTGGGTTCGATGAAGTAGCCGCGCTCGCGATCGGGACGACCGCCGCCGGTGACGATGGTGCCGCCCTCGGCGCGCGCGATGTCGATGTAGCGCTGCACGCGGTCGCGTTGCCGCGCGGAGATCACCGGCCCGCAGACCGTACCCGGTTCGTTCGGATCGCCGGGGGTGATGCCGCTCATCGACTTCGCCGCGGCCGCCACCGCCGTGTCGTAGTGCTCCCGGGGGACCAGCAGGCGGGTGGTCAGCGCACAGCCCTGTCCGGCGTGGACGCAGACGGTGAAGCCCGCGTAGCTCGCCGCGGCGGCCACGTCGGTGTCGTCCAGGACGATGAAGGCCGACTTGCCACCGAGTTCGAGGAAGACCTTCTTCAGGCTCTGCGCCGCGCCGGCCATGATGGTCCGGCCCGTCTGCGTCGATCCGGTGAACGAGATCATGTCCACCCGCGGATCGGTGACCAGCTGGGCGCCCAGTTGGTGGTCGTCGGAGGTGACGATATTGATCACGCCGGCCGGGATGTCGGTCCGTTCGGCGATGACCGTGCCGACCACCGCGGCGACCCACGGGGTGTCGGGAGCCGGTTTGAGCACCACCGCGCAGCCGGCCGCCAGGGCGGGCCCGAGCTTGGCGAAGTTTATCTGATGCGGGAAATTCCACGGCGTGATGGCACCGACCACGCCGATCGCCTCCCGGCGTAGTGTGCGCGCGGTGGGAATCCCCATCGGCTTCGCGACGCCGAGATCGCTTTCCCATGCGTAACTTTCGGCCAGATCGGCGAAGTAACCGAGGCCGCCGATCGGGCCTTCCAGCTGCGGTCCGCTGGTCAGCATGCGCGGGGCGCCCACCTCGGCGATGGTGATCTCACGCAGCTCCTCGATGTTGTCGCGCAGCGCGTCGCGCAGTTGCCGCAGGCAGCGGGCGCGCAACGCGTGATCGCGCGACCACTCGGTGGTGTCGAAGGCCGCGCGGGCGGCGGCGATGGCCGCGTCCATATCGGCGGCGTCGGCATTGGCGGCCTGTCCGAGGACCTCCTCGGTCGCCGGGTTCACAGTCGCGAATACACCCGCGCCGCCGCCGACGAGTGTGCCGTCGATCAGAAGCCGGGAGCCCTCGCCAGGGGGGAGCAGCTTCGTCATTCGCCTCTCCGATAGGGCTGTCTGGACATCTGTACGGAATATAGTTTGGGTGGAGCTGTGAATACAAGAACGCGTTGCAGATGATCGAGTCGTGAGAGGCGGTGCCGGCGATGACCGGAAATGCGGCGATGGGCGGAGCGGCGGTGACACGCGTGCGCGCCGATTGCCGTCGGGCCTGCCCCCATTGTTGGGATTCGGGTGCAGTGGTAGTGTCCAGACACATGTCCAGTCCTGTGTCTCGGTTGGCGGTGTGTGGATGAGTCTCCATGTGAACGCGTTATATTTCGAGAGGTGGGTGTGATGACTGTGGCATCTGCGCAACCGGTCGTATTCGATCCCTACGACTACCGCTTCCACGAGGATCCCTACCCGGTGTATCGGCGGCTGCGCACGGAGGCGCCGCTGTACTACAACCCGGACCTGGACTTCTGGGCGCTGTCGCGCCACGCCGACGTGACCGCCGCATTCCGCGACGCCACCCGCCTGTCCAGTGCCAACGGTGTCTCCCTGGACCCGGCCGCGTGGGGCCCGCACGCGCACAAGACCATGTCTTTTCTCGCCATGGACGATCCGCGCCACCTGCGCATGCGCCAGCTGGTCAACAAGGGCTTCACGCCGCGCCGGATCGCCGGTATGGGCGACCGGATCCGGGAACTGACGCTGCAGCACCTGGAACCCGCGCTCGAGCAGGGCAGTTTCGACTGGATCGAGGATTTCGCGGGCAAGCTGCCGATGGACGTCATCTCCGACATGATGGGCGTGCCCGAACCCGATCGCGCCGAGATCCGCCGGATGGCCGACCTGGTGGTGCACCGCGAGGAGGGTGTGCTCGACGTGCCGGAGGCGGCCATCGAGGCCTCGCTGAATCTGGTCGTCTACTACTCCGACATGGTCGCCCAGCGCCGCCGCAGCCGCACCGAGGACCTGACCTCGGCGCTGCTCGACGCGGAGATCGACGGTGACAAACTCACCGACGACGAGATCATCGGCTTCATGTTCCTCATGGTCGTGGCCGGGAACGAGACCACCACCAAACTGCTCGGCAACGCGCTGTACTGGGCCGGCCGCAACCCCGAACAGTTCGCCAAGGTGGTCGCCGACGGCGACCTGGTGCCGGACTGGGTCGAGGAGACGCTGCGCTACGACAACTCGAGTCAGATGGTGGCGCGCTCCTCGGTCGTCGACGTGGTGTTCGAACACGGGGTGATCCCCGCTGGTTCGAAGGTGGTGTTGCTCATCGGCTCCGCCAATCGCGACGACGCGGTCTTCACCGACGGCGATCGCTACGACATCGAACGCACCGACAAGAGCGCGCTGGCCAGTTTCGGCGGCGGCGTGCACTTCTGCCTGGGCGCGCATCTGGCGCGGTTGGAGACCGTTGTCGCCCTGCGCGAGTTCGCCTCCCGCGTCCGGGAGTACTCGATCGACGAGTCCGCCATGGAGCGGGTGCATTCGACCAATGTCCGGGGGTTCGCGAAACTCCCCGTCACCGTGGAGGTTTCATAGTATGCCGCGTTTCGATCCGCACCCGGATGTGCGACCGGTTCTCATCGCCGGGGCGTCGTCGGGAATCGGCGCCGCGACCGCGATCATGCTGGCCGAGGTCGGATTCCCAGTGGCGCTCGGTGCGCGCCGGGTGGAGACCTGCCGCGAACTGGCCGACAAGATCACCGCCAACGGCGGCACCGCCTTCGCGGGTTCGCTCGACGTCACCGACGATGCCTCGGTCGACGCCTTCGTCACCGCCGCCGAGGAGGCGCTGGGGCCCATCGAGGTCGCGGTATCCGGGGCCGGGGACATCGAATTCGGCCTGGCCTACGAAATGGAACCGCAGACCTTCCTGAAGCAGATAGACGTCCATCTGGTGGGTGCGCAACGGCTGGCCCATCGCATCCTGCCGGGCATGATCTCCCGGCGCCGCGGCGACTTCGTCTTCATCGGCTCCGACTGCGCCGACCAGGTCCGCCCCCGCAACGGCGCCTACAACGCCGCCAAGACCGGACTCGAGGCGATGGCCCGGCAGCTGCGAATGGAGTTGGAGGGCACCGGTGTGCGCGCCTCGATCGTGCGGCCGGGCGCGACCCGGACCGGAATGGGGATGAACGCCGCACCCGAGCAGGTGGGCCCACTGCTCGACGACTGGATGAAATGGGGCTTCGCCCGCCACCCCTTCTTCCTGCGCGCCTCCGACCTCGCCGCCGCGATCGCCGCGGTGGTCAACACACCGCGCGGCGCGCATCTGGTGCTGGTCGAGGTGCAGCCGGAAGCTCCGTTGCGCGAGCCGGAGCAGGCCGATAAGGGGGAACAGAGCTGATGCGTATCGAAGTGGATCTGGACCTGTGTCAGGGCCACGCGATGTGCCAGGCCGAGGCGCCGGACTACTTCGACGTGCCCAAACACGGCAAGGTCGAAATCGTGCGGCCCGAGGTGGACGAGGCCGACCGCGCGGATGTGGAGAACGCGGTGCGGTACTGCCCGACCCAGGCACTCTCGATCGTGCGGGACCAGTGATGGGCGCGGCAGCGCGACCGCGAGAAGTTCGACGCGGTCTGCGCCGAAGGCGGAGTCACGTTGCACGGCGCCGGAATTCACCCCGGCGGCCTCACCGAACGGTTGCCGCTGGTGGTCTCCGCGCTGTCGGGTTCGGTGACCGGCGTCCGAGCCGAGGAATTCTCCGATATCCGCACCTACGGCGCTCCGGATGTGGTGCGGCACTGGATGATGTTCGGCGCCGATCCGGAACAGGCCGCGGCCGGCACCGTCGCGGCGATGCTGGCCGGCGGCTACAGCCAGTCGGTGTGGATGATCGCCGACGAACTGGGATTCGATCTGGATCCCGATATCCGCACCACGCACGACATCGCGGTCGCCACCGCGCCGATCGACTCACCGATCGGCGTCATCGATCGGCGTCATCGAGCCGGGACAGGTTGCGGCACAGCACTTTCGCTGGGAGGGCACGGTCGACGGCGAACCGGTGATCACGGCGGCGGTCAACTGGTTCATGGGTGAGCGGAATTTCGACCCGGCATGGAGTTTCGGGCCGAACGGGCAGCGGTTCGAGGTCGAGGTGCGCGGCGACCCCGGCTGCGTCCTGACCCTGTCCGGGCTGCACGCACACGATCCGGGCGAGGGGGGCCGGCGCAATCCCTCGATCGCCGCCACGGCGCTGAACTGTGTGAACGCGATCCCGTATGTCGTGGCGGCCGAACCGGGCGTGCGCACCTATCTCGATCTGCCGTTACCGGCCGGACGTGCCGCCCGGCACCTGCACCGGAGCCGGGGAACCGAGGTGAGCGGATGAACGAACACTGCCGTTGAATTCCCGGGCGCCACTCGGGTTTTCGACGACCGGACAGTGCAGTCCAGGTGAACCGCATTGCGCGATGCGTGTCCGAACGGTCGGGAATACCCGTCGATCGGGCTGCATTTCGCATGCTCGAAATCGTTTTGTCATAACTTGTGTTTTTCCGGAATGCGCGCGGCCGCAGCTCTTTTCCGCTGCACTGCAACATGTTCTAATCAAGGATGAACACGTTTCGAAGCAATCCATGATTCGCAGTGCAGCGGACACGAGGAGGAACTGTGGCTGCTCCGTCGATACCGGCCGGATTCGATTTCACCGACCCGGGACTGTGGGCCGAGAGAAGTCCGGTCGCGGAATTCGCGGAATTGCGGCGCACCGCGCCGGTCTGGTGGAACGCCCAGAGTGCGGAGCGGTCCTACCCGTTCGAGGATGCGGGCTACTGGGTGGTGAGCCGGCACGAGGACATCAAGGAGATCTCGCGCCGCTCGGACGTCTTCTCCTCGGAAAAGAAGGGTTCCATCATCCGGCTGCCCGGTTTCGCCACGCCGGAGCAGTTGTCGGTGACCAGCGCGCTGCTGGTGAACATGGATCCGCCCAAGCACACCACGATCCGCCGCATCGTCTCCAAGGGCTTCACCCCGCGCGCGGTGGAGAGCCTGCGGGCGGCATTGACCGAGCGGGCCGAGCGAATCGTGCGCGCCGCCAAGGAATCCGGCGGCGGGGATTTCGTCGAACAGGTGGCGTGCGAATTGCCGTTACAGGCCATCGCCGAACTGCTGGGCGTTCCGCAGGACGATCGCCACAAGCTGTTCGACTGGTCGAATCAGATGCTCAATTACGACGATCCGGAATACGGCGATTCCGCGGTCGCCTCGGCCGAGATACTGGGCTACGCATGGAATATGGCCGAGGCGCGCCGAACGGAGCCGTCGGGCGATATCGTCAGCCAACTGGTCAGCGCCGATATCGACGGCGAGGCATTGGGTTCGGACGAATTCGGATTCTTTGTCATTCTGCTGGCGGTAGCCGGAAACGAGACCACCCGTAATGCGATCACGCACGGGATGAAGGCTTTCGTCGACCATCCGGACCAGTGGGAGTTGTACCGGAAGCAGCGTCCGCGCACGGCGGTCGACGAAATCGTGCGCTGGGCGACTCCGGTCACCGCCTTCCAGCGCACCGCGACCGAGGATGTGGAATTGGGCGGGCAGCTGATCCAGGCCGGTGAGCGGGTCGGATTGTTCTACAGCTCGGCCAATTTCGACGAAGCGGCGTTCGACGAGCCGTTCGATTTCGACGTGCTGCGCGATCCCAACCCGCATCTGGCCTTCGGCGGCACCGGCGCCCACTTCTGTGTCGGCGCCAACCTCGCCCGCCTGGAAATCGACCTGATGTTCAACGCCATCGCCGACGTGATGCCCGATCTGCACCAGATCTCCGACCCGCAGCGCCTGCGCTCGGGCTGGATCAACGGCATCAAACACTGGCAGGTCGAATACTCCTAGACTCGGGGAAAGGGCTGGGCACACGGGGGCCGCACGAGCGATCGTGCGGCCCCGGTTGTGCGCGGCATGCCGTGTGGCCGGCGCAGTGGTTCGGCACCGGCGGCCGTCACGCCGGCGCTCGGTGATCGTGAACGCGAAGGCCGTCGAGCACGACGGCGATCAGTTGGTTCGGTGCGTTGCGTGCCCGCGCGCGGCGATCTGCCGTCGCCGCGCCGATGACCAGGTCGAGCACGTCGGCGACATCGACGTCGGGTCGTAGGGCCCCTGCGTCTTTCGCCCGGCAGAGCAGGGTGTCGAACGACCGGATGAATGCGTGCCGGAGTTCGTTGGGGACCGCTACGGCCGTGCCACCGTCGTCGTCCAGCGCTTCGCACAGAGCCTGATTGAGGGAGACCTCGCCGACGAGGTGGGCGAAGTAGTCGAAGAACGCGTCCTCCGGCGCGGTATCGGTGCCCGCGAGCAGGTGTGCTCGTTCGGTGAACTCCTGCACCCGGCCGACGACGACAGCCTCGAACAGGGCGGAACGGGTGGGGAAATGCCGGTACACGGTGCCGACGCCGACGCCCGCTCGGCGCGCGATCTCGTCGAAGGACGCCGACGAGCCGTCCACCGAGAGCATCTCCCGGGCGACGGCCAGCACCTGGTCTCGGTTGCGGCGCGCGTCCGCGCGCAGTGGCTTGGCAACCTGCCCCGCGTCGTTACCCATCGCTCGATCGTAGCGGCCACCATTGCAAAACGGAGACGCCTCTCCGTATAGTGGCAAAGCGGAGAGTATTCTCCGTTTACTGCTGTGGCGCGGTAGAGCCGAAGACTCGCCTACGGAGGGCATATGGAACAGGTCGTTTTCGTCACCGGCGCGACCGGACAGCAAGGCGGGGCGGTCGCCGACCGTCTGCTCGCCGATGGATGGCGGGTGCGGGTCTTGACTCGCCGCCCGGACAGCGACAGGGCGCGGAGCTTGGCGCGGGCGGGAGCGCAGGTGATCGCGGGCTCGCTGGAGGACCCGGCGACGATCGCCCGCTGCGTCGACGGCGCCTACGGCGTGTACAGCGTGCATCCCGGGCCGCTGTCCCCGGAGCAGGACGAGGTGAAGGCCGGCAAGGCGGTCACCGACGCGGCGGTGAAATATGGTGTGGCGCACCTGGTTTACAGCTCGGGCCTCGGTGCCGATCGAGGCGGCCAGCCGACCAAATGGGAGATCGAGCGGTACATCGCCGCGTCGGGTATCTCGGCTACGGTGCTGCGGCCGAGTTCTTTCATGGAGAACCTGATCACGCAGTCCGAGACGGTCGGGATCCGCGACGGCGCGCTGCGCACCGCCGCGGCCGCGCACGTGCGTCAGCACTTCGTCGCGCTCGACGATATCGGCGCGTTCACCGTGACCGAAACTGTCAGCCGGTGACCGCCGGCTCACCGAAGACGTCACGGTGCCCGCGCGCGGTGTCCATGTATTCGCGAACCCGGTGAATCACTCCGTCGCGCAGTTCGAACACGAAACAGTAGTCGTTGCTGTAGCGATTTCCGTTCGCCAGCGTGGCGGTCATCGTCTCCTCCACGATCACCCGGTCGCCCTCGGCGTAGAAGCCGTGAAAATCCAGCGCGACATCGGCGACGAACAGGCGGGGAAAACCGTTCGCGATGAACTCCGTGATGGCCTCGCGTCCGATCATGTGGCTGGGAGCGTCCAACGCGACCGCGGTGGCATTGCCGGCCGGCGCCAGCCACTCGGCGTCCGGAGTGAAGAATGCTGCGATCTGCTCGGCGTCATGGCTGGCGAAGGCTCGCCAGGCAGCCTGAACCACGGTCCTGTTGTCTGGTGTCATGGCCCGGACCTTACCGTCGTGAACGACGGCGATCCGGCGGGAAATGGACAAGGTCATCGGGGTGGCGGGGAGCATCGGCGGCCCGTGCCGCCGCGTGGGCCGCACGATCGCTCGTGCGGCCCTCCTTCGGTAAAGCCTTGCGCGGCAGCGGTTCTCGCGGTTGCGGTGTTATCGGCTGTTCAGCCGAAGTGGCAGACGTAGTGCAGGGTTTCCCGCACGTCGATGTCGAACGAGCTGTCGCCGGGCACGGAGAACGATTCGCCGCCGCGGTAGGTCGTGGGCTCGGTTTCGCCGGGTAGAGTCACGGCGCATTCACCCTCGACCAGCTCCATGATTTCCGGGGCGCCGGTGGTGAAGGTCAATGCCGCCGGCAGGATCACGCCGACCGACTTCCTGGTGCCGTCGGGCAGCGTGATGTCGTGGCTCACGCATTTGCCGTCGAAGTACACATTGGCCTTCGTGGCCACGCTGACGTTCTCGAACTGCGACATGGTCTCTTTCCCGGAGGTGATGTGGAGTAGTCAGCCTACTGACGCCACCTCCGGGCCCCGCACGGCGGGATCGAGGTGCGGGCGAGGATTTCCGCGCAGGTCCTCAGTGTCCGCGCTTGATCCACTCCGGCAGGTGGGGTGCTTCGGCGCCGATGGTGGTGGAGTCGCCGTGTCCGGTCAGGACGGTGGTGTCCTCGGCCAGGTGCAGCAGGCGGGTGCGGATGGATTCGATGATCGTCGGGAAGCTCGAGAACGAGCGGCCGGTGGCGCCGGGACCGCCCTGGAACAGGGTGTCACCGGTGAAGACCGTCTTCTCCGAGGCCAGGTACAGGCTCACCGCGCCGGGGGAGTGGCCCGGTGTGTGCAGGACCTCGATCTCGCTGCCCGCCACCGGAATTCGCTCCCGATCGTGTAACGGTTCGTAGCGGGTGTCGGGGAAGAGCGCGCTCCACAGCATCTCGTCGGCCGGGTGCAGCCGGATCGGGGCGTGCAGGGCCTCGGCCAGCTCGGTGGCCACGTTGATGTGGTCGTTGTGGGCGTGGGTGCAGATGATCGCGCGCACGGCGCGATCGCCGACGGCCGCGATGATCGGCTCGGCCTGGTGGGCGGCATCGATCACAACGGCCTCACGGTCGTCGCCGACGACCCAGACGTTGTTGTCGACATCCCAGCTGCCGCCGTCCA
Organism: Nocardia nova; assembly: GCF_002933465.1. GTDB lineage: Bacteria > Actinomycetota > Actinomycetes > Mycobacteriales > Mycobacteriaceae > Nocardia > Nocardia nova_B. The sequence continues at coordinate 10,400 of NZ_PSZE01000023.1, forward strand.
ATTCGAACTTTCCGGAGGTGACGACGCGGTCGATCTTCACAGCGTCACCACCGATCGCAGCACATCGCCGTGGTGCATGGTGGTGAAGGCCTGCTCGACCTGGTCGAGGGTCACGCGCTCGCTCACGAACCGCTCCAGCGGCAACCGTCCCTGGCGGTAGAGGTCGAGCAGCATCGGGAAGTCGCGTTCCGGCAGGCAGTCGCCGTACCAGGAGGATTTCAGCGAGCCGCCGTGGGAGAAGAAGTCGATCAGCGGCATCTCCAGCTGCATATCCGGCGTCGGCACGCCGACCAGCACCACCGTGCCGGCCAGATCGCGAGCGTAGAAGGCCTGCTTCCAGGTTTCCGGCCGCCCGACCGCGTCGATCACCACGTCGGCGCCGAAACCGCCGGTCAATTCCTGCACCCGCTCGACCACGTCGTCACCGGCCTCGAGGGTGTGGGTGGCGCCGAGTTCGGTGGCCCACTCCAGCTTTCGCGGATCGCGGTCGATGGCGATGATGGTGGTGGCGCCCGCCAGCCGGGCCCCCGCGATGGCCGCGTCACCGACGCCGCCGCAGCCGATGACCGCGACCGAATCGCCGTAGCTCACCCCGCCGGTGTTGATCGCCGCGCCCAGTCCGGCCATCACACCGCAGCCGAGCAGCCCGGCCACGGCGGGATCGGTCTCCGGGGCGATCACGGTGCACTGTCCCTCGTGCACCAGGGTCTTGTCGGCGAAGGCGCCGATGCCGAGGGCCGGGGTCAGCTCGGTGCCGTCGGCCAGTGTCATCGGCTTGCTCGCGTTGTGGGTGTCGAAGCAGTACCACGGTTTGCCGCGTTTGCAGGCGCGGCACTGCCCGCACACCGCGCGCCAGTTCAAGACCACATGATCGCCGGGCTCGACGTGGGTGACCGCATCGCCGACGGTCTCCACCACGCCGGCCGCCTCGTGGCCGAGCAGGAAGGGGAATTCGTCGTTGATGCCGCCCTCGCGGTAGGTCAGATCGGTATGGCACACCCCGCAGGCCTGCACCCGCACCACCACGTCGTGCGGGCCCGGATCGGGAATGACGATATCGACGATCTCGACCGGGGCGCCCACACTGCGGGCGATGACGCCGCGAACCTTCTGGGACATGGAATCTCCTTTACGCGTCGAGGGTGTCGGTTCACCTACGGTCAGTGTATGCCGGGGCAGATTTATCGGACAGGTGTCCGGACTGTGGTTCGATTTCGTGTGCGGCGGTGACGACGTGCTGGTGAAAACCATGTCGTTACCGGGTCGGTCCGGTGGGTATGGCCGTGCGGGCTCCGGTCGCCGTGCCGATGGAGTTCTCGGTCCGAGTCGAGCACGTGGGTCCGCGGCCGCACGGGACGCCTGCGGTCAGGAGGCGAATCGGCGGCGGAACTCCTCGCTCACCGCGCACCACAGCGCGTGGTATTCCGGCAGAAGCGAATGCGCCTGCGCGAGTGTCGGTGTGACGGTGAACATCACCCCGTCGCGGGAGTACGGCATCGCCGCGTGGTGCGCGAAACGTGCGGTGTCGATGGCGGATTCGCGATCGGCGAGGTGGGTGATCTCGATCCGGCCGTGGTCGTCGACCCGCCACCAGGCCGACCGTGAGCCGGTCGCCGTGCGAAAGTGTTCGTTATTCCCGGTACCGGTCACGGTATTTCGCCTTTCGCACCCGGTCTTCGTCGGCGATGCGGTCGAGAATGGCGCGCACCGAATATCGTGTGTCCGGCTTGGAAATCTGCTCGGGCCAGAACACCGCGAGCGCGATGACCGCCAGCGGAATACTGATCAGCAGAACGAATTCCCAGAACATCCGCATCACTCCCGGCCCGAGTCCGGCACCAGGTGTTTCGCCTCGATGAGCCGCTGTTTCGCCTGCTGTTTGACCGGGCACACGCACAAAGCGCAGTCGATGTGCAATTGCATGATGATGTGCGCGTAGGAGACGGTCATGATCGGCATTCGATCGTGGTTGAGCAGTCCCATGGTGGATACTTCCCCTGCAATGTGAAAGTGGTTGTCGGCGTTGAGGTTGCATCGACTCGGCCGCGAGTTGTAGTCGAATGGCGGGGATTTCGGGCATCCGTTGCCGTACCGATTGTTTGAACTCGTCTACCGGCAACCTGTCCAGTGGGGACCTGTCCAGAAAACCGGGACACAATCGATAGGGGAGCTAACAAAATGGGGTCAGGGAGCACACTCGCGCAACGAGCATTGGGGCGTGAACTGCGACGGCTGCGAAACGCCAAGGGAATGGGACAATCCCAGGCCGCGCGCATCGCGGAAACATCGCATCAGACCATCGGCCGCATCGAAGAGGGGCAAACGACGCGGATCACGAGCCTCCAGGTGAACGCACTGTGCGACAGCTATGGGGCGACCGATGAGGAGCGGCGTGTCTGCCTGGATCTGGTGAAGGAGATTCGCGCATCGCGGGAGGGGAAGGTGACGGCCAGTTGGTGGAGGGCGTACGCGGACCAGATTTCGACGGGTTTCAACCACTACCTGGCTTTGGAAGATGCGGCAGACCGGTTGACGATCTGGAAGACGACCATCGTTCACGGCATCGAGCGCTCTCGGTTCCTACGTAGGTTCGTTTACATAGCTGGAGTTTCCGGACTTGATATCAGGGCTGGCTCAACCTCCGATCGTGTACGTCGAGGGTTGGGCGGGTGATCTCTATCTCGAACGGGAGGCTGAGCTGCAGCGATATACGCCAGCGCTCCGGGAGATTCGTCGTGTAGCGTTGTCCGAACGTGATTCCGTAGCACTGATCAAGGAGCGCATGCCATGAGCAACGACGACCTGTCCGGGGCGAAGTGGTTCAAGTCCAGCTTCTCGGGATCGACCAAGGACTGCGTCGAGGTGGCGTTCCTGGATGCTGGTGTCGGTGTTCGTGATTCGAAGAACCCCACCGGTCCTGCTCTGATCTTCACGCCGACCGAGTGGTCCGCGTTCACAGCCGGCGTCGAGGCCGGCAAGTTCGACCAGGCATAAGCCTCTGCTCCGCGCCCGAACCGAGAACCCTCGAAGCCGCTGCATCCCAAGGGCTTCGAGGGTTCTTCCGTATCACCGCCGGATGGACCCGAAACCTATCGGTCGAAGACGGCGGCAAGTGTGTCCGCGGTGAGGATTCGTAGCGCCCACTTCCGCACTTCTTCGGGCCGCGCCGCGTGTACGGACTCGGTGACCGATTCCGGCAACGGCCCGAACTTGAACGCGAGCTGCTGAAGCAGCACCCTCGCCTCCCCGCGCGCCTCCCCGCGCGCCTCGCCACGTGCTTCCCCGCGGGCCTCCAGTTCTTCGGCGATGGTCATGAAGACCTCCTTCGTATGCGGATCGAGCTGATCCAACAGCGGCTGCAGGTCGCTGCCGCTGGTTCCGCCGACATAAATAAGATAGTTCAAGGCCGTGATCAGGTCATCTCGTCCGGTGGGGTCGGCGGCCATTCGTGCCAGGACCGGGGCGAGTAGTACCAGCTGCTCGACCAGCTCCGGGTTGTTGTACGCGATCTTGTGCAAGGTGAGCATCACCGAAACGGTCGCGGTCAGTTCCTCGCGGGCCAGCAACTGCTGCACGTCCAGGGCTGCGATGTCGTCCAGCACGAAGCCGTAGTGCGGCAGGTAGGGCTTCAGTGCTGCCCGGAGGTCATCGTCGAGATCTATCAGCTCTGTCAGCTCCGTCGGTTCACGCTGCTCTGATGCTCGAGCAGGATGAAGATGTATGCGTCACGGGTGTCGATCCGGGTCCGGTAGAGCAGGTCGGTATAGAGGGCCGCGAGTTCCTTGGTGAGCAGACTGCCCGATTGCAGCTCCAGATGATCCCAATCCATCCGAGCGACAACCGATTTCGGTAACACCGCACGCAACTCGGAGGCTGCGTCGGCGGGTCGGCTCATGACGCACCGGAAGTATCGGTCGTGCGGTTGAGGCGGTGAGCCGGGAAACTTCGACGTGGAGTCGCGCGCTCGAGACGAGGACATGTACGGAAAGATACTCTGCCGCAACGACATTCATGTCGCCGGGCGGCACGTAGTGTGGATGATCCGGCCGAATCTTCGGAGTGTTCGCATGCCGCGCTCGTACCCGCCCTTTCATTCGTCTGCGGCCAACGGTCGAAATCGGTGGTCGTCGTTTTCGAACACTCGGGCGACGTTAGTTGACCGATCGACTACTCTGTCGCGAAGTCACCAAGGAGAGCGCGGTGGATCACAGGGGGGAATACCACTGTTTTCGGACATTTTACCTCGGTTCGACAGCACGAAACTGCTGGAAGCGGGTGTGCGGCAAAGTTGGCCGATCGGTGCGGTATTGCTACACGAGGGCGAGGAATCGGACCACGTTCTGGTGATCGAGTCGGGCCGGGTGAAAGTTAGTTCGTCCGCGCCGAGCGGAAAACAGGTCGTCCTCGGCATCCGCGGCCCCGGCGAGCTGCTCGGGGAGCTCTCTGCGATCGATGCGCGTGCGCGGTCGGCGACCATCACCGCGATCTCGCCGGTTGTCGCAACTGCTGTGTCGGGCAGAGTGTTCCGCGCATTGCTCATACGCGACGGGGCGTTGACATTCGATCTGTTGCGAACGGTGGTTGCCCGGTTGCGCGAGGCAGACGTGCAACGCCTGGACTACGGCGCGTACACCGTCGCCGAGCGACTGGCCCGATTGCTGCTCGAATATGCCCGCCGATACGGGCGTGCCGAGGCGGATCGGGTAGTCATCGCGCTGCCACTGACTCAGACAGAACTGGCCCATGCGGCCGGTGCATCCCGCGAAGCGGTGGCCAAGGCGTTCAAGCAGCTGCGCGCGATCGGTGCGATCAGGACGTCTCGTCGTTCTGTGGAGCTGCTGCGCCCCGCCCTGCTCGCCGAGATAGCCGAGTCTGTGCCGAATGTGTATTCGGACGCAGACATGCGCGACCCCAGCCGATAGACCTGAGGAACGCCGGATCCACGGGTACGCCCCATCAGCCAGGAGAAGTCATGCCGGAACCCACGCACCGATCCTTTCTCATTGTCGACGTCGAGAATTCCGAATCCTTGACCAATGTGCAGGGCGAGGCCATGCGCGCAACGCTCTATCAGATCATCGAAAATGCCGTACCGAACACCGAAGACATTGTGGCGCAGGAGGACCGCGGCGACGGTGCCATGCTGATCCTCGGTATTCCGGTCTTGGATGTCCTCGATCGGGTCGTCGGATCGATGCTGACCGGGTTACGCCGGCACAACAGTACGGCCGGGCCGATGAACTGGCTGCGTGTTCGCATCGCGGCCCACGAAGGATACGTCGGCAAGGATGAGAAGGGCTGGTCCAGCGACGCCCTGACTGCGACATTCCGGATGAATTCTGAGAAGGCAGTCAAGCACGCGCTCGAGCGTTCACCCCGGGCGGACGCAGTCGTCGTGGTTTCGGACCAGGTTTTCGCAGGTTTGGTTCGGCACTCCTATCGGGCCACGGTCACACCGGACGAATATGTCAGTGTCACAATGCATTCGAAACCCGATCAGCGGATGTGGGTACGTGTACCTGGCTATCCGAAGCCCCCATTGCCCGAATCCGACTCCACCCCAGCAGGAACCACGAGGGCCTCCACTAACCGATTGTTCCCCACCGGTTCGGGGCCGGATAGTGCTGCGATTCACGCCAAGAACTTCATCGGCGGCGATGCGATCATCGGTACTCAGGTAGGTGGCGACAACATCAACGGGCGATCATGAGCGAGCCTGATCCAGAAGCGTCGCCCGCGGACGGGCGGGCCGACGCCGCAATAGCCGAGCACGCCCATGGGGAGCCGGGCGGCGGCGACACCTCGCAGCCCGCCACCGAAGCCGACCGGAACCCCGACACAGCCGAGCAGGACGACAAGAGCAAGCAGAGCGAGCAGACCACCGACGATGATCTGCTCGATGAGACACGCGCAGCGGCGGCGAACATGTACGTCGCGGTCGACGCGATGCGCGGCATCCCCCCTGGGGCGCGCCATGTGTTCATCCATGCCACCAACTTCATCGGCGGCGACGCAACCATCGGCACCCAGGTGGGTGGCGACAATATCGGGGGCACCGCGGACCATCACACTGCGGCCTACGGTGTGGTGGGCGCCGATCGGCTCGCGCGGATATGCCGGGTCTTTGTGGAACCGAAGGCATTTGAGGATATCCGGCGAAGACTCGACATGCGTTCTCTGCTGCTGCTGCGCGCACCCCAGGGCTGGGGGCGCACTACGGTAGCACTACGTGCGTTGGACGGAGAGTCCACAACGGATGTCTACACCCTCGAGCCCAACCTTGAACTCCGCTCACTGGAGATCGAATTCCGCGACCATACCGGATACCTGATGGAGGCGTTCGGTCCCGACCAAGCCGCACACCTGCACCGGTTCTATCTCGATCAACTGAGCAGCCGGCTGAGCGAGCAGGACTGCCGGATGATCGTGCTGCTGGACGACGCGATCACCGTCCCGCCCGACGTCGAGGACTTCCTGCTCGACGCCGGTGATCCCGCTGACACCACGGAGCTGGTGCGCAGCCATGTGCGATACCGATTGAACCGCGACCCTGCGGATGTGCTGGATATGCCCGGCGTGGGCCCACTTCTGGAAAGATATACCCAGGAACGACCGCCTGCACGTGTCCTCGCGCGGCTGGGCGACGAGCTGGCCGATGTTGCCGACGGACGTGCCGAGCTTGCGGCGGTCATTGAGCGTCACTCCGCGGCGATCAGTGCGGATTTCCGGCTGTGGTTCGACGAACAGCTCGGCTTGGAAGCTCGAGCCTTCGCGATCGCATTGGCTGTCTTCAATGGAATGCCGCTGTACGTGGTTACCGACGCTGCCCGCGCGCTCGCCCGGGTCATGGCCGGCGAAGAGCAGCCCGATCAAACGCCCGCGTTCCCTGTGTTCGGATCACGCAACAGTGAACTCGTCGCTGCGGCGCGGGCGCGGTCGTACCGTTCGATCGAGAACGGCACGTACGGTGAAAATCCGGTCCAAGTAGTCGAATTCACCGATTCCCTCTACCCTCCTAAAATCCTCGAACGCGTATGGCAGGAATACCACATCGCCCATGTATTGGTGCGCGACTGGCTGCGAGACCTTGGAAGCAGCTCCGAATCCAGGGTATGTGTGCGGGCAGGTGTAGCAGCCGGAGTGCTGTCGACCTTCGAGTTCGAGCATGCGCGCACGGTGCTTATCGAGCCCTGGGCGCGCAGCGGTAGACGGTACGATCGGATCGCCGCGATGGCTGCGTTGCAATTCCCGTTCCTGTATTCCGATCTTGCGCCGCTTGTTTCGAGAATGCTCGACGCCTGGCTCGATCGTGACCAGCCACTGGCGTTGCGAGTCACCGCCGCCCGTGCCCTGGGGAGCGAGATAGGCCAAGCGATGCCCGACACGGCCATTCCGCAGCTGCGCCGCGCAGCACGGAGCACAAAAATGTCACTCCGGCGGGCCGCGTCGTTTTCGATGGCCCAGCTTTTCTGGTCGGGTGGACTGACCGATCGAATCCTTGCCGAATTGTTGCGGTGGACCAGGCCCACGGCCCGTCCTCGATTGCGCGACACCGGATTACGGTGCGTTCTCGACCTGACTCGCTATCAATACGTGCAGACCGAGGAGGGGCTGCACGAGTGGCCGGTGGCTCCGTGTCTGACTGGGACACGCCGCGAGGCCGTCGTCACCCTGTTCGGCCGTCTTATCGAAAGCCCGGGTCACCCGCCCGACACCTTTTCGGAGATCCGGGGCTGGGTCGGCATCGCCGAGAAGGATGCGAATCTGCGCGAACCGTTGGCACGCTTCCTGTTCGATCTCGGAAAAGCCCTGCAGGACGAAGAGGTTCTTCCCTATCACATGAAGGGTTGGGCCGCCGAACCCAAGGGCCCCCGGCGTGCGGTCGAAGCCATGCTGTCGATCCTGGATTCGATGCAACGACTCGACTCGAAAGAAATCGATTCGAAGGAACAAACGGAATGAATGCGAACAATCCGGAGACTTTGGTCCGCTACTCGGCGATGTCAGGCGAAAGCTGGCGCCAGTTCCGTCCACAATCGGACGGGTATTGGCTCACTATCTCGCTGGACCGGAACGGGCGCCTGGCCCCGATCGAGCGAAAGCCGGCCGGCATCTTCGGCACTCGTCCGACTGGGGTGTACTGGGTGAATGTCGCAGTCCATCACGCGTCATTCCAGTTCGAGGTCCCCACCGCCGAAAACGCGCTCAACTTCCTCGTCCAAACGCATCTGTCGTGGCGAATCACCGATCCGATAGCGGCAATCCGGGATCACGTACGGGCCGCGGAGCTCGTCTACCGTCCGATCGTCGAACAGGAGATTCGGACGATGGGCCGCCGCTTCGACGTCGATCGGTTTCTCGACGCAGAGCAGCATATGAATTCTTATTTTGTCTCCAGGACAATCGAATTGGGGCATGGGCTGACGTTGCTGGGGTGCCGGGTACAGTTGCGGCCGGATGCAGATACTCTCGGGCATCTCCGGCATCGAACCCTGGACCGGCGCGCTGCGGAACGCCGTCTTGCCGAGCATCATGTAGTGCTGCGCGATACCGAATTCAAACAGGTGGAGAACGACGCCGGACACGGCCTGAACATGCAGTCGGCGAGGTTCGAGCACGAGATCGCCGATATGAAGGGGCAAAACTACATCGAGCGCGAACGGCTGCGCATGGATCACTACCTGCAGGCGCTGCGCGAGGGTGATCTCGGCATGTTCGCGCTCCAGTTGGCATCCCGTAGAGACGATGTGGGGAGGGTGATCGAGCAGCTGATCGTTCAGCACGACCTCAACAAGCGGACCGCCCGACAGATCATCACTCTGTTGCTCGATAAGGGCATGCTGAACAAGCGTGATGGCGATCAGCTCTTGGCAAAGGTCAACGCGCTCATCGACAGCGCCACCAAACCGACCGCAGTCGCGGGGTTCGTATCGGCGCCGGACATCGAGTTGAGCGCGTCGGCGATCATCGCTGACACGGCATCGCTGGGTGCCTTGGACTCCAAGCCGCAAGAAGACGAAGACGAAGAGGACGACGAAGACGAAGAGGACTGACGCGATTGCGCAGCGGGTCAAATCAACACCCGCTGCGTATCGCATTCGTCAACGACCGAGCCCGGACAGCGACGATACGATGAACCACGCCACGAAGGCGATCAGGGTCACCCCACTCCATCGCAATGCCACCGCGAACCTGCGATACTTGCCGCGGGCTATCTCGGCGAGCACTGCGGCCTGCTGCCACGCATGATCGGCCAGTACCGCGACGCTCGGCCGGCTGCCGATCTCGGCGGGAAAATTCGGGAAGCTGAACCAGTTCCCCGCCCCGGCGCTGCGTAGGTCCGGCCGCAGGGTGGCAGCTAGATACCACATGCACGCCAGCAGCGACACCCCGAGTGTGGCGGCGACAACGCAGGTGAGCACGGTTGTGTGCGTGCGGGATGCGGTAATCAGACCTGTCAGCGCGAATCCGTTGGCGGTCAGTAGCAATCCGACTTTCGTATCGGTAGCTACGATGACGCGATTGATCTCCGATACTGCGTGGAGCGCGGTGGTCAGATCCTCGGCTGGACCGGGCCGCCCGATTCGGAGTCTCCTGCAAGCTGTCTTCACCGTGCTTGGTCTCATCTGGACAGAAAATCACTGTGCCACAACGGGTTCAACGTAGAAGTGCACACTCGGAAAGGTGTGGAAAGTGCAGTGTGTTCGCAGCCGACGTGTTCAACATCGATCTCGGAGGCGTGGGGTTTTCATCCCGCGGCCGGTGCCGCCAGCCCTGCACAGCCATCCAGAACCCCGAAGCCCTTGCCTGCCTTGGCCTTCGGGGGTGTGCGGTATCACCCCTCGTTCCGCCCATCACCGGCGCCGACAAGCCGAATTTTTCGTGCAAAGCGCGACGTTCTCGCGCGAAATCCGCTCAATCGGCTGCGGTTTGCACGATTGGAACGCCTGATCGGCCCGGTCCGCCGTCAGTTCTTCTTCAGTTCCTCGGCGAGCATCACGAGGATACCGCTCGGACCGCGGAGGTAGGTGAGCTTGTAGATGTCCTGATAGGTCGCGACGCCGCGAAGCGGATGGCAGCCGTGCTTCGCGGCGGTCTCGAGAGCCTTGTCGATGTCGTCGACCGAGAAGGCGACGCGATGCATGCCGATCTCGTTGGGGCGGGTGGGCTCCGTCTCGATCGCGTCCGGGTGGATGTATTCGAAGAGTTCGAGGCGGCCGTGACCGTCCGGAGTCTGGAGCATGGCGATCTTGGCGTGATTGCCGTCGAGGCCGACGGCGGTGTCGGTCCATTCACCGCTGACCGTGTCCCGGCCGAGGACCGTGAGACCGAGGTCGGTGAAAAAGGCGATCGCTTCTTCGAGGTCGCGAACGGCGATTCCGACGTTCTCCAATGTGATGGACATGCGGTGGATGCTACCGAGCCGAGCTGACAAGTTGCGGTAGACGAGTCACCGGCCGGCACTGATGCGCCGCTGTCGTTCGCGCCCGCGGCGGCACCGCCTACTTCATCGCGCGCGGCGATATGTCGACGCTGTTCGGATATGTCGACGCTGTTCGAGGATCTGGAGCTGACCCGGCCCACCGAACTGGCCTTCGTTCCGCGCGTCTGCGAGATGCTGCTGCAACACCACCAGGGTGAGGTCGAGGCCCCGCTGCGGGTCCGCTGTGAAGATTGCCGAAACCGGACACAGCCGGGGCCCGTCGGGCGTACCGTTTTGCCCCACAGCGTTGGTCGGCGAAGGCGCCCGGGGTGATCGCGTCGCCCCGAGCGCTCGCCGAGTGCGACAAGGAGGTCGATTCCGGTGCACCGACTCGAGAAGTCCGCGCTGTGGCGCTGTGTGCTGAACGGATTGTCCGCGCTGGGTGCGGGATTCGGCGCGATGGTTCCGGTCTGCCTGAACGAGTGCCAGGTCGACGACTACCGCGACGCCGAAGCGGCCGAGGCCGAATGGGATTGGTCGATTCCGTATCGGTGGTGCGATCACGCCCACGGGTGACCGTGTGGGCCCGGCGCCCGTCGAGACGGACCGATCGTGGCCGGGCTGCCGATGTGCCGCGGCCGCTGGTCGGCTCGGCCGTCTGCGAACGGTAGTCGCTTCGCAGCGAGGGGTCGGAGCGTGGCCGTGGCGGTGCCGGCTCCGCGTCCTACGGTCAGGTAGCCGGATCTGTCGCGGTGAGAAGGTAATCGGTCCCGCCGACATAGACCGTATGGCCGGATTCGGTCTCGGCGGTGGTGGCGTCGGCGATCGCGGTCGCGAACTCGTCGATCGTGGGTAACGCACCGTGTTCGGTCCGCGCCGCGACCGCGTCCGGATCGCGGCGTTCGAGCAGGCGCACGATGATGGTACCCTCGATCATGTCGCCCGATACGACCGTGAAACCGATTCCACGCGAGTCGAATTCGCCGATCATGGCGCGCAGCGCGTCCTCGCCCGCCCGCTTGCTCCGCGCGATGGGCTCGTAGTCCGCCGGGGTGGGTTTGCGGCCGTGGAAGTGCGCCTGGTGGCTGGTGACGAATACGATGCGCGCACCCGGGGCCATGAGCGGTAGCGCCAGCTGGACCAGCCGCACCTGGGCGTCGCGGTTGATCGCCATCGCGTAGCCGGGCTCGGCGCCGTGTTCGAGCCCGCCCGAGGCGTTGAGGATCAGCACGTTCAGCCGCCCGAATCGGGTGCGGATCTGCTCGATCATGGCCGCGGCCGCCTCGGGATCGGACAGGTCGGCGCCCACCGGTGTCGCCGATCCGCCGTCGGCGGCGATCGAATCGGAGAGAATGCTTGCCCGCCTGCGCTTCTCGCGATAATTCAGGACGACATGATCGCCGCGCCCCGCGAGAATCCGAGCGGTCTGCGCCCCGATGCCGCGGGAGGCGCCGGTGATCAACGCGATGCGTTGTGAATCCACCCGCACTCCCACTCGTTGCTTCTATTTCAGAATCACTATGGTGGTTCGAAATGAGAAGTGCAAGAGCGCGCGAGGGCGCCCCGCGGGCTGCGATGGAACTGCTGGGGCAGCGCTGGATGCTGCGCATCGTCTGGGAACTGGCGCCGGGACCTCTCGGTTTCCTCGAGCTGCGCCGACGTATGGACAACTGCTCCTCGAGCATGCTCTCGGTGCGCCTGCAGACCCTGCAAGGCGCCGGTGTGATCGTCAAACGCGCCGACAAGGCCTACGAGTTGACCATGGCCGGAAGTGAACTCGTGCGGGCGCTGGAACCGCTGTGGGCGTGGGCGGCGAGCAATCTCGACGCCGGCGCGGCGGGGGAGTAGTCGCTGCCGTCGACCGAGCGAGTCGCTGCGGCGGCGGTGGGAGAACGGTGTGCTTCCGGGGTGAGATGCCGGCGGTGCGGCCGGGCGAAAGTCCGCGCGCGTCGTCGGGGAGTTCGTCGGTGTCGGGTGGCCTGCCGGAATCGGGGCACTGGTGGCGAGGTTGCGCGTATGCGCCGGTGTCGCGTACCCCCGGCCGCGGAATCGATCCACTAGGTTTGTGAGACACGCCCACGGGCGGCGGGTGGAGTTCGACGAAGATCTGGGGACTGACATGAACGGTGACACGATTCGGCGCGGTGGCCGCCCGCTGTTCGGCGCGGCCGTGGCCGCCGCGTTGCTGATACTGACCGGCTGTGGCTCGTCCGACTCGGGGAACGCTCACCCGGCCGATCCGGTCGCGCCGAAGGCGACCACCACCAGCACGGTTCCGGAAGTTATCGACTGTTCCTTCAGTAAGCCGGCGGTCCGGCCGGAGAGCATGATCCTCGCCTGCGCCGATCTGGGTGCTCAGGTCGAACAGATCGTGTGGCAGAGCTGGGGGCCGGATCAGGCGCAGGGGGATGGCGTCGAGCGGGAGAACACCTGCGATCCCAACTGTGCCGCCGGCAAGTACGTCACCAAAAAGGTGCATCTCACGCTGACCGACGTCGCGCGGCCGGGCAATGTCTTCACCAAGGTGACCACCGTGGATGCTGACGGTCACACCTACACCTGGCCGAGAACTTCGCGCTGAGCCGCCGCGGCGGCTAAAATTATGTGGTACTCAGGGTGTCGCTTACTGCCCGATAATTGCTACGCTGCTGTAGCAACGGTGCCGGTGCGGCCGGAACCGATGGCCGAGATGATGACCAGGAGTACCGATGAAGTTGCTTCCCATGCGCAGCCGCGGCGTGGGCGATCCCGGTGAGGTGGCGCTGCACGCGCGGAACGTGCAGTTCGATTGGCGAGCCACCCCGCTGCACTGGCTGGCCGCCGAACCCATCGCCTCGCATGTGTTCAACTCGCTCAACCTGCTGCTGCCCGAGGGCGAGCGGATGTTCATCCAGACCTTCTCCGAGGCGCTGCCGCAGATCAAGGACGAGAAGCTGCGCGAACAGGTCATCGGCTTCATGGGGCAGGAGGCGATGCACGCGGAAACTCACAACGATTCGCTGCAGCAGGTCTTCCGTGCCCACGGCGTCGACATCGACACCTACGCGCGGCAGATGGAGTACATCTTCCGCAAGGCGCTGGGGCCGCGGGAGGGGCAGACGCCACGCGAGGAGTCCCAGACCCTCGTCGAACGGCTGGGCTTCATCGCCACCCTCGAGCATTTCTTCGCCTTCCTCGGCGACTGGATCATCAACGCCGATCTGGAGCGGTTCGACGCCTCGCCCGACATGCTCGACCTGTATCGCTGGCACGGCGCCGAAGAAGTCGAACACCGCTTCGTCGCCCACGATGTCGCCGCGTATTTCGAGGTCGGCTACGTGCGCCGGTGCGCGCTGATGGCGATCACCTTCCCGATCTTCGTGGCGTTGCTGCTGCGCGGCACGAAGTATCTGGTGCACCAGGACGCGGAGTTGCCGAATATGGGGTATCCACGCATCGTGGGCAAGGCGCTCGGTGCGATGTGGCGAGGTGCGCTGCCCGGAATTCCCTCGCTGCTGTGGTCGGCGCTGTCGGTGGCCACACCCGGATACACCCCGGCCTCGGTCGGATCGACCGCGCAGGCAGTGGCGTATCTGGCGAAATCGCCTGCGGCACAGGCACTCGCGTCGTGACGACACGCAGGCCCGTGCCCACCGAACTGCCGCCGGACCTCTACAGTGGGCGGGGCTCGGACCGGCCGATCCGCATCATCGGCGCGGTCGCCGAGGCGCGGATGCGGTGGGCGTCGCTGATTCACCGGCGTCCGGTGACCGGCGCGGTCGGCGGCGGCCGGTTGCGGGTGCGAGTGGTCGAGCGGCGGATCGAGGCGCACGCCGCCGATGTGGTGAGCCTGGTGCTGCGCGCCCCCGACGGCAACGCGCTGCCGACCTGGCGACCGGGCGCCCATCTGGACCTGGAACTGCCGTCGGGTCGGTTGCGGCAGTATTCGCTGTGTGGTGACCCCGCCGATCGGTTCCACTATCGCGTCGCGGTCCGCCGGATACCGGCCGGGCTCGGTGGTTCGGTCGAGGTGCACGACGAACTCGGCGTCGGCGCCGAACTCACGATCCGCGGGCCCCGCAACGCCTTCCCGTTCGTCCTGCCGGGCCACGGATCCTCGGCTGCCCGTGTACATTTCGTCGCGGGCGGCATCGGGATCACGCCGATCCTGCCGATGGTGCGGATGGCACATCGGCTGGGCGTGGACTGGACCATGGTCTACACCGGCCGCAGCCGCGACACCATCCCGTTCCTCGCCGAAATAGCATCCTTCGGCAGCCGGGTGACGGTGCGCACCGACGACGAAGGTGGTGTGCCGACGGCGGCGGATCTGCTGCCCGGCGTCGGCGTCGACAGCTCGGTCTACTGTTGCGGGCCGGTCCCGATGACCTCGGCGATCGCCGCGGCCGTTCGCGAAATGCCCGGTGTGGAACTGTATTCCGAGCGCTTCTCGGCCGCGCCCGTAGTCGACGGAAAGCCGTTCCGCGTCGAGCTCGCCCGCACCGGTGAGGTGCTGGACATCCCCGCCGACCGCTCCGTGCTCGACGAAGTGCTGCGCGTACGGCCCGATATCGCCTACTCCTGCCGGCAGGGTTTCTGCCGCACCTGCAAGGTCCGGGTACTCGACGGGCAGCCCGATCATCGCGACACCGTCCTCACCCCCGGTGAACGCGCCGAGGGCGAACTGCTCATCTGCGTATCACGGTGCGCGGGTGAACGTTTGGTGCTCGACCTCTGACCTCCACTTGCCCTCTTCGAGGAGATTCTCGTGACCGATACCGCCCCCGTTCCGGACTCCGAACATTTCGTCCGCAACGGTGAATTCGATATCGCCGTCTACGAATACGGCGATCCCGCCGCACCGACCATGCTGCTCGTGCACGGCTGGCCCGACGACCATCACCTGTGGGATCGGGTGATTCCCAAGCTGTCCGGGCGTTTCCACGTCGTCGCCTACGACACCCGCGGCCACGGCCGCTCCACCCGCACCGATCGCACCGAGGACTACGGCCTGGACCGCTTCGCCTCCGACTTCTACGCGGTGGCCGATGCGGTGAGCCCGGACCGGCCCGTGCACGTGCTAGCCCACGACTGGGGTTCGGTGCAGGTATGGGAGGCGGTGTGCGAGCCGCAGGCCGCCGCCCGGGTGGCCTCGTTCACCTCGGTTTCCGGCCCGAATCTCGACCATCTGGCGAAGTGGACCCGCGATCGGATGGGCCGCGGCGCGGTGTGGGGTCCGGCCACGCAGTTGCTGTCCTCGGCCTACACCTTCCTGTTCATGACCCCGGGTCTGAACAAGGCGGTGATGCGGCCGCTGTCGTCGGAGAAGGTGTGGAAGCGGTTCATCGGCCTGATGAACCAAACCTCCCCGGAGAACGTGAAACTCGGTCCGGCGTTCCGGCAGGACTTCTTCGACGGCATGCGGATCTACCGCGCCAACATCCTGCCGCGCATGCTCGGCCCGCGCGAGCGGCACACCGAGGTTCCGGTGCAGTTGATCATCGCGCGCCGCGATATCGCGGTACGCCCGGCCGGGTACGACGACACACCGAAGTGGACCGACCGGCTGTTCCGGCGCGAGATCGCGGGCGGGCACTGGCTGCCGTTCTCCCATCCGGAGTTGCTGGCCACCTCGGCGACCGAACTCGCGACGGCCGTCGACACCGGTGAGTATCCGCGCACGCTGCGCCGCGCCCAGGTCGGTGCGCAGGCCGGGCCGTTCACGGATCGGCTGGTCGTGGTCACCGGGGGCGGCAGCGGCATCGGCCGCGAAACGGCGCTGGCGTTCGCCCGCCGCGGCGCCGAGGTCGTGCTGTCGGACCTGAACCTGGATGCCGCCAAGGAGACCGTGGAACTGATCACGGCGGCCGGTGGCCTCGCGCACGCCTACGCCGTCGACGTGTCCGACGAAGCGGCGATGAGTGAGCACGCGAGCGCGGTGATCGCCACCCACGGCGTGCCGGACATCCTGATCAACAACGCCGGCATCGGCCAGGCCGGAGACTTCTTCGACACCTCCGCCGCCGAATTCGACCGGGTGCTGCGGGTGAACCTCGGCGGTGTGGTCAACGGCTGCCGCACCTTCGGCGCCGCCATGGCCGAGCGGGGACTCGGCGGACATATCGTCAACCTGTCCAGCATGGCCGCCTACAGCCCGCAGCAGGGCTTCAGCGCCTACTCGACCAGTAAGTCCGCGGTTTTCATGTTCTCCGACTGCCTGCGCGCCGAACTGGCCGGCAAGGGTATCGAGGTGCACACCATCTGCCCTGGCATCGTGCACACGAATATCGTTGCGACAACGAAGTTCTCGGGCCTGTCCCACGATGCGGAGGCTGCGAAGCAGGCTCGCTACGACGCGCTGTACCGCAAACGCGGCTACGGCCCGGAGAAGGTCGCCGACCGGATCGTGCGCGCGGTCGAACGCCACCGCGAGATCGTCCCGGTCACCCCGGAAGCGCATCTGCAGTACCACTTCAGCCGCTTGGCCCCGGCCGTCAACCGCTTCGTCGCGGCGCGGGTGAAGCTGACGTAGGGTGCGTTTCGCGTCGTCGGCGCGGGGGGACCGGTCGTACGGTCGAGGCGACCGGTCCGCCGATTCGAGCCGGTGATGACGGAGGATGCGGCCCTCACTCGGGACGAATCGGTGCGCGCAGCGGTGATCGCAGGGCTTCGGCCGAGGGCGGTTCGGCGGAGCGGGGGTGCGCGCCGGAATCGGTGTCGGACGCATGCGCCGTCCCGCCTTCGGCGGTGGGCGTGTCCGGGTGGCTCGCGGCCGGCGCCGCACCCGATTCCGCCGGGGTCGACCGTTCCAGGAAGCGCAGCAGCTCCACCGGGAACGGCAGGACCAGGGTCGAATTCTTCTCTGCCGCAACCTCGACGACGGTTTGGAGCAGTCGCAGCTGCAGGGCCGCCGGGGCGGTCGCCATGCGTTCGGCGGCGTCGGTCAGCTTCCGCGAGGCCTGGAGCTCGCCCTCGGCGGTGATGACCCGGGCGCGGCGTTCGCGCTCAGCCTCCGCCTGCCGCGACATCGAGCGCTTCAGCGCCTCCGGCAGCGCCACATCTTTGATCTCCACCCGGTCTATATGGACGCCCCAGGCGAGGGCCGGGCTGTCGATCATCAACTCCAGACCCTTGTTCAACTGTTCGCGGTTGGACAGCAGATCGTCGAGTTCGCTCTTCCCGATAATCGAGCGCAGCGAGGTCTGCGCCACCTGTTCGACGGCGAACAGGTAGTCCTGGACTTCGACCACCGCCTGCGTCGGGTCGATCACCCGGAAGTACACCACCGCGTCGACCCGCACGGTCACGTTGTCGCGAGTGATGCCCTCCTGCCCCGGGACGGGCATCGTGACGACCTGCATCGGCACCTTGCGCATCTTGTCGACGAACGGAATGAGCACCCGCAACCCCGGATTACGCACCGCTCGCACCCGTCCGAACCGGAACACCAGCCCGCGCTCGTACTGCTGAACCACCCGCAATCCGGTCCCGAAGGCGACCCCGGCGCACACCGCCCCCGCCCCCACGATGAATGCGGCAAACGTCGCAACGTCCATAGTGTCACCACCATGCGAAAACGCCCGGCACGCCCGCGACCGGGCTCCTGCCATCGATCATGGCACCGTTGCGCCCCGCGGGCCATGCCACGGCCGGCGAGGGGCGTTCTCGGCCGAGGAGCTCGCGGTGCGTGCGGCGCAACCGGCTCACCGGGCGAACGCCGGGTTGTGCGGCTACGGTCCGCTCATGCAATTCGTCGTCACGCTCGGGCGGGCGATCGTAACCGCGAGCGTCTATCGCACATCCCGCGCGGCGGTCCCGATCCAGCGTCGAGACGGCACCGGCGGAGCCACAGCCGTGTGAAAGCTTCGGAAGCGGCGGCCGCCGTCACCGACGAGCGCGGCGCCGTGCGCCTGCGCTGATCTCACCCACGGCGGTTTCCACCTCGGTGACCCGATCCGGCGAAACTCCCCACGGATTCTCCACTCCCACAACGACATCCAGATTCCACAGCACGCACTCTTCGCCCGGGTCGGCGACGAGGGACCAGGCGACAACCGTGCGTCCGAGCTGAGTGGCCATCGGCACACCACTGCCGCCGCCGTAGCCGTCTCCCTCGGGGAAATGGTGCAGGAACCGGCCGTACGCGGCATCGCAGAAGTCCCGATAACGCTTGGTGCACAGAATCAAACCGTGCCACGCCTCGTCCACGGCATGGGACGGCATGCCGATTACCTGGTCGTCGGCCATCGCCGCTCCGCAGCATCGCAACCACTGCCGCAGACCGGTGTCCACCAATTCCCGCGGCTGCCAGGGACAGGTCTTGAAGACGGCCTCCGGCAATCGCAGCGCATCGACGGCGCGCCGGATGCGGATCGGATCGAGACGCCGGAAGCGGGACAGCACCGGCTCACGGTACGGCCGAGATTTCGCGGCGGACAACTCCTGCCCCCGCGGGCCGCAGTGTCTATCGAGCGGACGTGTCGACGGGGGCGGAGTCACCGTCCTTCTCATCCCGGGTAGCCAGCAGGCTGGTCACGGTCACCACGCCGAGCACCACCACGATCACCAGCAGGGAGGCGGCGGTGGGGATCTCCGGCAGCCAGTCCCAGTAGCCGTGGGCCCAGTGCAGCACCAGTTTGACGCCGATGAAGCCGAGGATCACGGCCAGACCGTAGGCGAGGTGCACCAGGCGGGCCAGGACCGCCTGCAGGACGAAGTAGAGGGCGCGCAGGCCCAGCAGGGCGAAGGCGTTGGTGGCGAATACCAGGTACGGGTCACCGGTGACGCCGTAGACCGCGGGTACCGAGTCGATCGCGAACATCAGATCGGTGGCCATGACAGCGGTGACCACCAGGGCGAGCGGGGTCAGGGCGCGGCGACCGGCCTCCCGCACGGTCATCCTCGTGCCGCGGTAGTCGTCGGTGACGGGCATCAGCCTGCGCATCAGGCGCACCGAACGCATCTGGGAGATGTCGACTTCCTGTTCGTGCCCGGTGACCGCGTCGCGGATCAGCTTGAGCGCGGTGAGCAGCAAAATCGCGCCGAACAGCAGGAACGCCCAGTCCAGCGAGGCGAGCGCGGCCGCACCGACGGCGATGAAGATGCCGCGCAGCACCAGTGCGCCCACGATGCCGAACAGCAGCACCCGTTGGGCCAGCACCGCCGGGACCGCGAAGGCCGCCAGCAGCAGCATGAAGACGAAGAGGTTGTCCACCGACAGCGATTTCTCCAGCAGATAACCGGTGAAAAACTCGGTGGCGGGCTTCGATCCGAATCCGGCCCACAGAATGCCGAAGAACGCGACCGGCAGCGCCAAATAGAACACGGTCCAGCCGACCGCCTCTCGCATCGACACCTCGTGCGGTTTGCGGGTGACGACGAAGTCCAGCGCGAGCAGGACCAGCACACCGGCGATGGTGGCGGCCCACAGCCAGGGGGAGCCGATGGTATGCAGCTGTTCGGCTGCGAGAACGGACGAATTCACAGGTCTCCTCGGGTATGCGAAAGCACCCGAGGTCTCCTTCACCCGATATCCGGGTGGCCATCCGGGGATCCCGACGGCGGAATCCGTACTGACCGGTGTGGCGCTTGGGAAGTACTCCCCTCGGAGGCGAGGATAGCGAAACCTTTGCCCGAAACCAAGCGATCCGGACGAATGTGACGGGTCCGACCGCCGCGCGCGTCATTTCCGCGGGCTGAGCACCACGACCGATATGGGCCGCTCGGTCATCTTCTGGTACTGCGTGTACCGGCCTTTGTTGACCTTGTCGACCAGCGACCACCGCCGCGCGTACTCGGTGTCGTCCGGATACGTCGGCCGCGCGGTCACCGGAATCCGCCGATGCCCGACCTGGATCTCACACTCCGGCGCCGACTTCACATTCGCCAGCCACCCCGGCGGCCGCGGCGACCCACCGTTGGACGCTGTCACCAAATAGTCGTCGCCGTCTCGCGCATAGGTCAGCGCACTGGTCCGCGGTTGCCCGGTTTTGCGCCCCACCGTTCGCAACAACAGGGTGGGGTTTCCGAACAGCAGCCGGTGCCCCACATACCCGTCCGACTTCTCGTAGATCCACTGATGGGCCCGCAGCGCGGTGGAAAACAGATCAGCCATCCCACACCTCCGATCAGGCAACCCCTGCCCAACCCTAACCTGGGAGGCGGTCCGTGGCGGCCCTCGACCGATCCATGAAGTACACGGCCAATTGAGCGCTGTGCTGTCTCCAACTCAGCCTACGTTCGGCGTTTCCGCTGTGTGAGAGTGGTTTTGTGGGGCGGGTGGGGCTCGAACCCACGACCAGCGGATTATGAGTCCGCGGCTCTAACCGACTGAGCTACCGCCCCTCGCCGCGCTGCACGCGCGTGGGGGATGCTACCGGGTCCGGGGTGCAACGGCCTAGTTGGGCTCGGGCGGGCGGTATCTCGCGGTGAAAGGGGGTCGCGTGAGGGCGGTTTCGCCCTTTCGCGTCGGTCGGCGGCGAGCAGGAGTTGGGCGCGCATGAGGTGTTCCGGGGCTGGTCGGTTCTCGTCACTTGCCGGCTGTTCTGTAGCACGTCTGTCACTCCACCGCCACAGTCCGATAGCGAACGGGCTGGAGGATCGGCTGATGACAGCCATCTACGCGAGCGAGCAGGTAACCGAACAACCCACTCCGGCCATCGCGCCCGCGCAGTCGCGATATCGGGAGATATTCGGTGAGACCTGGTACGAGGAACGGATCGGGGCGCTGGTCATGCGGTCGGGGCGCCTGTGTGCGGTCATGACACCCGCCGAGCGGGGCGCCTCGGTGCTCGGCATACTCGGCGATCTGGAGGTGCCGGTGATGCGGGTCGGGGTGGGAGACCGGTGCGTGTGGTCGTTTCTCGCCGAGAATCCCAGCTGTGGTGAGGGCGCGGGATGGTGGTCGCTGGACCTGTTCCGCTGCTTCGTCACCCAGACCGGCCCCGGCGCGTTGATCGCGCTCCCCACACCCGGCAACCCGCGCCGGACGTGGTTGCGTGAACCGCAGGGCGCCGTGCCGGATCTCCGCCTGGTCGCCGATGCGATCGTCGCCGCCTAGCGTCGGGATCGTGCAGCGGCGCACAGTCGCGCACCCCCGAACTTTCCGTGCAAACCTCCACGAAAATGCCCCGAAATCGCGAAAAGTCGACGACGTTTGCACGATCGGTTCACCGGAGGCCCCCCGATTCCGGCAAGTGGCAGGCAGACGATTCCATCGGGAACTTTCGATGAACCTCTGCCCGACATCGATGAAACGCCCAGGTAGGCGCCATTTTCTAGAATGGGCAGGGGATTGTGGGCGACGCCCGCACACCGCACCATCACGAGGGTGAACAGCGAACTGATCATCCTGCTGCTGGTGATCGTCACGGCGCTTGCCTTCGACTTCACCAACGGTTTTCACGACACGGGGAATGCGATGGCGACGTCCATCGCGACGGGTGCCCTCAAACCCACAACCGCGGTGACTGTTTCGGCGCTGCTGAATCTGGTCGGTGCGTTCTTGTCGGTGGAGGTCGCGTTGACGGTCACCAATGCGGTGGTCAAGATCCAGAACAAGGACGGGACACCGAAAGCCGAGTTCACCGCGGATCACGGGCGGGCCTTGCTGATCATCGTGATGGCCGGGCTGATCGGCGGCATCATCTGGAATCTGCTGACCTGGCTGCTGGGCCTGCCGAGCTCGAGTTCGCATGCGCTGTTCGGCGGATTGATCGGTGCCGCCCTGGCTTCCGGCGCGGGTGTGGTGTGGATCGGGCACGGCAAGATCGACGGTGTGGTGGGCAAGGTGATCATGCCCGCGCTGTTCTCGCCGGTGATCGCGGGCATCGTGGCCGCGGCCGGCACCTTCCTGATCTTCAAGATCGTCGTGGGTATCGGCGAACGGTTCGCCGAGGCCGGGTTCCGGTGGGGGCAGATCGGCACCGCCTCACTCGTCTCGCTCGCGCACGGGACCAACGACGCGCAGAAGACGATGGGCGTGATCACCCTGGCGCTGATCGGCTACAACGCCTCGGATCCGCAGTCGACCGGCCCGTTCGCCTGGCACGAAACCGACAATGTGCCGCTGTGGGTGAAGTTCGCGTGCGCCGCCGCCATCGCGCTGGGCACCTATATCGGCGGCTGGCGCATCATCCGCACGCTCGGCAAGGGGCTGGTCGAAATCAGCTCGCCGCAGGGCATGGCGGCCGAAGCCTCCTCGGCGACAATCATTCTCGCCTCCAGCCACCTCGGTTTCGCGCTCTCGACCACCCACGTCGCCACCGGCTCTATCCTCGGTTCCGGCGTCGGCAAGCCCGGTGCGCAGGTGCGCTGGAACATCGCGCTGCGCATGGTGGCGGCCTGGGTCATCACCCTGCCGGCCGCCGCGGTGGTGGGCGCGGTGATGTGGGTGATCGCGGCGAAGATTCCCACCCTGCTCGGCCCGCTGATCGCCTTCGCGATCCTGTGCGCGCTCTCGGTCTACATGTACCGGCGCGCCCAGGCGCAGAAGGTCGACCACACCAACGTCAACGCCGAATGGGACGAGCCGGTCGCTCCCGCGGACACGATCGCGAAGGTCTGAGAACCATGGAAACGATAAAGCTCGTTCTCGAATCGGTCTGGAAGATTCTGCTCGTCGGCATCGTGCTGGGCGCCGGTCTGCCCGCGCTGTTCGCCGTCGGCGTGCGCGGTCTCGCGGTCGCCAACGGACACGAGTCGGCCGACGGAACCGTCCACCGGCCCAATCCGTTCGGCGCCGCGGTGGCCGTCGTGGTCTTCGCCGTCGTGGTCGCCGCGATCGTCGTCGGTATCACGATCATCGTCGCGTCCGGTTTCGGCAAGGCGGTCAGCTTCGAGCACATCTATCCGACCCTGGTCGAGAAGTAGGAGTACACAGGTGAATTCGAGGACCAACGACGAGGGCTTGCTCGCGCAGATCCTGGATTGGCTGCGCGCGGGCTACCCGGACGGCGTCCCGCCGAAGGATTACTTCCCGTTGCTCGCGCTGCTGAAGAAGCAGCTGAACAAGGACGAACTCGACCGGATTCTCGGCCTGCTGCTGGCCGGCCGGCCCGACGTCGTCGATCGCGAGCAGGTGGAGGCGGCGATCGTGGAAGTGACCCGCTGCGAACCGAGCGAGGACGATCTGCGCCAGGTCGCGGCGAAGCTCGCCGCCGGCGGCTGGCCGCTCACCGGATTCCACGACTGAAGGGCGGACATGCAGCGCAATCTCAGTGCCGTCGCCGACCTCGAGTCCGCCGTCGATCTGACCGACACCACCGGATTCATCGTCGACGACCTGGATGACGACGATCCCGTACTGCTCACCGCCGCAGACGGTTTGGTCGTCGACACCTGGCGTGAAGGCTATCCGTACGACGAACGCCTGAACCGCGAGGTCTACGAGGCCGACAAACGCCTGCTGCAGATCGAACTGCTCAAATTGCAGAACTGGGTCAAGGCCACCGGCCGGCGGCTGGTCATCGTGTTCGAAGGACGTGACGCCGCCGGAAAGGGCGGCTCCATCAAGCGTTTCATGGAACACCTCAACCCGCGTGGCGCCCGCGTCGTCGCGCTGGAGAAGCCGACCGCCCGGGAATCGACGCAGTGGTACTTCCAGCGCTACGTCGAACACCTGCCGGCGGCCGGGGAGATCGTGCTGTTCGACCGGTCCTGGTACAACCGCGCCGGCGTCGAGCGGGTGATGGGATTCTGCACGGCCGAACAGCATCGGCGTTTCCTGAATCAGGTGCCGCTGTTCGAGCGGATGCTCGTCGACGACGGTATCGACCTGGTGAAGTTCTGGTTCTCGGTATCGCCGCTGGAGCAGCGGACCCGCTTCGCGATCCGGCAGGTCGACCCGGTCCGGCAGTGGAAACTCTCGCCGATGGATCTGGCGTCGCTGGACAAGTGGGACGACTACACCGCCGCCAAGGAGGAGAACTTCGAACACACCGATACCGACTACGCGCCGTGGATCGTGGTCAAGAGCAACGACAAGAAACGCGCCCGCCTCAACGCGATGCGCCACGTGCTGGGCCTGTTCGACTACCAGAACAAGGAGCCCGACATCGTCACCCCCGCCGATCCGCTCATCGTCGGCCGCGCGCGCGACGTGGTCGGTTCCTGACCCCGGGTCACGGCGTGCGGTCCAGGACGAGATCCGACAGCCGCACCGCGTACATCGAAACCAGCACGGCCTCTTCGTGACCCGGTACGCCGGGCCGCACATACGCGCGAACGGTTTCGGTTTCGCGCACCAGATCCAGCAGTGCGGCCCGCAGCAGCTCGGGGCGAGGGGAGGTGGTGAGCGTGTGAAAGCTGTAGCGCCAGCGGTAATCGTCGATCAAACGGTGCAGTCGCTCGGCCTCGACCACATGGTGGTACCGCACCCCTTGCGAATGGGAGTCCATGGCGATCAGCAGCTGCTCGACTTCGGCCAGCCGCTCCTCGGTGCCTACCGGTGGCGCGCTGTAGGCGATCTCGCCGGAGTCGCGAACGGCGTGCGCGCAGGCCTGCGGCAGATTCCACGGCAAGGAAAGCTGCGCCTGCGAGCCGTCCTCCGGGCCCGGCCAATGCGGGCCCGGACCGGTGTCGACGGCGAACAGCACCGCGTAGGGATAGCCTGCGCGGTGCAGTGTTTCGTTGTCCTGCCACGCCGGTCGCCGCGCCGCGTAATCGAGCATGCGCCGGCGCAGCCGGACCATCGTGCGCAGCGCCCGGTAGCGATCGGGTTTGGCCCAGCCGAATCCGTTGCCGATCAATTCGCGTCGCACCGTCGCGTTCAGCCGATCCCAGCCCGGGCCGTCGGTGCAGGCGGCGATGCGCACGGAGTAGCCGTTGCCGAACAGATGCCGCAACAACTGCCGCTCCTCGGCGGCCACCGGTTCGGGTGGGCCCGGCAGCAGGACGGCTCGCAGCGAATCCGCCCCCTCGAATCCGTCGCTACCGACATGCACATCGACATGTCCACGGATCGTGAGTGCCGCCAGCTGCGCCGCGACAATGCGGCCGTAGCGGGCGGCACCCTGTTCGTGCATCGTCGGCGCGAGCAGGATTCCGGCCTGCAGCACCGTCATTCGGGCCGATAATCGTTCGAACGCCGCCGTCATCTGGTCGGGATCCGGAGGCATGCGCACCACTCACTCTGTGACACAGGGCAATCAGGTCCGCACCAGTGTAGAGCCGGGGTGGCGAACATTCGGCAAAATCGGCCGGGATCGAGCGGCGGGCGCCGAACGACCACCTCGAAACCCGTGTCAGACTGTGATCCCGGACCGGATCAGCTTGCCGGTGATGTTGCGCGGCAACGACTCCGAGGTGATCCGCCACCGTTCGGGCACCTTGAAATACGCCAGCCGATCGCGGGCGAATTCGCGCAGATCCGCCTCCGACGCCGTGGCCCCCTCGGCGAGGACGACGACGGCCGCCACCTGCTGCCCGGAATCGGGGTGCGGTTCGCCGACGACGGCACATTCCACGACATCGGGGTTGCGGACGTCAACCTCACCTTCGACGCCTTCCGGAACGGGGTCCCGTCGGCATCGCGGATCTCGAGTGCCACGCTGATGATCGGCCGGCCCAGTGTGCCGGGAGCTTCTGCGAGGTCGGCGGGCACCCACCACCCGTTGAGCCCGACCGCGACCGCGCCGAGGCTCTGCGCCGCCCAGATGGTGATCACCCATTCGCGGCGAGAAGCGCGACCCGATCACCGCGCCCCACGCCGAACTCAGCACGCAGTGCGGCCGCGAGAGCACTTGCGGCAGCGGCGTGTTCGCGACAGCTCAGCCGACGGTCCTCGGTGACGAGATAGTCCCGGCCGCCTACCCGCGACTCGGCGAGGAGGCGAGCGAGCGCCCGTTCGTCCGGACCGCCTGTCCGCGCCGGCCGGCCGGGACATGACGTGGCCCGCGGGACTCGGTGGCCAACGCGCGCGAGGTGCGCGCGGCCGCCTCCGCGACCAGCGGGGCCAGTCGCTCCATGGTCGCGAAGTTCGTCTCCCCGCACAGGCAGATCGCGGCCCGCGGGCCCTGTGGACCCCGGATCGCGGCGGCCACGCTGGGAAGTGCCCTGCCCACCATCGCATTGGTGTATTCGCCGCGGTCGAACGACAGTCCGCGATTGCGGCGGATCCGGTTCAGTTCGCGATGCAGGCTCGGCACATCCCATCCCCGGCCCTGGACCGGATTCGACAACTGCTTGCCGAGCAGCGCCTCCACCTCCTCCGGCGGCAACCAGGCCAGCATGGCGCGGCCGCCGGTGGTGAGGTGGGCCAAACTGCGGCGCCCCACATGCGATTCCAGGGTGCGCGCGAACGGGCCGCCGAGTTTGTCCAGGAACACCTCGTCGGCGCCTTCCAGAGCCGCCAGGTGGACCACGAGCCCGGTCCGCAGTTGCAGTTCGTGCAGGTGCTCGGCCGCGGCCTCGCGGATCTCGCCGTGCCGGCCGTCGTAGCCACCGAGCCCGAGGGAGCGGCGACCCAGGCAATAGCCCGAGGGGGTGTGCTCGAGCCAGTGCAGTTTCACCAGCTGGTCGAGGATGCGATGCGCGGTGGAGCGCGGGAGCCCGCTGTGGGTGCAGATCTCCACGAGGCTCAGCCGTGTCGACCGGTGCTCGAACATGTCGAGAATGAGCGTCATCCGTTCCACCATCGACGGCGGCAGGGGGCGGGGTGCCGATGTGGCCAGTGGCATCGATGCCTCCGATCGTCAGTCACTTCCATCCTGCCCGTCGAAGCTGGGCGAGACCCGGAATTGAAGCCCGAGTGTAGTGACGGCAGACACACCGCGCGATGGCAGACCATCTCGTTCGTTTCACCTTCGCCTCCAGCGCGGGGCTGCAGGGCCAGGTCCCAGACCTCATGGTCGACGGCGGTTCGATCGAACTCCGCTGAGGCCGTTTTCCGTCCCCGCCCGCGGCGCACAGGCGGCTATCGTGGGGTTATGGGCGTGTTCGGTGAGATGTTCCCCGGCAAGAAGCTGACCGACGAGAGCAGTGGTGACAGCGACGGGCAGCAACATCGGCCGCGGCTGGATCTCGACCTGGAGGCGGGGGTGATCCGGCTGTCGGGGACGCCGCGGTCGGATGAGGAGTCGTCCGAGTAGCCGGTTCGGAAGATCACTTCGTGACATCGGCAGCCAGGGGATCTAGCAATCTAGATTGCTAGCATGTTAGTGTCGTCTGGTGGGCGCCGAGGAAGTCAAGCAGTTCAACGTGTATCTCCCGGTGGAGCTGATCAAGCAGGTCAAATACCGGGCGGTCGAGTCGGAGATGTCGCTGTCGGCACTGGTGGCCGAGGCGCTGCGGGCGTATCTCGGCGCTGAGCCGCCGACGCGTGAGAAGGAGAAGTGAGATGGCCGCCAGAGGTGTCGAGGCGATTTTTCTGGAGACCCACAACTGGGGGAAATCGGCGAAGTTCTTCCAGCAGCTGGGCTTCGAGCTGGAATTCGCCACCGACCACAATTCCGGACAGCTCCGCAACGGGGACGGTCCGTATCTGTTCATCGCCGAGGTGCCGGCGGATCGCGAGCCGGGAATGCAGGTCGTGCTGAAAGTGGAAGCAGAGCAAGGTTTTCCGGCGCCGGTCGAGGTGGACTCGCCGTTCGCCGACACCCATTACGGAACCCGGGAGATGACGGTGCGTGACCCGGACGGGCGAGTGTGGACACTGCAGGCGCCCGGTGGTGACCGATGAGCGAGCCCCGGACCGGTGCGGTGCCCGATCAGACCGCCGTGCCCGATCAGACCGCCATGCCTGATCAGACCGCGGTGCGGGTTGCGCTGTGGCGCGCGCTGCACGTTCAGCTCGACCCGCCGCCGCATGTGCTCGACGACGAGATCGGCCTGCGTCTGGCCGATCCGCCGGAGGGCTGGCGCGAGCGCGGCGATATGGATCCCGTCGGCACCAGCCGCTTCCGGGCGAGCATCGTGGTCCGGTCGCGATTCGTGGAGGATCTGCTCACCGAACAGGCCGGGCGGGTCGGCCAATACGTGCTGCTGGGCGCCGGGTTGGAGACGTTCGCGCAGCGCAAACCCGAAATCG
The DNA here is from genome assembly GCF_002933465.1 of Nocardia nova. GTDB lineage: Bacteria > Actinomycetota > Actinomycetes > Mycobacteriales > Mycobacteriaceae > Nocardia > Nocardia nova_B. Next base: position 38,827 of record NZ_PSZE01000023.1, read on the forward strand.
CCGCTCGCTTCCGGATTTTCGAGGTCGATCAGCCGCAGACGCAGGCATGGAAGCGGCGGCGTCTGGCCGAGACCGGTTACGGGCTCCCGGAGTGGTTACGTTCGGTCCCCGTCGATTTCGAGAAGGATTCGTGGTGGGAGCGACTGACCGCGGCCGGCTTCGATCCGTCCCGGCCCGCGATCGTCGCCTCGCTGGGGGTGAGCATGTATCTCACCGACGAGGCGAACCGCGAAACGCTGTCGCTGCTGGCGCGGACGGCGCCCGGGTCCACGGTCGTGATGACCTTCCAGCCGCCGCTGGAACTGCTCGACGTACAGGATCGGCCGAGCCGGGAGTTCGCGGTCTCGGGTGCGGCCGCCTCCGGCACGCCGTTCCTCAGCTTCTACGCCCCGGCGCAGCTCGTCGCCATGGCCCGGGAGGCCGGTTTCGCGCAGGCGCACCACATTTCGGCGGACGAACTCAACGCGCGGTACTTCGCCGGCAGGCCGGATGGGCTGCGCACCTCCAACGGCGAGGAGTTGCTGGTGGCGACGACCTGAGCCCCGCCTACGATGAGCCGATGGCGAAATCCCAGCGCTTGCACATCGTGCCGTCTCGATTCAGCGTCGACCACATCCCGGCCGCGACCTTTCCGGAGGACGACGAATGGGTGGCGCTGGTGCGGGCGCCGGAGGGCCTGACGGTCGTGCGCGAGGCCCCGCCGTGGGAGCGGGAGTCGTGCTGGCTCGGGCTGTACGCCGCCACGCCCCGCGAGCTGGACACCTCCGGTGCACTGACCGCGATTCTGGAACCCTTGGCGCAGCACGGAATTCCCGTCTTCGTCGCCTCGACCTACCATGCGGATCTGGTGCTGGTGCCGCAATCGCGCAGCGCCGCCGCCACCGATGCGCTGACCGAGGCCGGTTTCGAGATCGCCGGAAACGCGGGCTGACGACGGCTCAGATGTGGTCGCCCTTGTCGCGGTTGCAGCCGCGGCACAGGATCTGCAGATTCGCCGCACTGGTCGCGCCGCCGCGGCTGAGCGGAATGATGTGGTCGAATTCGAGGTAGTGGGTGGCGCCGCATTCTACGCACCGGCCGCCGTCGCGATGCCACACTTCCGCCTTGATATCGGGTGCGATGGACCGGCTGTCGCGTCTGCCCGGCGCGACCGTGAGCCGTTTCGCCACCCGCAGGGCGCCCTCCACGATCGCGGCCACCAATTCCGGTTCGTCGACATCGAATTCGGCCCCGCCGCGCGCCGAGGTCGCCGCCACCGTCACGCCGGTCTCGGTGGTCGTTACGGAAACGGCTCGGGCCCAGGGTATTTCGATACCCGCGTCGGGGCCGATGAAGCGCAGCTTCCGGTTCGAGCAGATCAACCGTCCCGGTGACGCCTGCGCGCCGCGACCGGACCGGCGGATGCGGGTGGCGGCGGTGTCGAGGTGGACGCGTTCCTGCGGATCCAGATGCAGATCGGGCACCGCGATGACCGGGAGCTCGCCCGCGCGCAGCCGGGACAGGATGCGCAGCCGTCGCAGGCTGCGGCGCAACTCGTCCACGGCCGCGTCGCGCACCGCCAGTGCGGCGACCGTCGTATCGAATCGTTCCAGCTCGGCGCCGCCGATCGTGCCGTCGGCCAGCGCGAAGGCCGCCATGCGCTCGAGATGGGCGACGGCAGGTCCGCGCAGGGCGGCGCGGGCGGTGTCTGGGTCGATGCGCTGATGGCGGATCCGCGTCCACAGCTCGTCCCAGTCGGGCCCGCTCGGTCCGGTGGTGGTCAGCACGCGCAGCGCTCGGGTGCGCCAGCCGGACAGGTAGTCCTCGACCTCCGCCGCACAGGCGCGGCAGGGCGCGGCGCCGAGCGGTCGCCAGCCCCGCCGCCGCCCGCACCGAGGACAGCCGCGCGGATGAACGGGTGGGCGTGCCACGGTCTGTTCGGTCCACCGGGAGCCGTCCCACCAGCGCAGTGAGGCCGTGTCCGCGGGGTCGGGATACCAATCGGGGCGCTCGTCCGGCGGTGCAGGCATGGGTGCGGTGAATCTGTTGCGGTGCAACGATATTCGCTGCGAGCGGTGCTGCGCCGAATCCGCTACGGGTGCGCCGAATGTCGTGAACAGCTCCGCCGCACCGGCGTGTTGCGGTCCGCCGCGCACGAACCACCATCGGTCCTCGGCCCGGCGGAACTCTCCGAACACCGCGGCCCGCGCACCCGGTTCCGCGGCGACGTCGGCACGCGCCACCAGGCCCTCGGCATCCTCGACCGAGACCGCGAGACCGGGCAGTGCGGCCAGCGGCTCGTCGGAACCGGACCCCGTGATCAAAATGCGGACGATCTCGGCCTCCGTGCGGGGCAGCGAGACCGACAGCCGCGCGGTGCCCGGCTGCGGATCCTGATCGACGGTCACCGCCTGGGAGGGATGGCGCGGCGCGTTGAAATACACCACGTCGCGGGCGGAGCGGACCCGCCCGCCGGCGGTCAGCAGGATGGCATGCGCATCCAGCGACGCCGTCGAACGCCACGAAACCAGTACCGACAGAAGCGAAGTCGGTACCGGCGTGGCGTCGCCGTCGACGGTGGGGCGCATGGTTGTCATCGTCACGAACTATGCCAGGCCGCCCCGACACGAATCGCGCGGTCGGCGCGGAGCTTTTCGTGACTGTCCGGGTGCGGCACAGTGGAACCATGACGAACCCGAAGGGTGACTCCGGGCGTAAGCCCAGCGGCGCGCGGGTGCCGGGTGCGACGGAAATCCTCGCCGCCGCCCAGGCCGCCGCGCAGGCCGCGCAGACCGCCGCGGGCCAAGCCATCGATGCCGCGCAGGTCACGGCCGGTACCGCCTTCGGCACCGCGGTGCGGCTCCCGCCCGCCTCGGTACAGCTGGCCGCGCAACTTCCGGATCTGATCGAGAATCTGGCGGCCGTCATCGATCGCCTCAATTCCACCATCGACCGCCTCGACCGGACCCTGGCGCTGGCCGATCCGGCTTTCGCGGCCTACGACCGGCTGCTGCCGCGGCTCGAGGCCGTGATCGCGCTGGGCGAGGATGTGTTCACCCGGCTGTCGAAACTGCCGGGCATCTCGATGCTGGGCCGCCTCACCGGCCGCGAGGCGCAACCGCCGCAACCGAAGCCGAAGTCACGTCGACGCGGGAAATAGGTCCGCCCTGCCCGCCGATCGCGGCAGCTCCGCCGTCGCGATCACCGCACGGGCCGCGGCGGCGGCCTTGAGCACCATCTCGTGGAATTCCGCGTCGGCATCGGAGTCCAGCACCACCGCGCCGCCCGCGCCGACGCGCCAGCCGCGCTCGTCGCGGACCGCGGTGCGGATGACGATATTGAGATCCGCCGTTCCGCCCAGACCCAGAAACCCGATGGTGCCCGAGTAGATGCCGCGCGCCTCGGTCTCCAGCCCGTCGATGATCTCCATGGTGCGCAGCTTCGGGGCCCCGGTCATCGAGCCGCCGGGGAAGCATGCGCGCAGGCAATCGAGCACGTCCACCTCGGGGCGCAGCCGGCCGCGCACCGTACTCACCAACTGATGCATCGTGGTGTAGGTCTCCGCGACCATCAACTCGGGGACGTGCACACTGCCCAGCTCGCACACCCGGCCCAGATCGTTGCGCAGCAGATCGACGATCATCAGATTCTCTGCCCGCGTTTTGGGATCCAATTCCAATGCGCGGCAGAGATTTTCGTCCGCCTCCGGAGTCGCGCCGCGCGGGGCGGTGCCCTTGATCGGCTTGGTCTCCACGGTGCGGGTGCGGTCGATCTTCAGGAAGCGCTCCGGTGAGGAACAGGCGATATGGAGCTCACCGAATCGCAGGTACGCCGCGTACGGGGCGGGATTGCTGCGCCGCAGCATCCGGTAGACGTCGAGTCCCGGCGCATCGGAATCGATGGTGGCGCTGTCGGTGAGGTTCACCTCGTAGGTCTCCCCGGCGCGCAGCTCGGCATCGATCGCCGCGATATCGGCCAGATAGCGATCCCGGCCGCGGCTCAGGCGCGAGATGACGGCCTCCTCGTCGGCGGGCAACGTGAGCGGTTCCGGATGCCGCCGATCCGGCAGTGCCGCGACGACCGCGCGCGTATCGGCAAGCCAGCGGTGATTCTCGTCGGCCGAATCGGCGTCGGTGACAGCGATCAGATGCGTGCGCCCCGCGACATGATCGACCACGACCAGCCGATCGGCGAAGAGCCACTGTGCGTCCGGATAGGGCGATCGGTGCCCGGTTTTCGCACCACAGTCGGCCTTCATCTCGTAGCCCAGATAGCCGACGTAGCCGCCGGCGAAATCGAAAGGCACATCGGGGAATCGAATATTCAGCTCACTCAGCCGCGCCGACAGATAGTCGAGCACCGGCCGCGTATCGGTGCGGGTCCCGGTTCGATTCTCGATCACGCATCCCGCGCCTACCCGATACCGGACCACCTCTGCCAGCGGCCCGGACGCGTCACCGGCGAAACTGAACCGATCCAGGCCGCGCTCCACATGCGCACTGTCGAGCCAGAACACCGTCGGCGAGTCCGGATATACCCGCAGTACAACGGATTCCGTATCCACGGCGCGGTCGATCACCTCGTGCAGCACGGTGAGGGTCGGCGGCCGCGTTGCGGACTCGTCTGCCGCGCCCGCAGGGCGTCCGGAAGCCGACGGGATATCGGTGCCCTCCGGCGTCGATCTCCTGGCGGAAACAGCGGATGCGCCGGGTGCGGGCCCACTGGGAACCGGACCGGCCGCGGTGGACGTCGTACCCGTCGACGAGGTGTCGGCCGTCCGACCGAGTGGTCGGCGAGCCGGACGTTCGCCCGGCCGTGAGATGTCCCGCGACGGATCGACGCGCGGCGCTCGGCCGGTCATGGTCCGACGCCCCCACCACTCCCGGGTGAGCCGCGCGAAATTCCCCAGTAGCGCCGCGCCGAATTCGCTCGACACCGATTCCGGATGGAACTGCACACCCCACTGCGGGCGACGCCGGTGGCGAACGCCCATCACGACCCCGTCGGGCGCGGTCGCGGTGATCGCCAGCGCGTCCGGCAGGGGCTGGGCGGCGCACAGCGAGTGGTAGCGCACGGCCAGGAAGTCGGCGGGAACCCCGGCGAACAGGTCGCGACCGTCGTGGCTGATCCGGTCCGGATAGCCGTGCCGAGGCGCGGGCGCCGGGATCACTCGCCCACCGGCCGCCAGCACGATGCCCTGGTGGCCGAGGCAGACGCCCAGCAGCGGGAGCTGCGCATCTTCGATCAGCGTCTGTGAGATCCCGAAATCCTTTGCTACATCGGGGCGGCCGGGCCCGGGGGAGACGACGATGTTGTCGAATCGGGCGAGGTCCAGCTCGGCCAGGGTGTCGACCTCATCGTTGCGCAGCACGGTCGGCTCGGCCCCGTTCACCGTGCCGATCAACTGGAAGAGGTTGTAGGTGAACGAGTCGTAGTTGTCGACCAGCAGGGTGCGCACGGGGTTCCGGGTGCGCACCGCGTGGTCGACAGTGGTCTCGCCCGCATGCCGAGACCAGGACGTGCTCATGACATCACCGTATCGGGCATCTCGGACGCCGCGGTGAGGGCATATGCCTTCAGTTGGCCGGCCCGTGGTAGTGCACAATGTGGGGTATGTCTGTGGTGCAACCGGCCGAGGTCGAGCGCGAGGTCGTCGATTTCGCGGCTGTCGGCGAGTGGATGGATGAGCAGGGCCTGCCCGGCGGTGACTTCGAGGATGTGACCTCGCTCGGCGGCGGCACCCAGAACATCATGTTGCGGTTCCGCCGAGGTGGTCGTGATTTCGTGCTGCGCCGTGGGCCGAAACATCTGCGTCCCAAGAGCAACGACGTGATTCGCCGCGAATTCCGCCTGCTCGGCGCGCTGGCGGGCACCGGCGTGCGCGCCCCGCGGGTGATCGCCGCGGGCGCCGACGAATCGGTGATCGGCGCGGTCTTCTATCTGATGGAGCCGATCGCCGGCTTCAACCCGCAGAGCGAGCTGCCCGCTCTGCACGCCGGCGATCCCGAGGTGCGGCGGCAGATGGGACTGTCGGCGGTCGAGGCCATCGCCCGGCTCGGTGCGCTCGACTACGAGGCGCTGGGCCTGTCCGATTACGGCAAGCCGGACGGTTTTCTGGAACGTCAGGTGCCGCGCTGGCTCGGCGAACTCGAGTCCTACACCAGCAACGACGGCTACCCCGGCCCGGAGATCCCGGGTGTGTATCGGGTCGGGGACTGGCTCGACCGCAACCGGCCCGCGCAGTGGCGGCCGGGAATCCTGCACGGCGACTGCCACCTCGCCAACATGATGTTCTCCTACGACGGGCCCGAGGTCGCCGCCGTCGTCGACTGGGAGATGTCGACGATCGGTGATCCGCTGCTGGACCTGGGTTGGCAGATCGCCACCCGGCCCGAGCCCGGAACCACCGGCGCCGCCCTGATCGGCAAGCTCGGCGCCGCGGGTGGTCTGCCCACAGCCGAGGAGATGATCGCTCACTACGCGAACTTCTCCGACCGCGACCTCGGCCATGCCGGCTGGTACACGGTGCTGGCCTGCTTCAAACTCGGCATCGTCCTCGAGGGCACGCACGCGCGCGCCTTCGCCGGCAAGGCGCCCAAGGAGACCGGCGATTTCCTGCACGCCATCACCCTGGAACTGTTCGAGAAGGCCAACCGGCTCTGCGAATGAGTCGCAGGCACAGCGTCAGCCGGCGTCGAGCAGTTCGGCGAGGATGGCGAGATCCTTGTCGCCGCGGCCGGACAGGCACAGCAGAATCAGCGCGTCCTCGGCGATTCCGCCTTGTTCGGCCAGTTCCAGCAGATATCCCACGGCATGCGCGGATTCGAGCGCGGTGATGATCCCCTCGGTCCGGCACAGCGTATCCAGTCCGCGCAGCGCCGCCGCATCGGTCGCGACGGCGTGATCGATGCGGCCGATGTCCTTGAGATGACTCAGTTCCGGGCCCACCCCCGGATAATCCAATCCGGCCGCGATGCTGTGGGTTCGCGCGATCTGTCCCTCCTGGTCCTGCAGGACGTAGCTGAACGAGCCGTCCATTTCGCCTGGTGTGCCGGCGCTGAGTGTGGCCGCGTGCTCGCCGGTGTGCAAGCCGCGGCCCCCGGCCTCGACACCGATCAGCCGCACCTGCGCATCGCCGGTGAAGGGTTGGAACATCCCGATCGCATTACTGCCGCCGCCGACACAGGCGATGACGCTGTCGGGCAGCCGTCCCGTCGCCGCCAGCAGCTGTGCCCGGGACTCGATGCCGATCCGGCTCTGATGGTCGCGCACCATCCGCGGATAGGGTGCGGGCCCGGTGGCGGTGCCGAACAGGAAATGCGTGGTCTCGGTGTGCGCCACCCAATCTCGCACCGCGTCGGTCACCGCGGCCTTCAGTCGGCGATCACCCGAACGAACGGCGCGTACGTCCGCGCCGAGCAGGCGCATCCGCACGACGTTGCTCTGCTGTCGGGCCATATCGTCGGCGCCCATGTAGATCACACACGTCAGTCCGAGCATGGCGCAGACGGTCGCGACCGCGACGCCGTGCTGTCCGGCGCCGGTTTCGGCGATGATGCGGGTCTTGCCCATCCGCACGGCCAGCAGTCCCTGTCCGAGGGCATTGTTGATCTTGTGGGCGCCGGTGTGCGCCATATCCTCGCGCTTCAGGAATACCTGCACTCCGGGCACACCCAGCGCGCGGGCCAGGCGCGGCGCCGCGTGCAGCAGGGTCGGCCGGCCGACTCGCTCCCGTAGCAACCGATCGAGTTCGCCGTGGTATTCGGGGTCCGCCCAGGCCGCTCGATGGGCGTTCTCCACGTCGGTGAGCGCCGCCATCAATCCCTCGGGAACGTAACGGCCGCCGAACGCGCCGAATCTACCGGAATCCCGGATGCCGCCCCGGGTGGTGGCGTGGGTTGGCCTGTGTCCGATCACCATTCGCATCCGCGCTTTCTCCTCGCCGTCCGGCTCGGACAGTGTGTGCGATTCGCTCGCACACCCGGTCACCTGCCGGCAAAGAGTGAGTTAACAGCACGGAAGAGGTCATCGTCAGTGGTGGTAAGTCGGCGCGGTGGCGTGATCAGCCGCAGCGGAGTAGTGCCTCCCGCACGGCACGGGCGCGCGCATCGTCGAGGACGGCCGTGCCGAGGCGGTTCATCACATAGCCGAAACCCAAACCCGTTGCGGGATCGGCGAATCCGAACGAGCCCCCGTAACCGGTGGTGCCGTAGGCGCGCTTGTCGCTGCCGAAACGGAAGCTGCCACAGGATTTGCGGAACCCCAGGTGGTAGCGGCTGCGGGTGAGGAGCACCAGATCGTCGGCGGGCACGTCGTCGACGGTGTCGGCGGTCGCCAGCCGGTCCAGAATGCCCGGTGCGATGGGCAGTTCACCGGTGCGTCCCGCCGCCGCGCCGTAGACTCGCGCCAAGGACCGCGCCGTGCCCACCCCACCCGCGGCGGGGCTCTCGACACCGAGAAATTCGCGGCGGGTGGCACGTTCGGGTGCGCCGGTGCGGGGGCTGCTCATGGCGCGATAGGTGAGCCCGCGCCGTAGGAACATCTGAATCGCGATGCGCAGCGGCACGTCTCGCTCGTACCGCGGCACGTCCAGGCCGGAGGTGGACGAGAGCGTGGCGATGCGATCGAGGGATTGCTCCTCCGGCAACCCGATGAAGAAGTCCAGTTCGAGCGGGCCGGCGAAGTCCTCGGCGAAGATGCGGCCCAGGGTGCGTTGCCGCGGATCGACGCGGCGGAGCAATTCGCCCTGATACAGCCCGGCGGTGATCGGGTGATAGCCCTGCCGGCTGCCCGGACTCCACAGTGGTTTCTGGTCGGCCAGGATCTCCGCGAGCCGATCCCGGTCGGCCATATCGGACAACCGAACCACCCGGTCCAGCACCGGCAGACCCGAGCGGTGGTCGAGCAGCTGCCGCACGGTGATCGAATCCTTGCCGTGTGCGGCGAATTCCGGCCAATACTGCGCGACCGGGGCCTGGTAGTCGAGGACTCCGCGCGAGACGGCACTCGCCACGGCGAATGCGGTCATCCCCTTCGTCGAGGAGAACACCGGAACCATCGTGTCGCGCTCCCACGGCAGCTGTCTGCGGCGATCGCGGAAACCCGCCCACAGATCCACCACCGGCCGGTCTCCGTCGTAGACCGCCACGGCCGCCCCGATCTCGCCGAACCGGGCGAAGTTGCGTCGAAACGCGTCCGCGACCGGCTCGAAACCGGTCGCCACCGCACCGTGTACCTCAGCAACCTCGCCCATAGTGCAACCGATGGTAACGGTTACCGCTGTGGCGTCGCATGGTGTCCACCCCGACCGGAAACCGATCAGGCGGCGTGTGCTCGCCGCCGGACTGCCGACCAGCGCCATCCGCGAACTGCTGCCGTGTGCGACCGCCACAGGCTTACAGCACTGCGATCACACCCGAAAGATCATGCGGGAGGGCCTATCTCACCTCGACGCGCAGATCGCCGAGTTGACCCGGCGCCGCACCCTGCTGGCTCGTCAGGACGAGCAACTGGTGGCCGCACCCTATCGCAGCGACGGCCCGGCATAGCCGCCTCCCCGCGGCCGGTGGGTTCGGACCCGTCTCGTAGGCTCGTGCCGTGCGAGCACTGGAACAGATTCGCGACTGGCCCGTCCGGCATGCCGCCGCGGGGGTCGTCGATGTACACGGCGTGGTCGGCACCGAGGGAGACCTCGATCGGGTGTTCGCCCTCGCGTCGGTCACGAAACCCCTTGCCGCCTATGCGGTTCTGGTGGCGGTCGAAGAAGGTGCGATCGGACTGGACCAGCCCGCCGGCCCGCCCGGCTCCACCGTGCGCCACCTGCTGGCCCATACGGCCGGACTGGCCTTCGACACCACGGTGATCATGGCCGAGCCCGGGCAGCGCCGTATCTATTCCAGCGCCGGATTCGAGGTGCTCGCGGAGTTCCTCACGCGCGAGACCGGAATCGAATTTCCCGAATATCTGCGGCAGGCGGTATTTGAGCCACTCGGAATGAAATCCTCGGTGCTGGCCGGATCCGCCGGGCACGCCGGACGATCCACGGTGAACGATCTCCTGCGTTTCGCCGGAGAATTGCTGAACCCGATCTTGATATCCGGTGACATGCTCACCGCGGCGACCTCCGTGCAATTCCCGGGCGTCGGCGGAGTGCTTCCCGGATACGGATCGCAGCGCCCCAATGATTGGGGTCTGGGATTCGAGATCCGCGACCACAAGACTCCGCATTGGACGGGGGGAGCCAACTCGCCGCGAACCTACGGGCATTTCGGGCAGTCCGGCACCTTCCTGTGGGTGGATCCGGAGATCGAGGTGGCGTGTGTGGCATTGAGCGACGAGAATTTCGGCGATTGGGCTCGAGCAGTGTGGCCGACGCTGAGCGACGCCGTCATCGCCGATATCCAGCAGATTCGCGACACGGCAGAAAAGTAACAGCCGTAACATCGGGCACTCCAGTAAACTCGGGCAACGCCTGGGCTCGACGGGATGTTGGGGAAGACGTCCGACGTCGAGGCTGGAGGTGTACAGGTGCGCGCATCTGATCAGTTCGCGGATGTGACGTGTGGTGTGGTGTACATCCACGCGTCACCGGCCGCGCTGTGCCCGCACATCGAATGGACGCTTTCCTCGACTCTGAAATCACCTGCGTCGCTGCGCTGGACCGCCCAGCCGGCCGCCGCGGGACAACTGCGCGCAACCACCGACTGGGTGGGACCGGTCGGCACCGCGGGCCGAATTGCCAAGGCGTTGCGGGATTGGCCGGTACTGCGCTTCGAGGTCACCGAAGACCCCTCCGAAGGAGTCGACGGCGAACGCTACAGTTTCGTGCCCGGCCTCGGATTGTGGACCGGCGCGATGAGCGCCAACGGCGACGTCATGGTCGGCGAGATGCGGCTGCGTGAAATCGTGCGCGCCGCCCGGTCCCGCGGCCGTCACGGCGACATCTGCGCGGACATCGATCGCGCCCTGGGCACCGCCTGGGACGACGAACTCGAACCGTTCCGCACCGGCGGCGAGGGCGCCGAGGTCACCTGGCTCCGCCGCGACGTCGGCTGAGTTCCCGCATCGGGCCGGAAAACACGACGGGTGGTCTCCGAAGCGGAGACCACCCGTAATGTATTGGCGCTGAACGCTTTACAGCGGGATATTCTTGTTGTGGCTGGCCCGGGCCGGGGCCGAGGCCAGCGCGGCGGCAATGGTGGACCGGGTCTTGGCGGGGTCGATCACCTCGTCCACGACGCCGATGGACAGGGCCCGGCCGACACCACCGGCGATGGCCTCGTGTTCGGCGGTGAGGCGCTCGATCAGGGCCTCACGTTCCTCCTCGGGGGCTTTCGCGATGGCCTTCTTGTGCAGAATGCCGACCGCGGCCTTGGCGCCCATCACGGCGACCTCGGACTCCGGCCAGGCGTACACGGCGGTGGCGCCCAGCGAGCGAGCGTTCATCGCGATGTAGGCGCCGCCGTAGATCTTCCGGGTCACCAGCGTGACGCGCGGGACGCGGGCCTCGGCGAAGGCGTGCAGCAGCTTCGCGCCGCGGCGCACCACGCCCTCCCACTCCATGCCGACGCCGGGCAGGTATCCGGGCACGTCGGTGATCACGACCAGCGGAATGCCGAAGGAGTTGCACAGGCGCACGAAACGCGCTGCCTTCTCGGCGGATTCGCTGGTGAGGCAGCCGCCCATGCGCAGCGGGTTGTTGGCGAGGACGCCGACCGTGCGACCACCGAGGCGGCCCAGGCCGGTGACGATGCTGCGGGCGTAACCGCCCTGCATCTCCTCGAAGGAGGATTCGTCGTTGCCGTCCGGCGAGGGGATCTTGTCGAGCAGTTCGCGCACGACCGGCTTGACGTCGTAGGCGCGCTTGGCCGACTCCGGCAGCATCGCCTTGAGATCCACATCGCCGTGGGCGGCGGCGGACAGGTCGAATTCGCCCTGTTCGGCGAACATCGAGACCAGGCGGCGGCCGCGGTGCATCGCGTCGTTCTCGTCGTCGGCGACGATATGGCACACACCGGACTTCTTGCCGTGGGTCTCGGGCCCTCCGAGGGTGGCCATGTCGACGTTCTCGCCGGTGACCGACTTGACGACATCCGGACCGGTGACGAAGACGCGCCCCTCGGGCGCCATGATCACCACATCGGTCAGGGCGGGGCCGTACGCCGCGCCGCCGGCGGCGAAGCCGACCACGATCGAAATCTGGGGAACCAGGCCCGACGCGCGCACCATGGCCTCGAAGACGGTGCCCACCGCGTGCAGTGCCTCGACACCCTCGGCCAGCCGCGCACCGCCCGAATGCCAGATGCCGACAACCGGAATCCGGGAATCGATGGCGGTATCGATCGCGTCGACGATGTGCTTGCACCCGTCGACACCCATGGCGCCGCCCATCACGGTGGCGTCGGAGCAGTACGCGACGGTACGCACGCCGTCGACCTCGCCGATGGCGGCCAGCACGCCGGACTTGTCGCGGGGGTGGAGCGGAAGAACGGTGCCGGGATCGAAGAAGCGCTGCAACCGTCCCAGCGGATCACGGGGATCGGTCGTGGCATCCGCCTGCGCGGGGGCCATGATGGTCATCGCGGTCTCTTTTCGAGGGAGTGTGGAGTCGCTGACGCGGCTGCGAGAGATGAAAATCCCGGTGAGGCTTTTCGACGAGGGGATCTGCCTTGGCCGAAAAGCCCCACCGGGTTCGCTGAAGTTGTCGACAGTACGTAGTCGACGAGTCGGATCAGTACCGTCCGAAGGCGAGCGCCACGTTGTGGCCACCGAAACCGAACGAGTTGTTGATCGCGTACTCGATGTCCTGGCGACGGGCCTCACCGTGCACGACATCCAGGTCGATCTCCGGGTCCTGGTTGTCCAGGTTCAGCGTGGGCGGAACGATGCCGTCACGAATGCTGAGCACGGTGAGCACCGACTCGAGGGCGCCCACAGCGCCGATCGAGTGGCCCAGCGCGGACTTGGGCGCGTAGACCGAGGCGTGCTTGCCCACGGCCTTGTAGATCGCGTTCGCTTCCGCGGTGTCCCCGATCGGGGTGGCGGTCGCGTGCGCATTGATGTGCGTGATGTCGGACTTCGACAGTCCGGCGGTCTGCATGGCGCGCTCCATGGCGCGCGCCGCACCGGCACCCGTGGGATCCGGGGCGACCAGATGGAAGCCGTCGGACGTGATGCCGGCACCCAGCAGGCGGGCGTGGATGGTGGCCCCGCGCGCCTTGGCGTGCTCTTCGGTCTCGACGACCATCAGTGCACCGGCCTCGCCGAAGACGAAGCCGTCACGATCCTTGTCGAACGGCCGCGACGCGCCCTTGGGGTCGTCGTTGCGGGTGCTCATCGCGCGCATCATGGAGAACGCGGCGATCGGCACGTCGGAGATGTAGCCCTCGACACCGCCGGTGACCACCATGTCGGCGTCGCCCATGACGATCATCCGCCACGCGTTGGCGATGCCCTCGGATCCCGACGAACATGCCGAGACCGGGGTGACCACTCCCGCCTTGGCCCCCAGTTCGAGGCCCACGACAGCGGACGGCCCGTTCGGCATGACCATCTGAACGGCCAGCGGCGAAATCTTGCGGTAGCCGCCGTTCTTCAGCTTGTCCACCGAGTCGATGAGCGCGTCGCCGCCGCCGAGACCGGTGCCGATCGACACGGCCAGGCGCTCGGGGTCGACCTCGGGGCTGCCGGCGTTCTTCCACACCTCGCGCCCCAGCACCATCGCCAGCCGCTCGACATAGGCCATGCGGCGGATCTCGACTCGGCTGAGCAGGGTGTCCGGCGAAACCTTCAGGTGGCCGCCGATGCGAACCGGGAGGTCGTATTCCTCGATGAAGGAATCCTCGAGAACGTCGATGCCGCTCTCGCCGTTGAGGAGTCCCTTCCACGTCGCATCGACGTCACCGGCGATCGACGTGGTCGCCGCCATGCTGGTGACGACGACGTTGGGGAAGTTCCCGTTCAAAGTGGAAGGAGTGGTCACAGTGTCGGCCTTACTGGGCGTCGAACTTGGCCTTGAGCTCCGCGGCCATCTCGGAGTTCTCGGCCTCGAGCTTCTGGACGTAGGCAACCGAATCGCCGACAGTCTTCAGGCTGGCGAGATCCTCGTCGGGGATCTTGACGCCGTACTTGTCCTCCATCTGCACCGCGATCTCGACCATCGACAGCGAGTCGATGTCCAGGTCGTCGACGAAGGACTTCTCCATCGTCACCTCGGAGGGCTCGATGCCAGTCACCTCTTCGATGATCTTGCCGAGCTCTTCGACGATCTGTTCCTGGGTCAGAGCGGCCACTTGGTGGCTCCCTTCTTGTTCCTTCGTTGGTCCGACGTGAATCGGAGGTCCCATTACTTTTTCGGTACGAGCTGGACAAACGTTTCGTCCTGCTCGCTCACGGTCGCATCACTGCGAGCCGCGAGGAAAGCTAGCCGGTTGCCGAGAGCTCGACAAACGCGGGGATGTTCTCGGGGGTCTTCAGCGCCAGATTCGGGGTGCCCTTGAGCTCCCGCTTGGCGATGCCGACCAGGGTTCCGGCCGGCGGCAATTCGGCCACCGCGGAAACCCCTGCCGCGCGAACGGTTTCGGTGCACAGATCCCACCGGACGGGCCGGGTCACCTGTGCCGCCAGCTTGTCGATGGCGTCTGTGCCCGAGTCGACCGGCTTGCCGTCGTAGTTCGACAGCAGGGTCCGGGTCGGCTCACCGGGGACCATCTGGGAGATGGCTTCGGCCACCGCGTCCTGGGCGGGTGCCATGAACGCGGTGTGGAAGGCTCCGGCGACGGGCAGCGCGCGAATCCGCGCCTTTTCCGGCGGGTTCGCCGCCAGTTCCACCAACGCGTCCAGCCGGCCTGCCGCCACGATCTGACCGACCGCGTTGCGGTTGGCCGGGACCAGGTCGAGTTCGGCGAGCCGGTCGAGCACCGCGGCTTCGTCGCCACCGAGCACGGCGGACATGCCGGTCGGAACCAGCGCACACGCCTTGGCCATCTCCGCACCGCGAATCGCGGCCAGTTTCACCGCGTCATCGGGGGAGATGACACCGGCGACAGCTGCGGCGGCGAGCTCGCCGACCGAATGTCCGGCGACGATGGTATCCGCCGGAACCGATTCGTGCGGAATCTCGGCGAAAGCCAGCAGCGCGGCGGCGACGACCAGCGGCTGGGTCACCGCGGTATCGGTGATCTCTTCCGCGGTGGCGGTGGTGCCGAGGCGGAGCAGATCCAGGCCGGAGGCCTTGGACCATAGTTCGAGGCGGTCACGCGCGCCGGGAAGGTCGAGCCATGGCGCGAGCATGCCGGGTGTCTGGGAGCCCTGTCCGGGGGCGAACAACGCGATCACGCCTCTAACAAAACACCGTGAGGGGGCTCCGTGGAGATGTCGGCGCCGATGATGTTTGAGGGACGCTTTTGTGTGGACCCCACAAAACGCCACGTGGGTTGTCGCGATCGACCGATTCCCGAGATCCGTTACAGGCGATCTTCGTAGAAAGTTGCCGGCGAGTCCTCTGGGGCAGGTGTTGACGATTCGTTACGGGTTCGTGTCAAACGACCTACTGTTGCCGCGATTCGGAGCACATAGGCGTCGCGAGGATTCATCGGATCCCGGCCCGTGACTTCGGCGATGCGCTTGAGCCGGTAGCGGACCGTATTTGGATGAACGAACAGCTGCCGGGCGCAAGTCTCGACCGCTCCACCGCAGTCGAGGTAGGCGTCGAGAGTGTCCGACAAGGCCGACCCGGCGGCGGCCAACGGTAGCACAAGGTACTCGTTGAGAGCGTCGACCGCAGCCCGATCGCCGAGCAGTGCTCGCTCGGGCAGAAGTTCGGAGGCGTGCACCGGTCGCGGCGCCGCTCGCCAGCCCACCACGGCCTCCATTCCGGCCATCGCCTCCACCGCGCTGACGTGGGCCGCGGACAGCGTGCGCATGGTCGGGCCGATCACCACGGGACCGTCGGAGAACGCCTCGGCGAGAAGGTCCATCAGGAACGGCGAGGGATAGCCGGTATCACCGAGATTGCCGCTGACCACCATCACCAGCCGCGAACCCTGCACGACGGCCAGTGCCGCGCGGCCGTGCCGGGCGGCGATGGCGTGCACCGAACTCACCACGGCCACTTGGTCTTTCGGTGGCGTGCCGACCAGGACCGTCGCGGCGGCGGTGGCATCCCAGTTCAATGTGGCCGCGCGCGAGAGCATTTCGGCGCCGGTGTCACCGCGCACCACGGCGTCGACCACCAGCGCCTCCAGGCGGGTGTCCCAGGCGCCACGGGATTCGGCCGCGGAGGCGTAGACCGAGGCCGCGGCGAAACCGAGTTCACGGCCGTAGCGCAGCACCGCCTCGGTGAGCGCCACCAGCTGGCGGTCGTTGCGGGCCAGCGCCGGCAGCCACTGCTCGAAGAACTCCATCGCGACCCGGACCATGTCGACGGTCTGGCGCAAGGTCAGCCGGCGGGCCAGGTCCTGCGGGATCACCTGGAACGCGTCGAGGCTGAAGCGGATATCACTTTCCGGATCCTGCAACCACTCCAGGAAATTGACCACCGCGGTCTGCACCAGCATCTGCAGGCCCGCGCGCTGGGCGGCATCCAGATCGCCGAAGAACGGTAGCCGGTCCTCCATCGAGGCGATCGCCTCGGTGGACAGCCGCCCGGAGAACTGTTTCACCCTCTTGAGCAGGGTGTCCGGCAGCGGATCGCGGCTTTGCCGATTGGGTGACAGCGCCCCAGTCGGCAGATAGACCTCGTGCTCGGACGACCCCTCGGAAACCCGGCGAGGCCTCGGCGGTTTACGTTCCACTGTTCAATAGTCCGTCATCGCGCTGGTCGGTCTCCGCAACACCCCGGTAGGGGCGCGATTCGCGCCCCTACCGGACCGGTCACGCGAGCTGTTCTTCGCTGCTCATCGATTTCGGTGCGGCATCGACATCGTCGATGCGGTAGCGGGCCGCGGCCTGCGCGACCACCGATGGATCGATACCACCGGTGCGTCCCAGGGCCTCCAGCGCCGCCAGGGCGATGGATTGGGCGTCGACGTTGAACACCCGCCGCGCAGCCGGCCGGGTGTCGGAGAATCCGAATCCGTCGGTACCCAGCGTGGTGTAGTCACCGGGGACCCACTTGCGGATCTGGTCCGGCACCGCGCGCATCCAGTCCGAGGCCGCCACGAACGGTCCCTGCGCCTGCGACAGCACCCGCGTCACGTACGGCGCGTCGGTTCCGGCGTCCGGGTGGCGCAGTGAGTGGATCTCCTTGGCCAGCGCCTCCCGGCGCAGCTCGCTCCACGACGTCACCGACCACACGTCCGCCTGCACACCCCAGTCCTCGGCCAGCAGCTCCTGCGCGCGCAGGCCGTCGGGCATCGTCACACCCGCGACCAGGATCTGGGCGCGCACATCACCCTCGCCGCCCCGGCGGTACAGGTAGATGCCCTTCAGCAGACCCTCGACATCGAGGTCGTCCGGCTCGGCCGGCTGCTGGTACGGCTCGTTGTACAGGGTGATGTAGTAGAAGACGTTCTCGCCGCCGAACGTGTCGTTCGGCATCACCGGATGGGTGCCGGGGATCTCCGAGGCGAGGGTTCCACCCGGACCGAGTTGCGGCCGCCCGCCCCCGTACATCCGGCGCAGGCCGTCGCGCACGATGTGGGCGATCTCGAAGGCGAAGGCCGGATCGTAGGAGATCACCGCTGGATTGGTCGAGGCCAGCAACAGCGAGTGGCCGTCGTTGTGCTGCAATCCCTCACCGGTCAGCGTGGTGCGCCCGGCGGTCGCGCCGAGCACGAAGCCGCGGGCCAGCTGATCGGTCGCCGCCCACAGGCCGTCGCCGGTGCGCTGGAACCCGAACATCGAATAGAAGATGTAGAGCGGGATCATCGGCTCGCCGTGGGTGGCATACGACGTGCCGGCCGCGGTGAACGATGCGGTCGAACCGGCCTCGTTGATGCCCTCGTGCAGAATCTGGCCCACTTGGCTTTCTTTGTAGGCCAGCATCAATTCCGCGTCGACCGAGGTGTACAACTGCCCGTTGCGGTTGTAGATCTTCAACGACGGGAACCACGAGTCCATACCGAAGGTGCGGGCCTCGTCCGGGATGATCGGCACGATGCGCTTGCCGATCTCCTTGTCGCGCAACAGTTCCTTCATCAGCCGCACGAACGCCATGGTGGTCGCCACGCTCTGCTTGCCCGAACCCTTGCGCACCGAGGCGTAGGGCGCGTCGCCGGGCAGTGGCAGAGGCTTTGCCGCCGAACGCCGTTCGGGCAGGAAGCCACCCAGCGCGCGGCGCCGGTCCAGCATGTAGCCGATCTCGTGCGAATCCATGCCCGGGTGGTAGTACGGGGGCAGATACGGATCGGCCTCGAGCTGGGCGTCGGTGATCGGAATGCGCTGCACGTCGCGGAACGCCTTCAGATCGTCGAGCGTCATCTTCTTCATCTGGTGCGTCGCGTTGCGCGCCTCGAAGTGCTTGCCCAGGCCGTAACCCTTGATGGTCTTGGCCAGGATCACCGTCGGTTTGCCCTGATGCGCCAGCGCCGCGGCGTAGGCCGCGTAGATCTTGCGGTAGTCGTGGCCACCGCGCTTGAGGTTCCAGACCTGCTGATCGGTCAGATCCTTCACCAGATCCTTGGTGCGCGGATCGCGGCCGAAGAAGTGCTCGCGCACGTAGGCCCCGTCGTTGGCCTTGTAGGTCTGGTAGTCGCCGTCCGGAGTCGAGTTCATCAGGTTGACCAGCGCGCCGTCGCGGTCGGCGCCCAGCAGCGCATCCCACTCCCGGCCCCAGATCACCTTGATGACATTCCAGCCGGCGCCGCGGAAGAACGACTCCAGCTCCTGGATGATCTTGCCGTTGCCGCGGACCGGGCCGTCGAGTCGCTGCAGGTTGCAGTTGACGACGAAGGTCAGGTTGTCCAGACCCTCCAGCGCCGCCACATGGGCCAGGCCGCGCGATTCCGCCTCGTCCATCTCGCCGTCGCCGAGGAAGGCCCACACGTGCTGATCGGAGGTGTCCTTGATCCCGCGATCGTGCAGGTAGTGGTTGAAGCGCGCCTGGTAGATGGCGTTCATCGGACCCAAGCCCATGGAAACAGTGGGGAATTCCCAGAAATCGGGCATCAGCCGCGGATGCGGATACGACGACAATCCGTGGCCCGGACCGCCGTGGCTGTATTCCTGACGGAACCCGTCGAGCTGATCCTCGGTCAGGCGGCCCTCGAGGAAGGCGCGGGCGTAGATGCCGGGGGAGGCGTGACCCTGGATGAAGATCTGGTCGCCGCCGCCGGGATGGTTCTTGCCGCGGAAGAAGTGGTTGAAGCCCACCTCGTACAGCGCCGCGGACGACGCGTAGGTCGAAATATGGCCGCCCACACCGATTCCCGGCCGTTGCGCGCGATGCACCATGACCGCGGCGTTCCAGCGGATCCAGGCGCGGTAGCGGCGCTCGACCTCTTCGTCGCCGGGGAACCAGGGCTCGTTCTCGGTGGGGATGGTGTTGACGTAATCGGTGGAGGTCAACGACGGAATGGTGACGTGACGTTCACCGGCGCGCTCCAGCAGGCGCAGCATCAGATAGCGCGCACGGCCGGGGCCCTCGCGCTCGAGCATCTCGTCGAAGGAGTCGAGCCACTCGCTCGTCTCCTCCGGGTCGATGTCCGGTAGGTATGACGCCACCCCCTCGCGGATCACACGCACACGCGCACCGGCCGGGCGGGCGGGCGCCGACTGGGGGTCGGCGGAACCGTTGCTGCTCGTCGGCTCGGGGTCGGATGCAGAACTTGACGAAATCGGGTGCATCAGGTCGGTCAAAATCAATGCTCCTCGTACAGGGGGTGGACAAGCTGATGGCTCTAACCCCGGGCAGCACCGCTGGTGTGCGGGCCGTCCGTCGCTCACGGTTGGGGGCGCACCTCACATCCTTGTCGATGATGCGTCCCAGGTCATCATGTCAGCCGTAAATCCAGTACCGTTCGCTAGGCTGGGACGCTCGCCGCAGCGAACTCGCCACAGGACATTCTTTCGACTGCTCGAGAAGCGGGGAGGACGATGAAACTGCTGAACCCACGTGGGTTCGGACTGATGTGCGCGGCCTTGGCGGTCGGCACCGGACTGGTGGTGGCAGGATGCTCTACCGCTGTCCACGGTACCGCGACTGTGAACCAGGCCGACGCGGCCGCGTTTCGGACCGAGATGGCAGCGTCCTCGGCCGCGGCCACTTCGTCGAAAAAGGCCGCCGCGCAGACGAAAGCCGTCGCCGACAACTGCACACCGTTCCGTGAGACCACCGGCGCCGCGGTGACGAAGTACAACGACTTCGTCGACGCGCACGATGCGAACGCCCCCGACCAGGACGCCAAGCGCGATTCCGCCGCCCAGACTCTCGAGGACGCCGCGCGGACCGTGGAGGGGCGGGTCACCGCCGCCGGCGACGCGTTACCCCCGGATCTCGCGCAGAAGCTCACCGAATACGTGAACGCCGCACGCGGCCTGGCCGGCGAATCCCGCAAGATGACCTACACCGCACCGGTCGGCACGCTCAACGACGCCAGTAAGCGAGTCAACGACGCGCTGAACGCGGTGCGGACCGCATGCCCGGCGCGATAGCCGGGAAACGGATGTCCCGGGGCCGCTCAGGGCGTTGCGAACCGCCTCCGCACGCTTCGCCCCGGGGCATGCATCCGCGACATTTCGGAGGTTATTTGGGCGGATCGGCTTGCGTTGCGGCCGATAACCATGTTCGCTTGCAACTATCTGTTGTCGGGAGTTGAGGAGGACACCACCGTGGTCGCCGCGGCGGACGCGCAGAACTACGCTCAGAAGCTTGGCATTGCCCACGGCATGGCGGTTCAGGAGTTGGGCTGGGACGAGGACACCGCAGACGAGTTGAGGGCGTCTGTCGAGGACGCGATCGGCTCCGAGCTACTCGACGAGGACACCGACGAGGTGATCGACGTCGTACTGCTGTGGTGGCGCGACGGAGACGGGGACCTGGTCGACGAGCTGATGGATGCCATCGGTCCGCTCGCCGAGGACGGTGTCGTGTGGGTGCTCACCCCCAAGACCGGTCAGCCCGGCCATGTCGATCCCAGCGAGATCGCCGAGTCCGCCCCCACCGCGGGGTTGACGTCGACCACACCGGTCAGCCTCGGCACCTGGACCGGCACCAAGCTGATGCAGCCCAAGACGCCCTCGAAGCAGCGCTGATCCACCGCGTGACTATTGTTTCGCACGGGCGGCCGCCGAGTACCGGAACAGCCCGCCGTCGAAGACAGGAGGACTGCGCATGCCGCTCGAAGTAGGAACGGCCGCACCGGATTTCACGCTGAAGGATCAGAACAACCAGGATGTGAGCCTCGCCGATTACCGAGGCCACAAGAATGTCCTGATCGTCTTCTATCCGCTGGCTTTCACCGGCATCTGCCAGGGTGAGCTGTGCAAGGTGCGCGACGAACTGCCGAAGTTCCAGAACGACAACGCCGAGATCCTCGCCATCTCCGTCGGGCCCCCGCCCACCCACAAGATCTGGGCGGCCGAGCAGGGCTACACCTTCCCGCTGCTGTCGGATTTCTGGCCGCACGGCGCCGTCACCCAGGCCTACGGTGTCTTCAACGACAAAACCGGCTTCCCCAACCGCGGCACCTTCGTCGTGGACAAGGACGGAATCATCCGTTTCGCCGAAATGAACGGCCCCGGAGAGCCCCGTGACCAGGCGGCTTGGGAGAAAGCGCTCACTGCACTAGATTCATGAACCGCCGCGCACGGTCCCGGACATCCGGCCCCGCGCAGCACACCATCTTCACCGCCGCCCGGCCGGTGAAGTCCGGGCGTATAGCTCAGTGGTAGAGCACTGGTTTTACACACCAGCGGTCGGGGGTTCGAACCCCTCTGCGCCCACCCAGAGAGAGACTTATCGGAACCGGCGGACGCTGGTTCGTTTCAGGGTATCGCCGTCCGCATCGCGCGCAAAGGCATCGAATCCTCGCAGCGCCTCGGCCGCCACCGCTGGGTCATCGAACGCACCATCTCCTTGCTCACCGGCTACCACCGGCTCAACATCCGCTACGACCGCAAAGCCACACACTTCCTCACGTTCCTCACCCTCGTCTCGGCGCTGACCTGCAACAAGAAGCTGACCAAATACGCCGCATGAGACATGGCCCAAGGCTCGGCGGAGATAGTCTGGTTGGTGTACTGCGATGGGTGAAACGCGAGTAGTCGATGGCCGAGGTCGATCCACACATAACGCAGCGTGATGTCTGCTCAGATGGCGTCGCGGCGTTGCGGGCTGTGGGGTTCGAGGATGCCGAGGAGATAGGTCGGGGCGGTTTCGGTGTTGTGTATCGCTGCGTCCAGCCCGCGCTGGATCGGACGGTGGCGGTCAAGGTCCTTACCGGCGAGCTGGACGAGAACCGTGAGCGGTTCTTTCGCGAGCAGCGCGCAATGGGCCGCCTCACCGGGCACCCGAACATCGTTAGTGTGCTGCAGGTCGGCGAAACCGAGACCGGCCAACCTTACCTGGTGATGCAGTTCCACCCGCGGGGGTCGCTGGATGCGTGGATTCACCTCCATGGCCCCCTCGCGATGGAGCACGTGCTGGGGTTGGGGGTGAGAATGGCGGGTGCGTTGGAGACGGCGCATCGTTTCGGAGTGCTGCACCGCGATGTGAAGCCGGCGAATATTTTGCTGACCGACTACGGCCAGTTCGCTTTGACGGACTTCGGAATCGCCCACATTGCAGGTGGTTTCGAGACGGCGACAGGCACTGTCACCGGGTCACCGGCTTTTACCGCGCCCGAGGTGCTGGGCGGAGAAACGCCGAGCGCTGCGTCGGACGTCTACGCGCTGGGTGCCACATTGTTTTGTGCGCTAACTGGGCGCGCGGCGTTCGAGCGTCGCCGTGGCGAGCAGGTGGTGGCGCAGTTCCTGCGGATCACCACACAGCCCGTACCGGACCTGCGCGAAAGTGGCGTCCCCGCCGATGTTTGTGCCGCGATCGAGGTGGCGATGTCTCGCGACCCGCACGACCGCCCCTCCGCGGTGGCCTTGGGCGAACAACTGCAGCGAGTCCAACTAGCCCACGGTTTCGAAGTCGAGCAGATGGCGCTGCGCGACCAACCACTTGCGGACGAGGCGGCCGACGACAAGCCCATGCCCTCGGTTCGCGGCGGCGACCTTGCGCGGCTCGCGGAATCGGCGAGCCGGGAGTTGGGAAATCTGCCACTGGATTTGAACAGCTTCGTCGGTCGGCGCGCCCTGCTGTCGCAGGTGAAGACTCTGCTGTCGGAGTGCCGCCTGGTGACGCTGACCGGCATGGGCGGGGTTGGCAAGACCAGGCTCGCGCTGCGAGCTGCTCGCAGGATCCGGCAGGGCTTTTCCGGCGGAGCATGGCTGGTCGAGTTGGGTGAACTGCGCGAGGACGCGTCGCTTGTCGATGTTGTGGGCGCCGCCGTCGGTCTGCGGAGCCCGGTCGGCAGACCCATGCTCGAGTTGCTGGTGGAATTCTGCTCCACGCGTGCGCCGTTGCTGGTGCTGGACAACTGCGAGCAGGTGATCGATGCCGTCGCGGAGCTGGCCGAGTCGTTGTTGCAAGCCTGCCCGCAGGTGCGGATTCTGGCTACTAGCCGCGAGGCTCTCGGCATCGACGGGGAAGCGGTGTTGCCGGTGCCTCCGCTGGCGTTTCCGGACCCGACTGGTGAGCCCTCGCTGCGGGCCATAACGCATCATGATGCGGTGGTGCTTTTCGCAGAACGGGCGGTCGCGGTGGTGCCGGGCTTCGAGCTGACCAAGGACAACACGCTCGGCGTGGCCCGGATCTGCGCCAGGCTGGACGGGTTGCCGTTGGCGATCGAACTGGCTGCCGCGCGACTGCGCACCATGTCCATAGAGCAAATTCTGCAGCGGCTGACCGACCGGTATGCCCTGTTGACCCGTGGCAGTCGCCGTGCGCCGACACGGCAGCAGACGCTGCGATGGTGCATCGGCTGGAGTTACGACCTATGCAAATCTGCCGAACAGCGGTTGTGGAGGCAGCTGTCGGTGTTCGCCGGAAGTTTTGAACTCGACGCCGCCGAGGCTGTGTGCGACGCCGACTTGGCCGAATCCGACTTTCTCGACTCTTTGTCCGCGCTGGTGGACAAGTCGATCTTGATCCGCGAAGAAGCAGACGGCGCAGTGCGTTTCCGGATGCTGGAGACGGTGCAAGAATACGGCAGGGACAAGATCGAGGAGGCAGGCGAGCAGAATGACCTGCGCCGTCGCCATCGGGACTGGTATGAGCGATGGGTGCGCGACACGAGGGCCGAGTGGATCAGCCCCCGTCAGCTCGACCACGTAGCTCGGCTCGAGACAGAGCTGCCGAATCTGCGTAAGGCGATGGAGTTCAGCCTGGCCGAGGCCGGCGAGCACGCGTTGCGGATAGCGGCCGGCCTGTTCCCGTTCTGGCTCCTGCGCGGGCGGCTGAGCGAGGGCCGCCGCTGGTGCGACAGCGCGCTGGCCCGTTCCTCCGGCGCACCGACCGCGGACCGAGCCGATGTGCTCTTGCCTGCCAGCATGCTAGCCGCGCTTCAAGGTGACCTATCGGTAGCGGCCAGCCGCGTCGCGGAGCTCAACACCGTGGCGGAGCACACGGCGGCGACTCGTCCTCTGGCCATCTACGCTGACGGGTTCGTCGCCCTTCTGGGCGGAGATCCCGCTCGCGCACGCACCCGCCTGGACGAAGCCCTCGATCTCTCCGGTGCAAGCACTGATTTGTTCTTGCAGTTGGCGATGCTGGTTGATCTGGGATGGGCGCACGAACTTCGTGGTGATACCGCGTCGGCCCTCACTTGCTATGAGCGGGTGCTGACTACCGCTGAATCCCACGGAGAATCGGTGTTTCGGGAGTATGCCCTGTGGGGCACCGGACTTGCCGTATGGAGGAACGGACAGCGGGAGCGAGCTGCGCAGATGCTGCGAGCGGGACTTCGCTCGACCCTATCTACGGGTGATTCACTGACGGCCGCGGCGTGTTTGGAGATCCTGGCCTGGATCGCAGGCGAGCAGCACGAGGCCCGACGCGCGGCCGTGCTCATGGGCGCGGCCGATACGCTGGGCCATCTCGCGGGCAGCTCCGCGGTGCTGTTCCCCCACTTGCTCGTCCACCATGAGGAATGTGAGCAGCGGGTCCGCGAAGCGCTCGGGTCTCGAGCATTCGGGGCGGCCCACCGGGAAGGCACGGCCATGAGCTTCCGTGCCGCGGTCGGCTTCGCGCTGGGAGAGGGATCTCGAGCTGTCGCGACGGGTATCCAGCCCTCGACGAACCTGACAAAGCGTGAGCGCCAGATCGCCGATCTGGTCGCCGAGGGTTTGACCGACAAGGCAATCGCTGCCCGGCTGGTGATCTCTCTGCGTACCGCGCAGGGACACGTGGGACACATCCTGGCCAAACTGGGGTTCACATCGCGTGCACAGATCGCGACCTGGGTCGTCGAGCAGGCGGCCGCCCGGCGCAGCATGTCTGCGCAGTAGCTCATCTGATCGGTCAGAGGCAGATCTCGGATAGTCCAAAAGGCAGTCACAGTGCACTCCGCACCGGGTTCAGGTGCGAAGACACTGGAACGTCAGTGTACGATCGCCCAGCTTCTTGTATAGGTCGAACGGAAACTGGGCCGACGCGGCGCGTTGCTCGGCTCAGTGACGCGCGAGCGCGTGGTCCAGCCGCGCTTGAAAGGTGTCTTTGTCGATCCCGAATCGCGTGAAGATTTCCTCCTCCGGTGGGCCGGCGAAAGGCAGCCACACCTCTGCGAGGCGAATCATCTCGTCGATCTCGCTGTAGGTGTAAGGCGGTGGCGCATGGGGGGTGCGCCTCGGCAGATCGCGGGTTTGCCGGTACCTCCGGATGCGCTCGGCAAGGATCGCTCGGGAATGTGGTGTCGGCGTGGAACGCATCGTCTCGGTAACTTTCATGGGCTCGACCGCCCTTCTGCTGGGGAAGGTCTCGGACGTCTAGTTCTATGGTAAAACCATTTTATGGTCTGTCCGCGCGGTGCGCAGTGGACCGGCGGCCGTCGCGTGCCGGCGGTCCACTGCGCAGAACTCACCGCACGTCGAGGTAGATACTCTTGACATTTTGATAACCGGCCAGGCCCTCAGGCCCCAGCTCCCGGCCCATACCGCTGTTCTTGATTCCGCCGAACGGCGCCGTCGGATCATTTGCATAGCCGTTGATCCCGACGGTTCCCGATGCGATGCGATGGGCGAAACGGGCGCCGCGCTCCGGGTCGGCCGTCCACACGGTCCCTCCGAGTCCGTACTCGGAGGCGTTGGCAATCGCAACGGCCTCGTCCTCGTCGGCATAGGGGATGACCGACAGGACCGGCCCGAAGATTTCCTCTCGTGCGATCGTGTGTCCGGGCTGCACGTCGGCGAAGATGGTCGGCTCGACGAACCAGCCGCGCTCGGCCGCCCGGCCACCGCCGGTGGTGATGCGACCGCCATCGCTGCGTCCGGCCGCAATATAGCCCTCGACGCGGTCGCGCTGACGAGCCGAGACCAGCGGGCCCATCTGGGTTGCGGCCGCGAGCGGATCGCCGACAACGATGTTCTTGGCGAGATCGGTCACCGTGTCGACGACGTCGTTGTAGCGCGCGGCCGGTGCCAGGACCCGCGTGCTCAGCCAGCAGATCTGCCCGTTGTTCAGCATCGTCGCGCCGAAGAAAGACTCGATGTTGTCGGCCAGATTCGCGTCGTCGAGCACGACCGCGGCCGATTTGCCGCCCAGTTCGAGGGTTACCGGTCGCAGCAGTTCACCGCAGGTACGAGCGATCGCGCGCCCCGCGCCGGTCGATCCGGTGAACGAGACCTTGTCCACGCCGGGGTGGCTCACCAGATAGGAACCGATTTCCCGGCCGCCGGGCACCACATTGAGTACGCCTGCGGGCAGCCCGGCGGCGAGAGCGGCCTCGGCCATCAGGAAGGCGTCGAGGACGGTCTCGGGTGCGGGTTTGAGGACGACGGTGCAGCCGGCGGCAAGCGCGGGGGCGATCTTCAGAAAGGTGATGGCCTGCGGCACATTCCACGGCACGATCGCACCGACGACGCCGATGGGGGAACGGGTCACCGCCGTGGATCCGCCGAGCATGCCGGGCCGGATCTCGTCCTCCTGCTCAGCAACCATCGTGCCGTAATACTGGAGAAGCAGTGCGGGAAAGCCACTTTCGAACTGTCGCGCCAGGCTGATCGGCATACCGTTCTGGCTGCTCACTCGCGAGGCGGTCTCCTCGCCGCGCTCCGCCAGCTTTTCCGCGAACTCCGCGAGTACTTCCGCGCGGCGCTTGCCGTCCCAGCGGGCCCATCCGGCCGGATCGTCGAAAGCGGCTCGGGCCGCGGCGACCGCCGCGTCGATGTCGGCCTCGCTGCCGTCGGGCACGGAGCCGATGCGCTCCTCGGTGGCCGGGGAGATGACCGGAATGATCGAATTCGTGGCCGGCGCGACCCAGCGCCCGTCGACGTAGAGGTCGGTGTAATCGATTGTCATGATCGTGCTTTCTGCTTCGGGTGGCTCATTCGTGGACGAGAACCGGCTTGAGGACCTCGCCGCGATGCTGGGCCGCGACGGCGTCGTTGATCTTGGTGAACGGGAAGGTGGTCACCAGCTTGTCGATCGGGAAGCGGCCGGCCCGGAACAGCTCGATCAGTTCGGGGATGAACTCGTCCGGAACGCTGTCGCCTTCGATGATTCCGACGACGGTGAGGCCCAGCACCAGCGTTTCCATCACCGAAAGCGGGAGTGCCGCTTCGGGATTCGCCGGCACACCGATCAGGCCGAGCTTGCCGTGGAAGGTCATCGACTTCACCAGGCCGTCGATCACCGCCGGCACGCCAGAGGTGTCGATGGCATAGTCGACGCCCTCGCCGACGATGGCGCGGACCTGCTCGGCGACCGGCCCCGCCGCGGGATCGATGGCGTGGGTCGCGCCCAGCTCCAGCGCGAGATCGCGACGCGACGCATGAGGCTCGACGACGATGATCGTCGCGCACTCGCGCACGACGGCGGCCATGACCGCGGCCAGGCCGACCGATCCGGCGCCCGCGACCAGTAGCGACGATCCCGCGCGACATGCGAGCGAACGCATGACAGCGCCGGCCCCGGTCTGGATTCCGCACCCGATCGGCGCGATGATTTCGGCAGGAAGGTCAGCGGGCGCCTTCACGACATTGCGTTCCAGGGCCAGACTGTAGGTGGCGAAGGAGGACTGCCCGAAGAACAGTCCGGTGATCGTCTCGTCTCCCTCCGACAACGGACCGGTGCCGTCGGCGCGCACTCCGTCGTAATTGAGATGCATGAAGTTGTGGCAATACGAGGGTGAATCGGCTCGGCACGCGGGACAGGATCCGCAACTGGCGAAGGTGATTCCGACTCGGTCACCGGGTGCCACCTTGGTGACGCCTTCGCCGACGGCCTCCACGATGCCGCACCCTTCGTGTCCGAAGACGGCGGGAAGGCCGACGGGCAGGGCGCCGTCGCGAGCAGCCAGGTCCGTGTGGCAGATTCCGACAGCCTCGATCTTCACCAGCACCTCACCGGGTTTGGGTCCATCGATGGTGACGGTCTCGAGGGAGAATTCGCTGTGTGGGGCACGAGCGACCGCGGCCAATGTTTCCATGATCAGTTCCTTCGTCTTTCGGTGCGGGCGCCGGCGGCGACCGGTGTGGGAGCTGCGCCCGTGGCGGCATCGCGCAAAGAGATGCTGGGATCGGCCAAAGCACTTCGGTTCAAGGGAGCGCCGGTGCCGATGAACTTCTTTCCCGCCATGAAATCGGCCGGCGCATTGATGGTTTCGACGCAGCGCGCGCTGCCGTCGGCGTCCAGATGGAACAACGCCCAGGATCCGGTCGAGGGGTCTCCGCGTAGGACGGCTTCGGTGCCGGGGGTGAGGACTCCCGCCATCTTCATCTTCAGGTCGAACTGGTCCGACCAGAACCAGGGCACCTCGTGCGGCGGGACCGGCGCGCCGGTGATGACCGCGGCGGCTTGTCTGGCCTGCTCGGTCGCACTGGGAATACTCTCCAGTCGCACCAGCGCGCCCAATCCCTCGTGCAGGCGATGGGTGACATCGCCGATGGCGAGGATGGCATGATCGCTGGTTCGGGAGGCCGTGTCGACGACGACTCCCGCCATGCACTCCACGCCGGCACTGCGGGCCAGGCTGTCCTCGGGGGCGGCGCCGATCCCGACAACCACTGCGTCGCAGTCGATTTCGGTGCCGTCGCCGAGTCGAATGGCGCGGACTCTTCCGTTGTGTCCGAGGATTTCGCCGACGTCGGCGCCGGTGATGATCCGGGTACCTCGCGCGCGATGGCTGTCGGTGAGAATGCGCGACAATTCGGGGCTGGCCACGCGCGCGAGCACCCGGTCCTCACGTTCGATGACGGTCACCTCGCAGCCGCGTGCCCGGGCGGCGGCGGCGACCTCCAGCCCGACGTAGCCGGCGCCGACGATCGCCATGCGTGCACCGGCGAGGACAGCGGTCCGGAGTTCGGTGGCATCGGCGAGGGTCCGTAACGCAAGCACGCCGCTCAGATCGGCTCCGGGGACAGGCAGCGCGCGGGGGCTGGCGCCGGTCGCCAGAACCAGCGTGTCGTAGCGGACCGTGTGGCCGGAACGCGTGGTGACCGATTTGTCTACGCGGTCGAGGCCGACCACCGGATCGCCGAGGCGAAGTTCGATGTCGTTGTCGGCGTAGAAGGATTCAGGCCGCAACCACTGGACGTAGTCCTCGCCGTCGTACTTCTTCGACAGTGGTGGCCGATGATAGGGCGGAACCGGCTCGGCCCCGTACATCAGCACGCGACCGGTGAATTTCTGCTGCCGGAGCAGGCCGGCGAGCATGCCGCCGGCCTGTCCCGCGCCGACGATCACCACAGTGTGTGCCGGACGTTCAGTGTTCACCACTGCTACCTGTCGAACTCGATCGCCACGGGCATGTTCTTGAGCCCGCCGACGAAATTGGTCTGAATGAACCGCGTGTCATCGGTCGGAGTGATCGACTTCACGTGCGGCAGCAGTTCTTCGAACATCACGCGCAGCTCGAGCTTGGCCAGGTGCTGTCCGATGCACATGTGCGGGCCGTAGCCGAAGGCGATGTGCTTGTTGGGGCGGCGGGTGAGGTCGAAGCGGTCGGGATTCGGGTTGGCGTCCGCGTCGCGGTTGCCGGACTGGTACAGCAGCATGAATCGGTCACCGGCGTGGATGTCACGCCCGCGCAGCGTGTAATCCTGCGTCGCCATCCGCATGAAGTGTTTCACGGGGGAGGCCCACCGCAGCGATTCGTTGACCAAATGCGGGACCAGCGACAGGTCGTTGCGGACGAGTTCGAGTTGGTCGGGGTTGCGGCCGAGTTCGAGCATGCCGCCGGCCAGGGTGCTGGAGGTGGTGTCGTGGCCTGCGGTCGCGATGGCGATGAAATAGCTGTAGTAGACCTCGTTCTTGTAGTACTCGCCATTGGCGTCACGGGCGGAGGCGATCACCGTTGCCAGATCGTCGCGCGGGTTTGCGCGCCGATCCTGTAGCAGCGCTTCGAAATACGCGAAGAAGTCCTGAATAGTGGCCACCCACTGCCGGGCCGCGGCATCGGGGGTGAGTGGTTCGACGTCGTCGCGGGCAGCGTCCGGATCAGCGGTGCCGAAGAACTCCTGCGTCAGCGACATCATCTTGGGCTCATCGGATTCCGGTACACCGAACAAACTCATGATCACGTGCAGCGGGTACTGCAGGGCGAAATCCTTGACGAAGTCGATCCGGCCGTCGGTCTCGAGCAGTCGCGCAACCGAAGACTTGGCCAGGTCCCGGATCGCAGATTCCCATTTCGCCAGGTTCTGCGGCCGGAACCAGTCCAGCGCAATATCTTTGATCTCGGTGTGCTCCGGCGGATCGAGGTAGGTAAGGGTTTCCAGAATCCGCAGGCTGCCGTTGTTGATGCTCTTGGTGAACTCGTCACCGGCCTGATTGGCCAGGATCGGATTGACCGAACCCTTGTCCTCGCCACCTGCGCTGGTGAAGATGTCGGGTTGGCGTTCGATCTCCATGATGTCGGCGTGCTTGCTGACCAGCCACAGCGGGTCGTAGCCCTCGACGACCGCGCGGCCGAGCGGGTTGTTCTCGCGCAACCAGTGGTAGGCGTCGAACAGTGCGTCATTGTCACGGTGGCCCTCGGGAAGCACGATCTGCCGGGCGACGGTGTCCGGGATCAACTCGGTGGCCTGCTCCGTGGTGCTCATTGTTTCTCCTCGCTCGATCGGGAAGTGGTACCCAGCGTGGCAGCGAGGTGGGTGAGTCACATCACACCGACGGCGGAACGGTGTCGGCAGAAAGGGGGATTTGCGGCCTGCAGATCACCCCGATGGCTGGTGGTAATCGGCCGTCGTGGGGATGTCGCGATAACCCGGCGCTTCGCAAACTGGGGTCAGTCAGCATTCATCTGCTCGAGGAGGACCCGATGCCCACCGTTGTCTATCAATTGCCCGACGGCTCGGCCAGTTCGGTCGATGTACCCGCAGGTCAGACAGTGATGGATGGATCCGTTCGAAACAACCTGCCGGGTATCGTCGCCGAATGCGGCGGTAGCTGTTCCTGCGCGACCTGCCACGTGTACATCGAGGGGGACTCCGCTGAGGCGTTCGACGAACCGTCGATGGAGGAACAGGATCTGCTCGAGTTCCTCGATGGCGCTCGGCCCTGCTCGCGGCTGGCCTGTCAGCTGGTGCTGAACGCGAATATGGGGACGATCACCGTGACGGTGGCTCAATCGGACGGCGTGTGAGGGCTGCTGCGGAATGGCGGGCGATCAATTCACTGCGATTGGTCGCCCCCAGCTTTCGTAGAATGCGCTTGACATGTGATTTCACCGTATCCACGGTGATTACCAACTCGGTGGCGATAGCGGTGTTCGACGCGCCCCGGACGATCAGCCGCAGGACTTCGCTCTCTCGTTCGGTCAGCGGTTCCGTCCACGACGGCGCCGGCGGGGAGGGGAGCGTCTCCGGCTCCGCAGTGGCGGTCTCGGCGTGGTTTTCGCGGGCCATTCCACTGGCCCGTAAGAGATTCAGCTGCTGGGTTCTGCGGGCGGACAATCCGAGCCGCCGTAGGCAGCTGCCCGCGACCTGGAGCAGCAGCGCCGTCGAATCATGCTGTGCCGCAGCGAGTCTGCCCGCGACGTGGAGGATCAGTGTGGGTGTGTCGTCGACGGTCACCACCATGACCGTGCAGCCTGAGGGAAACAGGTCGCGTAGTTCGGCTGCCGGCTGATCGGTGGCAAGCGCCGCGCCCGTTTCGAGGACGCGCGCCTCGACTGATTCCGGAAGCAGGCGATAGGCCGCGGGTGTCGTAGCCCCGCCGAGGGATTCGACGGTCGCGACCGGGACCGCTCGATCGTTTTCGACCGTGGCGGCCAGAACGCGTTCGGCGGAGCAGATGTCGGCCAGCGCGCGGCAGGTTCGTCGCAGCAGGTCGGTGCCGGACGTGGCGGTCATGAGCTCCGCGACGGCGTGATCGAGGCTTTGCGCGGTGCGACGAAGGCGATCGATCTCGTCGTCTCGCCGCGCTTGTTCTCGGTCGAGGAGGTCGGCGAGTTGTCGTCCCAGGTCGGTCAACCGTGAACCGGAGGCCTCGCGCATGGCGGCGATAATCGTGTCCGCCGCCACCTCCTCGTTCTCGCCCTGGGAAGGGCTCATGCCGATAGTTCCTGCAGCGAGCGGTGCCCGGCGTAGAGGGCGGCGGCCTCGGCCCTGGTGCCGACTCCGATCTTCTTGAATATGCGCTGGACGTGAGATTTGACGGTTCCGTCGGAAATACACAGTCGCCGCGATATGGCGGCATTGGTGGCGCCGGTGGCGATCAGAGCCAGGACGTCACACTCGCGCGCGGTGAGTATTGCCGTGTAATCGGTTGTGTGCGAGGCATATACGGTGACTTCCCGAGTATCGTCAGGATGCTGCACATCATCGAACGTGACGCCGGTGTCTTCCAGCTCGCGCAATGCACGGCGTAGTCTGTCCAACTCGGCCGTCGTCCGCCGGTTCTGCTCACTGATCGCCGCGCGAAGCTGCGCTGATTCCATCGACAACGCGCAGGCCTGCGCGAGGGTGGTGATCAGATGGAAGTCCGCCTCGGTGAGGTCATTGTCGTGCCGGTCGACGTGGACGATCGCCACCGCGCGTTCCGCCACGACGATGGGGACCGCGAGATATCCGGCCGGGCGGCTCAAGTCCAGCAGCGGACGGTAGGTGTGCCGGTTCACCTCGCACGGTCCCACCGCATAGGAGCGGCGCCGGCGAACCAGTTCCGCCTCGCGCGGCGCGTCGCGCAGGGGAATCGAACGTCCGTCCACGGCCGCGACCAAGGGAGCGAAATCGCCCTGTAGTTCCGGATTGACCGAAACCGTTACCGGCGCCCACGACGATCCCGAAACCACCGAGTACATGGCCTTGCCATAGGCCAGTGACGTGCACAGCTCGCGGGTCAGGACGCCGGACATCGCCGCGCCGCGAGCGTTCTCGATCGCTTGCATCACGCGCGTCAAACCGCCGAACTGTTTGCTGTGCACGCGGACTCGGCGTGCGACATCGGCTCGGATGGCCTTGTCGACCGTCGCGAGAACGGTCGCGACTTCGACTGTCACCTCGACCGACGGCAACCCCGTGCGCAGCGCACGGGTGGCATAGTCGCGCACCAGCGAGAGGCTCGGATTGAACTCCTGCAGCTGCAGCAGTTCGGGCTCCGGCCCGATCGCGTCGAGCAGCTGCGCGAACGCACGTTCGGCGACATGAGAGCCGCTTTCGCGGTGAGTCTGCGTCGTTGCCGACTGCACAGCACTGTCCTCCTTGCGCATGTGATCACCGACGTTCGGCATTGTTCGTCGACGACGGCGCCGTGTGATCCAAGGCACACAATACCAGGTATATGGTATGTCCAAAAAGGGATCCAGGGGCGGATCGTCGACCGCCGGAGTCGGCGCCGGGTGTGGTCCGGCGGCTGATTGACCCTTTGGCTTCTTTGGTCGTACCATATAACAATTTCTGTCGATGTTGGAGGTAGGCGACGTGGCTGGTGTGTGGTTCGACGAGTTGTCGATAGGGCAGAGGTTCGAGCATCCGATCCGTCGAACGGTGACCGAGACGGACAACGTGCTGTTCACCGCGATGACCCATAATCCGGCGTTGCTGCACCTGGATGAGGAATACATGAAGGGCACGCAGTTCGGTCGGCGAATTGTGAACAGCGCCTTCACTTTGGGGCTGATGGTAGGGATCTCGGTGGGGGATACCACCCTGGGAACCGCGGTGGCGAACCTCGGCTGGGACGAGGTCCGATTTCCCGCACCGGTATTCCACGGCGACACCCTGCATGTCGTGACCGAAGTGCTCGAGTTGCGTGACTCGAAATCGAGGCCGGACCAGGGCATCGTCGTATTCCTGCATCAAGCCTTCAATCAACACGACGAGCTGGTCGCCTCCTGCAAGCGCTCGGGACTCCAGCGGAAGAAGCCGCAATGACCGCTCCGCTCCGCTCGTTCCTCTTCGTTCCCGGCGACAGTGAGAAGAAGATCGGAAAGATCGCCGGCTCGCCGGCGGATGCGATCATTCTGGATCTCGAAGACGCCGTGAGCGCCGGCCGTAAACCGGTGGCTCGGCAGCTCGTATCGGAGTTCGTCGCGGCCGAATCGAATGCGAGCGGTTCGCAGCTTTGGGTCCGGATGAATCCGATCGACAGTGAGTACGGACTCCTGGATCTGGCGGCCGTCGTCGGTTCGCGACCCGCCGGAATCATGATCCCGAAGATCGACGGCCCGGCAGACGTGTTGCGTGTGCACCACTACCTCGAGGCGCTGGAATCCGCACACGGGCTGCCGGTGGGTGACATCCGCCTGCTGCCCGTCGCCACCGAAACCGCCCGTGCGCCGTTCCGGCTGGGTGAATTCGCCGATGCCGGGATAGCCCGCCTGTACGGACTCACCTGGGGTGCGGAGGATCTGAGTGCGGCGCTGGGTGCCTCGACCAATCTGGGCCCGACCGGCGAGTGGGCGACGACTTACCAGATCGTGCGATCGCTGGCGCTCATGGGAGCGCGGGCCGCCGATGTCGAGGCGGTCGAGACGCTGCATGTGGATATCCGGGACGACGAAGGCCTCGCGGAATCGTCTCGTCGTGCCCGTGCCGAGGGGTTCAGCGGCCGGATCGCCATCCACCCGGGCCAGGTCGAAGCGATCAATGCTGCCTTCACTCCGACATCCGACGAGGTGGAGTATGCCCACCGCGTCGTGGACGCCTTCTCGGCCGACGTGGGGACTGTGGCGTTGGATGGAAAGATGCTGGATCTTCCACACCTGAGGCAGGCTGAGCGGGTCCTCGCCCTGGTCGGTCACCTCCGAAGCTCGTGACTGGGCCCTGATGTGTGCCGGTCGCCGGAATCCCAGGATTCCGGCGACCGGCGACGGTCGTGTGTCCGCGCTCGGCCGCTGTGCCGTGCGGGTCGCTGGTGGCGGCAGGAGGTGAGGTGTGGCCGGTGTCATTCCTGCTCCTCGGGGGTGGGTAAGGCCCCGGCGGCGGATCTTTTGGTCATTCCAAATAATAAAAGCAGGCTGAGCTGCTCATATATCCGGCTGGACGCGTCGCGAGCATGCCGGGCCACTTGTGCTATTCGGTCCAACCATTCTAATCTTTGGACGAAGTGTGTGGAACACCGATAGAGGATGGGCACCAATGACCAGCGAGCGGAATCTCGGCAGATACACTCCGGAACAGATCGAGGAGTTCTATGCGAGTGGGCAGTGGGCCGACGTGAACTTCACCGAATTGCTGCGTGAGCGAGCAGAAACCTATCCCGACAAGGTGTTCGTGACCGACGGTGTGTACGCGCTGACCTTCGCCGAGCTCTACACCACCTCGCAGCGGCTCGCCCTTGGTCTGCACCGGCGTGGCTTGCGGGCCGGTGACCGGGTCGCCGTCCAGCTGCCCAACTGGGCCGCTTTCGTGGTGGTCGCGGCGGCGATAGCACGTCTCGGTGCGGTAATGGTGCCCGTCATGCCGATCTATCGGAAGGACGAGGTATCGCACGTGGTGTCGGACGCTTCGATCCGGATCGCGTTCGCGCCGTTCGAGTTCAAAGGCTTCGACTACTTGTCGATGTTCGAGGAGATTCGGGAAGGTTCGGACACCCTCGAGACGGTCGTCGCGGTTCGCGCACCGGAGGATGTCCGTGAATCGCTGAGCGGCCGCGGGGTCGCGGTCTTCGATGATCTGATCGTCGGTGACGCCGATTCCCAGCAGATCGATGCGGAACTCGACGTCCGCGTGCACCCGGACGACCCGTTCGTCATCGTCTACACCTCCGGCACCACCTCGCGCCCGAAGGGATGCGTGCACACGTTCAACACCTATGCCTCCGGCGCGCGTGCGCTGACGGTGGCGTTCGGGCATACCGAGAACGACGTCCAGTTCGGTCCGTCGCCGATCACCCACACGACCGGTCTTGTGACAAGTGTGCTGATTCCGCTGATCGCCGGTGCGGCGACGCACATGATGGCCGAGTGGAATCCGGTTCGAGGACTGGCCGAGATCGAAAAGTTCGGGTGCACCGCCGCCGTCACCGCGACCACCTTCCTGCAGACTCTCATCGCAGCCGCCGAAGAACATCCCGGGGCGAATCTGTCTTCGCTGCGGGTATGGACCTGCGCCGGTGCGCCGATTCCGGCGGCGGTGGTCGAGCACGCCAAGGCCGAGTTGCCGACGACGAACGTGTTGTCGCTGTACGGGCGCAGCGAGAATCTCACCACGACTACGTGCCGCATCAGCGGAGATCCGCTGCGTGCCATCACATCCGACGGCGCAGCTCTGCCCGGTGCCGAAGTGAGAATTGTCGATCCGGAGGGGAACGAGGTTCCTCGCGGGGTCGAAGGCGATATCGCTTATCGCGGCCCGTCGCACATGATCGAATATCTGAATCGTCCGGAAGATACCGCCGAACTGTTCACCGCGGACGGGTTCTCGCGGTCGGGGGACCTGGGAGTGATGGACGAGCAGGGGTTCGTCCGGGTGACCGGCCGCACCAAGGACATCGTGATTCGTGGCGGTATGAACATCAGTGTCCGCGAGGTCGAGGACAAACTGGCCGATCACCCGGACCTACTCGCGCTCGCGGTCGTGGGTATGCCCGACGAGAGGCTCGGCGAGAAGGTGTGCTGCTATGTGGTGGTCAAGGAAGGCCACCCGGCTCCGACGGTCGAGCAACTGCGTACCTATCTCACCGATCGTGGCGTTGCCATTCAGAAGACGCCCGAGCGCGTCATCGCGGTCGACGAGTTGCCGATGACCGCGACGGGAAAGATCCAGAAGCACATTTTGCGGATGAGAATCGCCGCGGAGCTGAATCAACCGACGGTGGCGGGTGCCCGTTGAGTTCGGGCTCGGCCCCGGGGTTCCCTCCGGAATTCCTGATCAGCGGAGCCGAGGCACTGGTCCGGGTCAAGCCGGTCACGCTGTCGCCGGAACGCGCGGAACTGGCGGTCGAATCCGGACCCTGGCTCGCGGATCCGATCGTGGGGTTCAGCCGCGGCGCGCTGGCGGTGCCGCTCGACGATGTCACCGGCTATGTCGTCGCGGCGGGGTCGCGACGGGACCGGTGGCCGGTCAGCTTGGGGATCCGCCTCGACTTTCTCGCAGACCCGCCGGTGGACGGCTCACTGCTGACGGTCACCGGCGAACTGTTGGCTCGTGACGAGCAGGGTGGCGCGACCCGCGGTGTGATATCCGATGCGGATGGAACGGTCATCGGGTTGGTCACTCAGCGATCGCATCTGGTGCAGGTCGACGGGCCGCCCACAGCCCCGGCCATCACTTTTGACATACCTGCTGACGACGTCCCCATCCGGGAGGCGTTGGGCATTCGTGAGCGCGCCCGTGGAGTTGTCGATCTGCCCGCTACGGCGTGGGCAGCCAACGGCATGGGCAGTGTGCACGGCGGAATCCTCATCTGTGCATCGGAGTTCGCCGCCATGTCGGCGCTCGACGCGTCCGGCGACCTCCGTAGTGCGAGTATCGATATCGCGTTCGTTCGTCCCGGCAACGCAGCTGAGGTCACGACATTCCGTGCCGACGTGATCCACCGCGGTCGGTCACTCGCCGTGGTTCGGGTGGCTGCCGAGAACTCGTCGGGCAAAGCGTGTGCGGTCGTGACCGTGATCGTGCAACGGGTGAGCTCATGAGGGCGGTCGTGATGTCGGACTATGGTGGTCCGGAACAGTTGGTCGTGCGCGAGGTCGACGAGCCGATCGCCCGTCATGGCTGGGTGACGGTCGAATTGCGGGCCAGCGCGTTGAACTGGCACGACGTGCTGGTGCGTCGCGGCCGGTACCGATCGCCACTGCCGCACACCCCCGGCGCGGACGGGGCCGGCGTGCGCACGGATACCGGTGACGAGGTGGTGATTCTGCCGTCGCTGTTCTGGGGCGATCGTCAGGACGCGCCCGCGCCGGAGTTCGAGATTCTGGGCGACCGTGTGCCGGGGACCTATGCCGAACGGGTCAGTGTGCCCGAGGAATGCCTGGCGCCCAAGCCGGTGGGCTTCTCATGGGAAGAGGCGGCGGCATTACCGCTCGTGGGTGTCACGTCCTATCGTGCGCTGGTGTCGCGGGCGGGGCTGGGAGCGGGCGAATCGCTGCTCATCATCGGCGCCGGAGGCGGCGTGTCCACCATGGCATTGTCGCTGGCGACAGCGCTGGGCGCGCAGGCTTTCGTCACCGCGTCCTCGGAGGCGAAGCTGGCCAGGGCCCGTAACAGCGGTGCGGCCGGTGGCGTGCTGCATTCTGCCGGGAACTGGCCGGCTCGGGCGAAGGCGCTGTCCCCGAACGGAAACGGGTTCGACGTGATCGTCGATCCGGTCGGTCTGTGGGACCGGTCGGCGGAGGCACTGAGGCCGGGCGGCCGGTTGGTTGTCCTCGGCGCCAATGTCGCCGAACACGTGAGCATGGACGTGCGGAAATTCTTCTTCGGCCAGTACAGCTTGCTGGGCACGACGATGGGCGGCCCGAACGATTTTCGCGGATTGATGAATCTGGTCTCGACCGGTGCGGTCACCGGGCCGACCATCGCCGAGACCTACGCACTCGATGACGCCGCGCAGGCACACCGGCGTCTGGAGGCGGGCGACGCCTTCGGCAAGATCGTCCTCGTTCCCTAGCCCTGCGCCTGCGAATCCGCTCTGTGCCTGCGAGTTCGTCCGGGCCGGCTCGGCCGCGAGGCTCCGGACTTGCCGCAATGGATGCGGCAGTCCGGAGCCTGGGCGAAGCCGGCACTGCGGCGAGCGGACCGCGCACGCACACTTCTACTGCGACATCGAAATTCGCACCTGCGCGACGCCGGATATCACCACTCGACCGGCGGATTTCGCTTCCAATGACAGTGCCGCGGTGCCGGTCGCCGAATCCACCGATTCGACTCGGCCGCCGAGTTCGAGTGTCTCCCCGATGCGCAGTGGCGAGGCGAATCGCACCGAGTACGACATCAGATTTTCCACATGTACGAGGTCGGCCACCCAGGCGGCGAGCATGCCCGCCTGCATCTGGCCCATCGAGATGACACCGGGCAGTCCGGCTCGGATCGCGTAGTCGGGGTCGTGGTGCAGCGGGTTGAAATCTCCACCCGCGCCGGCGAATCGGACGATGTCGGTCTGGGTGAT
The DNA here is from genome assembly GCF_002933465.1 of Nocardia nova. Lineage (GTDB taxonomy): Bacteria > Actinomycetota > Actinomycetes > Mycobacteriales > Mycobacteriaceae > Nocardia > Nocardia nova_B. The sequence goes on from NZ_PSZE01000023.1 coordinate 78,503, forward strand.
CGGCCCGATGTGCCGGGGTGCGAGTTGCTGGCCCGAGGTGAGGGTGACCGGGGTTCGGGTCATCGTGCGTCCCTTTCGATCAGAACTTCGCGTTGGGTGACGACTGTGCCGCCCGAACTGTCGGCCCACACGGTTTCGAGGGTGACCAATCGCATCGTCCCGCCGCGTTTGCCCTCTTTCACGGTGTCGTCGACGACGCGCCGCGTTCCGGTGAGGCTGTCGCCGGTGACGGGCAGGCGAGTGTAGTGCCACTCGACCGAGCCCACGACCACGCGCTCGATGGCGAGGCCGAGCGCGCGCACGAACTCTTGCTGATTCCGGTGATGGCCGGCGACGACCACATGGGTCGGGGTCGCCGGCAGATTCGGGAATCCTGCGGCGGCCGCAGCCGCCCGGTCGGTATAAACCGGGTCGAGCGCATGTGTCGCGATAGCGAATTCCCTGATCTTGCCTGCCTCTACCTCGAACGACACGACGTCGAGGACGGTGCCGGCCGGTAGTTCCCGAGCCGAGGGGCTCGTCATGGGTACCTCCCTGGATTTTTTGGTCTGACCTATTGTAACGTTGGTCCGTAAACACGTGGAGGTTCAGATGGATCTGAGCGATTCGCCGGACGAGGCGCGATTCCGAACGCGCATTCGTGACTGGCTGACCGAGACACTGCCGGGTCTGCCGTGGCCGGAACCGGCACGACTGGAGGACAAGCGCGCCTTCTGGTCGGTCTGGCAGCGCAAGCTGTTCGAGGCCGGCCTCGCCGGCTTGTCATGGCCTGCCGAATTCGGTGGCGCGGGCGCCGATGCCAAGATCAAAGCCATTTTCAACGAGGAGATGGATCGTGCGGGTGCGCCGGAGCGGCTGAACATCATCGGGGATGATTTCGCCGGCCCGACCATCGTGGCCTACGGCAACGACGAGCAGAAGCAGCGGTATCTGGAGCCGATCCTGAAGGGGGAGGAGATCTGGTGCCAGCTGTTCTCTGAGCCCGAATCCGGATCCGACCTCGCGTCGCTGCGTACCAAGGCGACCAAGGTCGACGGCGGCTGGCGAATCCAGGGCCAGAAGATCTGGACCTCCCGCGCGCAGATCGCCGACAACGCGATCCTGCTGGCGCGCACCGGCGGCGGTGATCGGCACAAGGGCATCACCTACTTCCTGCTGCCGATGTCGTCGCAGGGTGTGACGGTGCGCCCGCTGGCGCACATGCTCGGCGAGGCCGAGTTCAACGAGGTGTTCCTCGACGATGTCTTTCTGCCTGACAGCGCCGTGGTGGGCGAGGTCGACGGCGGCTGGAAGGTCGCGATGGGCACGCTGGCATTCGAGCGCGTCGGTATCGCGACCGGCCGGGTGAACACCACCGGTGCGGTCAGAGATCTCATCGAACAGGTCAAGCGCAAGACCGACGATGAGGGCAACCCGTTGAGCGGCAAGCCCGAAATCCGCGACCGTATCGCCGATCTCTACGGCCGCGCCCTCACGCACTACCTCATCGGGCAACGGGTCATCACCGGTGCCGCGTCCGGGCAACCACCGGGCCCGGTCACCTCGATCGGCAAGTTGTATTTCTGCCCGCTGGTCGAAGACATTGCGGACTTCGGCCTCGAAATGACCGAATTCGGGGGGCAATTCGGTCTGGCCGAGGATGGCGAGAGCGCGGACGCGGATCAGCAGCGCTGGTTGCGGCTCGCCTACCAGGCGCGCGGCACGGCCATTGCCGGCGGATCGACCTTCATCCAACGCAACATCGCTGCCGAGCGCGTGCTCGGAATGCCCCGCGGTTGAGAAAGGCAGCACGATGAGCAGCTACGTGTGGAATCCGACACCGGACTACATCGAGCAGGCGAATGTCTTGCGGTTGGCGCGTGCCCACGGCATCGATTCGATCGACGAATTGCGGCAGCGTTCGACCGCCGATGTGCCGTGGTACTGGGATGCGGCGGTGACCGACCTCGGTATCCCGTTCGCGACGCCGTACGAATCGGTTCTCGACCTGTCGCACGGCGTCGAATTCCCGGATTGGTTCGTCGGCGGCACCTTCAATGCGGTCGACGCCTGCATCACTCGCTGGCTCTCCGACAGCGCCGACCGCCCGGCGATCGTCCACGAGGCCGAGGATCAGTCGGTCCACGCGCTCACCTACGGCGAACTCGCCGAACAGGTCGGCCGGGTAGCGACCGGTCTGGTCGAACTGGGAATCGGTGCAGGCGACGCGGTGGCGATCTACCTGCCGATGATCCCGGAGGCCGTAGTCGCGTGCTACGCGGCGGCGGGGATCGGGGCGATCATCGTTCCGTTGTTCTCCGGCTTCGCCGCTCCCGCTATCGCCTCGCGCCTGAACGACGCCGAGGTCAAGGCGGTCGTCGTCGCGGATGGCACGATTCGCCGCGGCCGCAAGGTCGCCATGGCGGACGAGCTGGCCAAGGCGCTCGCACAGACACCTTCCGTGCGCTCGGTCGTCACTGTCGAAAATGTCGGTGGCGCGGCAGATTTCGCCGATCTGGATGTCGCTGTGACGCGATGGAGCTCGCTGGTCGACTCGGCGGCCGCGGCATACGATTTCCGTCCGTTCCCGGCCATGCAGACCTTGATGCTCGGTTACACCTCGGGTACGACCGGCAAGCCCAAGGGCGCGGTGCACACCCATGCCGGGTTCACGATCAAGGTCGCGACCGAGGTCGCCTACTCCTTCGATATCAACGAAGGCGACACCTTCTGCTGGATCACCGACATGGGCTGGGTAATGGGCCCGCTGGCGGCATTCGGCACCCATGCCAACGGTGCCACGCTTCTGCTCTATGAAGGTTCGCCGGATGTTCCGGACACCTGCCGGTTGTGGGATCTGGTGCAGCGGCACAAGATCACGATGCTCGGCGTCTCGCCGACTCTGATCCGGGCGCTCAAGTCGACGCCTTCGGCTGATATAGCGACCCGCGACCTGAGTTCGGTGCATGTCCTCGGATCCACTGGCGAGCCCTGGGATCCCGATTCCTACGACTGGCTTGCCGACACCGTTTTCGGCGGCCGGATTCCGGTGATCAATTTCTCCGGCGGCACCGAGGTCGGTGGCTCGTTCCTCGCGCCTTACCCGGTGGAGCCGATTCCGAGTTGCTCGCTCGGCGGACCGTCGCTGGGAATGGATGTCGACGTTGTCGACGACAGCGGGAAGTCGTTGCGCGGCAGCATCGGTGAACTCGTGTGCCGGCAACCGTGGCCGGCCATGACCCGCGGCGTATGGCGCGACCGGGAACGCTACCTCGAATCTTATTGGTCCACCTTCCCTGGGATCTGGTGCCACGGCGACTACGCCCGCGTGGACGACGACGGCCAGTGGTACATCCTCGGCCGGTCCGACGACGTGATGAATGTCGCGGGTAAACGGCTGGCGCCGGCCGAGGTCGAGTCGGTGCTGACGACGCACCCCGCCGTCGCGGAGGCGGCGGCAGTCGGTATTCCGGACCCGAAGAAGGGCGAATGCGTGTGGGCGTTCTGGGTCCCGCGAAAAGGTGCCGACACCGCAGGGGTGTCCGACGAGCTGCGCAAGCTGGTAGCCGACGGCGTCGGAAAACCTTTCGCCCCGGCGAAGGTGTGGACCGTCGACGCTCTGCCGAAGACCCGGTCCGCCAAGATCCTGCGGCGCGCCGTGCGTGCCGCCGCCATCGGAACCGACCCCGGCGATCTGTCTGGTGCGGAGAATCCCGAGGCCGTGGACGCCATCCGAGATGTCGTGCATCGCACGAGTACGAGCTGAGGAGACGCGATGCATTGGGAACTGTCCGAGGAACAGGAACTGTTCGCCGCATCCCTGCGTGAGTGGATCACCGCGAAATTTCCGACCGACGTCGTCCGGAAACTACAGTCCGGCGAGGACGCCGACCTCTTCACCGAATCACTGATCAAAGAGGGTTGGTGGGGAGTCGGCTACCCCGAGCGCGTCGCGGGCCAAGGTGGCGGCGTCCTCGAGTTGGCCTTGGCGGCAAGGGAATTCGGCCGATCCGCGGTGCCCGACTCGCGGTGGCTGGCGGCGGCACTGGTCGCGCCGCTGCTCACCGAGGCGGAGCTGGCCGATCAGCTTTCGGGCGCGAAGCGGTTCGCCCCGGCAATCCGTGCCGACCGGGTACCGGCGTGGGATCCGCTTCCCGTGCAAGACGGGCGGCTCACCGGAACTGTCCGCCATGTCGTCGGGACGCTCGCGGCCGACGTCTTCGTCGTGCCGGTCGCCGGGCCGCAAGGTACCGGACTGGCACGAGTTTCGGCGTCGGACGCCGTCATCGAGGCAGACCGACTGCTGGACCGCTCGCGAAGCACGGGGACCATCGAGTTCACTTCCGCACCAGCCCTCGACGTCGTGCCGGCCGACGAGTCGTCGCTGGCGCGTTCGACGGCCCTGGCGGGTGTGCTGATGGCCGCCGATGCGCTGGGCAGTGCCGAGCGGATGCTCGAGCTCGCCGTCGAATACAGCAAGCAGCGCAAGCAATTCGGTCAGTTCATCGGGTCCTTCCAGGCAGTCAAGCATGCGGCTGCGCAGATGCTGGTCACAGTGGAAGCGTCGTACTCGACAGCGCTGTATGCCGCGGCCGCGGTGGAGGCCGGGGTCGATGATGCGGCGCTCACCGCTGCGGTCGCCAAGGCGCAGGTGACCGCGGCAGTCGCCGACCTCGCGGAATCGGCGCTCACCGTGCACGGCGCGATCGGCTACACCTGGGAGCACGATCTGCACCTGTTCTACAAGCGCGCCAAACTCGACCGGACGATGTTCGGCCCGCCGGCGGTATGGAACGAGCGAATCGCGGCGGCGCTGCTCGACGAGCCGGTTCGGCAGGACTGAACCCCTCGGCTTTTTGGTCAGTCCATTGTTATAGTTGCCTTAGTAGATGGATGGAGTACGGGTGTGGATTTCGAACTGACAGAGGACCAGGTCACGATTCGTGACGCGGTCGCCGAACTGGCGGCCAAGTTCGACGATCAGTACTGGCAGGAGAAGGACGAGAAGCACGAATTCCCGACGGAGTTCTACAACGCGTTCGCCCAGGGCGGCTGGCTGGGAATCACCACGCCCGAGGAGTACGGCGGCCACGGTTACGGCATCACCGAGGCGTCGATCCTGCTCGAACAGGTGGCCGCCTCCGGGGCCGGCATGAACGGCGCCAGCTCGATGCACCTGTCGATCTTCGGCATGCACCCGGTGATCGTGCACGGCAGTGAGGAGCTCAAGCAGCGCACGCTGCCTCGCATCGTCAGCGGCGACCTGCACGTGTGCTTCGGTGTCACCGAGCCGGGTGCGGGCCTGGACACCACGAAAATCACGACCTTCGCCCGGCGCGAGGGTGACAAGTACATCGTCAACGGCCGTAAGGTCTGGATTTCCAAGGCGGTCGAGTCGGAGAAGATCCTGCTGCTGACCCGCACCCAGAAGTTCGAGGACTCACCGCGCAAAACCGACGGCATGACGTTGTTCCTCACCGACCTCGATCGCGAGAGGGTCGATATTCGTCCCATCAAGAAGATGGGACGTAACGCGGTGACCTCGAACGAGTTGTTCATCGACAATCTCGAGATTCCGGTCGAGGACCGCGTCGGCGAAGAGGGAAAGGGCTTCACCTACATCCTCGACGGCCTCAATCCCGAACGGATGCTGGTTGCGGCCGAGGCGCTCGGTATCGGTCGTGCCGCTCTACGTGCGGGTGTGCGATACGGCAACGACCGTGAGGTCTTCGGCCGCCAGATCGGCAAGAACCAGGGCATCCAATTTCCCCTCGCGGATTCGCTGGCCCGGCTCGACGCCGCCGAATTGATGCTGCGCAAGGCCACCTGGCTCTACGACAACGGCAAATCGTGTGGCCGCGAGGCGAACACCGCCAAATACCTGTGCGCCGACGCGGGTTTCGAGGCCGCCGACCGGGCTCTGCAAACCCACGGCGGTATGGGCTATTCCGAGGAATACAACGTCTCCCGATACTTCCGCGAAGCGCGGCTGACCCGCATTGCACCCATCAGCCAGGAAATGATTCTGAACTTCCTCGGCTCCCACGTACTCGGCCTCCCGAGGAGCTACTGATGACCGACAACACAGCTGAGATCGCGATCCCCGCCGGCCTGCGCGTCTTCGGCCTCGACGGGCGTACCGCGCTGGTGACGGGTGCCGGCGGCGGTGTCGGAGCCGCCGTCGCCGAGGCATTCGCGGCGGCGGGAGCCTCGGTCCTGGTGACCGACATCAACAAGGACGCGGCCACCGCGGTGAGCGAGCGCATCACGAAGGCCGGCGGCATCGCGGAACCGTTCACGCTGGACGTCTGCGACGGTGACAACGCCCGCGACGCGGTGGCCGCCGCGGCCCGTCTGGGTAACGGCAAGCTCAACATCCTGGTGAACAATGCCGGCGTGATCGCTCCCGCGATGTTTCCCAAGATGGACGAGGCCCGCTTCCGCAAGGTGCTCGACACCCACCTCATGGGGAGCTACCACTGCAGCCACGCCGCCCTCGACCATCTCGCCGACGACGGCACCGGGCGCATCATCAATGTGACCTCGGCGGCCGGTCTGGTCGGCACGATCGGGCAGGCGAACTACGGTGCCGCCAAGGCGGCCATCATCGGGCTCACCAAGTCGCTGGCCCGTGAGCTGGCCAAGCGGTCGATCACCGTGAACGCGGTGGCGCCGCTAGCGGCCACCGCGATGACCGAGAACATCCGGAGCAACGAGAAACTCGCCGCGAAGACCCTGGCGCGAATCCCCTTGGGGCGCTGGGCATATCCGGACGAGATCGCGCCCACCTTCGTGTTCCTGGCCTCCGGGGCCGCCGGCTACATCACCGGCCAGGTGCTGCCGGTCGACGGCGGGACGGTGATCTGAGATGAGCACACGAGTATCGGGACCGTTCGCGACCTCGGGCCGTGAGGTCGTCATCGTCGAGGCGGTGCGCACACCGATCGGCAAATCACATCCCGAGAAGGGATGGTTCCGCGATATCCACCCCAACGCGATGCTGGCGTCCTGCTACCAGGACCTGATCGGACGCACGGGAATCGACCCGGGTGTGGTCGAAGACCTCGTCATCGGATGCACGGCGCCGTTCGGCGAGCAATCCCGCAATATCGGACGCAACGCATGGTTGCAGGCCGGCTATCCGGCCGAGGTGCCGGCGACGACGCTTGATCGCCGATGCGGCTCGGCCCAGACCGCGGTGAATTTCGCTGCGGCGCTCGTATCTTCGGGCGTGCACGACCTCGTCATCGCGGGCGGCGTCGAACACATGGGCCATGTGCCGATGAACTCGCCGGCCAAGATCAGCGAACTCTACGGCGACCCGTGGCCGCCCGCACTGCGCGAGCGCTACGACTTCGTGACTCAGGGCGAGAGCGCGGAACTGATCGCCGACCGCTGGGACATCTCGCGAACGGAGATGGACGAATTCGCCGTGCGATCCCATACCCTCGCAGCCGAGGCCATCGCCGCCGGTCGTTTCGACGAGGAGATGGTGACATGGGAACTCGACGGGGAGGTTCGCACCGGCGACCAGACCGTCCGGCCGGGGACCACACTCCACACTCTGGGAAAGCTGAAGCCGGTCTTCCGTCCCGAGAACGGACGGATCACCGCCGGCACCTCGAGCCCCATCTGCGACAGCGCCGCCGCGGTGCTGCTGTGCACGCGCGAGGCTGCCGAGCGGCACGGTCTGCGGATTCGCGCGCGGATCGCGGATCAGACCACGGTGGGCGTCGATCCGATCATCATGCTCACCGGCCCGATACCGGCGACGCACAAACTACTGGAGCGCAATCGTCTCACCGTCGCCGATATCGACCTGTTCGAGGTGAACGAGGCGTTCTCCTCCGTCGTGCTCGCCTGGCAACGCGAACTGAAGCCCGATCTGGACCGTGTCAACGTCAACGGTGGAGCGATCGCATTGGGACATGCGGTGGGCGCCACCGGATCCCGGCTGATCGCGACGATTCTCGCCGAGATGGAACGCCGTGACAGTCACCTCGGCCTGGTCACCATGTGCTGCGGTGGTGGGCTCGGTACGGGCACACTCATCGAGCGGGAGAACTGATGCTCGATTTCGGCGGGCTACTGAAACCGGGGATGGGAGTCTGGTGGAGCCAGGCCGCCGCCGAGCCGCGCCCGCTCGTCGACCGGCTGCTCGCGCAGGCCCCCGGCCTCGGGCCACTTCGGCTGTTCACCGGATTGAGCTGGAACGACCAACTGGCGCAATCGATGTCACCGACCGACACGATGGTCTCCTACGGCGGACTGGGCGCCCTGCGCGAGCTCGGCGCCACCGACCAGCTCGAGGTCGTGCCGTGCCACTACTCGGCGCTGCCCCGGATGTTCGCCGAGCACCGGCTGCCGTGCGACGCCGGACTGGTGCAGGTAGCCCCGCCGGACCGGGACGGTATGTGTTCGCTGGGAATCGGCGTCGACTACATGGCCGACGCGATCGCCCACACGCCGCTGCTGTTCGCGGAGATCAACAAACAGATGCCTGCCGTCCCCGGCTCCCCGCGAATCCCGTTGAGCCGCTTCGCCGCCACCATGGACACCGACCGGCCACTACAGCAGGAAGCGCGCCGCCCGGCGAGCGACAGCGACCGAGTCATCGCCGGTCATATCGCCGAATTGATCGACGACGGCGACACACTGCAGGTCGGCATCGGTTCCCTGGGTGCGGCGGTGTTCGACGCGCTCGCCGGGCACCGCGACCTCGGCGTGCATACGGGCATGATCACCGACGGCGTGCTGGCGCTCATCGACAAGGGCGTGATCACCGGGGACAGAAAAAAGATCGACGCCGGATTCTCTGTCGCCGGAACCGCATTGGGATCGGCCGATATGTATTCCCGGATCGCCGAACTCCCGGTGTTGTTCCGGCCGACCAGCTACACCCATGCACCACAAGTGCTTTCGAGCCTGGACTCGCTCGTGGCGGTGAACTTCGCGATCGAAGTGGACCTGACCGGGCAGGTGGGCGCGGAGATGAGCAGAGGCACCTACCTGGGTGCAGTGGGTGGCCAAGTGGATTTTGCCCGTGCCGCCGCGCTGACGGGAAAGCGATCGATCATCGCACTCCGATCGACCATGCGTGGACGGTCGTCCATCAAATTCGGCCTGGACGAAGGCGTGGTCACCACCGCACGCGCCGATGTCGACTGCGTGGTCACCGAACACGGCGTCGCGCATCTGCGAGGCCAACCGCTGGCCGAGCGTCGCCGCCGTCTGATCGACGTCGCGGCTCCGGAGTTCCGCGACGAACTCGCGAGCGCGACCCGGCTCGCATCCTGACGTCATCGACCACCTGTCATCGAAACACGCTGTTACCCAAACACACTGTTACCGAAAGGAATCGACCTTCATGAGCAATCGCGTAGCGCTCGTCACCGGCGGCGCCCAGGGAATCGGCGAGGGTATCTCGCGCAAACTCGGCGAGGCCGGCTTCAGGGTCGCCGTCGCCGATCTGAATCACGAAGTGGCACAGCAGACCGCGAAGGAAATCGTCGCCGCCGGCGGGCAGGCGATCGCCGTGCCGATCGATGTCACCGACACCGAGTCGGTGCGGGCCGCGGTCGCGCAGGTGACCGAGAGCTTCGGTCCGGTCGAGATCGCGGTCAACAATGCCGGCTGGGACGACTTCATGAGGTTCCTCGACACCGACGAAGCGTTCTGGGACAAGATCCTCGATATCAACTTCAAGGGTGCGCTGCGCGTCAACCACACCGTGGTGCCGGGCATGATCGAGCGCGGCTTCGGCCGTGTCATCAATATCGGTTCGGATGCCGGCCGTGTCGGGTCCTCGCTCGAGGCCGTCTATTCGGGAGCCAAGGGCGGCATCATCGCGTTCACCAAGACCCTCGCGCGTGAGGTCGCCACCAAGGGCGTCACCGTCAATACTGTCTGCCCCGGACCGACCGACACCCCGGCGCTGCGCAAGTTCGCGAACAACTCCGGCCAGGACGCCGACAAGGTACTCGGCGGCATGACCCGCGCGGTCCCGATGAAGCGGCTGGCGCTGCCGTCCGATATCGCCGCGGCCGTCGCATTCTTCGCTTCGGACGAGACCGGTTATATCACCGGCCAGACCCTGTCGGTCAGTGGCGGCCTGACCATGGCGTGAGCAACGCGGTGGACGACAATTCGGGGGAGTGGTCGACCGTCCGGCGATACGAGGACGTCGACTACTCCCGCACGGCAGACGGCATCGCCAAGATCACCATCTGCCGGCCGGAGGTGCACAACGCCTTCCGGCCGCAGACCCTGATCGAAATCGCCGACGCCCTCACCCACGCGCGTGAAGACCCGTCCATCGGCGTCATCGTGCTGACCGGTGAGGGCGACAAGGCCTTCTGCTCGGGCGGCGACCAGCGAGTCCGTGGCGATACGGGCTATCTGACTGACCCGGACAATCCGGGTGCGGTGGGCCGCTTTCACGTGACCGACCTGCAGGTCCAGATTCGTCGCCTGCCCAAACCGGTCGTCGCGATGGTCGCCGGTTACGCCGTGGGCGGGGGGCATGTCCTGCAGATCGTCTGCGATCTCACGATCGCCGCCGACAACGCTCGACTGGGTCAGGTCGGGCCGAAGGTCGGTTCATTCGACGGTGGGTTCGGCGCCGGTCTGCTGGCCGATATGGTCGGCGTGCGCAAGGCCAAGGAGATCTGGTTCCTCTGCCGCCAATACGACGCCACCGAGGCGCTGGAGATGGGCCTGGTCAATACCGTGGTACCCCTCGCCGACCTCGAGACGGAGACGCTCGCGTGGTGCCGGCGAATGATGGAACTGTCGCCGATGGCGCTGCGCCTGATGAAAGCCAGTTTTCACGCCGCCGAAGACGGTTTGGCCGGAATTCAACAGCTCGCGCACGATACGAATCTGCTGTTCTACGCCACCGAAGAGGCCAAAGAAGGGCGAGAAGCCTTCAAAGCCAAGCGGCGACCCGAGTTCGAGCGGTTTCCGCGCCGGGCCTGATATATCGGAAGGAAACACCGAGATGAGCACATTCGGGGTCAACGCCTTCGGCGTCGGCCGCGGACCCGACCGGTTCGCGACAATGACCGAATTCGCGCGTGAGGCAGAGAAAATCGGCTGTGCAGCGGTATGGACGAGCGAGCTCTACAGCCGCTCGGCCACCGTGCCGATGGCTGCGCTGGCCGTCGGCACCAGCACGATCGGCATCGGCTCCAATATCGCCTACGGAGTCGGACGCAGCCCCCTGATGTGGGCCGCCGAAGCGCGTGACCTCGATGAATTGTCCGGTGGCCGAATCATTCTCGGAATCGGCAACGGCACGCCGAAGATGATGGAAGCCTGGCACGGTGTGCCCGGCGAGGCGCCCGCCGCGCGGATGGCCGAACTTCTCACCGTGCTCAAGGCATTGTGGCACCTGCACGAAAGGCCGGTCCACCACGACGGGCAGTTCTACCATGTGCACATTTCACCGACATCAGATGTGCCGGAACCGATCCGGCCCGAAATACCGATCTGGATCGCCGGGGTGAACAAGCTGATGCTTCGAACGGCGGGCGAACTCGCCGACGGTCTCGTCGGTCACCCGATGTTCACCGCCGAGTACGTTCGCGGACCCGTCGCGGACGAAATCGCTACCGGCGCGGCGAAATCCGGTCGCGATCCGCGCGAGGTGACCATCATGGGCATCCGGATGTGCGCGATCAATGACGATGTCGGCCTGGCGCGGCGCCAGGCGGCCTACGCCATCGGCCAGTACGCCGCGTCGAGAGTCTACGACCGGCTGTTCGCCCTGCACGGTTGGAGCGCGGCGCAGGAAAAGATCCGCCGAGCGGCTCGAGAGCGCGACAACGAGGCGTTGATCAACGCCGTGACCGACGAGATGATCGACGCCATCGCGATAGCCTGTAGTCCGTCCGAATTTCCGGCGGCGCTGGCGGCGCTGCCGGACGGCTTCGACCATCTCGACCTGGTCGCTCCGCCTTGGGGGCTCAGCGATCAGGAAACTCGCGCGATCAACACCGAGATCCTGGCCGGCCTGCGAATGCATCTGGCGAACACAGGCGGGGCGTGAGGCCCGAGCTGCGTGAGGCTCCGGCTCTCAGGCTTCGCGCAGCTCGATTTCGGTCCGCTCCTCGACCTGGACGACAGCTTCGGCGTAACCGTGCACGTGCTTGGTCATCCGTCGCGTCGCGGCTGTCGGGTCGCCGGCGCGGATGGCGTCGGTGACCGTCTTGTGCGCCCGGTAGGTCGTTTTACGCACCTCGTCATTGACGAACGCCGTGTTCTCGGTCGAGTTGTAGATCGCGTTCGACAGCGCTGTCATGAAACCGGTCAACAATTCGTTGTGACTGGCGACCGCCACCGCGACGTGCCAATCGACGTTGGCCTGCAGGAACTCCTCGAGGGGGATGTCGAGATCGCCGAGTTTTTTGTTGACGGCATCGAGCGCGGCCAGATCGTCATCGGTACGGTATTTCGCCGCCAGCGCCGCGCATGCGGGCTCGATAGCCTCGCGTGTCTCCAGCAGGTCGGTCAATCGCAACTGCTGGCCCCGGATGAGCAGACTCACCGACGACGCGACCGAGGCGCCGCCGGGCTGTTGCACGAACGCGCCGCCGGAGCGGCCGGTCTTGATGACGACCAGGCCCTGAACCTCGAGAATCCGGAGAGCTTCGCGGACCGTGGTCCGGCTCATCTGCGTCTGAGTGACCAACTCGCGCTCCGGCGGTAACGCGGTACCGGAGGGGAACTCGCCACGCAGGATCCGTTCGCGCAGGTCATTGGCGAGAACGTCCGACGCCTTGGGCACCTGCATCGGCTGCAGCCGGACCGGGTGTCGCGCAACCGTGCTAGACGAGGGCGACTCGGGCATTGTTACCTGCTTTCTGCGTATTTGGTCGTACCTAATCTATCAGCAAAACGTCCTGCCATGCGAGTTCGGAGCGCCCCGCAACCCACCTGTAGTATGGTCATACCAAAATAATGGTTGACTTTGCGCTGCGGGCTGGATAGCTTCCAAGGTGAGGAAGTCGGGCCACGGCGGTGTTGACGAGTCGGGCGAATGCGAGGACGACGTGACAGAGCGGGCGCAGGATGTGGTGACCTGGAAAGTGGTGGAACCCGGAATCGCGGCGGTGACGTTGCGGCGGCCACCTGCCAACGCGCTGGGATTGCCGCTGCTCGACGGGATGCATCGGGCGATGGACGCCGCCGAGAAGGCCGGCGACGTGAAGGTGATGGTGATCGGGTCCGCCCTGCCGGGGTTCTTCGCGGCCGGGGCCGACATCAAACACCTCTCGACGATCGATGCCGAGACCTTCACGGCATACGGTGACCGCATGCGTGCGGTCAACGATCGCCTCGCCGCGGCGCCCTGGCTTTCGATCGCGGCCGTGGACGGCGTCGCGCTGGGTGGCGGTCTCGAGTTGGCGATGGCAGCCACCCTGCGAGTGGCCGGGCCCGGCGGGAAGTTCGGGCTGCCGGAGGTCAAACTCGGGTTGATTCCGGGCGCAGGCGGCACGCAGCGACTCCCGCGCCTGGTCGGAAGGGGGCGAGCGCTGGACATCATGCTGACCGCCCGGCAGGTGGACGCGCAGGAGGCGTACCGAATCGGTCTGGTGGACCGCCTGACCGCGGGCGACGCGACGGAGGCCGCGCTGGTATTCGCGCGTGAACTGCTCGGCCCTTCGCTGCCCGCTCAGCTGTCTGTCGTACGCACTGTCGACGCGGCATTCGACCTGCCGCTCGTTCAAGGAGCCCGTTACGAGGTCGATCAGATCCAAGCGTTGTTCGAGGACGGTGAGGCCGCCGAAGGCATCACCGCCTTCGTCGAGAAGCGTGCACCGCGGTTCCGGTAGACCCACCCCACCCCTGACCCGCTCGCGCGAGGAGTGCAGATGAAGACCCTGGAAGAATGTTTCGAAACCCTCCTCGCCGAGGAGGTGAAACCTGGCATCGTGGTGGTCACGCTGAATCGCCCCGAGCGCTACAACGCGATGACCAACACCATGTTCGTCGAACTCGAGCGCCTCGCCTGGGGGCTCGAGACCGAAGACGAGTGCCGCGTGGTCATCTTGACCGGTGCGGGCAAGGCGTTCTGTTCCGGATACGACCTCGCCGATGCCGACGAGCTCCCCAGCCTGGGAGCTCTGGGCATGCTGGATCAGCAGGAGCGCGCCGCACGCTCACTCACCGCCATTCGCTCGCTGCGCGTTCCGGTGATCGCCGCCGTGAACGGGCCCGCCGCTGGAGGCGGTCTGGCGCTGGCGCTGGCCGCCGACATCCGGCTGGCCGGACCGGCGGCCAAGTTCAACGCCGCCTTCGCCCGAATCGGACTGTCCGCTGGTGACCTGGGCACGTCCTGGCTGCTCACCAGGCTGATCGGGCCGGCGAAGACCAGTGAGATCTGTTTCACCGGACGGGTTGTCGCGGCGGCCGAGGCCGGCGAACTGGGCCTGGTGAACTCGGTGAGCACCGACGACGTGCTCGCCGACTCGCTCGCCCTGGCCGAACTGATCGTCGCGAATTCGCCGGGCGGCGTGCAGTTGTCCAAGCGAGCTCTGCAAGCCAACCTCGAGGTCGGGTCTTATGCCGCGGCTATCGAGCTCGAGAACCGGGGGCAGGCGCTGTTGACTCGCAGTCCGGATATGACGGAGGCGCTCAACGCCTTCAAGGAAAAACGAGCGCCCGTCTTCGAGGGCAAATAGCACAGCTGGACGACACGAGGCGAGGCCCGACAATGACCATTGCTTTTCCCGATCTGCAGACGCTGACCTTCGAGGAGGCCGAGCCCGGCATCGGCATCCTGCGAATCAACCGGCCCGAGCGGATGAACTCGCAAACCGTGACGATGTTCCACGAACACCTCGCGGCCGGGCGAGCCCTGCGCGACAGCGGCTTGCGCGCGCTCATTCTCACGGGTGCGGGTGAGCGCGCCTTCTGCGCCGGATTCGACCTGAACGAAATTCATGTGATCACCCAGATGGGCGTCCGGGAGTTTCTGAAATTCCAGGAAACCGCCACCGGCGGAATCCAATCCATCCGCCATCTGCCGTTCCCGGTCATCGCCGCCATCCACGGGCCGGCGACGGGCGGCGGCCTGGCCCTGGCGCTCGCCGCCGATATCCGCCTGGCGGCACCGACGGTCAAGATGAGCGCGGCGTTCGTGAAGGTCGGCCTGTCGATCGGCGAACTCGGTACCTCGTTCAATCTCGCGCGACTGGTCGGTCCGGCGCGAGCGGCCGAGATCGGCTACACCGCACGGATCGTCGAAGCGGACGAAGCGTTGCGTATCGGCCTGGTGAACCACGTCTTTCCCTCGGAACGGCTACTCGACGAAGCGCTCACCATGGCTCGCCAGATCGCGCAGAACTCACCCGGCGGTGTGCGCATGTCCAAGCGTGCGATCCAGCGCAATATCGAAATCGGTTCCTACGAGGCAGCTCTCGAACTCGAGAACCGCGGGCAAGCGTTACTCACCCGGACCGACGATATGCCCGAAGCGCTGGCGGCCTTCAAGGAGAAGCGCGCGCCACAGTTCTCCGGACGGTGAGCGCGGATATGGCATGGGAATGGACTTCCGACACCCGGCAAGCGCTGGGGAAGTTTCTCGAAAACCGCGGCATTCTCGCCGGCCCGATCACCACCAAGGCCATCGGCGACGGCCACTCGAACCTGACCTACCTGGTCAGCGACGGCACCGCCGGTGTGGTCGTGCGCCGGCCCCCGCCCCCGCCGATTCCGCCGGGCGCCAACGACATGCTCCGGGAAGCGACGCTTCTGCAAGCGTTGCGCTCGACCGGGGTGCCGGTACCCGAGGTTCTCGCGGTGGCCGCCGCGGGCGAGGTCCTCGACGTGCCGTTCTACGTGATGAGCTTCGCCGAAGGCCCGGTCGTCACCACACGCACACCCGCGCCGCTCGACACGGCCGAGCAACGACGTGCCGTCGGCCACAGCATGATCGACACCCTGGCGAGTCTCCACGAAGTGGACTGGCGCGCCGTCGGTTTGGAACGCCTGGGTCGTCCGGAAGGCTTCAACGCCAGGCACCTTCGGCGGATGCGCCGCCTCGTCGCCGACGCCGAGGGAAATCCCCCGGCGGAGTTCGCCGATATCGACGCCTGGCTCGAGGCGAACACCCCCGAGGAATCGGGCGCGACACTCATCCACTGCGACTACCGCATCGGCAACGTGGTTCTCGCCCCGGAAGCCCCGGGCCGCATCGCGGCGGTGCTCGATTGGGAACTCGCCACGATCGGTGATCCGCTGCTCGATGTCGGCTACCTTCTCGCGACGGTCCCGGAGCCGGGCCGGCCGATGAATCCGACCGCCCAGCTCAGCGCCGCCATGCTGGAACCCGGCTACCCCACCAAAGCCGAACTCGCACAGCGGTACCACGCGCGCACCGGACGAGATCTCGAGAACCTTGCCTGGTATACGACGCTGGCGCTCTGGAAGCTTGCCGTCCTGTACGAATACAGCCGCCGGCGCGTTCTCGACGGAATCGGTGATCCCTACTATTCCGATCCCGCGCTGGTACAGAGCTTCCTCGACGATGCGCGTCACGCGGCCGGCCTCGCGGGTCTCGGCGCAACGGCCTAGCGGCGCGATATCCGCGGTGCACGCGAACCACAAGGAGTTTTCGATGACGAACACATGCAATGACACCTTCCACGATCCACTCGTCGGACCCGAGGTCACCGATCTTCCGGACGGCTTCTTCGATCGACTCATGTTCAACATGCACCCCGTCGATGCCACGGCGCCGTCGGTCATCATGGGCTTCGGGATCTATCCGCCCAAGGACACGGTCGATGGTTTCGTCGTCGTGAGTGGCGAGACCGAACAACGCAACCTGCGGTTTTCGAGTCGGCTCTCAGCCACGGACCGAGACGGCGCAGGCCCCTTCCGCTTCGAGGTGCTCGAACCCAATCAGCGGTGGCGACTACGCCTGGGCCCCAACGAGATAGACACCGAATTCGATCTGACCTGGCGGGCCCGCACCCCCGCCTGGTTCGGTGAGGTCGCGGTCACCAACACCTCCGCGCAACGGACCTCCTTCGACCACCTGTTCCAGTCCGGCCGCTACGAGGGCACGCTGACCATCGCCGGCCGGCAGCAGTCGGTGGACGGATGGTACGGACAGCGCGATCGGTCCCGGGGCGTACGCACGATGGCGGGCGGGCAGGGCCTGCACATCTGGTATCAAGCGCAGTTCCCGGACTTCTCGATCGGCTTCCTGCTGGTCGAAACCCGTTCGCACGACCGGCTTCTCCTCGAAGGCGCCGTCATGCACGAGAACGGCCGCCTGGATCCGATCATCGATGTCCGTCACGCGCTGGTGTTCAGCCCCGATCTCGATCTGATCGAAGGGGAGGTCCAGGTCGACACGGCGGCGGGGGAGCGCTATTCGGTGCACGCCGACGCGCGCGCCGGTGGCGGCTTCATGGCGGGCGCCGGCTACGGCGGCCACCACGGTAGATCGTCGGGAATCGATCAGGTTGAATCGGACCGGTACCCCCTCGATGGCTCGGTGACCCCGCGCTCGCTCGATTCGGCGCTCACGGACCGGCTGTGCCACTTCACTCTCGGAAATGTCTTGGGTACGGGAATTCTCGAATTCGCGCTCACCCGCAGCAGCACCTACGAGTACCGCCCGTCGATCTGACCGGCGGCAGCGGGACGGTCCGAGGAGCTGTCGAACGGCGTCGGTCGGACACCCACGCACACACAGAGAGGGTGCGCATCTTGTGGATGCGCACCCTCTCTGTTCGTGAGCTGTGGTGGACTCACACGGTTCGTTGGGCCTTGCTCGATGCGGAGGCCGCCTTACTGGTTTCCTTGATCTGCTCCCAGTCGGCGTCGGTGAGAGTGTTCAAGCCGGCGAAGGTGCCGGGCCCGGCGAGCATCTGTCCGCCGTCCATGGCGATGGTCTGCCCGGTGAGGTAGTCGCACGCGTCCGACAGCAAGAACATCGTCAGGTTGGCCAGCTCCTCGATGGTCCCGGTTCGCCCGGCCGGAATCTGGTCGGCCTGCGTCGCTCCGACCGACGACTTATCGGTCGGGTTCAGCATTTCCCACGCGTAATCCGTCGGAATGGGGCCGGGGGCAAGCGCATTGACTCGGATGCCGTACTTGGCCCACTCCACGGCCAGCGACATGGTCATCGAGTGCACGGCCGCTTTTGCCATCGCGGACGGCACGACAAATGCGGATCCGGTCCACACCCAGGTGGTCAGCGTGGACAACACGCTGCCGGGCAGCCCGTCGGCGATCCAGCGCTTGCCGGCGGCGTGGGTGGTGTGGAACGAGCCGTTCATCACCGTGCTGGTGATCGCCTGGAACGCACGGGGGCTCAGGTCCTTCGTCTGGGCGATGAAGTTGGCAGCCGCATTGTTGACCACACCGGTTAACGGACCGTGTTCGGCCCAGATCCGGCCCATCGTCTCATCGACGTTGTCGTAGTCGCGGACGTCGACGGTATGAAAGAGAACCGCCCCGGGGCGGGCGGCGGACGCTTCCTCGGCTGCCTCGGCGAGGACCGCCGCACGACGGCCCCACAAATGAACCTCGGCTCCGTGTTCGACCAGATGTCGCGCCACGCCGCGGCCGAGCCCGGTTCCGCCGCCGGTGATCAGAATCCTCTTGCCGGACAACAGCTTCGGGGAGAAGGTCGTATCGGTCATCAATGCACCTCGTTGTTCGATGATTCGAGCCGGTGGCCTGTTCACAAGCCGATGTGTTTGGCGATGATTTCGCGCTGGATCTCATTGGTACCGCCGTAGATCGGCGGTGCGAGGGCGCGCCGCACCTGGCCCTCCATGCCGGATTCGCGGGCGTACCCGTAGCCGCCCATCATCTGCATCGCCTCGAGAGTCGTGTGCTTGGCAACTTCGGTGCAACGCATCTTCGCCATGGCGCTCTCGCGAGCCAGATCGTCCTCCAGACCGGCGTCGATCTTCGTCGCGACGTCGTAGACGAACGTGCGCGCCAGCTCGATGTCGGTGGCCAGATCGGCGAGACGATGCCGCAGGGCCTGGAAGGTGGCGAGCGGGCGGCCGAACTGCTCACGTTCCCTCGCATAGGCAACCGCATCATCGAGTGCACGTCTCGCACCGCCGATGCTCATCGCGGCGATGATCAGGCGTTCGATACTCAGCCCGCGCATGAGCTGTTTCCACGCGTTGCGGGGTTCGCCCACGACCGCCGAGGCGGGTACTTCGACATCACTGAAGTAGACGTCGTTGCACGTATGCGCTTCCATCGTCTCGATAGCGCGGATGGTGAGGCCGGGTGCGTCGGTCGGCACCATCAGCAGCGTCATGCCTTGATGTTTGCCGCCCGAGCTGTCTTCACGGGTCAGGACGATGATATGTTCAGCCACGTGTGCGGCTGAGATCCACGTCTTCTGGCCGTTGATCAGGTAGCGGTCGCCGTCGCGTCGCGCGCTGACTCGCAGGCCTGCCAGGTCGGATCCGGCGCCGGGCTCGCTGAGCGCGATGGCTTCGAGGCGCCCGGCGACGAGGTTGGCGACGATGGTCTTCTTCTGTTCGTCGGTGCCCCACCGCAGGTAGGTTTGCGCCGCGGTCAGGCCGGTCGAGTATCCGGTGATCGGGGCAAGACCCCGCGAGGATTCCTCGAGGAATATGCATTCGTCGACGAACCCCGCACCACCACCCCCGAATTCGGCAGGCAAGGACACGCCCAGCCAGCCGTTGCGGGCCATGTCGGCCAGCACCTCGGGGCTGTTGGACAGCGTTCCGCCGGCTGTGACCGCGTCGCGCTGGGCGACTGTCGCGAGTCGGCGGCGGCAGTACTCGGCTACCGCCGCCGCGAACTCACACTGTTCGGATGTGAAGAGCAACTCACTTCCCCCGGTATGGGGAGAAGTCGGGCTTGCGCTTTTCGTTGAAGGCGGTGATCCCTTCCTGAGCTTCAGGGGTTTCACCGAACATCGCCAGGGTGGAGTAGGCCATGGTGCCGATCGAGACGAAGTGCTCGGTGTCGGTGTTCATCGACTGCTTGAGGACCTTGAGGGCGGTCGGTGAGAAGTCGAGCATCTGGTCTGCCCAGGCCCGCACCTCCGCCTTGAGATCGGCGGCCGGCACGACCTTGTTCACCAGACCCCAGTCCAGCGCTTCTTCGGCGGACAGCCGGCGCAGCATGAACCAGATTTCCCGCGCTCGCTTCTCGCCCACGACGCGGGCAAGATAACCCGAACCCAAGCCGGCGTCGAAGGAACCGACGCGCGGACCGTTCTGGCCGAACTGTGCGGTGTCGGCGGCGATAGTCAGATCGGCCAGCACGTGCAGGACATGGCCACCGCCGATCGCCAGGCCGTTGACCGCCGCGATGACGGGCTTGGGGGTATCGCGAATGACCCGGTGCAGGGCGTCCACCTCGAACAGGCCACTCGCCGACGGGCCGTAGTCGCCGGTCTCCATACGCTGCTTCTGGTCGCCGCCCGCACAGAACGCCTTGTCACCGGCGCCGGTCAGTGCGACGACACCGACCTCACTACTGGCCCAGGCGCGCTTGAACGCCATAACCAGTTCGTCGACGGTCTGCGCGCGGAATGCGTTGTAGCGCTCCGGCCGGTTGATAGTGATCCACGCCAGCCCGTTGTCGACCTCATAGGTGATGTCGGTGAACTCGGTCATCAGACTTGGTGTCCTTCCATTGCGGTGAGCTGCGAGAACTTGTGGTCATTAGGACTGACCATTTGCATAACAGTAGCTTTAGGCGTGTCGGACATGCAAGGGGGTCGATGGAACTCTCTACTCACTCATACGAGTGAACCGATCGAGCCTGCTTTCCCGTGGTAGGCGCCGCTTCCGGGGGTGCCGACGCCGCCGGATGGTGCGCCTGTCGAGAAGCCACTCGCTGCACTCACCCGCCCGGCCCACACCGCAACCGGATAACCCCTTTCTGGTTCCGCGCCCGGAGCCGTCGCCCAGAATTCACTTGCCCTCGATATCGATTTCGGTCAATATCGACGTGTGTCTAATCAACGGGTGGATGTCGCGGTACCGGTTGCCGAACAGGCCGGATGCCAGGTCACAGAAACCATCGGCCGGGCGCTGACCAGCGGCGAAGCCGCCGAATTGGCGGTGATGTTCAAAGCCCTCGCCGACCCGGTGCGGCTGCGTGTGCTGTCGGCGATCGGCGCACGCGCCGGCGGGGAAGCGTGCGTGTGCGATGTCTCGGACGGACTCGACGTCACCCAGCCCACCATCTCCCACCACCTGAAGGTGCTGCGCGAGGCCGGGCTGGTCACCAGCGAACGCCGCGCATCCTGGGTCTACTACCGCGTGGTGCCCGAAGCCTTGCGGCGGCTGTCGCTGGTACTGGGCCGGCAGGCCGGATCGGAGGTGGTGGCTTGAGCGCCACCGCGCACGCCACCCATCCCGCGGTGGTCGCCAAGCTGTCGACGCTGGATCGGTTCCTGCCGGTCTGGATCGGTGTCGCGATGGCCGCGGGTCTGCTGCTCGGTCGCCTTGTCCCCGGCCTTGGGAACGGCCTGTCCGCGGTCGAGGTCGACGGGATCTCGCTGCCCATCGCGATCGGGCTGCTGATCATGATGTATCCGGTGCTGGCGAAGGTCCGCTACGACCGCCTCGACAGCGTCACCGGCGACCGCCGCCTGCTCATCGGCTCCCTCGTGATGAACTGGCTGATCGGGCCCGCACTCATGTTCGCCCTCGCGTGGCTGCTGCTGCCGGATCTGCCCGAATACCGCACCGGGCTGATCATCGTCGGCCTCGCCAGATGCATTGCCATGGTGATCATCTGGAACGATCTGGCCTGCGGAGATCGCGAGGCCGCCGCGGTCCTGGTCACGTTGAATTCGATCTTCCAGGTTGTCATGTTCGCCGTACTCGGCTGGTTCTACCTCTCAGTCCTGCCCGGATGGCTCGGCCTGCAACAAACCACCATCGACACCTCACCGTGGCAGATCGCGAAATCGGTACTGATCTTCCTCGGCATTCCATTGGTCGCCGGATTCCTCACCCGCCGATTGGGTGAGCGTGCTCGCGGGCGGGACTGGTACGAGTCGAAACTCATACCGCGGATCAGCCCCTGGGCCCTCTACGGGCTGCTGTTCACGATCGTGATCCTGTTCGCACTCCAAGGCCATCAAATCACCTCCCGCCCCTGGGACGTCGCGCGGATCGCGGTGCCGCTGCTCGCGTACTTCGCCATCATGTGGGGCGGCGGCTACCTCTACGGGCGCCTGGTCGGCCTCGGCTACGAACGCACCACCACTCTCGCGTTCACCGCCGCGGGCAACAACTTCGAACTCGCCATCGCCGTCGCGATCGCCACCTACGGCGCCACCTCCGGCCAAGCCCTCGCCGGAGTCGTCGGCCCGCTGATCGAAGTCCCCGTACTCGTCGGACTCGTCTACGTCTCCCTCGCCCTCCGCAAACGCTCCACCCACACCGACGCTTCGGTGGAGGTGGCGCGGTGAGCCCGGCACCGTCGGTGTTGTTCGTGTGCGTCCACAACGCCGGACGCTCCCAAATGGCACAAGGCTTCCTCACCCACCTTGCCGGCGACCGCGTCGAAGTCCGTTCCGCCGGAACCGAACCCGGCGAACGGATCAACCCCGCGGCCATCGAAGCCATGGCCGAGGTCGGTATCGACATCACCGCCCAAACCCCGAAAATCCTCACGCCGGACACCGTCGAAACCAGCGACATCGTCATCACCATGGGCTGCGGCGACACCTGCCCCTACTTCCCTGGAGTCGACTACCGAGACTGGAAACTCGACGACCCCGCCGGCCTCGGCGTCGACGCGGTCCGCCCCATCCGCGACGAAATCGAACGCCGCATCCGCGACTTGCTCACTGAACTCGCCATCCACACCACCTGGTAGAAGTCGGAAACCGTGGCAGGAACAATCACTCGACTGCGACGGGCGCTCGACCAGCCGTTACCCCGAGAAAAGAGATGGACGGACTCTCACTGCTGTAGTGAGGGCGCTACGTCGTGTGGAGTGTCGGGTTCATCATCGGTGAGGGTGAAGTAGTTCTCCTCTTCCTGCAAGAAATGCAGTTGCAGCAGGGCGTGCAAGCCGTAGAGGCAGGCGAGCAGATCGTCGAGCTGGTCCGCTGGGACGCGGCCGGTGGAGCGGGCCAGTTGTAGATGGGTGCCGATGCGCGTGGTCAGCCGCTGGATTTCGGCGTGGGTGCGGCTCATCGTGGCCGTGGCTTCGCCGCTGCCCAGCGGCCCGGACAGCCTCGGATACAGCTGGGTCTCCTCGGCTGTTTCGTGCGGTAGCAGCCGGTCGACCAGGAAGGTGTAGGCGTCCTCGACCGCGGACAGTGCCGTGTGATCGGACCGTTGAGCGAGGCAGTCGGCGGAGGTGCGCAACAGGCTGAGGGTATCGCGCAGTTCGTCGTGCTCACCCGCGAAGCGATGCAGCAGCCGGCCGGTTTCGGCAGGCAGGTGGGTGCGGGCGGCGGGACTACCGCGGAGCGCGCGCAGTGCGTTGACGATGACCGCGACATCGATGGCTTCCTGAAGCAGCGCACCGGCCGCGGGCGGGAGCCAGCCCAGCGCGGCGATGACCATGGCCACCAGCGACATGCTCATGCCGGCCACAGCGCTTTGGACAGCGATCCGGCGTGACCAGCGCGCGGTGTCCATCGCGTCGGCGAGCCGGTCGAGGCGGTCGGTGGCCAGCACGATATCGGCGGCTTCCGACGAGGCGGTCGAACCGCGCGCACCCATGGCCACTCCGACGGTGGCCGCGGCCAGGGCGGGGGCGTCGTTGACGCCGTCACCGACCATCACCGTGGTGGCGGCCTCGCGTTCGCGTTGTACGGCATGCACTTTGTCGGCGGGGCTCTGTCCGGCGTAGACCTCGTCGAGTCCCAGGACAGTGCCCACCTCGCGGGCGGGCTCGGGGCGGTCACCGGTCAGCATCACCAGCCGGTTCAACCCGGCCTGCCGTAGGCGTCGCACCGTGCGCGGCGCGTGCCGGCGCAGCGGGTCGCGCAGCAGGATCGCGGCGGTGAGGCGGTCGTCGACGGTGATCCACGCGATCGCCGCCGAGTCCAGGCTCGCCTGGTTGACCACCGCGCGCGCCCAGTCGGCAGTGGTGGCGGCATCGGGTAGTTTCCCGACCTCGATCCGGTGGCCTTCGACGACACCGCGCACTCCGCGTCCGGCCTGCTCGGTGACATCCGAGGGCAACGACAACGCCAGATTGCGGGCCAGCGCTTCGGTGACGATCGCTTCGGCCAGCACATGCGGTGACAGTTGGTCGAGTGAGGCAGCGAGCCGCATCGCCTCGGCGGAGCCTGCGCCCGGGGCGGCGATCACCGCGGTGACCGCGGGCCTGCCCGCTGTCAGGGTGCCGGTCTTGTCCATCACCAAAGTTGTTGCGTGCCCGAGGTTTTCCAACGCGCCGCCGCTGCGGATGATCACCCCTTGCCGGGAGGCACGCGACAGCCCCGACACGATTGCCACCGGCGCGGCCAGCAGCAACGGACACGGCGTCGCCACCACCAGCACCGCTACCGCCCGCACCAGCGAGCCGCTGAACACCCAGGCACCCGCCGCCACGAGCAGCGTCAGCGGAAGGAACCACGTCGCGTATCGGTCGGCCAGCCGAACGACCGGCGCGTTCTCCGCACCGGCCTCCTGAGCCAGCCGCACGATCCCGGCGTAGGTGCTGGCCTCCGCAGTGGCGGTGGCACGCAGTTCGAAGGTCGCGCCGGCATTGACCACGCCGGAGCGCACCGGCTCCCCGACCTCGCGTTCGACCTGCAGCGGCTCCCCGGTGAGCACCGACTCGTCGAGCACAGCGGCGGGACCGATGATCCGTCCGTCGACCGGCACCACTTCACCGGCCACGACGACAACGACGTCGTCGACAGCGATATCGTCGAGCGCAACCGTGGTGACCTCGCCCCCGACGCGGCGACGCGCAGACCGCGGCGCGTGCTCGAGCAGCGCCCGCAAATCGTGGGAGGCCCGCCGTTCCGCGGCGGCATCCAGCGTGCGACCGGTGGCCAGCATCACCGCGATCAACGCACCCGCCAGATATTCGCCCACCACGAGCGTGCCGACCAGCGAGAGCACCGCGATCAGATCGACCCCCGCGCGTCCCTTCAACACGGTGGCCACCATCCACCACACCGCCGGCACGATCGCCACCACGGTCGCCGCGATCCAGAACCCGTCCGCCACCCCGGAAAACCCTGCGGCCCAGGCGATCAGGCCACCGATCAGCGCGACAGCCACCACCGCCAGCAGTGCCGGCTCGACCCACCGCCGAACCCTACCGGCCCACCTGCCCATCGCCGAGTCCTGGGCAACCATAGGCTCTCCTCTCCCGGGCGGTCGTCCTCATCGACCTCCCCACGCGTATACCGCTGGACCGGCACCTGCGCACCCCGCGGATGCGACACACGCTCCTTCGCGCAAGCTTGCCTCATCTCGACGATCCAGCATCGGCACCGGCACGGGCAGGGGACGAAGATTCCAGGGAGTGGGTACAACGTCACAGAACGGGCAGCCGTGGCGGGCGGATCTGATCACGGTGCGATGTTCGATGAGCTCGGGCCGGGTCTCGGCCAATGCCGCCCGCTCGCTGTGAGCAAGGGTTCTGGTCAAGTCGATATAGAAGCTCGCGGTGCAGATGGTTGCACTGTCACCGACGATGCGATCGGCGATCACCATGACGTCGTGTTCCCGGCCGGAGGTATCGAGAAACCGGTGGCGGCTCGAGGTGGAACACCTGTCGCGCCTGTGTCGGACAACGTGGCCACTACTCCGCGATCAGCTTCCGCCCGCGGGGCAGCCCCAAAGAAATGCGCGGAGTGCGTCGATGGCGGTGGTGAACACCGTCAGCGCCGTTTTCCGGGTCTCGGGTGTGCCGGCGAAGGTTGCGCGGATTCCGGCGACCACCGCCACGATTGCGATAGCCAGTGCTGTCGATACGAAGATGCCGATCAGGGCCAGGAGCAGCGTCATCAATACGTCGGTGAGGCCGCTTTGTCCGGCGCCGGTCAGTACGGCGCCGGTGAGACCTCCGGCTGCGCTGCTTCCCGCCGTCACAACGGCTCTACTTGCGGTCATACGCACCACCCCTGCAGAGCGCTGGCGCGTGTCAAGGGGTTGCGCAGACTTTTTCGGAGCGGCCGCCCCGTCGACCCCTGGCGACCCCGAGGCGCGGACCTACACCGGCGCCACCGACAGCATGCGCCGGCATACCGACGACGCCAGCCGGGTCGTGGCCTTATCTCGTGCGCTGCCGCGGCGCAGGCACCTACCTCGCCACCGTGCCGCCCGGGCATCGTCGAGCGTAGGCAGCGCCCGGCTTGACAGACCACTCAGTCGGGTCTCGCATTGTTGACGTGTGCTGAAAGGGGGTGGGCTGATCAAGAAGTCGGCTGACAGCGGCCACGTCTTCGAGATCGTCGAGATCGAAGACGACGCGCGAGCCCTCGTTGCGCCGACTGGGGGCATCGGCGGCCCGCCTGAACGTCACTGTGACAGAGCGTGTGCCGGTGCGGTGGTGGTCTGCGCGGTGGATGCCGTAATGCGGTCCAGTGATCGGCGATTGGCTCTGGCTGCGGTGTCCGGTCGCGGGCACGCTGGGGCGGTGCTGGTTCGTCGATTGATCGCGTTGTATGCCGGACTGTGGTTGTACGGATTCTCGATGGCGGTGATGGTACGGGCCGACCTCGGGCTGGATCCGTGGGACGTGTTCCATCAGGGTGTGGCGCGGCATGTGCCGATCAGTTGGTTGAGTCCAGCAGGATGGTGTACGACTCGGGCGTCAGACCAAATCTGAGCGTGTCGTAGCCGGGAAAAGGGTGGTCACCGCGTGATCCTTCAGAAGACCTACCAAGTCGTTCAGAAGGAAGAAGA
>NZ_PSZE01000024.1 GCF_002933465.1 Nocardia nova
CGGAGTTTGCGGCGGGCGATGATGGTGGGGTTGAGGTGGGGGTTGGTTTGGTCGGGGTGTGGGGGGATGTGGAGGGCGAGGATGTGGTAGTTGTCGGCGATTTCGATGCCGCATTCGCGGGCCATGGTGCTGGTGGGGTGGCCGCTGAGGAGGGCGGAGGTGAGGGTGTGGACGGCGTTGTGGTGTTCGGAGACGACGGCGCGGAGTTCGCGGACGTAGGCGTGGGAGACGGCGGTGGTCATGGTGTCGAGGATTTCGACGAGGAGTTTGGCGCCTTGGAGGAGGTTGGTGTAGTCGGTGTGGGTGAGGGTGAGTGTGGGTTCACCGCCACTGCTGTCGCTGCTGCTGGCACTGCCGCTGCTGCTGCCGCTGTGGTTGTTGGTGTTGGTTTTGGTGGTGGCGTTGGTGACGATGAGGTCGAAGCCGATTTTGAAGCCTTCGTGGATGGCGTGGTGGATGGTGTCGATGGGGACGCCTTCGCGGGCCCAGGCGGCGGCGGCGTCTTTGAGGCGTTCGGTTTTTTCGGGGATGTCGTGGCCGTCGAGGAGGCTGATGGCGAGTTCGAGGCAGGTGCGGGTGATGGTGGTGATGTCGCCGTGGATGGCGTCGCCGGGGAGGGTGCCGCAGGGGGCGACGTTTTCGACGAAGTGGCCGACCATGTGCCGCGACAGCGACCACACATCCTTCAACGGCGACGACAGCAATTGCCCGGACATGGTCAGGCTAGGGCGCGTCGAGCCGGCGGTGGCCTCGCCGGAGGCGGCCGGTGCGGCGGCGGGCCCCCGGGACGCGGTAGACCCCGGCGTGGCGGCAGAACCCGGCGTGGCAACAGAACCCGGCGTGGCAACAGACATTGGCGAAAACTTCCTTCCCCGCCCGTTTACTGCGCTGCCTTTATAACGTAACCGTAACGAGACCCCGATGGATGTATTTCGCCCATCCTCGTGACAAATGAGGATGCCACCGGGGTGTGGCCTGGTGAGCGATCACAACTCGGCCGCCGGTTGGAACGGGCCGGCCAGGTCCGCGCTCCCGCCGATCAGCAGGCGCTTGAGCACCTTCCCCGTCTCACCGCGCGGCAGTGCTGACAGGAAGGTGACATCGCGCGGCACCGAGAACCTGCTCAGCCGGTTGCGGATGTAGGTGCGGATCATGTCCGGGTCCAGGCCCGAACCCTCGCGCTTGACGATGAACGCGGCCAGCCGCTGCCCGAATTCGTGGTCCGGCACCCCGACCACGGCCACATCGGCGATCTGCGGCAGCCGCGACAGCGCCTCCTCCACCGGCCGCGGGAAGACGTTCTCACCGCCGGAGATGATCATCTCGTCGTCGCGCCCGGCGATGAACAGCCGGCCGTCGGCGTCCAGATACCCCAGGTCACCGGTATCGAGCATGCCGTCGGTCTCGTCCGGCGGCGCCGAATTGACGTATCCGTCGAACAGCATGTGATTGCCGACGTAGATGCGTCCGGTCGCGCCGACCGGCACGGGGGTGCGATCCGGGCCCAGCACAGCGATTTTGGTGCCGAGCGGTGGCCGCCCGGCGGTGGTCGGGGCGGTCCGCAGATCCTCGGGGGTGGCGATGGTCGCCCACGACACCTCCGTGGAGCCGTAGACGTTGTAGAGCACATCGCCGTAGTTGTCGGCGAAGCGCAGCACGGTGGCACCGGCCAGCGGCGCCCCGCAACTGGCCGCGATACGCAGGCTGGAGGTGTCGTAGCGGGCCCGCACATGGGTCGGCAGGTCCAGGATCCGCTGCACCATGGTCGGTACCAGAATTACCGTGCCGACCCGGTTTTCGGCTATCCGGCGCAGGGTGTCGCGGGCGTCGAACTGCTCCGGCAGCACCACGGTGGCGCGCAGCGCGGTACTCAACTGCAGGGCGGCCAGACCCCAGGTGTGGAACAGCGGTGCCGGGATGAGCATGGTGTCGTTCATGCGCAACGGAATGCGCGACAGCAGAGCCGCCACCGTGGCGAAGCCCTTGGCGTGCGGGCGGCGCGCGCCCTTGGGTGTCCCGCTGGTCCCGGAGGTCAGCACGATCAACCGGCCCGGCCGCGCCGGTTTGTCGAAACCGTTGTCGCCCTGGGTGATCAGATCATCGATGGTGATGCGGCCGGGGACGCCGTCGTCGGTGGCGACGCGCACGATGTCGGAATGCAGATAGTGGATCAGTCCTTCCAGTTCGGCATCGACGAAGACGTGCGCCAGCCGGTGCCGCTGCACGATTTCCTCGATCCGGCGGGCCGACAGACCCGCATTGAGCAGGATTGTGTCCACGCCGAGTTTGCCCGCCGCGACCATGGTTTCGACCATGCCGGCGTGATTGCGGGCGAGCAGGCCGATCGCATCGCCGGTGCGCAGGCCCAGCCCGGCCATCCCGCCCGCCAGTGCGGTACTGCGCCGGTCGATGTCGGCGAAGGTGCGACTGCGCCGATCGTCGACGACGGCGATCCGGTGGGGGGAATGCGCGGCCGCGGCCGCGTAGCCGCCGGCGAGATTGAAACCCCACCGGGCGAGTCCGCGCAGCTGCCCGACACTGCGATCCGGCCGCGCGGTGTGTACCACGCCCGCTCCGAGGATGTGGCGAGCCACGTCCGCGCGCCGCCGCAGCGGGCTGTTCTCGCGGTTGATCACGACCGAAGTCGGTGCGGCCGTAACCAGTTCACGCAGTCGCCGCAGCCCGGCGTCCAGCCACGCCAGCGCGCCGGCGGTCGAGGCGCGCGCGGCGACCGGATGTATCCGGCCGGCGGCGAAACAGGTGATCACGACCCGGGTGCCGCCCTCGATATCACGCAGCCGCACGGAGGCGAAACTTCCGGTCGCCGCGCAGTACAACTCGAAAGCCTCCTTGCGGGGGCCTACCCGCACCGTCAGCGACAGCGTCCGGATCTCGGTGTCGGTGGTTCCGATGCGTAGCTGCCACAGCGGCTCGCCGGCGACGGTCTCGAGCCGTTCACAGGCGCCGATCCCGGTGAAGATGCGCGGATACAGCTGCGGGTCGGTGAGCAGCTCCCAGACGGCGCTGCGCTCGACCGGCAGCTCGACGGCGGTGTCGAAAACCTCGGTAGCCAACTTCTTACACTTCTCGCGGGCCGGTTCTTCGAGCACACCGGCGGGAATTCCTTTGTAACCGGGATTGATTTCGCGCAGAAGATGCCTTGTGACAATTCCCGGAGGGCGCGGGGACACGGTTGTGAGTTCGCCGCCGATCGTCCGTCGCGTGATATGCGTCGCAGCCCGGAGCGGAACGTCGTCCGCCGCCCCGATTGTCGAGCCAGCGGCTGTCCCGCGTCACGACGGTGCCGGACCCCGCCGGAAAAGGATGTGTGAGCTGGATGAGCAGGCGATTCGGGTTGCTGTACCGGCGTCCGGCGGTGCTGTGCCTGGCGCTGGCGGCCGTGGTGGCGCTGTCGACCGGCGTCGCCGCCGCGACCGACGGATCGGCGTCGGCGGACGGATCCCGGATCGACCGGATTGTCGACACCGATGCCCGCCACACCACGCTCGTCGTGTACTCGGCGGCCATAGACCGCACGATCAGCATGCGGGTACTGCGGCCGGCCGAGACCTCGCGGCCGGCTCCGGTGCTGGGCCGCAACGAACGGACGACCTTCCTGACGCGTGAACTTCCGCCGCTCCTCGACGCCACGCTGCACACGTCGGGCCGCAACGCGATTGCGGGAGTGTCGATGTCGGCGACGTCGGTGCTCGCGCTGGCGCAGGCTACTCCCGGACTGTACGCCGCGTTGGGGTCGTTCAGTGGCTGCGCCCAGACGGGAACCGATCCGGGCCGTCGCTTCGTGCAGGCGGTGGTGGCTTCCGGTGGCGGCAATCCGTGGGAACATGTGGGGCCCGGACGGTTCGCACAGGTGGCTCGACGCTGACCCCAGCACGCCGGCGAATCTGGAAAAACTGCAGGGGACAGAACTTTTCGTCACCGCAGGGGTGCCACGCCCCGGCGGTGCGACGAACGGTCCGGCTGTTGCCGATCCCGCCGGTGGCGGCGCGCTGGAATCGGTGGTCGCGCAGTGCACCCGGCGCCTGCAGGACGCGACCGAGGCTCTCGGGATTCCCGCCATCTACCGCTACCCGCCGGGCGGGCTGCACGACTGGCCGTATTGGGAGCGGTCCCTGCACGAGGCGTGGCCGAGTTTCGCGCGGGCGCTCGCAGATTAGCAGCCCGGATCAGGGTTTGCGGGCCACACCCGCATAGCCGTCGAGGGGCCGGACATCCGGCAGGGGCTCGTCCGGATCCGGTCGCCACCGGGCCAGATATTCTAGGCCGGGTTCGACCAGGACCAGATCACCCAGCAGTTCCATGATCTCGGCGCGGGTGCGCAGTCGATCGCCCCGGCCGGTGACGCGTGCGGTCACCGCGAGCATGCGGTCCATCTGCTCGGGCGGCCCCTCACTGGTCAGATGCGACAGCGCCAGATAACTCCCGGAGGCGATGGTGGCGCGCAGTCGCTCGAAAACCGTCGCGGCCAGCGCATCGTCGGCGACGAAATGCAGCATCGATACGAGCAGGACGGCCACCGGCCGGTCGAAATCCAGCAGCTCCCGGACCTGCGGATGCTCCAGTATCCCGTCGATATCGGTGAAATCGCCGTGCACCGCGGTGGCGTTCGGATTGTCGGCCAGCAGCTTGCGGCTCATGGTCACCGCGACCGGATCGATATCGACATAGACCACTCGCGCGTCCGGGACGACGCGCTGCGCGATCTCGTGCACGTTGCCCGCCGTCGGAATTCCGGAGCCCAGATCGAGGAATTGGTCGATACCAGCCTCGGCGAGAAAACCGACCGCACGCTGCAAAAATGCGCGGTTGGCGCGGGCTGTGCGCGGGACTTCGGGAATGACCTCGATCATTTGCGCGGCGACCGACCGATCCACCTCGAAATTGGCGAATCCGCCGAGCAGATAGTCGTAAACCCGTGCCGGGCTGGGAATCCTGGGGTCGATCTCGTCGGCCGCCCAGTCGGGTAACAGAGGTTGCACGCAGCTCATCCTAGGCCGCGCACCCGGGCGGCGACATCTGTCGCATGAAGGACCCAGCGGTTTCGTCCGCCGGCCTTCGCGCGATACAGCCCGGCGTCGGCGGCATCGAGCAGTCGCTCGGCATCGGTACCGGTGACAGGGGTGACGATCGCGCCGATACAGGCCGAGATCATAAGGTCGTGGTTGTCGACGGGGATGGGTTCGGCCAGCGCGTCGAGCAGGCGCTGGGCGACCGTGGCGATGTGCTCGGTATCGCAGGTCGGCCGCACCAGCCCGACGAATTCGTCGCCGCCCACCCGAGCCAGCAGGATCGCCGGCACGGCCGCCGAGAGCCGGTCCGCGACCGCGACGAGCAGTCGATCACCTACGCCGTGGCCGTAGGTGTCGTTGACCGATTTGAATCCGTCGAGGTCGATGAAACACAGGCCGATGCAGTCCTCGGCCTCGGCGTCGGTGATGATGGCCGAGAGCACTTCGACCAGTTGCCGTCGATTGGGCAGGCCGGTGAGCGGATCCAGGCGGGCCTGGCGATGCAATTCGGCCTGCAATTCCCGCCGCTGTGTGGTGTCCTCGCCGACCACCAGCAGATAGGCCGCGCGCCCGCCGGTCGCCGGCACCAGGGTGATCGCCCAGGTGGCCCAGCCGTCGACACCTTCGGGCCGGGGATAGCGCAATTCCATCCGGACCGTGCCCGAGCCGGCGTGCAAAAGCTCGCCCAGTACGCGGCGCCGCAATTCCACTCGGTCGTCCGGATGGATCAGATCGGTGACCCCGCGTTCGAGCAGATACTCGCGGCTCACGCCCAGCATCGCGGCCATGGCCGGATTCACATCGACCACCCGGCCCTCGGCGTCACCGATGCCGAGGGCGATGGCGGCATTGTCGAATACCACCCGGAATCGCGCTTCGGCGGCATTGCGGGCATCGGCCATCGCCGAGTGCAACATTTCCTGATGCCGCGCCCGGGTGGCGAGTAACTCCTCGGTATATCCGCGGGCCATCTCGCCCAGTACGGCGAGCACCCGATCACCCGGGGGGAAGGCGGTGGTGGCCAGCGGCGTCAGCGCACGGGCGGAGCGGGGCACGACCTGCGGATCGGTGAGGTTTGCGCGCACCAGCGCGGCGCCGATCGCGGCCGCGGGCGCCGCATCGAACGGTTCGGCCTGCACAATCGTGACCAGCTGCTGGAGCAAACCCAGCAGCAGGCGCTCGAGCTCGCGCATGGACATGGGAACGAAACCGGTGTCGGCGATCGCGATGCGCCATCGCCGAGCCAGTTCACCGACCCCGGTTTCCCCTGTCATGCACACCAACCCCGCCTCGGAACTACTCCCAGCGACTTGTGAGTACGGCGCGGCGCCGAACCAGAGAACCAGATTACCGCGCCGAGCGGGTCCGCAAGATCACGGCTGTGGCGTGATGCTGCGGGCCCGCTCGGTATGTACGGTGTGCGATCTCGCTGGAAAGATCGGGTGCCGGCTACTTGCTCGCTTTGTGATAGGCGGCGACAACCTCGGAGGAAATGCGGCCGCGCGCTGAGACGTTATAGCCGTGTTTCTTGGCCCATTCCCGGATCGCCACCGTCTGCTCGCGGTCGGCCGCGGACTTCGTGCGGGTGCCGCCGCCGGACTTCAAGCGGCCGACCTTGCGGGCCTTTTCCGTCCAGGGTTCGAGTGCGCCGCGCAGCTTCCCGGCATTCAATGTCGACAGGTCGATTTCATACGCCACACCGTCGATCGAGAACTGCACGGTCTCATCCGCTTTGGACTTCCCGTCGTAATCATCGATGAGTGTGACGGTGACTTTCTTGGCCATGATCGAGCCCTTTCGCACTGACACGGAGCAACTGGGATTGTGTATACCGTACCGTAGTGCGACCGGCCGTAGTGAATCCCGTGCTATTCGGGCGTTTTCGATCGTGATTGTTCCCGGAATGCGAAAAGAATCGGCGGGACGCATTTAGTGCGGGCGCGGCAAAGATTATCGGAATGCTCGCGGTCTTCGGACACCGCTCGGGAGTTCGGATCGCGCGGTTCGGATATACGGAGGGGTTGCGTGGGTACCCGGCTGCCGGGCCTGGCGGCGCGTAGAGCAGGGGATATTGCATACATAGCGATGTATGCATATGATGACGGGCGAAGCGACGGAGAGGGGTATCGGGCATGGGCGCCGGACAGACACATGGCTCGGGCAACGGGCATGCGCACAGTCATGCGCACGCCACTCCCGACGGCGATCGGCGCTGGCTCGCCGGGGCGCTCGCGGTCATCGTGGTCTTCCTCCTCGGCGAGGTGGTCGTCGGTGTGGTGGCCGGTTCGCTCGCCCTGCTGTCGGATGCCGCGCACATGCTCACCGACGCGGCCTCGATCGCGTTGGCGCTGTGGGCGATTCGCCTCGCGGCGCGACCCCCGGCCG
Source organism: Nocardia nova (assembly GCF_002933465.1). Lineage (GTDB taxonomy): Bacteria > Actinomycetota > Actinomycetes > Mycobacteriales > Mycobacteriaceae > Nocardia > Nocardia nova_B. Next base: position 7,416 of record NZ_PSZE01000024.1, read on the forward strand.
GGCGGATGACCTTCGGCTGGAAGCGGGTCGAAATCCTGTCCGCGCAAGCCAACGGCCTGACGCTGCTGGTGTTGTCGGCCTGGCTGTTCTACGAGGCGATCCGCCGCCTGATCCAGCCGCCGTCGGTCACCGGTGGGCTCGTGCTCGCCACGGCGCTCGTGGGCGTGGTCGTGAACCTCGCCGCCACCTGGATGATTTCGCGGGCCAATCGCAGCAGCCTGAATGTCGAGGGCGCGTTCCAGCACATCCTCACCGATCTCTACGCCTTCCTGGCGACCGCGGTGGCCGGAGTGATCATCATGGTCACCGGATTCGAACGCGCCGACGCGATAGCGACGCTGGTGGTGGTCGCGCTGATGGTCAAGGCGGGCGTCGGCCTGGTCCGCGCGTCGAGTCGGATATTCCTCGAGGCCGCCCCGGCCGATATCGATCCCGCGGTGGTGGGTGTGGGAATGGCCGCCCGTGACGGGGTGGTGGAAGTGCATGACTTGCACATCTGGGAGATCACCTCGGGGTCTCCCGCGCTCTCGGCACACGTGCTGGTCGAGCCCGGCCGCGACTGTCATGCGGTGCGTCAGGATCTGGCGCAGTGGCTGGCCGCCGACCACCACATCGAGCACGCCACGCTGCAGGTGGATCACGCACAGCCCGAGCTGATCGAACTCGGGGCCGGGCCGAGCGGCCATTGCGCCCAGTCGCACGGACCCGCGCACCGCTCGCAAGACGTCGCGCACGCCCACGAACCCGGTAATGGGAACTAACCGGACATCCCGTCGGACCGGCGCAAACGCCCTTGGACACCGGGTGGATACTGGCTGCCGTGGGATGGATCGACACGCCGCTGACCGTGCAGTCCGTCATCGAGGAATGGCGCTGGGACATCTCGACCATCGTGGTGACCGCCGCGCTGGGGCTCGGCTACGGCCTGGCTCGCCGGCGCGCCGATCGGCGCGGTAGCGCGGAGTCGGCGGGACGCAGCTGGGCGTTCGGCGCGGTCGGCCTCGGAGTGTGGTTGCTGACCGGCATCAGCGTGATCGGTGTGTACTCCGGCACCCTCTTCTGGATGCGGGCACTGCAAATCCTGCTGCTGCTCTATGTGGTGCCGTTCGGCCTGGCGACCGGGCGCCCGCTGACCGTGGCGCGGGATTCGCTCGGCCCGGCCGGACGAGCGCGGATGGAACGTATGCTGGCCTCGGCGCCGGCGCGGGTGGTGACCTATCCGCTGGTTTCCTCGATCGCCATCCTCGCCACTCCCTGGCTGCTGATACTGACCCCGTGGTACGAAGCCGTACTGCGGCACGGCCTGGTCGACGCGCTCACTCGTTTGCTGCTGGTGGCCGTCGGATTCCTGTACTTCTATTCGCGGCTGCAGACCGATCCGGTGCCGCACCGCTATTCGCAGGCCCTCTCGTTGCTGATCACGGTTTTCGAGTCACTGGCAGACGGGGTACTGGGATTGGTGCTGTGGTTCGGGCCGCTGGTCGCGGTGGACTACTACACCGAGGTGGGCCGGACGTGGGGCCCGGATCTGCGCATGGATCAGATCATCGGCGCGGGCATCATCTGGGTGCTCGGCGACGTGCTCGGCCTGCCCTACCTGCTGACGCTGATGCGGTCGTGGGCGGCCGACGAACGACGCAACGCCGAGCGGATGGATGCCGAACTCGACGCGACCGAAGAACGTTCGGCGGCACCGGCCGACGCGGCCGCGCGGGCCTCGTCCGCGCCCGCCGCGGCGACAACGGCGAGCGCGGAGGCGCCGGTCCAGAGCGGCCTGTGGTGGGAAAACGATCCCGTGCTGCGCGACCGCTTCCGGCGCTGACGGATGCGCCCGTCCGGACGGTTGCCGCTTCCTGCCGCCGGCCGGGCTACTCCACCCGGATCTCGCGCGCTCAGATCTTGCGGATCACCGTGACGACCTTGCCCAGGATCTGGGCGTCGTTACCGTCGATCGGATCGAACAGCGGGTTGTGCGGGATCAGCCATACTTGGTCGCCGGTGCGTTTGAACGTCTTGACCGTCGCCTCGCCCTCGATCATCGCGGCGACGATATCGCCGTTGTCGGCGACGTTCTGCTGGCGCACCACCACCCAGTCACCGTCGCAGATCGCCGCCTCGACCATCGATTCGCCGACGACCTTCAGCAGGAACAGCGAACCCTCGCCGACCAGTTCGCGCGGCAGCGGGAACACGTCTTCGACGGCCTGTTCCGCGAGGATCGGCCCACCGGCGGCGATGCGGCCCAGCACCGGCACATAGGTGGGCGCCGGGGTCGCATCGGAGGTTTCGGTCGCCACCGCGCGCAGCACCGGCGCGGCGCCGGCCGCCCGCACGGCGGTCTCGTCCAGGCCGCGGACGTCGACCGCACGCGGACGGTTGGGATCGCGGCGCAGATACCCTTTGCGTTCGAGTGCCCGGAGTTGATGAGCGACCGATGAGGTGGAGGTGAGTCCGACCGCATCGCCGATCTCGCGGATGCTCGGGGGATAGCCGCGGTCGTTCACCGAGGTACGGATGACCTCGAGTACCTTGCGCTGGCGGACGGTGAGATCCGCTCCGTTGCCGGGGGTTTCGGTGTCACCGGCCGGCGCCGGGGCGCCCCCGGGGGAGACCGTGCCGCTTCCGGCCGCCTCCTCGTGTCCGACCACCGTACGTTCGCTCACGCTCGCCGTCCTCCGTTCGTCTGTCTGCCGGGGCGTGTGTCTGCCGGGGCGTGTGTCTGCCGGGTTGTGCCGGCGCCGCCGGATCGCGTGTTTCGAATGTAGTCCGCCCGCGACCAGGTTTCAAACATCTGTTCGACGCATGTCGGCGTGGCTGGTGACATTGTCGGTCCGGCGTGGTAAGAATTCGAACATCAGTTCGTCGAACAGATGAGCGAATACGCCACCACTCTCATATCCCTGTGATCCCTCGGCTCAGCATTCGTCACAGCATTCATGGAGGTCGTCAGATGCGTACCGCGGTCGATGAATACAGCACGATCGGCCCCCGGACCGGTTCGGCCGGCGGTGCCCCCGTCCGCACCGTGCGGCCGGTCCGGCGCCACGGCCGGGCCGACCTTTGGCGTCCCCGCGGCCGGTATCGCCCGCACGCCGTGGCGGGCTACGACCGAGTGCCGGCCGCCGCGCCGGCCCGCGGGCCGCATCCGCTCCGGCGGGTGGAACAGGCGCGGATTCGGCTCGCGACTCTCGCGGTGACCGCCCTGCTGACCGCGGCGGCGGTCTGCGGGCTGATGGGGGTGGCACAGCTGCGCGATGCGGGTGCCCCGGCGTCCACGCAGACCGTCCAGGTGCAGCCAGGGGAGTCGCTGTCCGACCTCGCGCGGCGGGTGGCGCCGGGCGATCCGGTGCGCGACACGGTGGCTCGCATCGTGGAACTGAACGGATTACGCGGCGCCGAGGTGGCCGCCGGACGCACTCTCGTGGTTCCGGCATCACGATAAACCGTGGTCGCGGGCCTGAACGAGGTGATGACCTACGTCAGCACTCTGGCGGCGAAGCCGGCGGTGCCCGGAGTGCGCACCCGGTGTGTTCGCGCCGACCACCGGATCGGCGGAGGTCGACGGTCGCACGGTGACGCTGCGCACCCCGTTGCCCGACTTCAACTGGGCCGACCGCGACCCTCGCTGGACCTACACCACCGGCGATCTGGTGCCGTGCTACGAACGGGTGCAGGCCACTCCGCTGCTGGCCCGCCAGGTGCTGTCGGTGCCGTTCGCTGGTGATCTCGCCGCCGGACGATTGCTGAATCGCCTGCCGGATCTGCTCACCGACCTGGCGGGTCAGTGGCAACTGATGGCGTGAGCTATCCCGGTCGCGGGTCCGCATGGGCCGGGGCGAACCCTGTCCGGGTATTCTGAAAGACGCTCAGGACATACGTGGTGAGTGCGGCTGTATCGGCGGAACAAGGTCGAGGGCAGGCAGCTCGTCGCGAACCGACGCAGGCATCGACGAAGGATCCCGGATGCATTGCCCGTACTGTCGGCACCCGGATTCGCGGGTGGTCGACTCGCGTGAGGCCGAGGAAGGCAGCGCGATCAGGCGCCGCCGCGCGTGTCCGCAGTGCGGTCGCCGCTTCACCACGGTCGAGACCGCGATCCTCTCGGTGGTCAAACGCAGCGGTGTCACCGAACCGTTCAGCCGCGAGAAGGTGATCCGTGGCGTCCGCCGCGCCTGTCAGGGGCGTGAGGTCGACGACGATGCCCTGAACCTGCTCGCCCAGCAGGTCGAGGATGCGGTGCGGGCGAAGGGCTCTCCGGAGGTGCCGAGCCACGAGGTCGGTCTGGCCATCCTCGGGCCGTTGCGCGATCTCGACGAGGTCGCCTATCTGCGTTTCGCGTCGGTCTACCGGTCCTTCAGCTCCGCCGACGATTTCGAACGTGAGATCGCCGATCTGCGCCGCCATCGCGCCGAACGATCGGTGACCGCCGGCGCCGACTGATCAGCGGGGCCGGGCGCCAGGAGGCGCCGCGCCGATGCTGTCGATGGCCTTGACGATTCGCTTGGCGGACACCGGATACGGCGTCCCCAGCTGCTGGGCGAACAGGCTCACCCGCAGTTCCTCGATCATCCACCAGATCTCGGTGACGTCGGCGGCCGTGCGACGGGCCTCCGGGAGGCGATCGAGCAATCGCGCGTAGGCGGTGTGCACCCGGTCCAGTTCAGCCGCGCCGTGGCGATCGCGATCGGCCGAGGCCGGCAACGCGAGCAGACGTGCCTCGGCGGCGTGCAGATACCGCGGAATCTCGCGCAGCCGGGCACTGCCGAATTCGCTGACGAAACCGGCGAAGACCAGGTCGTCGAGCTGCCCGGCCACATCGTCGGCGATATCGCGATCGGCGGTATCGGCCAAGGCGGTGCGCACCCGGTGCGCGGCCGCCAGCACCGGAACCACCAGCGCGAGAATGCGCGCGACCGCACCGGCGAACTCCGGTCGAACCTGCTCGACCAGCCGAGTGAACTGCTCCGGGCTGCGCACCGGGCCACCGTGTGCGGCGATCAGTTCGTCGGCGGCGCAGGCGCGGCAGTCGTCGAGCAGCGCGTCCATCGATCCGTACGGGTTCTGGCTCAACGCGAGGCGATCGGCGGCCGAGAGCCCCGAGGTGATCGAGCGTTGTGCGGCCGGCATCTCGCGCAGTAGCAGCGCCCGGGTGCCGGTGCGCATCGCGGCACGCTGTGCCGTCGGCGAGGACAACACTCGCACCGCCACACCGTCTCCCTCGCGGACCAGCGCGGGATAACCGGTGATGGTCTGGCCGCCGACCTCACGCCGAACGGTCTGCGGCACGGTGCCCAGCGTCTGCGCCGTCCACACCGTCGCCGGCGCTTTCTCGGCCGCACTCGTCGCCTTCGCGACGGACTGCGAAATCTGCTGGGCGAGTTGAGTTTTCAAGGCGGCAAGGCTCTTGCCGCGGGCGAGGTGCGCGCCGTCAGGCCCGACGACGGCGAACGTCATCCGCAAATGATCGGGCAGAGCGGCGGGGTCGAGGTCGGCCGGTGCGATCGCGGTCGACGCCAGAGCTGACAATTCGCGGGCCAGTCCGGTGCGCAGCGGTTCCGCGCGCGGAGTCAGCCGCGCCAACGCGGCCTTCGCGAAGTCCGGCGCGGGAACGACACTGCGGCGCAGTTGTTTCGGCAAGGTCTTGATCAGTGCGGCGGCGAGTTCCTCGCGCATGCCGGGAACCAGCCAGTCGAAGCCCACGGCACGCACATGGGCGAGCTGGGCGACCGGTATGTGCACGGTCACGCCGTCGTCGGCCTGTCCCGGCTCGAACTGGTAGGTGAGCGGGAAAGTCAGCTCGCCCTGCCGCCAGCTGTCCGGGTAGGCGGCCGGATCCAGCTGGGCCGCTTGCGCATTGACCACGGTGGCGGTCGAGAAGTCCAGCAGGTGCGGATCCGCGCGCTCGGCCTTGCGCCACCAGCTGTCGAAATGCCGGACCGACACCACGTCGGCGGGGATGCGCTGATCATAGAAATCGAACAGCACCTGGTCGTCGACGAGGATGTCGCGCCGGCGCGCCCGATGCTCCAGATCGGCCACATCGTCGAGCAGTTCGCGGTTGCGGTGGAAGAACCGGTGCCGGGTCTGCCATTCGCCCTGGACCAGTGCGTGCCGGATGAACAGTTCCCGCGACAGCTGGGCATCGATGCGGCCGAAATCGACGCGGCGCTGGGTGACCAGCGCTATGCCGTAGAGGGTGACCCGCTCGTAGGCCATCGCCGCGCCGCGCCGGGAGGACCAGTGCGGTTCGGAGTAGTTGCGTTTCACCAGATCGCCGGCGAGCCGTTCGGCCCATTCCGGCTCGATCCGCGCGGCCATCCGGCCCCACAGTCGAGAGGTTTCCACCAGCTCGGCCGCCATCACCCAGCGCGGCGGCTTCTTCGCCAGAGCCGAACCGGGGAAGATCATGAACTTCGCGCCGCGCGCACCGAGGAACTCCCGCGATTCGGCCTCGCGCACCCCGATATGCGACAGCATGCCCGCCAGCAGCGCGCGATGGATCGCGTCCCCGTCCCACGGCAGGGCTTCCGGATTCTGTTGCGGCGCGATCGATTCCGCGGCCGACCAGCCGAGGCTTTTCGTGATGGTGCGCAGCTGCCCCTGCAGATCCTGCCATTCCCGGATGCGCAGATAGTGCAGGAACTCGTCGCGGCACAGTCGCCGGAACTGATTGGACGACAACGATTTCCGCTGTCCGCGCAGATAGTCCCACAACCGTAGATAGGCGAGGAAGTCCGAGCCCTCGACGGTGAACCTGGCGTGTTTGGTGTCTGCGGCCTGCTGGAATTCGGCCGGGCGTTCCCGCACGTCCTGGATCGACAGCGCCGCGACGATGACCAGCACCTCGGACAGGCAGCCGTTCGCCTCGGCGGCGACGAGCATGCGCGCCATTCGCGGATCGACCGGGAGTTGGGCCATCTGCCGTCCCACCGCGGTGAGTGCCAGCTCGTCCCCGCCCTCCGGCGCGCGCACGTGACCCCCGGTGGCGCCTTCGCGTCCGCGGCGCCGGCGCGCACCGCGAGCGGGCGCGGGCGCCTCGGCGGGGCGCCCGAGAGCACCGAGTTCCAGCAGCAACGCGATACCGTCGCGGATCGCCCGCCGGTCCGGCGCCTCGACGAACGGGAAGCTCTCGATGTCGCCGAGGCCCAGTGCGGTCATCTGCAGGATGACCGCGGCCAGGTTGGTGCGCAGAATCTCCGGTTCGGTGAACGCTGGGCGCGCCTCGAAGTCCTCCTCGGAGTAGAGCCGGATGCAGATACCGTCGGCCACGCGCCCGCAGCGCCCGGAACGCTGCCGTGCGGAGGCCTGGGAGATCGGCTCGATCGGCAGGCGCTGCACCTTGGTGCGCATCGAATAGCGGGAGATGCGCGCGGTGCCCGGATCCACCACGTAGCGGATACCCGGCACGGTGAGCGAGGTCTCGGCGACATTGGTGGCCAGCACCACACGACGGCCGGTGTGCGGCTGGAACACTCGATGCTGTTCGGCCGCCGACAAGCGTGCGTACAGCGGAACGACCTCGGTGCGCGGCAGTTTCAGATCGCGCAGCGTGTCGGCGGTATCGCGGATCTCGCGCTCACCGGACAGGAATACCAGCACGTCGCCGTCGCCCTCGGCGAGCAGTTCGCGGACCGCGTCACCGATGGCATCAGTCTGGTCGCGAGCGTTCTCGGCGCTGCCGCGCCCGCTCTGCCGGGCGCGACGCGGCGCCGGCTCCTCGTCGAAATCGTCCTCGTCGTCGGTGCCGGCCATCTCCGGAGCCAGCGGGCGATACCGGATTTCGACCGGATAGGACCGTCCCGACACCTCGACGATCGGCGCGGGCTCCCCGGAGTCCGGATCGGCAAAATGACGGGCGAACAGTTCCGGGTCGATGGTCGCCGAGGTGATGATCACCTTGAGATCCGGACGTTTCGGCAACAGCGACCTCAGATAGCCGAGCAGGAAGTCGATATTGAGGCTGCGCTCGTGCGCCTCGTCGATGATGATCGTGTCGTAGCGGCGCAGCAGGCGGTCGCGCTGAATCTCGGCCAGCAGGATGCCGTCGGTCATCAATTTGATCAGGGTGCGATCGGAGGCCTGATCGGTGAAGCGCACGGTGTAGCCGACCACGTCGCCGAGTTCGGTATCGAGTTCGGCGGCAATGCGTTCGGCCACGGTGCGGGCCGCCAGCCGCCGCGGCTGCGTGTGGCCGATGGTGCCGCGGATCCCGCGCCCGAGTTCGAGGCAGATCTTCGGGATCTGCGTGGTCTTCCCCGACCCCGTCTCACCAGCGATCACGACGACCTGATGGGCGGCGATCGCCGCGGCGATATCGTCGCGATGGGCGGAGACCGGCAGTTGTTCCGGATAGCGAATCGCTGGGACCGCGCCGCGGCGGGTCTCGATACGAGCCTGCGCGGCGGCGATCTCACGCTCCAGCCGTTCGATCTCGCCGTCGTTTCCGTGTGCCTTGTCCAGCCGTCGGCGCAGCCGGTGTTCGTCGCGGAGGGAGAGGTCGGCCAGGCGAGCGCGCAGCTCGCGGGTGGTGGCAGTCGAGGTCATTGCATCGACCAGCGTAGCGAAACCGGCCGTCCGGCCGGTTCCCGCGCTGGTCGGGGCCCCGGACGGTGAAGATAACCGGATCGTTGCTATCGGATGATCTTGGTTCCCTGGCGGGGGCCGGATATGTCACCATCGGGTCATGACTGCTGTTTCCGGAACGCCGATGTGGGTCCGTGGACTGCGCGTGGTGTCGGTGCTGCTGGGCATCGCCGCTCTGGTCCGCGACGGGGTGCGCGCGGTCGCGACGACCGCGTCGAATACGCTGCGCCGGCCGGTGGCAGCGGAGCCCGCGACGAGGCAGCGTACGTCGCCGGTCGGCTCCGCTTAGACCGAAAGACTTTCCGTCCCGCGGATTACGCCGACGGCAGGATGCTGCGGCCGGGGGCACCGAGGCTGAAATCGCCTGGCGGGCCGACCGGTATGCGAGGATCGTACGATGATCGCCCGCGCGGGAACGCCGGTGTGGATCCGGATCCTGCGGATCGCGTTCGGCGTGCTGGGAATTGTTGCGCTGCTGTGGATTCCGCTCCGCGCGGGGCAATCGCCCGGATTCTCGATCGGCAACTACGTCAGCTACTTCACCATCGAATCCAATATCGCCGGTGTGCTGGTTCTGCTGATCGGCGGTCTGCTGGATCCGGCGCGGCGCTGGCAGGTGGTGCGCGGCGCGGCTGCGGGTCTCGGCGGCGCTTGTCGGCGGGTGGCTGATCTACCCGATCGTCTACTGCGGCTACAGCGTGATCCGCGGTGAGATCGTGGACTGGTATCCGTATCCGTTTCTGGACCCGCGAGTGCAGGGGTACCCCTCGCTGCGGATCGGGATGGTGATGCTGGCCGCGGTGATCACGCTGCTGGCGATCGCGGTGGCGTGGCTGGGGTCGTTGCACCACCGTCGCGACGCCCCTGTTGCGGTCTGACCGCGCGGTTGCCGCTCGATTGCGCGGGTCGGACGCCCCCACCTCTCCAGGCGCCACACGGGTAGTCTGGCGGCGCGGGCGATCGGGTATGCCCATCGCCCCGGACGACGGGGAGAGGAGCCGAGCATGGGTGCGCTGTGGCACGGATTCGCGGATATGGGCGCGGTGGAGCGCGACGGCGCCTTCGTGGTCGCCCGCGGTGAGGGCGCCTACATCTGGGACGAGGCCGGGCGGCGGTATCTCGATGCGACGGCGGGGCTGTGGTTCACCAACGTCGGTCACGGCCGCCGCGAGATCGCCGACGCGGTCGCGGCGCAATTGTCGACGCTCGCACACTATTCGAACTTCGGCGATCTGACCGCGCCGGTGACGCAGCGGCTGGCCGAGCGGTTGTCGGAGCTCGCGCCGGTGCCCGGCAGCAAGATCATGTTCACCTCCGGTGGATCCGATTCGGTCGACACGGCCGCCAAACTCGCCCGCCGGTTCTGGCGTGAGCAGGGCCATCCGGACAAGACGCTGCTGGTCGGCCGTCGGCTGGCCTATCACGGAATGCACGTCGCCGGAACGGCGCTGGCCGGCATCGAGGTCAATCACGAGGGTTACGGCGAGCTGATGGCCGATACCCGCACGGTGGAATTCGATCGGGCGCAGGCGCTGCGGGCGCTGATCGACGAGGTGGGCGCCGATCGCATCGCGGCGTTCTTCTGTGAGCCGATCATCGGGGCGGGCGGGGTGTACCTGCCACCGGAGGGCTATCTCACCGAGGTCCGCCGCCTCTGCCGTGACAACGACATCCTGTTCGTCGCCGACGAGGTCGTCACCGGCTTCGGGCGGATCGGCGGATCGTGGTTCGCCTCCACTCGTTTCGGACTCGAACCGGACCTGATGACCACCGCGAAGGGCCTGACGTCCGGCTATCTGCCGATGGGTGCGGTCTTCGTGGCACCGCGGGTGGCCGAGCCGTTCTTCGGGGGCGGAGTGTGGTTCCGGCACGGCTACACCTACGGCGGCCACGCCGGATCGGCCGCCGCGGCGATGGCCAATCTCGACATCATCGAACGCGAGCATCTGCTCGACGCCAGCAAGAACATCGAATCGCTACTGCACGAACACCTCACGCCGCTGGCCGGACATCCACGCGTGGCGCAGGTTCGCAGTGGACTGGGCGCGGTGGCCGGGGTACAGCTCGCCGATCCGTCCGAGGGACCGGCGATGGTGAAAGCGCTACGCGCCGAAGGTGTTTCCACCCGGTCCGCTGGACAGGGCGCATTGCAGATCTCACCGGCGTTCGTCATGACCGGCGAGCAGATCGCCGAACTCGCGGCGGCGATCGGTCGCGCGCTGGGCTGAGCACACGGTCTGCCCGTCGGCTGCCTCTTCGGTGCCTCCGGGCCGCCGGATGGGCGGCGCCCGCCGCCGCGCCGTGCGAGCATGGGTGCGAAGGCGAACGCGCCGCGGCGGAAGGTGGTGGGGTGTGGGGTCTTTCGTGACCGAGCACGAGGTGTTGCGCTGGGGCGTCGTCGTGGCGTTCGTCGCCGCGGCGGGCATCGTTCTGGTACGGCACGTGGCGGTGCCGGTGACGCCGGGACAAGCGAGCCGACAGCGGCCGGGGACCTGGCCGGCCGAGGTCGACGCGCACGAATCCGATGCGGCCCATCTTGTGATGTGCCTGGTCATGCTCGCGATGTTGCTGTTCCCGGTGGCTGCCGCGCCCGATGCGATCCGCGCGGTGCTCATCGCCATGATCGTCGTGTACGCAGGCCTGTCGCTCGTGCGAATCACACACTGGCGCATAGCATCCGGCGGCGATGGTGCCGATTTCCGCCTCCCGGCGGTGGTCTACCACCTGGTCGCGGCCGCAGCGATGCTGTGGGTGATGGCCGGACATCACCACGGTATGGCGCATCCGGATATGGGCGGTGCGGATGGCCCGCCGGTCGTACCTGTCTCGATCGTGGCCGCACTGTTCGCGCTCGACGGGCTACTGTTGATGTTCCCGCGTACGAGAACCGCACTGCGGCACAGTATTTCGCATCCATCCGGCACTCCGGGTGCGCTCGGCGCCATTCCGCACGTCGTGATGGACCTCGGGACCGCCTATATGTTGATCGCCGCCGTCGCCTGATCAGAGGACTACGGGGTGATCGGCCACGACGCGTCCGCCCAGGCGCACCCAGCCGTCGGAATCCCATTCGGTGAACAGCTGTGAACCCGCGCCCTGGGTGACGATCAGGCTGCGGCGCAATTTCGCGGTGAGTGCGATCGCGGCCGCGCCCGTCGCCTCGTCCTCGGCGATTCCCAAAGCGGGAGCGAACATTCGCGCGTGCACGGCGCCGCGCGTCTCGTTCGTCCAGGCCCACACGTAGTGCTGGCCGTCGGTGAAGTGGCGCGGATCGACCGTGCCGAGGAAGGCGGCATCGGAGAATTCGTCGAATGTGAATTCGGGCGCCCACTCGGCGCGCGCGCGAATCCAGACCAGGCCGTCGTCGAGCATCTGGATTTCGACGGGACCGGCGGGCACGTCGATGATCTTCACGGGATTCCCCTGATCGGCCAGCCACCATGCCGCGCCGACGGTCGGATGTCCCGCGAACGGCAGCTCGCGTGCGGGGGTGTAGATGCGCATGCGGGCGCGGCCGGCCACCGGATCGTCGAGAACTACCGTCTCACTGTGGCCGACTCGGGCCGCCAGCAACTGATGATCGACCGCGGCCACCGCCCCCGCGCGCACGATGCCCAGGGGGTTACCGAGCCGGCCTGTGACGTCGGTGAAGACCCGAACCACCTCGACCTGTGTGCCGTCGCTTTCCCATTGACTCATGCTGTCCCAGCGTACCCGCAGCAACATCCGCGATGCCCCGCCCCGATGGACGGGACGGGGCATCCGATGGAATGCGTGTCGACTGTGCCTCAGACCGCCGCGGCGGCCAGCGTCTCGCTGGCCTGCACGGCCTGGCCGACGCCGGCCACGATCGCGGCGACGCGCAGCGCCTCGAAGATCACCTCGCGCGAGACACCGGCCTCACGCAGAGTGTGCTCGTGGGCCTCCAGGCAGTGCTGGCAGCCGTTGATCGACGACACCGCGAACGACCACAGCTCGAAATCGGCCTTCTCGACGCCCGGATTGCCGATGATCTGCATGCGCAGCCCCGCGCGCAGATCGTCGTAACGACCGTCCAGGAACGCGCGGCCCCGGTAGAACACGTTGTTCATACCCATGATCGAGGCGGCGCCCAGTGCCGCGTTGTAGGCCTCCGCGGACAGAGTGTCGGCGGCCTCCTCGCCGATCTCGCGCAGCGTGGTTGCCGACCGGGTGGCGGCCGCCGCGGCGAGCAGGGTGCCCCACAGCTGCTGTTCGTTCAGCACGGTCGACCGTGCGATAGACGACAGATTGAGCTTGAGGTCCTTGGCGTATTCGGGAAGCGAATTCTTCAGGTTTTCCACAGACACGGGCAGGAACTTCCTTTTCGGTGATCAGACGCTCGCGGACAGCAGTTCACCGGCATCGATGGTCGGGTCGCCCTTCTTCCAGTTGCAGGCGCACAGCTCGTCGGACTGCAACGCGTCCAGCACACGCAGCACCTCGTCGACATTGCGGCCGACCGAACCGGCGGTGACCGAGACGAATTGGACCTCGTTGTTCGGGTCGACGATGAAGGTGGCGCGGTCGGCGACACCGTCGGCGTTCAGCACGCCGGTCGCGGTGACGAGCTCACGCTTGAGGTCGCTCAGCATCGGGAAGGGGAGGGTCTTGAGATCCTCGTGCTGGGCACGCCACTGGAAGTGCACGAATTCGTTGTCCACCGATACACCCAGGACCTGGGCGTCGCGATCAGCGAACTCGTCGTTCAGCTTGCCGAAGGCGGCGATTTCGGTGGGGCACACGAAGGTGAAGTCCTTCGGCCAGAAGAAGACGATGCGCCACTTGCCGGCGTAGTCGTCACTCGAGACCTGGGTGAAGTAGTCGTCGGGCTGCTGCGCGTTCACCTTCGACAGATCGCCGCCGATGACCGCCGTCAGGTTGTAGGCGGGGAACTGGTCGCCGATGGTCAGCAGAGCCATGTTGTCTCCTTCGTCGTAGTGGGACACGGGTGACGGGTCGCCCTCGTGCGGGACACCGTCGAAGCATTTCGTTGTCGATCATGCCCAAAACTCAGTAAAAGGTAAAGGTGATCAGTTGCACTATACTGATAGGCGTGACTGATCAGACTTATCAGCCCACCCTGTCACAGCTGCGTGCGTTCGTGGCGATTGCGGAATATCGCCACTTCGGGGCCGCCGCGGCCCATCTGAATGTGAGCCAACCCACATTATCGCAGGCGCTGGCATCACTGGAAAACGGACTGGGTCTGCAGCTGATCGAGCGCAGCACCCGCCGGGTGCTGGTCACCGGCGCGGGGAAAAGGCTGCTGCCGCAAGCGATGGCGACGCTCGAGGCTGCCGATCGCTTCGTCGCCACCGCGGCCGGCGACAGCCTCGGCGGCGCCCTGCGCATGGGCATCATCCCCACCGTCGCGCCCTATGTGCTGCCCGCGTTGCTGCCGGAACTGCGCCGCCGGCTGCCCGCGCTGGTGCCGCATGTCATCGAGGATCAGACCGCCCGGCTGCTCGACGGATTGCGCGGCGGCGTACTCGATGTCGCGATGATGGCACTGCCGTCCGAGGCTACCGGCATGGTCGAAATTCCGCTCTACACCGAGGAATTCGTCCTGGTCACGCCCCTCGGACACGAACTGGCCGGGCGGACCGACATCACGCCCGCGGCCCTGGACGAGTTGCCGCTGCTGTTGCTCGACGAGGGGCACTGCCTGCGTGACCAGACGCTGGATCTGTGCCGGTCGCAGGACGTGCGCCCGGGACCGGTCGGTGATACCCGCGCGGCCTCGCTGACGACGGTGGTGCAGTGTGTGGGCGGAGGTCTCGGGGTGACGCTGATTCCCGAGATGGCCGTGGCGGTCGAAACCTCGCGTGGCACATTGGATATCGCCCGTTTCACCGCGCCGGCGCCGGGGCGCACCATCGGCCTGGTTTTCCGAGGTTCGACCGCACGCGTGGAGGACTACGAGCAGCTGGCGGAAATCATTCGGGCACAACGCCCGATATGAGAAATTCCATGGTCTCCCATCCCAATTGACCGCCCGGTGGGCGTCTGGAACGCTCGTCGCGTGCGGATTCATCACCTCAACTGCGGCACCATGGCCATGGGCATGGTGGACCACTGCCTGCTCATCGAGACCAGGACCGGGTTGGTGCTGGTGGATACCGGATTCGGGCTCGACTGTGTGCGCGATCCCGGCCACTTCGTCGGCCCCGGCCGCTTTCTGCTGGGCATCCGGCCCGCCGAGCACCACACCGCCATCCGGCAGATCCAGGCGCTGGGCTACGACCCCGCGGATGTGCGCCACATCATCCTTACCCATCTCGATCTCGACCACGCTGCCGGACTGGCGGATTTCCCCGAAGCCACGATTCACGTGCACGGGCCCGAATTCCGCGCGGCGACCGCGGGGCGGACGCTGTTGGAGCGACTGCGCTACCGCGCGGCGCAGTGGTCGCACGGCCCGCGCTGGATGGTCAACGAACTTGACGGCACCGACGAGTGGTTCGGTTTCCGCGCGGTGCGCGATCTGCCGGGAGTGCCGCCGGAAATCCTGGTCGTCCCGCTGCCCGGCCACACGCGCGGCCACGTCGGGGTCGCCGTCGACACGGGGTCGGGCTGGCTGCTGCACGCCGGTGACGCGTTCTATGTCGCGAGCGAGATCGACCCGGCCGGGCCGAAGACACCGCTGTTCTGGTGGACGTTCGAATTGGGCTCGATCGTGCGCGGGGCCTATCTGGAGAACCGGCGGCGACTGGTGGAACTGGGCCGCGCGCAGGGCGATGCGATCACCATCGTCAACTCCCACGACCCTGATCTGTTCGCCCGGGTCACCGGAAATTCGGTGCGGCCTGTCGGATAGCGCCGCGAGAGCTACCGCGGGCATGCTGTGGAAGCAGGGTTTTCCTGGTGTGGCGACTTCTCGGCAATCTGTGACCAGCGGCGACGCAAGCTGTGATTTAGGTCATGTTTACCCGGTGTGATTCGCCGCCGGGCCATTCGGCACAGTGGAGGGATGCGATACGGGTGTGCGAGTAGGAACGGATGGTTCGACGTAACGACGGATAGGCGCGCGGAGGGCGGCGCCGCACATGCCGGACGGGTGATCCGGTGACCGCGGCGAAGAAGCCCGCACCGCAACGCCGCGCGCGTCCCGACGATCCCGGTCCGGACCTGTTCGCCTACGGCACCCTGCAATTCGGTCCCGTGCTCGAGGTGCTGCTGGGCCGCACGCCCGAGATGGACGTCGCGGTCGCGCGGGGCTGGCGGGTCGCGGCCCTGCCGCAGCGGCTCTATCCGGGGCTGGTGGCCGAGCCGGGGCGAATGGCGGGCGGGCTGGTCCTGCGCGGGCTGACCGCGGCCGACTGGCGAATCATCGAAGCCTTCGAGGATCCGGAATACGATCTGCGCCCGATCGAGCTGATCGGATATGAGCAACCCGTGCGGACCTTCGTCTGGTCGTCGGCGGTCACGGGCAACGACTGGCTGCCCGAAGTGTTCGTCTCCCACCACCTCGACCGCTATGTCGAGCGCACGGCCCAGTGGCGGCAGGAGCGCGCCTGAGCGTCGGTGGACGGCCACAGAGCGCGATACGAGAAGGACCGCCCGGGACGGTTGTGCCGGGCGGTCCTTCTCGTATTCGATTGCTATGCCAGCCGTTCCGCGTGCGGCGCCGCGGCCGCACGGCCACGCGACCGCCGGCCGTATCAGGCTCGAGCGGCGATCTCCCGCAGTGCGTACGGCTCGATGGCGCCGCGCACCAGCGCGCGTTCGTCGACCGTCTCCGCGCGGTAGGGCAACTTCGGCAGCTTCTCGCACATCGCCGCGACCGGGTCGTCGATGCGCTCGGCGACACCGAACAGGAACGTCCACTCGTGCTCGTCGCTGCCGTAGGGCACCACGGTGGCGAACAGATCGGTGAACCGCTGCCAGGAACGCTTCAGCGTCTCGTTGCGCCACATCGTCGGGCAACCGGCCTGAGCGGCCAGAACGCCGCCCTCGGCCAGCAGCGCCCGACATCGGGTGAGGAACTCCTCCTCGTAGAGGCGGTTGTGCTGGGCGTCCTCGACCCGCTCGTCGGGGAGGTCGATGACGATCACGTCGTAGCGCACACCGGCGGACTCGGCCTCGGCCAGGAAGTCCCAGCCGTCGGCGTAGTGCATCCGGATCGCGCCGTCACCGCGCACCGCGGCCTCCAGATCGGCGGGAGTGTATCCGTAGGGCAGGTGCCGGGCGCACAGTTCGACCTCCATCCGGTCGATATCGACGTGGTCGACCCGGGTCGCGCCCGCCGCCACCGACATCTGGCTGGCCACGCCTTCGCCGGAACCGATGATGAGCACGTTGTCGAGCTTGGCCGCCAGCGCGTAGGCCGGGACCAGCATCGCCTCGTGATAGGTCAGCTGGGAGAACTCGGTGGACTGCCGATCGTCGTCGGAGAACAGCGACACGCCCTGCGCCGTGCGCGCGATCACCATGTGCTGGAACGGAGTTCGCGCATCCACGATCACCTCCGACAGATCCCAGACGCGGGTCAGTCCCTCGCCGACCGGTTCGTGCACCCGGCGCGCGTGATGTCCGCGCTGCACGACCTCCATGTGCACCGATTCCGGCTTCAGCGCATCCTGGAGCAACTCGACCGCCTTGGTGGCGCCGGCGCCGATGCTGCCGCATGTGAACACGTCGACGAAGATGTCGCCGGATTCCGGATAGGTATGGATCGACGCGTGTGATTCCGACAGCAGCGCCAGCACCGTCACGCCGTGGGGCTCGAACTTCTTGTGCACCACCTCGCAGATCGTCACTCCCGCGGCGAGCAACGATTGTCGAAGCGCTGTTTCGAGTCGTTCGAGATCGTCGCAGAGGGCTACGTCGACACCACCGAACTCGGCCAGCACGTGCCAGCCGGTGAATTCTGCCGTCATGGGCAAACTCACTCTCGCTCAGCGCCGATGACATGCACAGTCAAAGGCGGAAAACCGTTGAAGGACACCGACGAATAGCTCGCCGTATAAGCGCCGGTATCGAGGATCCGAACGGGATCACCGGCTCGCAGCGTGGTCGGCAGAAGGACTCGCGTGCGTTGATACAGTACATCGTCTCCGTCGCAGGTCGGGCCCGCGATCACCGCCTCGTCGGCGAGGTCGCCGTCGCGGTCGGTTTCGATCCGGTAGGCGATGTACTCGTTCTCGGTCTCGGCCATACCGTTGTAGCGGCCGATGTCGAGATACACCCAGCGCCGCCCGTCCGGCGCGATGCGCACGTTCACGACCTCGGCGTGGATCACGCCGGCATTGCCCACCAGGGCGCGGCCGGGTTCCACCACCAGGTCGGTGTGCTCGGGAAGGTGCCGCGTCGCCGACTCGGCGATCACGACACTCAGCTCGGACAACGCCGGCGCCGGGTCGGCGTACGAAATCGGCAGGCCCCCACCGATATTCACCGACGCCACCGAGATGTCCTTGACCGCCAGCGCTTCCGTGATGGCCGCGGCCTGCTCGATGCCGATCTGCCACGCCACCGGATCCAGCTGCTGGGAGCCCACGTGGAAGTAGGGGCCCGCCACCCGCAGGCCCAAGTCGCGAGCGCGCACCAGCAGCCGCACCGCCTCACCGGGCGCGCAGCCGAACTTGGTGCCGAACGGGGTCTGCGACTGCGGCGCGGCGGCGAGGAACCGGCACTCCACCTCCGAGCCCGGCGCGAGTTCGGCGATCCGCTCCAGGTCGTCCTCGGTGTCGAAGGCGAACCGGCGCACGCCCGCGGCGTAGGCGGTGGCGATGTGGGCGGCCTTCTTGATCGGATTGCCGTAGCAGAGCACTGCCGGGTCGACACCCAGCGCCACACACATCTCGATCTCACCGATGCTGGCGACGTCGAATTCGGCGCCCTCGGAATCGAGCAGCCGGATGATCTCCGGCATCGGAGATGCTTTGACAGCGAAGCGAATTCGTGCTGACGGAAAGGCCGCACGGAAAGCGTGGAAGTTGCCGCGCACCCGATCGAGGTCGATGACGAGACAGGGCGACTCGGGCGCGTTTGTACCGATCAATCTAAGGGAACTCTCTTTCTTCTGGGCAGCCTCCCGCTGCAGGCAGCGAGCGAGAGAGTATCAGCGCGGGGGCACGAGAAACGAACCGGAACGAGGGTCAGCTTGATCACGCTCGGCTGACCGCGGCCCGCACCGGGGGCGGTGGCCGGATCAGATCAGCGCGTCGGCACCGGGTTTTCGACGGCGTACCAGCGCCGTGGCCGGATCGCGACGGAGGTCGAGAACGATCGCGCTCATCCCGCACGCACCGTCATCGCGTCGAAGACCACCTCGCCGGCGGCATCGGATTCGGCCAGATCCACCACGGCCTCCAGCGCCCAGCCGTGATCACCGGCCGGGTCGTCGAGCACCTGGCGCACCCGCCAGAAGCCCGGTTCGGTCTCGACGGCGAACAACGCCGGGCCGCGGGCGTCCGGGCCGGTGCCGATCGCGCCGTATTCGTCGAAGTACGCGGCCAGATCGTTCGCCCAGTCCGGACCGTCGTCGAATTCGGCGAGTTCGTCCCAACGTCGCCGGGCGGCCAGCTCGACCCGGCGAAACATGCTGTTGCGCACCATGACCCGGAACGCGCGTTCGTTCGCGGTGATCGGCCGCACGGTGTCGGCGCCGAAGGCGAGTTGGTCGTCGTCGGTCTCGGCGCCCGGATTGGTGAGTTGTTCCCATTCGTCGAGCAGGCTCGAATCGACTTGGCGGACAAGCTCACCCAGCCACTCGGTGATGTCCTCGAGTTCCTCGGTACGCGCCGATTCGGGTACGGTCCGGCGCAGCGCGCGATAGGCGTCGGCGAGGTAGCGCAGCACCAGGCCCTCCGACCGTGCCAGCTCGTACTGGGAGACCAGTTCGGCGAAAGTCAATGAGCGCTCGATCATTTCGCGCACCACGGACTTGGGGGAGGGGCTGAATTCCGAGACCCACGGATGGCCGGCGCGATAGGTTTCGAAGGCCGGTTCGATCAGCTCGGTCAGCGGTTTCGGCCAGGTGATCTCCTCGATCAGCTCCATGCGTTCGTCGTACTCGATGCCGTCGGCCTTCATCTCGGCGATCGCCGCACCCCGCGCCCGGTGCTGCTGGGCGAGCAGCAATTGGCGCGGATCCTCCAGTGTGGATTCGATGATCGACACCACATCCAGTGTGTAGCTGGGAGCGGAGTTGTCAAGCAGCTCCAGCGCTGCCAGCGCGAACGGTGACAGCGGCTGGTCGAGCGCGAAGTCGCGCTGCAGATCGACGGTGAGCCGCGCCCGGCGGCCGGTGGCGTCGGGTTCGTCGAGTTGCTGGACCACGCCCGCATCGCGCAGCGCGCGGTAGAGCCGGATCGCCTTCAGGATGTGTTTGCGCTGCGCGGGACGTGGCTCGTGATTGTCCTCGAGCAGATGGCGCATCGCGTCGAAACAGTTGCCGGGCCGGGCGATGACATTGAGCAGCATCGAATTGGTGACCCGGAAGCGCGACACCATCGGTTCCGGCTGCGCGGCGACGAGCCGGTCGAAGGTGTCCTGCGACCAGGACACGAAACCCTCCGGCGGTTTACGCCGCTGGATTTTGCGCAGCTTCTTCGGGTCGTCGCCGGCCTTGGCGACCAGTCTGGCGTTCTCCACCTCGTGCTCGGGTGCCTGCACCACCACCGTGCCGACCGTGTCGTACCCGGCGCGCCCGGCCCGGCCCGCGATCTGATGGAATTCGCGTGCCTTCAATCGCCGCGTGCGCACCCCGTCGAATTTCGTCAATCCGGTGAGCAGCACCGTGCGGATCGGCACGTTGATGCCCACGCCGAGGGTGTCGGTGCCGCAGACGACCTTCAGCAACCCGTCCTGGGCCAGGCGTTCCACCAGTCGCCGATATTTCGGCAGCATCCCGGCGTGGTGGACGCCGATGCCATGGCGGATCAGCCGCGACAGTGTCTTGCCGAATCCGGTCGCGAACCGGAAACCGCCCAGCGCCTGGGCGATCGCGTCCTTTTCCGCCTTGGACGCGAAATTCACACTCGTCAGCGCCTGGGCGCGCTCGAGTGCGGCGGCCTGGGTGAAGTGCACGACGTAGACCGGGGCCTGGCTGGTGGTCACCAGCTCTTCCAGGGTCTCCGTGATGGGAGTGCGGACATAGGAGAACAGCAGCGGCACCGGGCGCTCGGAGCCGGTGACGACGGCGGTGGAGCGGCCGGTGCGGCGTTCCAGATCCCGGGCGAAATGGTCCACCTCACCCAAAGTGGCCGACATCAGCAGGAATTGGGCGCGCGGTAATTCCAGCAGTGGCACCTGCCAGGCCCAGCCGCGATCGGGATCGGCGTAGAAATGGAATTCGTCCATCACCACCTGGCCGATATCGGCGTCCGCGCCTTCCCGCAGCGCGAGATTGGCGAGGATCTCGGCGGTCGCGCAGATGATGGGGGCCGTCGGATTCACCGCGGCGTCGCCGGTGACCATGCCGACCTTGTCGGCGCCGAACACCTCGCAGAGCGCGAAGAACTTCTCACTGACCAGTGCCTTGATCGGCGCGGTGTAGTAGCTGCGCTCACCGCGGTTCAGTGCGGCGAAGTGGGCGCCGACCGCGACCATCGATTTTCCGGAGCCCGTGGGGGTCGCGAGGATGACGTTCGCCCCGGTCATCAGCTCGAGCAGGGCCTCTTCCTGCGCCGGATACAGCGTCAAACCCTGGGCAGAGCTCCATTCGGCGAAGGTTTCGTACAGCCAGTCGGCATCCACGTCGGGCACGGCACGGTCGGGAACCAGTTCGGACAGCTGCACGTGCGTCCACGTTACCGACGAACCGTCGCGGGTACCGCATCGCCCGGCGGCACGGCGGTGAACCGTGCGCGCCGGGCGATGTGGTGCGGGTCAGTCCCGGGAGTCGTCGCCGTCGCCGAATTCGGTCTGCTCGGCGAGAAAGCGCTCGAACTCCGCGCCCAGTTCCTCACCGGTCGGCAGGTCGGCCTCGCCGGCGAGCAGGCTGGAGCGGCGCTCCTGTGCGGTGACGAAGCTGTCGTACTGACGTTCGAGCGCCTGTACCACCGTCTCCACCTCGGCATTTCCGGCGATGTGCTCGTTGACCTGTTCACGCACGCGGGCCGCGGCCTCGCCGAGCGCCGCCAGCGGAAGCTTTAGCCCGGCGTTGTCGGCGACATTCTCCAGCAGTGTCTGCGCGGCTTCCGGATACGCGGTCTGCGCCAGATAGTGCGGGACGTGCACCGAGAATCCGACGGATTCGTGGCCGTGCTGTCCCATGCGGTACTCCAGCAGCGACGATGCGCTGCCGGGAACCTGCAGTTCTCCGGGCCAGCGCTGATGTTCACCGATCAGATCGCGGTCGCTGGCGTGGGCGGTGACACCCAGCGGCCGGGTGTGCGGAATCGCCATCGGGATGGCGCTCAGGCCGATGCTGCGACGCACGCCGAGCTGTTCGGCCAGCAGGCGCACCGCCGTCACGAACTTTTCCCAGCGCAGGTCGGGTTCGATGCCCGACAGCAGCAGGAACGGGGTGCCGGCGGTATCGCGCAGCGCCCACAGGTTCAGTTCCGGATCGGCGTAGTCCGAGAAGTGGTCGGTCTTGAACGTCATCAACGGCCGCCGCGAGCGATAGTCGAGCAATTCGTCGACATCGAACGAGGCGACCAGCTCGGATTCGAGGCTTTCGCGCAGATGGGTCGTTGCCAGCCGTACCGCGTGACCCGCGTCGGTGAAGCCTTCCAGGCCGTGCACCAGCACCGGACCCTCGCCGTCGGCCGAGGACAGCTGCGGAGCGGGGAACTCCAGCTCGTACATACTGCTCATTTGCCAAACTCCCTGGTCAAGCCCTGTCCGCCTCAGTCGTTTTCAGTGGTGGCCCGGTGCCGGATCTCGCCACCTCGCCACCGTCCAGGGTACGCGCGCGGGGGTCGCGTACCGGTCGGCGTGCGGGCGGTGACATCCGGCGGAAACCGCCGGTCCACCGGGGGATGTAACCCCCGCAGAGTAGCGGTCGCGGAGCGTACCCGGCGGAGGTAGGCCACGCTCTTGCCCTACCGGAGAACACAACTCCGGATCGGCGGCCGGTATTCCCGCGGGTCGGCGTGGCAGATCCGCGGGGGCGGCGGTATCGGCCATAGTGGGGGAGTGAGCGTCCCGGATCCGTCGGCCTCGCGGAGGCGCCGCGGGTTCGGCCGCACCGTCGGGTACGCGGCATTGAGTTGTCTGCTGTCCGCGTGCGGTTCCACGGTGTCCGGGCATCCGACCGCGATGCACCAGAGTGCGGTCACCCGGCATGTCGACGGTGATCTGACGGCGATGCTGCCAGGCCAGGACCGATTCCCGGCGGGATATACGACCGTCGTCGCCTCTGGTGATCGCGCCGCGGCGGCGGCCGCGGACCTCAGCGCGATCCCGCCGGGGGCACGGATCGATCCGCCGGACTGCGCACCCGATCCGCTCGATCCCGGCCGGATCGCCGTGGTGGTCGGCACCGACGATCGGACGCGAGCCACGATCACCGTCGTGCTCAGCCGCACGAACGAGCCGTTGTCCCGTCTGGGCGACCAGCTTTCGCGCTGCGCCACGGTGCACGCCCGGCACGCAGCGATCGATCGCACGATCACCACGCGGCTCCTGCCGCCTCCGCCGGTCGATGCCGACGACACCGTGGCCTTCGGCCGGACGGTGACCGGCTCGCCGCCCGGCAGCTCCGCCGACCCGGCACTGCGCACATTGTTCGCGCAGGTGGGTGATATCCGAATCGAAACCACGGCAATGACTTTCGGTGCCGACGCGCCGGATACGACCGGTCTGGACCAGGTCTTCACGGCCGCGGTCGCCAAGGTCCGTACCCGCTGACGCCGCTGGCGAATGTGCTCTCCCCGGCGCAACCGTAACAGCAGGCACCGACATCTCTGCCCGGTTCCACCGCGTGTCGCCGCCGCGATCCCCAGTTCTCGACGGGCTCCCCAGACGAAATAAAAGCCCAGCTCAGCCCGGTGGGCCGGCGGTGACGCACGGGCAGTGTGAATGCCATGACCACACACACCGACCCCAATCGGCCCGGCACCGACCGCCCCGATGCCGTGCGGACGCCCTCGCCCTCGAACACTGCTGCGCGCCCCGACGCGGCCTCGCCGGAGGCCGACACGATACGAACCGTGACCGATCCCGGCAGCCCGCCGCTGCCCGAGTCGGCGGTGCGGGAGGGCACTTCGGGCCGGGAGGGCTCCTCTGCCACCGCGGGCCATGCGCGGAAGGTCGCGGAGGCCTCGGCGGCCACGAAGGCCGGGCAGGACGCGGAGGACGCGGAGGACGACGCCGCTACGGATAGTGAGTGCGGCACCGCGTCGCCGCCGACTTCGCGGTGCATCGCCGCACGCGCGAACCGGATCTGTCGCTCACAGGTCGGAGTAATTCGCACGGCGGGCGGAACGTCGGGCGCCGGGCCGACGGCCGATCGGGAGCCAGTTCCGTTGCGCTGCGGCATTATTCGCAGGAACGGACCGGTGGCCGCGCCGCGAGACGCGTGTGCCGGCACTCGGTGCGTGGCCCTGCGCGAATGCGTCGGCAGCCAATACGGCTGCGGCGACTCGATGGGGCCGAAGCGGCGTGTGCGTTGTGAGGCCGACCAGGTGTTGCGGCCGCGTGCGGACATCCACGGAAGCGACAGCGGTGACGAGGAATACGGTGCTGCGCACCACCCGGACGACATGGTGGACGCCGGTGGTCGCACGGCGAAACCGCTGCCGTCACACAGTGGTACGCCGCCGGCCCCCGAGGAGAGTGCGGAGGACGCGCCGATCGCCGGACCTGGTTCGACACCGCCCGGCCCGGATGGCCTCGCCAGCGAGGCCGAACCGGGTGTGTCCGGCCCGGGCGACGGTGGCAAGTCCGGTGACCGAGTCGAAGACGCGGCGGGGCACCACCCGGGAGCGGAAGGCGTCGAACAGCTGTGGACGGCGACGGCGTTGGCCATGAACGAACCGGCGGAGTTCATCGCGGCCGTGCCCGCACTGCTGGGATTTCGCCCGCAGCGTTCGCTGGTGGCATGTCTGCTGCTGCGGTCGCAGAAGTATCCGGGCGCGGTCTATCTCGGAGCGGTGGCCCGCCACGATCTCGACGTGGCGGGATGCGGGGCCTGGGTGCGACTGGCCGGCCAGCTGGCCGCCATCTGTGGTCAGGAGCAGGCGGTCGGTGTGGTGACGCTGATCGTCGACGATCGTGCTACGGCGCCGCGGCCGGGCCGGGCCGGGCGGCGCGCGGCCCGGCATCGCGACCTGGTGCGGGTGCTCGACGGCGCGCTGCAGAGCCAGGACGTACTCCTCGCGGAAGCATGGGCGGTGGGCGAGATCACCCCGGGCGCCGACTGGTGGAGTGTGCTCGATCCGGACAGTGCCGGGACACAAGCGGATCCGGCGGCCTCGCCGGTCGCGCTCGCCCAGGTGCTCGACGGCCGTCCCATCCGGGGCTCGCGCACCGAGCTCACGGCCGCGGTGGCGGAGGACATGCCGCTGCGCGTGGAGGTCGACGCGGTGATCGGCAGCGCAGCGGAGGCCGCCAGGCTGCGATTCCGGCGCGCACTGCGGGCCGGCGAGCCGCGCTCCTACAGCCGCGCGGCCCTGGACATGGTGTTGTGGCAGATCAGCACCGTCGAATCGGGCGATGAACTCGATCCACGCGAACTCGCGGATCTGGCCGTCGCCGTGCGCGACACCGCGGTGCGCGATTCCCTGTTCGCGGTGGCGCTGGGTGCACATGCCGCCGCGGCCGAAGCGCTGTGGTCTCGCGCCTGCCGCGGCCTCACCGGGCCCGACCGCGCCGAACTGGCCACCCTGTTCGGCTACAGCGCCTACACCCGCGGCGACGGACCGCTGGCAGGTGTGGCCTTCGAGGCGGCACTGCAGGCCGACCCGGCGCACCGGATCGCACGACTGCTGGACGCGGCGCTACGTACCGGCATGCGCCCCGGTGATGTGCGCAAACTCGCCGTCAGCGGCCGCGATATCGCCGCCGGCCTGGGTGTCGACCTGGTCATCGCCGATCCCGGCAAACCACCCTCGGAAGCGGAGTCGCGATGACACTCGTCCGGCCACGGTCGCGGGGACCGCGCGTGTCAGCGAGCGCTGTGCGCGCGGTCGCCGAGCGAGGTGAGGAAATCCCACGCGTCGGAGACGATTTCGTCGAGATCGTTGTGTTCGGGCTGCCAGCCGAGTTCGTCGATCGCCTTCGCGCTCGACGCGATCAGCACCGCCGGATCGCCGGCGCGCCGCGGCGCGTCCACCGCCGGAATGGGCCGGCCGACGACACGCTCACAGGCAGAGATCACTTCGCGCACCGAAAAACCCGTACCGCTGCCGAGGTTGAAGATGCGATGTTCACCGGGCCGCGACTGCGCCAGCGCCAGCACATGCGCGTGGGCGAGATCACGAATGTGGATGTAGTCGCGCACCGCGGTGCCATCCGGCGTCGGATAGTCGGTGCCGAAGACGGAAATCGAATCCCGATGTCCCAGAGCCGTTTGCAGGATCAGCGGAATGAGATGAGTTTCCACCACACGGTTCTCGCCGAGCCCGCCGTACGCGCCGGCGACATTGAAATACCGCAGGCTCGTCGCGGCCAGACCGTGCGCGATGGCGTACGAGGTGATCGCGTGGTCGATCGCGAGTTTCGAGGCCCCATAGGGATTGGTCGGCCGGGTGGGGGCGGACTCGAGAATCGGGACCTGTTCCGGCTCACCGTAGACCGCCGCGGTCGAGGAGAACACCAGCCGCGGGGTCTGCGTGCGGCGGATCGCCTCCAGCAGCGTCAGCGTCTTCACCACATTGCCGTACCAGTACTTCTCGGGCTGCTGCACCGATTCACCGACCAGCGACTGCGCCGCGAAATGCAGGACGCCGTCGAAGGATTCGGACTCGATCAGCTCGACGCCGGTGGTCGCGATATCCCCGTCGACGAATTTCGCCCCGGCCGGCACGCCCTCGGCGTTGCCGGTGGACAGATCATCGACCACCACGACCTCGTGGCCGTCCTGAACCAGTACCTGGGCGCATACTCCGCCGACATATCCGGCACCGCCGGTCACCAGAAGTTTCATCCGTCAGGCCAGCCTGACCTGGACTGCGTGGGCCATCTCGTCGGACAGTTCGAAACCGACGTGCCCGGGCACCGAGATGATCACCACACCCGGCTTGGTCTCGACGGTCACGCGGGCGTCGGGGACCACCCCCGCCTCCCGCAGCTGGCCGATTACATCCGGATCGGCCTGGATATGTTCCGACAACCGCCGCACGACGACCGCCGACACCTGGCCGGGCGGCAGATCGGAGAGCCGGACCAGCGTTTCCTCACCGGAATGGATGGAGTTGACGCCGAGTTCGTCCAGGCCGGGGATGGGGTTGCCGTAGGGGGAGGTGGTGGGGTGGTTGAGCACCTCGAGCAGACGCATTTCCACCTCCTCGCTCATCACGTGCTCCCAACGGCAGGCTTCGGCGTGCACGTTCTGCCAGTCCAGCCCGATCACGTCGACCAGCAACCGTTCGGCCAGCCGGTGCTTACGCATGACCGCCACGGCCATCGCGCGGCCCTTGTCGGTGAGTTCGAGGTGCCGGTCGCCGGCGACCATCAGCAGGCCGTCGCGCTCCATCCGCGCGACCGTCTGACTCACCGTCGGGCCGCTCTGCTCGAGGCGCTCGGCGATACGCGCCCGCAACGGCACCACGCCCTCCTCCTCGAGGTCGTAGATGGTACGGAGATACATCTCCGTGGTGTCGACCAGATCCTTCACCTGTTACCCCTTCGTCGGCACGAATTCTACCCACGCCCGGCTGCACAATCGGCCTCAGCATATTTCGCACGTCCTGCACGAACGTCGCCGATACCTGCGCGCGCGACCGGATGCGCGCGGGCGACAGGCGCGCCCGGCATCGTCTTGCATTTCTACTGCATGACAACGACAACTCGGGTGGTCTGCTTCCCGTGTCACCCGCCGGTGCGAGCAACGCCACGGCGACGGGCCGCGGTGAGCTAGCGTGACGTTATGGCAGACGACGCCGCCGTGGTGTGGACCGACCGCTTCCTGGACTACACCTGGACCCCGGAGCACCCGATGAAGCCGGCACGGCTCCGATTCACGATGGCACTCGCGCGCAGTCTCGGATTGCTCGACGGCATCGAAACCCTCGCACCCGGCCCGGCAGGCGACGGTGAGCTGCTGCGTATCCACACCGCCGCCTATCTCGACGCGGTACGCCACGCCGTTCCCGCGCCCCCGGGCACCACACCGCCGGCCGCGCCCCCGCACGGGCTGGGCTCGATGGACAACCCCGTCTTCCCCCATATGCACGAGGCCGCCTCGGTGATCGTCGGCGGAACCCTCGCCGCCGCCCGGGAAATCGCGGCAGGCCGCACCCAGCGGGCAGTGAGCATCGGGGGTGGTATGCATCACGCCATGCCCGATGCGGCATCGGGGTTCTGCGTCTACAACGATGTGGCGGTGGCCATTTCGTGGCTGCTGGACAACGGATTCGACCGTATCGCCTACGTCGACGTCGACGTGCACCACGGCGACGGCGTGCAGCGCGCCTTCTACGACGACCCTCGCGTGCTGACGATTTCGCTGCATCAGCATCCGGCGACGCTGTGGCCCAACACCGGCTGGCCCGAGGAGATTGGCGCGGGCTCGGCGGAAGGCACCGCGATCAACCTCGCCGTCCTGCCCGGTACCCGGGATGCGCAGTGGCTGCGCGGATTTCACGCCGTGGTGCCCGGCGCGC
This sequence comes from Nocardia nova, assembly GCF_002933465.1. Lineage (GTDB taxonomy): Bacteria > Actinomycetota > Actinomycetes > Mycobacteriales > Mycobacteriaceae > Nocardia > Nocardia nova_B. The sequence continues at coordinate 35,738 of NZ_PSZE01000024.1, forward strand.
TGGCCGCGTTCCGGCCGCAGCTGGTGGTCAGTCAGTGTGGAGTCGACAGCCATCGCGAAGACCCCCTCGCAGATCTCGAACTCACCGTCGACGGTCAGCGCGCGGCGTTTCGCGCCATGCGTGAACTCGCGGACCGGTATGCCGAAGGGCGCTGGCTGGCCGTGGGCGGCGGCGGTTACGGGGTGGTCCGGGTGGTGCCGCGGGCGTGGACCCATCTGCTGGCGACAGCGCTGGATCGCGAGATCGATCCGGGGACCGTCATCCCCGACGAGTGGCGTGAGCTGGTGCGCGCCTACGCCCCGACCGTGCCGGCGCCGGCCACGATGGGCGACGGCGGCGACACCGCATTCACCCCGTGGGAGGGGCCGGGCGGTGCGCTCGACACCGGCGACACCCGTATCGACCGCGCGCAGCGCGCGATCGACACTTCGGTGCTCGCCACCCGCCGCGCGACCTACGGATTGCTGGGCCTGGACCCGGAGGACCCCCGTGACTGAATCATCCGCGACCACACCGGACGCCGAGAACACTCCCGCCGATCCGCCGCCGCCTCCGCAGCATTGGTTCGCCGACGTGCTCGCCACCGACGGCGGTGTGGTCCGGCTGCGCCCGATCACCCCCGCCGATGCGGAGCCGATGCAAGCCTTCCACGCGGCGCTATCCGATCGCACCCGCTATCTGCGCTATTTCGGTCCCTATCCGCGGATGACATCGAAGGATCTGTACCGCACCACCCACGTGGACTACCACAATCGGGTGGGGCTGGTCGTCGAGCTGGGGTCGGTGATCATCGCGGTCGGCCGCTACGAACTGCTCACCGATCGCGAAGGCCCCCGGGCGGCGGAGGTGGCGTTCGTCGTCGCCGACGAGCATCAGGGCCGCGGGCTGGGGTCGATTCTGCTCGAGCATCTGGCCGGCGCGGCCGCCGAGAACGACATCGAGACCTTCGTCGCCGAGGTGCTCGCCGAGAACCACACCATGGTCACGGTTTTCCGGGAGGCCGGATACCAGATACAGCGCAGCCGCGACGGGTCGGTGTTGCACCTCGAATTCGCCATCGACCCCACCGAAGCGCTGCTGTCGGTGCGGGATTCGCGGGAGCGGGCCTCGGAGGCGCGCAGTGTCGGCAATCTGCTTGCCCCGCGGTCGATCGCGGTCATCGGCGCCACCCCGGCGGCGAGCCGGGTGGGCGGGGCGGCGCTGGCGAATCTGCTGTCCGGGGTGTTCCAGGGCCCGGTGTACCCGGTGAATCCGAACCGGACCTCCGTCCGCGGTGTGCGCGCCTACCCGACCGTGCACGACATCCCCGACGAACTGGATCTGGCGGTGGTCGCCGTACCGGCCGAGGAGATCAAATCCGTCCTCGACGACTGTATGTCCAAGGGGGTCAAAGGCCTGGTCGTGCTGACCGCCGGATTCTCCGAAACCGGGCCGGCCGGCTTTCGCGCCGAACGCGATCTGGTCGACGCCGCGCGCCGCCACGGCATGCGCGTGGTGGGCCCGAGTGCACTCGGTATCGCCAACACCGATCCAGCGGTCTCACTGAACGCGACGCTGGCGCCGGTCTTGCCGGGCCGGGGCCGAGTCGGCTTCTTCTGCCAGTCCGGACCCCTGGGTGCGGCCATCCTGGGGGAGGCGGCCGCGCGCAAACTCGGCCTGTCGACCTTCGTCTCGGCCGGCAATCGCGCCGATGTGTCCGGCAACGACCTGCTGCAGTACTGGGATACCGATCCCGACACCGACGTCGTGCTGCTGTATCTGGAGACGTTCGGCAATCCGCGCAAGTTCTCCCGCATCGCGCGCCGGGTGGCCCGCACCAAGCCGGTGGTGGCGGTGAGTAGCGGCCGCAACGCCGCGAACGTGCCGGTCAGCGGTCTGGAACGGTCGGTGGAACGCGATCTGTTCGCCCAGGCCGGAATCGTGCAGGTCGATACGATCGCCGAACTGTTCGACTGCGCCATGCTGCTGGCCTATCAGCCTTTACCGGACGGTCCGCGGCTCGCGGTGATCGGCAACAGCGCGGCTCTGGGCTGGCTGGCGGTGGACGCGGCGCGTGGGGAGGGGCTGGAGGTGGGGGGACCGACCGATCTGGGGCCGCTGGCCGAACCTGCCGACTATCTGACCGCCGTCGCGAGTGCGATGGATTCCGCCGAGGTCGACGCGGTCATCGTGATCTTCGCGCCGCCGGTACCGGCGGCGGTCACCGCCTTCGCCGAGGCGATCCGGGCCGGCGCACAGGATGCGGTCAAGCCTGTGCTCACCACGTTCGTCGCCGATCACGGAATGCCGAATCTGCTCACCGTGCGCGGTGCCGGCGGCATCGTCGACCGCGGTTCCATTCCGTCCTATCCCGATCCGGAACGCGCGGCGCGGGCGCTGGCGCGGGTGCGGCGGTACGCGGCGTGGCGAACGCGTCCGGCATCCCTGGTGGTAAGGCCGGACGGTCTCGAGGTCGCGCGGGCGCGAGAGCTGGTGGAACAGTGGATGTCTCGCAGTCCCGACGGGGAGTGGCTCGGCGACCTGGAGGTCGTGGAACTACTCGCCTGCTACGGCATTCGCGTGGTGGAATTCCGGGAAGCCCGTGATCCCGAGGAAGCGGCCGCGGCGGCCGCGGAACTGGGATATCCCGTCGCCGCCAAGGCCACCGGCGAAATGTGGCGCAGCCGGCCCGATTTCACCGGTGTCCGCCTCGATCTGTGGCGCGCCACCGCCGTCCGGCGGGCCTATACCGACCTTGCGGAGCTGACCGGAAACACGGTCGTCCACATCCAGAAGATGGCGACCAAGGGGGTGGGGTGTGTGCTGCGGGTCCAGGACGATCCGTCGTTCGGATCCGTCATCGGATTCGGCCTCTCCGGGACCATCATCGACCTGCTCGGCGATCGGGCCTACCGGGCCCTGCCGCTGACCGAGGCCGAGGCGGTCGAACTGATCGACGCGCCGCGCGCCGCCCCGCTGCTCGACGGGCAGGCCGGATCGGGCCGCACGATCGGCGAACCGGTGGACAAGAACGCGTTGGCCGCACTGGCACAACGTATTTCGGCGCTGTGCGACGATCTGCCGGAGGTGCGGGAATTGTCGGTGGAACCGGTGCTGGCCTCACCGGAGGGCGCCGAGATCCTGTATGCGCGGGTGCGGATCGGGCCGGAACCGAGCCGCTTCGACAACGGGCCGCGCCGCCTGGTGTGAGTCGTTGTGTGCCCGGCCCGCCATACCGCCGTGACCAGCGCCACCGCGGCCGGTCGGGCGGCATGGTCGATACTGGCCGTATGCGCGAAGATCAGATCGAGAGCGCTACGGCGCCCCTGCGGGACGATATTCGGTTTCTCGGCGCGATCCTGGGCGAGACCATCCGCGACCACGAAGGCCCCGAGGTGTTCGACCTCGTCGAACGGGTGCGGGTCGAGGCCTTCCGGGTGCGGCGATCGGAAGTGGAACGCAGCGCGGTCGCGGAGATGCTGCGCGATACCGAGCTGCGGGTGGCGATCCCGCTGATCCGGGCGTTCAGCCATTTCCTGTTGCTGGCCAATCTCGCTGAGGATTTACAGCGCGACCGCCGCCGCGCGGTCCACGTCGCCGCTGGCGAGCCCCCTCAGGAATCCAGCCTGGCCGCGACCTATCAGGCCCTCGACCACGCCCGCGTCGATGGCGCGGTCGCCGCGGACGTCCTCGACGACGCGCTGGTCTCGCCGGTGATCACCGCTCATCCGACCGAGACGCGGCGCCGTACCGTCTTCGACGTCCAGGCCCGCATCACCGAACTGATGCGGCGGCGGGCGCGCTACGGCGAGGACGAACCCGAGTACGCCGCGATCGACCACGACATCCGCCGCCAGATCCTCACCCTGTGGCGCACCGCGCTGATCCGCCTCGCGCGGTTGCGGATCTCCGACGAGATCGAGGTCGGATTGCGCTACTACGACCTCACCCTGCTCGAGGTGATTCCGCGCATCAACGCCGAGGTGCGCGAGGCGCTACGGACGCGGTGGCCCGGATACGATCTGCTCGCCCGGCCGATCCTGCGGCCCGGTTCCTGGATCGGCGGCGACCGCGACGGCAACCCGAACGTGACGGGCGAGGTGGTGGAACGCGCCACCCGCCGGGCCGCTACGGTGATCTTCGGCCACTATCTGAAAGAGCTTGTCGCGCTGGAGAAGTCGCTGTCGCAGTCGATCCGGCTGGTCGCGATCAGCCCGGAAATGTCCCGGCTGGCCGATGCCGCGGATGACGATTCGCCGCAGCGCGCCGACGAACCGTACCGTCGCGCGATCCGCGGCATTCGGCTTCGGGTGGCCGTGACCGCGCAGCGCGCGCTCGGCTCGGCAGCCGAATTCCCCTCGGTGCTCGAACTGTCCGATGAGCAGCTAGCCCGCGTCGCTGCATACGAGGGCCCGGCGCAGCTGCTGGACGAGTTGACCATCATCGACGCCTCCATGCGCGAATCCGGTGACGGCCTGCTGGCCGACGACCGCTTGGCCGCGCTGCGTGGCGCGGTGGAGACGTTCGGGTTCCACCTGCAGGGCTTGGACATGCGCCAGAACTCGGAGGTGCACGAGCAGGTCGTGACCGAACTGCTGGCGTGGTCGGGCGTGCACCCGGATTACGGCAGCCTCTCCGAACCGGAACGTATCGAGCTGCTGGCACATGAATTGAGTACGCGCCGCCCGCTGCTGGGCCCGCACGCCCGGCTCAGCGAACTCGCCACCAAGGAACTCGGTGTGGTTCGCGCGGCCCGCGCCGCGATCGACGCGCTGGGGCCCGATACCGTGCCCAACTACATCATCAGTATGTGCACCTCGGTGAGTGACATGCTCGAGGCGGCGCTGCTGTTGAAAGAGGCGGGAATTCTCGATCCCGGCGACGAACAGACCCCACCCCACTCCCCGGTCGGCGTGGTCCCGCTGTTCGAGACTATCGACGATCTGCGCGGTGGTGCGGCGACTTTGTCCGCGGCACTGGAGGTTCCGGCGTACCGCCGGCTGGTCGCCGCCCGCGCGATGGCGCAGGAGGTGATGCTCGGTTATTCCGACTCCAACAAGGACGGCGGATATCTGGCGGCGAACTGGGCCTTGTACCGCGCCGAACTCGATCTGGTGGAAACCGCGCGCAAGACCGGAATCCGGTTGCGGCTGTTCCACGGCCGGGGCGGGACCGTCGGTCGCGGCGGCGGCCGCAGCTACGACGCGATCCTCGCCCAGCCGGCGGGCGCGGTGCGCGGTTCGCTGCGCCTGACCGAACAGGGGGAGGTGATCTCCACCAAGTACGCCGAATCCGGTTCGGCCCACCGCAATCTGGAATCGCTGGTCGCGGGCACGCTGGAATCGTCGCTGCTGGATGTCGAGGGTTTGGGGTCCGGCGCCGAGGCGGCATACGAAGTCTTCGAGGAGCTCGCGGACGCCGCGCGGGAGGCCTACGCGCGGCTGGTGCATCGGACGCCCGGCTTCGTCGACTATTTCCGGGCCTCCACGCCCATCGCGGAGGTCGCCGACCTCAATCTCGGCAGCCGGCCCGCCTCGCGCAAGCCCACCAACTCGGTGTCGGATCTGCGGGCGATTCCCTGGGTGATGGCGTGGAGCCAGTCGCGGGTGATGCTGCCGGGCTGGTACGGCACCGGCACCGCCATCCAGGAGTGGGCCGGTACGGATTCCGATCGCTGGCAGACCCTGCGGGACCTGTACCGGCGGTGGCCGTTCTTCCGCACCGTGATGTCGAATCTGGCGCAGGTGATGGCCAAGGCGGATATGGATATCGCCGCCAGCTACGCCGAGCTGGTCGACGATGCGACGTTGCGCACCACCATCTTCGGCATGATTCGCGAGGAGTTCGATCGGACCGTGGAGGTGCATGCGGCGATCACCGGCAGCGATCGGTTGCTCTCGGACAATCCGGCGCTGGCCGAGTCCATCCACAACCGGTTCCCGTATCTGGAACCGTTGAACCAGATGCAGGTGGACTTGCTGCGGCGCAGGCGCGCCGGGGACGAATCGGAATTGATCGAGCGCGGCATTCTGCTCACCATGAACGGCCTCGCCACCGCATTGCGCAATTCGGGATAGCCTGCGCGATTCGCAGGAGCGCAACGACTTTCGTGGCGGATCGCGATACAGCACGCCGGCCGACGGATGTGCCCCGGAGGGGGAGGGCACACCGGCGTCGGCCGGCGCAGCGGAGGTGACCACGTTATCCAGTCACCGTGGTGGTGCTGGGCCGGATTCCGGGCGGCCCAGCGTCTGTGTGACCTAGCTGGCGTAGGCGCGCAGGCGGTCCGCACGCTCACCCTTGCGGAGCTTGGCCATGACTTCGCGCTCGATCTGGCGCACTCGCTCACGCGAGAGACCGAACAGTTTGCCGATTTGGTCGAGAGTGCGCGGCTGGCCGTCGTCGAGGCCGAAACGCAGCCGGATGACCTGCTGTTCGCGCTCGTCCAGGGTGGCCAGCACACTGCGCACGTCGCGGTGCATGAGCCCGGCGATGACGGCGCTCTCGGCGGAGGTCGCTTCCGAATCCTCGATGAAGTCGCCCAGCGGGGCTTCCTCGTCGTTGCCGACCGGCATGTCCAGGCTCACCGGGTCGCGGCTGTGGTCGAGCAGATCAGCGATCTTCTCCACCGGAATACCCGACTCGGCCGACAGTTCCTCGTCACTGGCCTCGCGGCCGAGCTGCTGATGCAGTTCCCGCTTGATCCGGGCCAGCTTGTTGACCTGTTCCACCAGATGCACGGGAAGGCGGATGGTGCGGCTCTGATCGGCCATACCGCGGGTGATGGCCTGACGGATCCACCAGGTGGCGTAGGTGGAGAACTTGAAACCCTTGGCGTAGTCGAATTTCTCCATCGCGCGGATCAGACCCAGGTTGCCTTCCTGGATCAGATCCAGCAGCGGCATACCGCGGCCGGTGTAGCGCTTGGCCAGCGATACGACCAGGCGGAGGTTGGCCTCCAGCAGATGCTGACGGGCGGCCTGGCCGTCGCGGACCAGGATCGCAAGATCCCGCTTGCGGGTCGCCGAGAGCCGCTTGCCGGTCTCCAACAGGTGTTGGGCATAGAGGCCCGCCTCGATGCGCTTGGCCAATTCGACCTCGTCGGCGGCCGTGAGCAGCGCGGTCTTACCGATCCCGTTCAGGTACACACGTACCAGGTCGGCTGCGGGGCTCTGGGCGTCGAGGTCCGAATCGATGGCGCGCACTCCAGTGGTGGCGGGGCTTGTCATGACTTGCCTCCTGTCGGTGGTGTCTCACTCCGAACAACGGACCCGACACTGGGAAAGTTCCCCGGCTTGGCACCGATAAACCGTGCTGAGCTGCGGCTTTCACATCCTCCGTCTGAGAAGTTCTTAAGAAGGGAACTCCGAGGACTGCGGGGAGGACGCGGACGCACGTCCGGCGTCGGTCGCGGTCGCGTCGAGTTCTTCCGGTGTGATCAGTCCGTGCCGGACCAGTCCGGTGACCGCCGACAACGCCTCGGCTCGGAATTGCGGTGTGGCGGTATCGCCGGTGTGGCCGATCGCGAGCAATTCGACCAGTTCTTCCAACGGCAGTCCGCCGGGCCGCATTCCCGCGAGCAGCGCCGCCAGAGTGTCGTCGATCTCGTGTTGCCAGCGGGGGCCGTCACCGCGATGCAGCCGGACCACGCGCTGCTGCCAGCCCTCGGCGCCCGGCAGCAGCACGCGTTCGAGCGCGGTGGCGGCGTCGACGGTGAATCGGGCACGCCACGCGACGTCGTTGTCCGCCAGAACCGTCCGCAGCCACGCCGAGCGGTGGAAGTAGGCCGGTGCCTCCGCGCCGAGCGGGTCGTCGAAACCATGGGTGAGATCCTCGGCGAGCACTTCGGTGGGCCCGTCGATCGCGCGCAGATAGACGAAGCCGAAGCCGATACCCTCCACCTCCGCCGCATCGAAGGCGGCCAGCCACTGTTCGGCCCGCTGCTGCGCTTCGGGATCGCGCGGATCGAGGCCGGCGTCGCGCAGCCATGTGCCGACATACAGCGCCGGATCGGCCACATCGCGCTGCACGATCCAGGCGTCGACCCCGTGGTCGGGCAGCCAACTCGCCACCCGGGTCCGCCAGTCCGCACCGCCGGCATGCACCCAGGAGGCAAGCATCGCCGCGATACCGCCCGGATTCAGCAGGCCGGGCGCCTGGGAGACGACCAGTTCGCTGGCGCCGTCCAGGGCCAGGCCCGAATCGCGGTAGGTGTGCTCGATCCGGGCCGGCCCGACCACGAACGGAGGATTGGCCACCACCTGATCGAAGCGGCGCCCGGCCACCGGCTCGAACCACGAGCCCTCGGCGAATTCGATCTCCAGGTCGTTGAGCGCGGCGGTCGCCTCGGCCAGCCATAGCGCCCGGCTGCTGACGTCGGTCCCGGTCACCGTCGTCGCATAGCCCGCGGCGTGCACTGCCTGCACACCGCATCCGGTGCCGAGATCCAGGACCGATCCGACGGGTTCGGTGGGTGTGGCGCGCAGGAGCGACAGCGACGCCTGGCCCACGCCCAGGACGTGGTCGGCGCTGAGCGTGCGGCGCCGCATCGAGTCGTCGAGATCCGACAGCACCCAGCGAGTGCCCGATCCCAGGTCCAGTGGGCGCAGATCCAGGGCGGCGCGGATCGAATCGCCGTCGCGCTCGAGCAGACCGGCGGCGACGGCTCGGTCGAGATCGAGCGGTGCGAAAGCCGCGGCCACCTCCAGTTCGGGCAGGGCGTCACCGAGCAGCAGTAGCCGGATCAGTGTGCCGAGTTCACCGGCGTCGCGCGCGGCCCGGCGTACCGGCACCGGTTCGGAGCGTCCCAGGGCGGTGTGGGCATCGGCGCCGATGGCCTCGAGCACGGTGTCGGCGTCGTAGCGGACCCGGGTCAGCGCGGTGCGCAGCGTGGGTGCGAGAGCGGTGAGCAGGGAGGCGGTGGTCCGGTCGGCAGGCACACGAGAACTCTGCCACCTGGTACGGGGTGCCGTGCTCGCCGGGTCCGGGCGGTCGCTCGCGTCGTTCAGCCGTCGATGGACCGATGCTGTCCCGATTCGAGCGCTTTCGCCGCGCGGCGCTCGTCCCAGCGGCTGGGCTCGTCTTTGCTTCGCGGCGGCCGGTCGTTCGCGATGAGGACGGCGATCCAGGGCAGCGGGATGGAGACACCGATGATGACCAGCGAGATCAGCGCATTGCTCCACAGGCCGTAGGCCACCGCCGCCAGCACCAGGCAGGGAATGCGGAAGGCCATCAGGATCATGTAGCGCTTGACGCGAGCGCGGTGCTGCTGGTCCAGGGAGGGCGCGGCCTCCGTGATCAACACCGGATGCTTGTCCTCACCGGGGAAATAGCCGGTGGAGGCGCGAGTGGGCCGGGGGATCGAGCCGGGCGGCCGGCGCTCGAACGTCGCGCCCGAAGGCCGCGGGTCGTCCGCCGGCGCCGAAACCTCCGGGCCCTCGGCGGTGTTCCCCTCGGCGGTGTTCGCGGAGCCGGCGGGCTCGGCCGCGCGTGCGTCGTGGTGCTCCGAACCGACCCGTCCGGGGCCCGACGTCCGGGACTCGGGTGGTAGGTCGGAGGAGTCGCCGTCACGCTGCATATGTCGAGTCTTCCACTCCGCATGATCGAATGCACACGCGCCTTGCGCTGCGCAAGCACGGCCGGGCCGCGGGTATTCGATGAGGTTGGCGACACCCGCTCACCACCCTCGCGCGGCGATGGCAGAATCGATGAGGTGAGCACCGACACCCTGGTTCGTCCGGATACGACCACCGACGAGACGACCGACAGCGATACTCCCAAATACTTCCACTACGTGAAGAAGGACAAGATCGCCGAAAGCGCCGTCATGGGCACCCATGTGGTGGCGCTGTGCGGCGAGGTGTTCCCGGTGACGCGCTCGGCCAAGCCCGGCTCGCCGGTCTGCCCGGACTGCAAGCGCATCTACGAAATGATGAAGAAGGACTGAGCCGCAGGAAGGATCGAGCCGCAGGAGGGATCGAGGCCAGCGGCGGTTTCCGGCTGTCTCGTTCGTCTGCGTCTGCGTCCGCCCCGCTTGTTTGATCATTGTTCTCCCTGACGAGAACGATGTTTTCCGCGAGGTGGGCAGTGTACGAAAATCGCGACGTCCCGGTGGTTTCGCACCGTCTCCTGCCTCGTGGCGGCTCTCGTGACGGCTGCCGCTTTTCTCGACCGCGACCACCGCCCGCGCCGGCGAGCCGGAGAATGTGGCGGCGCGGCCGTCGCCGGGATGTTCGGCGCGGCATCCCACCGGCACCTCGAATGAGAACTTCGCGGCGGCCGGGAAATCCGGGACCTACATTCTCGACGTCCCCGCCGCCACCGTGCCGCTGCCGCTGGTCGATCTGCACAGCTATCTGGAACCGGCCGCACTCGAGTACGTCGGCACGGGCCGGGGCGCCTTCGGCATGGCGAACGGATTCGCGACGGTCATGCCGCAGCTGGACCAATCCGGTCTGCCGCGATGGGATTTCGCTCTGCACAGCGCCGATATCGCCTACTTGTCCGAAGTGCTGACACATGTCGAAGCCACCCGGTGCGTGGACGAACGCCGCGTCTATGTGACCGCGCTGTGACCGCGCTGTCGATGGGGGGTGGATTCCCCGAACCGCTGGTCGGCCGCACCACGACAGCGATCAGCGCGAACCGGATCCGCTGGGACTTCTTCCGCGACCACCCGTTGCGCGCGCCGGCGAGTAGGCGACGCGCCGAACGGCATCGAGCGAGCGGACCGGCTTACCGACGTCCATCGATGGCTCGATCATCGCCGGTGCGGCTATCCGGCGGGGCGGATCCGGCCCTGATCGCGGACGGACGGTGGGCGGGTGTCGGCGTGGTAGGCGGAACCACCGGCGGGCTCGTCGGACTGCCTGGTCGACGGCGCACCCTCCGAATGTCGCGCGTGCTGGGGGCGCTCCGGGTGTCGGGGGTCTTCCGAGTGCTGGGGGTCTTCAGAGTGCTGGGGGTCTTCAGAGTGCTGGGGGTCTTCCGAGTTCTGGGGATTCTCCGAGTGCTGCGCCTTCGCGGCTCGCGGGTCACCGAGCTCAGTCCACGGCAGATCCGCGGGTGGCTCGGCTTCGCTCCCCGCGGTCTCGTTCTCGTCGCCACGGCCGTCGTGCCGGTGCTTGCGCCGGGCCCACCACTGTTTGAACTGTTCGAACCGGGTCGCGCGGGCCGGCCAGAACTCCTGCACGGTGGCGTTGAATTCCGCGCCCAGGATCACCGCGAAGGCCAGGAAGAACGTGAAGAGCAGGAAGGCGATCGGCGTCGCGAGTGCCCCGTAACTGACGCCGGCGCGCGCCGCGTAGGTCAGGTAGCGGCGCAGGATGTCGCTGGCCGCCATGAAGAAGATGCCGGCCACCAGGGCCCCGCCGAAGAGCCGGTGCCACGGCAGCGACCGATGCAGCGCCAGCTTGTACAACGTGGTCAGGCCGACGATGAGCAGCAGTCCGGCCGCCGGATAGTAGAAGTTGTCGATCAGGCGTAACCCGGGTTCGCGCCAGTTCGGCGGCAGCGCGCGGCCGATCAGGGTCGGGCCCAACGCCACCAGCGGCAGCACGAACACCGCCGCCACCAGGAACAGCAGATACAACCCGAGCGCGAAGATGCGCTGCCAGACCGGATGGCGGGCATCGGCCTGGCCGTGCGCGGCGACGATGGAATCGACGAAGGTCGCCATGGCCGAGGACCCCGCCCACAGCGACAGCACGAACCCCACCGAGACCACCGCCCCGCGGCCGCGCTGCAGCACGTCGCGCACGGTCGGCGCGATCATCTCGTCGACGACGTTGGCGCTGAACAGATTGCGGCTGAAGCTGACGATCTTGCCCTCCACGATGTGGACGGTGTCGGGACCGAACAGGCCGCCGACATAACCGATACTGCCCAGCAGTCCGAGTAGCAGCGGCGCCAGCGAGAGGGTCTGCCAGAACGCGGCGGCGGCGGATTTGGCGAAGATCGAATCCGCCCACGCCTTCTCGGCGACTCGCGTGATCACTCGCCAGATGCGCCGGAGCGCGGCCACGACTCGACCGCGCAGCCGCTGCCGGGATCGCGCTGCGCCGGAGGTCGAGGCCGGTCGGTCGGAACACATCGTCAGTACAGCATTGCCCACCGAGGGCGCGACGGCAGCAACGGGCGGTGAACGTGTCGTCAGTGTTCTGTCGCACAGGCCCGCGGTGATCTGCGAGGTGAGCCGGGCGGCCATCGGATTCCGGGCAGATGAGGTGGTGTCGAATTGGCTAGGTGTCGGTGCCGGTCGCTACTCTCTGTCGAGTGACTTCGGGTGGTGGCGGTTCGTTACGAGCATGGCAGCGCAGAGCACTCACCAGATATCTGACGACCAAACCACGCGACTTCCTGGCCGTGGCCACGCCCGGGGCGGGTAAGACGACGTTCGCGCTGCGGCTGGCGACCGAACTGCTCACCGACCGCACCGTCGACCAGGTCACCGTGGTCGCGCCCACCGAACATCTCAAGCATCAGTGGTCGGCGGCGGCGGCACGGATCGGCATTCAGCTGGATTCGAACTTCTCCAACAGCACCGGAGGCACCTCCGGCGATTTCCACGGCGTCGTGGTCACCTACGCCCAGGTCGCCTCGCACCCGTTCAAGCACCGGGTGCGGACCGAGAATCGCCGGACCCTGGTAATTCTCGACGAGATCCACCACGCCGGTGACGCCAAGAGCTGGGGTGATGCGGTGGCCGAGGCGTTCGGCGACGCCACCCGCCGCCTGGCGCTCACCGGTACCCCCTTCCGCAGTGACGATTCGCAGATTCCGTTCGTCAACTACGAACCGGACGAGTCCGGATTTCCGCGGTCGAGTGCCGACTACACCTACGGCTATTCCGAGGCCCTGGCCGACGGTGTGGTCCGGCCGGTGGTCTTCCTCGCCTACTCCGGTGAGGCGCAGTGGCGCGACAGCGCGGGCGAGGAGTACTCCGCCCGGCTGGGCGAACCGCTGAGCGCCGAACAGACCGCACGCGCCTGGCGCACTGCCCTCGATCCGGCCGGTGACTGGATGTCGAAGGTGCTGACCGCCGCCGACACCCGGCTGCGGCAGCTGCGGGCCACCGGCATACCCGACGCGGGTGGCCTGGTGATCGCGACCGATCAGGAGAAGGCCCGCGATTACGCCGAACTGCTGGAACATATTTCGGGCAGTAAACCGGCGGTGGTCCTCTCCGACGACCCCACCTCCTCCCAGCGGATCGGGGAGTTCAGCAACAACACCGACCCGTGGATGGTCGCCGTGCGCATGGTGTCCGAAGGTGTGGACGTGCCGCGCCTGGCCGTCGGCGTCTACGCCACCAGCGCGTCGACCCCGCTGTATTTCGCCCAGGCCATCGGCCGTTTCGTGCGTGCGCGCCGGACCGGGGAGACCGCGAGCGTCTTTCTGCCGTCGGTGCCGGTGCTGCTCGATCTGGCCGCCCAGCTCGAGGTGCAGCGCGACCACGTCATCGGCAAACCGCATCGGGAGAAGAACGCCCTCGACGACGAGCTGCTGATCGACGCCAACAAGCAGAAGGACGAACCGGGCGAGGAGGAACGCGCCTTCGTCGCGCTGGCGGCCGATGCCGAACTGGATCAGGTGATCTACGACGGCGACTCGTTCGGCACCGCGACGTTCTCCGGTAGCGACGAGGAGGCCGACTACCTCGGCATTCCGGGCCTTCTGGACGCCGATCAGATGCGCGCCCTGCTGCGCGACCGCCAGAGCCGCCAGATCCGCGAACGCAGCGCCGCCGTCTCGGTGGCCGAGGCGCCCGACGCCGGCCCCTCCGCGGCGGCGGCGGCTGAACGCGTCGCGACCGCCGATCGGCTGGGGGAGCTGCGGCGCGAACTCAACTCGCTGGTCGCCATGCATCATCACCGCACCGGTAAGCCGCACGGGGTGATCCACGGCGAGCTCCGGCGCGAGTGCGGCGGGCCGCCGACAGCGCTGGCGACCGCCGATCAGCTGTCTCAGCGCATCGCGGCACTGCGGCGCATGTAGCACGCTGCGGCTTCAGCGCTGTTCTATGCGGGTCGATTCCGGCCATGCCTGCAGTGCCCGGTCGATGGTCCGGCCGAGCCGGTGCAGGTCCACGCCGTCACCGGCTTGCACCGACAGTCCGAACAGCACGGCGGTGTAGAAATCGGCGAGACCGTCGATGTCGGTGTCGGCCGGCAGATCGCCGTCGTGAACGCCGCGCTCTAGTCGCTGCCGCACCGCCTCGGTGGTGTGGCGACGGCGTTCGGCGAGCAGATCGCGGACGGCGCCGTGGCGGGGGCCCGCCGTATTGCCCGCGACCACCACCAAACATCCGCGCGGCGTGGCGGGGTCGCAGTAGGCGGCCGCGTTGTCGCGCAGCATCGCCTCGACGGCCGCGCGAGCGGTCGGCGCGGTCTGCAGCGCACGGGCGGTGTATCCGCCTTCGGTGCGGCCGTAGAGCTCGACGGCTTCACGGAACAATTGCTCCTTGCATCCGAAGGCGGCGTACAGACTGGGGGAATTGATCCCCATCGCGGACGTCAGATCGCTCATCGCGGCGCCTTCGTAGCCGTGTTCCCAGAACACTTCCATGGCGCGCCGCAGCGCGAAGTCGCGATCGAATCCGCGCGGTCGTCCGCGTTCGGCCATCGAATCCTCTTTCTGTGTCGATCACTAAATATATCTCTTGACGCCCGTCTGCCGAACTGCTTGTCTATTTTTATATTGATCAACACAGAATTGGAGTGCAGATGAGCGAGTCGACCGCCGTGGCTCTTGTGACCGGAGGAAGCCGGGGCATCGGCGCCGCGATCGCGCGGCGCCTGGCCGCCGACGGCATGGATGTGGCGCTGACCTACCGCGGCGCGGCCCGGTCGGCCGAGGCGGTGGCCGCCGATATCCGGGCTCTCGGGCGGCGCGCGATCGCGGTGCGAGCCGACAGCGCCGATGCCGCGCAGGTCGCCGCGGCGGTCCATCGCACCGCCGCGGAACTGGGTGGGGTCGACATCCTGGTCAACAACGCGGGCATCTTCCCGGCCAGGCCGTTCACCGACTTCACCGTTGCCGAGATCGACGAGGCGCTGCACATCCACGCCCGCGCCGCTTTCGTCGCGGCACAGGCCGCGTTGGCGTACATGGATCGCGGCGGGCGCATCATCAGCATCGGGTCGAACCTGTCCGAACGCGCGTTGTTCGAGGGGCTGACGCTCTACAACCTGAGCAAATCCGCACTCAACGGATTCACCCGAGCCCTCGCACGGGAACTGGGTCCGCGCGGGATCACGGTCAACCTGGTACAGCCGGGCTCCACGGACACCGATATGAATCCGGCCGCGTCGTCCCAGGCCGAAAACCAGCTACGGCATTCGGCACTCGGCCGGTTCGGCGAGGCCGACGACGTCGCGGGTGTCGTCGCCTTCCTCGCCGGCCCGTCCGGCGCCCGCCTGACCGGTGCGACCCTCACCGTCGACGGCGGCACCAACGCCTGAACTCCCGTCGTGCGGGCCGGACTGTGCGGGTCCGCACGACGGTGCCTGCCCCGAGCCGGACGGCAGCGGCGCCGCCTAACCGGTGGAGGAGCGTCGCCGCACTCGCTCACCCGTCGGCACGCCGGTGAAAAACGTAGCGGGGTCGAGAGAATCGAGCGGTGTCCACCGCGCGGGCGGGGCGTCCGCCGTTCCGCTTTCCGCCGCGCCCCCGGACCGGTAGCCCTGCAGATCCAGTGACAGCCAAGGGTTCTCGTCCACAGCTCGGGCGAGGGCATAGCAGCTGGCCAGCAGGTGCAGGCAGCGTGGGTTGCGGGCCGAACACGAGCAGTCGGTCGCACCGAGTCGCGGTATCGGGGCCAGGCCGGCGGCGGTGAGGGCGGCGTGCACCTCATCGGTGAGCTGGACCAGCTGCGCGGGGATGTGCGCGGCCATGGCGCTCACTACGGACGCCGGCAGCGGTGCGATCTCCAGCAGCGTCACCGATGCCTGCCCGCCACGATGGATGTGCGCAGCGACCGTGGTGCCGTCGATCTTCAGGTGCACGCCGCCGTTGCGGGCGATACTGCGTGCACGGGGCAGCAGCGGCTCGGGGCGTGCCGTCCGGATCGGCTCCGCCAGCCGCACCCACCCCATACCCCATGGCGTGTAACCGAATTCGCTGTCGGGCATGTCAATTACCTCGCTTCCGGCGCAATACGGCCAAGAGGTGGTCGTCGTCCAACCGGGCCAGCCCGGCCACCGCCGAACGTCCGTCGCCGGCGCCGAGTCCGGCCAGCGCGGATTTGCGATCGTGCATGCCGGCGATATGTTCCTCGACGGTGGTAGCGCTGGTCAGTGTGGTGATCGTGACCGGGCGGGTCTGCCCGATGCGGTGTGCGCGGTCCGACGCCTGCGCTTCGACCGCGGGATTCCACCAGCGGTCGTAGTGCACCACGTCCGCGCCGCGGGTCAGGGTCAGGCCGGTTCCGGCGGCTCGCAGGCTCAATATCAGGATCGGCGGGCCGTGAGCGCTCTGGAAAGCGGTGACGATCGCACCGCGTTCGCCCTGCGACAGACCGCCGTGGAATACCGGCGCCTCGACTCCGAACCGCTCGGCGCAGTGGCGTGCCAGTAACTCCCCGGTGCGCCGATACTGGGTGAAAACCAATGTCGGGCAGTCCAGTTCGAGGTTGTTGGCGAGGATATCGGAGCAGACGTCGAATTTTCCGCTACGCCCACTGAGTTCGTCGAGATCGCCGGTGACCAGCCCGGGATGGTTGCACACCTGCTTCAGGGCGGTCAGCGCGGCCAGGACGCGCGCGTTGCGTTCGGCGCCCACACCGAATCCGTCGGCCTCGGCGCGGTCGAGCAGTTCGTCGTAGAGGCGCTGTTGTTCCGCGGTCAGATCGCAGACCAGGTCGGTGTGGATCTTCGGCGGCAAGGTCGCGGCCACCTGAATCTTGCGGCGGGCCAGCACGATCGGCTCGATGGTGTCGTGCAGTCGCTGCACGGCGGCGGTGGAACCCTCCTCGATGGGACGGACGAAGCGCCGCCGGAACTGCGCCTTGTGTGTGAACGCCGCGGGCGTGACCAGATTGAGCAGTGCCCAGAGTTCGTCGAGATGGTTCTCCACGGGCGTGCCGGTCAAGGCGACCCGCGCTCGCGCGGACACGGCGCGCGCCGCTCGTGAGACCTGTGTGCGGGGATTCTTCAGCACTTGCGCCTCGTCGAATATCGCGGTGGCCCAGTCGATATCGGTCAGTGCCGGCCCGTGGCCGCGCAGCGTCGGATATCCGATGACGAGCACCGCATCGGGCCCGGGCTCGCCGAGTTCGCCGCCGCGCCAGGCGAGCGGGCGCAGTCCGGGCGCGAAGCGGGTGATCTCGTGTATCCAGTTGCCGACCAGCGAGGTCGGACAGACCACCACTTGCGGGCCGGATGCGGCGCGTCCGAGAAGAAAGCCGATGGCCTGCACGGTCTTTCCCAGTCCCATCTCGTCGGCGAGCACCGCGCCGCCGTAGTCGGCGGTCGTGCGGTGCAGCCAGGAGATCCCGCGCGCCTGATAGGGCCGCAACCGCGTGTGCAGCGGTTCGCGCAACGCCCGCACGATGCCCTCGGTCTCACGGTAGGCCCGCACCGCTCGGTCGGCGGAGATGATCGCGGTGGCCGCGGCATTGGGTACGGCGTGGGCGGCGGCGGGCAACAGCTCCGGCCCGCCTGCCTCTCGTGCGACGCGCTGCCAGGCCGACAGTGAGGAACCGGCGCGGCCCACCTCGACCCCGCCGAGTCGGTCGCCGTCGACCACGGTGCAGGCCACCTCGCTCACCCCGATAGCGGTGCCGCCGGGATCCGGGAGGGCGAGCCGGACGGTATCGCGCACACCGGGTGGCGGGGCTTCGGTGGCCGCGCCGTCCCAGTTCCACAGGGCGAACGCATGGCGGTCGGGCAGATAGGTCGCGTGTGTCGTGTGCAGAGGACCCTCGCTTATCTACGTATGCCGTACGGAGTATTATAACCCCGTACGGTGTAATGGATTCCCCGAGGAGCGTTGTGGCCCAGAAATCAGCCTCCGACCGGGCGCGACAGGTGATCGCCCTGCTGTGGCGCCGCGAACTTCCGGCCCGCCCGGGCGTGCGCGGGCCGAAGCAGACGGTCGAGGTGGACGAGGTGATTCGCACCGCGGTCCGGATCGCCGACCGCGACGGTTACTGCGCGGTCTCCGTCCGGGCGGTGGCGGCGGCGCTCGGGCTGCGGCCGATGAGTCTTTACACCTACGTCCCGGACAAGCAGGCGCTGATCATCGCGATGGTCGACTGGGTGGCCGGCGAGGACGTGCCGCTCGACCCGGCCGCACCCCTGCGTGAGCGTCTGGCGGCCATTGCTCGCGGTGTGCGCGCGGAACTGCTCACCCATCCGTGGCTACTGGAGGTACCGCCGTGGCGGCTGGATCTGGGTCCGGGGCGGCTGCGACGCTACGAACGGCAGCTGGGGGCGCTGGAAGGTTCGGGGCTGTCCGATATCGACATGGATCGGACCATTGCTGTGCTGTCGGACTTCGCCACCGGCAATGCTCGCACGGCGGTCGCGGCCCGGCGCGGCGCCGAGGAGATGAGCGATGCGCGGTGGTGGGAGGCGCACGGGCCGGTTCTCACCGAGGCCATGACGGGGCAGTGGTTTCCGCTGGCGGAGCGGGTGGGCAGCGCGGTGGGGGAGCAGTATCAGGCCCCCGGGGATCCCGAGGGTGCCTTCGAGTACGGACTGGCCCGCCTGCTGGACGGGCTGGCACCCCAGCGCCTGTGATCTGAGACACGAAAAGGGCGGCCCGGAGGCCGCCCTTGGCTGACAGGGGACGTGAGGAGCCGGCCTACAGTGCCGGTGCCGACTCGGTATCGATGACTGCCTCCAGTTCGCGCAGACGCTCCATGTGCTCGTTCGCGTGGTGCTGGCAGAAGAGCAACTCGCCACCGGCGGGAAGTGTCGCGCGCACGCGCGCGGCCGCGCCGCAGCGGTCGCAACGATCGACCGCAGTCAGTGGGGTGCTTGTCAGTGTTCCTGGCATGACTCCTCCGTCCTGGCTCCCGGCGCAGAAAGCCGTTCACCTGGTGTGGGGCCCGCGGTCCCTTCCGCGGGCTCGCTACCGCTACTTCCCAGCAGTGGCTGATGACTACTCTGTCAGACGTTCGGGACGGGGGCTTTGTTCCCGAAGATGTTTGTATGTGTTTTCCCTAACATGACCAGGTATTTCGCTGTGGGCGAACACCATGGCCATCCTTGGGAACCTCGGTTCACCACCTGTGGTTCAACACTTCGGAAAAAGGCCGATCCAGTTGTCTGCTCGCAGATTACCCGCGCCCACCGACAATCAACCGCTCAATCAACCGTCCGCTTCGTTCTGTTCGGCGGGTCGCGCGCGCCACGCTGGGTATGGTGCAGCCGTGACTGCCGACAATGTTGCCCCCGCCGCCGCGAATACCGAAAACACCAACGGGCGCATGCTGGTTCATCTCTGTACGCCCGCGGAATGGGAGCAGGCGCAGCGAATCGGCGAACGTGTGGCACCCTCGCTGGAGACCGAGGGGTTCCTTCATCTGTCCGCGCCGCACCAGGTGCATCTGCCGGCGAACCGGTTGTTCGCCGGGCGCGACGATATGCTGCTGCTCTGGATCGACCTCACCCGCCTGAGCGCGCCGCTGCGCTGGGAGCCGGGTGTGGCCGACGATCCGGGTTCGATGCGCTTTCCGCACCTCTACGGCCCACTCCCCGTCACGGCGGTGGTGCGCACCAGTTATTATCTCCCTGATGAAAAAGGGACATTTCCGGCACTTACAGCCGATCCGGATCAGTGGCCGGCCTCTCGAAGTGCTTGATCTAGGCTGGATTTCGTGAACGTCGATGTGACACAGCTGCCCGGGATTGGCGTCCGCAAGGACTTCGAGGCGCGGTCCGGACGCCGGATCGGAGTTGTCGCGCGTCGGGACGGTGGTATCGACCTCATCGTCGCCAAACACGAGGATCCCGACGACTGCGCCGCCCAGGTGCCGCTGACCGTCGACGAGGCGGCCGTACTCGCCAATCTGCTGGGCGCACCGCAGTTGGTGGAGAAGCTCAAGGACGATCATCGCGATCTGCCGGGCATCACGACCCGCCAGCTCCCGATCGGTGACGAATCCCCGTATTCGGGGCGTGCGCTCGGCGACACCCGCATGCGCACCCGCACCAAGGCGTCGATCGTCGCCGTGATGCGGGCCGGGCAGATTTATCCCTCGCCCGGTCCGGACTTCGTGCTCGTCGCGGGCGACCTGCTGGTCGTGGTCGGAACCCCGCAGGGCCTCGACGAGGCGCTCGAGATTCTGACCGGCGGGTGAGCCGGTGGAGTCGACCGCACTAGCCCTGTTCGAGCTCGGAGCGGTCCTGTTCGCCCTCGGTGTCCTGGGGCGCGTCGCAGGGCGTTTCGGCATGTCCCCGATCCCGCTCTACCTCCTCGGCGGCCTGGCCTTCGGCGACGGCGGTGTGCTCACCGTCAAGGCTGCCTCCGAATTCGGCCATCTCGCAGGCGAAATCGGCGTCGTGCTGCTGCTGTTGCTGCTGGGCCTGGAATACACCGCGCCGGAACTGATGTCGGGCATGCGCAAGTCCTGGCTCGCGGGTCTGCTCGACATCGTGCTGAACGCCACGCCCGGGGCAGTGGTGGCGCTGCTGCTCGGCTGGGGACCGACCGGCGCTATCACACTCGCCGGCGTCACCTACATCTCGTCCTCCGGCATCGCGGCGAAGGTGCTCAACGATCTCGGACGGCTCGGTAACCGGGAGACGCCGGTTGTCCTGTCGGTTCTGGTGTTCGAGGATCTGGCGATGGCGATCTACCTGCCGATCCTGACCACCATCCTTGCCGGGGTCGGTTGGCTGGCTGGATTGCGCTCGCTGGCGATCGCCCTGCTCGTGATCACGGTGGTGCTCGTCATCGCGCTGCGCTACGGGCGCTTCGTGTCCTCGATCGTGGACAGCAAGGATCGCGAGGTGTTTTTGCTGCAGTTGCTGGGGGCGGCGCTGCTGGTGGCGGGCGTCGCCTCGGCGCTGAACGTTTCGGCCGCGGTCGGCGCGTTCTTGCTGGGCATCGCGATCTCCGGATCCACCGCCCAGAGCGCCGCGAAACTGCTGGAACCCCTGCGGGATCTGTTCGCCGCCATCTTCTTCGTCGCCTTCGGCCTCAGCACCGATCCGGGGAAAATCCCCCAGGTCCTGGGCTGGGCGGTGCTGCTGGCCGTGATCACCACCCTGACCAAGATCGCCACCGGCTGGTACGCGGCCAAGCGGCAGGGTATCGGCCGTCTCGGCCGGGCGCGCGCCGGTGCGGCGTTGGTGGCACGCGGTGAATTCTCGATCGTCATTGCGGGACTTGCCGTTTCGGTGGGTGCGGTACCGGGCAAGCTGGCGGCGCTGGCCTCGGCCTACGTCTTGCTGATGGCGATCCTCGGACCGGTCGCGGCGCGTGTGGTCGAACCCGTGGTGCGCTCAATGCAGCGTCGGCTCGCTCCGGCCGTCGGCTGAGGGCTCGTTCTCGCGCACCAGGGCTGCCGCGGGATGGTCGATCGGCCGGGGTGCGGTATCGCCCGGTGCGCGGCGGGTGTCGGCGGGGCGCTGGTCGCGGATCCGCTCGAGCCGTCGCGACAACGCCACCGCGATCGCGGCGACCACGAAGCCGATGACCAGTGCAGTCAGGTGGCCGTAATCGGTGAACGTGCGCCCGTGCCAGGCGGCGAAGCCGAACCAGGCCAGCAACCCCAGCGGCCACACGGCACGGGGTGTGCCGCGCAGATGGAAGCTCAGCGCGGCCAGCACCGCGGTGAAGCCGTAGGAGGCCCCCACGTCGGAGGCCACCGCGATGCGCAGCGGAATCAGCTCGTGGCGCACCGCGAAGGCGATGCCGGTGACCACGATCATCGAGGCGCCGACGTGGCCGCAGGCGAAGACCATGATCCAGCGCAACGTCCCCAGCCAGCGCTCGGCGAAGGCCATCACCGTCAGGAATCCGATGATGATCACCCACGGAAATCCGCCGTCGGTCCAGAACGCCGAAGCGACCAGCACCTGCACCGGCTCGCGGCGCATATTGTGCAGATTCGTCGAGGCCGACAGGATCAGGCGGTGCCCGGCGATATCGCTGATCCCGCGTAGCGTCCACCAGGTGACGAACAGTGTGAACGCGTAGGCGCAGGAGGCGGGCGCACTGGCCAGATGATCGTGGACCGACTTCCCGGTCCGGTAGATCCGATCCGGGCCGCGCCACCAGTCCAGCAGTTGCCGCCGCCCGGTGTCGAGGTCGAGAGTCCGGGTCCACGGGGACTGGTAGTGATTCAAAGCGGAAGACGCCACGTATGCCAGTGTCGCCCGCGCCGAGCCGGTCCGCCCACCGACCCGCGCAATCCGGTGTCACAGGTTCGCCTCGCGGCGGTTCCCACGGGTGAGCTGTGCGGTCACCGCAGTGCGCGGGCGCTGCCGGCCGGCGGCAGCTACCGGCGGTGCCGGAGCGTCTCCTCGGCGGCGTCCTCCTCGCCAGCGAACGACCCCGTCGCCGGGGATTCGGACTCCGCGCTGCTGGGCCGGTATCGGCTCGCGCGCTGCCCACGGATACGCGACAGATCCGGTTCGTGGGTATCGGTGATGCCGACCTGCAGGAACAGCTGGTCCCGACCGCCGCGCGGGTCCCGCTACCTCACAGCAGCGGCGGCGGGCGCAGATCCAGTCGCCGCATCACCCGGTCCACCAGATCCGGCGGCATACCCGGTTCGCGCCGGGCGGCCAGAGCCTCACCGCGCCCGGCCTCGAGCACGTCGTGGCTGATCATGCGCAATTTGCCGGTCAGCCGCATGGCGTGCTCGACCGATTTAGCGCCGTCGGCGGCGTCGGCCGCCTCCGGGTCGGCGCGCATCAACCGGCGTTCCACGGTGTCGCGCAGCCGCTGATACACCTCGTCGGGCAGATCCTCGTTGTCGGCGATCTCCTCCAGCCGGGCCAGTTCCGCGCGCAGTATCCGCGTCCACAGCTGTCGCTCCATGGCTCGCTCGACCTCGGTATCGGCCTTCACCCCGGTCCAGCGAGCGACCAGGGGCAGCGTGGGACCCTGCAACAGCAGCGTGAACAGCACCACGACGAACGCGATGAACAGGACCTCGGTGCGGCCGGGGAAGTCCGCGCCCGAATCGGTGGTCAGCGGCAAGGCCAGCGCCAGCGCGACGGTCACCACGCCGCGCATGCCGGCCCACCAAGTGACCACGGTTTCGCGCCAGGTGTACGGCTCGTCCACGCGCCGGCGCCGCCACCATCCGCGAAACAGCGCGGTACTGGCGAGCAGCCACAGCAGCCGCAGGCCGACCACCACGCCGACCACCGCGGCCGCCCCGCCGAGCAGGCGCGGCCAGTTCGGTCCGGTGGTGGCGAGCACCGTGCTCAGTTCCAGTCCCACCAGTCCGAAGGCGAATCCGGTGACCAGCATGTCGAGCACGTCCCAAAACGAATCGCCGACGATCCGGTATCCCACATCGCTGAAATCCGTTGCGGCATCGGTGAGATACAGCGCGCAGACCAGGACCGCGAGCACCGCCGAACCGTGTGCGGCCTCGGCCAGGCCGTAGGCGGCGAACGGGAGCAGCAAGCCGAGAGCAACCTGCCACGGCGCCTCCGTCAGCCTCCGCATCAGTGCACTGCCGGCCCAGCCGAGCGCGAGTCCGACCGCCACCGCCACCACCGCCGAGATCACGAAGCCGGCCGCTGTCCGCCAGGCGGAGAATTGTCCGGTCACCACCGCCTGCACCGCGACGTCGTAGATCACCACCGCGGTCACGTCGTTGAACAGGCCCTCACCCTCGAGCACCGCAACCAGACGCCGCGGCAGGCCCAGTCGGTCCGCCATCGCGCTCACCGCCACCGGATCCGGCGGCGCCACCACCGCGCCCAGGACGAACGCCGTGCCCACCGGCAGCGCCGGATACCAGAGATGGAAGATCGCGGCGACGGCGGCCGCGGTGGCCACCACCAGACCGACCGCCCGTAACAGGATCGCCCCCGCGTTGGACGCGAACTGCTGCCAGGAGGTGCGCCGCGCCGAGGCGTAGAGCAGCGGCGGCAGGACGAGCGGGAGGATCAGGTCGGGCGCCAGCGCGATATTCGGCACGAACGGCAGCACCGCCATGACGAGCCCGAAGACCGTCATCAGCACCGCGGGCGCCAAACCGATCCGCCGGCCCAGCGGCTGCGCCAGTATCGTCGCGAACGCCAGCACGAAAACCAACACCAACTGATCCACGACAGCCCACCCTATGGGGCCGTCGCGGTAATGCGCCGGACATGCCGGACATAATGACGATGCCGCCGAGGCGGAACCTCGGCGGCATCGTCGGTGGTGCGGATATCAGTCCAGGTAGTCGCGCAGCACCTGGGACCGGCTCGGGTGGCGCAGCTTGCTCATCGTCTTCGACTCGATCTGGCGGATGCGCTCACGGGTGACCCCGTAGACCTGGCCGATCTCGTCGAGGGTGCGCGGCTGGCCGTCGGTGAGACCGAAGCGCAGCCGGACCACGCCCGCCTCACGCTCGGACAGCGTTTCCAGCACCGACTGCAGCTGATCCTGCAGCAGAGTAAAGCTCACCGCGTCGACCGCGACAACCGCCTCGGAATCCTCGATGAAGTCGCCCAGCTGGGAATCGCCCTCGTCACCGATGGTCTGGTCCAGCGAGATGGGCTCACGCGCGTACTGCTGGATCTCGAGGACCTTCTCCGGCGTGATGTCCATTTCCTTGGCGAGCTCTTCGGGCGTGGGCTCGCGACCCAGGTCCTGCAGCAGCTCGCGCTGGATGCGGCCCAGCTTGTTGATGACCTCCACCATGTGCACCGGAATACGGATGGTGCGGGCCTGGTCGGCCATCGCACGGGTGATGGCCTGCCGGATCCACCAGGTGGCGTACGTGGAGAACTTGTAGCCCTTGGTGTAGTCGAACTTCTCCACCGCGCGGATCAAACCCAGGTTGCCCTCCTGGATCAGGTCCAGGAACGCCATGCCGCGGCCGGTGTAGCGCTTGGCCAGCGAGACGACCAGACGCAGGTTGGCCTCGAGCAGGTGGTTCTTGGCGCGGTTGCCGTCACGCATGATCCACTGCAGATCGCGGCGGGTGGCCACCGGCAGCTTCTCGCCCTTGTCGGCGAATTCGCGCAGCTTCTCGGTGGCGTAGAGACCGGCCTCGATCCGCTTGGCGAGTTCGACCTCCTCCTCCGCGTTCAGCAGCGCGACCTTGCCGATCTGCTTGAGGTAGGCGCGCACCGAGTCCGCGGACGCGGTGAGCTCGGCATCCTTGCGGGCCTGGCGCAGGGCCTCGGATTCCTCTTCGTCCCAGACGAAATCGCCGGAGGCCTTGTCCTTCTCCGAGGGCTCGTCGGCTTCCTCGTCCTCGGCTTCGGCCTCTTCGTCCTCGGCGGCCTCTTCGACCAGATCTTCGCCCTCGTCGCTCAGATCGTCCTCGGAGACCTCCAGATCACCGAGGTCGTCGAGTTCCAGCGACTCGTCGTCGAGATGCTCGTCGGCTTCGTTGTCCGCGCCGGGGGCCGCCTTCTTCGTGGTGGCCTTCTTGACGGGCGCTTTCTTTGCAGCTTTGACTCCCGCTTTCTTGGCGGGGGCCTTCTTCGCGGCGACCTTCTTGGCCGGGGCCTTCTTCGCGGCAGCCTTGCGGACCGGCCGTGCTGCGGTGCCTTCTGCGGAGTCGGCAGCGTCGGCCGATTCGGCGGTCTGTCGGGTATTCGTGGCTACCACGTACGCCCTTTCGTGACGGTCTCGTGCGGCGTCACGCCAGAGTAAACATCCGGCGGAGCGGTTCTGTCGGGGTTGAACCCGGCTCTACGTGCCGGGGTTGTTTTCCGGCTCACCGCCGGTCTCGTTCCATTGTAACTATCGGCAACGAGTGCTCACGGCGCGATCCCGCTATCCACGGCCATCGCGGCGCCCACGATCCCCGCGGTGTTGCGCAGATGGGCGGCCGCAACCGGAGTCCGATTGGCCAGCAACGGGATCCAGTGCTCGGCATCGCGACTGATCCCGCCGCCGGCGACGAAGACCGTCGGCCAGAACAGGTCCTCCAGGGTGACCAGTACCTTCGTCACCTCGGCGGCCCACTCCTTGTACGACAGATTCTTTCGTTCCTTCACCGACGACGCGGCCCGGTGCTCGGCCTCCTTGCCGTGCACCTCGATGTGGCCCAGTTCGGTGTTGGGCACCAGGACGCCGTGGTTCAGCAGCGCCGAGCCGATACCGGTGCCGAATGTCAACAGCATCACCAGGCCGTCGATGTTGCGGGCCGCGCCGTAGCGGTCCTCGGCCAGGCCCGCAGCGTCGGCGTCGTTGAGCACCACGACGTCGCGTCCGCCCAGCGCCAGCGAGAACAGCTGACGGGCGTCGGTGTCGATCCAGCTCTTGTCGATGTTGGCGGCGGTGCGGGCGATGCCGTTGACCACCACGCTGGGCAGGGTGAGCCCGACCGGGCCGTCCCAGTCGGCCTGGGTGACGAGTTTGGCGACGGTTTCGGCGATGGCGTTCGGGGTGGCCGGGTGGGGCGTGGAGATCTTGATCCGTTCGTGGGCGAGGTCGCCGGTGGCGAGGTCGACGACCGCGCCCTTCACCCCGCTACCCCCGATATCTATTCCGAATGCTTGCCCCCGAGCGGACATCGCGAACTCCTCGTTCCCTGTGGTCTTAGGCCGATGAAGGTGCCAGCGGCACGTTACACCGCGCGACGCGCCCGTGGCCGCGACCGCGCGGATGCGAGTCCGGGCGGATCTGTGGTCGGATGGAAACCGTGCCCGAGACGAATTCACCCGCCGACATCGCGGAAGCGCCCGTCCTCGATCCTGTCGAAATCGCCGAATTACGCCGTGTTTCAGTTTATCTGGCCCAGACCGCGGCAGCACACGTCCGCCGCCGCCGTCCCGAGGTGTTCGGCCCGGGGCGCACCGAGGACGACTCGGTCCGCACCAAATCGACGCCCACCGATCCGGTCACCGTGGTCGACACCGAAACGGAGCAGCTGATTCGGTCGTTGCTGGCCGAGACACGCCCGGGGGAGAGGGTCCTCGGCGAGGAGGGCGGTGGCAGCCTCGGAGCCGCCGATGAGATCGTGTGGGTGGTCGATCCGATCGACGGCACGGTCAACTTCGTGTACGGCATCCCGGCCTACGCGGTATCGGTGGCCGCGATGCGCGGCGGCCGTTCCCTGGCCGGTGCCGTCGTCGACGTGGCCGGGGGGGTGACCTACAGCGCCGGACTGGGCGCGGGCGCCACCCTGGCCGGCGGCGACGATGAGCCGATCGCGTTGCGCTGCAACGATATCGACTCCGTCCGGCTGGCTCTGGTGGCCACCGGCTTCGGCTACGGCGCGGCGCGGCGGGAACGGCAGGGCGAACTCGTGGCACAGCTGCTGCCGAGAGTCCGCGACATCCGCCGGATCGGCTCGGCCGCCCTGGACCTCTGCATGGTGGCGGCGGGCCGCGTGGACGCCCACTACGAGCACGGCCTCAATCTGTGGGACTGGGCCGCCGGAGCCCTGATCGCGGCGGAGGCGGGCGCTGTCCTGCGGCTGCCCGGCGCGGACTCCACGGGCGCGCAGGGGGAGCTGACCGTCGCCGCCGCCGCGGGCATCGCCGACGAACTCGCCGACCTGTTCGACCGGCTCGGTGTCGCCGCGCCCATCCCGGAGGAGTGAGCGCGGCACAACTCAGCAGCGGGCGGTGCGCGCGGCCTGCAGCAGCGCCGAATCCACGTCCGGGCCGTTGGGCGCCGGATTTTTCAAGGCGCGCAACACTTCCTCGGCATCGGTGCTCGGCTGCAGATCGTTGCCGAACAGCGTGCCCAGGGCCAGGTCGACGGTGTCGTCGGTGCGCTGATCCTCGATCAGCTCCGCGCACGGCGCGACGAGCTGGACGGCGGCCGCGGCCGGGCGACCGCTCACGCCATAGCGGATCTGGCCGGTGCAGACCAGGTCGCCGTTCAGGTAGACCGGATCGTTGCCGAAGACGGGAGCCGGCGGGCTGGCGAAGCCGTAGTCACCGAGCTTGGACGCGATGTGCTCGGCCAGGCCGCGCTGGCCGGAACCGTTGAGCACCCGCACCTTGGCCTGAGCCAGCGGCGCCGGCTCCACATCGTGCAGCCGCGACGGGGACACCACCTCGCCCAGCGGCGCGGGCTGCGGGGAGTTCGGATCCGAAGCGGGGGCCGGCGAATTGCAGGCCATCGCGGTATGGGTGGTGTCGGCGGTGGTCAGCGCCTTGATCCACACGATTGCGCAGATGAGGGCGAGAACCGCGATGAGTGCGACCCACGGCTGGTAGCGGCGCCGCAGGAACGGACGGCCCTTGTTGTCGACCGCGCTGCCTTCGGTGATCAGTGAAACCACACGCACACCTTACGAGTTGGCGGACGACAGTCGCGCACGCGGACACCTGCGCGCCGGTTCGCCGCGGAAACAGGCGGCTACGGCGATGCTGGATATCGGGACGGTAACGATCGGCGCGGCCGTCCGGATCGCGATCGGGTCACGGGCTGGGAACCGTCGGGCACGAAGCGATGGCGTATCGCCACAACAGTGCGGCCGCAGTGACGATTATCCGTCGGTTTCGACTCGCTCGAGTTTTGATTGCGACTTTTGCCCCGGCGTCCGCTATTGTCTGGCGGCCCGATACGAATCAGCTGATGTGAATCAGGGAAGCGATTCCGGGAACAACCAGGACAGGTCCTGCGTTGACCGAGCGCGATCCGGTCTGGATCAGGGTGATCCGGCCGGGCGGCGAGCGGTGTACACGTGACGTACACCACGGCGGGGCGGCATTGCCGGGCGATTCCGACAGGGATCGACGTCGGCGGAGCCGGTCCGGGATATACGGAGTAAGGACGAGGGGAAGACGACATGGCAACCGACTATGACGCACCTAGGCGCAGTGAATCCGACGAAGTGTCGGAGGACTCGCTCGAGGAGCTGAAGGCTCGTCGCAACGAGGCCGCGTCCGCCGTCGTGGATATCGACGAATCCGATACCGCGGAGTCGTTCGAGCTTCCCGGCGCGGATCTGTCCGAGGAGGTGCTCTCGGTCCGGGTGATCCCGAAGCAGGCCGACGAGTTCACCTGCTCGAGCTGCTTCCTGGTTCATCACCGCAGCAGACTCGCCAGCGAGGCCGGCGGGCAGATGATCTGCATGGATTGCGCGGCCTGAGCGGATCCGTGCGGCCGCGGCGGATCAGTTCCGCGGGTAGCTGAAAGAAACGACGACAAACAGCCCGGCAGGTCCCGTCAGCCCGCGCTCGGCACGCCGAGCGCGGCCAGTACCTGCTCGGGTTTACGCGTGCTGATCAGCCAGTACGGAGCGGGGTCGTCCGGATCGTCGAGGACGAGCAGGACCATGGGCCCGATCCAGGGTCGATGCTGGACGAATGCGGCCGGGTCGAGCTGCCGACCCAGTGCCGCGCTTTTCGCGCTGGCCGGTACGGGTACCGCCCGGGATACATACGTTACCGGTAGGTGGGCCCGGTCCGCGCGCAATTCGAGGATGCCGTCGGCATCCGGCGCCACCACGACCCGGTGGCGGCTCATCCAGATCAGCGCCCAGACGGGCACCGGGAACAGCAGCACATACGGCAGCCACGCCCGGATCCCGGGCGCTCCCATGTGGATTTCGGCGGCCAGCAGGCCGGTCACCGCCAGCGCCACCGGCCACCACCACAGCGGAACCCACAGCCGTTCGGAGTAGACCGCGGCGGGGGTGTCGGCGTGCGCGCGCGCCGGGGACTCGTGTGGAGGTACTGCGTGGGACTGGTCGGACACCACATCATGCTAGGTCAGGCCGACATATTCGTGGTCGGCGGGAGCCGGTCCGGGCCGTGCGTGAGCGCGGCCGCTCGGCGCCGCCATATTGGGGCCCGGCGCTCCCACGACCCGGTCGCCGGACGCGTAGGCTCGCTGGACGTGACCGGACTTGCACCCATACCTCTGCTGCGGCTCGATCCCGGCGTCCCGGTGCCCACGCGCGCGCACCCGGGCGATGCCGGAGTGGATTTGTGCACCACCGAAGACGTCATCCTAAAGCCGGGCGAGCGGGTGCTCGTCGGCACGGGAATCGCCGTCGCGTTGCCGGTGGGCACCGTCGGCCTCATTCATCCCCGGTCGGGGCTGGCCGCCAAGACGGGTCTGTCCGTCGTCAACACGCCGGGCACGGTCGACGCCGGGTATCGGGGCGAGATCAAGGTCTGCCTGATCAATCACGACCCGCGCACGGCGATTCAGTTGCGTCGCGGCGATCGGATCGCACAATTGCTGGTGCAGCGGGTGGAACTGGTGGATTTCGTGGAGGTCGACCAGCTCGACGAAACATCGCGCGGCGCAGGCGGTTACGGGTCGAGCGGCGGACACCACAGTCTGTCGCCGCAATCCGGCGGGGTGGGCCGCGCCGGAGGGGAGGTATGAACATGTTCGGCCGTGAAGATCATCGATCCGATCATGACTCCGAGCGGGACGACACCGGCTACGGCGATTCCTATTACGACGAGGGATACGCCGGGGGCGGCTACCGGACCGGCACGCACCGGGCGCCGGAGCTGGGGGACGAGGGAGGCTACGGCGAATCCGCCTACGGTCCCGGCTATTCCGAGCCGGATTACCCGGCCGGGCGCACCGGGCGGCACGGCCGTGCGGAGCCGGACCACGGTACGACTCCACCCGGGTATGGGACGCCGGGACGCGCGGCTGCGCCGTATCCCGGTGCGCGGCCCGACCCGTACGAGACGGGCGCGCACGCACGAATGCCGGCGCGCCCGGGTACTCCCGCGCGCGGTGATGCGCCGGTCCGGCCGCCGCGGCGCGCGCCGGGCGGACCGCGGCCGGACCTGCCGCCGGTGCCGGGCGATATGGACGACACCGGGCCCATTCCGCGCATCCCCTCCGGCCAGTTGCCGCCGCGGCCCGCGGGTGGAACCGGCGCGATCCCGCGCGTTCCCGGCGGCCCGGCGGGTACGGGGGCGATGCCGCGCGTTCCCGGTGGGCGGGGCGGCACCGGTGCCACCCCGCGTATCCCGGGCGGGGTGGTCGGTAGCGGCGCCACTCCGCGCATTCCCGGTGGTCCGGCGGGAACCGGCGCCACGCCTCGGATCCCGGGTGCTCCGTCCGGCACCGGTCCCACACCGCAGATTCCCGGCGGCCCGCTCGACACCGGTGCGATGCCGCGCAATCCCGGCACCCCGGCCGGTACGGGACCGACACGACGCCATCCTCCGGGGTCGGCCGGCACGGGCGCCGTGCCGAGACTTCCCGGCGCAGCGCCCGCACCGGGCGGTCCGGTGACGGGGTCGGTCCGGCGGATTCCGCCCGGCGCGAACCCGGCCGGGCCCCCGACTGGTTCGGTGCCACGGCTTCCGCCGGGACCCGGACGTCCGGCGCCGGGCGGTCCCGGGCGGGCGGTCCCGGCCGGCGCACCCGCCGGAGCCCCGCCTTCGCCGCGACGCGCACCGGAACCGACGGGTACGCCCGCGCCGCCGGCTACCGGCCGGCACCCTGTCGTGCCCGGACAGCGCCCGGATTCCGGTGACGTCGAGTACGGCCACCCGCAGACGGGCCGGCATCGCCCGGTGGATGCCGAAGCGTCGGGCTATCGCGCGCCCGCGCAGCCGCATGCGGCGGCGCCGGAGCCCTACGCCGGCCACGGGTATGACACCGCCGAATCCGGCCCGGCCACAGGCGGTTTCGCGGTCGCCGACCCCTACCGGCAGGCATCCGGGGCGCACGGCGGCGACTCGTCCGCCGAGACTCCCGGCTACGCCGATGCCTACGCCGAGGATCCCGCCGAAACCTCCGGCTACGTGGACGATTCCGCATACGCCGGTACGGACGCCTACGCCGAGGAAAGCGCGTACGACACCGAGGGCTTCGAAGACGACACGGAGGGCTTCGAAGACGACACCGAGGGCTTCGAAGACGACACGGAGGGCTTCGAAGACGACACCGAGGGCTTCGACGACGTCGACTACACCGACGAGTACGACGCCGACGAATACGACGACGAGGACGGCGACGCCGGCGAGGGCGAGGATTCCGCACCGCGGACCGGGCCCTTCGATTACGACGAGGTGGCTGAGATACTCGCCGAGATCTCCGAGCAGCATCTCGATCTCGGTTCGGTGCTCCTCCCGGTCCCTGACGGCGGTCAGTTGCAGGTGGAGATGACGCCCGACGGCACGCCGCAGGCGGTACATCTCGCGACCCCGCACGGACGTCTGACCGTGGCGGCCTACGCGGCGCCGAAATCGCCGGGCCAGTGGCGGACCGTCGCCGCGGACCTGGCGGAATCGTTGCGGGCCGACGGCGCGCAGGTCTCGGTGCAGACCGGGCCGTGGGGTCGCGAACTGCACGCGGTGACCGAGGGTGCCGACCTGCGGTTCATCGGCGTCGACGGTTATCGCTGGATGGTCCGGCTGGTGGCGGCGGGGCCCTCGGGCGCCGCCGACGAGGGCGGCCCGCTGGTCGAGGCCGCCCGCGCGATTCTCGCCGAAACGGTGGTGCGTCGCGGCGACGAGCCGATGCCGGTCCGGGAACCGTTGCCGGTGGTGCTGCCGCAGGAACTCGCCGACCAGTTGATCGCGGCGCATCAGCAGCAGATCGCGGCGCAGCAGCAGGCGCTGGCCGCGCAGGCGGCCGCGGCCGAGGCGGCCGCGACGGGCACCTTCCCGGTGGTCACCGCCGAACAGCAGGGGCCGCGTCGCGGCGCGGAAGGTTCGGCGATGCAGCAACTCGGTCGCAACTGACCGCTTCCGGGCGCCCGCGGTACGGCCGGGCGCCCGGCCGCCGTCAGGCCCGCAGACCGTGCCCGACCATGTCGGGGACGCCCCGGGCGCCGAGAATCCCCGGATCGGCGCCGAGCTCGTCGAGGGTGATGCGATGGATGCGCGCCCGCGGGATCAACTCGTACCACTGTTCGGCGACGGCGAGCGGATGCACCGGATCGTCGACCGCGGCCACGACAGTGGTCGGAACGCGCAGGGCCGCAAGCAATTCCGCGTCCGGCCAGGCATACGTGGCGGCCTCTTCCAGTGCCGACGGCAGGTCGGGCCAGTGCGTGCGCCACGACTGGGTCAGCGCCCGGCCCAGCCAGGCCGGGCTGCCCGCGCGCATCCGTTCGATCACCGGCTCCAAGCCCTCGGCGCGCAGCTGGGCCGCGGTGCTCGCCGCGCTCAGCGCCGCCGGGCATCCGGTGATATCGGAGCCGGTCCAGGCCGGCAGGGCCGCGACCACCCCGAACGCCGATTCCGGGTGGGCGGCAGCCCATTCCACCGCGATCGCGGCGCCCAGCGAAATTCCCGCGGCGAGCACCGGCCCGACGCGGGCCGCCTCGTCGAGCGCCGCCCGGCAGCTCGCGACCACAGCCCGCGGCTGCGGCTCCACCGCGATGAACGGCAGATCCATTGCGGCACAAGCGGGTTCGAACGCACGTCGGGCGAAGTCGGCATCGGATCCGGTGCCCGGCAGGGCGACGACGACGGCCGGGCGCGGGCTGCCGGTAGGGGGTAGTTCTGCCACGGCCGCAGCCTAGCCGCTGGGCCGGGTCAGCCCCGCGCCCCTTCGATCACCGCCGTCCGCCCGGGGCCGCCCCTCCGACGCGTGAAAAACGTGTTGTCGACCACTCGAATCCGAGGGTTCGCGCGCGGATCGGCGGGGAACCCAGCAAACGGTGCGGTCAGCGCCGTGACGGTGGTGGCGGGCTCCCGTAGCGAGGGCGTCCGGGTGCATCTACAGTGGCGGTGTACGGCCCATCAGCCGGTCGTGTGGGAACCGACGACGTGTGACCCACGCCGTCTGTAAGTGCAGGAAGTGTTGCAAGATGCCTTTCACAGGCGGAAACAAGGCGGGTTCCGGTGCCGCGGGCAAGGTAGGCCCCGACAGCGGTTATTTCCGGCGTCTGGGGCGTCGTCTGACGGCCGATCTCGACGTCCTCGATGCGGAGGAGCTGGCGGAGACCTCCGAAGCGTCGGGCGCGTGCAGGGCGGCGGAATGCCGACGTGGCGAAGAGGTCACCATGCTGGGGCGATTGCGCAGTGTGGAGGCCTGTCCGAAGTCGGCCAGCGCTTCGGTGGAGGCCGAATTCTTCGACGGCACCGACGCGGTGACGCTCGTGTGGATCGGCAGGCGCCGGATACCCGGTATCGAAACGGGACGCCGTATCCTGGTCCGTGGTCGCATCGGTGAACGCGATGGCGCCAAGGTGATGTACAACCCCTACTACGAACTCCGCGAGAATTTCTGACGTATGCCGATACCCCACAACGACGAGGGCGCCGACCCGGCCGCCGTGGCCGGACTCCACGCGAACCCCGTCGCGGGGCGCGGCCGTCACCGCCTGCGCGAGTC
Organism: Nocardia nova; assembly: GCF_002933465.1. Taxonomy (GTDB): domain Bacteria; phylum Actinomycetota; class Actinomycetes; order Mycobacteriales; family Mycobacteriaceae; genus Nocardia; species Nocardia nova_B. Next base: position 70,079 of record NZ_PSZE01000024.1, read on the forward strand.
CGGCGGTGATGCTGCGCGTCATCCGGCCGCTGGTGAGGACGACCAGTCCTGCACCGGCGAGGACCGTGAGGAGGAGCTCGAGCAGACGCTGCTCGAGCAACTCGGTGGTATCAGCGGACTGATCTATTCCACGCTGCCGGTGGTGGTATTCGTCCCCGCGAATACGCTGTGGGGCCTGACGGCCGCCATCTGGGCGGCGCTGGCTACCGCCGCCGGTGTCCTGATCTGGCGGCTGATCCGCCGTTCGCCGATCCAGCCGGCGATCTCCGGATTCATCGGTGTCGCGGTCTGCGCCTTCATCGCCCACCGCACCGGTGCTGCGAAGGGATACTTCCTCTTCGGGATCTGGGCCAGCCTGGTCTACGCCGGGGTCTTCTTGGTATCGCTGCTGGTGCGCTGGCCACTGGCCGGTGTGATCTGGGGTGTGCTCAACGGCCACGGTCACAGCTGGCGCTCGGATCGGCGCGCGATGCGACTCTACGATCTGGCCACCGTGGTGTGGGTGATCGTCTTCGGCGCCCGCTACCTGGTGCAGAACCATTTCTACGACACCGACAGCACCGGCTGGCTGGCCGCCGCCCGCATCGCGATGGGCTGGCCGTTGACCGCGGTCGCCCTGTTGGTCACCGTGTGGGCGGTGCGCCGCGCCGGCCATATGCCCGGCTCCTCGGCCACCGAATAGCGCGCCGAACAGCACCGGCGGACCGAACCGACTCCGAGTCGGGTAATGCCCCCAATTCTGGGGGCGGAACATTGATGGGGTGGGCAGAACCCACCCCTGGGGTATCTATTCCGCGAACTGGATTCGGCGCACGATCGTGTCAGTCAGTAGCGATCGGCGAGAGGATCCCCGGTGGATACCGAGAACGACACGGTGACGGCGCCCGGCCCGGCGAAGGGTGCGGGAGTCCGTTCGCCGAGATCGGCGCCCGCGGGTTCCGACAGCCGCCGCGCCGCCGCCGAACTGGACCGCCTGATCGGGCCGGCCGCCGCGGGTGATCAGCGCGCGGTCACCGAGATCATCCGGATCGTGCACCCGTTGGTGCGCCGCTATTGCGCCGCGCGCGTCGGAAGCAGCAACAATCCGCACGTCACCGCGGACGACATCGCGCAGGAGATCTGTATCGCGACCGTCACCGCGATTCCCCGCTACCGCGATCAGGGAAAATCGTTCCTGGCGTTCGTCTACGGCATCTCCGCCAACAAGGTGGCCGACGCGTTCCGACGCGCCCAGCAGCATCCGTCCTATCCGGTGGCCGAATTCCCCGACACCGCCTCCACCGCACCGGGACCCGAGGAGCTGGCACTCAATCTGGAACGACGCCAAGCCACCCGCGAGTTGATGAAGATCCTCGCGCCTGCCCATCGGGAGGTGCTGGTGATGCGAATCGTGCTCGGCTGGACGGCCGCGCAGACCGCGGAGGCCATCGGCACGAGTCCCGGCGTGGTCCGGGTCATGCAGCATCGCGCGCTGACCAAGCTGCGCGCGCAGCTGCTCCCCGAAACCGCCTGAGCCGATTCAGATCGCGGCGGGCGGCTCCGCGCCGGCGGGCGCCGCGCCCGCCGGGTCCGTGGCCAGGCTGCGGCGCAGTTCGTCCTCGGCCTCCACCGTGGAAACGAACAGCAGCTCGTCCTCGCCCTCCAGCGGATCGTCGGGTTGGGGGACGATCACCCGGCCGCCGCGCAGGATCGTCACCAGGGCGACGTCGCGGGGCAGGGAAAGCGTACGCACCGCGCGACCGGCCAGCGCGGTGTCGGTCGGCAGGGTGATCTCGACGAGATTCGCCTGGCCCTGACGCAACGTCATCAGCCGGACCAGGTCGCCGACGGAGACCGCTTCCTCGGCCAGCGAGGCCAGCAGCCGCGGTGTCGAGACCGCGACGTCCACGCCCCAGGAACCGTCGAACAGCCACTCGTTGCGCGGATCGTTGACCCGCGCGACCACGCGGCGCACCCCGAATTCGGTCTTGGCGAGCAGGCTGAACACGAGATTCGCCTTGTCGTCGCCGGTGGCCGCGATCACCACCTCGTAGTCCTGCAGGCCCGCTTCCTCGAGCAGTTCGAGTTCGCAGGCGTCGCCGTGCATCCAGGTGGCCGAGGGGGCGACGGTCGGGTCGATATGGTCGAGCCGCCGCTCGAGCAGGGTGACCCGATGCCCGCCCCGCAGCAATTCCTGGGCGATGGAGCGGCCGACGGCGCCTGCTCCCGCGATCGCTACGTTCACGACTTGTCCTCGTTCGAAGGGGCGGTGGCGGCGATGGCGACGGCCTCGCCGACCTTGTCGGAGACGGCGGCGATGTAGACCGTGTCGTCGGCCTGCAACACCGTTTTGCTGGTGGGCAGCAACGCCTGCCCGAAGCGGACCAGGAAGGCCACCCGCACCGGCACCGCATCCTCCAGATCCCGAACGGTACGCCCGTACCAATCCTCGTGCAGGACGAGTTCGGTGACCGATCCGGTGCCGGTGGGATCGCGCCAGGTGGTGATGGTTTCGTCGCCGGTGAGCGTGCGCAGGAACCGGTCGGTGGTCCACGGCACGGTGGCGATGGTGGGAATGCCGAGCCGCTCGTAGACCGCCGCGCGCTTGGCGTCGTAGATGCGGGCCACCACGCGTTCCACTCCGAAAGTCTCCCGGGCGACGCGTGCGGAGATGATGTTGGAGTTGTCGCCGTTGGACACCGCGGCGAACGCCCCGGCGCGCTCGATGCCCGCGCGGGTCAGCACGCCCCGGTCGAAGCCGACGCCGGTGACCCGCTCACCGGGAAAGTCCTTGCCCAGGCGCAGGAATGCGCCCGGATCCCGGTCGATCACGGCTACCTCGTGGCCGATCCGGATCAGGGCGCGTGCCAATGCGGAGCCGACTCGGCCGCACCCCATGATCACTACGTACACCGTGTCAACCCCAATTCCGCCGAAAACCGTGGTGTGCGGTCTGGTTCCCTCTCGAGGGAACCGTACCCGCTGACGGTTCCCCGCAGCATGTTCCCCCATCGGCCGGGACCGAAACGCGAGTGAACCGCCCGCTATGTCACATCCGGTCCTGCCCTTATGCTGTGCCGAGTGTCCAAGTTGACGACGGCCGTCAAGCGTATGGTGGTCGGCCGCCCTTTCCGTAGCGATTCCCTGGGACATACCCTGCTGCCCAAGCGGATCGCGCTCCCCGTCTTCGCCTCCGACGCCCTGTCGTCGGTGGCGTACGCGCCCGAGGAGATCTTCCTCGTGCTCTCCACGGCGGGTTTGTCCGCCTACGTCTACACGCCGTGGATCGGGTTGGCAGTCGCGGCCGTGATGGCGGTCGTGGTGGCCAGTTACCGCCAGAATGTGCACGCTTATCCGTCCGGCGGTGGTGACTACGAGGTCGCGACGGTCAATCTCGGTCCGATGGCCGGGCTGACCGTCGGCAGTGCGCTGATGGTCGATTACGTCCTCACCGTCGCCGTGTCGATCTCCTCGGCGGCATCGAACATCGGGTCCGCCGTGCCGTTCGTATCCACCCACAAGGTGCTGTTCGCGGTGGCGGCGATCGTTCTGCTGACCGCGGTGAATCTGCGCGGGGTGCGAGAATCGGGCACCGCGTTCGCGATACCCACCTACGGTTTCATGATCGGGATCTTCGTGATGCTGGCGTGGGGCGCGGTGCGGATCTTCGTCTTCGGCGACGACCTGCACGCCGAGTCGTCCGGCTTCGGTCTCAACGGCAACGAATCACACCTGCAGGGCATCGCCTTCACCTTCCTGATCGCGCGCGCGTTCTCCTCCGGGTGTGCGGCCCTGACCGGTGTGGAGGCGATCAGCAACGGTGTGCCGGCCTTCCGTAAACCGAAATCCCGCAATGCCGCCACGACGTTGCTGATGCTGGGCGCCATCGCGGTCACCCTCCTGATGGGCATCATTCTGATGGCGCGCAAACTCGGCGTCGTCTTCGCGGCGAACTCCGCGGATCTGGTCGGCGCCCCCGCAGGCTACGAGCAGAAGACGCTCGTTGCCCAGTTGGCCCACACGATCTTCGACGGCTTCCCCCTCGGCTTCTTCTACATCACCATCGTCACCGCGCTGATCCTGGTGCTGGCCGCGAACACCGCCTTCAACGGCTTCCCGGTGCTCGGCTCGATCCTGGCGCAGGACCGGTTCCTGCCGCGGCAGCTGCACACCCGTGGCGACCGGCTGGCGTTCAGCAACGGCATCCTGTTCCTGTCCGGCGCCGCGATCGCCTTCGTGGTCCTGTTCGGCGCCGAGGTGACGCGGCTGATCCAGCTGTACATCGTCGGTGTGTTCGTCTCGTTCGTGCTGAGCCAGACCGGCATGCTGCGGCACTGGACGCGGTTGTTGCGTACCGAAACCGATCCGGCGGTGCGCCGGCGGATGTTGCGCTCACGCGTCATCAACGGTATCGGCCTGACCATGACCGGGGCCGTGCTGATCATCGTGCTCATCACGAAATTCCTCGCCGGCGCCTGGATCGCGATTGTCACCATGGCCGCCATCTTCGGGCTCATGCGCCTGATCCGCCGCCACTACGACACCGTCGGGCGCGAACTCGAGGAGCAGGAGTTCACCGGGGTGCTGCCCAGCCGCACCCATTCGATCGTGCTGGTGTCGAAACTGCATCTGCCGACGCGCCGCGCGCTCGCCTACGCCCGGGCCACCCGCCCGGACACGCTGGAGGCGGTCACCGTCAACGTCGACGAACCCGACACTCGCGCGCTGGTGCGAGAGTGGGCCGACAGTGATATTCCGGTGCCGCTCAAGGTGATCGAATCGCCCTACCGCGAAATCACCAAGCCGGTGGTCGATTACGTCAAGCGGGTACGCAAGGATTCGCCGCGCGATGTGGTGACGGTCTTCATCCCCGAATACGTGGTCGGCCACTGGTGGGAGCAGTTGCTGCACAATCAGAGTGCGCTGCGGCTCAAGGGCCGGTTGCTGTTCGAGCCGGGTGTGATGGTGACGAGTGTGCCGTGGCAGTTGAGTTCGTCGACCAAGGCACGCCGCCCCGAAGTGGTCAACGCCCCCGGCGCGGTCCGCCGCGGCTACGAGGATCGTTCGTGAGTGCCGGGCCGGACTGGTCCCGACGCACAGTGCAGGTGCGGCTGGGACCACCCGGCCACGGTGGTTTCTGTGTCGCCCGGCACGAGGGCCGGGTGCTGTTCGTCCGGCACGGTCTGCCCGGTGAACTGGTGCGAGCCCGGGTGACCGAGGACCGCGGCGGCTCGTTCTGCCGCGCCGAGGCGATCGACATCCTGGAGGCGTCGCCGGACCGCGTGGCCCCGAATTGCCCGGTCTCGGGTCCCGGCGGCGCCGGCTGCTGCGATTTCGCCTTCGCCACCCCGCAAGCGCAACGTGCCCTGAAGGCGTCCGTGGTCCGCGAGCAGTTGCAGCGGCTCGCGCACTGGGAGACCGACATCGTCGTGGAAACGCTTCCGGTACGCGAGACCGGGGACGGGGCACCGGCAGGCGGTGCGGGAAGCTCCCGCGGTCCAGCGGCGGGATCCGAGCCGGACGCCGACCACCGGCTTCGTGACGATGCGACTGCGGTCGTCCCCGGCGTCGAGGCGCCCGAGGTGGGGTGGCGCACTCGGGTGCGATTGGTTGTCGACACCGAGGGCCGGGCCGGCGTACACCGGTATCGCAGCAGTGACGTGATCACGGATTTGCGCTGCCCCCAACCGGTTTCGGGAGCGATGGACGGCATCGCCGACCGCGCGTGGACTCCCGGCTGCGAACTGGTGATCGCGGTCGACGCGGACGGCCTGCGCCATATCGTGGAACTCGCGCCGCCGGCCGCACCCCCGCGGCGCGGGGGCGATCGCCGCGCGACCGCCGCGCGCCGTGCCGCAGCCCACGCGCGGCGCGCGGAACGCGTGGTGTCCGGCAGTGGACGGGCGGTGCAGTATGTGGCCGGCCGCCGCTGGGAGGTCTCGGCGACCGGCTTCTGGCAGCCGCATCGCGATGCGGCACAACGTTATTCGGATGTGGTGGCCGAGTGGGCCGACCTCGCTCCGGGCGCCACCGCATGGGATCTGTACTGCGGCGCCGGCGTCTTCGCCGCTCGTCTGGCCGAGCAGACCGGGCCCGCCGGATCGGTGCTCGGCGTCGAATCCGCGCGCTCGGCGGTAGCCGACGGCACCGCCGCCCTGCGCGACCTGCCCGCCGTCGACCTGCGGTCCGATCGGGTGGAACACTGGATCGCCACCCAGGACCGCGCTCCTGAGGTCGTCGTTCTCGATCCGCCGCGTGCGGGTGCCGGAAAGCAGGTCATCACCCCGCTCACTGCCGCCGCGCCCGCGCGCATCGTGCATATCGGTTGCGATCCAGCGGCTTTCGCGCGCGACGTGGGTCTCTACCGGGAGGCGGGTTATCGAGTACGCGAGATGCGCGCCTTCGATGCCTTCCCCGCGACGCATCATGTGGAGTGCCTAGCGCTGTTCGAGCGGGCGTAGACACGGGCGGCGCCGTCGACGAGGTCGAGGGGCCGCACAACACTTTGGGCGTGGGGAATTCCGAGACCGCGGCGATGGGGAGAGAGGTGCTGGTTGCTACCGGCACGATATCCGCCGCGACGAGGTCGGCCGGTGATCCTGCCGGACGGGCATCGCGAGCGTAGGTGGTGCGGGAGCAGCTGTCGGAGACGGTGACCTGCGGTCGGCGAGACCTGTTGCGGTTCAAGACAACTGCCAGGTCGCCCGTAGATCCGCGGTGACCTCGTGCTCACCGTATTCGACCGGAACCGGGGCGCCCGGGGCCGCTGATCGAGCCGCCACGAAACGGATGTCGCCGCGGGGTTCCGGCGTCGCCGAGGCGTTTTCGGTGATCTCCAGCACCGGTCCGAGCGCGCGTTCGGCGCGGGCCGCGTAGCGGCGGGCGCGGTCGAGGGCGTCGTCCCACGCCGCTTCGCGGGCGCGGATCAGCAGGTCGGCGCGGTCGGCGACGGTGAGGTTCAGTCCGCCCAGGCGGACATCATCGCCTCCGGCCTCCACGGCACGGGCGATCACGGTCGCGGGATCGGTGGTCGCAGGATCGGCGCTCGCGGGATCGGCAGCTGCGGCTGCGTTAGTGGCGGCGGGATCGGTCGGGATACGCAGGTTCACCGTCAGTGAGGTGGTCGCCACATACCCGGTGATGCGCGTGCCCTCGTTCTCCGTCCACGTCGTCTCGGTCCGCACGGACAGTCCGGTGGTGGCGATATCGCTGGCGGCGACGCCGTCGGCGCGCAGGGTGTCGGTGACCGCCGCGGTGCGTTCACCGGCCCGGCCGTAGGCCGTCGCCACCGCCTCGGCGCGCGTCTCGATCGAGATCGATACCTGCATCCGATCGGGCGTCGACGTGGCCACCCCGTGGCCGAATGTCGTGACGGTCGCGGGACGGGAATTGTCGGCTCGCTGCTGCGCTGCAATATCGGCTCGCTGCTGCGCTGCAATATCGGCTCGCGGCTGCGCTGCAATATCGGCTCGCGGCTGCTCGGCGGTCATATCGTCCTTCCTGCGGGCGGGACGGGTAATCACCCACTGTAATGCGGTTGATCTATGTCGAGCCTCACACCGATCTCGGATGTCGCAGCTCGCCGATCGTTCCCGTCGTCGGGGTTCGGTGCGGCTCCGTAGACTGTTCGAGACAGATGAGCCACGGAGAGGGAGCGAGAACGGTGGGAGTTCTTTCCCGGGTCGATACGCCCGAGGACCTGCGCCGGCTGACGGCGCCGCAGCTGCGCGAACTGGCCGAGGAGATTCGGGAGTTCCTGGTCCGCAAAGTAGCGGTCACCGGCGGCCATCTGGGCCCGAATCTGGGGGTGGTGGAATTGACCATTGCCCTGCACCGGGTCTTCGACTCCCCGGCCGACCCGATCATCTTCGACACCGGCCACCAGGCCTACGTGCACAAGATTCTCACCGGCCGCAGGGACGGGTTCGATCGGCTGCGCAAACAGGGCGGCCTGTCCGGCTACCCGAGCCGCGCGGAGAGCGAGCACGACTGGGTGGAGTCCTCGCACGCCTCGGCCTCGCTGTCCTATGCCGACGGTCTGGCCAAGGCCTTCGCGCTGACCGGGCAGGATCGCCACGTGGTCGCCGTCGTCGGTGATGGTGCGCTCACCGGCGGCATGTGCTGGGAGGCGTTGAACAATATCGCCGCGGGCCCGGATCGGTCGCTGATCATCGTGGTCAACGACAATGGCCGCTCGTACTCGCCGACCATCGGCGGTTTGGCCGACCGGCTCACCGCGTTGCGCATGCAACCGGCCTACGAACAGGCACTCGACGCCACCAAGCGGTTCGTCCAGGGCATTCCGCGCGTGGGTAGCTCGGCCTATTCGATGCTGCACGCGCTCAAGGCCGGGATCAAGGATGCGGTGGCGCCGCAGGAACTGTTCAGCGATCTCGGGCTCAAGTACGTCGGCCCGGTGGACGGGCACGATCAGGTGGCGCTCGAGGCCGCGCTGCGCCGAGCCAAGGATTTCGGCGGTCCCGTCGTGGTGCACGCGGTGACCCTCAAGGGCCGCGGATATCAGCCCGCGGTCGATCACGTCGCCGACCAGATGCACTCGATCGGCGCCATCGATCCCGAGACCGGACAGCCGACCGGCGGCAAGACCGTCGGGTGGACCTCGGTGTTCTCCGAGGAACTGATCCGCCACGGTGAACAGCGCGACGATATCGTCGCCATCACCGCCGCCATGTCGGGCCCGACCGGGCTCGCGCCGTTCGGTGAGCGGTTTCCCGACCGGCTGTTCGACGTGGGTATCGCCGAACAGCATGCGATGACCTCTGCCGCTGGACTGGCGCTGGGGGGCCTGCATCCGGTGGTCGCGATCTATTCGACCTTTCTCAACCGCGCCTTCGATCAGCTGCTGATGGATGTGGCGCTGTTGAAACTGCCGGTGACCCTGGTGCTGGACCGCGCCGGCATCACCGGCGACGACGGCGCCAGCCACAACGGCATGTGGGATCTGTCGGTGCTGGGCATCGTGCCCGGTATTCGCGTCGCCGCCCCGCGCGACGCGGTGACGCTGCGCGAGGAACTCGCCGAGGCGCTGGCGGTCGCTGACGGGCCGACCGCGCTGCGCTTCCCGAAAGGCGCTGTCGTCGAGGAAGTGCCGGCGCTGGAACGGCTCGACGGTGTCGACGTGCTGCGGCGGCCGGAGGGCTCCTCGGCGCAGGCGGTGCGCGGTGACGTACTGCTCGTGGCGGTCGGCGCGCTCGGCGCCCCCGCCGTCGCCGCAGCGGATCTGCTGGCGGCCCGGGGGATTTCGGTGACGGTCGTGGACCCGCGCTGGGTGCTGCCGGTTTCCGACACCCTCGTCAAACTGGCCGAGAACTATCGCATGGTGGTCACCGTCGAGGACGGCGGCCTGCACGGCGGTATCGGCTGCACCGTCTCCGCGCGGCTGCGTGATTCCGGACTCGATGTGCCGACCCGCGAGCTCGGCGTGCCGCAGCAGTTCCTCGAGCACAGCTCGCGCGCCCAGATTCATCAGGAGCTGGGCCTGACGGCAGAGGATATCGCCGAGCGCGTTACCCGGTGGCTGACCGGTGGTGCGGTGTAGATTCTGAAACCTGTTACAGTTTTGTCGCCGGCAGGAGTCTGCGACGGTAGAGTGCAACTGTACGTGCGGCTGACCGCCGAGAGTTTCGACGAGGCCGCGCGCGTCGGGACCGGCGCACACCGGCCTACGAGGACTGAGCCGGCCCCGGGAACAGTGCCGCGGCCAGCTCGGGAACCGCGAGTTCGCGCTGCCAGGTCCGGGCGCCCCCGGCCTCGAGATATTTGTCGATGACGGCCGCGGGATCCGACGGCGTTGCGCCGGTGCGGAATTCGGGCAGGCCGTCCCAGCACAGGCGGCGCAACAGATCGGGAGTCAGCAGATTCTCCACCGGGACCGCGTGCCGCTCCGACAGTCCGTTCATCGCCGCCCGGGCGGCGGCCAGGCGAGCCGCCGCAACCGGATCGCGGCGCTCCCAGCGATTCACCGGCGGCGGACCGTCGAACGGTTGCGACATCGGCGGCAGCTGCGAATCCGGCAGCGCGCGAGCACGTTCCACCGCGTTCAGCCATTCCCTCGAATATCTGCGCTGCCGCGGACCACCGAACACCGGCAGGGCGCGCAACTGCGGAACCGTCTTCGGATCCGCCTGTGCCGCGGCGATGATCGCCGAATCCGGCAGAATCCGCGCCGGGGCCACATCGCGATGACGCGCGATACCGTCACGGGCCGTCCACAATTCGCGGACGGTCGCGAGCTGCCGCGCCCGCCGCAGCGTGTGGATGCCCGAGGTGCGCCGCCAGCGATCCGGCTTCGGCGGCGCGGGCCGGGCGGTGCGCACATGGTCGAATTCCTGTGCGGCCCAGTCGGATTTACCCTGTTCGTCCAGCACGGCCGCCACCTCGTCGCGCAATTCGACCAGCAGTTCCACGTCCAGGGCCGCGTAGTTGAGCCAGTCCTGCGGCAGCGGCCGGGTCGACCAGTCGGCCGCGCCGTGTCCCTTGCGCAGTTCCCGGCCCAGCAGCCGCGCCACCATGGCGGCCAATCCGACCCGCTCGAATCCGGCCAACCGGCCACCCAGTTCGGTGTCGAACAGCCGGCCCGGCCGCAGTCCCAGTTCGGCCAGGCACGGCAGGTCCTGATCGGCGGAGTGCAACACCCATTCCAGGTCGTTGATCACCGCCGCCAATGCGTCTACTGCGGCCGGATCCGGAATCGGGTCGATGAGGAAGGTCCCGCTGCCGCGCCGGCGCAGCTGGATCAGATAGGCCCGGTTGGAGTAGCGGAATCCGGAAGCGCGTTCGGCGTCGACGGCCAGCGGCCCGGACCCGGCGGCCAGCACGGTGGCCGCTTCCGCGATCTCACGGGCGGAGTCGAGAACCGGAGGAACGCCGTCGGCCGGGGCGAGCAGAGGAACCACGCTGTCCGCGTCCTGCTGCGCGGGCTGGTGCTGCGGTGCGGGTGATGTCCTCGGGAGGGTGTCGGACTCGTCGGCTTCGGGCATAGCCCGAACTCTACGTGTCGCTCAGAACTGGTCGTCGGCAATCTGCGGATGCGGCCGCAAATGGGTGATGCCGGCCGGGGGCAGCCCCGCGGCGTAGGCGAGCACCTCGCAGAACGCCTCGACATGCGGGGCCAGCTGGGGCGAGCCGACCGTCCACGAGGCACGCAACTCCAGTTGATAGGCGCGCGGCGGCCCGGCGATATCGCCGTAGCGGACCGAACTCGTGGAGGTGACCGTGCCACCGAGCGCCGTGAACTCCTCGCCGCGCGATTCCAGGGCGTCGACCAGCCAGCTCCAGGCGACCTCCGGCAGCAGCGGATCGCCGGCCAGCGCCGCATCGATATCGGCCTGGATATAGGCCACCAATCGGAAAACGCCGTGCCAGGCCTCGTGCCCGTTGGGGTCGTGCAGCAGGATCAGGCGGCCGAAGGCGTCGTCGTCGGAATCGACCGGGATGACATTGGTGTCGGGATGTTTGACCTCGGCTCCGATGGCGTACGAATAGGGTGCCAGGCGTTGTGGGGGCCGGATCGGTGCGAGCTCGATCCGAGGATGGACGGATGCGGTGCCCATCGCATCGACCGCGGCGCGAAACTGGGCTGGTTCGCTGTCAGGGCCCGGGGTCGGTGCGGCGCCGTCGCGGAAGTCGAGCGGTGTCACGACTGTGAACGGTAGACCTCTCCGGTGTCCGGCACGCGGAGGCGCGCCGCTATGGGCGCCGTGACCGGGCGGGGACAGCCGCGCGGGTAGGCGCCCGGCGGCGGCATACGATAGCGGGGATGAGCACACCAACCCGCCGCCGCTTGCCCGATGCGCCGTTCCTCGCCGCCGCCACTGGCGCCGGACCCGGCCGCCGTCCCGTCTGGTTCATGCGGCAGGCCGGCCGGTCCCTGCCCGAGTACCGCGAACTGCGCGCGGGCATCGGGATGCTGGAGTCGTGTTTCGATCCGGAGTTGGTGTGCGAGATCACCATGCAGCCGATCCGCCGCCACGGTGTGGACGCGGCAATCCTGTTCTCCGACATCGTCGTTCCGCTCAAGGCCGCCGGCATCGAGCTCGATATCGTGCCCGGCGTGGGGCCGGTGATCGCGAATCCGGTGCGCTCGGTCGACGATGTGCGCGCGCTGCCACGGCTGCGGCGCGAGGAGGTCGGTGCGATCACCGACGGTGTGCGGCTGTTGCTCGACGAACTCGGCGAGACTCCGCTCATCGGATTCTCCGGTGCCCCTTTCACTCTCGCGTCCTATCTGGTGGAGGGTGGCCCCAGCCGCAACCACGAACGGACCAAGGCGCTGATGCTCGGCGACCCGCAGACCTGGCACGCGCTGCTCGGTGTGCTCACCGATATCACCGTGGAATTCCTGCGTGCTCAGATCGCGGCCGGCGTGGACGCGGTGCAATTGTTCGATTCGTGGGCGGGCGCGTTGTCGCTGGCGCAGTACCGGGAATTCGTTCTGCCGCATTCGGAACGGGTCTTCGCCGAGATCGCGCAAGCGGGTGTGCCGCGTATCCACTTCGGTGTCGGCACGGGCGAACTGCTGGGCGCGATGGGGGAGGCCGGAGCCGATGTCGTCGGCGTCGACTGGCGGGTGCCGCTGACTGCCGCCGCGCGCCGCGTCGGACCCGGAAAAGCCTTGCAGGGCAATCTCGACCCGGCGGTGCTGTTCGCGGGCAGCGAGGTCGTCGACCGTGAGGTCCGCCGCATCGCCCACGAGGCCGACGAAGCGATCACCCTCGGCGCCACCGGTCATATCTTCAACCTGGGCCACGGCGTGCTGCCCGACACCGACCCCGGCGCCATCACCGCGGCCGTGGAGCTGATACACAGCCTGCCCACGCCGCTGTAGACCGTCCTCCTCGCCGGACAGGGGTTTCGTCGCAGGGCTACCACTGTCCGGCCGCGCGCACTGTCCAGTCCACGGTGATCGGCGCGGTCCGGTATTTCCATGGCGGCAGCCGATCGGCGAGCTGCGCTCAGCCGGGTTCGCCGAACGCCGGGGCGCGTGGGAGCGGTGGGGGCCGAGGCGGCATCCGGGCGCTCGTCGAGAGGCGGGTACCTTGCAGGGGTGCGGCAGCGCCGCGGGCCGGTGCGGGTACGAGTGAGGAGCAGGCTATGCGGGTCGTGGTGGTCGGTGGCGGGGTCAGCGGTCTGGTCGCGGCGTATCGGCTGCGAGTGGCCCTCGGCTCGGAGCTCGAACTGGTGTTGGTGGAGCGGCGCGACCGGATCGGTGGCATTCTCCACACCGGTGAGCTGGCAGGCGGGCCGGTGGATCTGGGAGCGGAGGCGTTCGTGGGCCGCCGGCCCGAAATCCCGGCGCTGCTCGCGGAGTTGGGGCTGACCGAGCAGTTGGTGCATCCGGCCGCGCGGCGACCCCTGATCTGGTCCGGCGGCACCGTCCACCCCCTGCCCGAACGCACGCTGATGGGCATTCCAGCCGGGCCCGATGCGGTGGCCGGCCTGGTGGACGCGGAGACGCTCGACCGGATCGCCGCCGAGCCCAGCCGGCCGCTGCGCTGGGAACGCGGCGGCGATGTGTCGGTCGCTGAACTGGTCGGCGACCGTTTCGGCGCGCAGGTGGTGCAGCGCAGTGTCGATCCGCTGCTGGGCGGGGTGTATGCCGGGCGTGCGGAGTCGATCGGGGTGCGCGCGGCGCTGCCGACGCTGGCCGCCGCCCTCGACGCCGGCGCCCCGAATCTCACCCGCGCGGTCGCCGACGCCCTGCCACCGCCGTCCACGGCCCCGGTTTTCGGCGGCCTGCGCGACGGATATCGGGTACTGCTCGACGCCCTGCGCGAGGCCGCCGCGCCGAAGGTCGAAACCGATACGGCCGCAACGGGTCTGGCGCGGACGGCCACGGGCTGGCGGATCGATCCGGTCGGCGAGGCCGACGCGGTGATCCTCGCCACCCCGGCGCCCGTCACCGCCGAGTTGCTGCGGGCGGTGGTTCCAGAAGCAGCCGCGGCCGCGGCCGGCATCGAACTGTCCTCCTCCGCCGTGGTCGCCCTGGGCCTGCCCGCGGACACCCCACTGCCCGACAATTCCGGCATCCTGGTCGCCACCGGAGAACCGTTGCGCGCCAAGGCCTTCACGCTCTCCAGCCGCAAGTGGCCACATCTGGCCGAGCGTGCGGTGGCGCTGGTACGCGCCTCCTTCGGCCGCTTCGGGGACGACACCCCCCTGAATTGGTCGGACGAAGAACTCGTCGCGGCCGCGGTGGCCGACCTGTCCACCGTGACCGGCCTCTCGGTCCACCCCGAAATATCCGTGGTGCAACGCTGGCGCGGCGGTCTCCCGCAGTACGCGCCCGGCCACACCACTCGTATCGCCGAACTGGAATCGGCGGTTGCCGCACTGCCCGGCCTCGCGATCGCCGGCGCGTACCTGCACGGCGTCGGCGTCCCGGCCTGCGCCGCTTCGGGAACCGCTGCGGCGCAGCGCATTCTGGCCCGGTGATCGAAGGCGTGCCTTGCCGGCCTGGCTCGCCCGGCAAGGCGACGCCGACATGCCGGGCGCCCGTATGCGAAGCGACCGTGCCGAACAACACGGGTGCGGGCGTTCTACCGGAAACCGCCCAGTGGCACGATGGAGGCTATGGCGCGACTCGATTACCAAGCTCTCAATTCGACCATTCGGTATCTGATGTTCTCGGTGTTCCGGGTCGAACCCGGAGTATTGGGGGATCAGCGCGAGACCGTGGTCAAGCAGGCGCGTGAATTCTTCGACGCGCTCGAGGAGCGCGGCGTCGTGGTCCGCGGCCTCTACGACGTGGCGGGTCTGCGCGCCGACGCCGATTTCATGATCTGGTGGCATGCCGAGCGGATCGAGGATCTGCAGGCCGCCTACGCCGATTTCCGCCGCACCACCGATTTGGGCCGTGCGAGCACGCCGGTGTGGAGCAATGCTGCCCTGCATCGCCCCGCGGAGTTCAACAAGAGCCACATCCCGGCCTTCCTGGCCGGTGAGGAACCGGGCAACTACATCTGCGTCTACCCGTTCGTGCGCTCCTACGACTGGTACCTGTTGCCCGACGAGGAGCGTCGCCGCATGCTCGCCGACCACGGCAAGCAGGCCCGCGCCTATCCGGACGTGCGGGCCAATACCGTGGCTTCCTTCGCCCTCGGCGACTACGAGTGGATACTTGCCTTCGAGGCCCCGGAACTGCACCGCATCGTCGACCTGATGCGCGATCTGCGTGCCACCGACGCCCGCAACCACGTGCGCGAGGAGATTCCGTTCTTCAGCGGCCCGCGCGTGGATGTCGAGCAGTTGGTCAACGCACTGCCCTGAGCCTCGAGAACCGCGCTGAGCCTCGAAAGAAAACACTGCCCTGAGCCGCGCGATCCGCCGGTGCCCCCGGAATTCGGGGCGTGCCGGGATGCGGCCGGGCCCGTAGGGTCTTCCCGTCAGCTCGATCGCGCGCCTGCTCGGCGCGCGGTCGGCAGCGGTCGCCGGATCGCATCCGGCACTCGGGCGGTGAGTTCGAACCTCCGCCGCGATCAGCCCGCCGCGTCGTCCGAGGGGTGCAGGCGCAGCGCGATCGAGTTGATGCAGTACCGCTTGTCTGTCGGGGTCGGATATCCCTCGCCCTCGAAGACGTGCCCGAGGTGGCTGTGGCAGTGGGCGCACAGCACCTCGACCCGGCGCATCCCCAGCGAGTCGTCGGCCCGCAGAATCACCGCATCGGAATCGGCCGGATCGAAGAACGACGGCCACCCGCAGTGCGAATGAAATTTCTCGGTGCTGCGGAACAATTCGGCACCGCAGGCCCGGCAGCTGTAGACGCCGGTGGTTTCGGTATCGGTGTATTCACCGGTGAAGGCGCGTTCGGTGCCCGCTTCGCGCAGCACCGCGTACTCCTGCGGGGTCAGCCGCGCCCGCCACTGCTGCGGGCTCAGCTCGATCTTGGGTGCCGGAAGCGATGAGGTCGCGGGCGAACCATCCTGTGAGCTCATGACGCGATTCTAGTGGCGTCGCGCGACCATCATCGGGCCGCGCCCGATCACCGCAGGTCAGCGGAGCGCACCGGCCTCCGGCTGCGCCATCGGCTCCATGGTGTCGTCGTCGGGCGCCGGTTCGTGGCGTTCGATCCGCGGGGCCGGATCGGTGGTCACCGCGGGCTTCGCGGTCGCCTCGGGCAACAGGAACGCCGGTTCGATCCCCGAATCCAGCCGGCCCTCGCGCCGCGCCGCCAGATACCGATCACCGAGGACGCAGAACGTCACGATCAGCAGCAGCGCCCAGCCGAAGGTGACGCGCAGGTACTCGAGCGCCCGTCCGGTGCTCTGCCAGTGGTCGAGCAGCCATTTGTCGTAGGTCATGAACCCGAAGATCGCCAGCCAGGCCGGCCAGTTGCGCAGCACCGAATTGCGTAGCACCACCGTCATGAGGAACGGGAACAGCATCATGGAGTAGTACTGCTGTCCCAGACCCGACAGCAGCCAGGACGCGATCAGGATGATGCCCGCGGTGGTGCAGACGAAGAACAGCTCGTCGTCGCGGCAGTACCGGTACAGCAGCCACAACGAGAGCAACACGAGCACGCCGAGCACGATGCGCATACTCCAGGTCAGCCACACCGGCAGTCCGTAGTACTCGGCATTGCCCACGATCGCGCTGTTGAAGTAGTCGCGCGATTTGAGCAGATAGGGCAGCGTGCGGTGGACGAAGTCCATCGGATCCTTGGTCAGCGGCCACGCGACCGCCATCAGCACCACCGGCACGCCGATCGCGGTGATGAAGACCTGCCACTGGCGGCGCGCCAGCGGTATCAGCAGCATCGGCGCCAGCGTCGGTTTGACCGCGATGGTAAGTCCCATGACCAGCCCGGCCAGCAGATCGCGCCGCTGCAGCAGCAAGTGGATGAACAGCACCTCGCCCAGCAGTAGGCAGCCGTTGACGTTGCCGAAACCCAGTGTGTTGATGACGGTTTCGGAGGCGAACATCAGCAACAGCAGCAGCGGCGCGGCCACCGATTTCGTCGAGAACTTGAACAGCCGCAGCAGCAGATACCAGGCCAGGATGATCGCCACCGCGTTGAGCGCGATGAAACACCAGCGCGATTTCTCCGGGTCGATCAGCGCGAGCGGCGCGATCAGCAGGGTGCCGCTGGGCGGGTACAGATAGTGCGGGTCGACCAGGTCGAAGTTCTCGCCGTAGATGGCGCGCCCGTTGAGGAAGGCGAGCGAGGCCTTGTAGACCGGCGCGAAATCGTCGGTGATGGAGAAGTTGGTCCCTTTGACGATGACCTGATGCAGCACTGTGAGGATCGCAAACGGCCACAGTGCGAAGTTGAACACTTCGGCGGTGGTGCGAGCGGTGCGCGGCTCGAGCTGACGAAGGAACACTGGGGCACGGTACACCGGAAGCCTGCGCGATGGTTGCGCGGACCCGCCGTCGGGCGCGCCGGAGACCGCTCGTGCCGGGTGTGCGCCCGGCCACTTCGTGCGCACCCGCACGATCACCTCAGGCCGGGCAGGCAGTGCCGTCGGCGGGCAGGGTGCCATCCTTCAGATAGCCGACGATGTTCTGCTGCGCGCAGCCCGAATGGGTGAACACCGGATGCCCCCAGCCCTGCCACTGCACGGTGGAGGTGCGCGCACCCGCCGCACCCAGCGCGCCGGTGACCGAGGATCGCCCGTCACCGCCGACGACGGGATCGGCGGTCGTGCCCAGCACCAGCACGGGCAGGGTGAACTTGTCCGGCAGTCGCGGCGCCTGCGCCACCGGCCATGCCGAACACACCATCAGTCCGGTCGCCGCCGTCTTGCCGAAGGCGGGATATTTGGCAGCCCAATCGATTTCGAGCTGCTTGGCGCGGTCGGGGGTGGCAGGCTGCTGATCGTCGCTACAGCGGGAGACGAACTGCCCGTCGGCTCCGACCGCTGCCGCCTCCCGGGTGACCAGAGCCTGCAAAGCCCCCTGATCACCGCGCCCGGCCGCCGACAGCGCATCGGCCAGTTCGGTGATGTGCGCGGCCTGATCGGCGCGCGGGTCGCCGAGGAACGCGGTGATCGTGGTGGTCAGCGCCGATGCCGACAGTGTGCCGAGTTGTCCCGCTCCCGCCCGGTTGATCAGGTCGGTGATCGCGGCCCGCGGATCCGCGCCCAGTGAGCATCCGAGATCGGCGCAGCGGCGGGCGAATCCGGTCAGCGCCGCTTCGGCGCCCTTCACCTGCTGTTCGGTGCGCGTGACCGCATCGGTGTTCGCCGGTTCCGGCGAATCGAGCACCAGCCGGGCCAGCCGGTCGCCGAATTTGGCGGCATAGCTCAGCGCCACGCGCGCGCCGTTTCCGGTGCCCAGCAGATCGATGTGGTCGACCTGCCACTGCTTGCGCAGCTGTTCGATGTCGTCGGCGGCGTGCGGGGTGTCGAAGGTGCCCTGATAGGGCTGCAGGAAGTCCTGGCAGGCGACGGTGGCGTTCTGGCTCAGTGACGCCACCGCATCCACCCGGTCGCCGCCGGGGGCGAACTGGCCGTTGTCGGCCAGCCCCTGCCGGGTGTCGTCGGGCAGGCAGTCGATCGGCTGGGAGCTGCCGATACCGCGTCGATCCACCCCGACCACCGGCCGGCTCGCCAGAATCGCCGCGCCCGGTCCGGACACCAGACCCGCGACGGTCGCGGTGGAGGACCGATCGCCGCCGGAGGTCACTACCAGCGGCGCCGCGTCGGCGGGCGTCTGCGGAGTACGCGCGCGGACCGCGGCGATCCGGAAGGTGCCCAGCACCGTGCCGCCGGAATCGATCGGCGCCGAAAGTTCCGCGCAGTCGAAGCTCACCCCGGCCGGCGGCGCCCCGGTGCCCAGCGAGGTGAAGGTCGGTGCCGCGCAATCGTGCCAGGCCAGATCGGTTTTGGGGACCTGCGCCTGCGATGGCGCAGCCGGCGCGGCGCTGGTGCTGGTGGCCGGGCCCGAGCCGCCGTGCGGTTGTTCCACCGCCACGCCCGGTCGCTGCGACGGCCCGGCACCACAGGCGGTGGTCAGCAGAACCGTCAGCGACGATGCCAGCAGAGCGGCGCGAGTCCAACGCATGCGCTACAGCCTGCCAGGTCCGGTGCGCCGTTTCAGCCTTGGGTGCGGCTGCGCTCCCACCGGGTCAGCACCGTGCCGTCGTCGTCGATCAGTGCGTGCCGCAGGCTCATCGGGGTCGGCAAGGCATTGGGCGACACCGCGATTCGGCCCGCCGTACCACCGATCAGCAGCGGTGAGACGGTCAGGCACAACTCGTCGACCGCGCCCGCGCCGATCAATTCGCCGAACAGCGACGGGCCGCCCTCGCACAGCACCCGCAGCAGTCCGCGCTCGCCCAGCACCCGGCGGATGTCGGCGGCGGTGACGGTGCTCTGCCCGGCCTCGATCACCTCGGCGCCGGTCTCGGCGAGCAGGCGTTTGCGTTCGCCGTCGGCCGCGGCGGTGGTGAGGATCATCGGCGGGCGCTGGGTGTCGGTGAACAGCCGGCTCGCCGGGTCCAGCGCCGCGCTCGCGGTCACCACCGCGACCGGCGGCGGCGCACCGTCGCGCGCCCCGCCCAGCCCGTGGTGGTGCAGGCGCATGCGCCGCCGGGAATCGGTGCGCGCGCCGCCGTAGTTCTCCACGCGCGCGGTACCGGCGCCGACGACGATCACGTCGGCCAGATCGCGCAGGATGGCGAAGACAGTGGCGTCGGCGGGCCGGCCCAGGGCGCCGGAGCGGTCGTCGACGGTGACCGCGCCGTCGAGGCTGGCGATGAAGTTGACCCGGATCCACGGCCGCTCCAGGACCGCCGGATAGGTGTAGAGCTGAACCAGGTCGGTGATCTCGCCGGCACCGCCGGTGGTCAGTGCTGTGAACTGGATCGCATCGGGGACACGCTGCATAAGGTCCGATCACACCACGTCAGTACGCTACGAGCGTGCAACAACGCCTCGTCGATCGTCATCCGGAGGTTCCGGCCGATCAACTCATCGCCCAGATGGTGCCGCCGCCCACGTTCGACGAGGTGAGTTTTGCCTCCTACATTCCCGATCCCAAGGAGCCGAGCCAGGCCGCGGCCGTGCGCGCGGCCGAGGATTTCGCCGCGCGGGTGGGCACGATCCACGCCGCCGCCGGTAAGAAGTCGCTGTTCGGGAAGAAGAAGCAGGTCGATGGCGCCGGGCTGT
This sequence comes from Nocardia nova, assembly GCF_002933465.1. Classification (GTDB taxonomy): domain Bacteria; phylum Actinomycetota; class Actinomycetes; order Mycobacteriales; family Mycobacteriaceae; genus Nocardia; species Nocardia nova_B. The sequence goes on from NZ_PSZE01000024.1 coordinate 90,190, forward strand.
ATCTCGACGGTGGATTCGGTGTCGGCAAGACGCACCTGCTGGCCTCGATCTTCCATGCCTCCCCAGGTCCGAAATCGTTCGGCACCTTCGGCGAGGTGACCAATCTCGTGGGCGCCCTGGGTTTCACGAACGCGGTGGAACGTCTGGGCGGCAACAGCGTGCTGTGCATCGACGAATTCGAACTCGACGATCCGGGCGACACCATGCTGGTGTCGCGGCTGCTCACCGAATTGACCTCGCGCGGCGTGTCGGTGGCGGCGACATCGAACACGCTGCCCGATCAACTGGGTGAGGGCCGGTTCGCCGCCCAGGACTTCCTGCGCGAGATCCGCAAGCTGGGTTCGCTGTTCGACACCGTCCGCGTCGACGGCCCCGACTACCGCCACCGGGATCTGCCGCCCGCGCCGGAACCCACGGATCCGGCGCTGCTGTCGGAAAAGGCCGCGGCCACAGCGAATTCCACGCTGGACGACTTCGACGCACTGCTCGCGCACCTGAGCACGCTGCATCCGTCGAAGTACGGTTCCCTGATCGCCGGCGTGTCGGCGGTCTACATCTCGGCGGTGCACACCATCACCGATCAGGCGGTGGCGCTGCGGATGGTCGTGCTGGCCGACCGGCTCTACGACGCCGGGACGCCGGTCACCGTGTCGGGTGCGCCGCTGGACAAGATCTTCTCCGAGGAGATGCTCGGCGGCGGCTACCGCAAGAAGTACCTGCGCGCGATCTCGCGCCTGCTGGCACTGTCGCGATTCGAGGTCCCGGCGGGCTGATCCCGGTTTCGTACGGCGTACTGTCGGGAGGCGAATTCCCTACCATGGACGACTGTCCAGTTTCCCTCTGAACGGAGCTGACATGGCCCATCGTTCGATTCGCCTCGCCGCCACCGTCGCCGTCGGCGCTCTCATCGCGGCCGGTCCGGCGCTGGGTGTCGCGGTCGCCGCCGACCCGCCCGCGGCCCCCTCGTCGGTCTCGGTGAACACCGAAGACCGGTCCCTGCATCTGGCCAGTGTGCAGAACGCGCGCGATATCGGCGGATACCGCACCACCGACGGCCACGTCGTCGAGACCGGCCTGGTGTTCCGCACCGCGGACTTGGGCAAACTGTCCGACTCGGATTCCGCGGCGCTGTCCGCGCGCGGGCTGCGAGTCGTCGACGATCTGCGCACGAGCTACGAACGTGCGTTCGGGCCGGATCGGGTGCCGGTCGGTGCGACGCTGAACATTCGCGATGTGATCGGGCAGGCCCCGCCCCAGGTCATGGCCTCGACGCTGAGCGCAGGCAGCGATCTCTACCGCGCGTTCATCACCGCTCCCGGTGCGAGCGAGGCGTTCGCCGGTGTCCTGCGCGACATCGCCGGCACCGACGGTTCGGTGCTGTTCCACTGCTCGGCCGGTAAGGATCGCACCGGCTGGACCGCGGCGGTCCTATTGACGATCCTCGGCGTGGACCGCGAGACCGTGAACTACGACTTCCTGCTGTCGAACTACTACCGCGACGCCGCCGAGAGCGACGCGGTCGACGGTGTCGTGCAGTCTGCGCTGGATTCCGCATTCGATCAGGTGAATCAGAGCTACGGCAGTTTCGACAACTACGTGCACGACGGATTGAAGCTGACCGACGGCGATATCGCGGCGTTGAAGGCGAAACTGCTCGCCTGACCGGCAGTTTCGACCGGCGGGTCGAATCCGGTTGCGGGGCAGCCGGGTTCACGCCTCCCGTTGCATCACGAAGTCGTGGCACACCTGGTTGCCGACGGTGAAGGTCTTGGTACCGGCTCGGCGGAAACCGTGCTTGCCGTAGAAGCGCTGGGCCCGCTCGTTGCGCTGGTTGACACCGAGCCAGACCACCGAATATCCGCTGCGGCGAGCATAATCCACCACCGCGCCCATCAGGGCGGTCGAGACGCCACTGCCGTGATGGCCGGGCATCACGTACATCTTGCTGATCTCGAGTGCGGGGCGGGCCGCGATCATGGCGGCGACCGTGGGATCCGCCGGTTCACCGGAGATCAGCATGGTGTAGCCGACGATGTCGCCGCCGATGACGGCCTTGAGCACGATCCGCTGCGGATCGCTCAGATAATCGCCGAACCGTTCGCCGGACAGCACCTCGGCGATGAAGGTGTCGATGTTCTCCTCGGTCAACTCCGGCGGGCACGCCAGGGGAAATGTCGCGGTGGCGACGTCGCTCAATTCCTCCGCGTCCCAGATTCCGGCGCGGTCGACGACGACTTCCTGCTCGGTCATGGGTCCAGTACAACATGCCCGGATCGGGTCGCCGACAGCTTGCCGGGCGCCGGACGCGGCCGGAAGAAGCGCGCGGTGGCGATCAGGGCGAGGGCGAACAGCAGCGGGATCACGAACCCGACCCGCAGGCTCGACGCGTCGGCGACGGCCCCGACCACGCCGCCGCCGATCAGCGTGCCCGCGTAGTTGAACAGATTGAGCCGGGCGACCACCGCGTCCAGTCCGCGGCCTTCGGTCAGTCGCCCGGCCTCGCTGAAGCACAGCGGTGCGATCACGGGCAGGCCGAGGCCCGCGATGAGGAATCCGGCCAGTGCCGTGGCCGGTCCCGGCGCGGCCACCACCAGTGCCAGGCCGAGCACGCCGATCCCGGCGGCCAGCCGAACCACCGTCCGCGCGCCGAATCGGCGCACCCACCAGTCGCCGCTGAGCCGGGTGAGCAGCGAGGCGCCCTGGTAGGCGGCCAGCGCCAGGGCCGCCGTCGCCGACGAGGACAGCAGATCGTCGGTGAGGTACAACGCCGACCAGTTGCCCACCGCCAGGTCGATGGCGAACACCAGCGCCATCGCGATACCCAACGCGAGATACGCGCGCAAGGCAACGGCCGCAACGGTTTCGGGCGTACGGACCGATTCGGCGGGCTGGGCTTCGGCCTGGTCGGCGCCGAGCAGCCGCGGCCCGAACACCAGACTCGCCACCGCGACCACCGCGGCGGCGATGGTGACCGCATAGGGCAGTGTGATTCCGACCTTCTCGCAGCCCGAGACGAACAGGGCGCCCAGAATCGACCCGGTACTCCACGCCGCGTAGAACGACGACAGCACGAACCGCCCGTACCCGTGCTGAATGAACACCGCCTGCATATTCGTGCCCGCGTCGACCATGCCGACCGCGACCCCATAACAGCCGAGCGCGATCAGCGCGACCACGATATTCGGCGCGACCGCGATCGCCAGTCCGGTCACCGCTATCAGCGCCAGCCCGGCCCGCATCGCCACCCGGCTCGACCAGTGCACCGCCACCCGCTCGGCCAGCAGACTGCCGCCGGCGGCCAGGCCGGAGATCATCACGACCGCGACCAGGATGACGGTGTCGGTGAGCCCGAGTCGATCCCGCTGCTGCGGCAGTTCGGTGAGGACGACCGCGAGGAAGAAGCCCTGCAGCGCGAAGGCCACCGAATTGGCGGCGCGGGCGGCTCGCAGCGCGGTCGATACAGGAATGTATCCGCGGTCGAACATCTGCGCAGCCTAATGGGTGAGAGCCCGGCGGCGGTAGCGGAGCGCCCGAGCCGCACGCGGCAGCAGAAGTCCCGGCTTCGCAACGTCGCGATTACGCCGCTGTCCGATCGCGGGCGATTCCGCAGTTCGCCGGACTCGATGATCACGTGGGGCTCCCGGTTGGATAACGAAACCGGTCACGGGGACGTGTAGCCCCCTGGCACGTGCGGCACTCTGGATACAGCGGGCCGCACGGCCCGCTGGTGCACGGGTAGGGGAGTGGTCGCGTGAGTACGACAGAACGGGCCGAGACGAGGCAGCAGACGACGACGCTGGCTCCCCTGGAGCCGGTGAAACTGCCTGTGGTGGAGCCGAATCCGCGTGGACATCAGGCGGGCGACCGGTGTCGCGAACCCGGATGTGGCAATTGTCACTGGGATGTGCAGCGGCTCAAGTACTGGTTGCGCGGCAGGCTGCTGGCGGCGGGTGCCGACGATGCCGAGGTGGACAAACCGCTGGGTGCGCAGACGCCCGGTCTGCTGTGGCGGCGCGGGAGCCGGTTGTGCGCTATCGAGGTGCGCAGCGCGCCGGTCTCCATCGAGCACGCGCGCAAACGCACGGCCCGGTTGAAGGCGGTGGGCTGTGACGAGGTGTTGTGGCTGTGCCCGACCGGATATTGGATCGGGCGGATACCGGCGCTGGGCGTGGACGATTTCGCCGCCGCCGGGTGTGAGTACCGGGCATTGTCGGGCGGGCTGGTCATCGATTCCGACGGTATCCTCAGCCCTAGGGAAACTCCCTGGGGAATAAGGGAATTCATCGATGGCTGGGTTGCGGGCGAGTTGGCCTGCGGATATCTGGACGAGGACACGAGAGGGTGGGCGACGGTGAGCGATTGGGAGGCCCACACCCACGCACAGGCGATGATGATCGCGCAGCAGCGGCAGGAACTGCTCGACCAGCGCACCGAATTGGCCTTGGCGCGCAGGGCGACTCGCGACAAAGCCAAACAGATGCACAAGATGATGCATCGGCTCGAACGTGCCGAACTCGTCGCCGGGGAGCTGGACGCGGTCAAACGCCGGCTCTCCGATCGCGACCGGCTCGAGGCCGGTCTGCGGGTACGGATCGCGCGTCAGCGCGAGGCGGTGCTGCATTGGCAGCTGATGACCTGTTTCGCGATGCTGGTGATCGTGACGTTCATCGTGGCGGGATTCATGTTGAAGTGATGTCAGGTCGCGCTCAGCCGGAAGGGGGCACGATCCCAGCGCCAGTTGTGGCGCAGCGCGAGCGCGATCAGGTCCACGGGTTCCAGGCCGGTCTCGTCGACCAGGCTCCGGAATTCGGCCCAGTGCACGGCGCCGGCGGCGAGCCGGTTGCGGAGAATATTCTCCGAACGAGCGGACACCGTGTGTCGCAACAGATCCGGCTCGCCGAGCCGGCTGCCGGTAAACACCAGCCATCCCCAGCCACGAGCGTGCGCGTGCACGCGGGCGGCCTCGAGTCGCACCCGATTCGCGTGTAATCCCAACTGCCCCAGCGCGACCACGTCGGCCAGTAGCACGCGTCCGTCGGTTAGTCGGGCGGCGACGGTGGGGCAGTAGGAGTCCGCGAAGCCGTCGACGGTGAAGTCGACGGCAACGGGCCGCTCGGTGTAGCTGTCGACCTGTTCGCCGTCGTCGAGCATGCGCAGCAGCCGGGCCTGCAGAGCTGTGTCGAAGGTGGTTTCGCGGCCGAGCTTCTCGGCGAACATGTGGCCGCGGGCATCGTCGTCGGCGTCGACGGTCGTGATCGGCAGCTCGGGCAGGTCGTCGGGATCGCCGCTCGGCCACTGCACCCGGCGCAGCAGCGGAAGCAGTTGCCCGGCAACGGGTTCGGCCGTGCGGGGGCGATCGAGATGCCAGCGGCCACGCTGCTGCCAGCCCGCGATGCGCTGGTAGACGAAGCCGGCCACCCGTTTGGCGTCGATCAGCGAATGTCCGGCCAGCCGCAACTTCAGATACGCCAGATCCTGGGCGGCGATATCGCTGTCTCCGACATAGGTTTCGGTGAGCAGCGTGCGGGTCAGTCGCTGATCGCCCCACCCGACCGGGTATCGCTCGGCGAATATGGCGAGGTCGGGATGGCCGGTGGCCTGCACTCGCCGCAGCAGCTGCCCCGCCGCTCGCGTATAGAGCTGGCGAACCCGGTCGCGGGAGAGTTCGAAGCGGGCGCCCAGCAGCGTCAAGGTCTCCGGGCGCACACCGTCGAGCCCGAGCCGGCGGGTGAGTAACTCGCCGTCGCGGGGGCGTTCCTCGGCCTGGGCAGCGACCATGTCCGCCAGCGTGTCGGCCATCTGCTCGGAGGTGAAGGAGATGCCGTCGCGCAGGTCGTCGAGTAACCCGGCCTGTATCTCCTCGATCCGGTTGGTCGTCACCACATGCCTTTCGCTGTCTCGCACGTCCTTTCGAAAGCCTATGCCTTCGTGTGGGTTCCAGGCGCTCGAGCGCGGGCGTGTCCGCTGATGTGGTGGCCGATTCAGGGTCGCCTCGGCGATTCAGCGGCGAGCAGGTTCGGTGCGGCGGCTGTCCCGGCCCGCATCGGCCGCTCGCGACCCGCCGGCCTCCACGGCGAAGACGGTGATCAGCAGTGCGATTACCCATGCGAGAGCCGATCCGGCCGCCAGCCAGTGGATGGCGCCGACGAAGCTCGGCCCGGTCGGCGATCCGGCCACGGCACCGAATATCGCGACACCGCAGGCGGTTCCGACTTGCCGGGCCGTATTGGACACCCCCGTCGCCAGGCCGGACCGGTCCGCCGGTGTAGCGCGCACCGTCGCCGCGACCACCGATGTCGTGATGAGGCCGCAGCCGCAGCCGAGCACCGTGAAACTCAGCAGCAGCCCGCCGCTTCCACCGCGGCCGTCGAGCGTCAGCAGCATCGCCGAACCGCATGCCGCGAGGGCGCAGCCGATCGCGATCGCCGAGCGCGGACCGTACCGGGCCGTCAATCGTCCCGATACCGGGGCCAGCAGCACCAGCGGCAATGCCAGCGGCAGCACGTTGACGCCGGCCGCGACGGGGGAGCGCCCCAACGTGTCCTGCAGATACAGCATGCCGATGAACAGGATGCCGTTGACGATCAGGTTCATCATCAGGGCGACGGCATTGGGAACGAGAAAATCCTTGTGCCGCAACGGGTCCACCGGCAGGAACGGATGAGCGCTGCGCCGGGCCGAGAGGTAGGCGCCCGCCGGCGCACACACCGCGGCCACCGCCGCGGTGGCGACGACCGCCGTCCCCGCGTGGTGCCCTGCGGAGATGACGGCGAACACCAGCGCCCCCAGGCCGAGGACGAATCCGGCCAGTCCCAGCACGTCGATGCGCTCGCCGCGCCGCGGTGGTGCGGCCGGTACCACGATCCGGGCCCCGACGGTCGCCGCGATCGTCAGCGGCACCGCGATCCAGAAGACCGGCCGCCACCCGAGACGGTCGACGAGAATTCCGCCGAGCAGCGGCCCGGCCGGCAACGCCAGTGACGACACCGCCGCCCACGTGCCCAGCGCCTTCGCCTGTTCCGCTCGATCCGGGAAGACGTCCACGATGACGGCCATGGTGCTGGGCAACAGCAGCGCCCCGCCCACACCCTGGACCACTCGCGCGGCGATCAGCACCCCGATCGACGGGGCCAATGCACACGCCAGCGAGGCCGGCCCGAAGACCGCGAATCCGGCGAGCAGCATCCGGCGATGCCCGATCCGATCGCCGACGGTTCCCGCCGCCAGCAGCAATCCCGCGATCGCGACCACGTATCCGTCCACCACCCACTGCAGCGAGGCGACGTCGGTGTGCAGGCCGCGCCCGATCGCGGGCAGCGCGACATTCACGATGGTCACATCCAGCAACACCAGAAACATCCCGGCGCACATCACCGTGAGTATGGCGGCCGGGTTGCGAACCTGTGGAGTCGAAGTCATATCCGCAGTGTCGGTGCGCAATCTTTCGGTGTGGACCGAAGTATCGGCGATGAGGCAGCGGGTGAACAGCGTCCTGCCTCAGCTTCTTTCGCTCATCGCCCCCTGGTGGCGCAGGGTCGGGTCCGGCGCCGGAACCATCGCCGACGCCGGCGGCTCCGGCGATACACGACGGCGATGAACCGTGCGCCCAGGGAGTCGGTGACGTGAGGTTGACTGCCGATTGCCGGGCGGCCCGTCCGGGCGGCTGGCGGCGCGGGCGGGCGCGGACGGCGACGACGCGGACGGCGACGATTCGGTGCATACCGAAGTGTCGTCGCGGCAGACTCGTGTCATGACCGATCGCCGACCTCTCTACGGGTACTCCGATATCGCCGCTGTCGGCGCCCTGCTGGCCGACGCGACCCGGGCGCGCATGATGATCGGCCTGGCGGACGGGCGCGCGCTGCCGGCGTCGGTGCTGGCCGCGGAAGCCGGCGTCGCGGCGTCCACAGCCAGTGAGCACCTGGCCCGGCTGGTGGATGGCGGACTGCTCACCGTCGAACGATCCGGCCGGCACCGGTACTATCGCATAGCGAATTCCCAGGTCGGAGCCGCCATCGAAGCGCTGGCAGTGCTGGCGCCGACGCGACCCGTGCGCTCACTGCGGGAATCCACCCGCGCGGCCGCGCTGCGCCGGGCGCGCAGTTGCTACGACCACCTGGCCGGCCGACTGGGCGTCGCGGTCACCGAGGCACTGCTCGATCGGCAGGCGCTGACCCGAACCGACGGCGTCGCGGGAACCGCACGCGCACAGGGAGATCCGATCTCGGCGCCGATGACGGACCACCCGTATCGCCTGGGCCCGAATGCCGAGGCCCTGTTCGCCGAGCTGGGCGTGGATCTGGACGCCGCCCGCGGCCGGCGCCGCTCACTGCTGCGTTTCTGCGTCGACTGGAGCGAGCAACGCCATCATCTCAGCGGTGCGCTCGGTGCCGCGGTACTGACCCGTATGGAATCGGCCGGCTGGGTGGAACGGCCGGGGACCCGCCGCACGCTGCGGCTGACAGACAGCGGAGCGCGGGTGCTGGATCGGGTGCTGGGCGTCGAATTCGCCGAATAGCCCGCGTCGAACCGCCGGATCAGCCGTGCTCGACGGCGATCTTCATCCGGTTGAGGGTGGTGGCCATATCGTTGCGGTTGCGCCGTCCGCGTGCCCACCCGAGCGCCGTCCAATACAGCCGCAACGGCAGGATCGCCGAGAGCTCGAACGATTCGGTGACGTCGGTGCCGCCGTCGCGCTGTTCCAGCCGGTAGCCCCACCGGTTGATGCGCATCCCCTTGGGTCCGAGGACGGTGAAGGCGAACTCTCGTTCGGGCTCGCACACCTCGACCCTGCATGTGGTCCAGTAGACCGGCCCCACCTGATTGCGCCGCACGTGCCCTCGGAACTTCGCACCCACCGCGGGACCCGTTGCGCCGCCTAGCCATTCGGCCTCGAACGTCTCGGGACTGAATTCGCCGATCCGCGTGATATCGCTGACCAGCGGCCACACCTGCGCCGGCGACGCGGCCATGTGGACGGTTACCGAATCGCGCACGACATCTCTCCTTGCCGCTCGGCTTGCTGGGCTTCGACCGTATCCCGGGCGATGAGACGGCGGACACAATTGTCCATGGTCTGGATACATCCATGATGCGGATACAAGAAAGCCCCGGTCGAAACCGGGGCTGACCTGTTCTTCGTTGGTGCGCGATACTGGGATTGAACCAGTGACCTCTTCCGTGTCAGGGAAGCGCTCTCCCGCTGAGCTAATCGCGCGTGGTTCGCCTACTCAGAGGCGGCGACGGGAATCGAACCCGTGTGCACGGCTTTGCAGGCCGTTGCCTCACCACTCGGCCACACCGCCAACCAAGGCCGGGTTGGCCTTCGAGCGGATGACGGGATTCGAACCCGCGACCCTCACCTTGGCAAGGTGATGCGCTACCAACTGCGCTACATCCGCGTGCTGCATTTCCGGGGCTTTTCGGCCCCTTCCGGCTGCGAGAGAGAACATTAGCCCACAACCCGCGTCGTCAACAAATCGCCTGGTAGATAGGGGCGAAAGTGAATAACATCGGTGTGTTTTCCGGGGGCGGGAGCCCCCATCGGGTGACGCCGGCGTCGGCGCACCGGCGCGGCACCGACCAGGCGTTCCCCGAAGTCCCATCCGTCGCCGCGCCGACTGCGGCGGCGGACCGGCCCGCGGTAGGGGTGTGGTCGGGCCTCGTCCCGCGGCGTGGAGATCCGCAACCGCCGGCCCGGTCGGGCACGTCCCGCCCAATCTCCCGCGATGCTCACGCCGGTAGAGAAGGGCCGACTACGCACCGAATCGGGCTGCATGAGACCTTCTGTGCCCGTTCATGTTCCGTCCATCGCCGACCGGATGAAATACCCAGGTCAAGCCCCGATTTGGTGTGACCCCGGGGACGCGTGTTAAGGTTCCATCTCGTTCGGAACGGCACCCCAGCCGCCCCGAAATCCCCGGTCCCATAGCTCAGCGGGAGAGCGCTCGCCTCACACGCGAGAGGTCGCTGGTTCGAACCCAGCTGGGACCACCATGACGCTCTTATAGGAACCGGCGACCTGCCGCGTGTTCCGCAATTTGTCCGATTTTTCTGGTTGGTTATCCGGTTGGCTCTGTGCTGCTGCATGGAGGTCGGCGAAGATGTCGCACTTGTCGTCCCTCACTGAGGTGGTCACTGATTCCGCTAAGTCGTCCAGGTAGAAGCGGCGGTAGAACGTGGCGTTGAGGCGTCGCCGAACTTCGTCGCTGGATCCTTGGTATAGCGCGTATGGGTCCGTGATGAGATCCAGTGCGTGACGGAGAACACTCGCTCCGACCGTCAATTGCTCGGTCGTGTTGGCGATACCGGCTTCGATCCGCTTGCGTTGGCCCCTGAGTTCGATCAACTTCAGATGAACCTTGTCGGCGGGCATCAGGTCGTCGGCGAGAAGATCGATCAGCCGGCTCTCCTTCGCGTCGAGGTCTGCCAGTTTGTGATTGAGGTCGGCATGCATCTGTCGCACTGAGCTCTGTTCATCGGTCACGACCTCTTCGAGTAGTCGCCGAGTCTCCGCCGCAAACCGGTCCGGCAGGCGCAAGGAGCGGTAGTGCTCGGCGATCGCGGCCTCGACGGTCTCGCGTGGCAAGGCGGGCAGGTCGCATTGTCTTTCGGTGGCCCGTCGGCACACGAAGTACTCGTAGTGAGTGCCGTTGCGACTCCTCGGGGTACTGAAGAACAGGCGCGATGTTTCGCCGGCGTCGCGGCATCGGCCGCAGAAGAGCGTTCCCTTGAGGTAGTGGTTGTGGATCCGTGCACGGTTGCCGTTGGCGCTTCTCGCGCTGAGAACCTCCTGGACGTTGTGAAACAGTTCTTCAGTGACCAGGGGCTGGTGACGCCCCGGATACATTTGGCCCTTCCATACGACGTATCCGACGTAGTACGGGTCGCGGAGCATGTTGTGCAGCGTGGCGGCCGAGGGAGGTGTTGGTACAGGGCGACGTGCCGTGGGTCGGCAGGTGAGTCCGAGGTCGGCCATCGTCGCTTGCAGTGCTTCGAGTGTGTATTCGCCGCTGGCGTAGAGCTCCCAGGCGCGAGTTACCAATGGTCCTCGTTCCGGATCGATCTCGACGGTGTTGACCTGGTGGCCCTCGACGATGATTCGGGTGTTGACGTAGCCGAGCTTCGCGCGGCTGCACGTGCCGCCGTTCATGGCCTTGTGCTGCATTTTGGTGCTGATGTCTTGGCCGGAGAGCCGGTTCTGGGTGTCGTTGAAGATGTCGGTGATGGCGGCCATCATGTCGCCGTAGATGCCGTCACCGAAGTCTTCCTTGGCCGAAATGAGCTTCACGCCCATGAGATCCAGCTGGCGTTTGGTCAACGCGGCGTCGATGTAGTTACGGAAGGCGCGGGACCGCATGTAGACGATCACATACTTGATCTGCGGGTGCTGCTGGAGATGCGCGAGCATCTTCTGAAACTCGGGACGCTTCTCGACAGATTGCGCGGAGACGCCGGGTTCGACAAATTCCTCAACGATCCTGGCCGGCAGTGTCTCGGCACGCTGCTCGACGATACGCCGTTGTGTGGCAATGGAATTGCCGTCCGGATCGATGTCTGCAGCAGTATTGAGCTGCTTCCTGTCCGAGACGCGTAGGTACGCGACGGCGAGGTCAGTGGCGCCGACCCCTCTCATTTCTTTCCTCCTCGATGGTGGTGGCCTCGGCGATCTCTTTGGCCAGTTCGATGACGGCTCGGCTGAGCATGCGGAGATCGGGAGGATCCCGCCGGTCACTCTGCACGACAAGGCGATGCTCGGCCTTCTCGCCGAACGGCAGCTGGCCGCGCCTAGACATCTCGCGCCCGTTGCATCCGTAGCGGGTCTGAACCGCACCCTGTTCGGAGACGTCTGTAGCTGTCAAGGATGCCAATCCTGTGGCACGACGCAATCCCAGTTTGATTGCTACAAGATTGCTGTGGGTGTGATGTCGGCCTGATCAGCGAAGCAAGCTGCAGCATCAGCGAGTTGGGATGCGTGCCGATTGATGACGGCTCCAAGCCACCGGCGGGCGGCTCAGGCGGGTTGCAGGCCCTGTTGGCAGAGGCTGTGGGGCGCAAGAACATATGCACTCGATTCACTTCGGACAAATCGAGTCCTCGTCTGCGCCAGACGAGATCATGTTCCCAGCTGCATAGCGCTAGGGGAAGAAGCTTGATCGAATTCTTAGCTCAATCTCAGAATACCTGACCATCTGGCTCGTAAACACGTGACCCGCAACGGATCACAGGTGATAAGGCATGCGCGAGTGGATGCTCGCCCACGCGACTGTGCCGGGAGTCGTGGGTGTCCGACGCTGAGAGTTGTCCTACTTCATCTGTTTCGGTAGGGGTGAGTGGATGCGGTTCGGCGACGAGGGTCGCCAGTGCGGTCGCGACTTCGGGCAAGGACGCTCGGACGTAGGTCAGAGTTGGGCCGTCTGAGCCGGATGGCTCTGAGTGGCCGGCGAACGCTCGGGGCCTGCGTAGCCGAAGTTGCGTTCGCTCAGGTCACTGAGGTGTGGCGCAGCCAATTTGCCGTGAACTTCAGGGGCTTGACCCACGGGATTCTCGGCCGATGCGGTGCCACAGGTAGTCCTAGCGCCGTCCGGTAATCGGTCGCCCGTTGCGGTGCGCAGGAGTTGTTCGGCTGGCCGGTCGTTGCCGTGGGTTGTCAAACGTGCGCAACGGCATTGCCCGTCGCTGGGATGTACCCGTCGTCGCGGGCGTGGTGGTAGAGACAACAAATGGCGCCGACCATGTGCTCGCGGTTGCGCAATGCTGCTGGAATGTAGAGGTGCTAGTGGGAATCAATGCAGAGCTTGGTAGGGGAGTCGGCTATGGTGACCGCGATCGGTTGGTCGTCGACGGTGAAGGCCACCGGGCCGCTGGGCATGCCACTTCAGGCATGTAAGCGTGCTCGCCGCCGCGAGCCTGCCGCGGCAGTTTATTGCCGAGATCGATATCAGTGGCAATTCCGATGAGGGTCCGAGGCGGATCGCCACTTGCGGCAATGGCATTCTGGTATTAGCGCCGAGCGTGTACCGCGACGGTCTGATGTCGAGTAAATCTTCGGCTGGCGTCCTTTCGGAGCTCGCTGCGGATGCGGCATGTTCTGATCGAGTGGCGTTGACGGATGCAGGTGTCGGCGCTGTTGAAGCGCGGCCCATTACAATCGCCCGCGTCGCATCTGATGGCTCGCCGCAGCAATACTTTCGGTCGACAGGGCTGCGGGGGCCGTCCCGGGGGTGTGGGACGTGCTATCTCGATTCAAACGGCAGTTCGGCGGCTACACGTATGAGGGCGAACCCTGTGCCGCGTCGGCAACGTGTATGCGAACTCGTTCCTTCGGAACTGCGTGTGTGAGCCTCCGGTGCGAATATGATTGGCGCCTACATGGAGTTTCGGGCCAAACATGTCATTTCGGTTTACGAGGCTATATCGAACCTGTTATCTCAAACGGCTGTCGTGAACCGATTGCATCGACGAGAACGGAGGGCGTGTACCCTGCAATCGGACTTGAAAAGCGGTGCGGTCCGGCGAGTCCTCGGGACTCTCGGCATTGGGAGGGTAAGTTGCCTTTGCTGGTCCGGTCATCGGCTACCGGCCGGCACGGGTCAAGTCCAATTGTGTGGTGTATCGGGGTGATTGCCGCGTGATCCTGTTTGGTCAGGCGGTCAGTGCTGGAGTGGTGGTTTCCTCCTGTTCGGTGGGTTCGGTAAGGCCGCGGGAGCGGGCCAGC
>NZ_PSZE01000025.1 GCF_002933465.1 Nocardia nova
GCCCTCGGCGATCCTCTGCGGATTGGGCGGCCCCGGCCGTCGAACCGCCACGTCGCCCGGAGCCGCCCAATCCGCAGAGGATCGCCGAGGGCAAGCACGCGGCGCGCGATGCCGGGCCCGGCTCGGGTCCGCAGCCCCGGCTGACCGGCGAACCGACCACCCGGATAACCCAGGAGAGCGGCCAGGTGGAAAGCAGGTTCACCCGCCCCCCGGCCGGCCCGGTCGATGATCAGCGGACCACCGAATCCGGTGGTCGGTCATCGGCCGGGGAACAACCGGAACACGAGGAACACGCCCACAAGGGCACGTTGTGGAACAAGGTCAAGGACAATCTGTTCGGCGCGCCGACGATCGTCGGCGCGGTAGCGCTGGCGGCGCTCGCGATCCACGCCGACGGTAAACCGGATCACATGGCGCGGCCGCTTCCCGACCACATCGCGGCGGCGGTATCCGGGGTCTCCGACGCGCGTACCGGCGGCGCGGCGCTCGTCGATGCGCGATCGTCGGCCGAAGTCGGCGCGGAATCCGACTTCGGCTCGTGGCCGGCCGTGGACAAGGTCTCACGGGCGCCCGAGCCCAGCCCGGCCTGTTCGGTCACGCCGAACGCCGTCGAGCGTCCGGGCCCGGGTATGCGGACGGTCGCCGACCATCCCTGCGCGCATCTGGCGGTCGACAATCTGCACTACGTCGTTCCGACCGTCTCCGGTGCGTTCGACTCGGGCCCGCCGATTCACATCTGACGAGTCCGGAGGCGATTTCGGGACCTCGAACCGATCCTGGTATCGTCGTCGTTCGGCGTGCGGTACGTCGCGGATTCGTCCGTGCCGTCCCACGAGCCCCGGGTCTCCACCGGCCGCCGGGATCACTCGACCGTTCGCCTGGCTGGCAGAACATCAACGACAGACAGGGAAGCACTGTGCCTACGTACAGCCCGAAGGCGGGTGACGTGACCCGGCAGTGGTACGTCATCGACGCCACTGACGTAGTGCTCGGCCGCCTTGCCGTGCAGGCAGCGAATCTGCTGCGTGGCAAGAACAAGCCGACCTACGCCCCCAACGTCGATGGTGGCGACTTCGTCATCATCATCAACGCCGACAAGGTTGCCGTCTCCGGCAACAAGCGTGAGGACAAGCTCCTCTACACCCACTCCGGGCACCCCGGTGGCCTGAAGTCCCGGTCTGTCGGGCAGTTGCTCGACACTCGGCCGGAGCGCGTCGTGGAGCGTGCCGTCAAGGGCATGATCCCGAAGAACAAGCTGGGCAACCAGATCGCACGCAAGTTGAAGGTCTACGGTGGCCCGTCGCATCCGCACGCGGCCCAGCAGCCCGTTCCGTTCGAGATCAAGCAGGTGGCCCAGTGACCGCTCCTGAGGAATTCAACGAGGAATACGTCGAAGACGCCGCCGTGGAGGTCGTCGACGAGGGTGCCGGCTACGACGCCGAGTACACCGAGTCCGAGGGCTTCGCCGCGCCGGTCGTGATCGACCGCCCGGTGCAGACCGTCGGTCGCCGCAAGGAGGCCGTGGTCCGTGTTCGCCTGGTCCCGGGTTCCGGCCAGTTCGTGCTCAACGGCCGCACCATCGAGGACTACTTCCCGAACAAGGTGCACCAGCAGCTGGTGAAGTCCCCGCTGGTCACGGTCGAGCGCACCGAAACCTTCGATGTGCACGCCCGCCTGGTCGGCGGCGGCCCGTCGGGTCAGGCCGGCGCGCTGCGTCTCGCCATCGCCCGCGCGCTGATCGAGGTCACCCCGGACGACCGTCCCGCCCTGAAGCGGGCCGGCTTCCTGACGCGTGACCCGCGTGCCACCGAGCGTAAGAAGTACGGCCTCAAGAAGGCCCGCAAGGCTCCGCAGTACTCGAAGCGCTGATCTTGCAGCGCGCGGCCGCTCCCACTCGCACCCGCACGGTGTGCTGGTGGGAGCACGGCCGACGCGACCCCGTACGAGAGCAGGCGCCCACTCCAGGGCGCCTGCTCTCGTGCTGTATCGATCGACGGTAGGCCGGGGCGGGCAGCCTGCGTCCGCGACGCAGGGTCTCCGCGCTCACCGCAATTCAACTTCGAGGGGCGAGATAGATGGGGCGTTTGTTCGGTACCGACGGAGTCCGCGGCCTTGCCAACGACTCGCTGAGTCCGGAACTGGCACTGCAGATTTCGGCGGCCGCGGCACAGGTGCTGGGCCGGGGCAGATCGCGCGCGGTGGCGGTGGTCGGCCGCGATCCACGCGCCAGCGGCGAGATGCTCGAGGCCGCGGTGACCGCCGGTCTGACCGCCGCCGGAATGAGTGTGCTCTCGGTCGGGGTCCTGCCGACCCCGGCGGTCGCGTATCTGACTGCCGCCTACGACGCCTGCCTGGGTGTGATGATCTCCGCCTCGCACAACGCCATGCCGGACAACGGCATCAAGATCTTCGCCGCGGGCGGTCACAAACTCGACGACGGCATCGAGGACAAGATCGAGGAACTGGTCCGCGCGAAGGGGTTCGTGCGTCCGACCGGTGCGGGCATCGGCCGGGTGCTCAGCCTCTCCGGCGTCGACGGTCGGGTCGAGGACCATTACAGCCTCGCCGGCACCCATGAACGCTACGTCGAACATCTGGTGGAGGCCACCGGCCGCGATCTGTCCGGCATCACCGTGGTCGTCGACTGCGCGCACGGCGCGGCCTCCGACGTCGGCCCGGCCGCGTACCGCGAGGCGGGCGCGCGCGTGGTGGCGATCAACGCCGAGCCGAACGGGCTCAACATCAACGAACGGTGCGGATCCACACATCTCGAGAACGTCCAGCGTGCGGTGCTCGAGCACGGCGCCGATCTGGGCCTGGCCCACGACGGTGACGCCGACCGCTGCCTCGCCGTCGATGCCTCCGGCGCCGTGGTCGACGGCGACGCGATCATGGCGATTCTCGCCCTGGCGATGCACGAATCGGGCGAGCTGGTACAGGACACCCTGGTGGCCACCGTGATGAGCAATCTGGGGCTGCACATCGCGCTGCGCGATGCCGGTATCACCGTGCGCACCACCGCCGTCGGCGATCGCTACGTGCTGGAGGAGTTGCGTCGCGGTGGCTACAGCCTGGGCGGCGAGCAGTCCGGACATCTGGTCTTCCCGCGATACGGCACGACGGGTGACGGAGTGCTGACGGGTCTGAAACTGATGGCGCGGATGGTGGAAACCGGGCGTAGCCTGGCCGATCTGGCGAGCGTTATGACAACCGTGCCGCAGGTGCTGGTCAATGTCCCCGTCGCCGACAAAGCCGCGGTCGCGGCCGCGCCGGAGGTTCGCGAGGCGGTGGCCGAGGCCGAGCGCGCCCTCGGCGACACCGGCCGGGTCCTGTTGCGCCCGAGCGGGACCGAACAGCTGATCCGGGTCATGGTCGAGGCGACCGATTCGCATCGCGCCAAACAACTCGCCGACGATCTCGCCAAGTGTGTCGCCGCGGTCTGACTTCCGCGGACACGTCGCGTGGCGCGACGGACGGGGTGCGTACGCCGCGTAGGGGTGCGGCTGTATAGGCCGTTGCCGAGGGCCGGCGCCTCGGCCACGAAGACCGCACCCGCGCTCGATCGGCGAATATGACCTGCTCACAGTCGGTATCGATGTCCGGCGGCGGGTCCTCGCCAGGTCGCGTGAAGGGTGTTGGCGCGCTGACGGTCCCGGCGATGGGGGCGCGACTGTCGGCTCCGGGAAGTATGGTGGGACGCACATCATGACGCGACAGCGAAGCTTGATTTCCGTGAGGGGGAACAGTGGAACCGCTGAAGCTTGATAAGTCTCCGACGGTCGACGACTCCGCGAATCCGGCGCCGCCGGCGGCCGCCACCGCACTTGCTCCGGATACGGTGATGCGGGTCGATCCCGCGGCGATGGCTGCGTACACATCCATCGCGAACACCGTTTCCCAACAGCTCGCTTCGGCGGCTTCCGTGGCGGCCGGCGCGGTCGACCCGCAGCAGCTGGCAACCGACCTCGGGCTCGTGGGAGCGGATTTCGCCGCCAAATTCGCGGCCGCGGTGTCCGAACATGCGCAGGCGCTGTCCACCGCGGGAAAATTGGTCTCGGCCTACGGGCAGGGGCTGCACACCTACACCGCGGGTGTGCAGGGTACCGACGAGGAGTCGGCCTTCGCGATCACCCGGACGGAGCCGCGGTCATGAGGCGTCCGATCGGATTGCGGCGCCGGCCCACCGCCGCCCGCAACGACACCACATCGCCCGCAACGACATCCGATCCGTCCGAAGATCCGCCGATCGTCGCGACATTGGTCCAGCCGCTGCTGGACCTGCGCGCCTCGCTGGGCACCGGTGTCGCGACGCCTTCTTCGGCCATCACCGGTGCGCTGTCCAGCGCGTCCACACAGGCCGCCGACACCGAGGGACCACATCGCGACGGCGTCCACGCGCTGGAATCCACCTGGACGGGGCCGGGCTCCGACGCGGCCGTTCCGGCCTTGCGCACCACCCAAACTCAGATCGGTGACATCTCCGATCGGGGCCCGGCCTATCTGGGCGTTCTGGCCGACGCCCACGCGACCAGCGCACGGGCGGCCGGCCGAATGGACCGGATCATCGCCGATTTCCGGCGCGACGCCCGAACCATCCTCGGCAACGCCACCGCCGCCCCGGATACCGATGCGGTGATCAACCGGGCCACCCAGGCGCTGCGCGATGCGATCACCACCGTCACCTCCGCACGTACCGAAATGGACGACCACTCGCGCCGATTGGACGAGATGGGTCCCCTGACGGTCACCACGCCCGCCGGACTGAACTCCTCGCGGTCGTGGGGAGATACCCCCGATACGGTGCTGCCCAGCGCCTACGGCGCGATTCCGGGCCAATACGGCACGGTCCCAGCGCAATACGGGATGGCGCCCGGGCAGCCGATCGATCCCGCTCAGCTCGCGCAGCTGCAACTGCAGCAGCTGCTCGTGCAGGCCGGTGTGCAGGTCGGCACCTCGGCCATCAATGCCGGTGTGGATATCGGTACCCACCTGATCGACAAGATCGCCGAGGTGGGCACACACACCATCGACACGGTGGCCTCCTCGGTCGACCAGGCGATACCGCAGCTGATCAACCCGGACCACGCCACCGCCGACAAGACCAATCCGGCGGGTAATTCCGGAGATTCGGCGAAGCTGTTCGACTTCGGCCCCGGCAAGGCGACCCCCGGAACGACCGGGCCGGGCTCGATCATTCCGGGCGCCGCAGCGCCGGACAAGGTGCCGGCCGACAAGACCCCGGCCGACAAATCCGATCCGCCACCGCCGTCACCGTCGTCCATCATTCCGCCACCTGCGGACCCGGCACCGATGCCGAAACCACCGGCACCCGCACCCCCACCCCCACCCGCGCCGGCTCCGGAGCCGCCGCATCCGGGCGGGGTGGCCGGAGGTATGGCCTTGCCGCCGCCGGCCGGTAACGGACAGGACCACAAACCTCGCGACGGCCAGCTCGGTGTCACCGTGCCGGCGGCCGAGACAACGGTTCCCGCCGCCGTGATCGGCGACTTCGGCGATGACACGGTCTGAGCCGGACCCGCAGCAGGACAATCCTTTCGACCTCGGCTTGCCGATGGTCCGGACTCCCGTCGGCAAGCAGGGCCGCAAGCGGCGGCCGGGCCGGCGAAACCCGAACCGGCCGGCGGCGACGGCCACTCGTGGCGCCGTCGCCGCGCCGCCGGCCCGGCCCGGCCCGGAGCCGTCGGTCTATCCGTCGGGGGAGTGGGAACAGTGGCTCGAACCCGCGCAGCGGACAACGCCCGAACCCGAGCCCGCGACGGAACCGGAACCGCGGCGCATCCCGGTCGGAGGGTCGCTGACCGATCCCGACCTGGTCGACAAGTCGACGCTGGTTCCGCACATCGTCGACCGCTCGGGCGGTAATCCCGGTCCTGCGCTGCGACGTCCGCGCCCACGCCAGGCCGGGCCGCGCCGCGATCATCGGCGTGGTGAAAAGCTGCTGGCGGCACTCACTGTGATAGGTGTGGGGATCGTCGTCGTCTCGGTGGTGCTGACCGTCATCCACACCGGGAAGCGGTCGCAGCCGGCCGCGACCAAACCGCCGATGGTCGCGGCGGTGCCGGTGCACACCTCGGCGAGCACAACCCCGTTGCCGCCCTCGACCACGGCGGCGGCGTCCTCGACGATCGCCACCGACGGCTGCGAGCAGCAGCGCACCGCGGAAGTGGTCTCCGGCACCGACCCCGGCGGCACCGCGAGCGGCCCGGACGCGATTCTGGCTTTCGAGCGGGCGTACTACGTTCAGCGTTCGGGGTATGCCGCGCGCGCCGTCGTCGCCGACGACTCGTCGGTGCCGCCGGCCGACCAGATTCAGCGCGGTATCAATCAGGTGCCGGTCGGCACCCGCTACTGCGTGCAGATCACCCGCACCGGCGACGAGGGGCAGTGGGAGGTCCGTCTCACCCAGCAAAAGCCGGATGAGCAGCCGCATGCCTTCACCCAAATAATCAGCACCCGTGCGGAATCGGGCCGCACGCTGATCACCGGCATCGCGGCCGGCTGAGCCACACCGAAGGTTCAGAATCGAGCGTGCACGAATCCGGTGCACGGCACGAGGAAGCTTCCGATCTCGCAGACGATCTACGCGTACATGGCCGATCGCAGCGGCAGCCCGATGTCGCCGCGGAATTGGTTCGTCGTGTCCCGTCGCAGCCCGTGCCGGCAGTATGAGGCGATGGCGCCGGCGAAGAAGCCGAGAACGATCAGCGCCGCAACGAGATTCACCGCAGTCGGCCGGTCCGACAGCTCCACGAAGACCGCGAGCGATAGCGCGGCGAAGCTGTACATCAGGGCCGCCCGATGCGCGATATCGACGTAGGGGTGCGCATGTCCGTCCGGTGAGGTCCGCATCCCGTGGTACTTCCACACGCCCAGCGGCAGTGCCCAGACGACGAGAAGGCCGGAGATCAGGAGGGTGATCCGGGTGTCCACACCGAGCTGTATCCGGTCCATCCGAATCTCCTGGGCGGTCGCGTGCGGCCTCGCGATCGCAACGCCGAGCAGGTTCTTATTCAACAGTCTTCGGAGAGTTGCCCGGCGGACATGTGCCAGCGCCGGGTCGTGCGCACCGTATCGAGCATGCGGCGATCGTGGGTGACCAGCAGCAGCGTGCCGTCGAAGGACTCGACGGCCTGCTCGAGCTGCTCGATCGCGGGCAGATCCAGATGGTTGGTCGGCTCGTCGAGTACGAGCAGATTGACCCCGCGCGCCTGCAGCAGCGCCAGCGCGGCGCGCGTGCGCTCACCCGGCGACAGGGTGTCGTTGGCGCGCAGCACGTGTGGGCCGCGCAGCCCGAATTTGGCCAGCAGCGTGCGGATCTCCGCCTCCGGCCAGTCGGGTACCTCGGCGCCGAAGGTATCGGCGAGCGAGGCCGTTCCACGGAACAGGCCACGCACCTGATCGACCTCGCCGATCGCCACCCCCGAACCCAGCGAGGCGGTTCCGGAATCCGGCGCCACCTTGCCCAGCAGCAGCGCCAGCAGCGTGGATTTGCCGGAACCGTTGGGACCGGTCAGGACGATCCGATCACCCCAGTCGACCTGCGTGGTGACCGGACCCAGAGCGAACTCACCGCGCGACACGACCGCATCGGAGAGCGTTGCCACCACGGATCCACTGCGCGGTGCGGATGCGATCGACATCCGTAGCTCCCATTCCTTGCGCGGCTCCTCCACAACCTCGAGCCGTTCGATGCGGCGCTGGGTCTGGCGCACCTTCGAGGCCTGTTTCTCGGTGGATTCGGCCCGCATCTTCCGACCGGCCTTGTCGGAGTCCACCTTTCGCGGATCGCGAGCCTTGCGGCGCGCATTGCGCACGCCGTGTTCGAGCCAGTTTCGTTGCATCACCTGCCGCGCCTCCAGCCCGGCCTTGGTATCGGCGTACTCCTCGTAGGCCTCACGCGCGTGCCGACGGGCGATCTCGCGTTCGGCCAGATACGAGTCGTAACCGCCGTCGTAACTGCCGACCTGCTGCTGGGCGAGATCGAGTTCGACGATCCGGTTGACGGTGCGCGCCAGAAACTCCCGATCGTGACTGATCACCATCAACGGCGTCCGCACGCCGGTCACGAAATTCTCCAGCCGGGTCAGGCCCTCCAGGTCGAGATCATTCGTAGGCTCGTCCAACAGCAGAATGTCGAAGCGCGACAACAGAACCGAGGCCAGACCGGCCCGCGCCGCCTGCCCACCCGAGAGCACGGTCATGGGCGTGTCGAGGCCCTGCGGCAAGCTTTCGGTGAGTCCCAGTTCGGCGGCCACCTCGGCGGCTCGCGGTTCCAGGTCGGCGCCACCCAGTGCGAGCCAGCGTTCCAGGGCGGCCGAATAGTCTTCGGCGACGGTCTCGTCGGTCGCCAGCCGCTCCGCCGCGGCGTCCATCGCCCGCTGCGCCGCCGCCACTCCGGTCCGGCGGGCCAGGAATTGAGCCACCGTCTCGCCGGCCAGGCGTTCCGGCTCCTGGGCTAGGTAGCCGATCGTCGCATCCGGCGGGCTCAGCGTGATCCGGCCCGTCTGCGGCGTGTGACCGGCCAGCATCCGCAACAGCGTCGACTTGCCCGCTCCGTTCATCCCCACCAGGCCGATCACATCGCCGGGCGCCAGCACCAGATCCAGGTCCTCGAACAGCACCCGGTCTCCGTGCCCCGCCGACAGGCCGTGCGCATGCAGAGTCGTACTCACGCCCACGAGTCTGCCGGGTTCGGGGTACCACCCTGAGCCCGGGCCGTGGAAATCAGGGTCGGGATGGGTCTCGCGCCCGATGCGCACGAGGGGTGCCGCACCGCACAGTGGAATCACCACGCACGACCGTGACAGAAGGAGAGCGTCATGACCGCCCCCACCCGCCGCCTCACCCGATCGAGCTCCGACAAGTGGATCGGCGGCGTCTGCGGTGGCCTCGCCGAGTACTTCGGCTGGAACGCCAATGTGATCCGCCTGCTTTTCGTCCTGTCCTGCCTGCTGCCCGGTCCGCAGTTCATCGTCTACTTGGTGCTGTGGATCGTCATCCCGAAGCAGTAGCGGGTGTGATGAGACGGTAGTTATCCACAGGCAAACCCTCGGCCCACCTCGATGCCGGTAAGTTATCCACAACATGCTCTGCCCTGGGATGCGCGGCACCGCTTCCGGATGCCAGGATGGAACAAATTCCCGCACGTCCCTCGAGGAGCACATACATGATCCATTCGGGCGATCTGCCGGGCCTGGACCTGCCGGAAGTCGACGCACACTCCGACCTCGGTGGCATCGGCGCCGTGGAGCTGAACCACCCGTCCCAGGACATCGACGTCGACGGCATCCTGGACACCGAAACCTTCCACAGCGACCACTCGATGGAAGTCTGGTCCGATATGGACCACGACGGCTACGCCGACCATGTCAGCGTCGTCGACGACGGCGGCGACTACTCCGCCTGGGAGTTCCACCACTATCCCGACGGCCGCACCGAATGGGTCCAGGTGGACAAGGGCAAAATGGGCAAGTGAGCGGCGTGGCTTCGGTTTTCGGCCGTCGGCCCGGCAAGTAGATTCGCTGGGTGTGCGCCCGGACGCGATCGTCGGTACGTGATGGAACCGGCCGCTGTCCGGGCACGTCGAAGAGAATACGGAAGGCTGTCGCGTCGGCCGCAGGTGCAGCGAGGGAGCGGTGTCAAGATCAATCGCTCGCTGGGGAACCTGACCACCTGGTTGAAGAATCGGCAAACGGCGATCGCGAAGATGGGGGATGGTGAGCACCAGTGCCAACACCTACTCGACGGTCGATGACTCCAACGTCGAGAAGTTCAACGCGACAGGCGTGAATCTGAACCCGACAACGCCCGGCGCGGCGCGCGTCCGATGTGCTCCCGATGCCGTGCACATCGCACCCGTGGTGGTGAATCCTGGTGACTCTCAACGTTTCTACCGACGCCTGCGCGGAAAGATTGTGGACGAAGGTCTCCACCCCTCCGTCGAAACCAGCCGTCGACATCTCCGATGCGGCCCGGCGACGATCGGTTCCCGCCGTTCTCGTGCGCTCCGGCTCTACTTGCGCAGGGCGCGGGCCACCTGCACGAGCTGCAGTGGCGAAACGTGTTCGGGCTCGGGCTCTTCGGTGGCTTCGGGGTCGACGGCCGATGTGTGCGGGATGTCGGCTTCCGGGTCGGCGAAGGGCTGATATTTCTTGTCGCCCAGGAGTTGGTAGTTGAGGTAGCCGACCAGGAGGGCTCGGGTGATGCGTTCGGTCTTGGGTTCGTACTTGGCGGCGCCGAGGGCGGCCAGGGCGCGGCGGCCCTCGACGATGCCGTTGTGGGTGGCCTTGTCGACGGTGCGCAACGACATCGGCCCGCCCCAGGCGGTGCCGAGGGCCTGCGCGGTGCAATTGCCGGTGGAGATGTCGACACCGCCGGCGACGATGAGGGCAGGAGTGTCGATCTGGGGGGCGAGTGCTTCCGCGCTCGGGGCGGTGGGTGCCGGATAGAGGGCCGCCACGGCGCCGACCTTGCGCTGCGAGGCGGCGATGACGGCAGCGCCCGCGCCCATCCCGTGCCCTGCCAGGGCTAGCTTGTCCGGGTGCACGCTGATCGTGCCGCTGCCCAGCCGCACACCCGCGCAGATGTCGAGGGTGGTCAGCAGGTCGGTGGCGAGATTGAGATGCGAGGGCAGCGGGCCGCGTTCGGTGTCGGGTGCGGCGGCGACGAAACCCCAGGATGCGAGGTGTTCGAGCAGCCTGCGATAGTTGCCGGCGCCGGCGAGCCAGCCGTGTCCGAAGGCGACCGCGGGCAGGTTGTGGCCCTCTTCGGGCGTGTACACCACGCCGGGCTGCCCGGCGATGCCGAGGTTGCCGCGCATCACCCGGTGCGGACCAGGGCTGGTCAGAATGCTCAGAAGCGATTTCACAGACACCGACACGGGGGTGAACTCTACCGAGAGTCGCCCGGAATGCGGCACTGTCGCGAGCGGAGCGGCCCGGACACGCCGCCACCTGCTGCGATAGCAGGCCGATTCGCGTGTCCACGCGGCCCAAGTAGGCTGGGACACCATGTGCGGAATCGTTGGCTACGTCGGGTACCGGGACGCGCTCGGCGTCGTCGTGGACGCACTGCGCCGCATGGAGTACCGGGGCTACGACTCCGCGGGCGTGGCGATCCTGGACGGCGCGGGCGGTATCGCGGTGGAGCGCAAGGCCGGTCGGCTGGCCAACCTGGAGGCCGAGCTGGCCGAGGCCGGCGCCGCCGTGTTCGCCGGTACGACCGGTATGGGACATACGCGGTGGGCCACGCACGGCGCGCCCACCGACCGCAATGCGCACCCGCACCGCGACCTCGCGGGCCGGGTCGCGGTCGTGCACAACGGCATCATCGAGAACTTCGCCCCGCTGCGGCGCGAACTTGAGGAGGCCGGGGTCGAACTGCGCAGCGATACCGACACCGAGGTCGCCGTGCATCTGGTCGCCCAGGCCTATGCGGCCGGACCCACGACCGGTGATTTCGTCGGCAGCGCACTGGCCGTCCTGCGTCGGCTCGAGGGTGCGTTCACGCTGGTGTTCACGCATGCCGATCATCCGGGCACGATCGTGGCCGCGCGCCGCTCGACACCTCTGGTGGTCGGTGTGGGCAAGGGGGAGATGTTCATCGCCTCGGATGTGA
The DNA here is from genome assembly GCF_002933465.1 of Nocardia nova. Lineage (GTDB taxonomy): Bacteria > Actinomycetota > Actinomycetes > Mycobacteriales > Mycobacteriaceae > Nocardia > Nocardia nova_B. The sequence goes on from NZ_PSZE01000025.1 coordinate 11,638, forward strand.
CAGCGTTCATCGAGCACACTCGCGAAGCGGTCGAGCTCGGTCAGGACCAGGCCGTGGTGATCACCGCGGACAGCTACGTGGTCACCGACTTCGCCGGCGCCACCGAGGGCGTGCGGACCCGGCCGTTCACCATCGACTGGGATCTGGCCGCCGCCGAGAAGGGCGGCCACGACTACTTCATGCTCAAGGAGATCGAGGAGCAGCCCGCCGGGGTGGCCGAGACGCTGATGGGCCATTTCGACAACGGCCGCATCGTGCTGGACGAGCAGCGCCTCGCCGACCAGGAACTTCGCGAATTCGACAAGGTGTTCGTGGTGGCCTGCGGCAGTTCGTATCACGCCGGATTGCTGGCCAAGTACGCGATCGAACATTGGACCCGGGTTCCGGTCGAGGTGGAGTTGGCCAGCGAATTCCGCTACCGCGACCCGGTCCTCGACCGGTCCACGCTGGTGGTCGCGATCTCGCAGTCCGGTGAGACCGCCGACACGCTGGAGGCGGTGCGTCACGCCAAGGAGCAGAAGGCGCGGGTGCTCGCCATCTGCAACACCAACGGCGCTCAGATTCCGCGTGAATCCGATGCCGTGGTCTACACCCGCACCGGCCCGGAGATCGGGGTCGCCTCGACCAAGGCATTCCTCGCCCAGATCACCGCGAATTACCTTGTGGGCCTTGCCCTCGCGCAGGCACGCGGCACCAAGTACCCGGACGAGGTGGCCCGCGAATTCGGCGAGCTGGAGGCCATGCCGAAGCTGGTGGAGCGCGTGCTCGAGACCGCGCCGCAGGTGCGCGAGATCGCCCGCCGGTTCGCGCATCAGTCGACGGTGCTGTTCCTCGGCCGCCATGTCGGCTACCCGGTCGCGCTGGAGGGTGCGCTCAAACTCAAAGAGCTCGCCTATATGCACGCCGAGGGTTTCGCCGCCGGTGAGCTCAAGCACGGCCCGATCGCGCTGATCGAGGATGGCCTGCCCGTCATCGTGGTGATGCCCTCCCCGAAGGGACGCGCGGTGCTGCATTCGAAGTTGCTCAGCAACATTCGGGAGATCCAGGCCCGCGGCGCCCGCACCATCGTGATCGCGGAGGAGGGCGACGATACGGTCCGCCCGTTCGCCGATCATCTGATCGAGATCCCGGCCGCTCCGACTCTCTTCCAGCCGCTGCTGTCGACCGTGCCGCTGCAGATCTTCGCCGCCGAGGTGGCGCAGACCCGCGGCTACGACATCGACAAACCGCGCAACCTCGCGAAGTCGGTCACCGTCGAATAGCCGCGGGCGCTCCGGTCAATCTCCCACGGCGACAAGCTCTTCGGTTGCCGCGCCGGGTCGTCCCTCGCGACGTTCCAGCGCCCCCGACCAGAGGGCCAGACCCAGGGCGCTCGTGGCCAGGACCACGCCGACCCAACTCGGGCTGGTGTAGCCGAAACCCGCGGCGATGACCGATCCGCCGAGCCATGCGGCGAGCGCGTTGCCCAGATTGAAAGCCCCGATATTCAGCGCGGAGGCCAGTGTCGGCGCCGTCGCGGCCTGATCGAGGACCCGCTTTTGCAGCGGCGGCACGGTGGCGAAGCCCAGCGCTCCGATCAGGACGACGGTGATCGCCGCCGCGATCTTGTTGTGGGCGGTGAGCGTGAACAGAGCCAGGACGACGGCCAGCGCCGCCAGCGTGATGTAGAGCATCGGCAGCAGGTGGCGATCGGCGTAGCGGCCGCCGACCAGGTTGCCGATCAGGAATCCGAGGCCGAACAACACCATGATCCAGGTGACCGAGGTTTCCGCGAATCCGGTGACCTCGGTCATCATCGGCGCGAGGTAGGTGACGGCGGCGAAGACACCGCCGAAGCCGAGCACGGTCATCGCCATCGCCAGTAGTACCTGCGGATTGCGCAGGACCGCCAGTTCCCGGGTGAACCGGGCATCTCGCGGTGCGGGCCGATCGGGTACCAGCGCCAGCACTCCGGCGAAGGCGAGCGCGCCGACGACGGCGACCAGCGCGAAGGCGAGCCGCCATCCGAAGTGCTGGCCCAGCAGAGTGCTCAGCGGAACGCCGACCACGGTCGCGACGGTGAGCCCGGTGAACATCATGGCGATCGCACCGGCGCGGCGGTCCGGGGCGACGAGCGATCCGGCGACCACCGCGCCGATGCCGAAGAACGCACCGTGCGCCAGTGAGGCGATGATGCGGCCGGTCAGCATCAGGCCGAAAGTCGGTGCGGCAGCGGACAATGCGTTGCCGGCGATCAGCAGCAGCAGGCTGATCAGCAGCATGCGCTTGCGGGACACGCGCGTGCCGAGTCCGGTCATCATCGGCGCGCCGACGAGCACGCCGAGGGCGTAGCCGGTGACCAGCCAACCGGCGGTCGGGATCGAGACCGCGTAACTGTCCGCGACCCCGGGCAGCAATCCGACCACGATGAATTCGGTCGTCCCGATGGCGAATGCGCCGAGGGTGAGGGCGAGAAGTGCGAGTGGCATCGGTGCGGGCCTCCACACAGAGTTGTAGACGGGTGTTACAGGCGTCGACAATAATTGCATACGCGTGCTAATTGCAAGCGCCTGCTATTGCGGGAGCGCGTTATCCTGGGGGACGGCGACGACACGAGGAGGGCCGATGACCGCGGAAGCCGCGCTGACCGGATTGGCGGATGGTTGGTATGCGCTCTCGGTGCTGCACGACCGGATCGAGGCGCGGATCGAACGCGCCCTGCAGACCGGTCACGAGCTCAGCGTGCGCGAATACTCACTGCTCACCGTGCTGAGCCGGCAACACGACGGGCCCGGCGGTCATCTGCGGATGAACCAGGTCGCCGACTCGGTGGCGCTGAGTCAGAGCGCGACTACGCGGCTGGTGACCCGGCTCGAGGACCGCGGTCTTCTGCAGCGCTACCTGTGCCCGGACGACCGCCGGGGCATCTACACCGACGTCACGCCCGCGGGTCTCGCCCTCCTCGAACAGGCGCGGCCGACCAACGACGCCGCCCTGTCGCAGGCGCTCGGCGAGGCCGCGGCCGATCCCGAACTCGCCCCGCTGGTGACGGCCGTGGAGGCGTTGAACCGGCGCGAGGTGCGGGCGGGAGACGACGTCGCGACTACCGCACCGTGACGGTCCCGCGCATTTCGGGATGCAGCGGGCACAGGTAGCGGTAGACGCCGGGCACGGCGAAGGTATGGCTCCACTCGCCGCCGGTGAAAATCGGGCTGTTGATGCCCATCGCCGCATCGCCGATGCCCTGTATGGCATGCGGCACCTTGTCGGAGAATTTCCAGGTGACGGTGTCGCCGGCCTGAACGGTCACGGCCTCGGGGGAGAACTTCATATCCTCGACGCGCACGGTGACCGAGGCCGGTCGGACCGAGGTCGGCGAGGCTGCCGCGGTACTCGGCGGCGCGGCCGCGGTCGTGGTCGACGGAGTGGATGTCGTTGTGTTCGAACCACATCCGGCGATCAGCACGGCAGCCACCAGCGCTCCGGTGATCGGGAGGAGACGCGCCGCGCGGCTGCGTACGGTGCTGTGGGCCATGATCGCGAGCCTAGTCCGGATGGTGGCATCCGCTTCGCCGCACCCTCGGGTGATTCCGGCCGCGTCGCATCGGTGACAGGGTCGCGGGCATGCGGGAAACCTGAGATCTCGGGCGTAATCTGCTGGAGGTTCCGATTCGAGCGCGATCCTTACCGCGATCCCTACGAGGAGGCGAATGATGGCACCGGCCCTGCGGGGATATTTCACCGTCGACGAGGTGCGAGCGGCCGAAGCTGAACTGTTCGAGCGGGTCGCCGCGGGGGTGCCGATGCGCCGCGCCGCGTACGGATTGGCGAATGTGGTTGCGGCCGAACTGCGGGAACGAACCGGAGGCGTCACCGGGCGGTCCGTGACACTGCTCGTCGGGTCGGGAGACAACGGCGGCGATGCGCTCTGGGCGGGCGCCGCGCTGCGCCGGCGCGGGGCGGCGGTGACGGCCGTGCTGTTGTCGCCCGAGCGAGCGCACACGGAAGGGCTCGCGGCCCTGCGCCGGGCGGGCGGCCGGATTCGTGCGGCCGGCGCTGGATCGGTCCCCGAACTGCTCGGCACGCCGGACCTGGTGGTCGACGGCATCATCGGAATCTCCGGCCGGGGTGCGCTGCGACCGCGGGCCGCCGAGTTGGTAGCGGCGGTCGAGGCGCCGATCGTCGCCGCCGACCTGCCGAGCGGTGTCGATCCGAATACCGGTGCGGTGGACGGCCCGGCGGTGCGGGCCGCGGTGACGGTGACATTCGGTTCGTACAAACCGGTGCATGCGCTGGCCGCGCCGTGGTGTGGGCGAATTCAGTTGGTCCCCATCGGTTTACGGCTGCCCGAGCCGCAGCTGGCCGCGTTGGATCCGGTGTCGATCGGTCGCGACTGGCCGGTGCCCGGACCGCACGACGACAAATACACGCAGGGTGTGACCGGCATCCACGCCGGCAGTGATACCTATCCTGGTGCCGCGGTGTTGTGTACCGGCGCGGCGGTGGCCGCCACCTCGGGCATGGTCCGCTACGCCGGAACCGCGGCCGCGCAGGTTCTCGCGCATCTCCCGGAAGTCATCGCGGCCGAGAGTATTCCTGAAACGGGGCGGGTGCAGTCCTGGGTGTTCGGGCCGGGGGCGGGCACCGACGACGCGGCGCGCGAGCGCCTGGCGGAAGTCCTGGCCACCGATCTGCCCGTGGTGGTCGACGCCGACGGGTTGACCCTGCTGGCCGCCACGCCGGAGCTGGCCACCGGTCGCGGCGCGCCGACCGTATTGACCCCGCACGCAGGCGAATTCGCGCGTCTGACCGGCCGTGAACCCGGCCCCGACCGGGTGGCGGCGGTGCGCGAACTCGCCGAGAAGTGGCAGGTCACAGTCCTGTTGAAGGGGCGGTCCACGTTGGTTGCCACCCCTGGCGAGCCGACGCTGGTCAACGAGGCGGGCGGTTCCTGGGCGGCGACCGCGGGCGCCGGGGACGTACTGTCCGGAGTCATCGGCGCCCTGCTGGCTGCGGGAAGGGACCCGGGGTGGGCGGCGGCCGCCGCCGCGCGTGTCCACGCCCTCGCCGCCAATCTGGCCGCCCATGCGGAGAGTGATGCGGCAGCGCCCATTTCGGCTACTCCGCTGTTGCATCGCCTACGAGACGCAGTGCGGATTCTGCGCAGTCTCGCCGATGCCGCGGACGGACTGCCGGCCGATCCGTTCTGACCGCGCAATCCGCGCCACGCGGTGGAAATCCGGTGGACGGGTGCAGGGCCGAAGCGCCGGTTCACACCGCCGGCAGCTCCGGCCCTCCCGGTTCGTTCCCGGTCAGTCGCCCTGGGCGGCCAGCGTGACCGACTCCCATTCGCGCCAGGTCGACAGTCGCGACTCGTAATCGGCGGTCGCGATCTGCAGCGGGGCGGTACCCAGGAACAGCCGCAAGGGCGGTTTGTCGGCGTCGACCACGGCCAGGATCGCCGCCCGCGTGGCCGTCGGCTCGCCGGGCTGCGAGGCCGAACGGGTCCGGTTGCGCGCCGCCCGCACGTCGTCGTAGGCGGGGTTCTCCGTGCTGTGTACCGACGACGGGCCGGCCCAGTCGGTGCTGAACCCGCCCGGCTCGATCAATGTGACGTGGATGCCGAAACCGGCGACCTCCTGCGCCAGCGACTGCGAGAGCCCCTCGAGCGCCCACTTCGACGCGTGATAGGCGCCGAGATTAGCGAAGGCGCTGATGCCGCCGATGCTCGACACCTGGATGATGTGCCCGCTGCCCTGCTCGCGCAGAATCGGCAGCGCCGCCTGGGTGACCCACAGCGCCCCGAAGACATTGGTCTCGAGCTGAGCGCGGATCTCGCCCTCGGTGAGTTCTTCGATCATGCCGAAATGGCCGTAACCGGCGTTGTTGACCACGACGTCCAGGCGGCCGAACCGCCGGGCGGCCTCGGCGACCGCCGCGAAATCGCCCGCGCGGTCGGTGACGTCCAACTGCAGCGGCAGGAAGGTGTCGGGGTAGGCGGCGACGATGTCGTCGAGTGTCTCCAGCTTGCGCGCGGTTCCGGCGACCCGATCGCCGCGCTCGAGGGCCGCCAGAGCCCATTCGCGGCCGAATCCGCGCGAGACGCCGGTGATGAACCAAACCTTGCTCATGAAACCCCTCTGGTGGATGGTGGTGGCGGGCGGCGAATGCCCGCGTGAACCACGCTAGTCAGCTGGAGTGCACTCCAAGCAAGGGTTGATTTCGGCTCGATCCGATGTCACCCGGGCGCGCCGGGTGGGCGCGGCGCGTCGCGTGGCAGGATCGGTAGCCGTGAGTAGCGCTGATCCGCAGGTGGAGACCGTCGTCGATCTGGATGCCATCGCACACAATGTGCGGATAGTGCGCGAGCACGCAGGCGATGCCGCGGTGATGGTGGTGGTGAAGGCCGACGCCTACAACCACGGGGCGGTGCAGGTCGGCCGGGCGGCGCTGGCCGCGGGCGCGGCCGAACTCGGTGTGACCACCATCCCCGAGGCGTTGGAGTTGCGCGCGGCCGGTATCACCGCGCCCATCCTCAGCTGGCTCAACACCTCCGATGGGGATTACGCCGGCGCGATCGCCGCCGATATCGAGATCGGAGTCTCCTCGACCGCCCATCTGCGGGCGGTGGAGCGCGCGGCGCGGGCGAGCGGAACCACAGCGACCGTCACGCTGAAGCTCGATACCGGCCTGAACCGCAACGGCGTGTCCACCGCGGAGTATCCGCACGTGCTGACCCTACTGCAGGAGCTGGTCGCCGAGCGGGTGGTGCATCTGCGGGCGATGTTCTCCCACCTCGCCCACGCCGACCAGCCGCAGCATCCGATCATCGACGTGCAGCGGGACAGATTCGTCGAGGCCATCGCCCTCGCCAAGGATTACGGGCTGCAGCCCGAGCTGGTGCACCTGGCCAACTCCGCGGCGACCCTCACCCGGCCCGATCTGGCGTTCGACATGGTGCGGCCCGGTATCGCCGTCTACGGCCTGAGTCCGATTCCGGAGATCTCCGACTTCGGCCTGCATCCGGCCATGACCTTCCGAGCCCGGGTCGCCCTGGTCAAACGGGTGGCGCAGGGCGAGGGCGTGTCCTACGGACACGAGTGGATCGCGCCGCACGACACCACGGTGGCGCTGATTCCGGCCGGCTACGCCGACGGCGTGCCGCGCGGCCTGGGCGGTCGGATCGCGGTGCGGATCGGGGATGCGGAGTATCCGAATATCGGCCGGGTGTGTATGGATCAGCTGGTCGTGGACCTGGGTGAGAACCGGCAGGGAGTGCAGGAGGGGGATCGCGCGGTGCTGTTCGGCGGGGCCCCGGGCGATCCGCGCGCACAGCGGTGGGCGGAACTGATGAACACCATCGATTACGAGATCGTGTGTTCCCCGCGCGGCCGTGTCGTGCGAGGCTATACCGGACAGGCAGGGATGGTGTGATGGAACCCGAACGGGCACATCAGTTTCGGAGCGCGCGGGGGTTACGGTCCACACTGCTGCGTGGCGGGGTGGCGTCGGCGAGTGTGCTGGGCGCGCTGGCCGGTGCGCAGGCCCTGCGGCGAATGGGCGCCGCGGTCGCCTGGCCGGCTCGCGGTGACGATTTGCGCGACGAGGATTTCACGCTGCTGGACCGCGATCCCGCGCGCCGGGTGGTGGCCGACGACGGCGTACCGCTGGCCACGCGCGTCGTCGGCGCCGAGAACCCTGCTGCCACCGTCGTTTTCGTGCACGGATTCTGTAACAGCATGCACTCGTTCCATTTTCAGCGCCGCGATCTGGCGCGGCAGTGGGGCCCGCAGGTCCGCATGGTGTTCTTCGATCTGCGCGGGCACGGCAGTTCCGGCATACCGAGCAGTGCGAGTTGCACGGTCGCACAGCTGGGACGCGACCTGCTGCGGGTGATCGAGGATTGTGCCCCCGACGGGCCGCTGGTGCTCGTGGGGCATTCCATGGGTGGAATGGCGATTCTCGCGGCGGCCGCCCGGGATCCGCAATTGTTCGAGCGCCGCGTGCTGGCCTCTGCACTGCTGTCCACCACCGCGGCCGGGGTGACCCGCGCCGGTGCTGCACAGCTGTTGCGCAGTCCGGCGATCGACGGGTTCCGAGTGCTCGTCCACACCTCCCCGGCGCTGGTGCAGGCGGGACGGGTCACGGCACGTCACCTGATCACTCCGGTGCTGCACGTCAGTTCGTTCCATGGCGACGTCAGTCCCACACTGTCGCGATTCACCACCTCGATGATCGATCGCACACCGGTCGAGACCATCGTGAAATTTCTCGAAGCCCTGCAGGCGCACGACGAATCGGCAGCGCTGCCGGTGCTCGCGCCGCGGCCGGCATTGGTCGTCGGCGGCGACCACGACCTGATCATCCCGTTCCGCAATTCGCGCGAACTCGCCGCCCGGCTGCCGGACGCCGATCTGATCCGGGTCACCGACGCCGCGCATATGGTGCATCTGCAGTATCCCGAGCTGATCAACGCCGCGCTGGAACGATTGCTGTTGCGCACGGGCGTATTCGGTGGCGCGTCCGTCGAATGCGGTGTGGGCCGGGAGGCGAGCAATGGCTGAGCACCGCGAGCAAGCCCCGGAAGAACAGGGCGAGACCGAGAGCCGGGAACTGCCCACGGTCGCCGATACCGAGGCACTGGGCCGGGAGCTGGCCGCCGAGCTGCGCCCCGGCGATCTGGTGGTGCTCGACGGCCCGCTGGGCGCGGGGAAGACCGCACTGACCCGGGGGATCGCGGCCGGGCTCGGGGTCGAGGGACGGGTCAGCTCGCCGACCTTCATCATCGCGCGGCAGCATCGCGCGGGCGCGGCGCCGGGATCGATCCCGCTGGTGCATGTCGACGCCTACCGGCTGGGCGGTGATCTCGACGAGCTGGAAGCCCTGGATCTCGATGCCGATCTGCACGAATCGGTTGTGGTGGTCGAATGGGGCCTCGGCGTCGTCGAACATCTCGCGGACCGTCATCTGCGGGTGCGGTTGCATCGGGAAGCGGAATCGGAGACTCGCACCGCCACCTGGGAGTGGGTCGGTCGGTACTGATCGGTTGTGATGCTCGCCACCGATGCGCCTCGGGCGAATACGCGGCACCGCGGAATCCGGCCCGGCCGCCTGGCCCGGATCGCAGATCACCGCATCGGCACCCGGCAGTTGTTGCGGCACTTGGTCGTTGACGAGCGCCACGCGGCCGCCTCGTCACGACGTGCGCGCATCCGGCCGGCAGCGGTTTGCCCCGCGGTTGCGACATGCGGATACGCCGACGGCGCTGATGGCATACAGGAGGTGACCAACCGGTATCGTTGAGGCAATCATGCTTGTACTTGCTGTCGACACCGCGACGCCTGCCGTTACAGCAGGACTGGTGGATTTGGAGCAGGCCGCCACACAGCCGCTGGTCCGCACTCTCGCCTCCCGGGTAACCGTGGACGCGCGCGCCCACAACGAGGTGCTCACCCCGCAGATTCTGGCCTGCCTCGCCGAGGCCGACCGAACGCGCACCGATATCGGGGCGGTCGTGGTGGGTATCGGCCCCGGCCCGTTCACCGGCCTGCGGGTGGGGATGGCGACCGCCGCCGCCTTCGGCGACGCCCTGGGCCTGCCGGTGCACGGCGTCTGCAGTCTCGACGCCATCGCCGCGGAGGCATGGCCCGAGGTGCCGGCCGGGCAGGACGAGAGTTCCGGTGCCGAATTGCTCGTAGTGACCGACGCCCGCCGCCGCGAGGTGTACTGGGCGCGGTATCGCCGCAGCGGCCGCGTCGACGGTCCCGGCGTGTGCAAACCGGTCGATCTGGATTCCGGGGATGCGACCGCGATCGCCGGATCACCCTCGCACGTGGACTTTTTCGATCTTCCGGTGCTGCCGGCGGAGACCCCGTCGCCGGCGGGGCTGGTGCGGTGTGCCGCCCACGACATCCTCGCGCGCGCGACGCCGCAGCCGCTGGTCCCGCTGTATCTGCGCCGTCCCGATGCGGTCGAACGCAGCTATCAGGCGGTGCGATGAGTACCGAATCCTCGCCGTTGGTCCATATCGAACCGATGGGCCCGGCCGATATCGCGCGCTGCGTCGAATTGGAACTGCTGCTGTTCCCGGAGGACGACCCCTGGCAGGACGTGGCCTTCCGCTCGGAGCTGGCCGGTTCGCACAATCGCTATCTGGTGGCGCGTGACGACGCGGGGCGCATGCTCGGGTACGCGGGCATCGCACTGCTGGGTACGCTCGAGCATCCCGAGGCCGAGATCCACACCATCGGTGTCGATCCGGACGTGCACCGCGGTGGAGTCGGGACCGCCCTGTTGCGCGCGTTGCTGGCCGAGGCCGGGCGGCGCGGTGGGCCGGTCTTCCTCGAGGTGCGGACCGACAACGCCCCGGCCATCGCGCTCTACGAGAAGCACGGCTTCCACATCATCGGCTTGCGCAAGAGCTACTACCAGCCCAGCGGCGCCGACGCCTTCACCATGCGCCGCCCGGCGATGACCGGATTCCCGCACCCGGGCGCCGAGCGCGCCCACGATTCCGAGGTCCTGTCATGATCGTCCTAGGTGTCGAAAGTTCCTGTGACGAAACCGGTGTCGGCATCGTGCGCCGCCATCCTGACGGCACCTGTGAACTACTCGCCGACGAGGTCGCCTCCAGCGTCGATCAGCACGCGCGGTTCGGTGGCGTGGTTCCCGAGATCGCCTCACGCGCCCATCTCGAGGCCATCGTGCCCGCCATGCGGCGTGCGCTGTCGACGGCGGGCATCGCCAAGCCGGATGCGCTGGCAGTCACCATCGGACCGGGACTGGCCGGTGCGCTGCTGGTGGGAGTGGCGGCCGCGAAAGCCTATGCGGCGGCCTGGGATATCCCCCTGTACGCGTTGAACCACCTCGGCGGGCACGTCGCCGTCGACACGCTCGAACACGGTCCGATGCCGCCGTGCGTGGCCCTGCTGGTCTCCGGCGGGCACACCCATCTGCTGCGCGTGACCGATCTGGCCGAGCCGATCGTCGAACTCGGCAGCACCGTCGACGATGCCGCCGGCGAGGCATTCGACAAGGTGGCCCGGCTGTTGGACCTCGGCTTCCCGGGCGGTCCGGCGCTCGATGCCGCCGCGGTCCACGGTGATCCGGCGGCGATCGCATTCCCGCGCGGGATGACCGGGCCACGTGATCCGCGGTACGACTTCTCCTTCTCCGGTCTCAAGACCGCCGTCGCCCGCTACGTCGAGGCGGCCCAGCGCAACGAAACCGAACTGCCGATCCCCGATATCGCGGCCTCGTTCCAGGAGGCGGTGGCCGACGTGCTGACCATGAAGGCCGTACGCGCGGCGCGCGATGTCGGCGTGGACACGCTCGTGCTCGGTGGCGGCGCGACCGCCAACTCCCGGATCCGGTCGATGGCCGAAGAGCGGTGTGTGGCCGCCGGTCTGACCCTGCGGGTGCCGAAGCCGCGCTTGTGTACCGACAACGGCGTGATGATCGCCACCCTGGGCGCCCACGTGATCGCGGGCGGCGCCGAACCGTCTCCGTTGACGGTCGCGACCGATCCGGGTCTTTCGGTGTCCACCAGCCAGATTCACTGAGGCCGTTCCGAAAAGGATTCCGCCGATTCAGTCCTGGGGCTGCACGGTGGTCGTGCTGGGCGCTGCCGACGGCCCCGAGGGGGTGGATTCGCCCGGCTCGACCGGCTGGGCCGTGTCCGGATCCGCGGACCCGGAACTCGAGTGCGACGGCACCGGAATTCGGGTGCTGCCCGGCTTGGTCGGCGCCGCTCCCCGGGCGGGACCGGTCGGTGTGCTCGTATCGGGCGTAACCGGTTGCGGCGTGGTGGTTCCCAGCAGCGGGCCGAGCAGATGCGGCAGGTTGGGCAGCGGGATCTGTGGCAGATTCGGATCCGGCCGTAGGGCCGGCGCGCTGGTCGTCGGCGTGACCGGCGGCACCTGATCGGCATGGGTGGTCGGCAGCGAGCTACCCGGCGACGTGCCGGGTGCCGAACTGCCCGGCTGGGTGGGACTCGCCGGCGGATGCTCGGTCCGGCTCTGCCCGGTGCGGTCCGTCGATGTACCCGTGGGCATCGGGGGCGACGCGGGTGGGGTCAGCTGAGTACCGGTCGTGCCTGCCGGGGTCACATCCTGGTGGGCGGTCGGCACAAGCTCCTTGACGCCGTAGCCGACCACGAGACCGACCACCACTACCGCACCGACAAGGGTACCGATCAATTTGGTGAAGGTTCCGGCCGACCCGTCGCTTCCGAGCGCGATCGGGGAGAAGGCCGAGGGCTGGGCCGAATCGGCCACCAGCGCGGCACCTTTCGCGGTCACCGCCTCCGGCTCCGGAACCGAGACGACCGGAATGTCGAGCAGTGCATCGAGTCCCTCGATCAGCGAGGCGATATTGGCGCCGCCGCCGATGATCGCCACCGCCTCGGGGGATTTCGGCGCTCGTGCGAAGACCGCGCGGGCGTAGTCGGCCGCATCGTGCAGCAAATCGGCGATCAGTTCACCGAAATCGGCGCGCGTCAACTTCAGCGGCTGCCCGGCGACGTGATCGATGGTCACCGTCGGCGCGATGGACAGATGCTCCTTGGCGGCCCGGCTGCGGTTGATCAGCATGGTCCGATTGGGCCGGGTGCCCCTGCGGGCAAAATGGCAGTCCAGCAGATGCTGGTAGATCAGCTCGTCCACCGCGGCGCCACTGATCGTCTCGGTGCGCTCCGAACGCAGCACGGTGTCGTCGGCCAGATCGGCCACGGTGATCGTCGTACCGGAGGCGCCGAGGTCGATCACGGCCACCGTCTCGTAGCGGTCGAGGAGGCCGGTATCGCGCAAATAGGTGAGTGCCGCAATACTTTCGGGGATGAGCTGCACATCCCGGCGCTGCCTCCCGATCGCGGCGCGAATCGCCATCGCCTGTTCACGATCGCGGTAGGCGACCGCGATGGCCCCGGCCGGGACGGGCTGGGTCTGCGGCGCCGAGGCGCCGGGCGTGTGCGTGCCGACCCGGTGCAGGTAGTCGCGGGGTATCCGCGTGGTCATCAGCTCGATCGACGAGGCGACCAGATCACCCGGATCGGAATGTGCCACATCCGCCGACACGACGCGGTAATCGAAGCTCTGGGCACCGTTGGGCGCGGTGGTGACGACGGCCGAGCAGACGACCTCGTTCCCGGCGGAGATACCGAGGGATGTTCGCATGTTCACCTCCCTTCTCGAGCTGGTCGAGCGGACGGCCTTGGTGGAACCGACCATCTCGAACGGACATCACGGGCATCCGCTGTGCGGCGAATACTCCGCGCGCGGATCGGGGCGGGTCTTCCTCCGTCGGGGGCGGTCCGGTGAGGCGCCATTCCGTCAGGCTGTCGGTCCCATCAGGTGCGATCCGTTTCAGGGTCGGGACCGGCCGTCGATCACGTGCGGTCTTGTTCTCGTCTCAGGTGTGCGCGAGGTCGTCGCGCGAGTGGGTGAAGCAGTGGTACTCAACGGATCGCGTGACGGCTACGTCCTGTGGACGCGACGTAACGACACAACTGTCGTACGACATGACCGATCACGGAACCGTCTTACATACTGTCACAATCCGTTATCCGAACGTTACAGATTTTTCGGATCAATTGCCACGCCCTCGGGTGTGTCGCGATGTCAGCACTGCCCGCCCTTGAGCGCTGGCACTCTCATGTATAGAGTGCTAGTCGGCACTGGTTGTGCTCAGGTGCCAGCTCGACTTTGGGCAAGGGTCCCGGCACCCGCGACGACGGGGCTGTGCGCAGGGTCGGCACGGCGGTAGTGGTAAGGCTCCACGAACGCCGCATCAACACCGTGACCAAACCGTGAGTCCGGGGAACAGCCCCGGACGACCGAATCCCCTGAAAGTGGAGGGCTCAACGTGGCGAGCGTGAACATCAAGCCGCTCGAGGACAAGATCCTCGTCCAGGCCAACGAGGCCGAGACGACGACCGCCTCCGGCCTGGTCATCCCCGACACGGCGAAGGAGAAGCCCCAGGAGGGCACCGTCGTCGCCGTAGGACCCGGCCGGTGGGACGAGGACGGCGAGAAGCGCATTCCGCTGGATGTCAAGGAAGGCGACGTCGTCATCTACAGCAAGTACGGCGGCACCGAGATCAAGTACAACGGCGAGGAGTACCTGATCCTGTCGGCGCGCGACCTGCTGGCCGTCGTCGACAAGTGATGACCGACCGATGACCCACGCGGCCGTCGCGATCCGGATCGCACCGTAACGATCACTGCCCCGGTGTCCCACGCATGGGCGCCGGGGCAGTGATCGTCGTGGCCCTGGATCGTCGTGGTCGCTGCTTCCGGCCGCGGGTCGTCGCAGGCCCGTCCACTACTCCGACCCCAAGGACATCTCAACCATGGCAAAGCAGATCGAGTTCGACGAGAAGGCTCGTCGGGCAATGGAACGCGGCGTCGACAAGCTGGCCGACGCCGTCAAGGTCACCCTCGGCCCGCGCGGCCGGCACGTGGTGCTGGCCAAGGCGTTCGGCGGCCCCACCGTCACCAACGACGGCGTCACCATCGCGCGCGACATCGACCTCGAGGATCCGTTCGAGAACCTCGGCGCGCAGCTGGTCAAAAGCGTCGCCACCAAGACCAACGACGTCGCCGGCGACGGCACCACCACCGCCACCGTGCTGGCCCAGGCCCTCATCAAGGGCGGTCTCAAGAACCTCGCCGCCGGCGCCAACCCGATCGGCCTCGGCGCCGGCATGAGCAAGGCCGCCGACGCCGTGTCGGAGGCGCTGCTGGCCGCCGCGAAGCCGGTCTCCGGCGAGAAGGCCATCGCCCAGGTCGCCACCGTCTCCTCGCGCGACGAGGAAATCGGCGAGATGGTCGGCAAGGCGCTGACCACCGTCGGCAAGGACGGCGTCGTCACCGTCGAGGAATCCTCTACGGTCAGCACCGACCTGGAGATCACCGAGGGCGTGCAGTTCGACAAGGGCTACCTGTCGGGCTACTTCGTCACCGACCCCGACAAGCAGGAAGCCGTCCTCGAGGACGTCCAGGTGCTGCTGCACCGGGAGAAGATCAGCTCGCTGCCCGACTTCCTGCCGCTGCTCGAGAAGATCGCCGAATCCGGCAAGCCGGTGCTGATCATCGCCGAGGACATCGAGGGCGAGGCGTTGTCGACCTTGGTCGTCAACTCCATCCGCAAGACCCTCAAGGTCGTCGCGGTCAAGGCGCCCTTCTTCGGTGACCGTCGCAAGGCGTTCCTCGACGACCTGGCCGTTGTCACCGGTGGCACCGTGATCAACCCCGACCTGGGCATCAGCCTGCGCGAGGCCGGTCTGGACCTGCTCGGCCACGCCCGCCGCGTGGTCGTCACCAAGGACGAGACCACCATCGTCGACGGCGCCGGCACCCAGGAGGCCATCGACGCTCGCGTCGCGCAGCTGCGCGGCGAGATCGAGGCCACCGACTCCGACTGGGACCGCGAGAAGCTGGAGGAGCGGCTGGCCAAGCTGTCCGGCGGCGTCGCGGTCATCAAGGTCGGTGCGGCCACCGAAACCGCGCTCAAGGAGCGCAAGTACCGGGTCGAGGACGCGGTCAGCGCGGCCAAGGCCGCGGTCGAGGAGGGCATCGTCTCCGGTGGTGGTACCGCGCTGGTGCACGCAGCGACCAAACTGGTCGAACTGCGCGACTCGCTGACCGGGGACCAGGCCATCGGCGTCGAGGTCGTGCGGCAGGCGCTGCGGGCGCCGCTGTACTGGATCGCCACCAACGCCGGTGTCGACGGCGCGGTCGTGGTCAGCAAGGTCAGCGAGGGCAAGGACGGCTTCAACGCCGCCACCCTGACCTACGGCGATCTGATCACCGACGGCGTCATCGACCCGGTCAAGGTCACCCGCTCCGCGGTCCTCAACGCCACCTCCGTGGCGCGCATGGTGCTCACCACCGAGAGCGCCGTGGTCGACAAGCCGGCCGAGGAAGCGGCCGACGACCACCACGGCCACGCGCACTGAAATCGAAGCGGGCGGCGGGGCTGTGTCGGATTCGCGGCTCCGCCGCGGTGGCCCCCTACTAGGGCCCGTCGACCCGTTGGGGTTGGGTGGACCGAAGTCTCGGTGACGGGTGCCTGTCTCACAGCAACGGCCCGTTCACGTTCGAAACGTGAACGGGCCGTTGGCGTTTTCGTGATGAGACCGCGAGTGGATACCCGCTGGGGCGGTGCGACGTCGCGGCTCACGTTGAGGCTGGAGCTCAGTTGAGAGAGGTGGGACCGGCTTCCTCACCGTTGCGGTGAGCGGGGGGACGAATGTGTCGTGCGGCGGTGGCGTGATCGTCGGCGATCGCGGTCAGGAGCCGGGTGCGGAGGGTGGCGGGTGGCTGGACGGCCGACGCCGAGGCTAACAGGGCAAGAGCTTCTCTGGTCAGTTGCACTTCCGTGTCGAAGTCCGCGCGCAGTACCGGATCGCCGGAGTCCCACAGCTCCCGCGCCGCGCGCTGGTCCTCGTCGCCGATCGATCCGAGCGCGACCGTATGCGCGAGATCGATCTGGCTCTCGTTCATCTCACGTCACTCCCAAACTCTTTTTCAGTCGTGTCAATCCGTCCCGGATCCGGGACTTGACGGTCGGTAACCCTATGCCGAGGTAGGTAGCCACCTCGGCATACGTCCGGCCGCCGAAATACGCCAGCGAGATGGCCTCGCGCTGGGTTTCGGTGAGGGTGGCGAGGCTCTCGCGTACGGCCTGTTGTTCGAGTCGGCGGCCGACTTCCTCGGTGACCTCGTCGAATTCGTTGCCGAGGGTCGCGGCGCCGTAGGTGACCTCACGCTGGGCGTGCGCCTGTTCGGCCCGGACGCGGTCGACGGCACGCCGATGCGCGAGCGTCATCAGCCAGGTCACCGCCGAACCCTTGGCCGGGTCGAAATTGGCTGCGGTGCGCCAGATCTGGAGGTAGACCTCCTGAGTCGTCTCCTCCGCGTAACCGGAATCGTGGAGGACACGCAGCACCAGTCCGAATACCCGGGCGCACGTGCGGTCGTACAGCTCGGCGAATGCCTGCTGATCGGACCGGCCGCAGCGCTCCAGAAGTGCCGCCAGCTCGATACTTTCGCTTGCGCGTGCCGTGATCGCAGAGTCCACACTCGGTGTGGCCACTCGACCGTCCCCGATGGATCCTTGGAACGAGTCGTCCTCTGCGGCCGGCGGCCGCGTTGTCACAACGCTCCATTCTGTGTCATCGGCCACTACCGTAGCGCGCCGCTATGACCTCCTTTCGGGTGGGGTGCGTCGGCAACGCACCTGTGGCCCAGCGGATTTCGCGCAAAAGACGACACGCCGAGGAGTGTATGGAGACACGCCGTGACACGCCGATGACTTTCACGAAACGCTGAGGCTTGGGTGCGGCTGTTGGTCAACATGCGGCAGGCGAATCGGCGGTGGCCGAGAACCTGCGCCTGTACCGGTGTCGCCGGCCACGTTCAGTGGCCGGGTGTTTGCTAGGTATTCGGCGCCCCAGCTGGTTCGGATCGGTCGGGTGCGACCGAATTTCGCGAGCGCCGGTCAGACGGCCATGCGGCGGCGGTTGCGCCGGGCGTGGAGCTCGCGTTCGGTCTCCGACATGCCACCCCAGATGCCGTACGGCTCGCTGACCTTCAGGGCGTGGCTGCGGCACTGCATGAGCACCGGGCAGGTCCGGCAGATCTCCTTGGCGCGCAACTCCCGCTGGGTGCGCGCGCGTCCGCGCTCGCCGTCGGGATGGAAGAAGACGGAGGAGTCCACACCGCGGCACGAGCCGCGCATCTGCCAATCCCAGATGTCGGCGTTGGGACCGGGAAGGTGGGTGGGCATGGGCATGGTGAACTCCTCATGGTGCGAGCTCGTCGGCGTTGTCGAGCGGTGCTTGTCAGCAGCGGTCTGTCCGGACCCTGGGCGGGGGCGACAGTGACCTCGCCGAGATCGGGCTCGGACCGTATCGCCGATCTCCGGCGATCGCAGTACGCGGTCGCCGCAATTTCGCGCGGCGCCGACGACGGCGATGAAGTACGTTAGGTCGCGCAGTGAAATCACGTCAATAGATACGTCGACAGTGATCGCAATTCCGACAGATCTCAGATTTAACCTGCATACTGTTTACTTTCCGGGCCGGGAAAGCGATACTGACCGGTTGACTTGTTTCGCTCGTATTGCGACGCGTCCGTAGATTCTCGCGTTTTCCCAGTTCAAGCGGTGTTTAGCGGAAGAAAAGATCTGTTGCGCTTGCCAACGCTGAGGAGTGTGATATGTGATGTGGCACACTGGGCTCGCGCGTGCGGAAGAAGTCCGGATGGCCGCGTCGGGGCGGGCAGGTTAATAATCCGAAAAGCGTGCGAATTTCCCTTCGGTGCGCCGGCGGTTAGCTCGTTGCAGATTTACCTGATGGAAACACGGCGCCCTCGATTTTCGCTGAGAAATAGCCCGCATGCGGTGCGGGGCGCGTGCCGCCTCCGGATAAGGTGCGCTGGTGTTGGATTTGTCCCCGCGAGTCGACGGGTTGCTGGACTCCGGGCCCGCCGCGGTACTGGCCGACGCGGCGTTCGGCGGCCGCCCCGGCATCGCGCTCGCGGATCTGCCCGTCGCCGCCGATCCCGCCGGAACCTGGTTGCGGGCAATCGTCCTCGGTGGTCGAGGGTGGTACGCGGCCGCCCGCACCGAATTGCTCCGGGCCGCCCGCCTGACCAGGGATCCTGCACTCGGCTCGCTCGTGGCCTCCACCGAGGCGTCGCTGCTTCGTCAGCTCGGTTGGCACGCACGCGCCGCGATCCAGGACGGACGGGCAGCGGCGCTGGTGGCGAACCTGCCGGTGGCGAGTGCGGCCGATCCCATGCGCGCCGCGGCGGTCTGCGACGCGCTGACCGGATTGGCCGCGGACGCGCTCGGTACCGGGCAGCCGCAAGTGTCCGCGCGGTTGCTTCGGCGCTGTCGCGGCGAACTGGATCGAGCGCCCGTGGACCTGCGGACGCTGGTGCGCTGGCACTGGGTCAGCGCCGAAACCGCCCTTGCCGCACCCGGTATGGGACTGGTCGCCGAGCCTGCGTCGACGCACGCCGAGGCGGCGGTGGCCGCGGCCGAGCGGATGGGATCGGTTCGGCATCAAGTGAAGTCGCGGCTACTGCAGGCCGCCGCGGCCGCGGGCGACGGTGACATCGATCGCAGCCGCGCCGTTGCCGAGCTGGTCGATTCCCTCTGCGCCGCACACGGATTGCTGCCGCTGCGCTGGGCCGCCGCGATGTTGCGGTCGGGGGTGTGCGAGCCGGCCGAGGCCCGCCGCGCGGCGGCCGAAGCCGGTGTGTACGCGCGGGTTCTGGCTGGTCGGGGCGGTCGGCTGCGGGTCGGGCCGGAAATCGGGTGAGCAGCGATCCCCCATGTTGTCCGACTCACATAGCTGAGCCGCTATTGTTGGTTCCGTTCCACCGATCGGTGGAAGCACCGGTCGAAATCCGGCCGTGCCACTTGTAACGCCAGGAATATCTCTGACGATGACGCACTCGGGCGAGGAGTTGGACGCCGCCGTAGCTGCTGCAGCTCGAGGCGACCGTTCGGCTTTAGCCCAGGTACTGGAAATCATCCGCCCGCTGGTAGTTCGCTATTGCCGGGCGCGGATCGGTTCCGCGGAGCGTGGGCAGCTCTCCGCGGACGACGTGGCGCAGGAGGTCTGTTTGGCTGTGATGACCGCCCTGCCGCGTTACCAGGACCAGGGGCGGCCGTTCATGGCTTTCGTGTACGGAATCGCCTCGCACAAGGTCGCCGACGCACATCGCAACGCCGCCCGTAACAAGGCGGACGCGATGGCCGAAGTACCAGATGTCATATCCACCGACCAGGGGCCGGAGCAGCGCGCTCTCGAATCCGAAACGAGCCGGCAGATGAACAGTCTGCTGGCCACGCTACCGGAGAAGCATCGAGAGATCCTGATCCTGCGTTTGGTCATGGGTTTGTCAGCAGAAGAAACTGCTGTCGCCGTGGGCAGTACGGCGGGAGCTATACGAGTGGCTCAGCATCGGGCGCTCGCGAAACTCAAGTCACAAGTGGCGAGGGCAGGTGAAATGTATGGCTAGGGATGGCGAGCGCGGTCGGGGCGACTGGAAGGCGCGGCTTGGATCGCCGAACAGCGGTCCCTATGCCGAGGCATCCGGGGAGTCCGGTGACTCCGGGCCGGTGGATATCGCAGCGGTCCGACGCGACGATGCGCTGATCGACGCCATCGCGGGCGACGGTCCCGTAGCGACCGACAGTGCTGAGGAGTATCAACTCGCGAGCCTGCTCGCGAATTGGCGAGCCGATATCGTCGACACTCCGATGCCGGCCGGTCCCGATCTGGACGCCGTGGTAGCGGCCGTCAACCAGGAGATCGGAGCGCGGGAGGCGAGGGTCAACGCCCATCGCCGCGGCAGATTGCGATTGGTACGTCCGCTGATGGGCGCCGCGGCCGCGGTCGCGGTGATCGCGGGCGGGACGACGGCCTTCTCCTACGGCGCGCAGCCGGGTGACCCGTTGTGGCGGGTGAAGGAGGTCGTGTTCAGCCAGCAGGCGCAGACCACGATCGCCCAGCGCGCCGACGACGATATGACCAAGGCGCAGACGCTGATCGATCAGGGACACCCCGAACAGGCCAAGGCACTGTTGGAGAGCGCTTCCACCAACACGACGCAGGTTGACGACAATTCGCGCAAGCAGGATCTGCAGGTGCGCTGGCAGCATCTGCTGGATCAGCTGAAGACCACCGCACCCGAGGTGGCCGCCGCACTGGAGTCGCTGGAGCCGAAGGCGAATACGACGCCGACCACCCCGACAGTGGTCGCGCCGACGACGCCGGGACAGTCTGCCAATCCAGGGCAGCGCGAGAGCACCGGCTCCAAGCCGAGCACCCCGGGCCCGGAGATCATGCGCAGCCAGACCGCGCCGGAAACCGGTGCGAGCGGTTCCGGGCCGGGAACGCCGGGCACCGAGCCGGGTAGTGGATCCAAGCCGCCGACGCAGCAACAGCAACCGCCGACGACTGCCGAGCCGCCGACGAACCAGCCGCCGACTCAGCAGCAGCCGCCGACCAACGAGCAGCCGCCCACGCACGAACAGCCGCCGACGAACCAGCCCACCGCCAATCCGCCGACCACCATCGGCGGAGGGGCGGTGGTCCCGCCGGCGCAGCCGCAGCAGACCGTGGCCCCGGTCCATCCGTCGGTGCCCTCGGCGCCGACGGTGGTCGTGCCGCCGGCCGGTGGAGGATTGCACACCGGCATCAACTAGAACGACATATCCGATACGAGAACCGATCGCCGATCCTGGCGGTCGGATTCGTGTATTCAGATTCGTGTATTCAGGGAGAAGTGCGCGCAGGACGTCCGCGGCAGAGGTGTGAAATTCACACCCCGAACGTGCGCGCGGCTGTGCCGAACCGAGCGCTACGCGGCGAAGGCGTCAGGCGTCGAAACCGTCGAATCCGTCGCCGTGCAGGGCTTCGTTCATCGAGGCATCCGCATATCCGCGGCAGTAGTCCCACGTCACGTAGGCCTCCGGCGTCGGATCGTAAGCGGGCTCGTGCGGGCGGACCGTGCCGTCGACCAGCAGTTGCAGCAGGTTGGCGCGCAGCATGTCCCAATCGTGGTAGTGGTCCTGCCGGCAATCCTCACAGCTCACCACGAGACCGCGGATGCCCCGGTGGGACAGCAGCGCCTCGTACACCGCGAGATCGGCGAGATCCTCTTCGACCGCTAGGCGCTCATGGGGGTCCAGCGGCTCCCCAGGCTCAATGGCATCGAGCGCGGCCGACGGGTCGGAGGGATCTCCGGCGAAGGGGTCCGGCGGCAGGCCAGGTGGTAGATGGTCACGCACAACCCCACGGTACGCAGAACCACCCCCTCCGCGCCAGCGCTGAAGGCATTTTGACGCGCTTGTTGCGCGGCTGTCACCCTCGCCCACCACTGTGTCGGAGGCGACGAGGTCGCCCCCGCAGGCGGCCGATACCATGGGTACACAGGCGCCGGGTAGCACGCTTCGGCTCCACCATCCATCAGCTGTTCTCGATCGGTACCGAGGTCCCGGAATGCCGGGCCGGAGTGCCGTATCGGTGCTTTCGAGGTCCAGGAGGGGTCGATCAGATGAGTAGTCCCGTGATGGGCGAACGAGCCGTCCGCCCGCATACGGGTGGTGACGATCCGAACAAGATCGCCATGCTCGGCCTCACGTTCGACGACGTGCTGTTGCTGCCGGCCGCTTCCGATCTGATCCCCAGCTCGGTCGAGACCTCGAGCCGGCTGACCCGCGAGATCACGCTGCGCACCCCGCTGGTGAGTTCGGCGATGGATACCGTCACCGAGGCGCGGATGGCGATCGCCATGGCCCGCGCCGGCGGTATGGGCGTATTGCACCGCAATCTCTCCGCTGCCGATCAGGCCGCCCAGGTGGAGACGGTGAAGCGGTCCGAGGCCGGAATGGTCACCGACCCGGTCACCTGCCGCCCGACCGACACCCTCGCCGAGGTCGACGCCATGTGCGCGCGGTTCCGGATCTCGGGTCTGCCCGTGGTGGACGAGACCGGTGCGCTGGTCGGCATCATCACCAACCGGGACATGCGTTTCGAGGTCGACCAGAACCGCCGGGTCGCCGACGTGATGACCAAGGCGCCGCTGATCACCGCCCAGGAGGGCGTCACCGCCGAGGCCGCGCTGGGCCTGCTGCGCCGGCACAAGATCGAGAAGCTGCCGATCGTCGATGGCAACGGCCGGCTGCGCGGGCTGATCACCGTCAAGGACTTCGTCAAGACCGACCAGTACCCCAACGCGACCAAGGATCGCGACGGCCGTCTGCTGGTCGGCGCCGCGGTGGGTGTCGGCGAGGACTCCTGGTCGCGCGCGATGAGCTTGGCCGATGCCGGGGTCGACGTGCTGATCGTCGATACCGCCCATGGCCATCAGGCCCAGGTGCTGCAGATGGTCGCCAAGGTCAAGAACGAGGTCGGCGACCGCATCCAGGTCGTCGGCGGCAATGTCGCCACCCGCGAGGGTGCGGCGGCGCTGGTCGAGGCCGGCGCCGACGCGGTCAAGGTGGGTGTCGGTCCCGGCTCGATCTGTACCACCCGCGTGGTCGCCGGCGTCGGCGCCCCGCAGATCACCGCGATTCTCGAGGCCGTGGCCGCATGCCGCGCGGCCGACGTGCCGGTGATCGCCGACGGCGGTATCCAGTTCTCCGGTGACGTCGCCAAGGCCATCGCCGCCGGTGCGTCGACGGTCATGCTCGGCTCGCTGCTCGCCGGTACCGCCGAATCCCCGGGCGAACTGATTCTGGTGGGCGGCAAGCAGTTCAAGAGCTACCGCGGCATGGGTTCGCTGGGCGCCATGCAGGGACGCGGACAGGGCAAGTCGTACTCCAAGGATCGCTACTTCCAGGACGACGTGCTCGCCGAGGACAAGCTGGTCCCCGAGGGCATCGAAGGGCGGGTGCCCTTCCGCGGTCCGGTGAACCAGGTCATCCACCAGTTGGTGGGCGGTCTGCGCGCGGCCATGGGGTACACCGGTTCCCAGTCGATCGCCGACCTGCAGCAGGCGCAGTTCGTGCAGATCACCGCGGCGGGTCTCAAGGAGAGTCACCCGCACGACATCACCATGACGGTCGAGGCCCCGAACTACACCGGCCGCGGCAAGTAGCAGCCGGGGCGAGGGCGACGACGAAGTCCTTGCGACGGCCCCACGGTCGCCGCGGCGGCGCTTGCCGAACGAGGCGAGGGGGCCGGCCCCGTGGTCCGGGCCCGCAAGGCGGCCTTCCGGATCGGAAAGCCCGCCGCTGTGTCACGGGTGACGGAAGTGCTTCCGGGACAAGGTGTGTCATCGCGACGCGTCGCCCCAAGGGGGTCTCTGGGATACCGGTCTGTCGTGTCGATGCGTGACCGCGCTCGGCCCGTCTCGCTGCGCCAGGTCCGACACGGACCGCCCCCGGCGTATGGCGTACGCCGGGAGCTGGGAGGATGGACGCGCGTCGGCATGAGATCGCCGCGACGTCGTGGCGCCGGCGCGCGAGTTCGTCGCACACACCGGCGTGGCAGAACACACTAAGGAGAGACATCAGTGCGGGACATGGTCGAGATCGGGATGGGTCGGACCGCCCGGCGTACCTATGAGCTGGACGATGTCGACATCGTCCCCTCGCGGCGCACCCGGTCGTCGAAGCAGGTGTCGTTGGCATGGCAGCTGGATGCCTACCGATTCGACATCCCCGTGGTCGCGCATCCGACCGATGCCCTGGTGTCGCCGGAATTCGCGATCGAACTGGGCCGCCTCGGCGGACTGGGCGTCATCAACGGCGAGGGACTGTGGGCGCGGCACGCCGATGTGAGCGCTCGCATCGAGCAGCTGGTCGAGGTGGCCGAGCACAAGGGGCCCGAGGCCGCGGTCGAACTGCTGCAGGAACTGCACGCCGCGCCGATGCAGCCCGACCTGCTGGCCGCCGCGGTCGCGCAGGTGCGCGCCGCCGGAGTGACGGTCGCGGTGCGGGTGAGCCCGCAGAACGCGCGCGCCCTGACCCCGGGTCTGGTGCAGGCCGGGATCGACCTGCTGGTCGTCCACGGCACCATCATCTCCGCCGAACACGTCGGCGGCGCGAGCGCGGTGCCGGCCGGAGATTCCGGCTCGTCGGTGGAACCGCTGAACCTCAAAACCTTCATCGCCGAACTGGATGTGCCGGTCGTGGCCGGCGGCGTCAGCGATCACCGCACCGCCCTGCATCTGATGCGCACCGGCGCCGCCGGCGTGATCGTCGGTTACGGCTCGATGCCCGGCGCCACCACCACCGGTGAGGTGCTCGGTATCGGTGTCCCGATGGCGACCGCGATCGCCGATGCCGCCGCGGCCCGCCGCGACTACCTCGACGAGACCGGTGGTCGCTACGTCCACGTGATCGCCGACGGCGACATCGTCTCCTCCGGTCAGCTGGCCAAGGCCATCGCCTGCGGTGCCGACGCGGCGATGCTGGGTGTGCCGCTCGCGCTGGCGCAGGAGGCGCCCGGCCGCGGCTGGTACTGGCCCTCGGCGGCCGCGCATCCGTCGGTGCCGCGCGGCGCGCTGCTGCAGTTCGCCGAGCCGGACGAGCAGCCCGCGCTGGAGAAGGTGCTGTACGGCCCGTCCAGCGATCCGTGGGGGTCGGTGAATCTCGTTGGTGGCCTGCGTCGTTCGATGGCCAAGGCCGGATACTGCGATCTGAAGGAATTCCAGCGGGTCGGTCTCAGCGTGCGGGCCTGAGATTTCGCGCAGTCAGGTGAGCCGGGTCAGCACATCCCCGCGCAGGAAGTCGCGAATCGCGGCGTTGACCTGCGCGGGGTGGGTCATGTTGACCGCTTGACGGGCGTCCGCTATTTCGCAGAAGCGTGATTTGACCAGCCGGCGCGCCATTTCCAGTGCGTGCGCGCGTGGGATTCCGGCCTGGGTGGGATGGATGACCAGTGCGGGACAGGTGATTTCGCCCAGCCGGTCCAGAATCGAGTCCCGGGCCAGCAGACATCCGGCCGCGGCCTCGAGTTCGTGCGGATCGCGTGCCAGCCACCGCTTGGTCCAGACCCCCCGGTACCAGGCGTCGTCTCCGATCAGCCAGTGCGCCATGTGCTCGGCGAGGGCGTGCCGGATATTCGGCTCCCGCCAGTGATCCAGGAAGCGGCGTGAGGTCGCGAGTTCCTGCGGGGTCGGGCTGTGCGCCTCGGTCGAGATCAAGATCAGCGCGGCCACCCGTTCGGGAGCGAGCAGGGCGGTGCGCATGGCGCTGAACCCGCCCTGCGAGGTGCCGCCGACCACCGCGCGTTCGACGCCGAGCTGATCCAGCACGGTCAGTGCGTCGCGGGCCGCCGTCCAATAGGTGAAGGGCAGCCCCTCGTCGCGGGTGCGGCCGTGTCCGCGCGCATCCCAGGTGACGATGCGGAACTCCGGTGCCAGTGCGGCCGCCTGCGATGCGAACATCGTTCGGTCCATGAAGAATTCGTGCCCCAGCAGCACCACCGGACCACGGCCACCGGAATCCTCGTAATGGATCTCGGCATCGATCGCACGGGCGAATGGCACGAGCACGAGGATAGCGGTCGCCGACAGCTGCTGCTCCGCCTTCGCGATCAGTCGTCAGGGAAGGCGGGGGTGGATATGCGTTGGCGGATAGGCCGTTTCGGAACGCCGCCGGCACCGGCCGATATGCCCGGCGTCGAACCGGCGGAGTGGGGGCGGTCACGGCCGCGCGTGGCAGACTTGCCCGCTCTCGAGGTGCGCTGATGCGCTCACTAAACTGTGCGGGTGGCAGAAACCCAGCGACCAGTTCTCGTCGTCGACTTCGGGGCGCAGTACGCGCAGTTGATCGCGCGGCGCGTGCGCGAATCCAGCGTCTACTCGGAGGTGGTACCGCATACCGCGACCGTGGAGGAGATCGCCGATCGGCGGCCGCTGGCGGTGATCCTGTCCGGCGGCCCGTCCAGCGTGTACGCCGAGGGCGCGCCGCAGCTCGATCCGCGGTTGTTCGACCTCGACATTCCGGTCTTCGGTATCTGCTACGGATTCCAGGCGATGGCGCAGGCCCTCGGCGGCACGGTGGCGCACACCGGCACCCGTGAGTACGGCCGCACCGAGCTGAACATCGACGGCGGCGTGCTGCACGGCGGACTGCCGACGGTGCACCCCGTGTGGATGAGCCACGGCGACGCGGTCACCGACGCGCCGGCCGGCTTCGAGGTCACGGGGACGACGGCCGGTGCGCCGGTCGCGGCGTTCGAAGATCGCGGCCGGCGGCTGGCCGGTGTGCAGTACCACCCGGAGGTTCTGCATTCGCCGCACGGTCAGCAGGTGCTGAGCCGGTTCCTGCACGAACTCGCCGGTATCCCTGCGTCCTGGACCGCGGCCAATATCGCCGACGCGCTGGTCGAGCAGGTGCGCGGGCAGATCGGCGACGGGCACGCGATCTGCGGCCTGTCCGGCGGAGTGGACTCCGCCGTGGCGGCCGCCTTGGTGCAGCGGGCCATCGGAGACCGGCTGACCTGTGTCTTCGTCGATCACGGCCTGCTGCGGGCCGGTGAGCGCGAACAGGTGCAGCGCGACTTCGTCGCCGCCACCGGGGCCAAACTGGTGACGGTCGACGCGGTGGAGAAGTTCCTCGGTGAACTGAAGGGCGTCACCGATCCGGAGGAGAAGCGCAAGATCATCGGCCGGGAGTTCATCCGGTCCTTCGAGGATGCGGTCGCCGAGGTCGTGAAGTCCACCGGCACCGAGGCCGACGGTGGCGGACCCGCGGTCGAATATCTGGTGCAGGGCACCCTGTACCCGGATGTGGTCGAATCCGGTGGCGGCTCCGGCACCGCCAACATCAAGAGCCACCACAACGTCGGCGGGTTGCCCGAGGATCTGGAATTCGAGCTGGTCGAACCGCTGCGGCTGCTGTTCAAGGACGAGGTTCGCGCGGTCGGCCGCGAGGTCGGGCTGCCCGAGGAAATCGTTGCGCGCCAGCCCTTCCCGGGGCCGGGCCTGGCGATCCGGATCATCGGCGAGGTCACCCCGGACCGGCTGGAAACCCTGCGGCAGGCCGACGCGATCGCCCGCGAGGAACTGACCGCCGCGGGTCTGGACGCGCAGATCTGGCAGTGCCCGGTGGTCCTGCTGGCCGATGTGCGCAGTGTCGGCGTGCAAGGCGACGGCCGCACCTACGGACATCCGATCGTGCTGCGGCCGGTGTCGAGTGAGGACGCCATGACCGCGGACTGGACCCGCCTGCCCTACGAGGTGCTCGAACGCATCTCCACCCGTATAACCAACGAGGTGGCCGAGGTCAATCGCGTGGTGCTCGATGTGACCAGCAAGCCGCCGGGCACCATCGAATGGGAATGAGCGGCTGTCTCTACCGATAGCGGAGAAGGGGCCTTCCAGCATCGGCTGGAAGGCCCCTTCTTTCTGGTTGTGCGCCCTCTTCCCGAGGCTATTTCTTCCTTCGCGGCGAGATCACCAGAGCGATGCCCACGACCACCGCCACACCCACCACGATCCAGCCCACCGGCACCGCACTGTGGAAGGGCCAGGACGTGGGACCGATGAAGGCCCAGACGCTGACCAGCAGGGCGAGTATCCCGGCCAGCAGCAGCGAGAACGACGGTCCGCGCCCGCTTTCGGTCCGGGTGTCGGCCGTTTCGTTGTCAGCCACGTTTCACCTCCGCGTTTCCGGCGTGGACATCGACGTCGAGAGTGAGGATCGGCCCGTCGGGCGGTCCGGTGGGCCCCTGCGGGCAGGTCACATCGCCCATGCTGGCGTTGCAGGTGGTGTGCAGGCGCATCGAGTCGGGCACCAGCACCCGGAAGTCGCCCATCTGGACGTTCACGTGGACCGTGCGATTCTCGGTGAGAGGCAGTTGGCGCAGGTCGAGTGTGCCCGATCCCATGGTGATCCGGTATTCCGAGGCCAGATCGGCGGCTGTGGCCGGGGTCCAGACGTGGTCGCCCATGGCCCCGCGGTCGAATTCGACGGGGCCCACCATCGAGGCGAGGATGACGAATCCCGCCAGCGGCGCCAGCACCACCATCAGCCCGTATCCGCGTCGCAGGAAGGCCCCGGCGATCAGGCCCAGGCCCACGACGGCGAGTGCCACTGCCCCGATCCGAGCGGGCGTCATCCAGTCCGCCCCGGCCGCGGCCACCGCTCCCGCGGCCGCTGCCGCCAGTACGGCGAGACCGATCACTACGGGAGTGAGCCGGGAACGCGGACGCGGCGCAGGGACGACCGCGACCGGGCGTTGCGGGGTGGGGGCGGGCAGGTCCCAGGCCATCGGCGCCACGCCGAGCGGATCCCAGCCGGCCGGGGTGGGGCCGACATGCGCCGGGTCCGGGATCGGACGAGTGCCGTTGGGCCGAGGTGCGGGAGGAAGTGTCGGACCGGGACGGGCGCTCCCGCCGGGACCGGCGGTATCGTCCGGGCCGGACTCGTCCTCGGTCGCGGAGGTGCCGGTCGGCGCCGAGCCGGAATCGACGGTGAGCGGCCGAGTCAGCGCGACTGTGGGGCGATCATCGGCGGCCGGCACCTCGCCGGAGGGCGAATCCGCCTCGGCGACAGAGTGTTCGGATGTGCCGCCGGGATCGGCCGTGACAGCTGAACCCGCGGCTCGGCTCGACGGACCTTCGGTCGAATCATCTTCGGCCGCAATGATTCCGGTCGTTACGCTCGCATCGCCCGGCGAATCGGCACGGGCCTCGTCCGGACGGCCTTCCGTCGTCCCCGAGGCCGGGTCGACCCGCAGCGGGGCAGTCGCGGCGGAGTCGACGATCGGTTCGGTCGTCGCCGGAACATCGGCGTTCGAGGCCGGTGCCGACGCGGTCGGAACCTGCCCTCCCGCAGGGGTATTCGGGTCCGGTTCGTAGTGGTCGGGCAGTCGGGTGAACGGACCGTACTGACTTCCGCTCCACGGCGACCCGCCCGGGAAACTCGCCCCCGGATATCCCGTCGCCGCGATACCACCCTCAGCCATCGGCGGATACGAGCCGTCGAACGGCGGTTCCGGTTGCCGCATGTACAGCAACCACCAGCCGGCCACCATCAGCGCGAAACTGATCACCCCCGAGCCACCGAGCCCGACGCCCACCGGGCCCATGGTGGTGACCGCGATCGCCAGGGCGACGATCAGCACGATGGTCTTGGTGGACGACTGCGAACTCCGCCCGCGGCTGATCAGGCCCTCCGCCGGTGATACCGCATCACCCGCGGAGGGGAGCAGTAACCATGCCGCCAGATACAACACGATGCCCGCACCACCGAAGATCGTCGACACCACGAACGCGACCCGGATCAGCACCGGGTCCACGCCGTAGCGACGGCCGAATCCGGACGCCACGCCGGCGACCGGGCTCTGTCCCGGCAGCCGTGTCGGACGCGTCCGCCACAGGTGCTGGAGCTGTTCGCTGAATCCCGTCCGGCTCGTGCCGCCGGTCCCGCCGCTCGCTGTGGTCATAGCTCAATGGTGGCCGTGAGCAGTATGGAATGGCATCGGGGTTCACCCTGAAAACGAACCTGAACTACTGCGGGACCGACGTCATCCGGCCCGGACGAGCTCGTCTACGGCGACACGAGCCCTGTTCGATAGGCGATGACGACGAGTTGGGCGCGGTCGCGAGCGCCGAGTTTGGCCATCGCCCGGCTGACGTGGGTGCGGGCGGTGGCCGGACTGAGGAACAGTTCGGCGCCGATCTCGGCATTGCTCATGCCCTGGCCGACCAGTGCCAGAACCTCCCGTTCACGTTGGGTGAGTACCGCGAGCCGCTGTTCGGCGGCGCGGTCGGCGGTGTGCCGAGCCGTGAACTGGGCGATCAGACGGCGAGTGATGCGCGGAGCGAGCAGCGCGTCACCGGCGGCGACCACGCGAATACCGTGCAGCAACTCGGCCGGACCGGCATCTTTGAGCAGGAAGCCGCCGGCGCCGGCCTGCAACCCCTCGAACACATAGGCATCGGTGTCGTAGGTCGTCAGGATGAGAATGCGTACATCGCGCAGCCCTGTGGTGGCGGCGATTTCCCGGGTGGCCTGAATGCCGTCCATCGTCGGCATGCGGATATCCATCAGTACGACATCCGGGCGCAGCGCACGAGCTTTCCGCACGGCTTCGCTGCCGTTCGCGGCCTCCCCGACGACCGTGATGTCATCCTCGATATCGAGCAGGAGCCGAAAGCCCGATCGCACCAACTGCTCGTCGTCGACGAGGAGAACCTTGATCGGAGTGCCGCCGCCCGATGCGTCTGCCGCGGTGCTCACAGGGGCACCGTTCCCCTCGTGGCCAAGGGGAGCCGGGCTGTGACCGCGAATCCTCCGTGTGGGAGCGGGCCCGCGTCGAGGTCACCACCGAGGAGCCGGCATCGCTCGCGCATGCCGAGGATGCCACGCCCGTCGGTTCGCGCTCCGCTGATCGTTTCGTGCGTCGTAAGGTGCGTCGTAAGGTCTACCGCGCCGGTCGTCTTGGCGGCCGGTCGCCGTCCCTCGTCGGTCACCCGGACCTCCACCTCGCCGGCACGGTAATCCAACTCGACCGCGATCCGCGTCGGCCCGGCATGGCGAATCACATTGGTGATCGATTCCTGCACTATGCGGTACACCGCGGCGCCGACTGCGCTGGGTATCTCGGGAGGTGGTGGGAGCGTGTCGAATTCGACCTCGAGCCCGGCGTCGCGGGCCACGGCGGTGAGTTCGCCGAGCTGCGCGAGGCCCGGATGCGGGGCGCGCTCGTCGTTGTCGTCACGAAGGACGCCGAGGATGGCCCGCATTTCCGTCAACGCCCGGGAGCTGGTCCGCTCGATGATTTTCAGGGTCTCGCGCGCTTGTTCGGGACGTTTGTCCAGCACGTGCGCGGTGACGCCGGATTGGACGTTGATGACGGCGATGGCATGGGCAACCGTATCGTGCACTTCGCGGGCGATCCTGAGACGTTCCGCGTCGACCCGCGCGCGGGCCTCCTCCTCCCGTGTACGTTCCGCCAGTTCGGCGCGTTCCACGGCTTGTGCCGCAATGTATTTCCGCGACCGGACACTCTCGCCGAGCGCGGCGCTCATCACGGCCGCACCTATCCGGAAATAGACCCAGCCGATCGCGGCCGGCGGTTCGACGTCCGACGCGGCGGGCAGCCAGACCGCGGTCAGGGCCGCGATGCCCACTCCGGCCACCACCAGCGAGTGACGCCCGTCTCCGTGCGCGGTGACGGTGTAGATCGCCACGAACAGAGCCAGCCATCCGGGCCCGTCCGGAAAGTCGAGGGCATAGTAGACCGCGCTGGTGAGCGCGGTGACGGCGAATACGGCGACCGGCCGTTGTCGCCGCACGACCAGAACGGCACCCGCGGTGATCAGCAGGACATAGCCGAGATATCCGAAATCGGACAGTGGGCGCAGTACCGATTCGGGTCGGGCACTGTTGCGAACCACCGTGCCCTGGACCTGCATCACGGTGATGAATACCGCCAGCAGCAGATCCTGAGACCAAGCAGGCAGGCGCAGCGGTGCGACGCGGTCCGGCATGTGGCGATCATAGGAGGCTCGGCCCGGAACCACGTCGGGCCGATCGCGCGACTCCGTACGTCGAAGGGCGCGGTCGTCCGCTGATCGTCTACGCCGTACGGCGTGGTCGTTGTGGCCGTACGGCGTGGTCACTGCCGCTCGCGGACGGACGCATCGGCGATTTCCGCGCGCGAGGATCGTCTGTGTCCACAACCGACGCCGGGCCGTGCGACCCGTCGTCAGACCGGAAGGATCCGCGATGTCTGTGCTCGAGGTGTTCACCGTGCCCGGGACCGCCCCCATATCCGTTGTCGCCGCCGGTTATGAACTCGGTGTCGGGCGAACAGTTCCCAGCACCGCGGCGGTCGTGGGGTTGATCAGTGTGATCGCCGGTGGCCTGGCGGTCCGATCCCGCCGCGGCGGTGCCGGCCGCGCGCGGGCCGTGACCGCGGTGCTCCTGGGACTCGCCGGCGCGATCGTCGGCGGAATTCACGGCGCCAACGCCGCCGGCGGCCTCGGCACCGGCAACGGCTTGGCCGGTGCGATCTTCGCGGTGGTCCTCGGCCTGTGCGGGGTGGTTCTCGGCGGCTTCGGTCTGATGCGCGTCCGCGTCGAGTGACAACTGTGGGCGGCAGTCACACCGAGATCGGGAATCCGGGTATTTCCCGATGGTCGGTTGTCGGAGTGACGTGCCAGTATCGAAGGCGTGTACCCCTCCATGCCCGCATTCGACGCGCGTTCGGGGTTCGACGGTCGCGTGGGGTTCGAACCTCGTGCCGGTGTGGACGGTCTCGGGCCGGACGGCCGGGGCGCCGATCCGGTGTTCGAACAGCCGCGGTTGCTGCGGCGATCCGGTGGCCGGGTCGTCGGCGGGGTCGCGGGCGGTATCGCCGACCACCTGGGGGTCGACGTCTTCAAGGTGCGGATGGCGTTCGTCTTGCTGTCGGCCTTGATGGGGGCGGGGATCGTGGCCTACGGGCTGCTGTGGATCTTCACGTCCTCCGGTGCGGACGGGCCACCGCCCACGGCTTCCGAGCGGCGGCAGGCGGTCGGGCTGGTGCTGCTCGGACTGGCGCTGTCGGTATCGATGGCGTGGCTGTTCAACGGGACCGCGGCGCGGGTGGTCGCGCCGATCATCGTGGTCGCCGTCGGTGCGGCGCTGGTGTGGCGCGAATTCGATGCCGAGGGACCGCGTTCCATCCTCGGCCTGCCCGCCCGGCCGACCGTGCTCACCTGGACGCGCATCCTGGCCGGGGCGACGCTGATCGTGGTCGGGCTGGGTGTGGTGGTGCTGGCCCGCATCGATCTGAGTTCCCTGGGTTCGGCGCTCATCGCGGTCGCGGTCACCTTGATCGGCGTCGGCCTGCTGACGGTGCCGCTGTGGTTGCGCATGATGCGCGCCCTCAATGCCGAACGAGCGGCCCGCATCCGCAACGAGGAACGTGAGGAGATCGCCTCACATCTGCACGATTCGGTCCTGCAGACGCTGGCGCTGATCCAGCGGCAGGCCGACGACCCGCAGGAGGTCGCCCGGCTGGCCCGCAGCCAGGAGCGAGAACTGCGGAAATGGCTGTTCGAGGATTCCATGCCCGCGCAGTCGAGTCTGGCCGCCGCGCTGCGCACGATCGCCGGTGAGGTGGAGGACCAGCACGGAGTGCAGGTGACTCCGGTGACCGTCGGCGACGTCTCGATGGATGTCGGCGATACCGGATACGGCCTGCCGAAGGAACATTTCACGGCCCTGCTCGGCGCCACCCGGGAGGCGCTGGTCAACGCCGCCAAACATGCCGGTGTGCCGACCATCGACGTCTTCGCCGAGGTGGAACCGCATCAGGTCAGTATCTTCGTGCGCGATCGCGGCACCGGTTTCGATCCGGCCGCGGTGCCGGCTGACCGGCAGGGCCTGGCGAAATCCGTTCACGCCCGGATCGAACGCCGCGGCGGCACCGTCGAGGTTCAGACCGCACCCGGCCGCGGCACCGAGGTGCGAATCATCATGCCTCGCAAGGATTCCGAGGGGCAGGAAGAATCCGCCGCCGCCCGCGCCGACCGTGCCGAGTGCGGGGATGCCGAGTCCGCGCGTTCGGAGGCGCACCGTTCCGGCACGGCGGGCGAGACCGCCGACGCGAGCCGCGCCGGTGATTCGCGCAGCGCCGAGACGACCGAGCCGCGAGGGGAAACCGCGGATACCGGCCCCGCCCCGGGCAGGTCGCGGTAGCGGACGGAGCGTGCGGAGATGGGGAGGCATGCACCCCGGCAGCGGTACCGGCTCCGCCCCCTCGATGCCGGTTTCGAGCACCCCGACCACCGATGTGGTACCGATGAGGAGTTCGGCGCTGCCGTGCCCGGCAGCGGGTCGGCTCGAGGTGAGGAGAACTGTGACGATCCGGGTTTTTCTGGTCGACGACCACGCCGTGTTCCGGTCCGGGGTGCGGGCGGAGTTGAGCCGCGAAGCCGATATGGATGTCGTCGGCGAGGCGGGCACCGTGGCCGAGGCCGTGGCCGGAATCGACGCCGCGCGGCCCGATGTGGTGTTGCTGGATGTGCACATGCCCGACGGCGGAGGTGTCGCGGTCCTGCAGGGCATCGACGATCGTCCGAACGGTTCGGCATCGGGGAACGGCCCGGTATGCCTGGCGCTGAGCGTCTCCGACGCCGCCGAGGATGTGATCGCGGTGATTCGCGCGGGCGCGCGCGGCTACGTCACCAAGACCATCTCCGGTTCCGAACTGGCCGAAGGCATTCGGCGCGTCGCGGGTGGCGACGCGGTGTTCAGTCCGCGGCTGGCCGGTTTCGTGCTGGACTCGTTCACCGGACGCTCACCGGCTCCCGAACCCCCGCTGGACCCGGAACTGGATTCGCTGACCCCGCGCGAACTGGAGGTGCTGCGCCTGCTGGCGCGCGGCTACACCTATCGCGAAATCGCCGAAACCCTGTTCATCTCGGTGAAGACCGTGGAAACCCACGCCTCCAACGTGTTGCGAAAAACCCAGCAGTCCAACCGCAATGCGCTGACTCGCTGGGCGCACCGCCGCCGCATCGACTGAGTCGCGCCTACATCGCGGCGACGAGGATCGCGATCAGGATGAGCAGTCCGATCAGCAGGCCCGCCGCGATCGCGAGCGGCGCCGCATTGGGTCCGAACTTCGTGAAGTCGATGTCGACGAGCTTCGATTTCCCCAATTTCGGTTGCTGCGCAACGGCACCGGCCGCGGCGACCCGCGGCGGGCGGGGCAGCGGGGCGGAATGCGGACTGCGCAGTCCGGCGGCCGAATTGCGGGCCGCCCAGGCCGGAATGGTGCCGTCCTCGGTGCGGATCGGAGCGCCGAGAATATAAGGCCCGGTGCCGGGACCGAATGCGGCGGTGAGGATTTCCTCGCGGGCTTCGGCCATGGTGGGGCGACGCTGCGGCGCCGGTTCCATCATGTGCAGCAGCACCTGGGTGAGCGGCCCGCTGCGAGTGGGCGGAATGATCTGTGCCATCGCCGCGCGCGTGACGATGACGTCGTTGTCGTCGTCGAATCCGTACGGCGGATGTCCTTCGATCGCGGTGTAGAGCGTTGCGCCGAGGGAGAATACGTCGCTGGCCGGGCCCGGCTGAGCACCGCGCGCCACCTCCGGCGGCAGATAGGACGGGGTGCCGGTGATTACGTCCTCCGGTTCGTCGAAAGCCTCACCGGCACTGGAGATACCGAAGTCGCTGAGTTTGGCCATCCCCACCTCGGAGCCCCGATCGGCGACGAGGATGTTGCCCGGTTTGATATCGCGATGCACGATTCCGGCGGCATGGGCGGCGGCCAGCGCATCGGCCACCTGCGCGCCGATCTGCGCGACCTCGATGGGGGAGAGGGTGTCGGCCAGCGCGAGCGCCTTGGCGATGCTGCGCGAGGGCAGATATTCCATCACCAGCCACGGTTCGCCCGCCTCGAGCACCACGTCGTAGACGGCGATCGCGTGCTCGTGTGAGAGCTTGGCCGCGACCCGGCCCTCGTGCACGATCCGATTGCGTACCTCGGTCGCCTCGGCCTCGCTGAGTCCGGCGGTGGTGAGCACCTGTTTGATGGCGACCTCGCGGTTGAGCAGCCGATCGGTGGCGAGCCATACCGCACCCATACCGCCGCCTCCGAGTTTGGACTGCAGGCGGTAACGGCCGGCGACGAGATAGTCGGGGCCGACGATGGGGCGGGCGCGTTCGGTCACGGCGCGAGAATAGCTGAAAACCAGGGCGACCGGCCTGCTTCGGACCAGGGTTGGCGGCGGTCACAGCCCGGCGGGCGGCCCGTCGGCTGCCCCCGAGGGGTGGTGTGGACAACAGCCGCGACCGGTGACGGAACAGTCGCACTGGGGCTGATGTGACACGTGGGCCGGTGCGGCTTGACGGAGACCGGTCGGAAGGTTCTACTGTCACCGGATCGAACGTATATTCGATTATGATCGATAGCTGAATCGGTGCTGATCCACTCGACGGAGCTTCTGACGTTGTCGAGGGATGCGGTCTCCGCCGGTGGGCGAGGCAGAGGAGGAGCGGAATGTAGTCGATGTGGCGGTGCGGTGCATCGGGTGCGGTGGAGTCCATTCGGTGAGAGATAGGTGGTCGGCGAGATGGGTTCGGCTGGGGATGCGCGGGCCGTGCAGCTGGCGGAGCTGCGGCGGCGGATGGCCGCGGTTCCGGCCCGTGGGGTCGAGGTCGTGGAGCGCCCGCCGACAAGCGCTGAACTGCGCAGAGAGCTTCTTCCCATACCGCCCGCGCTGGCCGGGCTCCTGCCCGAGGGTGGGATGCCGAAGGGGGCGGTGGTGGCCTACTCGGGCGCGGGTTCGCTGTTGACCGGCCTGCTGGCCGCGGTGACCGGCGGCGGGGGCTACGCCGCGGCCGTCGGCTTGCCTCGGCTCGGACTGCTCGCCGCCGCGGAGATGGGTGCCGATCTGGGCCGGCTGGCCGTGGTGACCGAACCCGGCCCGGATCCGGTGGAGGTCGCCGCAGTGTTGCTGGATGGTCTGGATCTGGTGGTGGTCGGCCTGGCCGGTATGTCGGTGCCACCCAGCCGAACTCGAATTCTCGCCGCCCGCGCCCGCAGCAAAGGGGCCACGCTCGTGGTGACCGGTGGCGCCTGGAGCGGTCCGACGCTGCGAATCGACACCCGGGTCGCGGGCTATTCGGGCCTGGGGCGTGGCCGCGGCCGGTTGCGATCGGTGCGCTTGAACGTCTGCGTGCGCGGCCGGTCCGCACCGGAGCGCACCGGCACGCTCGACCTGTGCCCGCGCGACGGCCGGGTCGAATGGCTTGTACCGGAATCGGATTCGCCGCCTACTGCGCTGTCGGCAGTGGGGGCGTGATGAAGCGCCCCGGGTTTCGTGTCCTGGCGGTGTGGTGCCCGGACTGGCCCGCCGCGGCGGCGGCCGCCGTGGCCGACCTCTCACCGCTGCGGCCGGTGGTGGTGCTGCACGCGAATCGGGTGGTGGCCTGTTCGGCGGTGGCTCGCGACGCGGGGGTGCGGCGCGGTCTGACCAGGCGCGAGGCGCAGGCGCGATGCCCGGATCTTCATGTGGCGCAGGCGGATCCGGACCGCGACGCGCGTCTGTTCGAACCGGTTGCGACGGCCGTGGACGCGACGGTGCCGGGAGTAGAGGTCTTGCGTCCCGGCCTGCTGGTACTCGCCGCCCGCGGCGCCGCTCGCTACTTCGGTTCCGAGGAGGAGGCCGCCGAACGCCTGGTCGACGCGGTCGCCGCACTCGGTGTGGAATGCCGGATCGGCATCGCCGACGAACTGTCGGCCGCGGTGATAGCCGCGCGCCGGGCGCAGATCGTCGCGCCCGGCGCCGCCGCGAATTTCCTCGCGCCGCTGCCGGTAGGCGAGTTGGCCGTCGAGCCGAGCCTGGCTCCGCCGGAACGTGCCGAACTGGTGGATCTGTTGCACCGCTTGGGTTTACGCCGCATCGGCGATTTCGCGGCCCTCACCCCCGCCGAGGTCACCTCCCGTTTCGGCGCCGACGCGATCCGGGCGCACCGGTGTGCCCGCGCCGAACCGGAGCGTCCGCCCTCGGCGGCCCCGGCCGCCCCGGATCTGGTGGTGGAGTACCGGTGCGATCCGCCGATCGAGCGGGTCGATGCCGCCGCCTTCGCCGGCCGCATGCTCGCCATCCGGTTACACGAGCGCCTGGCGGCGGCCTCGGTGGCGTGCACCCGGCTGGCGGTCCACGCCGAAACCGCGGGCGGGGAGCAGCTGTCGAGAATCTGGCGCTGCGCGCAGCCGCTCACCCCGGAAACCACCGCGGACCGGGTGCGCTGGCAGCTGGACGGCTGGCTGACCCATCGCGCCCTGATCCACGGAAAACGCGGACGGGCGGGCGATTCCGAACCGCCACCGTCCGCTCCGATCACGCTGCTGCGCCTGGAACCGGTCGAGGTGGTGGCGGCCGGTGCGCTGCAGCTCGGACTCTGGGGTGGGGTCGGCGAGGAGGATCAACGCGCTCGTCGTGCCTTGACTCGGGTGCAGGGTCTGCTGGGCGGTGAGGCGGTGCGGATCGGTGTCCTCAGCGGCGGCCGCGGTCCCGTCGAGCGCGTCACCTTGATCACCTTCGGTGAGGAATTGGTTCCCGCCGCCGATCCCAGCCTGCCGTGGCCGGGCCGGCTGCCGCAACCGGCCCCCGCGGTGGTGCTGGTCAACCATCCCGAGGTTCGGCTGGAGTCCGGCGACGGCAGCCCGATCTGGCTCACCGACCGCGGCATGTTCACCGCCGAACCGGCCGAATTGCACTGGGGTAGCAAGTCGTGGCGGGTCGCGGGCTGGGCCGGCCCCTGGCTGCTGGACGAACGCTGGTGGGCCACCGGCGATTCCGGAGGCGCCGTCCGCGCGCAGATCCTGCTCGACACCGAGGAGCGTGCCCTCCTGTTGCTCGGCTACGACCACATCTGGCACGTGGAGGGACTCTACGAATAGTGGCCGGCGCCGCCGGTGCCCCAGGGCGCGGGCTATGGAACACCCCACAGGCTGCGGCGACGGCGCCCGCGGCGACGTACCCTGGCTGATCGTGGAGTCGAACGTCATCCGGGTGCCCCTGGCGGGGGTGCAGATCGCCTATCGGGATTCGGGCAGCGCGGCGACGCCGCATCCGCTCTCGGAGGTCCCGGTGGTGCTGGTGCACGGGATGGGTGGCGACGGCCACACCTGGGATCGCTTCGCCACCGCGCTGATCCGATCCGGACGCCGGGTGATCATTCCCGATCTGCGCGGACACGGCCGCAGCGAGCACACCGCCTCCTACCGGTTCGAGGATTTCGGCGCGGATCTGCTGCGCCTGTGCGATCGTCTGGAACTGACCACCGTCGATCTGGTCGGGCATTCGCTCGGCGGATACGCCTGCTCGTGGGTGGCCATCGAACGCCCGGCGCTGGTCCGGCGGCTGGTCCTCGAGGAACAGCCGCTGCCGCTGCGCTCCGGTGACGAACAACTCACCCTCACTCGGCGGCTGCCGTCCGTGCCGGAACTGTGGCATGCCACCACCAGTCTGCTGCGTCACCCGCGTGCGGTTCTGGCCTTCGACCGGTCGATGACCACTCCGGCGCTCGAGCAGTTCCGCAAACCGCATCCGGAATGGTGGGAGCGGCTGGCGGATATCACCGCGGCCACGGTGATGTTGCGCGGCGGTCCCGGCGGCATGGTCGATCCGGAGAAGTTGGAGATCTTCCGCACCAGCGTGCCGGACTGCCGGGTCGAGGTCTTCACCTGCGGGCACAGCATCCATCGCGACCGGTATCGGGAGTTCGCTTCGGTGGTGCTGCCGTTCCTGGAGCACTGAACGTGGGGGCCGATTCCCGTTCCGCACCACCGAGGTCGCAGGCGCCCGCGAGCAATTTCGACGGGCTGCCGTGTGCGGTGGCGGCGGCCGATATTCCCCTGCCGGGCAGCGCGACCCGGGTGAGCGGCTGGCTGTGCATCGAACACCCCGGCGCCTGGGGCCGCGATGTGATCGGCGACGCGGTCCTCGGTGCCGAGCTCACCGCCGAACTGGCCGCCCGCACCAAGGCCGCCCGCGTCCGTCCCACCCTCATCCGGCGTCCTGGACGCGGCGAATTCACCGGTGTGCGAACGGTTCTGCTCGCCGCCTCCCGGCCGCACGGATCGTGGTGTGAGCGTCTGACCGTCACCGATCCGAAGCAACTTCTCGATATCGACCTGCACGTGCTGAACGGTCCCGCGCCGGGAATCGGTGAACGCGTCACCGATCCGGTGACCCTGGTGTGCGCCCACGGTAAGCGCGATCAGTGTTGTGCCAGGCTCGGCCGTCCGATCGCGGCCCGGCTGGCGGCCGAATATCCGGATCAGGTCTGGGAGTGTTCGCATACCGGCGGGCACCGGTTCGCGCCCGCGATGGTGATCCTGCCCGAGGGGTTGACCTACGGCCGGGTCGAGGGCGAGGACGCGGTCCGAGCGGTGGCGCAGGTGCGGCGTAACCACCTGTCGCTGACGGGGTTTCGCGGACGAAGCGGCCTTTCGCCGGTCGAGCAGGTGGCGGAGATCGCGGTGCGGGAACGGGTGCCGGCCGCCCTCGACCAACTGACGGTGACGGCTGTCGAGCCGGAAATCCCCGCCTCGGATCCGGCGACCTTTGCCGGCGCCGCGGAAGTGGTCCACGCCGATGGCCGCCGGTGGCTGGTCACCACGCGGACCGTCGGCTATCCGCCCCGCCAGGCCGGCTGCGGTGCCGCCCCGAAATCAGCATCGGCGATCGTTGCCGACGAAATCCGCCAGCGCGCTTGATATTTCGCCGTCGCACCCGGCTACGTGCCGGTGACCGGCAGGGTGCCGAGGAGCAGCGGAGCCGGACACCGGATTCCGGTATGCGAGAGCGCGACCGCCGCCGCCGCGTTCACCAGTAGGTGCCGGGAACCAGCCGGGCGGCGCGGCGCAACGTCGTGCGCGTGACCCGTCCCGCCGCCGACGGCATGCGCTGTGGTTTCGCCCGCAGCGCGGGCGCTTCCGACTCCGGCTCGTCCTCGACCGGCAACTCGCCCTTCGCGGCGGGGGAGTCCGGCAGCGCCCGGTAGTACCGGTGCATGACCCGATCCTTGATCCCCGGCGCGAACAGCGTCCCGTATTCGGCCAGGGTGCCCACCGGCACATCGATACGCCGCGGCCGCTCGCTCAGCGCACGCACGATGGTGGCCGCCGCCCATTCGGGAGATTCCGAGGGCCCCTGCTTACCGCTGGGCGCGATCATCGGCGTCCGCACCAGCGGCATGTGAATGGTCGTGAAAGTGATGTTGTCGGAGAGCATCTCGGCCGCCGTGACCTCCGCGAACTTGTCCAGGGCGGCCTTGCTGGCGAGATAGGCGGCGAACCGCGGTGTGGCGATCTGAACACCCGCACTCGAGATGTTCACGATGTGGCCGGATTTGCGCTCCCGCATCTGGGGCAGCAGTGCCAGCGTCATCCGCACCGCACCGAAGTAGTTGACCGCCATGGTCCGTTCGAAATCGTGCAGCCGGTCGGTGGATCGGTGCACGGCGCGCCGGATGGAGCGGCCGGCATTGTTGACCAGCATGTCGACGTGGCCGTGGGTGTCGAGAATCGCTTGCACGGTCCGGTCCACCGAATCGGAATCGGTGACGTCGCACTGGTAGGCGTAGGCCCGCCCGCCCGCGGCGGTGATCTCCTCGACCACGGCGTTCAGTTCCGCGCCGCGCCGCGCGAGCAGCAGCACCACGGCGCCCTTGGCGGCGATCGCAGTCGCCGCCGCCCGCCCGATCCCGGAGGAGGCGCCCGTGATGACGACATGTTTCCCGGCGAGATCCCGGCGTGCCCGCCGACGGGCCAGATAGCCGTGTTCGGCCGCGTGGATATCCGACATCGCTGCTCCCTTGCAGGTCGATTTCCCTCGAACTTACTCCAAAGTAAGTTCGGCTGCCAAGGGGCCGGTGTGCATCGGCGGGGGCTCAGGCGGTGAGCCGGTCGTCCTCACTGATGAACAGGGTCGCGACGACGCTGATCACCGCGGTCGCCACCAGATAACCGCATGCGAGCCACGGGGTTGTGCCGCCCGCCGCGATCAGCGCGGTGACGATCATGGGGGTGATGCCCGAGGCGTAGATCCCCGAGACCTGATAAACGAACGAGAGTCCGGTGTAGCGCACCTCGGGCGGGTACAGCCCCGCGTACAACGTGCCCTGCGCACCGTAGAACAGGGCGTGCGCGACACCGAACACCGCGGTGATCGCGATCGTGAAGACGACGATATTGCCGGCCTCGAACAGTGCGAATACCGGATACACCAGCACGCCGTACGCGGCGATACCGGCGATATAGACCCGGCGCGGACCGAATGTGTCGGTCAGATTCCCGGATACCGGAATGAGTGCGGCCATCACGACCGCGGCTATGGTGACCGCGAGCAGTACCGGGACCTGTTCGAAACCGAGATGCCCGGTCGCGAAACTGATCGCGAAGACGCCCCAGGTGTTGAACGCCGCGCCCTCGCCCCACCGCGAGAGCAGGCCGAGTACGGTGTTGCGCCGGGTGCGCGCGTTCCGGAACAGTTCGACCACAGGCACTTTCGAGATTCGATTGAGCCGGTCGATTTC
Organism: Nocardia nova; assembly: GCF_002933465.1. GTDB lineage: Bacteria > Actinomycetota > Actinomycetes > Mycobacteriales > Mycobacteriaceae > Nocardia > Nocardia nova_B. The sequence continues at coordinate 54,145 of NZ_PSZE01000025.1, forward strand.
CCGGAAGGCCGGCGTCTCGTCGATCTTCAGCCGCACCACCAGGCCGATAACCACGAGAACCACACTGGCGCCGAAGGCGATTCGCCAGCCGTAGTCGAGAAATGCCTGTTCGGTCAGGACCGAACGCAGCAGGGCGAAGACACCGGTGCCGAGCGCGAGGCCGAGCGCCAAGCCGATCTGCGGATAGCTGCCGAACCGGCCGACCTTCGTGAGGGGACTGTGTTCCACGGCCAGCAGTACCGCACCGGCCCATTCCCCGCCGAGTGCGAAACCCTGCAGAATTCGCAACGCCAGCAACAGAATCGGCGCCGCGATGCCGATTGCGGCGCTGGTCGGCAACACGCCCATCAGCGCGGTCGATCCGCCCATGATCGCCATGGTCAGTGCGAGAGTTCGTTTCCGCCCGATGCGGTCGCCGATATGGCCGAAAACCAATCCGCCGATCGGGCGCATCACGAAACCGACCGCGAATGTCGCGAACGACAACATGGTTCCGACGAACGCGCTCGTATCCGGGAAGAACAGTTTGTTGAACACGATGCCCGCGGCGGTGGAATAGAGGAAGAAGTCGTACCACTCCACCGTGGTGCCGATCAGGCTCGCCGCCACCGCGGTCCGGGTTTCGGCAAAGCCGAGATGCTCCGAATGAACCTCATGCTGCCCTGCGGCGCGCGTACTCGCCGGCGCGGACTCCAGTACAGACATGGGGTCCCTTTCCTTCCCGCCGTCGATTCGCCCCGTGACAGTAGGGCGAGCCGATCTCCGCGAAAAGGATTCGAATCAGCGAGATTCCAGCGGCGAGTATCGCGGCGGTCCGTTCCGGTCCGCGGTCGAGGGTCTTTCGCCTGGTCAGCCGGCGACGGTGGATGCCCAGGGCGGAGCTGCCGCCGGCGCGGTCGGGGTCGCGGTATTCGGCACGCTGGTGGCCGGTGACTTCCTCGACGACCTGCGGACGTCGCTGGTGATCGCCGTCCTCGTACTGCTCCTCGCCCGCGGTGGTCGGCGGGATATTCGTCCGGACCCGCTGATCGCGGCGGGGCCACCTTCCCGAACGCTGTGCCCGCGAGTTAGCATCAGTATCGAATATACGTTCGAACAGACGAAGGTGCGTGCGGATATGGGCTGGGGAAACGGCCCGCCCACCTGGGCGGAAATGGAGCGGGTGCTCTCCGGTCTGCCCGGGCGCGGGGCCACCCCGCCGGGTGACGGCGGGGACAGCCCGGCGTGGTCGCATACGCGCGGCGAATACCGGGCGGGGGCGCGGCCGGAGCCGAGCGGTCCGCTGGTGCCGTATGCGGAATTGCATACGCATTCGGCCTACAGCTTTCTCGACGGCGCCTGCCAACCCGAGGAGTTGGTGGAGGAGGCGGTGCGGCTGGGGCTCGAGGCGCTGGCGATCACCGATCACAACGGCTTCTACGGTGTGGTGCGGTTCGCCGAGGCCGCCGTGGAATGGGGGCTGCCGACGGTGTTCGGCGCCGAATTGTCGCTGGGTGAAACCCGCGAGGCGGCAACGATATTCGGCTCCGCTCCGATGGACGATTCGCAACCGCGCACGGGGGAACCGGACCCGTCCGGACCACATCTGCTGGTGCTGGCGCGCGGGCAGGAGGGATATCGGCGGCTGTCGCGGGAAATGTCGGCGGCACATATGGTGGCCGGTGAGAAGGGAATCCTGCGCTACGACCTGGATCGGCTCGCCGCCGCCGCGGACGGGCACTGGCATATTCTCACCGGCTGCCGCAAAGGCCATGTGCGCCGGGCGCTGGAGCGGGGTGACGCCGAAGCGGAGGCGGCGCTGCGCCGGCTGATGGATCTGTTCGGCCGCGACCGGGTGAGCGTCGAACTCACTCACCACGGAGTGCCCGACGACGACGAACGCAATGCCCGGTTGACCGCCCTCGCCACCCGGTTGGGCGTGCCGGTGATCGCCACGACCGCAGCGCATTTCGCCACCCCGGCCCAGGGGCGCCGGGCGATGGCGCTGGCGGCGATCCGGGCGCGGTGCAGTCTGGACGACATCGACGGCTGGCTGCCACCCACCGGTGGCGCGCATCTGCGGTCGGGTGCGGAAATGGCCCGGCTCTTCGCCGAATACCCGCAGGCGGTGGCCGGGGCGGTCGATCTGGCTCGCGCATGCGCCTTCGATCTGCGCTTGATCGCCCCCGAATTACCGCCGTTCGACGTGCCGCCCGGCCACGACGAGAATTCCTGGCTGCGTGAACTCACCCTCGCCGGAGCGCGGGATCGTTACGGCCCGCCGGAGGGAAATCTCGAGGCGTACCGGCAGATCGAACACGAACTACGGATCATCACCGAACTGAATTTCCCCGGCTACTTCCTTGTCGTACACGATATCGTCCACTTCTGCAAGCAGAACGACATTCTGTGCCAGGGCAGGGGGTCGGCGGCCAATTCCGCGGTCTGCTACGCGATCGGCATCACCAATGTGGATCCGGTCGCCAACGATCTGCTGTTCGAACGTTTCCTGGCGCCCGAACGCGACGGCCCGCCCGATATCGATCTCGATATCGAATCCGATCGCCGGGAGGAGGCGATCCAGCACGTCTACCGCAAGTACGGTCGCGAATACGCCGCTCAGGTGGCCAATGTGATCACCTATCGCGGCAAGTCCGCGGTGCGCGATGCCGCTCGCGCGCTGGGGTTCTCGCCCGGACAGCAGGACGCGTTCAGCAAGCAGGTGAGCCGATGGACCGGGGTGGCATCCGAAACACATACCGATATTCCGGACCGGGTCCTGGAACTGGCGGGCGAGATCGAGGGCCTGCCGCGACATCTCGGTATTCACTCCGGCGGCATGGTGATCTGCGATCGGCCGATCGCCGACGTCTGCCCGGTGGAGTGGGCGCGCATGCCGGGCCGCAGTGTGCTGCAGTGGGACAAGGACGATTGTGCCGCAGCGGGTCTGGTGAAATTCGATCTGCTCGGTCTGGGCATGCTCTCGGCCCTGCACTACATGATCGATCTGGTGCGCGAGCACAAAGGTGAGATCGTCGAATTGCACGCCCTCGATCTCACCGAATCCGCCGTCTACGAGATGCTGGCGCGCGCGGATTCGGTGGGAGTGTTCCAGGTCGAGTCGCGCGCCCAGATGGCGACACTGCCGCGGCTGCGCCCGCGTGCCTTCTACGATCTCGTCGTGGAGGTCGCGCTGATCCGGCCCGGTCCCATTCAGGGCGGTTCCGTGCATCCCTATATCCGCCGGCGCAACGGCCGTGAGGAGGTGACGCTCGACCATCCGGCGCTCGAGAGTTCGCTGGCCCGCACCCTCGGAATTCCGCTGTTCCAGGAACAACTCATGCAGATGGCGATCGATATCGCGGGTTTCACAGCCGCAGAGGCGGACCAGTTGCGCCGCGCGATGGGATCGAAACGGTCACCGCAGCGCATGGAGCGGCTGCGCGGCCGCTTCTATCAGGGCATGCGCGATCTGCACGGAATCACCGGAGAGTTGGCCGATCGCATCTACGAGAAGATCTACGCCTTCGCGAATTTCGGTTTCCCGGAAAGTCATTCGCAGAGTTTCGCCGCGCTGGTGTTCTATTCGGCCTGGTTCAAACTGCATCATCCCGCGGCATTCTGCGCGGGGCTGCTGAACGCGCAGCCGATGGGTTTCTACTCTCCGCAGTCGCTGGTGGCCGACGCCCGCCGGCACGGGGTGGTGGTGCACGGGCCGGATATCAATCACAGCCTGGCCGGAGCGACGCTCGAGCAGCGCGGAACCCAGGTGCGGCTGGGCTTGTCCGCGGTCCGGCACATCGGTGACGAATTGGCCGAAAAGATCGTCGCCGCACGGTCTTGCGGTCCCTATCGATCGTTTCTGGATCTGACCGGGCGGGTCGAGTTGACGGTGCCGCAGGCCGAGGCCCTGGCCACCGCGGGTGCGCTCGGCAGCATCGAGTCCGCATCCGGACGCGGGCTCGACCGCCGGCAGGCGCTGTGGGCGGCCGGTGCGGCGGCGGGGGAGCGGGCGGATCGGCTGCCGGGGACCGGGGCGGTCACCGACGCACCGGCGCTGCCCGGGATGAGCGAACTGGAAATGGCGGCCGCCGATGTGTGGGCGACCGGTGTGTCGCCCGGTCGTTATCCCACCGAATTCCTGCGCCCACGGCTGGACGAACTCGGCGTGGTCGCCGCCGATCGGCTGCTCGCCGTGCCCGACGGGTCGAAGGTGCTGATCGGCGGTGCGGTGACGCACCGGCAGCGACCGGCCACCGCGTCCGGGGTCACCTTCATCAATCTGGAGGACGAGACCGGCATGGTGAACGTGGTGTGTTCGGTGGGGCTGTGGCGCCGTTATCGGCGCATCGCCCAGGGCGCTCCCGCGCTGCTGATCCGGGGGCGGGTGCAGAACGCCGAGGGCGTGGTGAGTGTGGTGGCGGAACATCTGCAGCGCATGGACCTGCGCATGGACTCGAAGTCGCGCGATTTCCGCTGAACGGTCGCGGCTACGCTCGTCCCACCGACCGAACCTCGAGGAGTAGCACGTGGCGACCGTGGTCCGCGCGACCATCAAACCCAACAGCCGCAAGGGCCCTCTCGTCGAAACCCTCGACGACGGCACCCTGCAGCTGTACGTGCGCGCCCCCGCGGTAGAAGGCAAGGCCAACAAGGCCGCGATCGAACTTCTCGCCCTGCACTACGGCGTACCCAAGTCGGCCGTCCACCTCACCGCGGGCGCCACCTCCCGCTTCAAACGCTTCGCGATCGACATCTGAGGCGTGCCGTTCGGCCGGTGGGCCTCGGGGGCGTCTACACGGCCCCCGGGAATCCCAGCTGCCGCCACGCCTCGTACACCGCGACCGCCGCGGCGTTGGACAGGTTCATCGACCGGCGGCCGGGCAGCATGGGGATGCGCAGCTGGCCGGTGATGTGGGGGTCGGCCAGTACGTCGGCCGGCAACCCGGTCGGTTCCGGACCGAACAGCAGGACGTCTCCGGCCCGGTAGGAGATATCGGTGTTGTACGTGGTGGCGTGCGTGGTGAAGGCGAAGACGCGCTCGGGACGCAGGGATTTCCATGCGGTGGAGAGGTTTTCGTGCACGGTGACCACCGCGAGATCGTGGTAGTCCAGTCCGGCGCGGCGCAGCTTCGGCTCCGACAGATCGAATCCGAGCGGCTCGATCAGATGCAGTTCGCATCCCGTGCCGGCCGCCAAACGGATCGCATTGCCCGTATTCGGGGGGATACGCGGTTCGAAGAACACCAGCTTGAGCACACCGAGACGGTACCGTCCGCCGGTGCGGGACCGGCCGCGGACCATGCCGGACCGGGCGCCGGCGGGGGAAGCGCCGGCACCCGCCACCGATCCGCCGGCAGTGCCGACATGCGAGAATCGCAGCCGTGACCGACGTGCCGACCACCCACCCGCAGCATTCCAGCCCGGCGAGCCGCTTCTTCCAGGTTTATCTGCCGATGCTGCTGGTCGTGGTGGTACTGCTGGTCGCGGTGGTCTTCGTGGCCCAGGACCGGTGGCGGCGTGGTGCGTTCTTCATCGGCGGGGCGACGCTGCTGGCGGCGGTGTTCCGGATGTGCCTGCCGACGGCCCGGGTGGGGCTGCTGGCGGTGCGTAGCCGCCCGTTCGACATCGGCGCCTACACCGTGCTGGGCGGCGCGATCATCGTGCTGGCGGCCACCATCAGCAGCCTCGGCGTCGGCTGAACTCAGGACGCGCGGGCGTCCTGCGTGGCGCGCGCCAACTCCATCGTCTGCTCCAGCAATTTGCCGATCGCCTCGATCTCGGTGAGGAAACCGTCGTGGCCGTCGCGCGAATGCACGACTTCCAGGCCCTTGCAACCGGGGAGCAGATCGGCCAGTTCCTGCTGGGTCCGCAACGGATACAACCGGTCCGAGTCCACGCCGCCGACCACACACGGCACCGGGGTGGCGGCCAGCGCGGCCTCGATACCGCCGCGGCCGCGGCCGACGTCGTGCCGGTTCATGGCCTCGGTCAACAGCACGTAGGTCGCCGCGTCGAACCGCGCGACCAGCTTGTCGGCCTGATGCTCCAGATAACTCTGCACCGCGTAACGGCCACCGTCCCAGGGATTTTCGTCACCCTGAGCGGTGTTGGCGAACCGATGGTCGAGTTCGAATTCGGTGCGGTAGGTCAGATGCGCGATCCGGCGTGCGATGCCCAGCCCGGCCTGCGGGCGGCGGCCGGTGCCGTGATAATTGCCGTCCTGCCAGTCCGGATCCGAGGTGATCGCGGCGATCTGGGTGGTCTGGGTGCCGATCTGATCCGCGGTGGCGCGGGCGCCGACCGCCAGCACCAGGGCCGCGTCGACGCGATCGGGATAGCCGACCATCCATTCCAGCACTCGCATGCCACCCATCGAACCGCCGACCACCGCGGCGATGCGGGAGATGCCGAGCAGGTCCAGCAGCACCACTTCGGCGCTCACCTGGTCACGAATCGAAATCTCCGGAAAGCGTGCGCCCCAAGGCTTTCCGTCCGGCGCGAGGGACGAGGGACCGGTGCTGCCCTGGCAACCGCCCAGAACGTTGGTCGCGATCACGCACCAGTGATCGGTATCCAGTGCGGCGCCCGGTCCGACCAGTCCGTCCCACCAGCCCGGCAGGGCGTGCAGTTCGTCGGGCTGTCCGCAGACGTGTGAATCACCGGTCAGCGCGTGCTCGACCAGCACTATGTTGTCCAGGCCGGGGGCCAGTTCGCCCCAGCGCTGCACGGCCAGTTCGACACCGGGGACGACCGCCCCGTTCTCGAGCCGGACATCGCCGATGCCGATGACGCCCACCGTGCCGTCCGGCGGCGGTAGCAGTGTCGTTGCGCCCGGGCGTGACGTGCTCGATTCGATACTCACGGTCACCGTGCCGTCACCACGTCGAGCTGGGCCAGGCCGTCTACTCCCAGGCCGTCGAGTCCCAGGCCGTCTACTCCCAGGCCGTCGAGTCCCATGGTCCGCATCGGCCCGCGGACCTGCCGGAACACGGCGCCGGAGGCCGCCGGGTCGGCGCACGGCGAGAGCGCACGCGTGGTCGAGGCGGTACGGAGGGTTGGGGCACACACATCCCCGATGGTAGCGATACGCCTGCGCCGCTCCGTCGCCTCCACACACTTGTCGACGGTGGGCACGGTGGACTCACTCACTTGTTGCTCCTGACAGTCGCGCTTGCCCTCGGCTTTCGAGAGCCCGGTCAATCACCCGGAGCACCCCACCGCGACTGGAGGGTTGCCGGCCAGCGAGCCGGGGCTTGGCGCTGGCACTCATGACCTGCCGTGGATGGTAACAATCGGTCATGACGGAGGCGAGGGTTGGGCTCGCTCGATTCGAGGCGGACATTCGCGGCGTTATGTCCGTTTCCCTGCCGGCTGGCCATCGGGCCGGCGTGACGTGAGTAGCTCTCAATGGGACCGCGCCTGTCAGTGAGACCCAGCGCACCAGTACGCTTGTCTTGTTTAGCACCAGGCGTCTCGTGGACAACGCGGGGCGTATACGTTGTCTGTTGAACAGCTGGGGTCCGCTCACAAGCGTGCTCGCCTGGCCGTGCAATGGGAGCACACCTTCCTTAGGAGGACACGAAGATCCATGTCCAAGATCAAGGTTGAAGGGACTGTCGTCGAACTGGACGGCGACGAGATGACCCGGATCATCTGGCAGTTCATCAAGGACAAGCTGATCCATCCGTACCTCGATGTGAACCTCGAGTATTACGACCTCGGCATCGAAACTCGGGACAAAACCGATGACCAGGTCACCGTCGACGCGGCCAACGCCATCAAGAAACACGGCGTCGGCGTCAAATGCGCCACCATCACCCCCGATGAGGCCCGCGTCGAGGAATTCGGTCTCAAGAAGATGTGGCGTTCGCCGAACGGCACGATTCGTAACATCCTCGGCGGCACCATTTTCCGCGCGCCGATCATCATCTCCAATGTTCCGCGTCTGGTTCCCGGCTGGACCAAGCCGATCATCATCGGTCGTCACGCGTTCGGTGACCAGTACCGCGCCACCGACTTCAAGGTGCACCAGGCCGGCACCGTCACGATCCAGTTCACCCCGGAGGACGGCTCCGAGCCGATCGTCCACGAAGTGGTGAAGATGCCCGAGGACGGCGGCGTCGTCATGGGTATGTACAACTTCAAGAAGTCGATCGAGGACTTCGCGCGGGCGTCGCTGAACTACGGCCTGCAGCAGAACTACCCGGTCTACATGTCGACGAAGAACACCATCCTGAAGGCCTACGACGGCATGTTCAAGGACACCTTCCAGGAGATCTTCGAGACCGAGTTCAAGGAAGAGTTCGACGCCGCCGGACTGACCTACGAGCACCGGCTGATCGACGATATGGTCGCCTCCGCGCTCAAGTGGGAAGGCGGCTACGTCTGGGCCTGCAAGAACTACGACGGCGACGTCCAGTCCGACACCGTGGCGCAGGGCTTCGGCTCGCTGGGCCTGATGACCTCGGTGCTGCTCACCCCGGACGGCCGCACCTGTGAGGCCGAGGCCGCGCACGGCACGGTGACCCGCCACTTCCGGCAGCACCAGCAGGGCAAGCCCACCTCCACGAACCCGATCGCCTCGATCTTCGCGTGGACGCGGGGTCTGGCGCATCGCGGCAAGCTGGACAACACCCCCGAGGTCATCGGCTTCGCGCAGACCCTCGAGGACGTCGTGATCAAGACCGTCGAGAGCGGTCAGATGACCAAGGATCTGGCGCTGCTGGTCGGCGGCAACCAGGGTTACCTGACCACCGAGGAATTCCTGGGTGTGCTCGACGCCAACCTGGCGCGCGAACTGAGCTGAGCGCTCGCGACCGGCCGGTATCCGGCGCGGTCGACTGGATATATCCGGGCACCCGCCCCCACCGACTCCGGTGGCCGCGGGTGCCCGAATTGTCTTCCGCACCCGATCACGTGTCGTGTGAGGTATCCGACAGCGCGCCGGACGCTGCCCCCGGCGCGGCGAGAGCCGTTGTCCGGCAACGATGCCGGTGCTCGCCGTAGGCGTCGACGGGCGGGAGCCGGGGTTCGGTGAGTCGAATCACCCCGGCCGCCGGTATCGCCGCGGCGACCGTGCGTGTTGGGCACACCCATGGCCGACTCAGCTCCCGTGCGCACCGCACCTCCCGTCGACTTCCCATCGGGGTCACCTGCGAGTGACGCGTCGTCCCGTGCGGCGCTCGGCTCGGCGCCGGAGACTTCCGCCCGCACCGGATGGCATATTCCGGCGATGCTCGCGCTGGCACTCGGCGGTTTCGGGATCGGCACCACCGAATTCGTCACCATGGGACTGCTGCCCGACATCGCCGCGGATCTGCATGTTTCGGAGCCCACCGCCGGCCACGCGGTCTCGGCATACGCGCTGGGAGTGGTGGTCGGGGCGCCGGTGATCGCGGCACTGTGCGCCCGCATGCCGCGCAAGCGCCTGCTGATCGCCCTGATGATCGCCTTTACCGTGGGCAATATCGCCTCGGTACTGGCCCCGGCCTTCCCGGCATTGGTCGCCGCGCGTTTCGTCGCCGGTCTGCCGCACGGTGCCTACTTCGGTGTCGCCTCGCTGGCCGCCGCCTCGCTGGCGCCGGTGGGGCAGCGGGCCAAAGCTGTCGCCGCGGTGATGCTGGGCCTGAGTGCCGCCAATGTAGTGGGCGTCCCCGCGGCCACCTGGCTCGGGCAGGGACTCGGCTGGCGTGACGCCTACGTGGTCGTCGCCGTCATCGGGCTCGCCACAGTCTGCGCGATCACCCGCTTCGTGCCCGATCTGCACGGCGTGCGGGTGACCGACCCGCGCACCGAACTGACCGCCCTGCGCCGCCCCCAAGTCCTGCTGACCCTGCTGGTCGGCGCGGTCGGCTTCGGCGGCATGTTCGCGGTGTACACCTACATCACCTCGACCCTGACCGATGTCGCCGGCATGGGTCAGGGTCTCGTCCCGATCGTGCTGGCACTGTTCGGCCTGGGCATGGTCGCGGGCAATATCGGTGGCGGCGTTCTCGCCGATCGCGGCGTGGACCGCTCGGTGTTCGTCGCGCTGATCGCGATGGTCGTGGTTCTCGCGGGCTTCGTTGCGGCAGCGCATAATCCGTTCACCGCCGCTGCGGGCGCCTTCCTGGTCGGCGCCTCCGGAGCCGCACTGGCACCCGGCCTGCAGACCCGCCTGATGGACGTCGCCCACGACGCGCAAACTCTCGCCGCCGCTCTCAACCACGCCGCGCTGAACATCGCCAATGCGGCGGGCGCCTGGCTGGGCGGCCTCGTGATCGCCGCGGACCTCGGATATACCGCACCGGCCGTCGTCGGGGCCGGACTCGCCGTCGCGGGCGTCGTGCTGTTCACCCTCACCGTATGGTCGGCCCGCCGCACGGCCCCACGCCGCGAACCGGTTGCCGTCGATCGCGGCTGAACAGGACGGGCGCGGGGCAACCTGCCGCGGCGGCGCCATCGGGCGTGGTTGAGTGATCCGGAGAACGCGGCAGAACTCGACCGGGAGGTCAGGATGGATCCGCAGGAACAATGGAGCGGCGGTGACGGCGCGCGGCGGCGGGCGGCGCTGTATGCCGCCGCACGGACCGCGGTGACGACGATCGTGCTCGTCGCGCTGTATTTCGTCCTGCCCTTTCATCATCTGGACACGTTGGGTCCGCTCCTGGGGCTGTGTGGTGGTCTGGTGCTCGTCGTCGTGCTCATCGTCCGGCAGGCCACGCGCATCGTCGCCGCGCCCTACCCCGGACTGCGCGGCGCCGAAGCCTTGGCCCTCATCGCGGTGGCGTTCATCCTCGTCTTCGCCACAACGTATGTCCTCATGTCGGATGCCGCGCCGGGCAGTTTCACGACCCCGCTGACCCGGGTCGACGCCCTCTATTTCACGGTGACCGTGCTGGGGACGGTCGGTTTCGGCGACATCGCCGCGACCTCGCAGTCCGCGCGCGTCGTCGTGACGGTGCAGATCCTGGCCGACCTGGGACTCATCGGGGCCGGGGTGCGTGTGCTGCTGGCCGCGATACAGCGCGGGCGAGAGGCGCGCGAACCGAAGTGAGTTTCATGCACGTCTGTATGTAAGTGTAGGATTCTCGGAATGGCCAGATCTGTCGTCGGTAAGCCGCCGCGTCGTACGCAGGAGCAGCGCAGCAGTGAGATGCGGGTGCGGCTGCTCGATGCGACTATCGACTGCCTGGTCGAATACGGCTATGCGGGCACCACGACGCCGCGCGTCGCCGAGCGCGCCGGGGTTACCCGCGGTGCCCAGGTGCACCACTTCGGTTCCAAAACCGATCTCGTCGTAGCCGCCATCTCCCATCTGGCGCAGCGGCGCACCGAGGCCGCGATGAAGGAGCTGGGCCGGTTGCGCGCCGGTGACGATCCGATCGGCGCCACCCTCGACGCGATGTGGGAGTTGCATCAGGGGCCGCTGTTCATCGCGGCCATGGAGCTCTGGGTGGCCGGGCGCACCGATCCGGTGCTGGCCGCCGAGGCCGAGAAGGTCGAGCCGTTCGTCAACAACGCCGTCCTGATGGCGGTTTCGCGGCTGGTCCCGGACGAATTGCGGCGCAAGGAAGTTCGGGACTTCGCCTATACCGCGATGGACACCTTGCGTGGAATTCTGGTCTCCAACTTCGTATCCCCGGATCCGGAGCGTGCCCACCGCCGCTGGCGGCGAGCTTCCGCACATCTGCGCCGGGCTGCCGAATCCGCACTGCCGGGCCTGGGTATCGGCGGCTGAGCGCGTCGAAAGGCTCTGTGACCGCGTACTGCCACGTCGGCGCACCTGTATCGGAGCGCAAGCGATAAGCATGCTGCCGATCCACCTGTACGTACCGATACAAACCTTCTGGCTCGGCATATCCGCTGATCTCGCAGCGACTTCGCGTATCCCATTGCGTATTTACATACATCTTCGTATGTTTGTTTTCAGTTCGATCGGAACCGATCGACCACTGCCGCTCGCCGGGGGCGGCCGACTGGGAGAAGGGTGGTTCGATGACGAACAAGGTCTACGTCGTCGGCGTCGGAATGACGAAATTCGAGAAACCGGGGCGGCGGCAGGTCGAGGAGGCCGACGGGACCACCCGCGCGTGGGACTACCCGGATATGGCCCGCGAATCCGGCACCAAGGCGCTGGCCGACGCCGCGCTCGACTACCGCGAGGTGCAGCAGGCCTACGTCGGTTACGTCTACGGCGAGTCCACCTCCGGCCAGCGCGCGGTCTACGAACTGGGGATGACCGGTATCCCGGTGATCAACGTGAACAACAACTGTTCCACTGGATCCACCGCGCTCTACCTTGCGGCACAGACGATTCGGGGCGGGCTGGCCGACTGCACCCTGGCGCTGGGCTTCGAGAAGATGCAGCCCGGTTCGCTCGGCTCCACCTGGGACGACCGCGAGCAGCCGATGGCCAAGCACATGATGGCGCTGGCCGAGATCTCCGAGGTGCTGTTCCCGCCGGCGCCGTGGATGTTCGGCGCCGCCGGCCGCGAACATATGAAGCAGTACGGCACCACCGCGGAGCATTTCGCGAAGATCGGGTACAAGAACCACAAGCATTCGGTGAACAACCCGTATTCGCAGTTTCAGGACGAGTATTCGCTCGACGACATCCTGGGCGCGCGGATGATCTACGACCCGCTCACCAAGCTGCAGTGCTCGCCGACCTCGGACGGCTCGGGTGCGGTGGTGCTCGCCTCCGAGGACTTCGTCGACCGGCACGGGCTGGCCGGGCGCGCGGTGGAGCTCGTGGGTCAGGCGATGACCACCGATTTCGCCTCCACCTTCGACGGCACGGCGAAGAACATCATCGGCTACGACATGAATGTGCTAGCCGCGCAGCAGGTTTACCGGCAGTCGGGGCTCGGTCCACGGGATTTCCAGGTGATCGAACTGCACGACTGCTTCTCCGCCAACGAACTGCTGCTCTACGAGGCGCTGGGCCTGTGCGGCGAGGGTGAGGCGGGCAGCCTCATCGATGGCGACCAGACGACGTACGGCGGTCAGTGGGTGGTCAACCCTTCCGGCGGCCTCATCTCCAAGGGACATCCGCTGGGCGCGACGGGTTTGGCGCAATGCAGCGAGCTCGCCTGGCAGCTGCGCGGCGAGGCCGACAAGCGCCAGGTGGACGGCGTCACCGCCGCGCTGCAGCACAACATCGGCCTCGGCGGAGCCGCGGTCGTCACCGCCTACCAGCGCGCCGAGCGCTGAAAGCCACTACACCACACGCGAACTCGACGAGGAGTACGAGCATGGGTCACATCGAAGCCACCAAGAATCTCAACGCCACCCCGGACGCGCTGTGGGCGGTGGTCTCGGATCCGCAGACCTGGGACAAGTGGTTCACCATTCACGAGCGCTGGATGGAGGAACCGCCGGCCACACTGACCACGGGTTCCGAACTGGTCGCCAAGATCATGATGCTCGGCATGGCGAACAAGATGGAATGGGTTGTCGAAGAGGTGAATTCGCCGCACAACCTGGTGCTCAGCGGCGCCGGTATGGCCGGTGTGACGGTGAAGTTCTCCTTCGACATCACGCCCGAGGGGGCCGGCAGCACGTTCTCGGTCTCGGGCGATTTCGAGGGCGCGCTCATCAAGGGCGCGCTCGGCAAGGCGGTGGAGAAGGACGGCGCCAAGCAGCTGGACACCACGCTCGAACAGCTCGACGCCCTGGCGACGGCATAGCGAGGCGCGTATGGCCACCGAAACAGCACCCCGGCCTGTCGAATTCGACGATTCCGGTCTGAACGTCTGGTCCGATGAGGAGCGGTTCGAGGTCACCCGGGAGCGGATCGCCGAGTACGCCGCGGCCACCAACGACCCGATTCCGGCCCACCTGTCCGGCGATATCGCCTCGCCCGTGTTCGCCATTGTCCCGGTCTTCGAGGCGATGATGATGCCGGTGATCGACGTCGTCCCGATGGATATTTTCGGCCGAGTCGTGCACGGCGAGCAGGACTTTCACTTCCACCGACCGATCCGGCCCGGTGATCGGCTGGTCTCGCGGGCCAAGGCCGTCGGCTACGAGGGGCGGGAGAACGGCACCACCATCACCATTCTCATCGAATGCCGGGACAGCGACGGTGGGCTGGTCAACGAGCAGTACCTGACCGCCTTCTTCCACAACATCGATGTCGGCAAGAGGGTCGGTGAGAGCGCGCCGGCGCACAAGTTCGACCCGGAACTGGAGGCGCAGCCGCCCCTGGCCCGGGTCGCCGCCCATGTGGACGACGATCAGACCTACCGCTACGCCCCCGCGTCCGGCGATCCGGTGCCGCTGCACCTGGACGAGCAGGTGGCCAAGGACGCCGGACTGCCCGGCATCATCGCCCACGGTCTGTGCACGATGGCGATGTCGTCGTGGGCGGTCCTCACCGAGGTCGCCGGTTCCGATGTGCACCGGTTGAAGCGGTTCGCGGTGCGCTTCTCGACGATGGTGTTCCCCGGCGACGGTCTGGAGACGCGGATCTGGAAAGTCGGCTCGACCGGCTCCGATACCACCTACGCGTTCCGCACCGCACGCGGAACCGATCTCGTCCTGACCGACGGCCTGGCGGTCGTCGCCGACAACTCGTAGCCGAGGAGACTGTCATGGGTGTATTGGATGGGCGGGTCGCCGTCATCACCGGCGCCGGCCGTGCATCTGAAGGGCCACTTCAACGTACTGCGCCATGCCGCGGCGTACTGGAAGGACCAGTCGAAGGCCGGTGCGCAGCCCAATGCCGCCGTCGCCAACACCGCCTCGGCCTCCGGCGTCGCCCTGCCCAACGCCGGCCAGGCGAACTACGGCGCGGCCAAGGCCGGTATCGCCGCGTTGACGCTGGTCGCGGCGGAGGAACTGGAACGCTACGGCGTGCGGGTCAACGCCATCGCCCCGATGGCGCGCACCCGCTTGACCCTGGCCACACCCGGTATGGGCGCGATCTTCGCCGCCGAGGTGGGCGAGGGGGAATTCGATGCCTTCAGCCCGGCCAACATCTCGCCGCTGGTCGCCTATCTGGCCACCGACAAATGTCCGATCACCGGCAAGGTCTTCGCAGTCCAGGGCGGTGCCATCGCCGAACTCGGCGGCTGGCACGACGTGAAGACCATCGAAACCGACGGCCCCTGGCTGATCGACGACATCGCAGCCCGGCTGCCCTGACACGGGAGGAGAACGACGATGTTCGAATGGTCCGAGACCGACGAGATGATCCGCGCCGCCGTACGCGCCTTCATCGACAAGGAGATCCGGCCGAATCTGGATGCTCTCGACAGCGGTGCGATGCCGCCGTATCCGATCCTGCGAAAACTGTTCGGCGAGTTCGGTATCGACGTTATGGGCGCCGAGGCGATCGAGAAGCTGCTCGCCAAACAGCGTGCCGCCGAGGCCGCGCCGGACGCCGCGCAGCGCGACAAGAAGCTCCGGTCCGGCGGTGACCCGTTCGGTGAGCAGCAGTCGTTGATGGCGGTGCTGATCAGCGAATTGTCCGGTGTCAGTATGGGTTTGGTCGCGGCGATGGGCGTCTCCATCGGCCTCGGCGCGGCCACCATCATGTCGCGCGGCACGCTCGCGCAGAAGGAACGCTGGCTCGCCGATATCGTGACCTTGAAGAAGATCGCGGCCTGGGCCATCACGGAACCGGATTCGGGTTCGGATGCCTTCGGCGGCATGAAGACCTCGGTCAAGCGCGATGGTGAGGACTACATCCTCAACGGCCAGAAGACCTTCATCACCAACGGTCCGTACGCCGATGTGGTGGTCGTCTACGCCAAACTCGACGAGGGTGACGGCGGTGCCGGTGGTCGCTCCGCAGGCTCCGCTCCGATCGACAAACGCGATCGCAAGGTGCTCACCTTCGTCCTCGACAAGGGCATGGAGGGCTTCACCCAGGGCAAACCGTTCAAGAAGATGGGTTTGCACTCCTCACCCACCGGCGAATTGTTCTTCGACAACGTGCGAGTGGGCAAGGACCGGCTGCTCGGCGAGACCGAGGAGCACAAGGGCGGCGACGGACGAGAAAGCGCGCGAACGAGTTTCGTCGCCGAGCGGGTGGGCGTGGGCTTCATGGCGCTGGGCATCATCAACGAATGTCACCGGCTCTGCGTGGAATACGCCAAGACCCGCGTGCTGTGGGGCCAGGAGATCGGCCGCTTCCAGCTGGTGCAGCTCAAACTCGCGAAGATGGAGATCGCCCGCATCAACGTGCAGAACATGGTCTTCAACACCCTCGAGCGCGGCCGCGCGGGCAAACCGCCGACCCTGGCCGAGGCCTCGGCGATCAAACTGTACTGCTCGGAGACGGCCACCGAGGTCGCGATGGAGGCTGTGCAACTGTTCGGCGGCAACGGCTACATGCAGGAATACCGTGTCGAACAACTCGCCCGTGACGCCAAGTCGCTGATGATCTACGCCGGCAGCAACGAGATCCAGGTGACCCATATCGCGAAGGGCCTGCTGGGCCGATGATCGTCACGTGATGGCGGCCGGCGGATCGGCGCCGAGGGGTTCGAACCGATCCGCCGGCCTTTCTCACACCGCCCGCAGACGCGTGCGGCTGGCATAGACGTGCTCGGCGATGAGGGTCGCGACGCGGTCGGGAGCCTCCAGCATCGGGACGTGACCCACGCCGTGCACCAGGATGCGGTCCGCCGTCTCGGGCAGTTCCCGCAGAAAACGCTTGGCGTACATGCGGTTCGGGATGATCCGATCGAATTCGCACATCAGCAGCCGCACCGGCGTCCGCACGGTGGACAGATCGTCGAGAACCGCCATCCGCAAACCACTGGCGATCAGCGGCAGCATGGCCGCGCAGTGGGTTGCCGACATGATCGCCGCCTCCACCCCGCGCCGGGGCGCCGCGGCGACGTTCTTGCTCAGCAGCATGGCGGTGGCACGCCGGACGGGCGCGCTGAACCGGATGGAAGCGGGCAAGCGCTTGCCGATTTCGACGATCGGCAGCAGCGTCAGGAACTCCAGCCCCACCCACAACTGCGCCAGCGACGGGTTGTGCCACCCACCGGCGGGTGCGATGGCGGTGAGCGTGCGTGCCCGGCCGCGGCGGGCCAGTTCGAAGCCGACCCAGCCGCCGAGTGAGTTGCCCGCGATATGACAGGTGCGCCAACCCAATTCGTCGAGCTGTTCCTCGACCCGGTCGGCGAGCAGATTCACGTCGATGTACCAGCCGCTGAGGTCGGGGCCGCCCCAGTGCCCGGCGAAGGCCGGAGCGAACACTTCGCAAGTAGCGGACAATCGGGACGCAACGTCTTCCCAGCAGTGCGGCGACATCAGGAAACCGTGCAACAGCAGCAGGGGGTCACCCGATCCGGTGTGCAGGGCTGTCATCGGCGCAAGGGAGGTGGCGGGTTGGGTGGTGCCGGACGTCATCGTCGTCACCCCTTCCGGATCGGCGGCGGCCTGTTCGGCGTGGCCGCGATGTCCGCGAGGACGGGTTGATTCCCGCATTGTACGGTCGATACGTGGCCAGCATCATCAGTTCCGTCAACGTCAATGGCATACGTGCAGCTACCGGCAAGACCGGGAAGGGGATGCTCGAATGGCTCGCAGCGACCGAGGCCGACATCATCTGCTTGCAGGAGACCCGGGCAACCGATGAGCAGACCCGTAAGGCGCTGGCGCCGGTCCTGGACGCCGGTTGGTTCCTCGCCCACGCCGAGCCGGGCGCCAAGGGCCGCGCCGGGGTGGGAATTCTGTCGCGCCGTGAGCCCACTCGCGTGCGAATCGGCTTT
This sequence comes from Nocardia nova, assembly GCF_002933465.1. GTDB lineage: Bacteria > Actinomycetota > Actinomycetes > Mycobacteriales > Mycobacteriaceae > Nocardia > Nocardia nova_B. The sequence goes on from NZ_PSZE01000025.1 coordinate 71,841, forward strand.
GGCAGCACCGAATTCGACGGCGTCGGCCGTTACGTGGAGGCCGATTTCGACGAGGTGACCGTCGCGAGCGTGTACGTGCACACCGGCGAGGCCGACACTCCCATGCAGGACGAGAAATATCGTTTCCTCGGCGAGCTGGGCGCGCATATGAAGGCGCAGACCCGCGATTTCGTGATCTGTGGCGACTGGAACGTCGCGCACACCGAACTCGACATCAAGAATTGGAAGGGCAACGTCAAGAAATCCGGCTTCCTGCCGGGGGAGCGGGCGTGGATCGGCGAGATGCTGGCCGCGGGCTATGTCGATGTGGTCCGCCAACTCCATCCGGGCGTGCCCGGCCCCTACAGTTGGTGGTCCTATCGTGGCCGCGCCTACGACAACGACGCCGGGTGGAGAATCGATTACCACCTCGCGCGCGGCGCGATCGCCGGGCGCGCGAAGCAGGCCGTCGTCGAACGCGCGCCCGAATACGCGCTGCGCTGGTCGGACCATGCTCCGGTGACGGTGCAGTACCGCTGACCCTGATCGACCGCGGTGCGGACGTCGTGTCCGCACCGGAGGGAGTTCGCCCCGATTCGACCGATCGTCTATATCCAACAACTCCGCGGCTCATGGCACGGTTAAGGCGTGCGGGCGTCGAGCGCCTTGCGGATTAGATCTCGTGCGGCTTCACCGGTTGCGGACTGAGCGGCCAGCACATCGAACGCTCGGGCGTAGATCCCAATTTCTCGCGGTTGCGTAATCGTCAACTCCGCCGTGATGCCCTCAACCGTGACCATGTGCGAGTCGAACATGACGAAGTTCGTTGTCTGCATCGGCGGGCCTGCTTGCGCCGGAACGATTCCGAGCCGCACCCGGGAGAGGCCGATCACCGCCATCAGCCTGTCCAGCTGCCCAACCATTACGGCGTAGGTGCCAACCGAGGTATATAAAGCTTGCTCAGCGATGAGGATGCGAAAGCGCCGTTCACCTTTGTACAGGTACTGCTGACGTCCCAGCCGCTTGGAGACCGCCTCGTCCACGTCGTCAGGAAGGCTATAGAAAGCGACTGAATGCCTCAGGATGGCTTCGGCGTACTCGGCAGTCTGAAGAATGCCGGGAACAACGACCGGCTGATAGATCCTCATCAGCTTTGAGCGCTCCGCGAGCCTGGCCGACTTCTGCTGTCCCCGCTCCAGCCCGCCGCGTGCTGACGCCGGTACTCCATATACGCGGCATCTATGTTGTGGACCGTCGCCAGCAGCGCGCTACATCCCGGCCCCGGCAATCGGTACGGGTGATACCGGTTTCTATCCGTCCGAGAAGTGACAAGTAGCCGTTGCCGGCGTAGAGGGACCGGCCCTCAACAGTGGCGATGACAACTCGTACCCGAGATACGGCATCAACCTTTTCTGACGCGGCACCAGGTGGTCACGTAGGTTCATCTGTCGTGAAGGAGGGCCGCGCTACCATCCGGCCGACGAAGCGACGAGCCGACTCGTCGTTCTCCCCGTCAGCGTGGACGGGACTCCGCAAAGTCCGGCAGCACCGATGAACAGGCATTGATGAACATGTCCGACAAGAGAATTCGCATCCTGATGGTTCTGGGTGGCCTGGTGATCGCGGCGATCGTGGCCGGCGTCCTGGGCCTGCGCGGCGGTTCCGCCACGCACGACACCGCGAGTTCGGTGGCGGCGACCGCGCACTCCACCAAGGCCGCGCAGACCACCACCCGATCCGCCGAGCCCGCGCCCGGTAACGGCGCCACACCCGCAGCGTCGGCGACCCGGGCGCCGGGCGTGCCCGATCGCGCCTACGCCACCCTCGTCGAAATCGACGCCGGACGCTGGCCCGGTTCGGCGAACGCGCCGGGCACCAAGGGCGGCGATCAGTGGATGAACCGCGCCGGAACCCTGCCGAAGACCGACTCGAGCGGTAAGGCGATCACCTACCAGGAATGGGACGTCAACCCGAAGCAACGCGGCCAGACGCGCGACGCCGAACGCATCGTGACCGGCAGCGACGGGTCGGCCTATTACACCGGCGACCACTACCAGACCTTCACGAGGATGCGCTGATGGCCGAAACCATGTCGTTGTCGCAGTTCCTGGCCTCGCCGGACGCCGGCTCCGACGCGGTTGCGGCGCGCGTGGAGCCGCGTTCCCGCCGGACCGCCACCGGCCCGGTACTCGGCGCCCTCGACGTGGGCGCCGGACCGTTCAGCGGTGTGCGATTTCAGGTCCCCGACGGGTATATCGCCCGCGAGGTCCGCGGCACGAAAATGCGCACCACCGCGGGAGTATTCGACGAATTCGCCGCCGCCCTGCAGTTTCCCTACTACTTCGGCGACAACCGCGACGCCTTCGACGAATGTCTGCGCGACCTGGACGAATTCGTCGGCGAAGCGCCGGGATATGTTGTCGTGATCCGTGATTCGAGCGGGCTGCTGGCCGACCAGCGCGAGGATCTGGAATGGTTCGCCGACGCGATGACCCAGGCGGCCGAATACTGGGCCGCGAAGGGCACGGTCTTCCGGGTGGTGCTGCAACAGCATCCGGCGGTGCTGTCGCCCGTCGAGCTCACCATGGCCGACCCGGCGTGAGGTAGCGGGCAGCTCAGCGGAGCCGCTGTGCGAGATCCTCACCGAGGAGGACGAACACGTCGGTGGTCTCGTCGATGAGCTGTTCCCGGGTCATATCGATATCGCCCTGCAACCAGCTGGTGAGCGTCTGTACCAGCCCGCCCACCAGGTAGGTCGCGCGGAAACCGATCGCCGGGTCGGGGGTGGGCGTGCCCAGGCCGTAGAAGTCGATGCCGCGCGCGGCGACCAGATTCGCGAACGATGCGATGGTCTGCAGGGTGCGTGAGCGCAGCTCCGGCGTGGAGGCGCTCACCGCCAGCGCGACCTGGGCCTTGCGCGGGTCGTCGGTCAGCACGTGGATACCGGCGGCGACGGCCGCGTGCGCCATCGCGCGCGTATCGCGCTGGGTGCGGCGCGTGGACGTATCGGCGGAGTTGTCGCCTTCGTCGGACGCGGACGCTACCTCTTGCAGCGCACGCACGATGGCGTTCGCGAGTTCCTGGGCGATGCCGTCGAACAGCGCGGTGAGCACGGCCTCGCGGCCGGTGAACTGTTCGTAGTAATAGCGCTCGTTCAGCCCGGCCTGGGCGCTCAGCCCGGCGACCGTCAGCTTGTCGACGCCCTGGGTGCCGATGATCTCGAGTGCCGCGTCGAGCAGCGCGGCACGCCGGCTCGCGCGCCGTTCGGCGGCCGAGATACCGCCATAGGTTCGCTGTGCCGTCACGGTCCGATTGTGGCACGGTCGCAATTCTGGCATGGGCTGTTGCCAGAAGTGGGTTTCTGGTGGATGCTATTGCCAGATTCCATGCGAGGAGGGCGACGATGCCTGGTCCGGGATATTTCTCCGACGATTCGATGATCCGCCGGGTAATGCGCAAACGCGCGGTGGGACTGACGTACGGCCTGCGGGCGCTGGTAATCGGCGCGGTCCATCCGCTGCTGTTCGTCGGCACCGCCGAGAACACCGCACACCGGGCCAGCCCCTACACGCGGCTCGCGCTCACTGGTCGCCTGTTCGAGGCGGTATTCCTCGGCGACAAGGACGAGGCCGACCGCGCGCTGGCATTCACCCACAAAAGACACGTTCCCGTCGAGGGCGTGCTGCCCGAGGATGCCGGGCCGCATCATCCGGCCGGGTCGCACTACTCCGCACTGGATCCGCACCTGATGTTCATGACCATGGCGTTCACCGCCGATTCCGCCGAGGTCATGCACGACGTGCTGGTGCGCACACTGACGCCGGGCGAACGGGAGGACCTGTACCAGGACTACGTGCGCTGGGGCGAGCTGTTCGGCATGCCGCGTTCGGCCGCGCCCGCCGACTATCCGGCCTTCCGGCGATCTTTCGATGCCTACCTCGCCTCGGACGAGCTGTATCTGACCGACGAGGCGCGGCTGGTCGGCTCGTATCTGGCGGGTAAGCGGGTGCCGCATCCGCTGCCGCGCCCGTTCCAGCAGGCCAGCAGCGGGGCGCATCTACTGGTCCAGGGCTCGCTGCCGCCGCGGATCCGGCGGATGTACGACATTCGCTGGGGTCGGCGTGAAGAGCTTGCCTATCGAGGGCTCGCGCAGGCCGTGCGCACCGCCCACGTGCGCCCGCCGCTGGCGCCGCCGGTACTCCGCGACACCCTGACCGGCCCGAGCGCCCCGGTCTATCGCCTGATCACGCGGCGGGAGAAGGACCTGGTCGCCAGTGGCAGGTCCAGCATGCCGGGGGTCGACCCGCGCAACTACGCCCAACGACACGCGGTCTGAGCGCCGCCGCCCCGCCCGCGGCCGAGAGCGCCGGCGGTGCGGGCGGCGCACGTCCGCGCTCCCTCGCGAAAACCGCTTGGGCGTGCATGGGAAGATCGGTTCATGTCCAGTCCTGCCCCCAGCGAACGCAAGCAGCGGGTCCTGTCCGGAATCCAGCCGACCAGCGACTCCTTCCACCTCGGCAACTACCTTGGTGCGCTGCAGTATTGGGTGCAGCTGCAGGACGACTACGAGGCGCTCTACTTCATTCCCGACTTGCACGCCATCACGGTGTCCCAGGACCCCAAGCAGCTGCGCAGCCGCACCGTACGCAGCGTCGCGCAGTTGCTCGCGATGGGTATCGACCCCAAGCGGTCCACCCTGTTCGTGCAGAGCCAGGTGCCCGAGCACGCCGAGCTGACCTGGGTGCTGAGCTGCATCACCGGCTTCGGTGAGGCCAGCCGGATGACTCAGTTCAAGGACAAGTCGGCCAAACAGGGGGCCGACAACGCCACCGTCGGCCTGTTCACCTACCCGATCCTGATGGCCGCCGACATCCTGCTGTACCGCGCGCAGCTGGTACCGGTCGGTGAGGATCAGCGCCAGCACCTGGAATTGACGCGAAACCTGGCGCAGCGCTTCAACACTCGCTTCAAGAAGACCTTCGTGGTCCCCGAGCCGCATATCGTCACCGGCACGGCCAAGATCTACGACCTGCAGGATCCGACCTCGAAGATGAGCAAGTCCGCCGCCAGCGACGCGGGCCTGATCAATCTGCTCGACGATCCGAAGGTTTCGGCGAAGAGGATCCGCTCGGCCGTCACCGATACCGAGCGGGAGATTCGCTACGACCCGGAGACCAAACCGGGCGTCAGCAACCTGCTGGTGATCCTATCCTCGCTCACCGACACGCCCATCGTGACACTCGAAAAAGGCTATGAGGGCAAGGGATACGGCGAGCTCAAAGCCGATGTCGCCGACGCCCTGGTGGAATTCGTGACACCGCTGCAGGCGAAAGTGCAAGAGTATCTGGACGATCAGGGCGAACTCGATCGCATTCTCGCCACCGGAGCCGAGCAGGCGCGCGAGATCGCCGGTAAGACCCTCGCGCAGGTGTACGACCGAGTGGGTTTCCTGCCCCGCTGATCTGCGCCCGCGCGAGGCCGTGTGCGATGCGGTTGAACAGGTTCGGGAGGACAGGTGCTCGACAAGCTCAAGGCGCGGATCCAACGTGAGGTGCGAGCACGGCCGTGGCTGGACCACGCCGTCCGCGCCGGCGGCAGCTACCAGCGCCAGCGCGGCGACTATTTCGCGGCCGGGATCACGTATTTCACGGTACTGTCGCTGTTTCCGCTGCTGATGGTCGCCTTCGCGGTCGCCGGGTTCGTCCTCGCCCGCGATCCGCATCTGCTCGACGAGTTGCGCGACAAGATCGTGGAGAACATCCCGGGCTCCTTCGGCGGTCAGGTCAACGATCTCATCGATCAGGCCATCAAGTCCCGGACCAGTGTGGGCATCATCGGTCTGTTCATCGCCGCCTACAGCGGACTGGGCTGGATGGCCAACCTGCGCGCCGCCCTGACCGAACAGTGGGAACAGCCCGCGCAGGAAGGCAATTGGTTCAGGACCAAACTGTCCGACCTGCTGGCGCTGGCCGGACTCGGGGTCGCGATAGTGGTGTCGCTGGGCTTGTCGGCGCTGTCGTCCAGCGGGCTCGCCCGCCAGTTGCTGGAAAGTGTGGGACTCGACAAGGCGCCCGGTGTCTCGTGGCTGTTGCGATTGCTCACGCTGGTCCTCGCGGTCCTCGCGTCCTGGGCGGTGTTCGTCTGGATCATCGCCCGGCTGCCCCGCCAGCCGGTGACCTTCACCAGCGCCGTGCGCGCGGCGTTCATCGCCGCGATCGCCTTCGAGATCTGGAAACAGGTGGCCTCGTTCTACCTGCAGAAGGTGCTGACCAGCCCCGCCGGCGTCGCCTTCGGCTCGATCATCGGCCTCATGGTCTTCGCCTACATCACCGCCCGCATCATCCTGTTCGCCACCGCCTGGGCGGCCACGGCCCGGGAGAACGAGGTCGAGGCCGAGATCCCGGCGCCGGGACCGGCGGTGATCGAGCCGCGGATGAACGCGGGCATGACGGCGAGCACGGGTCTGGCCCTGTTCGGCGTGGGGGCGGCGCTGGGCGGCTTGTTCGCTGTCTTCCGCAAGCGGTAAGCGGACCCGGGCTATTGCCAGCGCGGCCGTCACGGAGGAGGGTGAACAGCACCGGTGGCGCCGCCGGGCGCTGCCCCGAGCAGAGAGGGGGTGGATCGTGTTCGCACGGTCTACCACGATTCAGGCGCAACCCTCCGCTATCGACGCCGGGATTGCGCACATGCGGGATGAAGTCATGCCGATGTTGGCAGAAACCCCCGGCTGTACCGGCCTGTCCCTCCTGGTCGATCGCACCTTCGGCCGCTGCATCGCCACGACCGGATGGGAAACCGAGGCCGCCATGCACGACAGCGAATCCTGGTTCATGGCGGCGCGCGACCGAGCGGTGACGGTCTTCCGTGGCACCGCCGCGCAAGTGGCGGAATGGGAGATCGCCGTCCTGCACCGGGACCATCGCTCGATGCCCGGCGCCTGCGTCCGCGCGACCTGGATCAAGACCGATCCGAGCCGCCTCGACATGTCGACCGACGCCTACCGCAACTACGTCCTGCCCGGGATGGAACAACTCGACGGCTTCTGCAGCGCGAGTTTGCTGATCGACCGCGCGTCCGGCCGCGCGGTCTCCTGTGGCGTCTTCGACAGCGCCGAGGCTATGCAGCGCAATCGCGAACAGTCCGCCGCACTGCGGGTCGACGCCGCCCGCCAGGTGGGCGTCGAGGCGATCGATGTACGGGAGTTCGAATTGGCGTTGGCACATCTACGGGTGCCGGAATTGGTGTGAGCGCTGCGGCGTCGCCGTCGGGCGGCGCCGCATCCGGAGTGTCGGAGGATAGGTGTGCAGGGCGGCTCGGTGCGGATTCCGAGGAAACTATTTCGGTGGTGTCAGTTGATCCATCTTGGCCGCCAGCCAACGACCGTCGATGAACTCCATCGTCAGCAGAAGTGACAGTTGCTGGGCGCGCGGATCTGTCGTGGTGCTGTTGGTCACGGATTGGGAAACGATCGTTGCTACCTCGGCGCGGTCCCGGTCAGCAGTTTTTACGAAGCACTGGACATCGGTAGCGTGGGATCGCGATTGCGATTGCGTGATGACGGATTCCAGGGTAGGCAACGTCGACTGCATGTGGTCCTTCAATGCGCCGGTCGATGCATCGGTAACCGCAGTCCGGTAGGCGGGAAAATTGTTGTAATCGTATGTGGATACCGTCCGGCCGAAGGCACATGCCGCATCGCGGGCCGCGTTGGACGAGTGTTGTTCATCGCTGTCGGACTTGTGCTCGTACCAGGCGAATGCCGCAGCCCCGCCGCCGCCCAGAAGAGCCAGAACGAGCACGATCACGGCTGCGAGCCAACCCCACCGGCGCCCCCGCCGACCGGACGTGACAGAGTTCGCCACCGGAGAACCGCTGCCGGACAGCGCATGCCGCGCAGCCGCCGCGAGCTCACCGCAGCTCGAGAACCTGTCCGATGGATTCTTCGCCGTGGCGCGTGCGATCACATCGTCGAGACGCGCGGGCAACCATTGGCTTTGCCTGCTGGGGGGAGGAACCGGCAGATTGAGATGGGCGTGGATGAGCTGGGCGGGAGAAGCATTGGCGAACGGCGGCGCTCCCGTGAGCATGTGAAAGAGCGTGCAGCCGAGGGCGTAGACATCGGCACGACCATCGATCGGAACGGTGCCGGCGATCTGCTCCGGGGCGGCGTAGGCCAGGCTGGCGTGCACATGTCCGGTCTGGGTCAGCTGACTCGTATGATCCAGGATCTTCGCGATCCCGAAATCGGCGAGTACCACTTGGCCCGCATTGCCATGTGCGAGAAGAATATTCGCGGGCTTGACATCACGATGCAGAACGCCGGCCTGATGAGCGAAGTCCAATGCCTTGGCTGCCTCGGCGACTACGGCGACCGCATGCTCGGGATGCATCGGACCGTTCCGCAAGACCGCCGCGACGTCGGTGCCATCGACGTATTGCATCGCCATCCACAGCCGGTCGCCCTCCTGTCCCCGGGCGTAGACGGTGACGATATTCGGATGCGCCAGGCGCGCAACGGTATCGGCCTCCCGCAGAAACCGATTCCGGGCCTCCTCGTCACCGGCGAAGGCAGGATTGAGCACCTTCAGCGCGGTGTAACGCGGCAGGTCCCGATCCCGCGCCAGGTATACCTCGCCCATCCCACCGGCCCCGAGCAAGCGTTCGATCCGGTAGCCCGCGAAAACCTGCCCCTGACCCAACTGCTGACCCACCCGGTGACCTCCCGCCCTGACATTCGCACTGACCCTACCGGACGAGTCGTTCCGCTGCCGGAGCGTCGCACCGGCTCAGTCGACGCGCGAAAACTCCTGCTGCACTTGCATCATGCGGGTGATTTCGCGGCAGATGGTGTCGGTGGCGGCAGGGTCGATGCGAAAGTCGTTGTATTGCTGGCGATAGATATAGCGACCGTCGCCCTCGACGTCGAACCAACTCAGATACTGCGGAGGATAGGGCCGTGGGTCCTGAAGGCCGCATTTGACCTCGATATGCCCCGCACCTGCGCGGGGCGCGCCGAGCAGCTTCTTCATCCGGTCCGTGGTGGTTTCCTTCGTGCCGGTCCACGAATCGAGATCGGTGCGGATACGGTCCAGGCTTTCGATCAAGCCGGGCTGTCGGCCGGCCGGAAGGTTGCCGAGAACAGCGGCGAAGATCTTGGGCACGATGGCGGGCGTGCCCACTTCGATGACGACATTTCCGCCGTATTCCTCTGCAGCTCCAGGCCTTTGAACCATGGCCACACCGACAGTGGTGTCGACTGCGGCGTAGATACGTACCCGCCGCTTGCGAGCGCCCGTGAGCAGCAACGAGATTGCGGGATTCGCCACCACCCGCAACGCGGCCGACAGGTCCGGATCGAAACCCTTCGGCATCCGTGTCCGCAATTCCCAGCTCATCTGCTCGGCTTCGCTCTGCCACTGCGCCGACGACCGCAGCTGTATCGGGTAGGGATACCGATCTTTGTCGGTTTCTTTCCAGACGTGCATGAATTCGTCGGGGGTGAACTCCCATTTCACGGGCGGCGTCCCTCATCGTCCGAGCCAAACTGTGCCGATGGAATGTCGGCACCGATTGCGCCGGGCAGAGTCCGGTCCCGGAGACCCAGCAATTCCTCTTCTCGATCCATGATCAAGTAGTCGGGCGTTTTGTGCTCACGTTCGGTCTCGTCCTTCTTACCGGCCCCGCCCATGCCCGGCATACCGCCGAGTCCTGGCTGTCCCGGCCGAGTGCCGAAAGAGGCTGTGGCAGCAGGGTTTCCACCGCTTGTTACCCCGGGCGCACTCCGCCCCGGCCCGCCCGGCTGCGCAGTGCCCGAACCGCCGTGCGTCCCATAGGAGCCGAGACCCGAACCCGGACCGCCACCGCCATATCCCGCAGCATTCGTGGAATCCAGTCCCGACGGGCGAGTATCACTGCCCGAGGCCGACGAGGTGGCGGGATTCGAGGTGCTCCGGCTGCCGGTTCGGCTCGAATCCTGCCCGGACTGCGACGCACTGGCCGGATCGGTCTGTTGGGCGGCGTTCGGGTCGGATTTGTCCGTGGAGTCGTTCGGGTTGGTTTCACCGGGTGAATGTGTGCCGTCCGGGTTGCCGGAATTGTTCGGCCCATTAGCACTGATGGACGGCCCATTGTTGGGAACGCTTGCGCCATCGCCGCCCGGGCTCTCGACCGGAACGAAGGTAGGGACGCCTTCACCGGCGGGCCGGTAGGTGGGGTCGTAGTTGTTGCGCATGGCGTCGATTGCCTGTTGGCGTAGCTCTTCTTGGTGTGTGTCGTTTTGAATCGCTGGGCCAGGGGCGGTCGCGCCGAGCCGCTGAAACAGCGCCGCCGTGCCTCCGACCGCCGGGACCGAGCTCCCATCAGGGCTCGGCACAGCGAGTTTGGTGGCTTCCGCACCATATGCCGCCGCATGAATCCGGGCGCCTACTGCATTGATGACCTCTTGGACATCGGTTGCTTGCTGCACGAACTTCTTGGCAGCATCCGCTGCCGCGCCGGCGAACTGGCCGTGGAATCCATCGGACAACTCCTTTTGAATCGATATGTTCAGTCCGAACAGTCCGCCGCCCAATGCTGCGCCGATATTCAACCAGGCTTTTGCGTGGTCATGCATCACATCTGGTTTAATGCTGTTGACCATCTTGTAGATGTCGGCATGCCCGAGCGTGTCCCAGGGTTCCAAATCCTTGATATACGGAGGATCCGTGCTTTGGTGGTGAACGCTTTGCTGGGTCTGCTCCGCGCCGCGCTGAGCTTTGTTGGCGGAGTCGCGGTCAATGGCTTCTTGCGGGTTGACCGGAAGGAGCGGACCCAATCCAGCAAGCGGGTTGGGCTGATTGTCACTGCCCATGATCAGTTTTCCTTGCCGATCTCGGTTTCGATATTCGAGGCGATATTCATCAGGTTGCCGCAGGGGCGTTCGCTCTGAGGGTCGTTCGTAGCGACCGCGACCTGAACGAATCCGGCTTTGGTACGAAGGTCGATCTGGCACATACTCTTCACTTGTGGGTCCCGAACCCACATGGCTTCGCGGCCATTTACTGTCACGGGCCGGCTGTAGTTGCGCACTTTGGCAAGATCTTCGTCCCATGGTGCATTACCGGAGTTGACCAATAGGGAGTCGAAGTTGATCGTGTCTCCGGAATCCGAATCGAAGCTGCAAGTCAGGAAGCTGGTTTCGGCGATTTGATCATGGCCGCGCTTGCGGGTACGCGGATCGAATCCAGATTTTCGGACGGTATCGTCGCTGATCCACGTGCACGGATCGAAGATGATCGCAGGTCTTGACTCGGTCGAGCTTTGCGTCGGAGGCTGCAGTTTTGGATCGGTCAGAGTTGGACGGGGCGACGTTGGACCGGGATGCTGCTGGTCCGAGTTGTTCGATGATGTGGAACCTTCGGTGTCGTGAGTGCAAGCGGCGAGGGGCAGTAACGCCATCGAGCCCATTATTGCTGCAAAGATGGAATTTCTAACCGCTGCCATTTAATGCTCCCCGGTTATCGCGGTTTCGATCGCGTGTGCGTTTGCGGACTCGGTGTCGTCTATCAATTGCGCCGCTCTTAAATGGGCTGCAGCCATCGTGAGGGACGCTGTTTTCACGCTGTTCAAAGCATCGACCAACTGAGAGGCTTTGGACGAAAATCCGGTCTGGAGGTCCGTGGCCGATGTGAAGTCGCCGAAACCTGACAACAGTGTCAGGAACTGTGCGGCCTTGAGCTGTGGATTGACGGTCTTTTCGATGAACCTGACGTAGACGCGTGCGCATCTCCGTGCGGCCTCAGGCTCCATCTTGAACGTCCCACCCACCGCCTGTTGCCAGAGTGCGTCGGCAGTTGACTGCCCCACGTCCATCGGCGTCCCTCCCATCGTGCGTCCCACTCACCTTACTGGACGCTCGGTGAGCGCCTGCGGTTCCCTCGACCGTCCGATCTGCCTCCCGGAGGCTCTGAAAGATGCAACCCTTGCTGGGATTATGCCGGGATCGAATGAGATTCCGTGATGGTGGGGCGGTGGGGGATTGCGTGGTGATGTGCTGCCACGGTCGAAGCGAACCTGGAGGGAGGCAGGCATGTCGGAGTGTGGGTCCACGTTGCCCAGGCGGCAGCTCGGGCGGTATCTGCGCAACGGGCGTGAGGAGTGCGGGTTGACGCTGCATCAGGCGGCAGCGCTGATTCAGCGGAGTGCGAGTACGTTGCAGCGGATCGAGCGGGGGATGGTGGCGCATCTCCGCGAGGTGGATGTCGATGCTCTGTGCAGAATGTACGGCTTCGACGACGAGCACACGGCTGCCATGAAAGCACTTGCAGTGCAAGGCAATGAGCTGAGTTGGTGGTGTGAGTACGGCGATCTGCTGCCCGCGAACTTCGACTTCTACGTAGGTCTGGAGGCCTCGGCATGCCGGCTCACTACCTATGAGCCGGAACTCGTCCCGGGACTGTTGCAGACACCGGCATACGCGAGCGCCCTGTTCCATATCGGCTATCCGAACGATTCGGTGGACGAGCACGCCCGGAGAGTGCAGCTCAGGATGCGTCGGCAGACGCGCATCACCCGGAAGCATCGGCCTGCCGAGCTCGACGTGATCCTTCGAGAATCCGTGCTGCGGTGCATGGTTGGTGGCCCGAAGGTCATGGCTGCCCAGCTGCGACATCTGGCCGATGTCGGTACTCGGCCGAATGTGAATGTGCACATCCTGCCGTTCAGCGCCGGTGTTCCGATGGGCGATGCGCTCGGTTCGTTTGTGATTCTCGACTTCGGCACAGAAGACAGGAGCGGACGTGCGCTCGAGCCGACGGTGGTCTACGTCGAAGGTCTCATCGGCGATTTGTATCTCGAAAAACCAAGTGCGGTTGAGCGGTATCATCGAGCTTACGAGGATCTCCGGCGAAGCGTCGTGGATGCAGTCGCCAGCCGGGCCATGCTCCGGCAGATGGCAAAGGAGTATGCGTCGTGATGGTCGATTTATCGGACGCGCAGTGGTTCAAGAGCAGTCGCAGTGGTGCATCCAAAAACTGTGTACAGGTTGCCTTTCTTCCGGACAGCCTTGTAGGAGTCCGTGATTCGAAGGATGTCGCCGGTCCGGCGTTGATCTTCACCGGTGCCGAGTGGTCGGCGTTCACCGCTTCGGCTGCTCGTGGTGACCTCGATCGCTGATCGCTCCCATACCTGATGTCAGTCAGGCGGTATCTTCCGAAGTGCCGAAGGCGGGGGAGGCAGAGCGGCGTTCGCGTAGAAGCGCGCGATCTCGGTCAGTAATAGCTCCGAACTGGCTTTCATCGCCCCTGACGTCATACCGCCCACGTGGGGGCTGAGCATCGCGTGCGGGTTGGACGCCAACCGCGAACTGAAAGACGTTTCCTCCGTCGCGAATACGTCGACGGCGACGTGACTGAGACCGCAGCTCGGGTCGCGCAATGCCGCGTCGAGATCATCTTCCGGAACGACCTGTGCCCGCGAAGTGTTGACCAGTACCGACCCCGGCTTCATCCACCGCAGTTCTCGCGCGCCGATGAGCCCGGCGGTCGCGGCGGTAGCCGGCACATGCACCGAGATAATGTCGCAGCTGGTCAGAAGGGCTCGGAGATTCTCGGCGCGGTATGCGGGCCAGTGCGCCGCCTGTTCGGCAGTGAATCGCGGTGACCCGTGCACCCACACCTCCGGCCCGAACGGCACGAGACGGCCCGCTACCGCCCGTGCGATCGCGCCACTGCCGACGAGACCCACTCGTGAATCCGACAGAGTCCGAACGGGAATGCCGTCGACGGCAGTGCCCCAGTCGCCGGCCCGGAGAGCCGCGTCCCGCCTGCTGATTCCGCGGAGCGCGTCGAGCATGAGGCCGATCGTCAGTTCGGCGACGGCACCGGCGTTGGCTCCGGGGGTCGACAAGACCGTGACTCCCAACTCGTCGGCCGCATCGAGATCGAAACTGTCCAGCCCCGAGGCGGCCTTGGCGACCAGGCGCAGTGGTTGTTCGTGCCGATCGGTAGTCATCTGCTCGAAGACCGTGCGGCTCAGCGGAATTCCTGCGCGACATTTCAGCGCGTCGTACCCGCCACCACGATCGAAGGCCGCCAGGATCTCTTCCGCGCTGAATCCATTGAAATCTGTGCGATCCCAGCGCCGTTCGATCCTGGAACGAACAGTTCGATCCACAACTCGACGTAGGTTGACCGTCGGGACGAGACCGAGCCGGGCCAAGCCTTCGAGTTCAGCCACTGCCAACTCGCTCGGCGCGGGATCGATGACGAGGACTCGGGGGTGAGTAGGCGTCGGACGGTTCACCGGGCCACCATGCCAGGTGGGCGACAGGAAGGGGCGGAATGTTTGCGTGGGTTGGGCCGGTGGTCGTCGCGTTTGCTCGAACCGTCCACCTGGCGACCACGCCGCTCGATCTGCGATGATCGAGCGGCGGCTGCTCGACTGATGCGAGCCGCTCGATGCATCGAGATCGAAGACCAGGAGGGGGTCATGCGTTTCGTTCCCGAATCTGTGCTGGGTATGGCGCAGATGTTGGATCCGGCCGTCGGTGCGACGAAGGCACACGCGACAAACATCGCCAATGTGGGCTTCGATCCGTCGCATGCGGGGCAGGACTATGAGGCCGAGGGTAAGAAGATTTCGGCCGGAGTCGAGGGGCTAGTCAATATGTTGCAGTCCTGGTCCGATGCATCGGAGGCGACTGCAGGGGCATTGCGACAAGTTGTGGAACTGACGGTGGCGACCGACCAAGGTAACCGTGCTCAGATCGACGCCTCAACAGGTGTGACCACGTCCTGATGACCAAGGCACAAGAATACGCGCAGCAGTATCAGGGCGCCGGTGATGACGCCAAAAACGCTCTCGCACGTTTCCTTACTGATGACGGCACTAACGTCTTCGACCCCAAGAAGATTTGGACGGACAAACCTCCGGTCACTGCCGGAGACGTCAATGCCCTGCTGGACAACGGGGCCTTCGGGCTCGGGTGGTTCCGACTCGCCTTGATTCGGTATCACCGCGTCTGGGACGTATTGGGTTACGAAGGCTTCAACCGGATTATCATCCCGCCGCTCAACATTGGCGGCGAATCCATCGGTGCCTGGGAGATCAATACGGAGGCGGATCCGGACAATTCGATGCTAGAACTACAGGGGAGGTGGTATGACCAACAGCGTCATATGAACCTCCCCGGCTTGCAGAACCTGGCGTCTGCGGTAAAAGCGGCAGCGTTCGGTAATGGCGATCACTCGAAGGCGGCAGATATCGCAGCTGATCTGGCCGGTATTGCGGGCGCTGTGCCGGAGGTGTGGGAGGGCCGAGGCGGAGACGCAGCAAAGGATCATCTCGCAGGGTTTCATGCACATGCTGACCAACAAGCCCAGTACTTGGAGGCTGTGGCCTCAGCCTTGGAGGGTTTGCCGGAGGTCTTGCGGGAGATTGTCATGCACAAAGCGAACTTTGTTCGCTCATTCGACAGCCCCCAGTGTCCAGTCGCGGGCCACGCGATGCGGTTGGATGGCGCTGAAGATCCCGTAAGCACGATAATCACTGTTGCAGCGGAAAGCACGACTTGGGGATATTTGCACAGCAAGCAAAACGAAGTAGCGATCGCCCAATTTCATATCGAGGGAGTGGGCGCGAGCAAGGGCGGCGATGATAATTACAAAATCCGCACTGCCTGCCAGAACTGGCTAAAGGATCATTTCGCGTACGCAGTCCGCGAGGCATTTACCGCCCTGGTGCATCAGTGCGCGCTCGCTGACTACTACATTCGCCAGGCTTACAAACCAGTGATGGACCTACTCGACAGTCACGACACAACCCCGTTCCCGCAACCGCCCGGCGGGCAGAATCCGAATCAGCCGTCCAATACCGGGCCAGGTTCGGCAGTTACGGGGCCGGGCGCGCCAACTACGCCCACGTCCGCCGCTCCGACATTGCCGACAACGCCGTCGTCTCTCACTCCGACTGCAACCAATCCTGCTGCTACACAGTTCGACCCAGCTCAGATCCTGTCCGGAATCGCGAGCCAGGCAAGCCAAACCGTCCAGCAGGGGCTGACCCAGACCCTGCAGCAAGGTCTCAGCCAGATCCAAAACGTCGCTCAGCAAGGTTTGGGGTCGCTGGGCAGCAACCTCTCCGGCCTCGGGTCTCAGCTGTCCGGCGTCGGTTCGCAGCTGACCGATGTGAAGAATCTGCCCGGCTCGAAAGAGCTGGCCAATCTCAGCGCGTTGGGTGGAAACCTCACGTTCACGCAGTCGCCGAACGGCACGATAACAGCGAAAGTTACCGGGCCCGACGGGAAGTCGCAGGAGTATTCGATGGGAATCAAGGATGGTGTGCCGTTCTTGATGCCCGGGCCGGACGAGTCGGCAGATCCCGCCGCGGGCGGACCTTCCGACGAGAAGGGTTCGCATCCGGGCGGTGCGCGGTCGTCTGGCCCTGGCCCCGGGCCCGGCGGTGCTTCTGCGGCGGGGTCTTCGGCGCAGTCGTTGACACCGGCGCCCTCGGGAACCGCTACGCCGGGCTCGGTGCCCGGACATGCAGTCGAGCCTCGAGCTGAGAACCCGAGCACGGGGTCCGGTGCGGGAACGAACGCCCCTGCAACACCCGGTATGCCGATGAGTGGAATGCCCCACGCGCCGGGAGGCGGAGGCAAGTCCGCGCCGGATTCCGAGCGTCAGCCGAGCGGGATCGTTCCTCCGAAGCCGTTGTGGACAACGGTCCCCGGTGGCGACGGACAGATACCCGACGGGCCGGCGGGGCCCGACGGCCCAGGCCCCGAACTGGCGACGGTAGGTCCGTTGGAGGGGGGTGCGTCGCAATCGCCCCCTGCCGGTCCCGAATTGGCCACGGTGGGTCCGTTGGAGAGCGTCCGATCGGCGCCTACCGGGCCCAGCCAGGTCGCCGCGACCGTGGACTCGGCGGCGACGCGGCCGTCTACTGCCGGTGTGAAGATCGAAATTGACACGGGTGACGCGAAATGACTGATTACGCAGCGGAATTCGACCGAATCCTCGCCGACTATCGGGCCGGTTCACGTGGCGTCCAGGAACACTTCCTGGAGGTGGATGCGCGAACTACGAGCGGTGGGGCGGAACTGTTCGCGGAGCTGCGGGAAAAACTGCGAGATGAGCAGCAGGAGCGATCGGAAACTCCGGGAGAGGTGGCGGCAGACGAACGGTCCGAGCGTGACCGTCTGCTGTCCGAGGCGGCGGAGCGCGCGAGGATGCGGGCGGCCGAACGACGCAAGCCGCAGAGTGTCGGCCGAGACGTGGTCGTCATGCCTTCGGACTGGACCGATGAGGACGAAGCCCGGGCTGAGGGCTACGGTCCGCCGGAATCCTGGCTGCGGTAGCGTTTTCGGCGCAGTCTTCCGGCGGACGGGGTTGTGGGCGATTCGATGATGACGATGCATGGGGTAGGGAAATGCTGGAACTGACTGGAAAAGTGGACCGCGATCC
Source organism: Nocardia nova (assembly GCF_002933465.1). Taxonomy (GTDB): domain Bacteria; phylum Actinomycetota; class Actinomycetes; order Mycobacteriales; family Mycobacteriaceae; genus Nocardia; species Nocardia nova_B. The sequence continues at coordinate 89,261 of NZ_PSZE01000025.1, forward strand.
GTGGTCTGCGATGCCACCGCTGACGGATGAGGATCGCGAGTGGGCACGCGCCAATCCCGGCAAGTTCCGTTACTACACGGAGACGGGCATCAAGCCGGGTGAGGCACGGTGGCCGCACGACTACGTGTGTGGTTGGGGCTCCGACGAGAACGGGGAGATCAACCGGGCATGGCTGAACCCGGACTATGTGCCGAGTCCTGAGTATGCGTTTCAGCCGCTGACCAACGAGTTCGAACTGGTCATGTGGCGGACTATTCGCGGACATCAGACCTTCGAAAGATTCATCGAGTTGTTCAGCCGTCAGCAGTTCATCACGGTCCTTCCCGAGGACGATCCGAACGGTGAGCGAGGCTGGCCGATCGAGATGTGGAATGGTAAGCCAGAGATTACGGTCTACTCCTCCGCCGCCCAGCTGCGTAAGGATGTGAATCCTTGGCTGCGCCGGGAAATTTCAGGTATGCAACTGCTCGAGGACATATGCCCCCGTCCGGGGATGAGCGTGGTCGTGAATCCTGGCGAGGCGGCCGTGATGACAATTCCCGGAACCGATCTCCTCGACCTGTGGCGGCAGTGGCTCGATCGTCATGGGCGCGATGCCGGCACCGAGTGATCGTCGGCTGCGTAGAGATATGCAGTGGCTCCGTTGCGTCGCAGGGAAGGAGCGGGGTGGTGGATGAGTGGGAGCGTCAACAGGTTCGGTCGGCCAACGACGGGTTGCGCTCGACCCTGAATTCGATGCAGGACGATTTCGAGCGTGAGATAGGCGAACTGGAGAAGATCCAAGGAAAGCTCGCCGCGTTGCGGGTGCGGGCGACGACGCCGAACGATCTCGCACGGGTGACGGTCGACGGGTCCGGAATCGTCACTGAGATCACGATTGCCGAGGATGCTTTCCGGCGCAGCACACCGCGGCAGTTGACCGAGGATCTGAACGCGGCCATTCGCGGTGGTGTCGAGGCGGCCGCTCAGGCTCGGGCGAAGATCCTCGAACCCATCCAATCGGTAGTCGACGGTATGGCCGACATCGATGAGGTCATGCCGGGCGTGCCCAGCATGCGCGAAGTGCGCGAACGGTTGTCGGAGTCTCGAACCAGAACCGAGTAACTCGTTGGCGTGCTGGAAGATTCGTGGAACCGATGCCGAGGTTGCCACGTCGAAGTGAAGGGCGGCGTAGGGCGATGAGGGAGGGTGGTCGTGGTCGACTTTTTTGCTGACCCGGAGCGGTTGCGGGCAATATCGCCTCAGTTCGAGGCTCTGGGAGAGGAAGTCGAAACGGCCCTGGAGAAGTTGCGGACCGGGCTGGCTGCAGAGGGACGCTGCTGGGGTGGAGACGGGCCGGGTAAAGAGTTCGAGAAGAACTATCCGCAGGACGGCGACGGGGGTGTCAATCAGACGCTGGACGGATTGGCAAAGTTGGCGGCGGCGTTGAAGGCGACTGGCGACAAGATCACCGGGACTGCCGCGATCGTTCAGAATCAGGATCAGGCCAGCGCCGACGGTATTCGCAAGGTATAGCGGGGGAGCGGTCGCGTGACGTTGTGGAAGCCGCCCCAGATTCCCTATTTGTCGGACTTCATTCTGGGGCACTGGCCGGAGGGCGACGAGGACGCCATGCGGCGTGCGGCCCAGCATTGGTCCGACATGGCCGAGGCGCTGAAGAAGCTGCAGCACCCGGCCGGCCAGGCAATGGCCGAAACGCTGTCGGCGATCGACGGCAAAGCACACGATGCCATGTCGAGTTATTGGCAGGACATTGCCGGCGGCGACGGCAGTGACCTGCAGAAACTGATCAACGACTGCGAAAGCTTCGCGAAGCAGCTCGAACACGGGGCTACCGATACCGAGCACGCCAAACTCACCATCTACATCTCTGCGATGGCGATGTTGGCAAGTCTGCTGTGGACGTTTGTGCCGGGGGTTGGTCAGGTCGCCGAGGCCGGGGCTGTGGTGGGCGCCAAAATCGCCATCCAAAAGGCGGTTCAGCAGCTGATCGGCAAGATAGCCGCCAAAGGGGCGGTCTTTCTCGGCGAGCGCATGGCAGGCGTGGCTGTCAAGGTAGGTGTGGGCGCGGTCGTCGGCACGGCTTTCGGTGCGGGCACAGATGCCGCCGCGCAAGCGATCGAGCTCATGGAAGGACATCGGGAGGACGGATTCGACTGGGGCTCGCTGGGCACAGCCGCGGCCTCGGGCGCGATCGCGGGTGGGATCGCCGCGCCGGCGAGTGGATTGCTGTCCGGCAAACTCGACGACGGAGTTGCCGCCGCTCTTACCAGAGACGGCGACCCTGGGAAGTTGGCGTCGTTCGCCGGCCGGTACGTCGACCAGAACGTTGCCGAGCTCCCGGGCAACGTCGTCGGCAATGCCGCCGCTCAGTTGGCGACCAACCCCGATCACTCGATCGATCCGGGCACTTTGTTGGAGGGCGCCGGAGGTGGCCTGGCCAGTAAGCCCGGCGAGCACAACGCCTCGTCCGGCCATGGTGATTCTTCGGCGGGCCCGCACCCGGAGTCGACGCCGGACAAGCCTGCCGTCGGCAGCTCGGATCACGCGCCGAACGCCGAGCCGCCCTCGCGGCCTTCGCCTTCGGACGCGGAAACTCCCTCCGCCGCCGACGGCACACATCCGTCGAGTACCACCCATCAGGACCCGGGTACCGTACCGGCGGAAACCCTTCCGGCAACCGGCGCGGATCGCGCGGCCACAGTGGCTGCGGGGCATGAGACATCCGTTGCCGCCCAACCTGATTCGAGCACACACCAGAGCGGCGACTCCAGACCTCCGTCCGAAGCGCGCGTGAACTCCGGGTCGCAGACAACTCCCGAACCCGGGCCGGCGAATCAGCCGGCCTCCGCGCCGGCGGGGTCCTCGGATCGTGCGGCGCCTTCTCCTTCGCAGGCCCCGAACGTTGCGGGTGCCGAGCGACCAGTGCCTGCGGCACGTCCCACATCCGAGGTCCCGGCGCGTCCGGATACGCCGGGGCCGGCTGCGGACCGCGGGGCCTCACCCCAGCGGGCTCCGGAACCTCCGCGCTCACCGGCAGCCGATGCGTCCGTGCACCGGACTACCGAGCCACCGGCCGCCGGGCCCACTTCGCGTCCGGAGCCCACACCCGCCCGGCCGGTCCATACAGCTCGGCCCGATGCCGCCGTCCGGCCGGTTCCCGAGGCATCGCATCGACCGTCCGTTGCCGAGCGGCCCTCGGGCGCGCCGCCGCGTCAGCATCGACCCGACATCCCTGGCCGCACGGCGGATGGGCCGAGCTCGCGCAACACCGCTGGGCCGCAGCATGTCTCGGAGGGCGGACCGCGAACGGTCACTTCTGCTCCACCGGATTCGGGAAGGGATTCGGCTCCTCGAAATTCCGGGCACGGGAGCACGCTTGCGGAACCGCAGCACGGTGCTCCCGAAAATGAATCCCGGCAAGGTCTTTCGCACAGCGATCACCAGCCGAACGGGCGACCCGAGATCATCGGCGATCCGCTCAGCACCCCCGCCGCGCAGCAAGCGCAACCGGTCCCGGTTGCCGTTTCGCCGCCTGTGCACAGTCCCGTCGACGATCGCCCCACGAACGCGAAGCCGGCCGAGACTGCCTCGCACGAAGGGGTTCCCGACAGCCCACCGGAGGTCAATGCCGGCGGTGTGATCAGGCCGCGTGACGATTTCGCCGCATTCGAATGGGCTGACGACGCCTACGAACGCTTCCGGAGTGACGACAGCGATATCGACCACATGGCTCGGGTTCTCGCTGATCATCCGCGCGCCGACGGTAGTCATTTTTCGCGAGAAGATATTCGCCGGATCAAGGACCACCTGTTCCGAGAGGAACATCCGATACGCGACTACGACGGTGAGGTTGTTCACCGGCGCTACGACGCGGACCCCGACATTGCCGAGGCCTGGATCCGGTTGCGGTCGGGCCGTCCTGATCCGGCGGACCTCGTACTGCTGGAGCACGAGTTCGCGGAGGCCAACCACTACCGCGACCACCCGGGCGCGCTGTATCAGGACGCGCATGCGCATGCCAATATTGACCACAACTGGGCCGAGGTCGCGGCCCCGCGCTCAGGCGAGCGGTACGACACATTCTGGGGGTCACACGATGGCGCTACTGATCTACTACAACCAAATCAGGAACACCCCGGACGAGGTGGAGTACCGGTTCGGGGAGACGCGAGAAGCCCTGGATCGCACCCTGACGATCGACAAGGCGAACAACACGCCCCGCACGGACCAACCGGAGGACGTGATCTTCCGATCGGCCGCGGGCCAGATCATGCTCCGGGCCAAACGCGAGAAGCAGTGGCCCAGCAACGGAGTGATCGCTTCCTGAGCGGTGACGAGAACGAGCGGGGTTCCGGAGAAAAAGATGGTTCTGTACGTGCTCTACCGGAAGACAGCGGAAACCGAGACCGAGGTGACCTACCGGTTCGGGAGCAGCGAGACGGAACTGAACCGCGAGCTGGTGATCGAGAAGAACGGCCCGGCCGTCAAGGCGGCGGACGACCCGCTGGTGACGAAGGTGGCCGGACGCATCCTGGCGCGGAAGGGGAACGACCCGAACTGGCCGGGCGGGGGCGGGATTCAAGCCTGAGCGATCCTCCGGAACTTTCGCCTCCGGTTCTCGCCCAACCGACGACCTCGGTACCTGAACCCGGTCATTCCACTTCGGGTCCAGATCTCAGCGGACTGGATTTCACGGAAAGAGAGGCCGTCCGGAAATTCGCGTGGGAACACGGCTGGACGATCGAAGAGGTCGTTCGCGGTATCCGCGAGGGGCGGGTGGTCTACGGGAACTGGGGTTACGAGCGGGTCCGCTCCGACATCGCTGTCGACCGGACCGTCTACGAGACCCCCGAAGTTCTCACAAAGGAATACCTCACCGAGGTTGCCGAGCAGAGGATCTTCGACCCACGCAACAAGCGTCGGTATGCCAGCCTCGAACCTACGGTCTTCGATGCGGGCTGCCCGGCGGACCAGCTCCCTCGCCATCTGACCCGTGATATGCCCGTCGGTGCGTTGGACCAAGCAGTCGCAGCGGTCGACCCGAACGGATTCATAGTGGGTCAAATCGGTGATGGGGCCGTTCCTCTTTGGCGGGACCTCAGCGCCGATTCCGAGTTCTTGGACGCGAAGAATGCTCTGTTCCGGATGGACTCACGAGGTCCGGAGATCTTTTCTTCGGGATTTGCCTCGCGGGATCCGAACAATCTGAATATCGCTAAGCACGTCGGCACCGCCGGCGGTGTTCCGGACGGGTTGCTGTCGTTGTCGACCAGTCCTGAGCGGACTGTCAGCCGGGAACCGGGCATGACCGGAGATATGGAGGAACTCGCTGGTCGGGGCCTCCTGGAGAAGTTGCCTGACGGCAACTTCCGGCAGATCCGCTACATGCACGAGCTGTATCACCCGTACGGCATCGATGTGGACGCGACGTTCCATGACGCGACCGCACACAGTTCATCGAAGTACGGTTTCGCAGGCACTCATCAGGAAGCTGAGATCCTCGCGCCCGGAGGCATCACCGGCGACACGATCTATCGAATATGGCCACGGGAGCTCATTCTCGACCGTGACGGAAATCAGGTATCGGTCTCCGTGGGTGAACCGATTTACAACCCGAATTTCACGCATCTCGATAATCCGCGATTCGCCGAGACACACAATCTCCCTGAACCTGAAGTTATTGCATCGCAACACAATCCAACGGAACCGGTGCAGGCGCGGAATCGGCCGTCCGAGCCGTGGTTGTCCTCGCGCGCACCCGAATCCGATTCGCCGATACCGCCACACGAGCCGCGTCACGGTGCGCCGACACCTCGACAGGAGCCGCACTCGGTCGACCCGACGCTTGACCGAGCGCCCTTGTCCAACCGCCCGCCGGAGCATCTCCGCGCACCACACACAGGCGAATCGGCAACGCGCGCACCGCTGCATGATGGACCGGGCCCGCACCAACCCGTGCATACGCCCAGGCAGCCCGAACCGCGCACGCCCACTCCGCTTCCGGATAATCGGGCACCGGAGTCGAATCCGCCCGACCACAACTACGGGCGTGGATCGAGTCCGACCCCGCCATGGGTCAACAGCACGCCGCCTCGTCCTGTAGAACATCCTCGGCCGGCACCGGGACCTGTGCGTCCTCACCCGGAAGCTCCGTCGCCCATGCAGCACAGGCCGAATACGCGCGGCTTCACCGAGCATGGGCATACGAATCCGACGCCGCCGCATCGCCCGGTGGATCGGCCTCCGACTCGCTCGATTCCGAACCATGAGCCCCCGCGATCTGCTCCTCGGTCGAGCGAGGCCCCGCCGAATCACACACCGCCGCATGATCCGCGGCAGAGGTCCGCGCCGGCGCCGCGGGACAGTGCCAACAGTCCGCACGGTCCCCGAAACGACGGGGGTCACCCGCCTCAGCGGCCCCTTTCCCCTGAGGTGCAGCGTGCCCGGCAAGCGCGTCGCGAGCGTGAGTTCTATCGGAACCAACGGCCGGAGGGTGATCGGATCACGCCGGTCCGTACAGACCGCGACAGTCAACGGCCCGCCTACGACGTCCGACGCTATCCGCATGCTCCTGGTGGCCCGGTAACCGTCGTGAGTCTGCGCGTGAATGTCACGCATGACGGTCACGTCTCACCTCATGACGTCCAGCGCCTGTGGGAGAACGCGCAATTCGCTACCGACCGAGCTTTCAACACTGGCTGGCGGCTGCTGTCCGGTGATCGGGTGCTTGTGGATCTGGTCCATACGGCCGACCCCAACGCAGCGAATATCCATATGCATGTGAGTGATTCGCCCGGTAGCTGGCATCCGGGAACCCCGCCCGAGGCGATCGCGCGACAATTGCACCAGCAACTCGGGCTTTCACCGGAATCGCATCTCGGCCTCGGGCCGGGCAGTGTGCGTGAGCTGAGTAACGATATCGCTCACGCGAATACGAACTCGGCGGTCGAAAGTCCGGCGCAACATCGCAATTACGGAACCGGAAATCTGCGGCCGGTCGAGCGCGCCGAGTATCAGGCCATGGTGGAGGATGCCCTCCGTGACGGTGATCGGTTCCAGGTCGGCGCGGATCCGCGCACCAATGGTTACGGCCGTCTGATCAACGATGGGGGCCCCCGGGTTCAAGGGCGCGGCAACAACTGTCTGGATTGTTCCTTGTCGGCGTTGGCTTCATTTTACGGACGGCCGGAGGTCGCAGCACCGAGGTGGCCGGATGTGCTGCCCGACAGCACGATTGACAGGCGCGGCGGTGAGATCCACGGCGTGGAGAGAGCTGCGAACTGGATCGGCGACAGGCTGTATCAGTTCCCAGACGGACGCCCGCTGCCTGAACAGTTTGTGGCTCTGCACGACACGATTAACCAGATGGGGCCCGGTTCGTCGGCGCTGGTGGTCAACGAATGGCACGCTCGTGACCTGATGACGGGCGAGCTTCTTTACGAGCGCGACGGGTCGCCTACCCCGGGTGGCACCCACGCGACCGTCATCGTCTACCCCCACGACGCGACTGGACCGGTGTGGTGGGATCCGCAAGCAGGGACGATGTCGGCGCACCCACCGGAACACATGGCGGGTGGTTCACTGCGTTTGTGGTTTACGCCCATCCCGGATCCGCGAGGAGGAACACATGGCGGAGTACCGCACTCAGGAACAGGTGGAGGAGTACCTGGCCCGCATCTTCAACCCCGAGCGCAGATTTCGCCTGTATCCGTTCGAGATCGGCTGGCTGGTTCAGTCGATCCCAACCCAGCAGGAGATCGATACGGGCCAGAACGTGGGCATGACCAATCTGGTGATCGACGCGGACAACGGGACGGTATTCGAGTACCCGAGTTGGAGCGGCATGATGATCGCGGACGACTTCCGGGACGCGAAGCGGACCGGTCGCCCGCCGACGGCGTATCAAATCTACCCGCGCCAATGGCGGCTGAGCATCAAACGGATCGACGAGACTCCGGAAACGATCCAATACGACGTTCAGATCCTTTCACTGACCGATCCTCCGCAGGAGAACGCCGAATATCAGCTGACGATCGACAAGACCACGTTCCAGTACCAGCCGCCGGCGCCGATGGCGGACAACGTCATAGCCTGGGCGGAGATGCGGAGCAGCCGGGACGGAGTCTGGCCGACCGAGGGGACCTGGGAGAGCTAGGGGAGCGCGGGGAGAACTCTGGATCCGTACCGGATGATGCAGGGGCGTTTGCGCGTCACGGCGAGGCGCCCGGCGAATGGCAGCCGGACGATGGGGTGATGCCGGAGTCATCGGCAGACAATGGCGCACATGAACTTCCGCTGGAGTCGGTTCAGCGGGCGATTCAAGACAGCATCGGTCAACACTCCTCGGCACTGGCCTCGGTTCTGAATCGGCTGGTGGCAGACCCGCACCCCTTGGGGATCACCTCGGCGCTGCGGGATCCGCACATGCATGCCAGGACTGTCGAATTGGTCGCCGGACTGACCTCCTTTCGGGAACTCACACGATACGGTGACGATCTGGAGGCGTATCGGTCGGAAAATCCAGGGCGTGGCCCACTTTTCGAATCGATCGAGCCGCACATCAATATGGATGCCGATGGTCGCTCCCGCAAGAACGAGTATGTAGCGGCCGCGAAGTTGCGAGACGAAGCGCGGACGGTGGGCCGCAATCCTTCCGAAGCCGATCGAGCGGCCGTCAACGAATATGCACATCGACTCGCCGGTCTGGTAGAACCGTCGGTCGAAAATGAGTTGAACGCTATTGCGGAGGATTTGCGCAAAGAATTCGGTGATATGACGGTCAGCGTGCGTAGCAAGGACGGCGACGGATTGCTCGACAAGGTGCAGAGGATGCTGCTCGGTCGAGCCGGTGCCCCTGGAAGGCCGAACTACGAGGTCGGTGACGTCATCGACGCAGTAGGTGGCCGAATCACCGTGCACGATATGAAGGCGCTGGCCGCAGTGTTCGAGCGTGTGAAGAATCACTTCGGAACCGGAGACGCCGGACGGATACTCGAAATAGAAAATATGTATGCGCACCCCAAATCTAAGGCGCCTTCGTATCGCGTAATTCCGATGATCATCAAATCCGAGGTCAACGGTATGCCGTATACATTCGAACTCCAGTTGACGACGCAGCGTGCATCTATTGCGGCGGATATCGAGCACAATACCTTCTACAAGCCTTATGTTTCGATATCATCGTACGAGGAGGATCTCATATTGCGTCTGATGGCCGAGGCGGCCGCGCAGGATCAAGCAGAGACACGAGAGTGACGGAGATGATGGCCGTAGCCGAGCAGGCGAGTCGAAGGTTCCACCGATTCGTGTTCTACATCGGGGCTGCCTACGACGACCTGACCGCAGTGTTCGTCATCGACGGCCGGGACTATCCGGACAGCGAGACGGCGTCCGCGGATCGCGCAGCAGCATCGGATGCGTTGAGCAAGGCCCATATCATTGCCGAGGTCGAGAACGAAACGATCGTAGCGAGAAGCCCTCGCCTTTCGTTGCCATCTTGGCCGGAGTGGCGGGATCGCGAGCTGCCGGACGGAAAGCCTAGGCCGACGTTGCCGGTTTTCTCCCCGCAAACACCGGAAACGTCGTTGCCCGAAACTGTTGCGGCAGCTGAATCCGCCGGTCTAAAGCTTCGAGACGAGTTGTTGACTATTGCCGCCGAGGCCGTTCCGTCCGGCCATGTAACCGTGTCCCGAGAAAGCGCTGTACGGCGGCGGGGTCCTGCTCGTATCGGCGCTGTGGGAGAAACGTATGGTTGCGACGCAACGGTTTCCATACGTCACCGTGCGGAGGACGGTGGGACGACGATGGCCGCGGTTGCCGATTCATTGTCAAGGTCCGGTTGGACTGTCGGAGGGCTAGAACACTATGACTCCGATCTGGTGCTCCCTGCGGAGCGCGGCGGCGACAGTGTCACGGCGATATACACCGCAAGATCAGGCGCACTGAAGTTGGTGGGAAAGACCAGGTCGTTCGAGGTGGTGGCCAAACAAACACGAGGGAGTGACGGTGACTGAGCGTCGATCTGTCCTTCGTACCTTCGGTCCGGAGTGCAAGCTACGGTTGTCGTCGGAGACCGAACCCCGCTTGTCTTGCGCGCTGCAGTTCGCCGAGCGTGCGCACGGTCCACAACGGCGCCCTGCGGGTGAGCCCTATGTCGAACACCTTCGTGAAGTGATTTCCGTATTGGTCGACGGGCTCGGCATTACGGACGCAGATCTGCTTGTGGCCGCAGCTCTGCACGACGTCGTCGAGGATACTGACACGACGATTGACCAGATACGCGAAGAATTCGGCGATTCTGTTGCTGCCCTGGTCGGTTGGGTCACAAAGGGGCCGAAAGAAGATAAGAGGGCATACCTCGCGCGGCTTGCGGATGCTCCATCTGATGTCGTGTTGTTGAAGCTCGCCGATCGACTGAGCAATGTTCAACGCCTCGACACCCATCCACGTCCAGAAAAGCGTGCCCGGTACTACGCCGAAACGGTTCAATGGATCGTGCCGCTTGCACGTCGGCATCCATGGTTCGACGAGTGGTTCAGCAACTGGCAGCGCGACTTCGAATGGCTGAATCGCAGCTAGCCTAGGGCATGCCGTTAGGCGTGACGATCGCGATCTACCGCCGCGCCCGCCCCATGCGTGACCACCCGAACAACCCCAGCACAATCGCCAACCCCAACCCGCCGATGATCCCGATCGTGCGCAGATTCCCGTTGCTACG
>NZ_PSZE01000026.1 GCF_002933465.1 Nocardia nova
GGCCCACCCGCCCCGTCGGCGCCTCCGCTCACCGACCAGGAAGGTCAGCCAGGTATCACCGGTCCCATCCCCAACACCGATACGCCCACGACTCCCGACCAACCCGGGGTATCGCCGCCGGGATGATCGATATTCGCCAGACGGCCGACACACCGGCGACTCCCGACCAACCCGGGGTATCCGCGCCGGGGTGCGCAGGAGTCGGAATCGCGAGAGATGTCGGCAGTCCGGGGCGGTGGCCGGGGGAACGCATCGACCGCCCAGACCGGGTAGAGCTGGTGATCAGCGCGGGATGGCGGTGGCGGGGATGACCCGTGGCATTCGCGCTGGGGATGACGTCCCTACAACTTCACCAGATCGTCGGCGTGAATGACGGGGCGTTGCATACCTTCCGGCAGTTCGGAGGTGGAGTGGCCGGCCATGGCCTGCAGTTCGGTGCTGTCGTATTCGACGACGCCGCGCGCCACGGTACGGCCGTCGGGAGCAAGCAGGTCGACCACATCACCGCCGTAGAAGCGGCCCCTGACGCCGGTGATGCCGGCGGCGAGGAGCGACCGGCGCGAATGCGCGACGGCTCTGACGGCGCCGGCGTCGAGGTGGATGGCGCCGCGGCTGTCGGCGGCGTGGCGGACCCAGAACTTGCGGGCCGACAACCGGATCGGACGCGCGGCGAAGGCCGTGCCCACCGAGGCGTCGCGCAGTGCCAGCGCCGCGTCGGAGGCGGCGGCCAACAGGACGGGCACGCCGGCGTCGGCGGCGAGGCGCGCGGCCGAGAGCTTCGACGCCATACCGCCGGTGCCGAGCGCGCCACCGCTACCGGCGATCACACCGTCGAGGTCGGCACTGCTGCGCACCTCGGGAATGAACGTGGCGGCGCCCTTGCGGGGGTCGCCGTCGTAGAGTCCATCCACATCCGACAGCAGAACCAGCGCATCCGCACCGACCAGATGCGCCACCAGCGCGGCCAGCCGGTCGTTGTCACCGAAGCGAATCTCCTCGGTGGCGATGGTGTCGTTCTCGTTCACCACCGCGACCGCGTGCAGGGCGCGCAAGCGGTCGAGGGTGCGCTGTGCGTTGCGGTGGTGTTCGCGCCGGGCGAAGTCACCCGCGGTGAGCAACACCTGCCCCACAACCCGGTCGAATCGGGCGAACGAGGTGCCCCAGGCGTGGGCCAGCGCCAATTGGCCGACGCTCGCCGCGGCCTGTTTCGTCGCGAGATCCCTTGGGCGGGAGGCCAATCCGAGCGGGGCTATGCCGGCGCCGATCGCGCCGGATGACACCACCACCACATCCGACCCGGCGCGCATACGCGCCTCGATCGCCTCGGCGAGCTTGTCCAGACGCGCGTTGTCGAGTCCGCCCTCCAGGCTGGTCAGCGCCGACGAGCCGATCTTGACCACCACGCTGCGCGCGGTCCGGATCGACTGCCGAGTAGTTACCGCTCCCTTGTCAGAATCCACCTGTGCCACAACAACACTCACTCACTTGACGCGCCACCACCGTGACGCACGACGACCACCGGACCGGCATGCCCGCGCACACCGGCGAAACCGGCGTGGCGGGCCATCACGGTTGGTCCTCGTCCTCCGCGACCAGGCCGCGGCGCACCCGGGAGGCATGCTTGCGCTCGGCGGCGGAGATGCGGTCGGTCTGGTCCAGGCGGGGGTCGGTCCCGCGCCCGGTCATCACCATATCGACACCGGCCGAGATCTGCGGCTCCCACTCGAAGCTCACATCGCCGATGGTGACCTCGGCGCCGGGCTCGGCGCCCTGGCGGACCAGTTCGTCCTCGACGCCGAGGCGCGCGAGCCGGTCGGCCAGGTAGCCGACGGCCTCGTCGTTGTCGAACTGCGTTTGGCGCACCCATCTTTCGGGGCGCTCCCCGCGGACGATGAATCCGCCCTCGACCTCCGGATCGGGTTCGACGGTGAAGCCGGTCTCCCCGGCCACCACGGGCCGGATCACCGGACGCTTCGGCGCCGCTTTCGGATGCGCCTCGCGATACTCGCGGACCATGTCCGCCAGAGCGAAGATCAACGGCCGCAAGCCTTCCCGGCTCACCGCGGAAATGGTGAACACCGGCCAGCCGCGCTCGGTGAACTCGGGCGTCACCATCTCGGCCAATTCGGCGGCATCGGGGATGTCGGCCTTGTTGAGGATGACGACGCGCGGCCGATCGGCCAGATCGCCCAGCCCGGCGTCGGCCTGCAGGGCGGGGCGGTAGGCGGCCAGTTCGGCCTCGAGCGCGTCGACATCGGAGATCGGATCGCGGCCGGGTTCCAGTGTGGCGCAATCGACTACGTGGGCCAGCACCGCGCATCGCTCGAGATGCCGCAGGAAGTCCAGCCCCAGCCCGCGCCCGTCGCTGGCGCCGGGGATCAGGCCCGGAACATCGGCGACGGTGAAAGTGGTGTCACCGCTGGACACCACGCCGAGATTCGGCACCAACGTGGTAAAGGGGTAATCGGCGATCTTGGGCTTGGCCGCCGAGAGCACCGAGACGAGCGAGGATTTTCCGGCCGAGGGGAAGCCGACCAGACCGACATCGGCGACGGATTTCAGTTCGAGCACGAGATCGCGCTCCTCGCCCTCCTCACCGAGCAGGGCGAAGCCGGGCGCCTTGCGGGCACGCGACACCAGCGCCGCGTTGCCGAGGCCGCCGCGGCCACCGCGCGCCGCTACGAACCGGGTGCCGGCGCCGACCAGATCGGCCACGACCTCCCCGTCGTCATCGATGACGACAGTGCCGTCGGGCACCTTCAGCAGCAGCTCCGAACCCTGTTTGCCATCGCGGTTACCGCCCTCGCCGGGTTTGCCGTTGCCGGCCTTGGCGTGCGGGTGGAAGTGGAAGTCCAAGAGCGTGTGCACGTTCGGGTCGACTTCGAGAATCACATCCCCGCCGTTGCCACCGTTGCCACCGTCGGGTCCGCCGAGCGGCTTGTACTTCTCCCGATGCACCGAGGCACAGCCGTGGCCGCCCTTACCGGCGCGGACGTGCAGTACCACACGATCGATGAATTTGGACATGCCAGCTGGACCTCTGTGTTTCGGTGGACGGTGGTGGTGAGCCTCCCGGAACGGCGAACGGGCCAGGGTTTATCTGCTAAACCCTGGCCCGCTTCGAAGAATGTGTGGAGAAGGCTCCGGCGCGGCTCAGGCCTGCACCGGCTCCGGTACCACGATGTTGACGGTCTTGCGGCCCCGCTTGGTGCCGAACCGGACCGCGCCCGCCTCGAGGGCGAACAGCGTGTCGTCGCCGCCGCGGCCGACGTTGACGCCGGGGTGGAAGTGGGTTCCGCGCTGGCGAACCAGGATCTCGCCGGCCTTGACGGCCTGGCCGCCGAAGCGCTTCACACCCAGCCGCTTGGAATTGGAATCGCGACCGTTGCGAGAGCTGGACGCACCCTTCTTATGTGCCATGGCTGAAAACTCCTCGATTCGAAACCGGGTGGTTCCGCTAGGTCGAAATTACTTGATGCCGGTGACCTTCAGGACCGTCAGCTTCTGACGGTGGCCCTGACGCTTGTGGTAGCCGGTCTTGTTCTTGAACTTGTGGATCCGGATCTTCGGGCCCTTGGTCTGCTCGACCACCTCGGCGGACACCGAAACCTTGGCCAGCTTGTCGGCATCGGTAGTCAGCTCGGCGCCGTCAACCACCAGCACCGGCGACAGCGATACGGCCGTGCCCGGTTCACCCTCGATCTTCTCGACCTTCACCAGGTCACCGACCGCGACCTTGTACTGCTTTCCGCCGGTCTTGACGATCGCGTACGTTGCCATCGGTCGGCTGCCCTCTTTCCTCAACTAGTGCTCGGCACTCTGCTCACACGGCCGCCTGCCGGTGGACACCGGAAACCGCCGTACGACTGGTCTGATAGTCACCGCCGCCTCGGTACTTCTTCCGCACCGGAGGGCTCGTTTCGAGCCGGATCTCATGACAGCGCAGCGTTTTTCTCAACACAACACGGTGCTGTCACCGGGCAGCGACTGTCCAAGATTACAGGACTGCCACCCCACGCACCAAACCGGGTCGCCACCACTTCGAACGCGATCCGCGGCGGCGCCCCGCCCGCCGTGCGGGCGGGGCCTGTGCTGCGAGTTCTCCGGTTCGACGCCTCGGATCAGTTCGGCGACTCCGGCGCGCCCGCGGCCCGCCCGGCGGCCCGGCGACGGGTCCGCTGCCGCGGGGTCACCTCGGCCGGAGCCAGTTCGTCGAGCGAGAACTTCGGCGCGCTGTCCTGATCGGCGTCGGTCAGGACGAAGACCGCGCCTCGGCTGTCGGTCGACGGAGCCGACGCGGTGCGAGCCACCCGGCGACGGCCACGGCGGGCACCTGCCTCCAGACCCTGCTCGGTCGGCTTCGTCTCGGTCGGCTTCGTCTCGATCGGCTTCGTCTCGACCGGCTTCGTCTCCGCCGGAGCGGGAGTGGACACAGGCTCGGCCGACGCCGACTGGGCTCCGACTCGGCCGGTGACCGCGGGCTCCGGCTCGGCAGCGGGCTCACGCGCGGGCCGCTCGGGCTCCGCGACCGGCTCGGCGCCGTCTCGACCGGCGCCCACCTGTTCGGCGGCCACCGGTTCGGCTGCTTCCGCGTGCGCGGGTTCGGCTCGGCCGGCCTCGGTTTCGGCGGATTCGGCGACCGCGGCCGCCGCCTTCGCACGTCCCCGGCGCGAATCCCGCGAGTCCTTGGCCTGCGGCCTCGGTTCCGCCTTCGCCTCGACCGGCGCAGCGGCCTCGGCTACCTCGTCGTCGGCGTGATGCGCGGCCATCGCGAGCGCGACCGGATGAGCACGCCTGGCGGCCGCCTCCTCCTCGGGATGCGAATCCGCGGTCTCGGGCACGGCGGTGCCCGCCTGCTTGGTGTCCTTGTCGCGATCCTTGTCCTTGCGGCGGCGACGGCCTTCGCGGCGGCCGGACCCTTCGTCCGCGGGCGCCGTCTCGACCGGGTAGTTGTGCACGATAATGCCGCGGCCGTGGCAGTGCTCACAGGTGGTGGAGAACGCCTCGACCAGTCCGGTACCCAGCTTCTTGCGGGTCATCTGGACCAGGCCGAGCGAGGTGACCTCCGACACCTGATGGCGCGTGCGGTCGCGCCCGAGCGCCTCGGTGAGGCGACGCAGCACCAGATCCCGGTTGGATTCCAGCACCATGTCGATGAAGTCGACGACGATCATGCCGCCGATATCGCGCAACCGCATCTGGCGCACGATCTCCTCGGCGGCCTCCAGGTTGTTGCGTGTGACCGTTTCTTCCAGATTGCTGCCGCCGGAACCGGTGAATTTGCCGGTGTTGACGTCGATCACAGTCATCGCCTCGGTGCGGTCGATGACCAGGGTGCCGCCCGAAGGCAGCCACACCTTGCGGTCGAGGGCCTTCGCCAGCTGCTCGTCGATGCGCAGGCTGCCGAAGACGTCCACGCCGTTGTTCTCGTAGCGCTCGACCCGGGCCAGCATGTCCGGTGCGACGGTGCGGACGTAGTTCTCGACCGTCGTCCACGCCCGGTCACCCTCGATGACCAGCTTGGAGAAGTCCTCGTTGAACAGGTCCCGGACCACCTTCACCAGCAGGTCCGGCTCTTCGTACAGGGTCTTCGGCGCTCCCGACCCGTTCTCGGCCTGCTTCTCGATGGTCTTCCAGGTGGCCTGCAGCCGCTCGACATCGCGGGCCAGCTCGGTCTCGCTCACACCCTCGGACGCGGTGCGGATGATCACTCCGGCATCCTGCGGGACGATATCGCGCAGGATCTCCTTGAGCCGCTTGCGCTCGGTGTCGGGCAGTTTGCGGCTGATACCGGTCGAGGTCCCGCCTGGGACATAGACCAGGAAGCGACCGGCCAGGCTGATCTGTGTGGTCAGCCGGGCGCCCTTGTGCCCGACCGGATCCTTGCTGACCTGCACCAGGACGGTGTCGCCGGGTTTGAGAGCCTGCTCGATCTTGCGTTCCTTGCCGCCGAGCCCGGCGGCCTCCCAGTTCACCTCACCGGCGTAGAGGACGCCGTTGCGACCGCGGCCGATATCGATGAACGCCGCCTCCATGCTGGGCAGCACGTTTTGCACCTTGCCCAGATAGACGTTGCCGACCATGGACGCGGTGCCGGTGTTGGTGACGAAATGCTCGACCAGGATGTTGTCCTCGAGCACCGCCACCTGGGTAGTCGCGCCGACATGCGAGTGTTCACCGGCCGGGAAGGACTTCTCG
Source organism: Nocardia nova (assembly GCF_002933465.1). Lineage (GTDB taxonomy): Bacteria > Actinomycetota > Actinomycetes > Mycobacteriales > Mycobacteriaceae > Nocardia > Nocardia nova_B. Next base: position 6,199 of record NZ_PSZE01000026.1, read on the forward strand.
CGGACCACCATGACCCGGTCGACCGCTTCGCGGCGGGCCAGGAACTCCGACTCGGTGAGGATCGGCGGGCGGCGGCGACCGGCCTCACGACCGTCGCGACGACGCTGCCGCTTGGCCTCCAGCCGGGTCGACCCGCTGATGCCCTGCACCTCGTCGACCGTGCGGCGCTTGTTGCGGGGTTCCCGCTCGTGCACGACGGTGTTCGGCGGATCGTCGTCGGCGGGCTCGGATTCGTTGTCCTCACCGGCCTTGCGCCGACGGCGACGGCGACGGCGGCGGGTGGAACCCTCCGGCATCGAACCCGATTCGTCGTCGCTCTCCTCGTCGCTCTGCTCGGCGGCCGTCTCCTCGGCGGATTCCTCGGAGTCGGCGTGCGACTCGTCCTCGTCGTCGGATTCGTCGTCGGACTCGTGATCGGCGTGCTGTTCGCCCCGGCCCCGGCCGCGACCGCGCCGGCCGCGGCGGCGACGACGCGAACGACCGCCGTCCTCCTGCTCGTCGCGCGACTGCTCGTCGTCCCAGTCGCCGCCGGATTCGGTCTCGGTTTCGGCTGCCGCGACGGTCTCGGGCTCGGCGGGCGTTTCCTCCGGCAGGGGTTCGGGGGCCTTCTCTGCGACCTTCTCGGCGGCCTTCTCTGCGACCTTCTCGGCGGCCTTGGCCTCGCGCTCGGCGCGGCGGCGGCGGCGCATCTCCTCGGCGGCCGCGGCATCCGGCGGCAAGAACAGCGGCGCGGCCGCGATACTCGCCGACTCGAAGACGACCGGCTGTTCGGGCTGCGTGGCGGGCTGCTGGAAGGGGCTGGTGAACAGCGAAGTATGCGGTGCTTCGGGCTCGGCGGGCGATTCCGATGCCATCGGGTTCGCGGTCTCGACGACGCCGGTGGCCTGCACGGTGTCGGCGGTCTCGGTGTCGGCCGTCTCGGTCTCGGCGGTCTCGGCTTCGGCAACCGCGGTGGATGCGCCGGACTCGCTCGGCTCGGACCGGCCGGCCGTATCCGGCGAGGTGGCGGTCTGCGCGGTATCGGCCGCGGCGGTGGATGTGGTCGCCGGAGACGCACTCTCAGCGGGCGCCGGAGCGGGCGTCTCGGCCTGTTCGGCGACCGGTTGCTCGGTGCCGGGTGGTGGGGGAACGAGCGCGTCGCGCACGGATTCGGCGACGGTCCGGTCCAGGCTGGATTGGGCGCTGCGCGCTTCTGCGCCCAGTTCGGTCAGGTGGGCAAGGATGCGCTTGCTGGTGGTTCCCAGAAGTTTCGCCAGCGCGTGCACCCGGATACGTTCGGGCAACTGCGCTGCCTCCCCTACCCCGGCCACCTCGGTCGAGGTGGATTCACCATTGCTCTGCGATGTTCCTTGCGGCTCTTGATCGGCCACGAAATCTCCTCGGGCCCCCGGGCGCGTCCCACTCGTACGAGAGTGACGCGGCCGACGCGGGGGCGCTGTCCGTTCGCCTCACGCCTGTGGCGCAAGGTCTGATGGTCTCGCCCCGCGTGCCCGGTTATCACCTGTCGTACGTCGTTCGGGCTAACTGGTCACGCGGCGCCTGGCTGTTGGCTTTCACACCTGAGCTCGAGCGCTCATCCAGCGTGCCGCCGAACAGCCGAGTCTTGTAGCCGTCCGGGGCAGCGATGATCGGCGTCGAGCCGCGGTGCCATTCGGTTGCGTTCGCCACCTGCCCCGATAGGTAGGCGTCGATCACATCCGCTTCCAGTATCCCACACAGCGACCCACTGGCACGCCATCGGAGCGCGACCGCACCGTTTCCGTGGCCCCACCGGCGGCCCTTTCCTACACCTGAGTAGGTCTTTCCCTAGCCACGCGCATCACTCGCTGGAGTGTCGCGGCGACCCACGAGCAAATGATCACAGTGGGCCGAGGGAAATCCCACCGACCACAGCACGATCACCAGAGAGTGACGACTGAGCCGACGGCAAAACCCGACAACCGGAAGGCACCCGACCCGCTTATCCGGCCCCGCACGGAGCTAGTCTTACGAGCGACCGTTCGCGAGCGAAGCGAAGCCAAAAGATTCAGGCTAGAACCAGAGTGCGATTTCGCGCTTCGCGGATTCCGGCGAATCGGAACCGTGCACGAGGTTGAACTGGGTTTCCAGGGCGTAGTCGCCGCGGATGCTGCCGGGGACGGCCTTCTCGACGGGGTCGGTGCCGCCGGCGAGCTGGCGGAAGGCGGCGATGGCGCGCGGGCCTTCGAGGATGGCCGCGACGACCGGTCCGGAGGTGATGAATTCGATCAGCGAGCCGTAGAACGGCTTGTCGGCGTGTTCGGCGTAGTGGGCGGCGGCAAGTTCTTCGGAAACCTGTTCGAGCTTGAGGGCCGCGATCTTCAGGCCTTTGCGTTCGATGCGGGTGATGATCTCACCAACCAGGCCTCGGGCCACGCCGTCCGGCTTGATGAGTACCAACGTCTGCTCAGTCACGGCGCCACTCTAACCGGCGCTGCCACAGGACTCCGAACCGAGCCGTCAGGACGAGCCCTGCATCCGCTGGCTGGGCAGTAAACCCTGGTCCATGCGGCGTTTGACGTCGGAGCGCAGGACCAGAATGAACGCCCACACCGCAGCGAACACGACGCCGATGATGCCGATCGACAGATGAACGAATCCCCCGGCCAGCACCAGCACCTGCAGGCCGAGATTGAACGGCACGGCCCACGAGCGGCGCTGCATTCCGGAGCCGATGAACATCAGTACGGCCAGGCCGACCAGATAGGTCACCGACCACCAGCTCAGTCCGCCGCCGACGGCACCGACCACCGGCAGCGCCAGCAGCACTGTGATGGCCTCGAGTACCAGCGCACCGGCCATCACCCCGCGGAAACTCTTCCACGGGTCGGTCACGGGCGCGGGTACACCCGGCTTCGGTGTCCCGCGCTCACCGCGGACCTCGTCCTCGCTACTCACGTTGCCTCCTCCGCGCCCGACCGCCGATGCCGTCGACACCAGCTTCCCACTGCACGCTGCATCCACGTTCCGCCGGGCCTGCGTGGTCACGCAAGCTACCGCCTCCGCCCCACCGCTTCACGCTGTATCCGATGCCGCGTTCCGCCGGGCCTGCGTGGTCACGCAAGCTACCGCCTCCGGCCCACCGCTTCACGCTGTATCCGATGCCGCGTTCCGCCGGGCCTGCGTGGTCACGCAAGCTACCGCCTCCGGCCCACCGCTTCACGCGGGGTCCTTCCCGAACAACGAGCGCGCCGCACCCGCGGTGACCACCGAGCCGGTGACCACGATGCCCGCGCCGGATACCGGTTCGCCGGCGTCGCCCGCTTCCTCGGCGATGGCGATCGCGGTTTCGACCGCATCGGCGAGGCTGTTCGCGGTGACGACTCGCTCGTCACCGAAACGCTGGACCGCCAGGTCGGCGAGTTCGTCGACGCCGAGCGCCCGCGGTGAACCGTTGGTGGTGACGACGATCTCGTCCAGCACCGGCTCCAGCGCGGCGAGGATGCCGCCCGCGTCCTTGTCCGCGAGCACCGCGACCACACCTACCAACCTACGGAAGTCGAATTCCTCGGTGAGGGTCGCGGCCAGCGCTCGCGCACCGGCGGGATTGTGCGCGGCGTCGATGAAGATGGTGGGCGCGCTGCGCATTCGTTCCATCCGGCCCGGGCTGGCCGCAGCAGCGAATCCGGCGCGCACCGCGTCGATGTCGAGTTGTTTCTGCGCGCCGGCGCCGAAGAACGCCTCGACCGCGGCGAGTGCCAGCGCCGCGTTGTGCGCCTGGTGTTCGCCATGCAGCGGCAGGAAGATCTCGTCGTAGACCCCACCGAGCCCCTGGATCTCCAGTACCTGACCGCCGATCGCGACGCGCCGTGACAGCACCCGGAACTCGGAGCCGGCACGGGCCACTGCGGCATCGGCCTCCACCGCGCGCCGCAGCAGCACCTGCATCGCCTCGGGATCCTGTTCGGCGATGACGGCGACCGTGTCGCGCGGAATCAGCAGATCCTGCGGCGACTTCTTGATGATCCCGGCCTTCTCACCGGCGATCGAGGCCAGATCCGGCCCCAGATAGTCGGTGTGGTCCAGGCCGATCGGCGTGATCACCGCGACCTGCCCGTCGATGACGTTGGTCGCGTCCCAGGTGCCGCCCATCCCGGTTTCGACGACCGCGACATCGACGGGCGCCTCGGCGAACGCCGCGTACGCCATCGCGACGAGGACCTCGAATTTGCTCATCCGCGGTCCCGGTCCGTCGCCGAGAGCGCCGTCGGTCGATCGCGCGTCGATCATCTCGACGTAGGGCAGCAGTTCCCGATAGATCTCGACGTAGCGGGCCGGGGTGATCGGCGCGTTGTCGACGGCGATGCGTTCGGTCGCCAGTTGCAGATGCGGGCTGGTGAACCGCCCGGTGCGCCGGTGTAGCGCGGTGAGCAGCGCGTCGACCATCCGGGTGACCGAGGTCTTGCCGTTGGTGCCGGCGATGTGGATGGCGGGATAGCTCTGCTGCGGGGAGCCGAGCAGGTCCATCAGCGTCGCGATCCGGGTCAGCGACGGCTCGATCTTGGTCTCACCCCAACGCTGGTCGAGTTCGGCCTCGACCAGGGCCATTTCGGCGAGGTCCACCGGCGAGGGACCGGTGCGCAGCCGGTCCGCACCGCCGGCGAGCGGTTCGCGGTCGAATCCTTCGCCGCCACTCACTTCTTCGCCGCCAGCTCCGTGATCTGCGCCAGCCGAGCCCCGATCCGGGTCACCTCGGATTCGGCGACCTCGCGGCGGGTGCGGATCTTGGCGACCACCTCGTCGGGCGCCTTGGCCAGGAAGGCCTCGTTGCCGAGTTTGGCGCTGGTGGCGGCGAGGTCCTTCTGTGCGGCCGCGAGATCCTTCTCCAGCCGGCGGCGTTCAGCGTCGAGGTCGACCGCGCCGGAGGTGTCCAGTTCGACGGTGACGGTGGCGCCGGACAGGCGCACCTCCACCGCGGCGGTCGCGGAGAAGCCGGCGTCCGGATCGGTGAGCCGGGCCAGGCTGGCGATCTCCGCGTGCAGCCCGGTGAGGTCGGCGATATCGATGCCGATCAGTTTCGCGGCGACCTTCTGCTTGTCGGTCAGGCCCTGGTCGCTGCGGAACCGGCGGATCTCGGTGACGAGCTTCTGCAGATCCGCGATGCGCTGCGCCGCAACGGTATCGGTGGCGACCCCCGAGGACCGCGGCCACGCCGCGATCACCAGCGAGTGGTCCTCGCCGGCCTCGGTGAGGGCCTGCCACAGTGTTTCGGTGACGAACGGGATGGCCGGGTGCAGCAGGCGCAGCACCGAATCCAGCACGTTGCCGAGGACGACGCGCGTGCTCGCGGCCCGCTCCTCCGATTGGGCGAACTGCACCTTGGCCAATTCGAGGTACCAGTCACACAGCTCGTCCCAGGCGAAGTGGTACAGCGCCTCACAGGCTTTGCCGAATTCGTAGCGGTCGAAGGCCGAGTCCACCTCGGCGCGCACCTCGTCCAGCCGGTCGAGGATCCAGCGGTCGGTATCGGTGAGGGTGGCGCGTTCGGGCAGTTCGCCCGGCGCGGCCCCGTTCATGAGCGCGAACTTGCTGGCGTTGAACAGCTTCGTGATGAAGTTGCGCGAGGCCTGCACGTGCGGCGGACCGACCGACAGGTCGCTGCCCGGCTGAGCGCCCCGGGCGAGGGTGAAACGTGTTGCGTCCGCACCGTATTCGTCGATCCACACCAGCGGGTCGACGCCGATGCCCTTGGATTTGGAGTATTTGCGGCCGAATTCGTCGCGGATGAGGCCGTGCAGGAAGACGTCGTCGAACGGAACCTGCTGTCGCCCGGCATCCTTGCCTGTGGCGATGACGGGATCCTCGGAGACGAACATGCCGAACATCATCATCCGGGCCACCCAGAAGAACAGGATGTCGTAGCCGGTGACCAGCACGCTGGTCGGATAGAACTTCACCAGTTCCGGGGTGGCGTCCGGCCAGCCCATGGTGGAGAAGGGCCACAGGCCGGAGGAGAACCAGGTGTCGAGGACGTCCGGGTCCTGCACCCAGCCCTCGGGCGCCTGCTCGTCGGGGCCCACGCACGCGATCTCGCCCTCGGGGCCGTACCAGATCGGGATGCGGTGGCCCCACCACAGCTGCCGCGAGATGCACCAGTCGTGCATGTTGTCGACCCACTCGAACCAGCGCGGTTCCTGGCTCGCCGGATAGATCGTCACCGCGCCGTTGCGCACCGCGTCACCGGCGGCCTTGGCCAGCGATTCGACCTTCACCCACCACTGCATCGACAGGCGCGGTTCGATCGGTTCGCCGGAGCGCTCGGAGTGGCCGACGCTGTGCAGGTACGGACGCTTCTCGGCGACGATGCGCCCCTCGGCGGCCAGCCGCTCACGAATCTTGACGCGCGCCTCGAACCGGTCCATCCCGTCGAATTCGGTTCCGGTGTCGGCGATTTTGCCGGTCTTGTCCATGATGGTCGGCATCGGCAGGTTGTGCCGCAGGCCGATCTCAAAGTCGTTGGGGTCGTGCGCGGGGGTGATCTTCACTGCGCCGGAACCGAATTCGGGGTCGACGTAGTCGTCGGCGACGATCGGGATCTGGCGGCCGGTGATCGGGTGGTAGACGGTGGTGCCGATCAGTGCCCGGTATCGCTCGTCCTCGGGATGCACCGCCACCGCGGTATCGCCGAGCATGGTCTCCACCCGGGTGGTGGCCACGATGACGTGCGGTTCGTCGTCGTTCAGCGAGCCGTAGCGCAGCGAGACGAGTTCACCCTCGACGTCCTCGTATTTCACCTCGACGTCGGAGATGGCGGTCTCGAGCGAGGGCGACCAGTTCACCAGGCGCTCGGCCCGGTAGATCAGTCCGGCGTCGTAGAGGCGCTTGAAGATGGTCTGCACCGCGCGGGACAGGCCCTCGTCCATGGTGAAGCGGTCGCGGCTCCAGTCGATGCCGTCGCCGAGGCGGCGCATCTGGCCCTGGATGGCGCCGCCGGATTCGCGCTTCCAATCCCAGACCTTGTCGACGAACAGTTCGCGACCGAAGTCTTCCTTGGTCTTGCCGTCGACGGCGAGCTGCTTCTCGACCACGGTCTGGGTGGCGATACCGGCGTGGTCCATACCGGGCAGCCACAGCACTTCGTAGCCCTGCATCCGCTTGCGGCGGGTGAGCAGGTCCATCAGGGTGTGGTCGAAGGCGTGGCCCATGTGCAGGTTGCCGGTGACGTTCGGCGGTGGCAGCACGATCGAATAGGGCGGCTTGTCGCTGGCCGGGTCGGCGGTGAAGTAACCGGCCGCTACCCAGCGCTCGTACAGGTCGGCCTCTACATCGCTGGGGTTCCAGGTCTTGGGGAGGGCGTCGGCACGATTTCGCGAGTTATCAGGGGCTGCGCTGGTCACCGTGCGATTCTACGGAGTTGAACAGGTGGACTCGACACGGCCCTGCACACGGCACCGGAGAAAGATATAGGGCGGGGGTTTCGGCGGATGAGGGACACCGAAAACCCCGCCCACGTCTTCGAGACTACCGCCCGGATCGGCGCAATACACCAATCCATATGCAATTCTCAGCTTTTGCCCGAATCCGTTGTGCAGGTGTGGGTTTGCCACTCAGCATGCTCGCAGGTTCGCCGCCGGGATGCGGAGGCCGCGCCCCGCTTGCGCGCGGCGGGTCACGGCACGAGGATCGCCAGCGCTCCGGGTTCGGCGCGGAAGGTAGCCGGTAGCAGTCCCGCCGGGTCGCCGTCGGCGGTCGCCGGTACCGCGGCGGTGAGGGTGATGGTGCGGGCCCGATAGTGCCCGACCGCCGGATGATCGATACGCTTGCCCGCGGCCAGCGCCGGGAGCAGACGAACCATCTGCAGCCGCGACATGGCGCCGACCACGGTCACATCGAGCAGGCCATCGTCGACGATCGCGTCGGGGCAGATGAGCATGCCTCCGCCGTAGGTCCGGGTATTGCCGACCGCCACCATCACGGCCTCGGTCTCGAAGACGCGATCACCGGCCGCACCCGGCTCGCCGGACAATTCGATCCGGTAGGGCACCCCGAGTTGCCCGAGCAGTTCCGGTACCGCGGCGAAGGAGTACCGCAGCGAGCCCTTCGGCCGGCGCATGCTGTTGGCGCGCAAGGTCACTCGCGCGTCGAAGCCGGTGCCGGCGATGGTGGCGAATCGCATGGGCCGATGCGCGACCGCGGGTTCGATGCCGGCCGACCACCCCTGGGTGTGCTCGGGATCGGGCCGGGATTCGATCGCGCCGAGGTCGATGGTGCGCACGGAACCGCCGAGCACGATATCGGCCGCGGCGCGCGGATCGTCGTCGGGCACCCCCAGCTCCCGGGCCAGGTCGTTACCGGTGCCGCCGGGCAGCAGCCCCAGCGGCACTCCGGTCGAGGCGATGGCCTGCAGCGTGACGCAGACCAGTCCGTCACCGCCCGCGCAGACGACCGCGTCGGGACACTCGGGTCCGCGCACCGAATCCCGGATCAGGCGAACGGTTTCGGCAGCGTCGGCACCGCGGATCTCGCGCACCCGCACACCGCGCTCGGCGAAGCGGGCGGTGGCCGCGGCGGCCGCGGCCAGTCCCCGGCCGTGGCCGGAGTGCGGGTTGGTCACCAGCGCGACCGATCGGATGGCGGTCATGGAATCAGCTTGCCCGGGTTGAGGATTCCCGCCGGGTCGACGGCATCCTTGACCGCACGCAGGATGCGCGCGCCGAGGTCGCCGATCTCGGCGGTCATCCACGGCCGGTGGTCCGCGCCGACGGCGTGGTGGTGGGTGATGGTGCCACCGTGTCCGGCGATGGCGTCGCCGACGGCGCGTTTGGCCTGCGCCCACTGCGCCAGCGGATCGTCGGCCTGCTTGGCGACGACGGTGAAGTACAGCGAGGCGCCGGTCGGGTAGGTATGCGAGATATGACACATCACCAGCGCGGGAGTGCCCTGCGCCCCGAGCGATTCGGTGAGTGCGGTGGTGACCGCCGCCTTGAGGCGATCGACATTCGACCAGCTGGTCGCCGTCTCGAGCGTTTCGCACAGCACGCCGATGTCGAGCAGCGCATCACGCAGATACGGCGCGGCGAACCGGCCGTGTTCCCATTCACGCGCCGGTTGTTCACCGAGTGCGGTGCCGCCCGCCGCGGCGAGCAGGGCCGAGGCTTCGGCGCTGCGCGCGGCGACATGAGCCGCGGTGCCCTCGAACGTGGTCACGGCCAGGCAGCCGCTGACCGGCGCCCCGCCGATATCACCGGACCGTGCCAGATTGAGCCCGGTCTCGGCCCCGTCGGACAATCGCAGCACGGTCGGCGCCGCGCCGTTCTGCACGACGGTGCGTAGCGCGGCGGCGCCGGTGGCGAAGTCCGGGAACGACCACGCCTGATACGCGGTGGTCTCCGGAATCGGGTGCACCCGCAGCGTCACCTCGGTGATGACGCCGAGCGTGCCCTCGGATCCGGCGAACAACTCGCGCAGATCCGGTCCGGCGGCCGAGGCGGGTGCCCGGCCGAGATCGACTGTGCCCGTGGGTGTTGCGACCTTCAGGCGCATGATCATGTCGTCGAAGCGGCCGTAGCCGGCCGAGGCCTGGCCCGAGGATCGGGTGGCCGCGAAGCCGCCGATGCTGGCGTATTCGAAGCTCTGCGGGAAATGCCCGAGCGACAGCCCGTGGCCGGCGAGCAGTTTCTCCGCCTGCGGCCCGGTCAGTCCGGCGCCCAGGGTCGCGGTGCCGCTCACCGGGTCGACCTCGGTCAGTCCGTCGAGGCGCCGCAGATCCAGGGCGATCACGGTGGCGAAGCGCCCCCGCCCGGGATCCACGCCACCCACCACGCTGGTGCCGCCACCGAAGGGGACGACCGCGATGGACTGTTCGGCACAGTAGGCCAGAACGGCCAGCACCTGGTCGTGATCGGCGGGAAAGACGACGGCGTCGGGCGCGTCCTGCGGCTCGTCGGCGCGGCGGCGCAGCAGGTCGGGGGTGCTCTTACCGCCCGCGTGCAGCAACCGGTCGCGGTGGTCGGCCGCGACCTGATCCGCACCGACCACCGCCGACAGCCCCGCTCGATGCGTGGCCGTCAAGCCGGATTCCCGCAGCGGCACGTCGCCCTCATCGCGACGAGCCACCGGTTCCCCGGACACTCCGAACACCCGCGCCACCAGGGTCCGTATCCGGTCCGGAAGCGGCGCATGCGCCGAGGCGATGCCCCAGGCGTCCCACACCATACTCGGACGATCGGACGACTCGCCCGGCGTCGAGTTTTCCGGTTGTCCCTCCGATGTGTCCTGTCGCGTATCGACCATGCGTTACAGTCTGACATAGACTGTCAAGCAGTAACGAACACGGACGTAGTTGACGAACACAGATCGATGGTGAGCTGTTGATGGAGCCCAACGAATCCCCCGGCCCCGATGGCGAACTGCCGGCCATCGACCTGGCGATCCTGGAGGCGGGACGCGCCTGTGTCGAGGAGTTCGGCGTACGCCGGACCACGCTGAGTGAAGTCGCCCGGCGCGCCGGCGTCAGCCGCCCCACGGTGTACCGGCGCTGGCCCGACACCCGGTCGCTGATCGCCGAGCTGCTGGTTCGGGAACTCAGCGCGATCGTGACGGCGAGCATTCCCACCGACGGTCCGGCCCGTGCGCGACTGGTGGAGGGCATCGTCTCGGGCGCGGCCGAGATCCGCTCGAATCCGTTGTTCGCCAAGATCTTCCGCATCGATACCGATCTGATGCTGACCTACGTGTTCGGCCGGCTCGGCCGCAACCAGCGGCAGTTGATCCAGGTGTTCTCCAGCGCCGTGCGCGAGGGACAGCGCGACGGGTCCATCCGCGCCGGCGATCCCGATCACCTGGCCACCATGCTGCTACTGATCGGCCAGTCCACCGTGCAGTCGGCGAACACGGTCAGCCATCTGCTCGACGACGCCGGGCTCGATGTCGAGCTCGCCCGCGTCGTCGACCGGTACCTGCGTGCCGATACCGACTAGTCCCGATACCGACTAGTCCCGAAAACAGAGAGCGAGACAGCGCATGCTCGACGAGAGCGCATCGACGGCGGGCCACGGGCTCGGCGATACCGTGGGAGATTCGGCACTCAACGCAGCCCGCCGCGGCCGCGAACTGCGGGTGCTCGGCGATGCGGACCGCATCGACGTCCTGGTCATCGGCGGCGGTGTCACCGGTGCGGGGGTGGCGTTGGACGCGGCGGCCCGCGGCCTGCGAACCGTCCTGGTGGAGGCGCACGATCTGGCCTTCGGGACCAGCCGGTGGAGTTCGAAACTCGTCCACGGCGGATTGCGCTATCTGGCCTCCGGCGGGGTCGGCATCGCCCACGAGAGCGCGGTGGAACGCGACATCCTGCTCACCACCACCGCACCCCACCTGACTCGCTCGATTCCTCAGCTGGTCCCGGCGTTCTCCGGCGGTTCCCTGCCGCAGCGACTGCTGGTCCGCGCGGGCTTCCTGGCCGGAGATGTACTGCGGCGCAGCGCTGGAACCTCGCCGGAGGTATTGCCGCGATCGCGCCGGGTGGCTGCGGCCGAAGCGCTGCGCCTGGCGCCCACACTGCGCCGCGCCGGGTTGCGCGGCGGGACGACGGCCTGGGACGGCCAGCTCGTCGACGACGCGCGGCTGGTGGTGACGATCGCACGCACTGCCGCGGCGCACGGCGCGACCGTGCTCACCCGAGTACGCGCCGAGCAGGTGACCGGTGAGTCCGCGGTGCTGCACGATGTGCTGACCGGTGAAACCCTGTCGGTACGAGCCCGTTCGGTGATCAACGCGTCCGGGGTGTGGGCCGACCAGGTCGATCCGAGCATCGAGTTGCGGCCCAGCCGCGGCACCCACCTGGTCTTCGACGCCGCGGCCTTCGGCGGGCTCACCGCCTCGCTGACCGTGCCGATTCCGGGCAGCACCAGCCGTTTCGTCTTCGCCCTCCCGGCCGCGCACGGCCGCGTATATCTGGGCCTGACCGACGAGGACGCACCCGGCCCGGTCCCCGACGAACCGAAGCCCACCGACTCCGAGGTCGATTTCCTCCTCTACACGGTGAACACCGTGCTGCGGGAACCGTTGCGGCGCAGCGATATTCGCGGATCGTTCGCGGGCCTGCGGCCACTGCTGCGCACCGCCGGGGATTCCACCGCCGACATCTCCCGGGAACACGCGGTCCTGCACTCCCCCGGTGGCCCGATCACCATCGTCGGCGGCAAGCTGACCACCTACCGGCAGATGGCCGAGGATGCGGTCGACGCCGCCGTGGCCGCCGCCGGCCTGTCCGCGGCGCCCTGCCGGACCAAGCGAATCCCGTTGGTAGGAGCGGTATCCGGTCGTGCACGCGACCGTGTCGCGGCGGCGCCGGTGCTGGTCGAGCGGTACGGAGATCAGGCCACACAGGTGCTCGCCGCGGCGCGGCGCGATCCGCGCCTCGCGGAATCGGTCGCACCCGGTATCGACGTGCTGCGCGCCGAGTTCGCCTATGCGACAACCCATGAAGGTGCCCTCGACGAAGACGATCTGCTGGACCGCCGGACCCGGATCGGCCTGGTCGACAGCGACCGAGCCGCCGCCCTTCCGGCCGCGCGGGAAGTGCTCGCAGCCAGCCGCGCCTGAGCGACCTCAGCCCGCGTGACGTCATCCCGGAACAGCGGGGCGGCCACCGCCCACAGGGAGCCGCGCCCCGCACGGCGGGATCGGTTCGCAACGTCGGGGCGGCAGGGTCACGAGCCCGGAACGGCGACTATCCCCACAGCCCGACTATCCCCACAGCCCGACTATCCCCACAGCCCGACTATCCCCACAGCCCGGCGATCCGCGCCGCCGCCGACTTCCCCTGCACCCGACCGGCGTGTGCCGACGGGACTCGGGAGGCGGTGTCGAGCGGGTTCGCCCCGAAGGCGGCCACCGCGGCCTCGTCGGGGACGATCGATTCCACTCGCGCGCCCCGTTCGGCCAGTCCCGCGATCTCGCCTTCCAGCGCCGGATCGGGCAGCGGCGCGATGATCAGCACCCGGCCGAATCCGGCCGCCAGATCGGCATTGACACTGGTCCGCACGCCACCGTCGGTATAGCGCACACCGTCGACGGTGTGCGCCGGCCAAACCAGCGGCACCGCCGAACTGGCGGTCACCGCGTCGACCAGCGCGACTCCGGAGTCCCGATCGAAGATATGGGGTTCACCGGTGCCGGCGTCGACGGCGGTGATCAGCAGCCGCTGCCGCGGCCATTGGTGCACCGGCAGCCGCGATTCGATCACCGCGCGCCGCGCGGATTCCGGCACCGTCTCGGCCGCCAGGGCGAGGTTGCCGAGTCGCCGCCGCGCCGCGGCCATATCCCCGTCGCTCGCGGTGATGATCTGGCCGATCGTCTCCCACACCCCCTCGAGCGGATTGCCCTCCGGCACGATTTCGACGCTCTGCAACGCCGGGTCGATCTGGCGGCGGAACAGCTCCTCCGGGGTCAGCCCGCTGGTCAGCTGTGCCGCCACATTGGCGCCCGCCGACGTGCCGATGTACACATCGGCGGCGGTGAGATCGAGGCCCGCATCGGCCAACCCGGCGATCACGCCGTTCGCCCAGGCGATACCCGCCACTCCACCGCCGCCGATCACCAGCGCCCGTTCGTCCGGCATCACCGCTCCACATCTCGTTCCGCGTTCCCGATTGCTCGGGACAACCTCGACGGTAGCGACGACCATTCCCCCGGCGCGATTACCGGACAGGTAATGAAATGTCAGGACGCGTTGCCACCCACGCTGAACGCGACGCCGCTCGGATCGCGCAGCGCGGCCAACCGCCCGTACGGCGAGTTCTGCGGCTCGACTTCGACCGAACCACCCAGGCTCACCGCCTGCTTCACCGTCGCATCGACATCCTCGGCGCCGATGTAGACGCGCCACCCGCCGGGCGATCCCGCGGGCAGGTGCGCCGCCGAATCCATCACGCCACCGAGCATCGGCGTCGCGGAATGAATTGTGGTGTAACGGAACTCGGGCGAATCACCGACGGTGAAGGGATCGCGCCAGCCGAATACCTCGCGGTAGAACTGCAACGCCTCGGCATAGGCCGGTGTGTGCAGTTCGAACCACGACGGGTACCCGACGTGCCCGCTCCAGTTGCCGCCACCGGCGACGCCGAAGGAACCGAACCCGCGATGGACGCCGGGCTGCCACGCACCGACGCCCGCGCCGGACGGATCGGCGAGTACGGCCATAGCGCCCACGTCGCCGACGGCCATCGGCTCCACCACGACCCGGCCGCCGTGGTCGGCGGCGGAGGCGGCGGTGGCATGAACATCGACACTGGTCAGATACACGGTCCATTGATCGGGCGCACCGTCGGTGCCGTCGTTGCGCATCCCGCCGGCGACGGCATTGCCGTCCTTGCGGAAGGTGATGTATCCGCCGTACCGCTCATCGCTCTCGGCGGTCCAGCCGAACAACTCGCCGTAGAAATCGATGGCTCGATCGGTGTCGGCGGTGAACAGCTCGATCCAGCACGGGTCTCCGGGTTCGAAGGTGTAGGACATGCTCGCTCCTCTGGATGGGGATTGCGTTCTCTCACCGATACGACGGCGTCGGACGGACAAACTCATCGTCCCGGTCCACGCCTGGCACGACGCGGCCGCCGGCCCGATTTGCGGGTAGCGTTTGTGAACTAACCCTTCTACGCTGCTCCTATGACCGAATGGCATCCGACGGCATGCATCCTCTGCGAGTGCAACTGCGGCATCCAGGTGCTGCTGGGCGCCGACGGCCGCAGCTTCGACAAGATTCGCGGCGACAAGCTCCATCCCTCCTCGGCCGGCTACACCTGCAACAAGGCCCTGCAGCTGGATCGGTACCAGAACGGGCGCACCGGTCGCCTGACCGCGCCGCTGCGCCGCAACTCCGACGGATCTTTCACCGAAATCGATTGGGACACAGCTATTTCGGAGATCTCCGCACGCATGCGCGAGATCGGCGCCGAATATGGCGGCGAATCGATCTTCTACTACGGTGGCGGCGGTCAGGGCAATCATCTCGGCGGCGCCTACGCTCCGGCCACCATGGCCGCCTACGGCATGCGCTATCGATCCAGCGCGCTGGCCCAGGAGAAGACCGGCGACTTCTGGGTCGGCGCGCGGATGACCGGCCATCCGGTCCGCTCGGACGTCGAACATGCCGAGGTGGCGCTGTTCGTCGGTAAGAATCCGTATCAATCCCATGGCTTCCCGCGCGCCCGCTCGGTATTGAAGGAGATCGCGCGCGATCCGCAGCGGTCGATCATCGTGCTCGACCCGGTTCGCACCGAAACCGCCGAACTGGCGGATTTCCATCTGCAACTACGTCCCGGGACCGACATCTATCTGCTGGCGGCGATGGCGGCGATCCTGGTCCGCGACGACCTGGTCGACCACGACTGGCTGGCCGCGCGCACCGAAGGTTTCGACGAGGTGGCGGCGGTGCTGCGCACGGTGCCGATCGAGGAGTACTGCGCCCTGGCCGATGTCGAGATCGACCTGGTCACCGCGGCGACTCACCGCCTGGCCGCGGCGGACTCGGTCGCCGCGCTCGAGGACCTCGGTGTCCAGATGAACCGCCACTCGACACTGGTCAGCTACGTCGAGAAACTGCTCTGGCTGCTCACCGGAAACCTGGGCAAACCCGGGACGCAGTATGCCTTTTCCGGGATGGCGGCGATCGGGCACGATCGCGGCCATCCGGCCGACTCCGGTCCGCGCAGCCCGGTCGTGGGCGCGCGCATCATCAGCGGACTGGTGCCGTGCAATGTGATCACCGAGGAGATTCTGACCGACCATCCCGCCCGCTATCGGGCGATGATCGTCGAGAGCGCCAATCCCGTTCACTCACTGGCGGATTCGGCCCGGATGCGAGACGCACTCGCGGCGCTGGAACTGGTGGTCGTCATCGACGTGGCGATGACCGAAACCGCCCGCGCGGCCGACTACGTCCTGCCCGCGCCGACCCAGTTCGAAAAGTACGAGGCGACCTTCTTCAACTTCGAATTCCCGCGCAACATCTTCCATCTCCGGCATCCGGTGCTTCCGGCTCCGGCCGGCGTCCTCGCCGAACCCGAGATCCACGCCCGGCTCGTCGAGGCCGCCGGCGTCCTGACCGAGGACGATTACCGACCGCTGCGCCGGGCACTCGACCAGGGCCGCGATGCCTTCGCCATGGCATTTCTCGCCGTCCTCACCGATCCGGCGAAGGCGAAGCTGGCTCCGATCCTGCTCTACCGCACCCTCGGCCCGACCCTGCCCGACGGCGCCGCTGCCGCCGCGGTGTTGTGGGGCGCCGCCTACACCTGCGCCCGGAAGAACCCGGCCGGCGTGGAGCGAGCCGGCTACGGCACCGGACTCGCTGCCGGGGAGCGGCTGTTCGAGGCGATCCTCACCGGCGAACACGGCGTCGTCATCACCGACGACGAGGTCGACGAGACCTGGAACCGGGTGCGCGGCGGCATCGTCCGGCTCGCCGTTCCGGAACTGCTGGCGGCGCTGGCCACGCTCCCCGTACCGGACGAGGACCACGACTGGCCGTTCGTCCTTGCCGCCGGGGAGCGGCGCGCCTTCACCGCCAACACCATCATGCGCGATCCGGCGTGGCGCAAACGCGATCCCGGAGGCGCGCTGCGAATCAGCACCGCCGATGCCCTCCGGCTGGGCCTGACCTCCGGCGATGAGGTGCGACTCACCACCCGCACCGGCAGTGCGCAGGTGACCGTCGAGCCGACCGATCGCATGCGCAGCGGACATCTGGCGCTGCCCAACGGCCTCGGCTTGTCCGTCGTAGCGGCGGGCGAGGTCCTCACCAGCGGGGCCGCCCCCAACGAGTTGACGGCTTTCGACGATCGCGACGAATGGGTCGGCACCCCGTGGCACAAGTACGTGCCCGCCCGGATCGATACGGTGGGTACATGAAGCGCACCACCTTTGCCACCTGGCCCTGTTCGGTCGCCCGCACGGTCGATCTGATCGGTGACTGGTGGACGCCGCTGGTGCTGCGCGAAGCATTCTACGGCACAACGCGTTTCGACGATTTCGAACGCACGCTGGGCCTGAGCCGCAATGTCCTCACCCAGCGCCTGACGCGGCTGGTCGAGGAGGGAATGCTGGAAAAGGTCCCCTATCAGGATCGTCCGGTCCGCTACGAATACCGCCTCACCGACAAGGGACGCGATTTCTTCCCGGTGCTCACCGCCATGATGCGCTGGGGTGACCGCTGGCTCGCCCCGGAGGCCGGACCGCCGGTGGTCGTCCACCACGACACCTGCGGGCACGACACCCACGCCGAAGTAGTGTGCGCGCACTGTGGAGAACCCCTGCGGCATGCCGAAGTCTCAGCTCGGCTGGGGCCGGGCTTTCCGCCGCAGCACCGCGAAAGCGCTGTGCGCAGCGGACGATTCGTCTCCTGAGAACAGTGGCGCCGCGGCTCTAATCCGCGTTCTCGAGTTTCGGGACCAGACGTTCCAGTAACTCCCGCAGCACCGCTTCGTCCTCCGGCGCCAATTCGGCCAGCGCCTTGTACGCGCGCACCTGTGAGCCGCGGATCTGCGCGGCCAACTCACGGCCGGCGCCGGTGGACACGAGGTATTTGACGCGCCGATCGGCGGGATTCACCGTGCGCTGGACCAGGCCGCGCGACTCCATGCGATCGGCGACACCGGTCAGGTTCGACGGATCGCACGCCATCCGGTCGGCCAGTACCCGCATGGGCAGTTCGGCGGGCGGTTCGTTGAGCGCCAGCAGCAGCTTGGCTTGGGTCAGCGTGAGCCCGTGCCCCTCGGCCGCAGTCAGGAAATCCTGCAGGTAGGCCGAAACGAAGCGCGCGATCAGCAATGCCAGCGGGCTCTGCGCTGTGTCCGGTGACATAGCTCCGATGCTACCCAAACGATTGACAACGGCTATCGTCGACTCCTTAAATGCTTGAGGTCTTCAAACATATAGGTCTTCAAACATATAGGTCTTCAATTTTATGGAGGTGGCTGTGGAACGCAGAGGTTCGCTGCTGACCGGCGTATTGGCCTTCGCGGCGATGATCGTCACGGTCATGCAGACCCAGGCCGTGCCGATTCTGGGAGTGGCCGGTTACGGATTCGGCGCCTCGATCCTGCGCGCCTCGGTCGAATATCTGCTGCCCGCGACACTCTCGTCGATGCTGGCCGCACCGGCGGGCGGAATCTTGGTCGGCCGGCTCGGCGGCCGTCGCGTGCTGGCCCTGTCGGGCGCGATCGGTGCGGCCGGATTCGGCTGGCTGGCACTGGCACACGACGCGACCGGCTCGGTGATCGCCGCGAGCGTGGTGATCGGCGTCGCGATCAGCTTCGCCTACGCGGCGATGCCCGCACTGATCGCGGCAAACGTCCCGCATCACCAGAGCGGAATCGCCAACGGCATCAATTCGATCTCCCGCACCGTCGGCAGCTCGCTGGCCAGCGCCATCATCACCACCCTGCTGACGGCGAAACTGTTGCCCCACCTGCCGCTGCCACAGGACAGTCAGTTCATCATCGCGTTCTGGGTCGGCGCCGCGGCGTGTGCGGCGACCGTGCTGGCGGCACTGCTGGGCTTGCGACCGGAAGGCCGCGATGCGGCCGTCGGGAACCCCGGCGGGCATGGTGCCGGCAACGACGGCAGCGCGGTCTCGTTCGATCGGCGCGACCTACCGACCCGGGTCGGCTGAGACAACCGCCGCGTCACCGCGCGAACAACCATGCCGCTGTCGCCAGGTGTAATCATTCACGATCTGAATCGTTCAGGAAAAGATATACTAGTGGACGTGACGCACGTCAAGACCGCGGTTCCCGCGACGATCGCCTTCCGCCTCGGCACCCTGGGCGCGAACGTGACCGATCGTTTCGCCGTGGCGATCGAGGAATTGGATCTCAAGCCGAAACACGTCGGCGTGCTGGTCGCACTCGATCACGGCGTCGCCACCTCACAGCAGGACCTGGCGACACGGCTGGGTGTCGCCCCCAGCCTGGTCGTCGCGCTGGCCGACCATCTCGAACGACTCGGAGCGGTCCGTCGCGATCGAGATCCGGACGACCGCCGGCGTCAGATCCTCACCCTCACCGACCACGGGCGTGAATTGCTCGCCGCGACCGAGGAACGGGCGCGACGGCTCGACCGCGAATTCACCGGGTCCTTGACCGGCGCACAACGCACCGCACTGCAATCGGCACTGGCCGTCCTCGCCGCCGACGCGGGGCTACCGGGCGCGCGGGAGGAGCTCACCCGCCGGGGTGAGCCCTAACCGCCGGCGACCAGGCAGGCATATCCGAGGCGGATGCCGGTGCCGACCGGAAGATCGAGCGTCGCCGACGGCATCTGCGCGGGCCGGCCGGCTTGCACCGCACTGAGCGTGTGCTGCCCCGGAACCGCCGGAACCCACGTGATGAGCGCATACGCGCCGCCGGGCGGCGTCACGCCGATCGGAACTCCGTTGTCGTAGAAGGTGACCGGCGCGACCGGATCGGTGACATTCGCCTGCAGGGTGTAACTGCATCCGCTGCCGTAATCGGTGGCGATGCCGAAGTTCATGTCGGGGGTGGCGCCGAGTCTGGTCACCGCGGCATTCGCCGTCTGCGGGAACGCCGCCGCGAACACGGCCGCCGCGCCGAGGATGCCGCCGGACACTACCGTGGCGGCCCGACGGCGCACCCGCTGCCGGGGCGGCCCGCTGATCGTCGTCTCGTGCATGATGCCGTCCTCGTCGTAGGCGCCGCGGCGCGAACCGAGACCGTCTGGCGTGCGCGAACCTCCCCGACAGCGCCGCACGGTCTGTCGGCACGATACCCCGTAGGCTCGCCCCGCACGGCCCGGTTCGCGGCGTCGATGTGGCGCGATCTGCGGGCCGCGGACGGCGCCCGCACGCGCAGGAGGACGATGGGGCTATGCACCGCAAACCGCCGACTCGCGATATCGATGAAGCCAAGCTGGCGGTGACCCCGCCGAAGAAGCAGGCCGCCGGCGTCACTGCCGTCGCGGTCGCCCTCGACCGGGCCGTCGAGGAGATGGGCGTCGTTCGCACAGCCCGCACCCTCACCCGGGTCAACCAGCGCCACGGTTTCGACTGCCCCGGCTGCGCGTGGCCCGAACCCACCGGCCACCGCCGCCCGGCCGAATTCTGCGAGAACGGGGCCAAGGCCGTCGCCGAGGAGGCGACCCTGCGCACGGTCACGCCGGAATTCTTCGCCACCCACTCGCTGGACGACCTCGCCGGCAAGACCGGGTACTGGCTGGGGCAGCAGGGACGCCTGACCCATCCGATGGTGTTGCGGCCCGGCGACACCCACTACTCCCCCATCGCCTGGGAGCAGGCCTATCGGCTGATCGCGGACACCCTGCGCGGCCTGGCCTCACCGGACGAGGCCGTGTTCTACACCTCCGGGCGCACCGCCAACGAGACGGCCTTTCTCTATCAACTGCTGGTGCGCAGCTTCGGCACGAACAATCTGCCCGACTGTTCGAACATGTGCCACGAATCCTCCGGTGCGGCGCTCACCCGGTCGATCGGCATCGGCAAGGGGTCGGTGTCGATCGACGATTTCGCCGCCGCCGATCTGATCATCGTGGCGGGACAGAATCCCGGCACCAATCATCCGCGCATGCTGTCGGCGCTGAGCACCGCGAAAGCGCACGGCGCCACGGTGATCGCGGTGAATCCGCTGCCGGAGACCGGGCTGATCGGCTTCCGGGATCCGCAGACGGTGAAGGGTTTCACCTCCGGCGTCACCATCGCCGACGATTTCCTGCAGATTCGCCTCGGCGGCGATATGGCCCTGTTCCAGGGTCTGGCGAAACTGCTGTTCGACGCGGAGGATCGCGCACCCGGCACGGTGGTGGACCGGGTCTTCGTCGACGCGCACACCGCCGGCTTCGCCGAATACGAAAAGCATATGCGCGCAGTCGATCTCGACGAGGTCGTCGAGGCGACGGGTCTGACCCGCGAACAGCTCGACCGCACGGCCGAGCTGCTGGCCCGCTCGAAGTCCACCATCATCTGCTGGGCGATGGGTCTGACGCAGCAGCGCCACGGTGTCGCCACCATCGAGGAGGCGACGAATCTGCTGTTGCTGCGCGGCATGATCGGCAAACCGGGCGCGGGCGTCTGCCCGGTACGCGGGCATTCCAACGTGCAGGGCGACCGGACCATGGGTATCTGGGAGAAGATGCCCGAGAGTTTCCTCGACGCGTTGGATTCCGAATTCGGTATCACCGTGCCGCGCGAACATGGTTGGGACACGGTCGATTCCATACGCGCCATGCGCGACGGGCGCGCCAGGGTGTTCATCGGCATGGGCGGCAACTTCGTCTCGGCGACGCCGGATACCGAGGTCACCGAGGCCGCTCTGCGCGCGTGCGAGCTGACCGTGCAGATTTCGACCAAACTCAACCGCAGCCACGTCGTGCACGGCCGTACCGCACTGATTCTGCCGACCCTGGGCCGCACCGATCTCGATCTGCAGGAGGGGACCAGACAGCAGGTGTCGGTGGAGGATTCGATGTCGATGGTGCATCTGTCCACCGGCCGGCTGCAGCCGGTGAGCGACGATCTGCGCAGTGAGGTCGCGATCGTCTGCGAGCTGGCCGCCGAGTTGTTCGGCCCCGATCATCCCGTACCGTGGGAGCGATTCCGGCGCGACTACGACCACATTCGCGACGCCATCGCCCAGGTGGTACCCGGCTGCGCCGACTACAACCGGAAGGTGCGCAGTCGCAACGGTTTTCAGCTGCCGCATCCGCCCCGCGACAACCGCGAGTTCCGTACCGCCTCCGGGAAGGCCAACTTCGCGGTCAACGACCTGCACTGGCCGCGGATCCCGCAGGGGCGGCTGCTGTTGCAGACGCTGCGCAGCCACGACCAGTACAACACCACGATCTATGGCCTCGACGACCGCTATCGGGGCATACACAACGCCCGCCGCGTCGTGCTGGCGCATCCGGACGATATCGCCGAATTCGGTTTCGCCGACGGCGATCTCGTGGATGTGATCTCCGAATTCAGCGACGGCGTCGAGCGCCGGGTCACCGGTTTCCGGATCGTCGGCTACGCCACGCCGCGCGGCAACGCCGCGGCCTACTATCCCGAGACCAACCCTCTGGTCCCGCTCGACCACGTCGCCGAGCGCTCCAACACCCCCGTGTCCAAGGCTGTCGTGATCCGGCTGGAGCCGCACCGCCACCTCACCGCGTGACCGCACGACGGCACCGACCAGAACTGCGAGGCAGCTTGTGAGCAGAGTAACCGCGCGCAGACCCACCCGGCGCATCACACCCGCGGGCATCGTCTCCCGGCCCGATACGCTGGCCGTGGAGGAGCCGTTGGAACTGCGCGTCGACGGAACGGCCCTGACCGTCACCATGCGCACCCCCGGCCACGACATCGACCTGCTGCACGGATTCCTGTTCAGCGAGAACATCATCGAGTCGGCGGACGACATCGATTCGGCCCGGTACTGCGCCGGCACGGACACCGAAGGTCGCAACACCTACAACGTGCTCGATATCCGATTACGCCGTGCGGTTCCCATCCAGCCCCGCGGGTTCGTGACCAACAGCGCCTGCGGATTGTGCGGTACCACCGCGCTCGATCAGGTGCGCACGCGCAGCCGCTTCCGGCCACCGGCCGACTCGCCGCGCGTCGATCCGACGCTGCTGGCCGCCCTGCCCGGTGAGTTGCGTTCGCGTCAGGCGGTTTTCGATGCCACCGGCGGACTGCACGCGGCCGGGCTGTTCACCCCCGACGGCACCGCACTGGTCGTGCGCGAGGACATCGGCCGGCACAACGCGGTGGACAAGGTGGTCGGCTGGGCGCTGCGCGAAGGACGCGTGCCGGCTCACGACACACTGCTGATCGTCAGTGGCCGGGCGTCGTTCGAGCTCGTCCAGAAGGCCGTCATGGCGGGCATTCCGGTACTCGGCGCGGTCTCGGCGCCCAGTTCGCTGGCCGTCGACCTGGCCGCCGACAACGGACTCACCCTGGCCGGCTTCCTGCGCGGCGACACGATGAACATCTACAGCGGGGTCGACCGGCTGGCGACCACGCCCGCGGCGGCCACCGGCACCTGACCCGCGAACCGGCGACCGGATCCACGCAAGCCTGCTACCCGCCAACTAGAACACGTTTCAATTCCAGGGAGTCCACATGGACCTCTTGTCCATCCGTTTTGCCCGGCTTACCGTAAGGCGACAACCCGGCGGACGGGAGGGCGCGCGATGCGAATTTCGGTACACGGCACGGGTGGGGGAGTCCAGGTGCGGATGCGCCTGGACGCCAACCGCCGCCGCCGGCTGATCACCAGAATCTCGTTGTGGCTGTTGGCGATCAACGGCATCGTGGTCGGTGTCTGGGCGGTGCTGCTCCCCGAGCCGTGGTTTCGCAGTTTCCCCGGCTTCGGACTGAACTGGGTGGGCAGCGACGGTCCGTACAACCACCACCTGGCGACGGATGTCGGTGCCTTCTTCCTCGGCTTCGGCGCGCTCAGCCTGGCGGCGCTGTACTACCGCGACAGCATGGTCGCCCGCGTCGCCGGAATCGGCTGGCTGGTCTTCGGAATTCCGCACCTGATCTATCACGTCGCGCACAAGCCGGAGCAGATGGGCGGCGACAACTACGCCGTCAGCCTGATCGCCGCCACCCTGCTGCCGGCACTGGCCGCGGCCATTGTCGTGGCCGCGCCGCGAGAACGGGTGCGGCTACGCGATCCGGCGCCGATGACTATCCGCTTCCCGCGCCGTCATAGTAGATGAAGCTGCTCGGCAGCCGCAGGAATGCTCTCCGAACAGCAGTAACGGGACCACTCCCCGAGGCGATGAGCAAGCATCGGAGAAAAGGTTCAACGGCGAACCACGGAAGATCAACGGCGATCTTCGGCAAGCGGGCGCGACGGGGCGACCGGTCGTCACCGCCTCCGACCAGCTCCACTCGCTACCGTCACAACTCGATACAACTCGATACTTCTACTGCGAATCCGCGCCGGCATCGACGATGTCGGCGCGCGGAACCGCCGCAAGCGCCATCAGCGCATTGAGGAACCCGGTTCGATCCGCCGCATCCAGGCGGCCGAGCAACTCCTCCTCCTTGGCCTGGATATCGGACTGGGCCGCCTGCGCCAGGGCCTGCCCTGCCGCGGTCACGGCCAGCAGGCGGGCCCTCCGGTCGGCCGGATCGGGATAGCGCTCGATCAGGCCGCGCTCCTGCAGATCGTCGAGGACGGCGATGATGCGGGTCTTGTCGGCGCCGATCTCCTCCGCGAGCACGCCCTGCCCTCGCGCCGGCCCTCGGCCCAGCGCCAGCAGTACCGAATAGGCCCACATCGTCAGCCCGTGCGATTCGAGTACCGGCCGCTCGGCCGCCATCAGGGCACGTCCGAGCGGCACGATCATCGCCGCCAGATCGGGTCGCTGCGCATCCGCCATGCCGAACAAGATACGTGCCCGCCGGTCCGCTTCGGCCGGGGTCCGGCCGACTTCGCCGGTACAACCGGGAGCTCGAGCGCCCGGTTGCGCAATCCCATTGTGCGGGCGCCTATTTCACCCCTACCGGCCAGGACGGCGACCGGCCCAGCAGGCTGAGGATCCGAGCGAGCGGATCGGAGGGGTCGGTATCCGGCACCGCGGGCGCGAACGCCGAACCCGGCCGCAAGCGGAAGTCGCCGTCGGGTACCGCCTCGGCGATCCGCAGGGCGGGCTCCGCCAGTTGCGGGTCCAGTTCGTAGGGCAGACCGATCGCCCGGGCCACATCCCACCCGTGCACGACATAGTCGATGAGATGGAAGCCGATCGCCTGACTGCCCGCCGCGGTGAACCCGGGGCCGAATTCGGGAAGTTCGAAATCCCTTTCCAGCACCCCGGTTTCGGAGAAGGCCGCCGTCACATCGGCCGCCGCCTCGCGATACACGACCACCGGATCCGCCGGTGGATCCAGCCGCCAGACGGCCGTATCGCCGCCGTGGCCACGCGCGGCGGCCGCGAAACCGCGGTGCTGCACGGCCATATGGGTGAGCAGTTGGGTCAGATCCCATTCGCCACAGGGTGTAGGCCGGTGCAGATCGGCACGGGCCACCTTCGACACGATCGTCACGCTGTACTCGACCGCCTTGCGGTCGAGATCGGAAATATCACTCATGAGCTTATCGTATGCTCCTGCATATCATATGTCTATGCTTATTATTTCGGCTTACCGCGGCGATTACGCTAGGGAATAGGTGAGACCGGCATCACGTTCGTGGCCCGTCACATCGCGGGACGGCGTCTCGTCCAAGGGGTGAACCGTCTTCCGAAGGGAGAATCATGAGTGCCACCCGCATCCCCCCGGTGCCGCCGCAGCAGGCGGGCCTACTGACCCGGATCATGTACCGCGTCAGCAAGCGCAGGTTCGGCGAGGTGCCCGAGCCGATGGCCGTGCTCGCCAATCACCCGAAGATGCTCACGGCCTACGCGGCCCACGAATCCCTGGTCGGCCGCGCCACCTCCGTCGTACCCGACGATGTTCTCGAGATCGCGGTTTACCGGGTGGCCTGGACGGTCGGCTGTTCCTGGTGCGTCGATTTCGGCACGATGCTCATGCGGCTGAGCCACCTCGATATCGACAAGCTGAAGCAGATCGCGGACTACGAGACCTCGGCGGCCTACAGCGCGGACGAGCGCGCCGCGATCGCCTACGCCGACGCCATGACCGCCACTCCCACCACGGTCACCGATGAGCAGATCGAGGACCTACGGGCCCGCTTCGGCGACGCGGGCGTGGTGGAGTTGAGTTATCAGATCGCACTGGAGAATTCCCGCGCCCGAACGTATTCGGCGCTCGGCATCATCGCGCAGGGCTTCAGCACCGATTCCTGTCGAGTGCCCTGGGCACAGGACTGAGCGAGACGCGACGATCGCGGACACCAGAAAGGGGCGGGAGGTTTCGGCCTCCCGCCCCTCTTCGCAGCTTTCGGAAATGCGCTCCGATCAGGCCGACTTCTCGCGGCGTTCGGCCGCCTGGCGCTTGCGCGGCACGATGGTCGGCAGCACGTTGTCGTTGACCGTATCGGCGTTGATGACCACCTTGGCCACGTCGTCGCGGCTGGGGATGTCATACATCACCGGCAGCAGCACCTCTTCCATGATGGCGCGCAGACCGCGAGCGCCGGTACCGCGCAGGATGGCTTGATCCGCCACGGCCTCCAGCGCGTCCTTGGTGAACTCCAGGTCCACGCCGTCCATCTCGAACAGCCGGACGTACTGCTTCACCAGAGCGTTCTTCGGCTCGGACAGGATGCGGACCAGCGACTCCTTGTCCAGATTGGTCACCGAGGCGACCATCGGCAGGCGGCCGATGAACTCGGGGATCAGGCCGAACTTGATCAGATCCTCCGGCATGACCTCGGCGAAATGATCCGCGGTGTCGATCTCGGCCTTGGACCGGACCTCGGCGCCGAAACCGATGCCGCGCTTGCCGACCCGGTCCTGCACGATCTTCTCCAGTCCGGCGAAGGCGCCGGCCACAATGAACAACACGTTCGTCGTGTCGATCTGGATGAACTCCTGATGCGGATGCTTGCGTCCGCCCTGCGGCGGCACGCTCGCCTGGGTGCCCTCGAGGATCTTCAGCAGCGCCTGCTGCACGCCCTCACCGGAGACGTCGCGGGTGATCGACGGGTTCTCGCTCTTGCGGGCGATCTTGTCGACCTCGTCGATGTAGATGATGCCGGTCTCGGCCCGCTTGACGTCGTAATCGGCGGCCTGGATCAGCTTGAGCAGGATGTTCTCGACATCCTCACCGACATAGCCGGCCTCGGTCAGCGCGGTGGCGTCCGCGATGGCGAAGGGGACGTTGAGCATCTTGGCCAGCGTCTGCGCGAGGTAGGTCTTACCGCAGCCGGTGGGGCCGAGCATGAGAATGTTCGACTTCATCAGCTCGACCGGCTCGCCGCGGCTGTCGCGGCCCTTGTCACCGGCCTGGATGCGCTTGTAGTGGTTGTAGACGGCCACCGCCAGCGTGCGCTTGGCCGAATCCTGGCCGATCACATACTGCTCGAGGAATTCGCGGATCTCGGCCGGCTTGGGCAGCTCGTCGAGTTTGACCTCACTCGACTCGGCCAGCTCCTCTTCGATGATCTCGTTGCAGAGGTCGATGCACTCGTCGCAGATGTACACCCCTGGTCCCGCAATGAGCTTCTTGACCTGCTTCTGACTCTTTCCGCAGAACGAGCATTTCAGCAGATCGCCGCCATCACCGATGCGCGCCATCTCGTGGGTCCCTACTTCCTTGTCCGCGTGCAACCGTCTGTCCCGGATGCCGACAAGCCGCCTTCGAACAACGCTACCCGCCGTGCATCCGATCAGTGTCGCGCGTCGATCGGATTCTCGCACTTCGGCGTATGTCGTCCGGGTCGGTCGTTTGTGCCGACACCCAATGAGCCAAGGTCCCTAGACCGACCGTACCCGGTCGACGCGACGGAGGTCGACAACTCGAGGATGTTTCTCGCGGAGAGAGTGTCGCAAAGCTCACCCGACACGCTCGCCACGACCATCCCGGCTGCCGATCCGGGCGGTGCCGACCTCGTTCCGCCGCCCGGACCAGCGCCCGCGGAGCTCGCACCGCGAGCCCCGCGGCGGAATCACTTCTTCTGGGCGCTCAGCTTCCGGTAGTCGAACACCGTATCGATGATCCCGTAGTCCTTGGCCTCGTCGGCGGTCAGGATCTTGTCCCGATCGGTGTCCTTGCGGATGGTGTCGGCATCCTTACCGGTGTGGCGGGCCAGCGTGGTCTCCATCAACCGGCGCATGCGCTCGATCTCGGCGGCCTGGATCTCCAGATCGGAGACCTGGCCCTGGATGCCACCCTCCAGCGAGGGCTGGTGGATCAGCACGCGGGCGTTGGGCAGACAGGCCCGCTTACCCGGAGTACCGGCCGCCAGCAGCACCGCCGCCGCCGAGGCCGCCTGTCCCAGGCAGACCGTTGCGACATCGGCACGCACGTACTGCATGGTGTCGTAGATGGCCATCAACGAGGTGAAGGAACCACCGGGCGAGTTGATGTACATGGTGATGTCGCGGTCGGGATCCAGCGACTCCAGCACCAGCAGCTGCGCCATGACGTCGTTGGCCGAGGCGTCGTCCACCTGTACGCCGAGGAAGATGATGCGCTCCTCGAACAGCTTGTTGTAGGGGTTGGACTCCTTGACGCCGAAGCTCGAGTGCTCGATGAACGACGGCAGGATGTAGCGGGCCTGCGGGCTCGCCGGTGCGATACCGGACAGGCCGGCACGCGGATCGATGAGGGTCATCTTCGTCTCCAAAGTCGATGGGGTATGAGCGGTCTCGCGCTCAGTTACCGGTGCCGTTCGCCTGGCGGGCATTGGTGATCACGTGGTCGATGAAGCCGTACTCCAGGGCCTGCTTCGCGGTGAACCAGCGGTCGCGGTCGGCGTCGGCGGTGACCTGCTCCACGGACTGGCCGGTGTGCAGCGCCTGCAGCTCGTTCAGCTCCCGCTTGGTGTGGGCGAGCTGCTCGGCGTAGATCGAGATGTCGGCAGCGCTACCGCCGATACCGGCGGAGGGCTGGTGCATCATGATCCGGGTGTGCGGCAGCGCGTAGCGCTTGCCTTTGCTGCCCGCGGTGAGCAGGAACTGGCCCATCGAGGCGGCCAGGCCGAACGAGATGGTCACGATGTCGCACTCGGCGAACTGCATGGTGTCGTAGATGGCCATGCCCGCGGTGACCGAACCACCGGGCGAGTTGATGTACAGCTGGATGTCGCGTGTCGGGTCCTCGGCCGCCAGCAGCAGGATCTGCGCGCACAGCTTGTTGGCGATGTCGTCGTCGACCTGGGTGCCCAGGAAGATGATGCGGTCGCGGAGCAAACGCTCGTACACCGAATCACTGAGGTTGAGCCCAGCAGTCGCGGATGTCATGACCGGCCCCGACTTCAAAGGTGCCACAGCCTGATTGATTGTCACGGATACCTGCCCTCTCTCGCCGGCACGATGCCTGCCGGCACAGCATCTGTCCAATGTGCGGTCTCGCGGGGCCCGGTTACGCAAGCTACCGCCTTCGATCCCGGGCCTCGACCGCGGCCTGATTCGGTTGACACAAACCCTAACGAAACAAGGCGGCACCGAACTCCCGGTACCGCCTTGCTTCGCTTACAGCTGACTCATATGTCGCCGATGGCTACTCGGCGGCGTTCTCGGCACCCTCGGAATCGGACACCGCCTCGGCTGTATCGGACACCGCCTCGGCGGGCTCACCGAACATCTCGGCGGTATCGACCGTGTTGCCCTCGGTGTCGGTGACCTTGGCCTTGATCACCACGCCGGCCAGCGCCTTACCACGACGCACGTCTGCGAAGATCGCGCCGAGCTGTCCGGCCTGCTGGATCTGCTGAATGAACTGTTCCGGCGCCATGCCGTA
Source organism: Nocardia nova (assembly GCF_002933465.1). Lineage (GTDB taxonomy): Bacteria > Actinomycetota > Actinomycetes > Mycobacteriales > Mycobacteriaceae > Nocardia > Nocardia nova_B. The sequence goes on from NZ_PSZE01000026.1 coordinate 35,555, forward strand.
GCGCTGCGACTGGAACAGGATCCGCTCGGTCAGCTCCTGCTGGCCGACCTCGGTGTTCTCGGCTTCGGCGACGGCGTCCAGCAGCAGCTGGGTCTTCACCGACTTCTCGGCGGCCTCCTTGGAGTCCTTGTCGAACTCCTCACGAGTGCTGCCCTGGGCCTCGAGCGCCTCGGCGAACTTCGCCTCGTCGTGGTCGAAGCCGTGCACCGCGTCGTGCAGCACGGCGTCCACCTCGGCCTGCACCGCGGCCTCGGGCAGCGGCACCTCGGTCTTGTCCAGCAGCGCCTCGAGCACCTTGTCGCGGATCTCGCCGGCCTGCTGCACCTTCTTGCTCTGCTCGACCCGCTTGCGCAGGTCTTCCTTCAGCTCGTCGATAGTGTCGAATTCGCTTGCCATCTGGGCGAATTCGTCGTCGGCCTCGGGCAGCTCGCGCTCCTTGACCGAGTTCACCTTCACGGTGATGACGGCTTCCTTACCGGCATGCTCGCCGGCCACCAGCGTGGAGGTGAAGTCCTTGGACTCCTCCGCCTTCAGGCCGACGAGGGTGTCGTCCAGGCCCTCGATCAGCTGGCCGGAGCCGACCTCGTGCGACAGCCCGGAGGTGGTCGCCTCGGAGACCTCTTCGCCGTCCACGGTGGCCGACAGGTCGATGGAGACGAAATCACCCTCCTGGACGGCACGCTCGACGCTCTTCAGGGTGCCGAAGCGCTGGCGCAGCGACAGCAACTGCTGCTCGATGTCCTCGTCGCCGATGGTCAGCGGATCGACGGTGACCTCGATGCTCTCGAAGTCGGGCAGCGCGATGTCGGGACGGACGTCGACCTCGGCGGTGAACGCCAGTTCATCGCCGTCCTCGATCTTGGTGATCTCGATTTCCGGCTGACCGAGTACCTTCACCTCGGAGGTGGTGACGGCCTCGCTGTAGCGCGCCGGCAGCGCGTCGTTGACGACCTGCTCCAGGATGGCGCCACGACCGAGGCGGGCCTCGAGCAGCTTGGCCGGGGCCTTGCCCGGGCGGAAGCCGGGAATGCGAACCTGCTGCGCCAGCGCCCGGTACGCCTTGTCGAAGTCCGGCTTCAGCTCCTCGAAGGGCACCTCGACATTGATGCGGACCCGGGTCGGGCTCAGCTGCTCGACGGTGCTCTTCACGGACATGCTCCTTGTTCGTTGTTCAGTGGTCTGTGTGGCCGCCGGACGGAGGTGTGATCCGCCGACGACGATGTTCGGGTGCCGTGAGACGACGGCGTCGTTTCCCCCCGAAATCGCATCCCGATCAGGGTAGTCGACACCGGCCTACACCCGACAATCGGCTATCCCACGTCTGGCGTGCGGTACTCAGCCGACCTTCACGGCATCGGTGACGAACACCAGGGTCTCGTTGGGCTTCACGCCTTGCCCGCCCTGGCCGTAGCCGAGGTCCGGCGGGATGATCAGCAGGCGGCGGCCGCCCTGTTTGATACCGATCAGGCCCTGGTCCCAGCCCTGGATCACCTCACCGGTGCCGAGGGTGAGCGGGAAGGTCTGGCCGCGATCGAAGGAACTGTCCAGCTTCTTCTTGTCCGACCAGGTGACCAGCGAGTAGTTCATCTCCACCGGCCGGCCGGTCGCCGCCGCCGGGCCGGTGCCCTCGACGAGGTCCTTGGTGACCAGCTGCTTCGGCGGATCGCAGTCGTCGGGGATGGTGATGGTCGGCGCCTGGCCGAAGCCGCCGGTGACGCCGATGTCGTCGGCGGTGCATTCGCGGCCGTGGCTCGCCGTCGGCGCCGCGGCGGCCGAGGTCGCGGCCGGCGCGCGGGTGCCCGGCGCGGTGGTCGACGGGCTCGCCGAGTTGTTGTCGTCGTTGCCCCCGCAGGCGGTGAGAGCGACCGCGGCCACCGCGACGGCGGCCGAGCCGATGATCCTGGCCAAAGTCTGCATGCGCGGCACCCTAATCGGTGCTCCGCACGGCCTACCTGTGGGCCCCGTCACCGCCACGCCGGGAAGTTTTCGAGGCACGAGGGCGGATATTCCGGCAGCGGGTGCGGATCCGCCCGGCACGGTCTCGGCCCGGTAGCCTGGCGTCGAGTCTCCATCCGAAGCGGTAACCCGAACATCCCACTGTGAGGAGCACGACCGTGACCGACTTGGCTGGCTCGGAAGGACAGGTCCCGGCCACCGCCCCGACCGAAACGGATACCGCGGCCGACAATGTCGGCGGCAGCGGCGGTGCCACGATCGCGCCCGAGCCGTATCGGCTGGCCGAGGTTCCCGGCCCGCTCGCCCCGGACGAGCTCGCCGATCTGGACGCTTGGTGGCGCGCCGCGAACTATCTCGCGGTGGGCCAGATCTATCTGACGGACAATCCCCTGCTGCGCACCCCGCTGACGCCCGAACACATCAAACCGCGGCTGCTCGGGCACTTCGGAACCGTGCCGGGACTGAATCTGGTGTGGACACATGCCAATCGGGCGATCCGGGCACGGGATCTGGACGCGGTCTTCGTCGCCGGACCCGGCCACGGCGGCCCCGGGCCCAACGCGTGTGCCTGGCTGGAAGGCACGTATTCCGAGCTGTACAGCAATATTTCGCGCGACGCGACAGGAATGGGCGCGCTGTTCGCGCAGTTCTCCTTTCCCGGCGGCGTGCCCAGCCATTGCGCGCCCGAGACGCCGGGCTCCTTCCACGAGGGCGGCGAACTCGGCTATTCCCTGTTGCACGCCTACGGCGCCGCGCTCGACCATCCCGACCTGACCGTGTTCTGCGTGATCGGCGACGGCGAGGCCGAAACCGGACCTCTGGCGACCAGCTGGCACGCGAACAAATTCCTCAATCCGGCGCGCGACGGGGCGGTACTGCCGATTCTGGCGCTCAACGAATACAAGATCGCGAATCCCACCCTGCTGGCCCGCATTCCGGAAGCCGAACTGCTGTCGCTGCTGCACGGTTACGGCTACGACCCGATCATCGTCGCCGGGCACGACCCCGCGGCCGTTCACCAGGCGATGGCCGCGGCGCTGGATCGCAGCCTGGACCGCATCGCCGAATTCCAGCGCGCCGCGCGCGAGAGCGCCGACGGCACGCGTTCCCGCTGGCCGATGATCGTGCTGCGCACGCCGAAGGGCTGGACGTGCCCGCCGGTGGTCGACGGCGACCGCGTCGAAGGCACCTTCCGGGCTCACCAGGTTCCGCTGCCGGCCGCGCGTTCCAACGACGATCACCGCCGGGTGCTCGAGCAGTGGCTGCGGTCGTATCGTCCCGCGGAGCTCTTCGACGAGGACGGCCGGCCATATCCGCGGCTGCTGCGCCAGGTTCCCCCGGGGCCGCGGCGGATGAGCGCCAATCCGGTGGCCAACGGCGGCGCCACGATGCAAGATCTACGACTACCCGACTGGCGCCGCTACGGCGTCGAGCTCCCCGCACCGGGCGCCACCGCGCACGAGGCCACCCAGGTGCTGGGCACGTGGCTACGCGATGTCACCGACGCCAATCGCGACAATTTTCTGATCTTCGCCCCCGACGAATTGGCCAGTAACCGGCTCCAGGACGTGCTCACCGTCACCGGCCGCAATTGGCAGGCCGAAATCGGTGAATTCGACGTGAAATTGGACCGCCGCGGCCGCGTGATCGAGGTGCTCTCGGAACATATGTGCCAGGGGCTGCTGGAGGGATATCTGCTCACCGGACGGCACGGCGTCTTCACCTGTTACGAGGCGTTCATCCACATCGTCGACGCGATGTTCAACCAGCACGCAAAATGGCTGGACGCCAGTGGCGCGGTGCCCTGGCGCCGGCCCATTCCGAGCCTCAATTATCTGCTGACCTCCCATGTGTGGCGGCAGGATCACAACGGATTCACCCATCAGGACCCCGGCTTTCTCGATGTGGTGATGAACAAGCAGCCGTCGATCGTTCGCGTCTATCTGCCGCCCGACGCCAACACGCTGCTGTCGACCTACGACCATTGCCTGCGTTCCCGCCATTACGTGAACGTGGTGGTGGCCGGCAAACAGCCGCAGGCGGATTGGCTGACGGTCGAAGAGGCGAGGCTGCATTGTGCCCGCGGCGCCGGAATCTGGGAATGGGCCGGCCACAACGACGAGGCGGGCACGACACCCGATGTGGTGCTGGCGTGTGCCGGTGACGTACCAACTTTGGAGACGCTGGCGGCCGCCGCCATTCTGCGCGAGCGGCTGCCGCAGTTGCGCATTCGCGTGGTGAACGTGGTCGATCTGATGCGGCTGCTGCCGGCGGACGAACATCCGCACGGCCTGCCCGATCGCGAATTCGACACCCTGTTCACCCGGGATCGGCCGATCATCTTCGCCTTCCACGGCTATCCCTGGCTGATCCATCGGCTCACCTATCGGCGCACCAATCATTCCGAATTGCACGTGCGCGGATACAAGGAGAAGGGCACCACCACGACTCCGTTCGACATGGTGATGCTCAACGATCTCGACCGCTATCACCTGGTGATGGACGTGATCGACCGGGTTCCGGGGCTGGGCACCCAGGCGGCCGGCCTCCGCCAGGAAATGGCCGACGCCCGTTTGGCCGCGCGTATCTGGACTCGCGAGCACGGCGCCGATATTCCGGAGGTGGCCGACTGGCGCTGGCCGTACGGCCGATAATCCTCGTCGCACCTGTCGAACAGCGCGGGCGGCCGTTCGGAGTTAGGCTCCGCGTGTGCCCGCCGGGACGGGGGTGCGAACGAGGAACGGAAATACCGCATGGAACTGCGCTCTACCCCCGCGGTGGTCCCCGCCGTGCCGCCTGTCGATCCGACGCCCGCGGGCACGGCATCGTTCACCTTGCATTTCACGGGATATCTCTACGCCGTCGGATTGCGTGACGCCTTCGCCGATCTGATCGCACGGCACGAACAGTTGCGGACCGTATATCCGATGCCCGGTTCGAGTGCCGCGGCCCGGGTTTTGTCCGCGACCACCGCGGTGTTGCCGCGACTGGTGCCGACGCCGGTGGCCGCGGCCGATTTGCCGGAGGCGATCAGCGAATTCGTGGAGACGGAAACGGCTGCGCCACTTTCGGTTCCGGTGCGGGCGAGGACTTTCCGGCCGCTCGGCGACGCCGAGGAGATTCCGCAACATCTGTTGGTGGTGATTCTGCGGCGGGCCGCGGTCGACCGAGTATCGCCGGCCCTGCTGGCACGCGATCTCATGACCGCCTACGCCGCCCGCCGCCGCAATCTCATCCCGGCCTGGGACGCGGCGCGCCCCGCGCATCGGCTGACCGTCCACGAACTCCAGGGCGTGCGGCTCATCGAAGCCGGCGGCGAGCGGTTCGCAGACGCCTACCGCTGAGCCTCAGGTGGCGGCGAGTACCTCGGTGAGCCGGTCCAGAAACGGACGCTGACCGACGACGATCTTCGCGCGGGCGAGTTCCGGTTCGAGCCACTCGACCCGATCGATCTCCGGGAACGTCTGCATCCGCCCGGATCTCGGCGGCCACTGCATCTCGAAGGTGCCGGGGACCACCTGCTCCGGATCCAGGTCGCCGGCCACGGCCCATACGGTGACCTGCTTACGGGAGCGACCACTGCCGTACTGCGCGTGCCCCAGCGCGATCCACTCACCGTCCGGCACGGGCAGGCCCAGTTCCTCGATGAACTCACGCGCCGCGGCGGTCCGGGCATCCTCGGAATCCGGTTCGTACTCCCCCTTCGGCACCGACCAGGCGCCGGCATCCTTGCGCGCCCAGTACGGACCACCCATGTGTCCGAGCAGGACCTGCAGCCGCGGGGCCTGCCGGAACAGCAGAACTCCCGCACTGTATTTCGACGCCGTGGCTCCGGTCATGGTCGCAGTCTGCCGCACCGGACCGGGGCGGCGGCACCGGGCCGCCACCGCCACCCTGTGCCGCCCGGATTACCGGGTCGCCGTCGGCGCCGTCAGGTCGTACACCTTGGTGCCGCCGACATCGGTGGCCTCGTATGTACTCGCCACCCACTGGGCTATCCGGCTAGCCTCCGAGGTTGCACCCGATCCGGGGCCGCGCCGCTCGGAACCGATGAAGTAGTGGATCCGTCCCTGTGCGACATCGGCTCGGAACCGATCGAGGGTCGGGGACGGATCGCCGCCACCGAATCCACCGATCGGCATGACCGCGTAGCCCGAATCGAGCTGCAGGTCCGCGGCACCCATCGAGCTGATGGCCGCGGCCACCCACGTGTAACCGGCGCCGTTGTTCTTCAGCAGATCGATCAGCTGCTGATTCGTCCGCGCACCCATGCCGGGACCGGCCGGGCGGTCGGCACCACCTCGTTCCGTGGCGTCGGGTCCGGCGGCCGCCGAGACGTCCGGCCGCGATGTCCGGCCCGGTTGTGCGGGAGATCGGTTGGCGCCGGCCGAATCCGAACCGTCGTCGGCCGGCCCGCCGTCGGGCCCCACCGGGGCACATCCGTTCGGCCCAGCGGGACCGCACGCGCCCGCGGGGCCGCCCGGTCCGAAACCGAATCCGAATCCACCGCTGGTCTTCGGTCCGGCGAGGACGATGCCACCGTTGTGGGCGGAGACGATGGTCTGGATCGAATAGGCCACCGGTGCGGCGATCGCGACGAGCACCGCGAGAACGGCCGTCCAGGCGGCGGTCCGGCGCGGTTGCGGTATCACCAGCGCCACGGTCGCGACCGCGCCCACGACGCCGACGATCCACCGCAACCACGGCACGAAATCCGGAGTGCGATCGAGCAATATCACCGCGGTGACCGTAGTCAGCGCGGTGGCCGCGGCCAGCACCACGCGGACACCGAGCCGTTCGCGCTGCCGCCACAGCACCACCGCCCCGATCGCGGCCGCGCCGGCGACACCGGGTGCCAGGGCGACGGTGTAGTACTGGTGGAAGATTCCCTTCATGAAGCTGAACACCAGGGCGGTGACCAGCGCCCAGCCGCCCCACAGCAGCAGTGCGGCGCGCCGGGTATCGGTGCGGGACGCCTTGCCGCGCAGCACGACAGCCGCGACGCACAGGATCAGCGCCGCCGGAATCAACCAGGCGATCTGACCGCCGACCGTCTCGCTGAACAGTCGCGTGATCCCGGCCTCCGAACCGAACGACGGTCCGCGGCCGCGGCCGCCGGGTCCGGGCGGCGCGCCGAACCCACTGCCGGAATCCACCCCGAGCCGCTGCAGCCCGTTGTAGCCGAGGGTCAGCTCGATGATCGAATTGTGTTTCGAACCGCCGAAATACGGCCGTGAATCGGCCGGCCACAACTGCGCGATCACCACCCACCATCCAGCACCGGCGACCAGCGCGGCTCCGGCGGCCACCAGCTGCAGCAGGCGCTTACCCAGCTGGGGCGGCCCGGCGAACAGATAGGTCAGCGCCAGGGCGGGCACGACCAGCAGCACCTGCAACTGCTTGGCCAGGAACCCGAGTCCGACAAAGCCGCCGCACAGCAGCAGCCAGCGCCACCGGCCATCCTCCAGGGCACGCGTCATCGCCCATACGGCGGCGATCATCAACAGAACCAGCAGCGCGTCCGGGTTGTTGTAGCGGAACATCAGCGTGGCCACCGGCGTCACCGCCAGCGCAAGCCCGCCCAGCAGCCCGGCGCCGGGGCCGAAGGTCCGGCGTAGCGTCGACCGGAGCAGTGCGACCGCGGCGACCGCGATCACCACCTGCGGGATCAGCATGCTCCAGCTGTTCATCCCGAAGATGCGGGCCGAGATCTCCATCGGCCACAGCGACGCCGGCGTCTTGTCGACGGTGATCGAATTGCCCCAGTCGGAGGAGCCGAAGAAGAACGCCTTCCACGATTTCGCCCCGGACTGCACCGCGGCCGCATAGAAGGAATTGGCCCAGCCGTTCGCGCTCAGATTCCACAGATAGGCGATTGCGGTGCCGCCCAGCAGCGCGGCGAGTCCCAGGTACTCCCACGGCAGGCTCCGGGTGCCGCCCCGACCGGGCGTCGTCCGGGTGCCGCCCCGACCGGGCGTCGTCACGCCGTCGGCGGGGCGGCCAGGCGCGATAGCAGTTTCGGTCATGGCCGCCATGATGGTCGGCCGTGCCCCCGCTGCGCTGGGACGCGGCTGGGAGAAACCTGTGAACCCGCCCAGCGATGTCCCCCGCCACCCGGTCGTCCACACCGCCCGGTGAGGAGAGAACCGTCACCCTCGCGCGATGCCCGGGAAACGGCCACGACGGGATAGGCTTGCCGGGGAGTATCGGTTACTCGCACTCCCTCCGTCGTGGATGTCTACTCTTCGCGTCGGCCACCCAGCGGTCAGCCTTCGTGCGGGCCACGAAACCCAGCGCCGCTGCGGATCACCTCTGCTGCTCGAAAGGCACCACGACTACTCATGACGACTCGTTCACCGAGCCCTGCCGCCACCTTCGACACTCTCGGCGTCGGCGCGCCGCTGTTGCGCGCGCTGGCCGCGCAGGGTTTCAGCGCACCGCTGCCGATCCAGGCCGCGACGCTTCCGGACACGCTGGCCGGCCGCGATGTACTCGCCCGCGGGCGTACCGGCAGCGGTAAGACCCTCGCCTTCTCGATCCCCATGGTCGACCGGCTGCACCGGCTCGGTCACCGGCGCCTCCCTGGCCGCCCCAGGGGTCTGGTGCTGGCACCCACCCGCGAGCTCGCCACTCAGATCGCGGCGACTCTCGAGCCGCTGACCGATGCGTGCCAGTTGCGGGTGGTGACGGTGTTCGGTGGCGTGCCGCAGGCCCGGCAGGTCCGCGAACTGCGTTCCGGCGCCGATATCGTCGTCGCCTGCCCGGGCCGCCTGGAGGATCTGGTCAAGCAGGGTCTGGTCACTTTGGACGAGGTGCGGATCACCGTGCTGGACGAGGCCGACCACATGGCCGATCTCGGCTTCCTGCCTGGTGTCACCCGAATCCTCGCCGCGACCCCGGCCGACGGTCAGCGGATGCTGTTCTCCGCCACTCTGGACAACGGGGTGAACAAGCTGGTGCAGCGCTTCCTGCGAAACCCGTTGTCGCACACGGTCGACGAGGCCCACTCGCCGGTGCCCGCGATGACCCATCACGTTTTCGAGATCGGCGACAGCGAGGCCAAGCGCGCGCTGGTCCACACCCTCGCCTCCGGAACCGGACGGCGAATCCTGTTCATGCGCACCAAACATCACGCGCGACGACTGGCCAAGCAGCTCACCACCGCCGGAATTCCGGCCGCCGATCTGCACGGCAATCTGTCGCAGGTCGCGCGCGACCGCAATCTGGCGGCCTTCGCCGACGGCACCACCCGCGTCCTGGTCGCGACCGATATCGCCGCCCGCGGCGTCCACGTCGACGACGTCGAACTCGTCGTGCATGTCGATCCGCCCGCCGAACACAAGGCCTATCTGCACCGCTCCGGGCGCACCGCCCGCGCCGGCAGCACCGGCGACGTGGTGACGATCATGCTGCCGGAACAGCGCAAGGACGTCGCGGTACTGCTGCGCAAGGCCGGACTCGACGTCCGCCCGCAACAGGTGCGTCCGGACTCCGCCGAGGTCACCGCCCTGGTCGGCCCGGTCGCCGCGCCGGTGGCTCCCAGCGCCTCGAAACCCGGACGCGCCGAACAGGATTCGCGCCGTCCCGCATCGGGTGCCGACAGCCCGTCTCGCAAGCCGCGGCGTAGCCGTGGCCCGGCGGCGCGAAACCGGCGCACCACCGCCGACGAACGCCCGGCCGCGGCGGACAACGGCCGCGCACGCGCGCGCACGGGTCGCGGACCCCGCGGCACCGCCGATGTGCCTGCCCGCACGGGTGGCAAGCCCGCGCGCGAGCGCGCGGCGGCGGCCACCGGCCGGACCGAGCGCGGCTCGTCCGGTGGAACGAAACGCGCTCAGGCGCATGCTCGTTCGGCGGAATCGCCGCGGCCGGTGCGCGGCAACCGATAGGGAACGTCCACCGATCGGCGGTCCCGGCAGCGAGCGCTCACCCCATCTGGGTGAACGTCGCTGCCGGGATGCCGCCGGCGTGTTCGGTGATCCTCGACCGGCTATCCGGTCAGCTTCAAGCCCACCACTCCCGCAACGATCAACAGCAGCAGCACGATCTTCACCAGCGACGCCTGTTCGGTCCCGGTGACCATCGCGTACAGCACGGTGAGCGCGGCCCCGATGCCTACCCACACCGCGTAGGCGGTGCCCACGGGCACGGTGCGCATCGCATACGCGAGACCCGACATCGAGGCCACCAACGCGGCCGCGAAGACGAGCGACGGCACGATGTGGGTGAAGCCGTGTGATTTCCCCAGGGCGGTGGCCCAGACGGCCTCGAAGACTCCGGACAGCACCAATACGATCCACGCCATAGTCGGCATTCCTTTCGGAAATACCGTCTTGTCGGGGCCCGGGTACGGTTGCGATCGTCCGGTCGGCCGCAGAACGCGACCTCCCGATTTCAGCGCACACGACCGAGCGAAATTCCCGGTCGTCCGTGGTCGAGATACTGGGACGGTATTCGAACCCGTGGCCATCTGACCAACTCCGGCGAGTGATCGAGCAAGTCGACACAGTTCCGCCACGTCAGCCGGAGGACGCCGCGCCGGTTCGAGCTCGGCGGCTGGACTGGCGGTTGTCGCCTGCTGTGGTGGCCGAACTGGTGGCCGACTACGAGGCGGGCATGTCGACACCGAAGCTATGCAAGCGCTACGGCCTGTCCAAAACCAGTGTCCTGAAGCTGCTCCGGGAGGCCGGAATGAAGACGAGGCAGCGCGGTTTGAACGATCAGCAGGTGGCGCAGGCTGTGGAGCTATACAACCAGGGTCACTCGTACGCTGAGATCGGCCGACGCCTTGGAAAGGCGAAAAGCAGTGTTCGCGAAGTCTTGAGGCGGAATATCCCGATAAACGACCTCAACCTTTAGGGTTTCGCGCACCGATTGTCCAGAGAATCCTTCGCCTTCATGATCTCAACCTGATATATTTAGCCCGTCATTCTCGCCACAAGTAGGCATATTCTACTATTGCAAGCGCCGGTCGATATGCGATACAATTGAGTCAGAGATTGACTGCAAGGTAGTTTAATCCAAAAAGTACTTGGCGTACAAAATGGGAACATAGGTCGACCAACTATACGTTAATCTCACCCAAGAGCCCCGTTTCCAACGGGGATTTCTTGTGTTACTGAGTAAGTACTAGTTTAAAACAAAACCCGGCCTGTTGGCCGGATTCGTTTGGCGTATAAAACGGGAAAACAAGCTTTACCGCTGGCGATTGAGGCTGTCGCATCCTGCACCTAGCGTCTTGTTATACCCCTAGTATTACAAATGTAATACAGAAAAGCAATGCTTTTACGCAAAAATGCATTACATTTTTGACAAGTCCTCAGGTGTCATTTGTGCACTGTCGCACATTTTCAAGAACCAGGGTTTCAGCTCTTCAAGTACGGTCGATGAGACGAGCAAATCGCCGAATAAGTACCAGCTATTACGATACCTCCGTTTCGATATCAACGGGGAAACCATGGCTCCGAAGGTATGCTTGGACCATCGCGGTAAACTCTCCGTCCACAGCATCTAAGCGGATGGTGTCGGCCAAAATCTCGCGGCGAGGGCCCGTCGCAGAATGCCAGCGATCCAGCATTTCCCATACCTTAGTCAGTCGCTCTGCTCGCGCATGTACCAGATCTATTCTGTTGAGCTTCAGCTGCTTAACGGTTGTCTCTCCCCGCTGAGCTCCGAGATGGGGGCTTAGATATGGGCCGGAGAAGTGCAGATGGGTGGCTATCGTGTCCTCGTATGGATTGATTAGCCCTTCGGTTTCATCGTAGAAATCACCCTTCTCCGTATTGCAGACTTGGCACGCCCATGTGAGATTAGTCCACTGATGGGCCAGCTCAGGCCTTAGCTTCTTCGGAATCAGATGCTCTACGTGTGGGTACGAGATATCCGCCATAAGAGCCTCGCAATAGGCGCATTTTCCCGAAGTCTCTTCACTGAGAGCAGTCTTAATTTGAGGATCTCGCCAGCGTTCGGGCTTCCGTTCTTTCCCGGCCGCGACCGCAGCAACGTAGGCGGCCGTCCACTCATCTTCTTTTTCCTTGAGGATTGCTGGCTTCTCGCCTTTGGTCAACTGCTTCATACTGACGTCCCTGGCTGGTCCCGGTCGGTCAAGGCGATAACAGCATCAGGAAACTCCATATCCAGGCCACGTTCTTTAAGTTCGCTCCGAAGCGCTCTCAACCGTTCAGCGTCCAGGGGGGCAGATGCATACCGATTTACGATTTCATCGAATGCTTCCTCGGCCCATCTCGGCATAGTACTTTCCACGCCGAGTACTCGTCGCAATGTCGCATCCGCGTTTGCTGCCTTATTGGCATAATCGAGCAGCCTCGATTCGACACGTTCGGACTCATTATAGTCCAATGCGTAGACTGCCGAGTCGGGGGTTGCGGTCACAACGAATGGACTATGGGTAGCGACAATGAATTGCACCGACGGGAAGGCCCTAAGCAGGCTCGGCAGTATCTCCCGCTGCAAACTAGGATGGAGGTGATTCTCTGGCTCGTCGAGTAGGACGGTGAACGAAGGCTCCGTCCTAGACTTCAGAAAGATCTGCCACGATACTTCGATTATTGCAGACAAACCGCCTGAAACATCATCGAGAATAAAATCACCCGAGCGCATTTGCACTATTACGTCAGGCACCCGGACCCTCATGCCGGTGTATCCGGCGGAGCGGGGCATTACTTTCTTCAAGACTTCTTGAAACCCAGTCCACACCGCAGCGGCTTCGGGGTTGAAGTCAACGGAATCATTTCCTCGTCCACCAAACGTTGCTGCTGCGATGAGCGATTCTTTTAGCGCACGTTGTGGGCTCTTACCGCTCCAGCTCCCTGCCCACCGTATGCGCAATTCATTTGTGAACTGCTCAAAAATCTGGTTAGCGTCACCGAATAAGGTGGGAATTGTGTCGACCTGAGTGTAACTATTAGTCATGGAGCGGTGAGAGGTAAGGAATGCGCCCTTTACCTCTTGCATGTGCGGCATATGTAGATCGTAGTTGGATCGCTGAGAGTCATTCGCTGGGCGAGTGGGTACACTAATCGGCGCAGGCTCCCCGATACCATAGGTTAAGCTACCGATCTCGACCATTGGCTCATTTATCATTGGGGCATCGTCTTGTTCGTCAGCCCTCTGCTTCCAGAAAGTCTTCCATTCCACATCGTCTTTTCCCTGACGTCGAACAGGGGATGCGGAATATGACTGCTGCCAATTGAAATGACGACCAAGAAGGCCTAGAATTGTACTCTTGCCTGTTGCATTGGCTCCTGTAAGGATTGTCAGATGAGGGTGAAAGTCGATCTCTACTTTCTCAAACTGACGCCAGTTATGCAGCGTTAACGCTTTGAAGCCCGGTGGCGGGCTTGGTGTTTCATTTTCGGAATTTGTCACACTTTACTCCCCTGCATATGATAAAAATAACAGAATTTGAAGGCATTGAGAATACCGTTGCGCGTCGTTATTGGGAGGTACCTCGGGCGAGGTCCAGTGCGCTTAGCTGAGCGCGGCCCATCCTTTCCACGGTCGCTCGTCCATCCCGCCTCGAATGGACCTGAGCCGGTGATCGGCTTGGTCTCGCCAATCAGGGTTGGTCGAGGCTGTCTGCACTGCCATCGTCGTCATCCGGAACTCCCGGATGTCCCGCAGCAGCTCGAAGCCCTCCCACGTCGTGACGTCATACCCGTAGACATCGCAGAACTCGCCGTACTGTTTCGCGCTGATCCAGTCGAAGGACGTCCACTTGATCGCCGTGTGCACCAGATCCCACTCAGGCGGCCCGATGGAGGTCCGCTCCAAGTCGAGAAGGATCACGCGGTCGTCGTCAGCAGCTACGACGTTGCCCACCCAGGCGTCACCGTGGATCACGCACCACGGCAACCCTTCTGGCAGTTCGCCCCACCGCCGTTGCAGTTCCGCCAAGTGCTCGAACATCCATTGTCGGTCGTCGTCTGAAAGAACGGTTGCCGCCTTGATCCTGTCTTCGAGGCGAACGAAAGGCGCGACCTCGCCAAGCATGAAATCCGCCGGCGGTGCCAGCGCGTGAAGCTGCTTGAGTGCAGCGGCAACCTGAGCAGGTGTGCCGTGGTGATGAGGTGGCAGCTCTCGCCAGAACGTCACCGACCGGTTGTCGACCTCAACGGGCTGTTCCACGTTCGGAACGGCCCGTATGGCGGATATGCCGGAGGTCTCCAGCCACCGCGCGACGTTGACCTCACGCTGAGCGGCGGCATACTGGCCTGGTCGGCTGATGCGTGCCACCACGCTACCCGGCAGCCGGTAGATGGCGTTCTCGCTCCGATGAATCAACTCTGCGCCATCTGCGTCGTGACCGACCTTCGCGCAGGCGGCACGAAGGATGCGGAGCGAATCGTTTGCGGTTGACTCGGCGGTCATACACCCGCCACAGTGGCGCTGATCTGGGTTCGAAGTTCTTCGACTTCGGTTGTCTTGCTGTGCTGTTCGGACAATCCGGCCAGCTCGCGCAGATCGTCGGCTGCCCGTCGTGACCGAATGTGTCCGGCATCGAGGAGCGCAGCGTTCCCGAAGGCTGTGGCCTCGTCCGGATCACCGATCGCCATCGTGAGCGACGCCAATTTGATCCCCGAAATCGCCTTGGACCGAACGTACGCTTCGGTGTGGCCCTCTACCGCCGTCTGAAGTCGCGAGCGCGCCTCGCTGACGAAGTGGCCCTGAAGCGCCAGGTCGAACAGTGCGTGGCCGGTATCGCCAGAGTGCTGCGCTGCGTCGTAGTAACTCATCCAAGGTGGATCGTTCTGCGGTGCGGAATGGGCAAACTCCTCGTCGGCCTGCCCAACCGCTTGAGCTGCTTCTTCTACCCGATGCAGTTTGGCGAGTGCCCGTGCCCTTGCCGAATGCAGCATGGCGCGTTCGGTCGCTGTCAGTCGGTCAGAGCGCACCATCGCGAGTTCGATGTAGGTCAGTCCGTCGTCCGCACTGCCGCACCAGATCGCCTGGCGAGCCATTGACGAGAGCACCTTGCCACGTAGGTGCCAGTCGCCGGCCTCCTCGGCGCATGTCCAAGCCAGCCGGAACATGCTTCGAGCGTCGGCGTGGGCGTAGGCGTCGAAGGCCATGAACGCCGCGGTATGACCGAGGAACCCGACAGCGCTTTGGAGGTCGGTTCGATGCTTCTCCGAACAGTTGGCGTTCAGGAGGGTCACGGCGTAGCGGAGCTGCGCACCGACCGCTTCTCGAACGAGCCCACCTCCGTAGGTGTGGTCCCAGGTGCTGAACTCGCGCGCAGTTCGCCGTATCTGTTCGATCTCGGTCGGGCCGACCAGGGACGGCACCGGGGTTGGCTCCAGCGTGTTCAGCAACTCAAGCAGCGGTGCGGCAGCCCCCGTCACTGTGACGCCGAGGGCGGCACGTAGAAAATCCTGGCGCTTCACGTCTTCGAGCGTAGCGATCACAGCCCCTGGCAGCTTGAACCACAGCAGTTCCGGAGGGACGTTCAGAGTTTCAGCCCAGCGCCGCAGCTTGGACAAATTTTCTGGAGCTGGCCCGTTCTCCAATCGACTGAGCTGCGCCTGTGTCACGCCAAGCCACTCCGCAACCCGATCTTGCGGCAGAGGCTGCCGATGGTACGGGTGGAATCGGTAGGCGTAGATCACGCGACCCATGTGCCACGTAGCGAGCGCATCGCGCATCTGGTCGGTCTGCCAGAACGCGAGTGGCACGGCCGGAGGCTGATGCAGTTCGCGGCGAGCACCGAGAGTACAAGGGCCGCATAGTGATTCGCCGTTATAGCTGTTGAGCCTGCTCCCGCAGCGGGCGCAGTAGCGCTGCTGGTCGGGTACGCGCGTCATGGGGCCGCTCCGGTTTTGGTCGTTGGGGCACCCTTACCACCCCGTTTGCCCTGGTCGAACGACGCTACCACCGGATTTTCCGGATGGATATACATTTCATGTATACCGCGCATTCGCCGTGGTCGTGGTGGCATGTCGGCCCGAAACCGACCCTGGGGACCGGACACACCCGGTCCTATCGAAAGGGGTTGGCCATGCCATTGAGCCTGGTAGTGCCCATATTCGGCCCACCGGCCGCAGGAAAAACAACGCTCACGCTCCAGCTCGGTCTGTCGCCAGGCCGGACCATTTTCCGTCTGCGCGAACACGTTCCGAAAGAGGTACTTGCCGCCACTGCTACGGATAGCGCTCGCTTGGGCTGGATTGACGAGTTCACCGTGGCCGATGCGCTCCGTGCCTACTTCGCGAACGTCCAGGCCGATTCCACGGTGCACACGGTACTCCTGGACAACTTTCCCGGTTCCGGCTCTCAGGTAAGCCAACTGCTTGCAACGGTCTGGCCGCTTCTGCCACGAGTCCATATCGAACCGGTCGAGATCGTCACGGACGCACGAACATTGAAGCAGCGCGCCCGTAACCGCAAGGTCTGTCACCGGTGCGAACACGACCCGATTCACGATCCTCGGCTGCCTGCTGTACCTGCGCAGGACGACGATTGGGCATGTAGCCGATGCGGCGGCCTGCTCCATCCGAGGCGCGGCGATTCACCGCGGCTGTTCAAAGCCCGGCTCCAGCGTTACCACCAAGCGGCCGAAGGTATCCGGGAGGGTTTTGCCGCCTCCGGCCTGGCGGTCACGCAGCTCGATACCACCAACACCATCGACGGCGCAGCCAATCTGCTTGCACCGCTACTTATTTCACGGAGTCCAGTGTCATGACGAGTACCAACCTGCCCATGCCGTCGCTGAAGCTGAGCGGCAACGGCTACGGCCACGCCCGGATGCCCAGGGGCGGAAACGTCCCCGAGCCGCAGAAGATCGACCGTGTGGCGTACGGGCGGTTCCGCAACGTCTACCTCTACATCACCGAGGCCTGTCAACTGCGCTGTGAGCACTGCTACATGGGCGAACGTCTGGAGCGGGCGTTGAAAATGCCACTCCCGAAGATCGTCGACACGCTCACCACCTGGCGCCGGCTGGGTGGGAGCAAATTGACCATCCTCGGTGGCGAACCGACGCTGCACCCGCATTACTGCGAGGTGATCCGGCTCAGTCGGCAACTCGGCTACGAGCACGTCATCACCACGACGAACGCGCAGAAGCCCGCGCTTCGCCGATTCCGTCAGCTCGCGCCGGATGACTTCGCCTACGTCCAAGTCAGTCTCGATGGCGGCAGCCGGGAGACGCACGATGCCGTGCGCGGGTCTGGCACGTTTGACGAGGCGATGGAAACCACGCGCGAGCTGGCCGAACGCGGCTTCGATGTTCGGATCATCTGCACCGTCAACAAGGCCAACGAGCGAGATGTCTTGCAGCTCCTCGACATTGCGGACGTGTTGGGCGTCAACCTGGTGAAGTTTCACGTCTTCTCGACCATCGGCACTGGCCACGGCAACGCTGACATGGCCATGACGCCGCCGGAATGGGTGGGCTTCTGCGATCGGCTGAGCGAAGTTGCGCCGCAGTACAAGACGCGGGTGTGGTATCAGCCGACGTACGCCCGTGTCAGCGACATGGAGCGCTACGCCGCCGAGGGCTACCAGGGATGTATCGGCCGCACGCTGGACCGGATCTCCATTTTCCCGGACGGTCGGTGTTACGTCTGCTCGTACTTGTTCGACACCGACTTGTACTTCGCGCAGATGGTCGACGGCCACGTCCAGCTCAACCACGGCGTCAACGAGTTCGATCTGTTCACGCAGCCGCTCGTTGAAAGTGCTTGTGGTGGTTGCAAGGCGGGAGCCTGTCTGGGTGGCTGCCCGGCCGAAGAGGTCGTGATGGGCCAATCCTCCTGTGCGGCCTACGACGACATCGTGCCGGTCTGCCGCCTCTGGAAATCCAGCGCGAAGCCTGAGGAGTGACACCGATGGATGACATGGACCGAGTGGTCGAAGAGCTGTGCTGGATCGATTGGCACGACATCGATGAAGTTGAGGTGATGTGTCGGGCTGCCCTCGATGAACTGGTGGCGAATCCGAGCATCGTTCGGGGCCGGCTGGCCGACCTCGTGAATCGGCCGGAGCTGCTGAAGCTGTGCGAGCACTACGACGTCCTGGACAAAATCGTGCTGGCCAGCGAGGACGATCCGGGCGTGCGGGTGCGGCTTCACGTGTTCCTGCCGGGGTACTTCGACCGGCCACATAACCACCGTTGGAGCTACGCCAGCAAGATTCTGCGGGGGCACTACCGGCATTACCTGTTCGGCAACGCCGAACTGGACGAACAAGTGGAGCCGGACAAGTTGCCCGTGCTGCACGTTCGTGAGGAGCCGGTGGGCGCCACGTACGCCCTGCATCACTCGATGGTGCACGCCGTCGTCGCCGAGCCGTTCACCGCGAGCCTCGTCGTCCGCGGGCCAGCGGTGAAAGACAAGTTCCTGGTCATGGATCGGCACACGAACGAGGCGTGGTGGCAGTTCGGGGCGAAGGATGAATCCAAAGCGGATGCCAAAAAGAAGCAGATGAGCCGGGCGCGGTTCGCGGAGGTGACGGGGTGGCTGGAGGAGTGGGGCGTAGCGTGAACTGCTGACAAAAGGCCACTATCCTACCGACTGGCGGATAGTGGCCTTTTTGGCGATATTGCAGTACTAGCAGGCCGTTTGATGCTCCATTTATTAAATCACCATTAAATGGTAATTGAAATGTCAGCCATTTCGGGCTATTTGTATTGTCAGGTCACTATTTAGATGTTATGGTAAGAATCTACTACTGATAGTAGTAGATTCCGAATAGGCGCAATTCCCGCGCGAGAACGACCTCGCACATCCCCTTGAGAGGATATGGAAATGGCAGGCCATTCGTACGAACCCGGTTGTCCGTGCTCCTCGTGCAAACGAGGTTGGCAGCCGCCGCACCAGAGGCGGCAGTCGCAGCCCAAGAAGAGTCGGCAGCGGCAACCCAAGAAGCGCCCCAGCAACTGGAGCGAGCCGATGGGCGGCGGTGATGCGGATGGAAATCCGCTCACGGTCTCATTCGGCTCGGGGCAAAGGGAGGGTGAAACCATGTTGGGTGACGGCGATCGCAGTGAGGTGAACTTTCTCGATCACCCCAACCACGACCACTACGGCTCGGGGAGCGGTCCCAACAACAACGGCACCAATCGCGGCCAGTACAACGGTCGCGGGCGGTAATCCCTCACCTTCTCCCATCCTGAGAGTGATATAAAACCTCTTCACCCTGAGCATGGTGCAAAACTGCTCAATCACTACCTTATGGGTATGGACTGAATATTATTATGGAAATATCACGAGAAGACCAAATCAAATTCGCAAAAGACATCCTTATCCTAACGGAGGCTGCAAAAGATGATCCTGTGCAATTGGATCGCCTACGCGGACTCGTGTCATTGTTGGTTTCATGGGTTGGAGAAGATAACGGTGTAGCGGTGAATTTGAGTGAATATATAGGTGAGTTAACCGCAGTTGCCCAGGGTAAAGGCGACGTCGAGTGGAGAGACGAGTTCAAAAAGAACTTAGATCAGGAGATCAACGCATAGAGGTCGACTCTAGGAGTTACCGACCTTTTTCAGTTTCCACCAGTCGCTTCGTCGCCTCATCGAGGCGACGATATTTTTCCTCGGTGTTGTAACCATCGTAGTGATTATCGCCCAGCGGCACGTGATCGAACAGAGGCAGATCATTAGGTCGAATGTGCCAGCCTGCCGGACCTGTCGGCAGCCATACGGTGACGACAGTTGGAGCATCGGGTTCTTCAGGATCGGTCACTCGCACGCTCGGGTAGACGGCGGCAAGATGGGCTACCAGATGCGCCCGCTCCCGATATACCTGCTCACACATAGTGACCTCCATGACGACGTGGGTTTCTTACGATGACACTTCCTTGCCCCGCTGCGGGTCAGCTTGCAGCCGGGCGCTCTACTGTCGGAAGCATCGCCAGAAGTTCAGCCAGCGTTGGCAGCGGGGCCTTCTGAAGTCGTGCGCATCTCAGCGCACCGCTCGCCGAGCCGAGCCACATGCTCCGCTGCATCGGCCACCCTGCCCGCAGGCCGTAGACGAGACCAGCCGAAAAGGCGGCACCGGCACAGTGAGTATGGCGAACCTCCACCGGGAACGCTGACACCTCAACCAGTTCCGAACAGCTGAGCGCTACTGCACCGTAGGCGCCAGCGGTCACGATCGCCCAGGCTGCTTGCGTCTGATGCAGAACAGATCGGGCCAGAGCTGCGGCGTCATTATGTGCAGCGTCATCGACGTTGGTTTGCACCAGGAGGCCGGAGTACCCGCGTACCGCGGCCACCAGTTCAGGCGAGAGTTCGGAACCTCCGAGATTGAGCAGCAAGGGCACCTCGGCGGCCCGGCCGGCCTCGATCACGCGGAGCGCTGCGACCTCGATCAGCTCGTAGCAGTCCAGATAGATGAACGAGGCCCTGGCCAGGGATGAGAGGTCGGCACGCTGCAAACTGGCCACCACATCCGGCACGTACGCGAACCAAGTGCGCGTGTGCTGGTCGTCGCCAGTCACGACGATCCGCGGCGTGACAAGCTCCGGCCGCGCGGCAACCGCATGTTCGACGTGACGCTCATCGAGCCACCCCCGAACGTAGTGGCCGTGTTCGTCATCGCCAATATCGTTGGCGATCAGCAGAGCTGGCGCTCCCATAGAGGCAAGTGCCGCCGCTGTCATCGGTCCATCGGCCGCTACCGACCATTCGATGCTTCGGATTGCCGTCCCGTGGTTGGCAAGCGGGAACTGCGGCACCGTCCACAGTTCCGCCAGCGCCAAGTAGCTGACGCACACCACCGGCCCGGCCGGGCTGCTCATTGCTACCAGCCGTAGACGGAGAACGAACGACCGTGGGCGATGTGCTCCATCGCCACTCGGCAGTAGTCGATCATGTGGTCCGGCAAGGTGTCGGCCGCGAACCATTCGAGCGCGCTGCACTTCTCGGGCTCTCGATTCGTCGGCTCTCCCTGCCACGTACGCACAGTGAAGAAGAAGGCCATCCGACCGCCGGACGACGAGTTGTGCATGATGTGGCTGAAGTGCACATCACCCGGCGCGATGGTGACGCCGATCTCCTCTTCGGCCTCGCGAATCAGGGCGTCGATCACCGATTCGTCGGCTTCGAGGTGGCCGCTCGGCAGGTGCCAGGCTCCATCCTCGAAGCCGGTGTTCTGGCGTTGACCGAACAGCACCTCATTGCCTCGGCGCAATACGAGATGTGCATCCCCTGTCACCTTGTGGCGCTGGGGCTTTGAGCTGGCGGTCTGCGGAGCAATCGTCTCAGTCATGAAGTGAAGTTCCTTCTTTTATAGTAGTTGACCTGCAGTTTTGCGACAAGACGCGAGCAGGCTGAGCTTATTCCCCTCCCGCGCACCGCCATATACGCCCGACGTATACCGACCAATGGGTTCGCGTATGGATGCGGGCGCGTCGGCCATTCACCCTCGTTACCAGGCATTTTGGCCGATTAACGAAACGGAGATGGTGGACATGCGCCGTGTGCGACACATCCACATCGAGTCCGGCGCGCTGAAGCTGGATTACCAAGCCTCAGCCGAACAAGCCCGCCAGGTTGCCGAGGAGCTGGCGAATGGCCTGCTGGCCGCGCTGGAACTGATCGTCACGGTGGACGACGACGTGCGCGCCGATCTCCCGCTGTTGCCGTGTGCCGAACTCTGGAAATGAGCGCCAAAGCTGTTGCAGCCCAGAAACTTTAACGAATCATCCGCTGGAGGGAACACAGCCCATGCCCGAAGATCGTCCTCAGCACACCGTCTATTACGGCTTCGACCCCACCCGGCCGGTGGCCTTCACGGTGCCGCCGGTCGAGGCGACGCCCGAGCAGCCGCTACCGGACGCCGGGCCATTTCTGCGGGTGTGCGCCGGGGTAGCAGAGCCAACCACGGTCATTGAGCGCGTGACCGTGCAACTCGTCGGCCTCTGGCGTCATATCCATGAACAGCGGCCACGCGATCCGGGCGAGCTGGAGAAGCTGAACGAACAAATCAATCTGTCTATTTGGTTCATCGACCGCGAAGCGGGCGGACACATCAAAGAGGTTGCACACCAAGCAGATACGCCGCTGGCACCCTCAACCTATGGCCAATGGGTCGCGTGGTTGGTCTGGAAATACCTGCTCTATGCGCTCCGGCAGAACGATCCCGCGCACCGCGAGCGTGACGCGGCTGAACTCAACTGGTGTATCGAGTCGTTCAACGAATTGGTGGTAGCGGTGCAGGCTGGACGGCTGCGACTGCCGCCGGAACAGGGACCGGAGGGGGACGGAACCGAGTTTCCGCCACGGCGGGTGTGGCCTGAGAGCAGCACTACCGGGAGGAATCCGGCATGAGCAGGTCAGTGCCGGATCGGACATTCGTTTACGCCGATAGCGTGCTGGCCGAAGTGCTGTGTTGTGCGCACCTGATGGAGCTGACGCCGAAGCGTGCCGAGGAACTGCGATTCATCCACCGGCACCACCACCCCGACGAGTGCGTGGTGCATCTGGAGGCGGCCTACCTGCTGCTAATCGAGGTCGACTGAGGTGACAGCTTCGCTCGTCTGGATTCTGTGGCCAAGTTCCCTGTTCTTCACTGCGGTGCTGAGCTTTCGCCTTGGGGCACATTGGCGTTCGGCTGATACCCCAGGGCGGCACCGCGCAGGCATGATGCCGACAGAAGATGAGTGGGACGAGGAGCTGGCGGACGATGACGGCGAGATCAACGACGAGAGCAGCCCATCGCCGGCCCCGCCCCAGGCTCGCCGCTGGTGGAGTGACGAGGACGATACGGAGGTACTGCCGCGGATACAGGACCTCCTGCCTGCCCGACGCAGCACGCCAATTCGGCGACCTCCGTGGATGAAAGAAGACTTCTCGTAACGGAAATTCAATAAATGAAGAGGGCCGCATTGCCTTTTGACAATGCGGCCCTGTCCCTTCATGTGGCGTCAGTGTTCGTGTCGACTGTGCTGGGCTCCTCGCCCCGCAGTTCTGCCAACTCGTCCTGCAACTGGATCATTGTGTCCCAGTAGTCTTGGGCCAGATCACACCGCTCGGCGTATTCGTCCAGCCGGTATCGGAAGCAGTTGACCGTCTTGACGAAGCAGGCGAGAACGCCAGCTGCACAGACGATGAAAAATGCTCGATTCCACGTCGACATGCAGTCCCACTGGTAGTACAGATTGACGAGCCCGAAGACGATGAGCGCGGGCTCGTAGACGGCGTGCACAAACACGCCGTACCAACTGTAGCGCCAGCCATCGTGCCACTGATTGAAGGAACGGAGTATCGCCGTCATTAGAACCTCCGAAGCGAAAGCTCCTGGATAAAACCAGGGGTCGCGACGAGAATGCCGACGACCGCAGACACCGCGCCATTAAGACTTGTGGCGTATTGAATACGGCAACATTATTGTATCATATTTTGTATTAATAGTCAATTAGAGGAAGGGGTGACCTTAGCGAGTGTTTGCAGATAGATTATATTTAAGTATAATTACAAGCAATTATGACGAAAAATGAATCAGCTCTCAAATCTCAAGATTATGCCGATGAAACAACATGGCATCGTAAGATGCGTACCATGAAGACTGAACTAATAATCTATGTAGTTCTTCTGTTTATCTTCCCTCTCATCGGCTTGGTAGGACTCGTCCAACTCGGGATTAGGTGGTTTCTTATTGACCGACCTCGGCGCAAGAATGCCCTTAGAAGGCAGCCATAGCAATGTGGGTACGCTTGTACGGTGTGCCCTCCTGGGGTGAGTACATGGCGTACCAAGAACCGCCTTCAACAGTTAAGCTACTGAGCTGAGACTTCTTTGTATCAGGCGGTTCAAGCCAGCGCACGGCATCAAGAAGGCCATCACTGCCGACTCGCCACCCGGTTGCCAATGTTGAGCCAAACTGATTACCGCAGAAATAGCCGGGCTGGTGTTCAAGCGAAGGCTGGTTTCGAAGATCCATAAGATAGCTGTCACCCTCCCGGACCATTACGCCGGTAAATGAACGGCATACGGTGCCGTCGTCTAGAACAACCTGAAATGGCCAGGTATGCGTGCCAGGAGGTACAGGGTTTGAGTCAGCCGCCTGGACGCCGCGGGCGTGAAATCGCCAGAACTTCTGCGGTTCGCTGAGATTGCCGCATACGACGGACTTGTCATCGACACCGAAGCATGGGTCGAGCTTGGCGCGGGTCGGTCCTAGTTGTGGTGGAATCGCACAAAGATATGCATCGGCGCGATTCGAGGCCGGTGATTTGCCGCAGTAGGCTTCATCTGCGTCTTCGAACCCTTGGTTTACGAATCTATTGCCTGCGATATATATCTCATTCGTGGCTGACGGATTCGAGGGCGGCGGCGGTCCCCCTGGATAGGGCTGCGGGGATACTGCGGGTGGACTTTGCTGCGCTGTGTCGTGCGGGCTCTGACACTGGCTAAGCCACCCTATTAGGGCGATAACGGCTAAGATCGCCCCGCCTCCCATGCCTACCGCCTTTAGTGTCTCTGAATCATTGAGCTTCTTCGCTCTTTCCTCCATGCGTTGGTAGAACCGCCGCCAACGCTTTTCCTCTGGGGTTTGTGCCTCTTCCTCGGCGTTGGCTGTTTCCTCCGGCTCTGGTTCTGGCTCCTCCGCCCGCCGCTCTTCCTCCTTGGTGATTCGCTCTTTGCACTCATCCAAAACCGCGATGGCGAATTTACGAATAAGGGTCGCTTCCATGTGCCGCCGGAAACCCTCGGATGACAGATGGACTGCTCTTGCGGCTTGGTCGCGGCGGACCGTAAGTGATGTGCGGCGTAGGTCGGACGCGAGACCCAGTAGGCATTTTATAGCAGCCCGTTCATCCTCAATCGCCATGCGATCGACGCTGATGTTGAGAAGGGTTTCAATGTCTTTTGGTGTCGCTAAAGACTGAACGAGCTCAGCGCACTTCTGAAGCGCCGGTACGTTGACTCGGCCAAGTTGGTTAACACCCTTCTTTCGGACAACAACCAAGTCCCCGTAGACCTCGTCGGTAGAGGGCAGCAGCGCGCTGTCGGTCATCCACCGATCATGCCCCATCCAGCGTGACGTCACGGGGCGAACCCTGGTGGAGCCGAGCAACATGACAGCGCGCCCACTTCTGCTCACTTCCGCCCACTTTGGGCCGAATATCCGCTCAGTTCAGCCCGCTTTTTTGGCGCAGCCTGGATGTCGTTGAACATCACCACTCAGTAGGGAGCAAAGCATGTCCAACCTCATCCCCCGCCCCAGTGCTCAGCTGGAGTCAACCATTCCGGACGGCTTCAGCCGCTCCGAGGGCAAGGAGCTGCAACGCCTTCAGAACAAGGAGCTCGCCCGCGGGTTGGTGACAGCCACCCGCGTGCAAGCCGCCGGCATGGTCGCGGCTGTCGGCCTCCAGACCACAGCCATGCTCAGCCGCGAGGCGGCTTTTCAGGCTGACGGCGATCCAGCGGCGGCTGCCCGCCTCGGGCACATCGTCGACCAGTACGCCACCTACGTCGGCAGCGAGGTCGCCCGTTTCCGCCACTGACGCATCGCTGGGTGAGCGATCTACGCAGGTCGCTCACCCTCTTCCCTCAACCCAATCCACGAAAGGATGCACCATGAGTATTTCCGATCTTCCCGAGAACGCCAGCGAGCCTGAAGACTTCGACCAGATGGCCCGCGAACTGGCCGATCTGCTGAAGGTGACGCCGCCCGGCGATCACCCCATCGTCGCCGAACACCTGGCGACCGGTGTCGTCGTCTCCATGTCGAGCGCACTGGCCGACATCAGGATGATGGTCGACGTCCATCAGGACATGGCTCCGGTGAGTGCACACCGCGTCATGACCTTCGCCCAAGAGGTCGCACAGGCCACCTTGGCGTGGGTGAAGGGGTTGGCGCAGTGACGACCGCCATTCTCGCCCAGGGCTTTTGGGCCGTTACCGGCGCGATCACCGGAGTGTTCGTTCTGGTCGCTCTTGGCTTTCTGCTGTCGATCGTGTTCCTCGAACTCCTATTGAGGAGTGACAAGCATCGGCAGCAGCGCCGTGAGGCCAAGAAACTGCGCCAGGCCACCGGCGCTGCCTTGCAGCGTATTGACGACGACGCGGCCGAGAGCGTGAGTCGCCTCCATGCTGCGTATTGGCAAGCCCAACAACGTATCCGAGACGAAGTGAACAGGAGAAGCTAGTGAAAGAACCGAGCGGCATGATAGACGGCTTTTTCAGCCGCTGTCTCCGCGTCTTCTTGGGAGTCATCCTCCTCTACTTGGCCGTCCAGGTCTTAAAAGTACTGCTGCCCATCCTCATTGTCATTCTGGCCGTCGCGGGCCTGGCCGGACTGGTGTGGCTGGGGATTGTTGTCTTCCGTACAACTCGACAAAAGTGGTAAGGCAAGCGTTTTCGTCGCAAGGGCGCGCAGCCGTATCGGGTGTTGTAGAAATGCCAACCTCAATTGTCTATTTCACTCGTGCAATACATAGTGAGTGCAGAGCTATTGCACGGATGCAATAGCAAGGAGCCCCGGACCGCAGTGGCAGTCTGAGTGGGCCAATCAACTAACGGATATTCAAGGAGGGATCGACGCATGTCAAAAACAGGACGTACCAACCCACGACTAAGCGGTCGGCGTAGTCGGCCGAATCGTCGCATCACAGTTCACAGCGAACGGCGCGGCGTGCCGGATCTGCGCAAGCTCGGTCGGGCTGTCATTGCCGCGGCGATGGCCGAGGCCGAAGCGCAGGCCCTCGCGGCCGGGAGCGAAGAGGAGGAACTCGACCATGACGATTGAGCATCCCTCCTCACTCGGCCCCGACACGTTGGTGTGGCAACAGGTGCACTGGCCGCACCCGCTCAAAGAAGCGGCGGCGCTGTCGCTCCTGACGACATGGGCCGCGCAGAAACACGCGCCGCTCCTGATCCTCGAAGCTCGTGCTGATGTGACCGGAGTCGAATATCTGATCGGCAGCCGCCTCCGTCACGCAGAGGCGATTCGGCGCACTGTCGAACAGCTCGTGCGCGGCAGCATCGTCACCCAGTTCGAGCACACCGACCGGGCGACCGTCAGCACGGCTCGCCGCTTGCGTGCCAGTACCACCAACCGGCCGTTGGAGCCGGTCGACGCGGTGGCCTCTCACCGCTCCATCCTGAGTGCGCTAACCGCAGTCGGGCGAAACGAACGATTGGTCATCCAAGCTGTTCTCGGACCTCGACACGAGCCGGCCTTGCCGCCGCCGATTCGAGCCCGCGACGATCAGACGGTTACGAGCAAACTGCTCCAAGGGATTTTGCCCGACCGTCGCGCCGACGTGCGGCAGGCCTTGACCCGCAAGCTCGGTCAACACGGGTTCGAGGTTGTCCTACGGCTCGGCGTACACGCAGTGACGGCCGAGCGGCGCCGGACGTTACTGCTCGGATTGGCCGCGGCGATCAGCACGGTAGAAGCGGCCGGAGTCCGCTTGCGCCTCGCTGATGACAAAGCGGCACACGTGAATACGCCGCAACCCCGCTGGTCGCTGTTCATGCCATCGCAGCACCTGAGCGTGCCCGAAGTGAGTTCGCTTGTCGCCTGGCCGATCAGTGACCACGACAGCGACCAGTTCCCCGGACAACCGCCGATACACCCGAAGCCGGTCCGGCCCACCGCTGCCGTCCAAACTGGCACGCGGACCGTCGCTCTGGCCAACGCACCCGGCGCGGCCGGGACGATCGGGTACGACGTCGTTGACGCCCTTCGGCACACCTGGATCACCGGCCCGTCCGGCGTCGGCAAATCGGCGCTGCTGCTCAACCTGATCGTGCAAGACCTCGAAGCCAATCGCTCCGTGGTGGTGATCGAGCCAAAGGATCTGATTGTCGATCTGCTGGAACGCATCCCCGAGCACCGCAAACATGATGTGGTGCTGCTCGATCCGATGGACAGCGCGCCGGTGGGCCTCAATCCGCTTGGCGGACGCTACCGAGGCAACCGGACGCCGTACGTCGTAGCCGACTCGCTGTTCGGCATGTTCAAGTCCATCTACAGCGATAACCTCGGCTACCGCAGTGAGGATATCTTGCGAAACGCATTGCTCGCCCTCGCTTTTCACGACAGCACCTCTCTCATCATGCTGCCGATCCTGTTGACCAATCCAGGTTTTCGGCGGTCGATCACCCAGCGCGTCATTAAAGACGATCCATATAACGCGGCCTGGTTCTGGGAAAAATTCGACAGCCTATCGCCAGAGACGGCCACCAGCATCATTGCCCCGCTGTCCAACAAACTGCGCCCACTGCTGACGAAACAGCTTCGCGGCGTGCTAGCGCAGCGCAGCCCGAAGTTCGATGTGCGACAGGTACTCACCGAAAACAAGGTCCTCTTGGTGCCACTTCAGAAAGGTGTCATTGGTCCCGAGTCGGCGCAGCTGCTATCCGCAGGAGTGCTTTATCAGCTGTGGAACGCCATATTGGAACGCGCCGGGACACCCGAAGCGAGCCGCACGCCCGTCATGGTCTATGTCGATGAAGCTCAAGAATTTCTACGCTTTTCGCAGGACCTCCCCGACGCGCTGGCGATGGCTCGCAGCCTGCGAGCTGGATTCCACGTGGCACACCAGCATGAGGCGCAACTCCCCAAAACCATGTTGGAGGCATTTCGCAACAATGCTCGCAACCGCATTTCCTTTCAACTACAACCAGGCGACGCCAAGAACGCAGCGGCCGGGCAATCCGTCCTCAGCCCTGAAGATTTCAGCGAACTGCCCGCCTATCACATATACGCCCGCCTGGTGCGCGACAACAGCGTTCAGCCCTGGATATCAGGGGTGACGTTGCCGCCACCTCCAGTCGTGAGCAATCCGGAGGAAATTCGTCGCCTGAGTCGAGCGCAATACGGACAGCCCCTCGATGAGATCGAGGCCGACTTCGCGGGACTGCTCGACGACATCAGCGACGCACCTGCCGCGACGCATCGGCGAAGGAGGCAGACATGAACGGTTCTCAAGACATGACAGTGGAGGTAGACGTGAAGATTAGAGCCGTTCCGAGTAGCCGTATCGGTAGCCACTTCGCCTCAGCGGATTCCACAGCATCACCGCTGGTCAGCCGTGTCCATCGGGCCACTCGTGCAACGACTGATGGTGCCCATACGGGCACCACACCCCCGGCCGACCCTGGCAGATCGGTGGTCGTGCGCCGCGATGTGTGGAGCATCGGCGAAAGTCTCAGTGAACGGGATTGGGACATCCTCCGTTCCGTCTACGAACACCGGTTCTTGACGGTCAGGCAGGTCTACGAACTCCACTTTGCCGACCTCAGCCTAACCCACGGACGACGCAGTGCACAGCGCGTGCTCGAACGGCTGCGCGGGCTGCACGTCCTGGGAGATATTGAGCGGCGAAAAGGAGGATCTGAAGCGGGCTCGGACGGCATGGTGCATTTTGTCGACACGAACGGCGAACGGCTGCTACGCGCGGAAACCGGGCGACCGGTCAGGCGTCATCTCACCGATCCGAGCGAGACGTTCCTAAAACACACGCTCGCCATCGCGGACGTGCATGTGACACTGGCGTGCGCTCACCGTACGGGCGAACTGGAGCTTTTGTCGTACACGATGGAGCCTGCGTGTTGGCGGCGCTATATTGCTCCCGGCGGCGCGCGCCTCACTCTCAAGCCGGATATGCACTTCAGCGTCTCGCCAAGCGTCGGGAGCGACTATATAGACGATTACTTCTTGGAGGTAGACCGGGGCACCGAGCCGATACCTCGCCTTATCAAGAAGTGCCGAGATTACGAGACGTATCGGCGGACGGGTATCGAACAGGACCGAAATGACGGCGCATTCCCGCGCATCATTTGGAGCATGTCCGCCAAAGATCCGGCCAAAGCGCAGCGGCGCAAGGTGGCGCTTCGGGAGGCGATCGACCGAGATCGAAATCTCCCGAGTGAACTGTTCTGCGTCATCGTTGCCGATGAGTTGGTCAGCCTCACGAAGCAAGGAGGCAGCCTATGACTCTATCTAGAAATAGCCTGCTCATCGGTGACGCTACGACGAGGCTTCGCCAAATGCCAGACGCCGCAGTCGATATGGTGCTGACCAGCCCGCCGTATTTTCGCCTGCGCAACTACAAGGCCACCGGGCAACTCGGACTTGAAAGCCACGTCGACGAGTGGACGGGCCGCCTACTGGAGGTCAGTCGCCAGGTACACCGCGTACTGGTGCCCA
The DNA here is from genome assembly GCF_002933465.1 of Nocardia nova. GTDB lineage: Bacteria > Actinomycetota > Actinomycetes > Mycobacteriales > Mycobacteriaceae > Nocardia > Nocardia nova_B. The sequence continues at coordinate 65,638 of NZ_PSZE01000026.1, forward strand.
CGGGGACGTACTGGCTGAATCTCGGCGACACGTACTCGACCCATCGACGCCAGGGAGCCGCATACAAGAGTCTGCTCCTAGCACCCGAACGACTACTGCTCGGGCTCCAGTCGGACGGCTGGATCGTGCGCAACAAGATTGTCTGGGCGAAGTCCAACCCGATCCCGAGCAACACCCGTGACCGCCTGAACACGACGTACGAACTGGTGTATGTGCTGGCGAAACAGTCGTCGTACTTCTTCGATCTGGATAGCATCCGCACGCCGCACCTCTCACGTCCTCCGAAATCGCCTCTCACGGCCGTGCCACACCGGGGCCGCGAGTGGCGTGGACCGAACACCGACACGACGAATGGCCTCGCTGTGGTCAAGCAAGAGGGGCGCGTCGGGCATCCGCTCGGCAAGAATCCTGGCGACGTCTGGCGGCTGGCCACCTCTACCTTTCGGGGAGCCCACCACGCGACCTTTCCGCTGTCGCTGGCTGATCGTGCCATCCAGGCCGGCGCACCCGAGCAGCGTTGCTCCGTGTGCAGATTGCCGTTGCGGCGCCGGGTGATTCGCCAGCTCGGCGGCCGGGCCGTTCGGTCGGCGCTCGCTCCGTCCTGTCATTGTGACGCCGTGCCGGAGCCTGGACTCGTGCTCGACCCCTTCATGGGCAGCGGCACGACGGCAGTAGCTGCCGAACGACTCGGCCGCGACTGGATCGGGGTCGAACTCAACCCGGTATTCGCCCGGCTTGCGAGCAAACGGATCGAGGCGGCACGTACAGCGGCTTCACCGATCCGGCCGCGAGCGGGACCGGTAGAAGCTGCTGCGTAACAGCCTCATCGGCGCTATGCGGCCGTTGTCGTAAGTCACCAGCGCTTACCGGTCGCACCACCGCCGAGGAGGCACCAAAATGTCCACACCCGATGCACCCGACGGGCAAGAAAAGAAACTTGCCGTCGGGCTCAATCCCTACCGTCACACCCAACTCTCTTGGATCGCGAAGCTCCGCGGCAACACACTGACTCAAGAGTTCCTCGACGCCATCGACGCCCATATCGAGGCGGCGAAGCAGGATCAGGAACTCCTGAGCCAGGCCGCCAAGGTCCGTGAGGAGATCGAGCGCGAGGCCCGCGCTCGGCAAGAGGCGATTGACGCACTCTTCACTGCTCCCGCCGCCCCGTCACCGTCGCCCGACAGTGACACCGACAGCGGGACGCGCACCCGGTCCCGCCGGGGCCAGAAGAGCGATCAGGGGTCAACGGAAAGCTGAACTGAACGTTCAGCACTCGGCACGCCGGAAGGGTGGCAGCACGAACATTTTGTTCGGCTGCCGCCCGACCGGCTCAACACACAAAACTGAAAGAGAAATGAAAAACAGAAGAATCGTCTCCAATTCGTGTTGTCAAATTGTATTTTTCTATTGCATGGATGCAATGAATTTCGGTATCATTGCAATACCAAGGAGAATTATTAAATAAAAATGAAATCAGACAGCAGCTCAATACTACAGTCGGTGCTAGTCGAACGGCGGCAAGTGCTGCACCTGAGCAGTCAACAAGTTGCCAAACGTGCCAATCTCGATCATACGACGTATTGGCGTATCGAAACAGGTACAGTGGCCAAGCCGCAAGTTGAGAACATTACCGCAATTGCACGTGCTCTCGATTTATCGTGTGCTGATCTGTTTGTTCTACTCGGCTGGCTACCGTCGGCAGATTTACCGACCATCAGCCCGTATCTACAGGCTAGGTACAGCGAGTTGCCCGCTGAGGCGCATCAACGTATCAGGGGCTACCTTGTGGCGCTGTCTGAACAATATGGCGTCAGTTTTGATCTCGACCCGTACAACCCGTCTGAACGTACCCCGTTCATATAGCAAATCTTTCGACCTAACAGGAGAGAGGAGGGATCATGAATCAACTACTAGAGAAACCGAAAGCACCGATGAGAGCGGCGCAACGAAATGATGATATTTCCCCTGCTCTGCTTCGTGACGTTCAGCCACTCCTTCGAGTTCTCGGCACACTTGCTTTGAAACTATCGGAGGGAGATATTCCCGATCATCGTTGGCTGACCAGCGAGCTTGCGCGACTCAATATCCGCCGCGTCGATAATGATGATCTGCTCACGCTTGCGGAGGCGTGTTCGCGTCTTCGGCTCAGCAAATGGAGTGTTTACAAGCTGATGCACAACGGTGAGCTGCGAACCGTAAAGGTTGGTAGCCGAAGGTTTGTGCCTGCTCGCGAGGTCGAGCGCTTCCTCAAGACTCTCATTGCCGATGGGAGTGTTCTATGACTCGTCGTGGTCGAGGTGAAGGTAGTATCTATCTGCGAAAAGATGGGCGTTGGGAGGGTGCTGCCTATCTGCCCACTGCGAGCGGAAAACTGCGCCGAGTGCGTGTATATGGCAAAACTCGCAAGGAAACCGGCGATAAGCTAACTCTCCAAATTGCCGACGCAAGGCGCGGTATTCCCATTCCAGAACAATCGTGGTCAGTCAGAGCTTACCTGGACTACTTCATTCAGGAAGTAGCCCCGAAGACGCTCCGACCTGCAACCATATCCGGCTACTCTAACGTCATCGAGCACCATCTAAAGCCGATGCTCGGGTCACGCCCGCTCACCCGCTTAACTGTCACTGGCTTGCAGCAGGTCTTCGATAACGAGATCGCTGGAGGCATGACGATTCCGACTGCGATGCAAGCAAAGCTTGTGTTGAGCGCGGCTCTTACCCGCGCCATGCGTGAAGACCTTATTGTCAGGAACGTTGCACGCCTTGTCGTGCTGCCGCACCACGACCCGAAGGAAGTTGAACCCTGGTCGGCTGACGAAGCGGCGCGGTTTCTTGTGGCCGCCCAATCGGAAGAACTATATCCCCTCTTTCTGATACTGACGCTCTATGGTATGAGAAAGGGCGAAGCGCTTGGGCTGCAATGGTCTGATATTGATTGGGATAGAGACGCCTTTCGTATACGCCAGCAGCGCCAGGTAATACGAGGAAAGATGCACGTGGGGCCGGTCAAGACGGCCAAGGGAAAACGACGCCTCCCTCTGCTCACCTTCGTGCGCCAGGCGCTCAACAAGTACCAGGCCGTCGTCGACGATCGCTCTTCTCGCGCTAACCCGAGTCGCTTCGTCTTCGTTGCCGACAACGGCGAACCATTGTCACAGTCCCAGCTATACCGAGTCTTCTCGGATATCTGCAAGCGTGCTGGAGTGCGTCGCATTCGCATACATGACCTTCGGCATACTGCCGCAACTTTGCTAAAGAACTATCACGTCCCGGATCGCGACATTCAGCTCATTCTTGGGCACTCACGAATATCAACGACTCAGGAAATCTATCAACACGGCGATAGTGAAGCTCAGCACGAAGCTTTGAGCCGTCTGGAGGATCGATTGCTACTGGCCGTAGATGACAGTGGCGGTAGCCGTCAAACTCAACCGTCAAAACTGGCATTGGCTGCGGTTAGTGCTCCATTTCAACAGCGGTCAGCCGTGACGTTCCAAATCCGAGAAGATTTTTTTTCCACTAAAATCTCGTACCTCCGGCGCGACCCCGGTGCCACCTCAATACTCCAACGTCTGCGCGTTGCTACGAACACGCACGTCCTCGGCGCTGTAGCCGTCAGAAATAGCCGTCAACCCGACCAGGCGAATCTTGTGCTGTGGGAGTGGATTCCACTGCGGGAAACCCTCACGCCGCTCACAACGCCATTCACCAATAGTCCGTCGCCAGCAGACCTTGATTTCTAGGAGGAACCGTTGACCGAACCATCCGCACGCGATGAGCGTTTCAGGCTCAAGAAGGCCGTCGCGCTGCTTCGCGTATCAAGCAAGGGGCAACTTGGCGCTGCGATGGATGCTGACCCTGACGGGCTGTCCATCGGCACCCAACGCGCTAGCACCCAGACTAAAGCCGTCTCCCTGAGCGCAGAGGTGGTCGAGTTCTTCATCGAGCCGGGCTACTCCGCATCCAAGCTCACCATCGAGCAGCGGCCGGTGTTCAAGGACCTCTGGACATACGTCACGACGCACCGCGATGTCGAGTACGTCATCGTCTACATGCGCTCGCGGATATTCCGCAACCGCTACGAAGCCGCCATCGTGGAGCACCAGCTCAAACAGCTCGGCATCCGTCTGGTGAGCGTCCACGAGGATTTCGGCGAAGGCCCTTACGCCGACGCCATCGCTGGAGTGGTCGACGTAATGAACCAGCTCACGACGACCGTCCAGGGCCTCGACATCCAGGAGAAGATGCGCCGCAAGGCTGTCGATCTCGGCGGCACGCTGGGACGGGCCAAGCTGGGTTATCTGAACGTCACGATCAAAGTGGACGGCCACGACGTCAACACGATCCGACTGGACGAGCAACGAGCACCGTTGGTGCTACGAGCATTCGAGCTGTACGCCACCAACGAGTACTCGATCGAACGGCTCGAAGCCACAATGGCCGACCTCGGGCTCACCACGAAGGCGACGAAACGCTATCCAGAGCAGCCTGTTTCGGGCAGCAAACTCCACACGATGCTGAGCGACCCTTACTACATCGGCTTTGTGAGGTACAAGGGGCAGGTATACCCCGGACGCCATGAGCCCCTCGTCAGCCACGAACTGTTCGAGCGCGTGCAAGAAGTCCTCGGACTGCGCAGTGGCCGAGGACAGCGCGACCGGGTACACCAGCATCACCTCAAGGGCTTCTTGTTCTGCCAGCGGTGCCGAAAGGCCGGACGAACGTCCCGTCTGATCTACACCGAGCCCCAAGGCCGGGGCGGCATCCGTTACCGCTACTTCGTCTGCCGCGGCCGGCAAGATGGCGTCTGTAACCTGCCACATCTCCCAGTCGAGCTGGTGGAGCAAGCCGTCATCGACCACTACGACACCCTCACATTGCCCGCCGACTTCATCACGGAGATTCGCGCCCGGATGGCGAAGGTCGTCGCTGACGAGACGACAACAACCCGAGAGATGCACGCCGCCCTCACCCGCAGACTGAAAGAACTCGATGACCAGGAGGACCGGCTAATCCGACTCATGCGCTTCGGCTCTATGCCGGAGGCGAAGATCCGTACCGAACTGCTCGATGTTCAGATTGAGCGTGAACGAGCAGAAGCAGGCCTGACCCAAACCAGCGCCGAACTCGCCGCCGGTGCGCAGGTCCTGAACGATGCGCTGCACCTGGCTTCGGACCCGCAGCAGCTCTACCAAGGCGCCGACGACGCAACTCGGCGACTGCTCAATGAGACGTTCTACGAGCGGTTCTACCTCGATGACCTTGAAGTGGTTGAAGACGACAAAACGCCGATCATGCATGAGCTGCACGACGCACACTGTGCCTACCGGCAGCATCACGCGGCCGTTCCGGACGGGCTTGCCCTGGTCGAGGAGCGTGCTGGACATCCAGCGAAGAGAGCGGCATTGAACGGCGAGCCGCCACAGAAAGACCAAAGCGGCCCTAGTCTCGCCAGCGTTTTTTCGGTCGCTGGTTCAACTAAGGCCGCTCACGTCGGGATGACAGGATTTGAACCTGCGACCCTCCGCTCCCAAAGCGGATGCGCTACCAAGCTGCGCTACATCCCGTTTCCGTCCAGCGGCTCCGCTGGCGCCTCCCGATGGACGGGATCCGGCGGCGGGGATTGCCGACAATCCCTCATCGGAGCGGGTGACGGGAATCGAACCCGCACCATCAGCTTGGAAGGCTGAGGTTCTACCATTGAACTACACCCGCAGGCATACGACACCAATGGGATCGCCACGATGTCGTCTGCGTGTAGGACTGTACCGAACTTCAGTTCCGGAATGCCAATCGCACACCCGGTTTTCACACGGCGCGTCCGCCGGCCCGCTCACCGATGCGCCCGACTCCACCCGCAACTTACCTACAGCGACCGCACAGCAACCACGTCGACCGGTCGAGTGGCGCCTCCCGAGCGGTTCCGGCATTCCACCGCCGCGACACCCGAAGGCAATGCTCACCCCACCGGCGGCCGGTGCGCCCATCCGGCGCGGCCCGTTCCCACACCTGGGCACCACGCGGTACCGCAGCGACCCTTCTCGCGGGTGCGACGCCGAACATTTACTCCACGGCCGACCCCCCAGCGCCCTGTGATACTCGTCACCGGCGACTCTCGCCGCAGCCGCTCGATCCGGTGCGACGTCAAGGCCCCTGGCCTGCGATAAGAACGATTCGGGAAGTCCCGCCCACCCGCGGGTGAACGTGAGCGGCAACACGCCGTGAGCGACACGCTGGGGCGCGGTGTAACGCCGCAGGCCCGGCGTCGATCACACTGCCGATCGCCATTCGCGAGGTGTCGGAACAGGTTGTAAAACAGCGTCTTTCGGTGCCGAGTGGCTTGCTAGGATCCTTTTTGCCGGACGGGGGTATCTGGAAAGGGGGCGGTGAGCGTGCGCCGAAGGTGTACTCGACCGCGAAGCAGTGAGCGCGTTCCGGAGGGCGGGACCGGCCGGAGCGCCGGCGTCGACGACGTCTGCGCGAGGTGATCGGCGATGCCTGCCGAACTCGACGCGCAGACCGCCGCGATCGTCGCGGCGACGACACGGGACTGGGTTCGTGCCGTCTATCCCGGCAGCGGGCTGACAGTCGGTCCCGAACACCTCGAGCAGGTGTTCGCGGCCATCGTCGACGAATTGTTGAATCTTGCACAGTCCGAACCGTTTCCGGTGCCCGCCGCCCGCGCGATCGGGCGACGGCTGGCCGAAGCGCCCTTCGACCGCACCCGCATGCTCGCCCCTGCCACCAGAGCGCTGCTGGGCTTCGCGCCGGGTGAGTCCGGCTCCCTGGTGGCGACCCGGTGGCCGTTCGTGGCCAGCCATGCCATCGACAGCTATGCCGAGGCCCTGCAGCAACGCGCCCTGGCCCAGCAGGAGCGAAGTCTCACCGCGGCAGTTTCGGTGCGGGTGCAGGAGATCGCCGCGCTGCAGAACCGGCTGCGGCACGAGGCGACGCACGACGCGCTCACCGACCTCGCCAACCGCTCCCTGTTGCAGGAGCGGATGCGACTGATGGCCACCGATCACACCCGCGGCGTCGGCCTGCTGCTGATCGATCTGGACGACTTCAAGCAGATCAACGACGGCTACGGCCATTCCGTCGGCGACGAGGTGCTGGTGGAGATCTCGCGGCGGCTGCGCGCGGCCTGCCCGGACGAAACGGTCGTATGCCGCTACGGCGGCGACGAATTCGTCCTCGCCCTGCCCGCCCGCCGCAATACGCTCGCCGAGGTGGCGATGCGTGTGCTGACCGCGCTGCGCGATCCGGTACCGACCGATGCCGGGCCGGTGCCGGTGTCCGCGAGCGTCGGCACCGCGTTCTCCCCACCCGGACGTCCGTGCGACTTCTCCGATCTGCTGCGCAGCGCGGATCGCGCGATGTACTCGGCCAAGACGGCCGGCAAGCGGCAATTCGCACTCTCCGAACTCGGCGATTCCGACGGCGAGCCGGGCGGTTACGGCGCCGCCCGACTCCACTACGACGCGGCCGTCGCCGGCTGAGAGCAAGCCTCGGGCAAACCGTCGACGCGTACTCTGGTCGACGTGTGGCTCTTGCTGATTCTTCTGGTCGTCGTGCTGATCGCGTTCGTCGCGATGGCGGTCGCGGGGCGTTCGAACCAACGCACCCGGGAGAACAACCAACTCGCCGACGCGAAGGCTGACGCCCGCCGGTTGATCGAACGCCTCGGCGGCCAGGTCTACAACCTCACGGGGACCGACCAGGCGTCCAAACAGGCGCTCGCGGATGCGGGTGAACGACTCAACGCCGCCGGCTCGCAGATCGATCAGGCCACCACCGTCACCCAGGCGCGGCTGGCCAAGGAAACCGCGATCGAGGGCCTGTACTACGTGCGCGCGGCGCGGACCGCGATGAATCTCGACCCCGGTCCCCCGGTGCCTGAACTGGACGGGCAGCGGTCCGCCGGACGCGTCACCGAGGACCGCACCGTCGACTTCGACGGCCGCCGCATCGAGGCGTCGCCCACACCCTCCCCGCAAACTCCGAACTACTACCCGGGCGGCCGGGTCGCCGGTCGTCCGGTGCCCGCCGGCTGGTACTCCGAGCCGTGGTGGAAGACCGCACTGGTGGCCGGCGCCTGGGGTGTGGGCTCGGTACTGCTGTTCGACGCGCTGTTCGGCGGCATGCACGGCGTCGGCTACGGCGCGGCCGGTTTCGAAAACGGTTACGGCGCAGGCTATGACGCCGGATTCGACGCGGGGCAGGACGCCGGTCAGGATCCCGGGCAAGGCTTCGACGGCGGCGACCAGGGCGGATACGACACCGCCGGGTACGACGGCGGCGCCTACGACCAGGGTGGCGGGTACGACGGCGGCGGATATGACGGCGGTGGCTTCGATGGGGGCGGCTTCTTCGACGGCGGTGGTGGCGGCTTCGACGGGGGCGACTTCGGCGGATTCGACGGAGGTTTTTAGCTTTCCGGCAACCGGAAGTTGCGCCTCCGTTTACGTTGTGTTATCGATCTTCAGTGTTGATCGACCACGAGGCGAGGGTAGTTCCCTCGTCGTCGTTATCCAGGGGTGGGACAAAGCCCCGACTATGGGCCGCTGCCGCATTCGCCGCCGCTGTGGCCCTGCTCACCATTGCCCAGGTGTGGGCGTCCGCCCACGGCGCCCTCGGGCCCCTTCGTAGTCTCCTCGCCGATTACGCGGCCGACCCGCAGTCGGCGTTCGTCTCCTGGGCGGGGCTGGGCCTGGCCTGCGTCGGTGTGCCCGCGCGCATCCGGATCGTCAGCCTCGCCTCCGCGGCGGTGCTGGACCTGCTGGTGCTCGGCGTGCAGGCGCTGTGCGGCTGGCACCTTTCGATCGGAACCGGACCCACGCTGGTCTTGACCGCGCTGGTGCTGACCGTCGCCCGATGGCATGGCCGGCCACGGCGGATCGCTCTGCGCGCCATCGCGTTCGGCGTGTTGTTGATCATGGCCTCGAAGCTCGCCGATACGTGGCTGCTGGTGAGCATTTCCGCCGGTCCCCGCGTACTGGATCAGTACGTGCAGTATGCCGATCGGGCATTGGGTGATCCGGCGTGGGTGGTGGGCAGCATGCTCGACGCCGCGGGCCCGATTCCGTCGAACGTGTTGCACGCGGTGTACATCCAATTGCCGGCGGCGGCCGTGGTGGTCGCGGTCTGGCAGCTGCGCCATGTGACGACAAGGCCGTGGCCGCGGCACAACCTGCTGCGCACGTTCCTGGCACTGGGCATCGTCGGGCCGCTCGTCTACGTGCTGTTTCCCGTGGTCGGCCCGGTCTTCGCCTACGGTCCGCTGGGCCACGGCATGCAGATCGGCGACTGGCCGCATGCGGTGCCGGCGATATCCGGCACCCCGGCGCCGATGCTCTTCGATTCCGGCACCGCACGTAACTGCATGCCGTCGATGCATACCGCTTGGGCCACGGCACTGTTCATTCATTCCCGCTCCGGCCCGCGGTGGCTGCGCTGGGGCGGGGCGGTGTGGCTGGTGTGCACGCTGCTGGCGACGCTGGGCTTCGGCTACCACTACGGCTGCGATCTCGTGGCGGGCGCGGTCCTGTGCCTGACCGTGGAATCCGCGCTGCGCGAACCCGATCGCGGCTGGGACGGCCACCGAATCCGGATGGTGGCGCTCGGCGCCGGGGTTTTCGCGGGGCTGCTGCTGTCCTATCGTTTCCTCGCGGAGACCATGGCCGCCCACCCGCTGCCGTCCGGACTCGCCGTCCTGGCCGCACTCGCCGCCGTGATCTCCCTCTTCTACACGACGTGGTTCGCCGCGCCCGAGCGCCGAACGGCGAACATCGAAAGGTCGGTCTCAGCTTCATGATCACGGTGCGGACGGAACGGCGCCGGCTGCTCCGCCACCAGCGTGCGGACGACACGAGATATTTCCCCCGCATTCCGATCGTGATCGGAATTCTGCTCTCGGTGTCGGCCGCCCTGCTCATCTCGGCGCTGCACGGTTTCCTCGATCTGCAGGTCTATCGGGTCGACACCCAGGCCTGGTTGCACCGCGGCGCACTGTACGGACCCCCGCTCCCGGTGGCCGGCCACACCGACCTGCCGTTCACCTATCCCCCGTCGGCGGCGGTACTGATGACGCCGCTGGCCGTGATGCCGCTCTGGCTGGCGGAGATCGCGGTGACGGCCAGTTCGCTGGCCTGTCTGTCGGTGACCGTCTGGCTCGTCCTCTCCCGGATCCGGCCCGATCTCAGCCCCCGGTCGAAAGCAACCCTGACCACCCCGGTCGTCATCGCGATGGCGGCGCTCGAACCAGTGCATACGACGCTGTGGTTCGGGCAGATCAACATCATCCTGATGGCCGCGGTCGCGCTGGACTGCCTCACCGTGAAACCCCGCTGGCCCCGAGGCGTGTTGATCGGCATTGCGGCCGTCACGAAACTGACTCCCGCGGCCTTCGTGCTGTATCTGCTGATCCGCCGGGACTGGAAGGCGGCGGGAACGGCGGCGGCGACCGCCGCGGGGGTGGTGCTCGCCGGATTCGTGCTGTTCCCGCGGACGTCCACGCAGTACTGGCTGCACGCGATCGTCGAGACCGGACGCATCGGCGCGCCGTACTACGCCGGTAACCAGTCCCTCAAAGGCCTGGTCTATCGACTCGGCCTGCCCGAATCCGCGGCAGTGGCGATATGGCTCGGACTCGGGCTCGCCGCCGTCGCCGCCGGCGCGGTCGCGATGTACCTGCTCCTGCGCGCCGAGCGCACCGCCGGCACCGGCCCGATCGCATCCGGGGATGCCTCCGCGATCACGAAATTCTCGGTCGCCGCCCTGCTGGTGAATGCCGCGGTGCTGCTATTGGTTTCGCCGGTGTCGTGGACCCATCACTGGGTGTGGGTGGCGCCCGCACTGGTGACCGCCGCCCTGTGGTCCACGAGCAGATCCGCGACGGCGGTGGCCGGCGCGGTCGCCGCCGTCGCCGCGCCGTTCCTGATCGGACAGGTGCTGGTGCCAGGTGGTGGGGACCGGGAGCTCGACTGGAATTGGTGGCAGCACTTGCTGGGCAATACCTACGTCCTCGTCGCCGTCGCGCTGCTCGGACTCGCGCTCACGCGCGTGCTCCGGCGTCGCGCCCCGGCGATACCGGCCGCTCAGTCCGGCTGACAGGTGGGGCACCAGAACAGGTTTCGCCCCTCGAGCACGACGTGCGCGACGGTGGTTCCACAGATCCGGCAGGGCTCTCCCGCACGGCGATAGACGTAGGTGCGCGGTTTGCCGACCGCATAGGACGGCGCGCCGCGGTCGTGTTCGGGGCGCACCACCACGATGGCGCCCCGGCGCACGCCGACCTTCATCAACGCGACCAGATCCGCCCACAGCGCGTTCCACTCCCCGGCGGTGACCGCTCGGCCGGGACGTTGCGGTGAAATGCCGTGCCGGAAGAGCACTTCCGCGCGGTAGACATTGCCCACACCCGCCACCACCGACTGATCCATCAGCAGCGCCGCGACCGGCCGGTTCGAGCGGCGGATCCGCTGCGCCGCCCGATCCGGATCGGCATCGCGCCGCAGCGGATCCGGCCCGAGCCGGGCGATGAGGACGTCGACTTCCGGTCCGTGCAGGACCTCGCACGCGGTCGGCCCGCGCAGATCGGTCCCATACAGCGCGCTCGCCGACCTGCCGGCGCCGATCATCCGCATCCGCACCTGGCCGACCGGATCGCTCAGCGGCGCGGGCGATTCGGTGAAGGTGCCGTAGAGACCGAGGTGCACATGGACCACCAGGCCCGAGTCGTAGTGGTGCAGAAGGTGTTTACCCCACGCCTCGGCCTTGGTCAGCGTGGCTCCGTCGACCAGGGCGGCACCGTCGGCGAACCGCCCCTGCGGGCTGGATACCCGCACCACACCGCCCGCGAAGCGCTGCTGATGCAGCTTCGCCAGGCGATGCAGCGTATGCCCCTCAGGCATCGACCGAATTCCGTTCCACTTCCACCGGCCCTCGGCCGGACGGCGCCGCCCGGCCCGGTTCGGTACCCGCTAGCTCCGCACCGCCGGCGGCTGACCGGTCTTCTCGTATTCGGCGATGATGTCGATCCGCCGCTGATGCCGCGCCTCGTCCGACCACGGCGTCGCCAGGAACGCATCGATGATGGCGAAGGCCTCCTCGGTGCTGTGCATCCGGCCGCCGATGCCCATGAGCTGCGCATTGTTGTGTTCACGAGCCAGTTTCGCGGTCTCCACGCTCCAGGCCAGCGCACAGCGCGCGCCGGGAACCTTGTTCGCGGCGATCTGCTCACCGTTACCGCTGCCACCGAATACGATGCCGAGGCTGCCTGGGTCGGCGACGACGCGGCGGGCGGCCTCGATGCAGAAGGCCGGGTAGTCGTCGACGGCGTCGTACTCGTGGGCTCCGCAGTCGACCACGTCGTGACCGGCCTGCGTCAGATGATCCTTCACTTGGTTCTTCAATTCGAAGCCGGCGTGGTCGGCACCCAGGTATACGCGCATGGCTGAGATTCTGTCAGGTGGGTGGTTTCGCTCCACATGGGGTCGTTTCCCGATCCTCTATAGAGTTCAGCCCATGCAGTCCGAAGATCAGTGGGCCGATCAGTCACCACAGCAGGAGCGCGGACCGGGGTGGAATCCGGTGACCGGTATGGCAGGGTGGGATCCTCGGCTGGGACCGCCGGGATGGGGTCCGCAGCAAACGTTTTCGCCGCCGCACATCCCTCCGTACCAACCGACGCGAGGGCTGTCGCCGTGGGGTATGCCGGCCCGGCACAGCTGGGAGATCCCGCTGCTGATCGTCGTGATCCTGGCCACCGTCAGCGGATATCTGATCGCGCTGCTGTTCCTGCTCGTCGGTGCGGTGAACTATTACGTCCTGCTGCTGATCCTCGCGCCCCTGCTGCTGTGGTTCGGCCGCGGCACCAATTATTCGATGCAGCGGCTCAATGCCGTGAAGATGTCGCCCACTCAGTTTCCGGAGGGATACCGGATGGTGGTCGAGGCGGCCGCGCGCTTCGGCATGGCGACCGTACCGGATGCCTACGTGGTGCTCGGCAACGGGCAGATCAACGCCTTCGCCTCGGGACACGGATTCCGCCGCTACGTGGTCGTCTACAGCGATCTGTTCGAGATCGGCGGTCAGGCTCGTGACCCTGACGCGCTGGCCTTCATCATCGGCCACGAGGTCGGCCACATCGCGGCCGGCCATGTGTCGTACTGGCGCCAGCTGGGCATGTTCCTCGTGCCGTTCCTGCCGATCATCGGCAACTCGCTGATTCGCGCGCAGGAGTACACCGCCGACAATCACGGTTTCTGCAACCGCCATCTCGGCGCCCCGGGCGCGATGAAAACCCTTGCGGGCGGTAAATATCTGAACTCGCTGGTCGATTTCGACGAGATGGCCGACCGCGCGCCACAGGACAAGGGCTTCTTCGTCTGGATGGTCAACGCCATGTCCTCGCATCCCGTGCTGACCTGGCGGATGTGGGCGCTGCGCGACCGTAGCCGGCACGGGCGAATGTTCCTGCGGCCGAGCGGTCCGCCGCCGCCGCGAATGACGGCGATGCCTCCGCCGTACCCGTCACCGGCAGCCCCGCTGTACCCGTCGTCGCCAGCGGCCCCGCCGCAGCCGACGCCACCGGCCGGACCGCCCGCCCAGCCGGGCAGCTACCCCGGGTACGGCGAGATTCCGGGGCTGCCGCCGCGATAGCAGTGCGCCCGGCACGGGGCGCGGTTCGCCCCGTGCCGTCGACGCACTAGTCGAACTGCGGGTCCTCGGTGCGGGTCCGCTTGAGCTCGAAGAAGTGTGGGTAGGACGCCAGGGCGACCGCCCCGTCCCACACCTTCCCCGCCTCCTCGCCGCGCGGGATCCGCGACAGCACCGGGCCGAAGAAGGCGGTGTTGTTGATATGGATGGTCGGCGTGCCGACATCGGGCCCCACCTTGTCCATGCCGGCGTGGTGGCTCTTGCGCACCGCCTCGTCGTACTCGGTGCTCGTGGCGGCCCCTGCCAGCTCGGCGGGCAGCCCCACCTCGGCGAGAGCGTCGGCGACGACCGCGGCCAGGCTGTCCGCCTGGTTTTCGCGCTCGTACTCTTCCTTGCGATTGTGTATGCGGGTGCCCATCGCGGTGTACAGCGGCGAGAGCACCTTCTCACCGTGCTGTTCGGCCGCCGCGATGGCCACCCGGACCGGCCCCCATGCCGATTTCATCATCTCGACGTAGCGCTCGGGGAGATCCTCACGGCCCTCGTTGAGCACGGCCAGACTCATGACGTGGAAGTGTGTGTCGATATCGCGGACCTTCCCGACCTCCAGAATCCAGCGCGAGGTGATCCAGCACCACGGGCACAGCGGATCGAACCAGAAATCGACGCGGTCCCTGGAACCGGCGGTGGTCGTCTGATCGCTCACATTTCGTCCCTTCGAAGAAACAGTGGGGAGGCCGCACGCCACCCGCCCTCAGCATTGGTCAACGCAGCGAAGTTGGCGATATTTCCCGATCGCCGCGAGATCGCACAGTAGGGTCGGATGCGACCCTGGTTGCCCGCTGCCCGGAGGTTTTCCCCATGCCCACAGATTCCAGATTCGTCGTCGTCGGTGGTGGTCTGGCCGCCGCGAAGCTGGCGGAGTCGTTGCGCGACAACGATTTCGACGGCGCCATCACGTTGATCGGCGAGGAGGCGCAGCTACCCTACGAGCGGCCGCCGCTGTCGAAGGAACATCTGCTCGGCAAGAAGTCGCTCGCCGATTTCACCGTGCACCCCGAGCAGTGGTACCGCGATCACGAGGTCGAACTGCTGCTCGGCACCACCGTCACGGCCATCGACCGTTCGTCGAAAACGGTTGCGCTGCCGGACGGTTCGACCCGGCCCTACGACAAACTGGCCCTCGCCACCGGATCGCGCTCGCGCCGATTGCCGATTCCCGGCGCCGATGCCGAGGGCGTGCACATGTTGCGCACGATCGAGCAGTCCGATGCGCTGATCTCACTGTTCGGCTCGGCGCGGCGGCTGGTCGTCATCGGCGCGGGCTGGATCGGCCTGGAGGTCACCGCGGCCGCGCGCACCGCAGGTCTCGAGGTGACCGTCCTGGAGGTCGGCGCGGTCCCGCTGCAGGCCGCGCTCGGCGAGGAGATGGGCGCGGTCTTCGGCGAGCTGCACCGCGCGCACGGCGTCGATCTGCGCTGTGGCGTGAAGGCCGCCGAGATCGTGACCGCCGGCGGGAAGGCCACCGGAGTCCGGCTCGCCGACGACACGGTCGTGGACGCCGATGCGGTGCTGATCGCGGTCGGCGCCCGGCCGAATATCGAACTGGCCGCCGACGCGGGGCTCGCGGTCGAGGGCGGCGTGCTGGTCGACGAGAGCCTGGCCAGCAGCGATCCGGATATCGTCGCGGTGGGCGATATCGCCGACCAGCAGCATCCGGTGCTCGGACAGCGGGTGCGGGTGGAACACTGGGCGACCGCACTCAACCAACCGGCCGTGGCGGCGCTGACGATGCTCGACCGGCCCGCGACCTACGATCGACTGCCGTACTTCTTCACCGACCAGTACGACCTCGGCATGGAGTACACCGGTTTCGTCGCACCAGGCGCGACCACGTCCGTGGTGGTGCGCGGCGACACCGGCAGCCGCGAATTCGTCGCGTTCTGGCTGGACCAGGGCAATCGCATGCTGGCCGGGATGAACGTCAACATCTGGGACGTCACCGATCGGATCAAGGAACTGATCCTCGGCGGCGAACCGGTGAATCCGGACGCACTGGCCGACCCGAGCACCAACTTGTGACCACAGTCACAGTCGAGGTAGGTCGACGAGCCGCGGCCGGCTCCGACCCGATCGTGAGCGCGCCGCGGTGGCGCGCCGGCGAGCCGAGGAGATCATCGTGAAGTACATGCTGCTCAAGACCTACCGCCCCGCCGCGCACTGCGACACTCCGATCGGCGAATGGCCGCCGGAGGACATCGCGGCCCATATCGAATTCCAACGTGCGCTCGGTGCGGCACTGCGCGAATCGGGTGAACTGGTCGACGCCCAGGGCCTGGCGTTTCCGGATCAGGCCCGCATCGTCAGCGCCGACGGGCGGTCCGCGCCGGTGGTCACCGACGGCCCGTTCCCGGAGACCAAGGAATTCCTGGCGGGCTACTGGATCGTCGATGTGGACAGCGCCGACCGGGCGTTGGAGATCGCCGCGCAGGCATCGGCCGCACCGGGCCCGGGCGGCGCCCCGATCGGTGAATACATCGAGGTGCGCGCGGTGATGGACGCCCCGGTGAGCGAGGCCTGAGCCGCCGCGCCATGCCCGGATCACAGGTACCGGACGACCCTGTCCCCCAGCCGTCGGAGCGTGATGAGCAGCGCGGCGACTCCGCTCAGGAGGCCGCGCGGCTCCTGCGTGAGATCGCACCGGTCGTACTGGGAATTCTGATGCGCCGCTACGGCGATTTCGACGCGGCCGAGGACGCGGTGCAGGAGGCGATGCTCGCCGCGGTCACCCAGTGGCCGGACAAGGGCTACCCGGACAATCCGCGGGCATGGCTGCTCCAGGTCGCGCAACGGCGATTGATCGACTCGGTGCGTTCGGAGATCGCACGCCGCTCTCGCGAGACGACGGCTGCCCTGCAGGACGTGCCACCCGCCGATACCGATTCGGCCGCCGACGACACGTTGACGTTGTTGCTGCTGTGCTGCCATCCAGCTTTGTCGCCCGCCAGTGCGATCGCGGTGACGCTGCGCGCGGTGGGCGGTCTCACCACCGAGGAGATCGCCCGGGCCTTCCTGCTGCCGGAAACCACTATGGCCCAGCGTATTTCACGCGCCAAGAAGCGGCTCGCCGCACTGCCGCGCCCGTTCGCCGAATTCGCTGTGGCGCCGGAAGAATGGGGGCCGCGGCTCGGACCGGTCCTGCACGTGCTGTACGTGATGTTCACCGAGGGGCATACCGCGACCGGCGGCACCCGGTTGTACCGCACCGATCTGGCGGCGGAGGCGATTCGCCTGACCCGCAAGGTCCACCGGCTGCGCCCGGACGATCCGGAGGTTACGGGGCTGCTCGCACTGATGCTGCTCACCGACGCCCGCCGCGCGGCACGCCTGGGCCCCAGCGGTGAACTGATACCGCTGGCCGAACAGGACCGCACCCGGTGGGACCGCGAACGCGCCCGGGAGGGAATGCGGCTGGCAACGGCGGCGGTCGAGGCGGGACTGGGCGGTCCCTACCGTGTCCAGGCCGCGATCGCCGCACTGCATACCCGGGCACCGAGCGCCGAGGAGACCGATTGGGAGCGAATTCTCCTGCTGTACAACGTCTTCGAGCGGATTTCGGACAATCCGATGGTGAGTCTGAATCGCGCCGTGGCCGTGGCCATGGTGCACGGGCCCGCCGCCGGACTGGAGTCGGTGAACGCGCTGGCGGATCGCCTGCGAGGCAGCCATCGACTCGAGGCGGTACGGGGACACCTGTACGAGATGGCGGGCGACCGCCCGGCGGCGATCGAGTCCTATACGGCAGCTGCTCACCTGACCACGAGTACGCCCGAGCGCGACTACCTCATGCTGCGCGCGGCCGAGCTGCGCGCGTCGTAGTCGGCCGGCGCCGGGACCCGCCGATCATCGAAATTCGATGCGACGCAACCGTTTCGAATGCGAAGCGACCGATCTCACGACCAGGTGTTGCCCGTGATGCGCTGATAGGCATCCATGTACTTCTCGCGAGTGACGGCTACGACATCGGCGGGAATCTCCGGGCCGGGCGGTTCCTTGTCCCAGCCGGTGGAGGTCGCCCAGTCGCGGACGAACTGCTTGTCGAACGAACGCTGCGCCCGGCCCGGCTCCCATTCGTCGGCCGGCCAGAACCGCGACGAGTCGGAGGTCAGGACCTCGTCACCCAGAGTGAGAACCTCACCGTCCCAGCCGAATTCGACCTTGGTGTCGGCGATGATCACCCCGCGCCCCGCGGCGTGCTCGGCGCCGCGGGTGTAGATGTGCAGGGTCAGGTCGCGGAGTTTCTCGGCGACCTCGCGGCCCTCCTGACTCACCACATCGTCGAAGGTGATCGGCTCGTCGTGTCCCGCGGACGCCTTGGTGGTGGGAGTGAAGATCGGCTCGGGAAGTTTGTCGCCCTCACGCAGCCCGCCGGGCAGCGCCACCCCGGAGACCGCGCCGGTGCGGCGGTACTCCTGCAGGCCGGAGCCGACCAGGTAGCCGCGGGCGATGCATTCCACCTGCACCATCTTCAGCGGCCGCACGCGCACCGCCCGTCCGGCGAATTCGCCGGGCACGTCGGTGGTCGAGAGCACGTGGTTCGGCACATCGGAGAAGTAGTCGAACCACCAGTTCGACAACTGGGTGAGCAGCGCGCCCTTGTCCGGAATCGGCGTCGGCAGCACCACGTCGTAGACCGAGACCCGATCGGAGGCGACCAGAATCAGCGATTCCCCGTCCTCGTAGAGATCGCGCACCTTACCGGCGTGGATGTGCTTCACCGGCCCTCCTCGCTTCGCTGTCCGCCGCACACGAACGCCCAGCCTACCGAGCGCCCCGGCGGGCCCGGACGCTCGGTGGCGTGGCGCGCGGCGTTTCGTCCCGCACGGGGTGCGGATGCACGGTCGGCCCAGCCGTGTGGTGGCGAACGTGGCATTCTGGGCACCGTCAGCGACTGCATCCGCAGCGTGGTTCACACGACCGGTCCGAGCGAAGGAGTCTCCTTGTCTGCACCGAACCTCACCCGCGACCAAGCCATCGCGCGGGCCGCGACGATCAGTGTGGAGAACTATCGCGTCGAACTCGACCTCACCGGGCAGCCGACCGGTCCCGCGGCCACCGCCGGCGAGACGTTCTTCTCGCGCTCCACCGTCACGTTCACCGCCACCCCTGGCGCGCGGACCTTCATCGATATCGTCGCCGCGGGTGTGCGTTCGGCCGTTCTCAACGGCACCGAACTCGACGTTTCCGGCTACGACGAGTCCCAGGGCCTCACCCTGACCGATCTGGCCGAGAACAATGTCCTGGTGGTCGAGGCCGACTGCGTGTACTCGCACACCGGTGAGGGTCTGCACCGCTTCGTCGATCCGACCGACGACAAGGTCTATCTGTACTCGCAGTTCGAAACCGCCGACGCCAAGCGGATGTTCGCCTGCTTCGACCAGCCCGACCTCAAGGCGACCTACGACATGACGGTCACCGCACCCGCCGACTGGGAGGTGATCTCCAACGGCGCCGCGACCGCCACCCGCACCGTCGGCGAGGTGGTCGAGCACACCTTCGCCACGACGCCGCGGATGAGCACCTATCTGGTCGCGCTGATCGCCGGGCCGTACGCCAAGTGGATCGATGTGTACACCGACGATCGGTCCACGATCCCGCTCGGCGTCTATTGCCGCGCCTCGCTCGCCGAATTCATGGACGCGGAAAGGCTTTTCACCGAAACCAAACAGGGCTTCGCGTTCTACCACCGCAATTTCGGTGTCCCTTACGTGTTCGGGAAATACGATCAGCTGTTCGTTCCCGAGTTCAACGCCGGCGCGATGGAGAACGCCGGCGCGGTGACGTTCCTCGAGGACTACGTGTTCCGGTCCAAGGTCACCCGGGCCTCCTACGAACGTCGCGCCGAGACCGTGCTGCACGAGATGGCGCATATGTGGTTCGGCGATCTCGTCACCATGAAGTGGTGGGACGATCTGTGGCTGAACGAATCGTTCGCCACCTTCGCCTCGGTCCTGTGCCAGGCCGAGGCCACCGAATACACCGGCGCCTGGACGACTTTCGCCAATGTGGAGAAGTCGTGGGCATACCGGCAGGATCAGCTGCCTTCCACCCATCCCATCGCCGCCGACATTCCGGATCTGGCGGCCGTGGAGGTCAACTTCGACGGCATCACCTACGCCAAGGGTGCCTCGGTGCTCAAACAGCTGGTGGCCTACGTGGGGCTGGAGCCGTTCCTGGCCGGGCTGCGGGACTACTTCGCCGCACACGCCTTCGGCAACGCCACCTTCGACGATCTGGTCGGTGCGCTCGAGAAGTCCTCCGGGCGTGACCTTTCCGGGTGGGGCGCGCAGTGGCTCAAGACCACCGGCCTGAATACGCTGCGTCCCGACTTCGAGGTCGACGCCGACGGGAAATTCACCCGATTCGCGGTCGTGCAGGGCGGCGCCGAACCCGGCGCCGGTGAATATCGGGTACACCGCCTGGCCATCGGCGTCTACGACGATCGCGACGGAAAGCTGGTGCGCACCAAGCGGGTCGAACTCGATCTCGACGCTGCCGAGCGCACCGAGGTCGCCGAACTGGTGGGCGTCGAGCGCGGTCAGCTGGTGCTGGTGAACGACGACGACCTGACCTACTGCTCGCTGCGCCTGGATCCGCAGTCACTGGACACCGTGGTCGCACGCATCGCCGATATCGCCGAATCCCTGCCTCGCACGCTGTGCTGGTCGGCGGCATGGGAGATGACACGGCAGGCGGAGATGCGGGCGCGGGATTTCGTGGCGCTGGTGCAACGCGGGATCGGCGCCGAAACCGAAATCGGTGTGGTGCAACGGCTTCTGATGCAGGCGCAGACCGCCCTGGCGAGCTACGCCGACCCCGAGTGGGCCGATCAGACCGGATGGCCGGCCTTCGCCGACCGGCTCCTGGAGTTGGCCCGTGCGGCCGAACCGGGTTCGGACCATCAGCTGGCCTTCGTCAACGCCCTCACCGCCGCGCGCCTGTCGCCGTGGCACAGCGAAGTGCTGGGCACGCTGCTGCTGGATTCCGATCCGGCCGCGGTCGAACTGCCCGGGCTCGCGGTGGACACCGATCTGCGCTGGCGGATCGTGCAGGCGCTGGCGGCGGCCGGTCAGCTCGATGCCGAGAGCATCGACACCCCGGTCATCGACGCCGAACTCGAGCGTGACCCCACGGCCGCGGGCCGGCGCCAGGCGGCCGCGGCCGCCACCGCCCGGCCGCAGGCCGAGGTCAAGCAGAAGGCGTGGCGGACGGTGATGGACGACGACTCCGTCCCGAACATCACCGCCCGCGCCATCGTCGGCGGCTTCGCTCCCATCGGCCAGGGCGAACTGCTCGCGCCCTACGTGCAGCGCTACTTCGACGAGATCGCCTCGGTGTGGGAGCGCCGCTCCAGCGAGGTCGCGCAGACCGTCGTGGTCGGCCTCTACCCGCACTGGGCGATCAGCGAGGAAGCGGTGGCCGTGGCCGACAAATTCCTCGCCGATGAACACCCGCCGGCCCTGCGCCGCTTGGTGATCGAGGGCAAGGCGGGAATCGAGCGCTCGCTGCGCGCCCGCGCCGCCGACATCGCCTGAGGTCTGGTTGCTCGTGGTGGTGCAGTCGCCACCACGGGCCCGGAATCGGGACGTGCCGGCTCGCCTCGAGACCTGAGCGACGCGCAGCCTCGGCCGCGAATCACTGCCGCTGCCGTGGGCAGATCTGCTCACAGCAGCATTGCGGGCCCGTGCCGTGTCCGCTGCGGCACGGTGGGCGTATGGCTCACGACGACAACAAGATTCCGTTGTTCAGTTGGCGGTCGCGCGAGCAACTGCTCAGCCGCCGCATCCTCGTCCTCGACGGCGGGCTCGACGACGACAACGGCACGCTGCTCACGACCCAGATGCTCACCCTCGCGGCCGAAGACTCCGACGCCGACATCTCACTGTGGATTCACTCGCCCGGCGGGTCGGTGCCGTCGATGCTCGCGATTCGCGACGTGATGCGACTGGTGCCGTGCCGGGTATCCACCCTGGCGCTCGGATTGGCCTGCAGCGCAGGGCAATTCCTGCTCTCGGCCGGAACCCGTGGCCGCCGCTACGCGCTGCCGCACGCGCGCATCCTCATGCATCAGGGATCGGCGGGCATCGGCGGCAGCGCGGGTGAGGTGGAGGTACAGGCCGACGATCTGCGCCACACGGTCAACACCGTGCTCGGACTCATCGCCGAGGACACCGGGCAACCGTTCGACCGCATCTACGAGGACTCACTGCACGACCGCTGGTTCACCGCGACCGAGGCACGGGAGTACGGCTTCATCGACCACATCGTCGACTCCTTCGACCAGGTCATCCCGCAACGCCAGCGCATCGGAATCTCGGCTGGGACAGCATAGGGGGCACGACATGACCAGCTACACCATTCCCAATGTCATCGCGCAGCATCCGCGCGGCGAGCGGATCATGGACGTCTACTCGCACCTGCTCACCGAGCGGATCGTCTACCTCGGCACGCCGATCGATTCCGGGGTCGCGAACGCGCTGATCGCGCAGATGCTGCATCTGGACGCCGAGAGCGCGGGCCAGGAGATCAACCTCTACATCAACTGCGAGGGCGGCGATCTGTCGGCGATGCTGGCGATCTACGACACCATGCAGCACATTTCGTCGCCGGTGGCGACCACCTGTGTCGGCCAGGCCATCGCGGTCGGTGCGGTGCTGCTGGCAGGCGGCGCGGCCGGGCGGCGAGCGATGTTGCCGCATGCGCGCGCCGTCCTGCATCAGCCGGCGACCCGTGGACAGGGAGCGATTCCCGATGTCATCATCCAGGCCGACGAACTCGTCCGGATGCGCGCCGAAATCGAGACGATACTGTCCCGTCACACAGGCCAAGACGTCGCGACGCTACGACACGACACCGATCGCGACCGCGTGTTCACCGCGCAGGCAGCGGTGGAATACGGGTTGGCCGACACCATCCTCGGCGCCCGGACCTGACCGGATCGCGTGAGCGCTCGTCGAGACCGGCGAGCGCTCACCCGTCACGGCAGGCCCTCACCCGCCGCCGCCGGCACTCACCCGCCGCCACGGGCACTCGCCTGCCGCCACAAGCGGCGATCCGGGCCGCCCTCCCTCCCAGCATCGCGAGACGAGCGCTCGGCCCGGCGCGGGAAATGCTCGACCGGCCGGACCAAGTGCTCAGGAGGTCGCAGGCGTACTCCCGGGCACGATCCACTCAGGCGCGACGCAGGCGAGCACCCGTACGGCGCGGTGCGCACCCAGGTGCCCGTAGACGAACACCCGTACGGCGCGATCCACTCAGGCTGCGCGGGCGAGCATGGTGGGGCCGGCAGGTGGGCGGGCGGCCAGCGGGCGTACCGGCGCGAGGCGAGTGGCACGCAGCAGGTCGGCGGCGATCTCCGCGGTCAGTTCGCCCAATGTGGTGCCGAGCGCACCGGCGAGCGCGGCGATCATCTCGCTCGAAGGTTCCTTGCGACCGCGTTCGATCTCGGACAGATACTGCGGTGAAATCCCGGCTCGGCCGGCCGTTTCGGTCAACGTCTCGCCGTGGTCGCGGCGCAGTTCGCGTAACCGTTCACCGAGTACCTCACGCCACAGCGGTTCCCCAGCGGCGCGGGATTCCCGAGGTCGGCCGGGGCGCGCCGGCACCGAACGCAGCACGTCTCGCTGCGGTCGGGGATCGCTGTCGGCCGGCGGCGCGGACTCTGCCGCGCTGTCCGCGCCGGTCGAGGGCGCGGGCTCGAGGTGACGTCCGCCGGGGATCGAATGCAGTTGCGGATACTCGGCCATGTGGTGAGCCTACGGCCGCGGCCGGACCGGGCGAGCTGCTTACGCTCACAGCGTATTTCGGGTCGTCCGAATACAGCCGCACCCCTCCCCGGCTGTTCCGGGAAAGGGTGCGTGGCCCTGATGCGAACCGGCGCGAGCGTGCCGATCAGTGCGAACGAATCAGCTCGGGCGGCCGATCGCGGACGCCATCACGCGGACGGCGGAGACGAGTCCGTCGATGAGCTGTCCTCGCCGCAGCGACGCGAGCGCCGCGGTGACGCCGAGCTGGCAGACCCGGTCGTTCACGCGGTCGGCGACATCGCGACCGGAACGAACCTCGACCGCCTTGTCGTTGGGCGAGACGGCGATGAGCACCGAACGTGCCGCCTCGGGGGTCGACGGAAACACCGCGTCGGCACCGGCGGCGGCATCCGCGCCCAGGTCGCCGATGTAGATGTTGAACCGGACCTTGGTGCTACGGGTCGCCTCGGTGAGGGTGTTGTCCATCAGCAGCCGCTCGCGATCGTTGAACGGCGCTTCCTTGAACACATCACCGGCTTCGTGCACGCCGGACACCCGGCCGCTGGGAGTGATGGCGTACCCGTGCGGCAGGGTGGACGGGTCCACCACAGGCCAATTAGAAGTTGCCACTTGCCCGGCCTCCGATCAGATCTGCCCCGGCGGATTCGATGGCCGCATGGTGCCCATGCGACGACTCAGCGACACCGTGACCGACGGCGGTCACCTCATCGGTCGCGCTCCACAGCACCGGCTCCGCGGTCCACTTCTTCCCGAGGTCGTAGTGGACCGGCTTCTCGCCGGGCAGCGGTTTGCCGAGGAACGACAGTCCGGCGATCACCGCGTAGATCACCAGCGGGATGCCGAGAAAGATCAGCACTGTTTCGAGAATGCTCACAGAACAACGGTAGACGATCGTGGTTTGCCGGTCCGCGCCGAGCCGTCGTGTCACACCAACCAGGCCGCCGACTCGGGCGCGAGCAGGCCACCGTGCAGTGGCTCGCTCGCCAGCAGCACCGAGCCCGGAGGCAGTGCGATCGGGTCCGCGGAGGCGTTGAGCACACAGATCAGTCCCCCCGGCCGGCGGAAGGCGAGACAGTCGGGCGGCCCGCCGAGCCAGTCGACGGTATCGCCGTCGAATTCGGCTCGGGTACCACGCAGTTCGAGGGCGGTCCGATAGAGCGAGAGCGTCGAATCGAGCGACTCGAGTTGCGCCTCCACGGTCCGATCGGCCCATGCCGCCGGAATAGGCAGCCAGGAGCCGGGACCGGCGGTGAATCCGAAGGGAGGTTTCGTCCCCTCCCACGGGATCGGCACCCGGCAGCCGTCGCGCCCGCGTTCGGTGTGGCCGGAGCGTTCCCAGACCGGATCCTGAAGCACCTCCTCAGGCAGGTCGACATTCGGCAGCCCTAATTCCGCGCCGTTGTAGACGAAAACCGCACCCGGGAGCGCGAGTTCGAGCAGGATCATCGCCCGGGCGCGGGCGACTCCGGACGTGCCGCCGCCGTAGCGGGTTACTTCCCGTTCGATGTCGTGATTGGACAGCGTCCAGGTCGGGACGGCACCCACCTTCGCTACCGATTCCAGCGAATTATCCACTGCCGCGCGGATTTTCACCGCGTCGAAGGGTGTCTCGGCGAGCCGGAAGTTGAAGGCGAGGTGCAGTTCGTCCGGGCGCACGTACTCACCGAAGCGGACGTTGTCCTCGACCCACACCTCGCCGATGGACACCGCGTCGGGATACTCGTCGATCACCTTGCGCAGCCGACGATGGATGTCGTGCACCCCCGGATTGTTGAAGCGTGGATCGCTGTCGTCGTGCACCAGCAGTTTCGCGTCGGCGTCCGGCGTATGGGCCGCCGACGGGTCGGCGGAGAGCCCGACCGCGGCCACCACGGCCGGATCCATATCCGGCAGCCCGGGTGGTTTGGCCATCCCGTGAGCCACATCGATGCGGAAGCCGTCGACACCGCGGTCGAGCCAGAACCGCATGGTCTGCTCGAAATCGGCGACGACCTCCGGATTGTCCCAGTTCAGATCCGGCTGCTCCCGGGCGAACAGATGCAGATACCACTGCCCCGGCGTGCCGTCGGCCTCCGTGACGCGCGTCCACGCCGGACCTCCGAAGATACTGGGCCAGTTGTTGGGCGGTAGCGAGCCGTCGGGTCCACGACCGTCGCGAAAGATGTAGCGGGCTCGCTCGGCGCTGCCGGGCACGGCCGCCACCGCCGCGGCGAACCACGGATGGCGGTCGCTGGTGTGATTGGGCACCAGATCCATCGTCACCCGGATACCGCGTTCGTGGGCCTCGGCGATCAACCGGTCCATCGTCGCGAGGTCGCCGAACAGCGGGTCGATATCGCGCGGATCGCTGACGTCGTATCCGCCGTCGGCCATCGGCGACCGCATCACCGGACAGAGCCACAGCGCGGCGACACCCAGCAGTTCCAGATAGCCGAGCCGGTCGTGGATACCAGCGAGGTCGCCGACACCGTCGCCGGAGGAATCGGCGAACGAGCGCGGATAGATCTGGTAGAAGACCGCCGAACGCCACCACGGCGGCGTCGATTCCTCCGCTTGCCCAGCGGCGACCCCCACCGCATCGAGGTCAGCCTGCTCCCCGGCCGATGACGCTGTCACAGTCGAATCCCCGGCTCGGTTCACATCGGGGAATTTATCAGCGAATTCGCGGCCATCTCCAGGTAGTCGAGCAGCGCACGCCGGTGTTCGTCGTCGAGAACATCCGGCTCGATTTCGGCAATCGCGATGTGCATGCAGCGCAACCACGCGTCACGCTGAAGCGGTCCGATGCTGAACGGCATATGCCGCATGCGCAGCCGCGGATGTCCGCGCTCGTCGGAATAGGTGCGCGGGCCGCCCCAGTACTGTTCGAGGAACATGCGCAACCGGCGCTCGGCCGGGCCGAGGTCCTGTTCCGGATACATCGGCCGCAGGATCTCGTCGGCGGCCACCTCCCGATAGAACGCCGCGACGATCCGCCGGAACGTTTCCGCCCCGCCGACCGCCTCGTAGAACGATGTCGCCGTCTGTTCGCCGGAAGTCATCGACCCTCTCGATCTGCTCGCCTGCCCCGTATCCGACAACCATTGTGCCCGTACCATCCGCGCACGGCCCACCCGCGCGGGAGCCGCTCGCCTGTCATCGGCGGATCACACGGCGTTCAGACGACGGTCGTCGCGGGGACGGCGACACGGCAGATAATCGCCTCCGACACCGGTATCCGAGCATCGGATACCGAGCCGCACCGCGTCGACCACCGGCGATCCGCGCACCGGCCCGAATTTCGGCACCGAAATCACTGTGCACACGGGCACGTTCCGTGGTCAACTTGGTGACAGTGTCTGCCGATCAGCACACGAACCGACCTAGCAGAATTCGGGGTCCCTCAATGAAGCAGCGGCACGGCGCCCGGTCACACGAGGCGAGAACGCACCGACAACTCCAGCCCGCCGATGTCCACAATCGTGGGTCGGGGGCTACTCCGCTGCACATCCTCTCCGCATATTCCTCTCCGGGACATCCGTCCTCGACACCGGGACATTCGTCCTCGTCACCGGGACATTCGTCCCCGGGTGCGATCACGCACCGAAACACCGAATCCGCAGCTACCGCCTGGGTGAAGAACCGGGTGCTGCTTCTGAATGCCACCTACGAGCCACTGACCGCACTGCCCGCCCGGCGTGCCATCGTGCTGCTGGTCTGCGACAAGGCCGATACCGTTCATCACAATCCCGAGGGCCCGGTCGTTCACTCCGCCGGAGCCTCGGTCACGCTGCCGTCGGTGATCCGGCTGCGAAACTACGTGCGAGTGCCCTACCGCGCCCGGGTCCCGATGACCCGTGCGGCACTCATGCATCGGGACCGTTATCGCTGCGCTTACTGCGGCGGGAAGGCCGAAACCATCGACCATGTCATTCCACGTAGTCGTGGGGGCGCGCATTCCTGGGAAAACTGCGTAGCCTCCTGCGCTCCCTGTAATCACCGCAAGGCCGACAAACTCCTGAGCGAGTTGGGCTGGACGCTCATGCACCCCCTGGTCTCGCCGACCGGGCCGCATTGGCGGTTGCTGTCGACGACCTCGGATCTGGATCCGGTGTGGTTGCAGTACTTGGGCGAGGGCGCTGCCTGACCCTTCCGCAGCGCGTCGCTCACCAGAGTGAGCGCTGCTCTTGTTTTTTCCACGGACGTAGGGCACACTCGTCCATGGACGCAAGAGCGCTGCTCACTAAAGTGATTGGAGCCCACAATGTCGGATCTACATGTCGTCACCGGAGCCGGACCCGTCGGCACCACGATCGCCGAACACCTCGCCGCCACCGGGGTGACGGTCCGCATCCTGACCCGGTCGGGCAGCGGTCCGGATCATCCGCTCATCGAGCGGCGCTCGGTGGACGTCAACGATCGGCACCAGCTCGCCGCCGCGGTCGACGGCGCCACCGCGATCTACCACTGCATCCACGCGTCGCGATACTCCGCGCGGACCTGGCGAGCGGAACTGCCCGCCGCCGAACAGACGATCCTCGACGTCGCCGGGCGCGCGGGGGCGGTCGTGGTGTTCCCGGAGAGCCTGTACTCCTACGGCCCGGTCGACCGGCCGATGACCGAAGATATGCCGCGCACCGCCGGTTTCGGCAAACCGGCGATCCGGGTGCAACTCCTGCGCGCCCGGGAAGCATCGCCGACGCCGACGGTCAGTGTGGCCGCCTCCGATTTCATCGGGCCGCATGTGCGCACCTCACATGCCGGTGACCGCATGGTGCCGAATATCTTGGCGGGCAAGACCGTTCAGATCTTCGGCAAGGCCGATCTGCCGCATTCGTTCACCTATATGCCCGATCTCGCCGCCGCCATGATCCGGGCCACCGCGGACAGCTCCCTGTGGAACACCTTCCTGCACGCGCCGACCGCCCCGGCCGTCACGATGCGCGAACTGGTCGCCGCGCTGGCCGAAGCGGCTCGGATGCCGATGCCGAAAGTTGTCGCGCTGCCCGGCTGGACGCTGCGCACGGCCGGTGTCGTGAGCTCGATGATGCGGGAGCTGGCAGAGATGAACTACCAGTTCGAGCGGCCCTTCCGGCTCGATTCCACACACAGCGAGAGACTGCTCGGCCTGGCGCCGACACCGCTGTCGGAGGTCGCGGCCGGAACCGTCGCATGGTGGAGAACTGCGGTGGCGGAAGGGAAGTGAAGAGAACGATTCGGCGCCGGTCACCCGGCCAGCAGTGGCCCGCTGCGACGACGAGCGACCGAGCCGTAACGGGCGTCCAGCCGCAACCAGGTGCGGGTGGCACGCACCCGCACGGTCTCGCTGGGCGGGATGCGCCGAGAGTCGGCTTCGCCCCCGGTGTGCGGAATGAAATCCATTGCGGTGAGCGCGAAGACGACTCGCATCGGCACCTCGACCCGCTCGTCGCCGCCGGTGACGGTCAGTACCGTCTGCTCCAGCAGCGAGGCCGGCGGGCCGTGCCCGCCACTGTGTTCGGCGGCCACCTGCGCACCGCGTTCGGCGAGTTCGACCAGGCTCCGGGCCGGAACATCGTCGATGTGGGCAAAACCCACAGCAGGCGGCAGGGCGGTGCGCCAGGCCGAATCCATCGAATATCCCACCTCGATGTGCCCGTCGGCGCCGGGCCGCTCGAGTCCCGACAACGCGGCGTCGCCGGCGACGGTGACGTCCACGACGTCCAGTTCGCCGACCACCGTGCGGGCGGCCAGCACCTCGAATCCGGTGGCCGTCCAGGCGGTGACGTAGCGATCGCCGCGGCGATGCAGCCGCACGACGGCAGCCGGATCCAGGCGGATCGCGTGGGTGAGAAAGGTCGCCAGATTCTCCCGCTCGGCGGGATCGGATATACGCAGCATCGAACCGATGTCGTCCGTGAGTGTCGCCGCCGCTATTCGGCCCGCCACAGGCTCAGATAGTCCCGTTCGTCGTCGGTGAGCCGGCGCAGCCGCTGGGCGTCGATATCGAAGGCCGCGATCTGGGTCGTAGCGACGACGGCCGGCGGTGAATCCAGTGCCACGCCGTTCGCGCGGACCTCGTAGCCGATGGTGAAATCCACCGCGCGCAGCTGTTCGATCCACATCGCCACATCCAGCGGCGTGTCCTCGTGCCGGAGCTGGCCGCGGTAGCGGACGTGCAGATCTGCCAGCACACAGCCGGTACGCAGGCCGGCGGTGGGCCGCTCCCCCTCGAACAGCCACGGAATCCGCGCCTCCTCGAGCAACGTCACCATGCGGGCATGGTTGATGTGCTGGAAGACGTCCATATCCGACCATCGGACATCGACCTTCGCGTGAAAACGTTTGGGCAGGACGACGGTGCCTCCCGCTCTCGGGACTCCGTTCACCGAGCCGACACTGGTCACACTGTTCACCTCCGATCGGATTACCGCCCCGCGCGCATCGTGCGACGGTGCCGGCGCGGACGGTCGAGCAAGCCGAAGCAGCGTCCGACTCCGCGCCGGGACCGCTTCGGGTAACCAGTATGCAGGTTCGGGGCGCAACCACCGATCAGCGAGGCACCTCCGACTGTGCCCCCACCCCGCTGACCATGCTGCGGACCTGCCGCGCCGCCACCGAGAGGGTCGCCAGGTCGTGCGCTCCGGAGGCGAACAATTCCGACAGCGCCGCTCGCGCGCGGCCGAGCCGGGATTGGTTCTTCGACTCCCAGTAGGCGATCTTCTCCTCTGCGGTCTCCTCCGGATCGCCGGCGGATAGCACGTCCAGGGTGAGCGACCGCAACGACCCGTACATATCGTCGCGCAGGGCGAGCCGGGCCAGCGCATGCCAGCGATCACCCCGCTCGAGATGGCTGACGGCCTGCAGCAGCCAATCGATTTTGAGGTGCTCGTTGAGCGCGTAGTAGAGGGCGCCGACCTCCTCGCCACTGCGGTCGGTGATGTCCGCGATATCGATGACATCGAGCAGCGGGAACAGGTTGAGCAGACCGAAAACCTCGGTCGCCAGGTCCTCCGGTACGCCACGCGAGACGATCTTGGCCGAAGCTTCGGACAGCGTGTCGAGATGATGGCCGCGCAACCACCCCGGGACCTTCGGCGCGAGTTCGCGGACCGGACGGCTGTAGCGGTGGATTTCCGCGCCGACCGCGACCGGCTGCGGGCGGTTGCTCAGCAACCAGCGCGACGCACGGTCCAGGGTCCGCTTGGTTTCCAACTCCAATTCGTCCTTCACCGCCGTCGGCACGTCGGCGGCGCGAATGCGCTCCCACAGCGAATGGAGGTCGAAGATCTGACTGGTGGCCGCGAACGCACGCACCACATCGGTTGCGCTGGCGCCGATTTCCTCATTGAGCCGGTGCGCATAGGTGATGCCGCCGAGGTCGACCATCTCGTTCACCACCATCGTGGTGACGATTTCGCGGCGCAGCCGGTGGCGTTTGATGGCACCGCCGAATCGCTGCCGCAGCGCTGCCGGGAAGTACTTCGGCAACCGGGCGGCGAAGTACGCGCTGTCGGGCAGATCGCTGTCGAGGAGATCGGCCTTCAGCGACAACTTCACATGTGCCAGGAGATTCGCCATTTCCGGCGATGTGAGACCGGTCCCCGCCTCGGCACGGCGAGCAAGTTCCTTCGTGGAGGGCAGCGCCTCCAGCTCCCGGTCCAGACCGCGCCGCTGTTCCAGCTCCTCGATCACCCGCATGTGCACGTTGAGCATGCGCGGAGCCTCGGTGCGTGACATCCCCATCAGGAAGTTCTGGGAGACGTTGTCCCGCAACACCATTTCCGATACGTCGTCGGTCATCGAGGCCAGCAGCGGGTTGCGGTCGCCGAGCGGCAGTTCGCCGGCGGAGACGACCCCGTCCAGCAGCACCTTGATGTTGACCTCGTGGTCCGAGCAGTCGACTCCGGCGGAATTGTCGAGGGCGTCGGTATTGCATTTGCCGCCGAGCTTGCAGAATTCGATGCGTCCCAAGGCGGTGACGCCGAGGTTGCCACCCTCCCCGATGACGCGCACGCGCAGATCGCTCGCATTCACGCGCACCGCATCATTGGACTTGTCGCCGACATCGCCGTTCGATTCCGTACTGGCCTTGATGTAGGTACCGATT
The DNA here is from genome assembly GCF_002933465.1 of Nocardia nova. Taxonomy (GTDB): domain Bacteria; phylum Actinomycetota; class Actinomycetes; order Mycobacteriales; family Mycobacteriaceae; genus Nocardia; species Nocardia nova_B. The sequence goes on from NZ_PSZE01000026.1 coordinate 97,191, forward strand.
CCACCGTTCCACAGCAATTGCACCGGCGCCAGCAGAATGGCCCGGATCATGTCCGGCGGAGACAGGGATACGACATCCTCGTCGAGACCGAGGGCGCGCCGGATCTGCGGGCTCACCGGTATGGCCTTCACGGTGCGATCCCAAACGCCGCCGCCCTCGCTGATCAGCGAGGTGTCGTAATCCGCCCACGACGACCGCGCCAACCCGAACAACCGCCTCCGCTCCCCGAACGACACCCCCGCCACCGGATCCGGATCAATGAAAATATGCC
>NZ_PSZE01000027.1 GCF_002933465.1 Nocardia nova
GCCGTCGCTGCCACCGGCCGGGGTGTCGGATGCGGGGGGCAGCGTGAACGGGGGGGCGGGCCGGGTGAGGATATCGGCGTCGGCTTGCACGATGCCCAGTTCGGTCATGGTCTGGGATGGTTTGGTCTCGATCACGGTCGAATTCCCTTTCTGCTCAGTGGTTTTCTGGGTGTGAACGGAACCGCCATTCCATGCGGTAGCGGGTGTGCAGCGGCGGGCTGGTCGTGTTCCAGGTGAACACTGCTGCCTCATTGTCGTCGGTGCGGGCTGGTGGGGTCGCGATCGGGCGGGCATCAGCGGTCGGGGAGGTTTCGATGCCCCACACCACTGGGTCCAGGGCGGCGGGGAATGCCATCTGCACCTCCAGGCGGGCGGTGGGTAGCCGGACGGCGCGCTGGAACCAGCGGCCCCATTTGTTCTCGCCGATGCTGTACCCGTATTCGATCCAGACGCTCTCACCCGGATACAGCGGGAAGCGGCCGCCGGTGTTTTCGAACAGCAGCCACGCTTCCTTGAATGCATCGAGGTCGTGTTTGATCTCCCACCGCATCGGCTCGCCGCGGCAGGTGGCCGTGAGTGCGAGTTCATCCCAGGTCAGGGGGTGTTGCCGGTAGTGGGCGCGGGATTGGTCAGGCTCGCCGGGGTAGCGGTCGACCGCGATGCGGATGAGGTAGCGGGTGACCGGTTCGGTGCCGGTGTTGCGCAGCAGCCGCCGCATTCCCAGCCGGTAGGTGGCTCCGTCGTAGTCCAGGCGGGCGGCGTCGTGCTCGCACACCAGCGCGGCGGCGGCCAATGCCGGGTCCAGCCGCGGCGGCAGTGGCGCGGCGTGCTCGCCGGCGCCGTGGGCGCGGGCGGCCTCGAAGTCGCGCCAGCGCCGCCAGATCGCGTCTCCGGAGTTGAGGGCGGCGTCGGCCTTGCGGGCGAAGTCCTCGGTCGGTTTGTGCCGTCCGGCCTCGATGTGGCTGACGTAGGACGGGTCGAACCCCATCTTCACCGCCAGCGCTTTCTTGCCCAGGCCGGCGTTCTCGCGCCAGTAGGCGACTTCGGCGGCGAACGCCTCGGCCGCCTTTTGGGCGGCCTTGAGCTGCGGTGTCTTCAAGATTTTTTGTCCCCCAGCGTGCGTGAGTTGAGTGAATCGTGAATGAGTTCAGTTCACCATTCCCTCACGTGTACCACCAGCGTTTTCCTGGGTTCCCCGGCCCGGCGGCACCGATCCCGCCACGGCCCTTTCGCACCTGGTGGAGGACATGATGCGGTTGCTGTATCTGCTCAACATCTCCAATCCCGACCGGCTGAGCGCCGATTCGGGCTTCACCGTCGCCGAACTGCTGCTCCCGGCCTTGGCCGATCTCGGCGCGAGCATCACCCTCGCCGCCCCGGCGCGGATCTCCGATGAGCGCGTGTGGTTCGAGCGCACCGCGCTGCCGGGCACGAAGTACCGGGCCCGGTTCGGCGCTGATGCCGCGCAACTGGCGGCGATCGTGGGCGGCGCCCGCCCGGATGTGGTGGTGGTCAACCAGATCGAGCAGGCACCCGCGGTGCGCGCGGCCCTGCTTGAGACCGGCCTCACCGCGCTGGTGGCCGGCTACTGCCACTATCTGCCGTTCTCGGTGACCGACCTCGGTGCGATGCACCTGGATCCATCGCTGGACGATGCCGGGCTCGGCCCGGCAGTGCTGCTGGCGTTCTGCGCCGGACTGGCCGCGTGTGACCGGGTGCTGGTGCACTCCGCCGCCGCTTCGGCATGGACCCTCGCGGTCGCCGAACGCCACGGCCTCGACCTGGGCGAGCGGCTCGCCGTGGTGCCGCCACCCCGGGACGAACACCTCGTCCGCGACCCCGCCGAGACCGAAAACGACTGGGGCGCACCGCTGATCGGGGTCTACAACCACCGACTGTACCGGCACTACGGCACCGCACGATTCGCCGAGCTGGCCTCCCGCCTCACTGCGGAGACCAGCGTGCAGCTTCGGGTGACCGACCTGTTCGGTGACCGCAGCGCGGCGCGGGTCGCCCTGGATTCGAGCCCGGAATTTCACCGCGCCCAGCTCGCCGCCCTGCCCAGCGTGCACGTCGTGTCCGACGGCGGCGACCGGACCCGGTACCGGGAACTGTTGGCGAGCGCGCAATTTGGGATCGCGCCGTTGCGGGCGGGCTGTCCGTGGTCGATGAGCGTGATCGACGCCCAGGCGATGGGGCTGCCGGTGATCGCGCCCCGGATGGGCTGGTTCGCCGAGCACATCGACGAGGAACTGCTGTTCGACAGCCTCGACGCGGCGATCGACATCGCGCGCCGGCTGGCCGGTGACGAGGAGTTCTACCGGCTGCACGCCAAACGCGCCCACGCCGCCACCACCTGCCTGACCCCGGCCGCCATCGCCGCCGCGTACTGGGAGGCGATCTCGCGATGACCGGATTCGACGCGATTCAGCTGTCCTATGACGAACCACTCGCCGACGTGCTGCACTCGCGGCTGGCGCGGGTGTTCGGCGGCACAGTGAAACGCCTTCACGGGGTGCGGCCGATGCGCCGCGCCTACCGGCTCACCGCCGAACTCACCGACACCGCGCAGTTCTTCCTCGCAGACGGCGACTTCGCCATCGACCACGAATTCAGCGCTGCCGCAGTCGAACCCCTCGCCGAGGGCGTGTCGATGCGGGTCTGGCGGGCCCGCAACCCGCTCAACAGTCTGTCCTACGGCTACGGCGGGCTGAAGCTGATTTGCGCCGAGGCGTTGCGGCAGCTCGGAGACGCGGTCGATGTCCTGGCCGCCCTGCCCGGCCGCGTCGAGTTCGTCGAAGCAACCGCGGGGGTGACCCGGTTCAATCAGAGCCCATATCACGCCTGGCGTGCCGGGTTCCGCGAGTGCGCGATGCTCGCCCGCGGCAGCGAGTACGGCATGGACGACGTGTCCGCGCGGGCGAAGATCGCCGCCTGGCGGTCGGCCCGCACCGGCGAGTTCGCCTCCTACGCCGCACTCGGCGCCCGCGACGGTATCGCGTTCGCGCACGACGCCGGCCGTGCCCCGGACCGGTTCACCCAGCTCAACGATCCGGTGTGGCTGCACCACCGGTTCACCAGCTCCTACGGCGAGCGGGCGATTGCCGGATGAGCGGCCCCGCAACACGATTGGTGCTGATCGAACCCTACGCGGCTCGGGTCGGCGGCCACTACCAGCACACGCTCTACGCGCTGGCCGCCGCCGGGCCGGACAACCTCATCGTGACCCCGGCGCGGCGGTGCGGCCCGGCGGCGCATCTGCTGGCCGGTAGTGCGGCCGTGGCGCGGGTGCTGGCCATCGGCAGCGGCGCGGTGCTGGGCCCGCGATGGTGGCCGGACCGGCTGCGCCGCCTCCCGCACCAGATCGAACTGCTCCGGCGTTGCCTGCTCGAGGGCGCCTGCCTGCGCACCGCCCGCCACGAGGGCGGATCCGGGTGTGCGGTGGTGATCCTGACCGCCAGCGAGGGCCTGCACCTTCTTGCCGCAGCGTTGGGCGATGTGGCGCACCTGCGGTTCGTACACGAGGTCACCACCACCGAAGACCTGCCGTTACGGCTGCTTGGCAAGCTATTTCGTCGCCGCGCTGGTGCGGTTGGGCTCGTCTGTCCCACCGAGGCCGTGGCGCGCCAGCTGCGTACCCGGTTCCCGGTGCTGGCGACCGCGGTGCGGACCTATGCTGTCGACGACGGGCAGCGGTTGACCGACGCGGAGATCGACGGCGCCCGAGATGTTTTCGGGATTCCGGCGGATGCGACGGTGGTGTGCCTGGTCGGCGGCTGGTGGCCGCACAAGGATATCGCCACCTTGGACGCGGCGCTGGCTCGCATCCGTAAGCCGCTGCATCTGCTGGTCACCGGGCACCCGATCGACCAGCAGATCCTCGACCGGTGGCGGGGCCTGCCCCGGGTCCGGTTGTGTGTGGAGCCCGGCCCGGTCCCCGAACAGATCCTGCGGCTGGTGTACGCGGCGGTCGATGCCAGCCTGGTGATCCGCCATCGCGGCGTCGGCAAGGAATCCGGGCTGGTCCTCGGCGCGGCCCGCCTGGGCGTGCCGCTGATCGTCTCCGGCCACGACCTGGACCTGACCCACCAGCTCATCGGCCACCGGTGGGTGCGGGTCTTCCCCGCCGGCTCCCCGGTCAGCCTGGCCACAGCGCTGGACGGCCTCAGCGACGAGCGGATGCCGCGCCCACCGGCCTCGGCGGGCAAGTCCCTGGGCATGGCCACCCCGAGCGAACAAGCGGCCTTCCTGGTCGACACCTACCGCCGGCTGTCGGAGGCCCGGCGGTGACGCCGCCGGTGATCGCGGTGATCGGGCCCGTCGAACCCGCCCTGCTCACCGCCTGGACCAGCCACTATCGAGGGATCGGCGTCGAGCGGTTCCTGATCGCATTCCACTTCCCCGAACAGGTGCACCCGCGCCATCGGGCCACGTTGCTGGGCACCGCCGCCGATCTCGGCATCGGACCGGCCCTGACCAGCACGGGTCCGTGGCACGAGCACACCAACACCGAGTTGCGCGAACGGCTGCGCACTCTGGCCGGGCCCGGCTGGCATCTGCTCGCCGACGCCGACGAGTTTCACCAATTCCCCGTCGGCGTCGATGATGCGATCGCCGCCGCCGACACCTGCGGGCGCCCGGTGGTCGGCGGTCTCCTGTTCGACCGCATCACCTGCGACGGCGCACTTCCGCCGATCACTGTCGGCATCGACCTGGATCAGGTGTTTCCGCTCGGCGGGCACCTGACCCACCGGCTGCTCGGTGGTGATCCCCGCAAGATCGTGGCGGTGCGCTCCGATGTCGTGGTGGCCTCGGGCAATCACCGTGCCCCCGGATATCGGCCGGATCCGGATCGGCTGGTGTGCGTGCACCACTTCAAATGGAGGCGCGGTGTGCTGGCCGATCTGCGCCAGCGGGTGACCCGCTTCGGCAGCGGCGAATGGATCGAACACACCCCCGCGGTGCGGTCGGAAGCCGCCCGGCTGCTCGATCACGTCGGCCGCCACCACGGCCGCCTCGACCCCACCGACCCGCGCCCGGCCTACCAGCCTGCCACCCTGGCCCAGCTGCCTGAAAATTGGGTGGCCGAGGCCCGTAACATCCTGGTCGAATGGCGGCCATCGACACCGACGAGCAAGGAGTGATCATCCGAATGCACCGGTCACGGGTCATTTTGTTGTGCGGCATCACCGGCTCCGGCAAGACGGTGCTCGCCAAGGCCCTCGCGGACGAGGGCTTCACCCGGCTCTCGGTCGACGAGGAAGTCTTCCGCCGCCACGGCCGCTACGGCGTCGACTACCCCCATGACACCTACTTCGAGAAAGAACGCCCCGTCGTCGACGACATCCGCAACCAGCTCGCCGCCGAGATCGCCGCGGGTCACGATGTGGTGCTCGATCACGGGTTGTGGCTGCGCCCAGACCGCGACGCCTGGCGCGAGTTCGCCGAATCCCTCGGCGCCGAAGCTCTTTTGGTGTACCTGCCCGTGGACAAGGACGAGCTGCTGCGCCGCCTCGACGAGCGCAACCAGCGCGCCGACGCCAACGCCCTGGAAGTCACTCCGGAAGCACTCGACGACTTCTTCGCCCGATTCGACCCACCCGAGCCGGACGAGCACGCCGTCATCTACACCGGTGGCGACCCCGCCACGATCCTGGAATGAGGATCGAGCCACTGTCGGTGCCCCGCATCGGGGAGGTCATCGACCTCATGGGTACCGGCGCCCCCTACATCACACCGCGCACCAGCTCGGACTACTGGCTGTACGCCACCCTGTTCTCCACCACCTGCCCGCTCGCGGTCGTCGACGGCGCGATCGCCGGCGCGGTGATCGCGTTCCGCAGCCAGGACGACCCCGCCGACATCTACCTCCAGGACGTCATCACCCACCCCGACTACCGGCGCCGCGGCATCACCCGTGCGTTGATCGCCACGGTTGCCGACCACGGCATCGGCCGGGGCTGCCGACGGTTGTATCTGACCTCCGAACCCGACAACCACGCAGCTCACACCGCGTGGATCATGTTGGGTTTCACCAATGTCGCCGGTGACCACACGATTGGCGAGGTATCGGTGATCACCGACTTCAAGGGGCCCGGCAAGACCCGCGCGGTCTACGAGAAGCTGCTGAGCTGAACGGACGGCCCCGGAACCACACATCAAGGCCGTCCTCGACCGCGGCCCCGAAGGGGCGAGACCGCGGCCTCGGCAGGTATCGAACCATCAGCCACCGACAGAGCCCAGCTACCAGGGACGACCGAGCCGATGGCCGCGCCAGGGCAACCTACGGCGTGGGGCCGGGCCTGTACAGTCCCGGCGCCACATACCGAATTCCTTTCTCCGTAGTCAGCTTTCGAAGGTGACCTCGGTTGTTCGCGCAATCGCTGCTCGGCCTGCTCGAGCAGTGCCCGGACGTGGCCGTAGGCGGCCAGATAGTCGACGATGCCCGGTTCTGTGCCCACGCCACCTCGGTGCCGTGCGGTCGTGAGATCATGCCACGCCGGTGCCACCGTCGGGGGCGGGCCCGGCGGTGCTCGGGAACGTCAGCGCTCGCACACTGCGTTCGACAGGTGCCAGGTCCTTCAAAGCGGGGTCGTCCCCGCGCAGTTCGGCGATCTTCCGGGCGCCGGGAATCACGCGGCCCTCGAAGGAGCCGACAGTTTTGTTGAAGTTGTCGACCGCCTTTCCCAGGCTGGCGCCCATAGCATTGAGATGATCGGCCATAGTGGCGATTCGCCCATACAGCTCACGGCCGAGTTTCGCTATCTCCTCGGCGTTTACCGACTGTGTGTGCTTCTGCCACATGTAGGCGACCGTGCGCAGTGACATCAACAGATTCGTCGGGGTAGCGATGATGATCTTGCTGCGGATCGCGTGATCCCACAGCCCGGGGTCATGGTCCAGAGCCGCGTGCAGGAAGGCATCGGCGGGCAGGAACATCACCACGAATTCCGGCGTGCGCGCGAACTGTGCCCAATACTGTTTGCCCGCAAGCTGTTCGACGTGCCTGCGGACGTTGCGTGCATGCGCGGCGACACGCTCCTGGCGGGCAGCCTCATCGTAGGCATCCTGCGCGTCCAGGAATGCCCCGAACGGTGCTTTCGCATCGACCACGATGGTCTTGCCGCCCCCGAGGTTGATAACCATGTCCGGCCGCACATTCTTGCTGTCGCCGTCGGTGACGACATGCACTTGCTGCTCGAAGTCGACGTGCTCGACCATGCCGGCCGCCTCCACGAGAGTGCGCAGTTGAAGCTCGCCCCACTGCCCGCGAACTCCCGGCTTGCGCAGCGCGGTGACCAGTTGCTCGGTCTCCTTTCGGAGCCGTTCGCTGGAGTTATTGGCCATCTTCACCTGCTCGGCGACCGCCGAAAACGCGCCGACACCGCTTTCGTGGAATGTCTGCACCTTGGTATAGAGCTTGTCCAGCTCCTGACGCAGCGGCGTGACCATGGCTTCGATCGCGCTCTTGCGCTGATCCATCTCCCCGGCCGTAGCCTTCGCACGATGATCGGTCATCTCGGTGAACCGCTGAATCAGCTGAGAACCGGACTGCGCCAACACCTCCCCGGCCATCTGCCGCACGGTGTCCTGCATCTCCTCCTGAGCGCCGCGCAGTAGGTCAAGCTGATCGGCGTACTTCTGCCGCTCCCCATCCAGCTGAGCCTGCAGGCCACCCCGCACGGTAGCGGCTTCCTGGAGCTGCTGCTGCAACGCCTGGACCTGCGCCACCGCGGTGTCGCGTTCGCTACGCGCCCGTTCAGCCTGCTGATGTTCGTGGCGGGCACGTTCCTCGGCGCCGTCGGCGCGGCCACGCGAGACCATGTACCCGGCACCCGCTGCCAGCACAGCGACGATGACAACGACGATAGTGAAAGCAATCGAACTGATCACGCCAAACCCTCCATGACTCAAATGATTTCGGGCACCGGCCTACCAAAACAGAGCCGGTTAAGGTGACGCAGACGATCGACCAGAACTCGGGGTGTCGATCGGCGCGGAGCATGTCACACCCCACCGACATGTTTCGCCAGCCGAGACCGCACCTCACCGATTCCGGCCGCATTGTCGCTGGTCGGCGCGGAAATGGCCTGGGGGACTACGGCATAGGATCATCCCAGCGAATGATGTTCAGCATCGCGTCAGGAAAGTCGTTGCCCGGTACTGTCGGTAGCGGTTTCGCCGGCCTCAGCAGTCCGGTTGCAGCGGGTAACACGGCCGAGCGGTGTCCGGGGTCATCGGCGGAACCTCCGCTTGCGCTGGACCAACCGCAGACGGGGTGGGCGCCCCGGTCACCGACGTAGCATCAGGGCCGCTGGTGGAATCGTGTCTGTGTGGATGGTGGACACCGGCCATAGCAGGACCAGTGGTCCTGCCAAATCGGTGTCCACTACCCGGGGTGAACCTCACTCGTCAGTGCGGTGGACTGAAAGCAGGGTTATCGAGATCCGGAATACCGGATGATCGCACCAGGCACCAACAGGATAATAGGCTCAGATGCTGCTCATCACTTGCCGGGCGGAAGTGGTTCCTCAATGAGCACGTCGTTGCAGACTGGGCACCGGAACGGGACAAGCTCGAGAGCTTCGCGCTTCTCTCCACAGTTCCTGCACCAATTGTATTCGAACTGGGCGAAGTACTGATCCAGCCGCTCGTTCATAAGACCCCCATCCGGCGGCCCGATCCTCGGTGACCGCGCACGTGCCAGCAGTCTCGCACAAGGCGCCGGGTGCCGACAAAGAAAGAAGTACCCATATGGATACATTGGACTAACGCGGGCAGACTGCGGCATCCGTCGTGGAATGGATTGCGAGACACAAGATCCGTCTGAATGAAACATTGACGGCGACAGATGGATTCGCGGATCGCGCGGGCGGCTGCCGACCGCGACGGAGCCGACGACGAGTGGCCGGTTTCAGATCGCAGACATGGGAGTTTCGTGCCTACTGGTCCGGTGGGTTCGGCGGCAGGCGGTCTAGGTTCTGTCCTGTAAGTCATCTGAGCCAGAGGATGATCGCTGCGATGGTGAGTTCGGCCTGGTAGTAGGCAGCGCGTTTGGCGTAGCGGGTGGCCAGATCCCGGAATTGCTTGAGCCGGTTGAAGCATCGCTCGACCACGTTGCGCTGTTTGTAGGTGTCGGTATCAAACAACGGTGGCCGCCCGCCGCGGGAGCCTTGGGCCGCGCGGCGGGCGATCTGGTCGGTGCGCTCGGGACTGACGAACCGGATCCGCCGCCGACGCAACTCCTGTCGGGTCGATGGGTGCGAGTAGGCCTTGTCCGCGATCACCACCTCGGGCCGCATTCGTGGCCGCCCCAAGCCGGTGCGGGCGACCCGGATACCGTCCAGCAGCGGCAGCAGTTGGGGATTGTCACCGGTCTGACCAGGCGTGAGCAACACTCGCATCGGCAGCCCGCGCCCATCGACTGCAAGGTGGATCTTGGTACTCAGCCCGCCCCGGGACCGGCCGAGCGCTTCTCCGTCAACCACGACGGAGCCCCCTTTTTCCGGGCACCCGCAGCATGCTGATGGGCCCGCACGATCGTGGAATCGACACTGACGATCCACTCGATCTCACCGATCGAGTCGTCGCGCACGATCACCTGATCGAGGATCTTCTGCCAGGTGCCGTCCGCGGTCCACATCCGCAGCCGCTCGTGCGCTGTCTTCCAGGGGCCGTAGCGTTCGGGCAGGTCACGCCACGGCGCACCGGTCCGCAGCTTCCACAAAATCGCGTTGATCACCTGCCGGTGATCCCGCCAGCGCCGGCCCCGACCCGACACCGGCAACATGGGCTCGATCCGAGCCCATGCCCGATCCGTCAACTCACCACGACCAACCACGCCATACAGCTAACACCAACCAGCACAACGAATTACAGGACAGGCCCTAGGCCGTCGTAAAGGGTGTTCACTAGCAGTTCGTCGCGGCGGGCGATGGGATAGTTCACGGTCCGGTCCTGGCGTCGGCCGAAGGTCACCTTCGTGGATCGCTGGAACCAGTGTTCGATGCGAGTCGCGGTGACCGGCGACTCGTCACCGTTGACCAGAATCATCAGGAACGGTGAGAGCGCCAGGATCCAGCACTCGTCGGCGGTCGAGGCGCCGGTGACCAGGTCGATCGTGATTGTCGAAGCGCCGGTGTTCATGTATGCCGTGCCGACATTGGCGAGGGCGACGTGCAGGGTGAACGGCGCGATGGAGGTAGGTTCGTCGTTGAAGTAGGCGGCTTGCAGTTGCGGATGGTCATCGAGCAGGCGGCGGGTATCTTGCACGGCGAGGATGCCGCCGAGGATTTGGCGGGCGATTCGTCCCGGATGCAGGTTGTTCAGCGAGTCGCGATCGACACCACGGCCGTGTTCCAACGGCAGCGTGAACGCGGCGCCATCGGGGCGGGTCAGGCTCCATAAATCATTCGGATCGCCACCGGTGACTTGGCGGTAGGCTGCACCGCACCGGTGTACGTGGCCGAGGACATCCTGATGCCATGCGGTGTACGCCTGCGGGAGACCGCGCTCGCTCGCGCCCCTGTTGCAGTCCACGCACAAGGTTTCGAGCGCGTGGCCATTCGTGAACTCGCGGAACACTTTGACCTCATTCCCGAACTGCCGATACAGCGTGACCGGAGAGTCGTTGCCGGTCGCTTCGGGGGGAATATGCTCGCGGCTCATCTCCGTCTCTTCACCGCAGTGGCGGCACCAACCCACATCCATGGCCACATCGTTCTCCCACGCTCGCCTTTGGCACAACGCGATATCGAATGGCATCGCCTGCGTCGACGACCGCGACCCGCGACCTGCAACGGCAGCGATGGCCCGACAACGGGGGCATTTTCGGCAGGCCAAGGTGAAACCTCGCTTTAGCCCCTGTGAGATTGGCTTGGGGCAATTGAGTGAGTCGTGCCCGATGCGTCGCGCTATCCATTGCCCCACTCTTCCAACGCAATTCGGTGTTGCCGAGCTGTTGTCAGCGGACTCGGACAGCAGCTGTACCCATGCGCCGAAGGCGTGGGTGATCCCGCGGTAGTAGATGGCGAAATCCCAGTCGCTGACCGGGGTGTGGGTGCCGGTGGCGCGAGAGCCGCCGAGGGTGACTGCTTGCACGGCGGGCAGCGCCGCCAGGTGTGCGGCGACAAGATCGCAGAACTGTTCGTCGGACATGAGATCTCCATGGCGGGTAATCGACGGAACGACACCGGAGCCGCGGGCTCGAACGGTGCCGTCGGGTGACTGGAGATGGTCGGATTCGTCGTCACGCCATATCTCGACGGTACCCCGCCGACCCACCTGGATGTACGAATTCCGATGTGTCAGAGCGATTTCAAGAGCTCCGGGAGCGCTTCAGCCGTGATGCCTTTCCCGGCGGATGTTAGTGGGCGAGCCGGCCGAGGGCGTTGGATATGTATTCGCGTTTTGCGGGGCTGCTGCGGTGTCCAGACCTGTCGCAGACGGACAGTTCGGTGGCGAGTTCGTAGGCGGTCTCCACGGGACAGCTGAGATCCTGCCGGCCGTGTACCAGTACGCCGGGGATATCGGCCAGTGCGCCGGCGTTGTGGATCAGTTCGCCGTCTTGCAGCCAGCCGTAGTTGGCGTAGAAGTGTGCGCAGATCCGCACCATGGCGAGAAGGTCGTCGGTGCCGTCGTATCCGTCCGGTTGGAATGACTGGTAGACCTGCGGCTCCATCTCCGGGGGTGTCAGAGCCATCACCTCGTCGTGCGGGAGCGACCCTATCGGGATGGGAAGCGCGGAGTCGAGCTGCTGCACCGCCAGGTCCAGGTATTCACACCGCGCATCGGCAAGGAAATTCTCCCCGGGCCAATACACCTGACCGAAGTCGAGCAGGGCTTTGTCGATCAGCCTGTTCGCGGTCGCGGTGAGCGACAGTGCCTGGTAAACGGTGCGTAGAGCGGCAGCAAGATCTGCCAGGTCGCTCGCCTCTACCTGTGCACCGTGGCGTGCAACAGGTCCAGCGCCGTTGCGGTTTGAGTTACCGGCGTATCCGAATCCATATCGCGATCATCGCGAGTCGCTGCTGACGACTCACCGATCTCACGACTTCCGTTTGAGCTGGCACGTCGCCGGTGACGTGTCGGATCGCGCCGAAACACCTTCACGAGAAGAGCGTCGCGGCCGTATGGCGGTCTCCGCCGAGCCCCGCGAACGGACAGCACGGCGACGTGTGCGACGGATGGTGTTGGGTGACCATGTCTTTCGGTATGCGTCGGCTGCCGGCGTTGTGGCGGTAACGACGTCAACGTATCGCACGACAGTCCGGACGGTGGTTGCGCGCAACCGAGGCGAAGTTGTTGCGTCGGTAGTCAGGTTTCGCCGGAATCGAAGGGGCGGGCGGTGTCGAACACAGCGGCAGTGAAGTCGCGATGGTGGATCGTGATGTGGCTGATTTTGCTCAGTGCCGGCGCCATCTATGCCGATTATCCGGCGCTCGTGGACAAGGACGAGCTACCGGCGCAGCGCGTCGGCGCCATCGTCGCGACAGTAGCCGACGGGCGAGCCGACAACGCGCACTTCTGGGTCTACTCGCGCCTGGATCCGTTCGGCTCAGAGAGAAGCAACCGTCACCTGATCAACTTCGCATACCGCATCGGTGCCCCGGCGAACACTGAGATAACGATCGAGTTCGCCCTCATCGGTGATGTTGCCGGGTTCGATCTGCAGTGCACCCCGGGTGACGTTTCGTCGCTGGTCGATACGACAACGGCTCGCATCGATGGAGGACTCCAGGCCGCAGCTGCCGCAGTGCAACTCGGTCGAGGTCGAAGCCCCAACAGCCCGGGCACCCCCCAATGACGCGGAAGTCCAGGGCGCGCTGGCCGATCTTGGCCCAGCACCGGCGAAAGTGGTGACGATTCGGCAGACCGCAACCGAAAAAGGCGCCGGCGGGCCCGGTCTCGAAGGAAACAAGGTCTGCCGAATCATGAACGGCAACTACGCCTCGACGCCCTCGACGAGGCCGTGGATCCCCAAACAACTGGAAATATCCACCGCGCCTACCGGATACGCACTGCGTGCAACTCCGCAAGGTCTGGGCGCCACCAATGAGGTGACCACCGCGGTAAACGGCCGCTACACCGTCGACCGCACGTTGATCGAGCCCATCAACAGACCCGACGGCACCGTCCGATGGAGCCTTCAGACCTCAGACGACACACAAACCATCGGCGGATACACCGTCAAGACGTTGCCCGGAATCGCGTCCCTGCTCAAAGACCCCGCCGACAAATGGAAGCGCGACATCGGAATTCTTGTCATCGGCGCCTTGATCGGGTGGCTCGGCGGAGCGCTCGTCGAGGCCCTGGTCGCACTACGAACCCCATGAAAACGCCGCGCTGGAAACCTGGAGCAACCCGAAGCCTGGTCGTGGCCTCAGCGTCGGCCGGTGCCGATGATTCGGCCGTTGTGTGCGTCGGCGGTGAGGCTGTCCAGCACGTACCGCTTCATCGGCCTTCGGGGCTGTCTGCTCATATAGCCGTCTGCTGGTCGAGCGCTGCCTCGTAGAAGGCGTCCGCGAGCGCCATGATGACGGCGCTGATGCCGGGTCCGTCGCTGAAGAAGTAGTCGGCCATGGTGTTGTGGGCTTCCTGGTTTTCCAGGACAGCCTCGGTGACCGCGGCCTGAAAGTCCTGCGACTCCATGAACTGCTTCTTCGAGTTCACCTTGGTCTGGTTGACCAGATCCGGATAGGCAAGTAGCCGTTGCACCAATCCTTGCACGAACTCACGGACTTGCGACGCGGTGAACGACTCGGCGCCGAAAAGGTCGTTCATCTTGTCGATGACGACCTGCAGCGCGACGTACTTCGGTTCCTTTCGGGTGCCGGTGCCCGCTGCGCTGATGCCCTTGAGTTCTCCGTCACCGGTCAGCGAGATATCGACTGCGGTCGCCTTGGTGTGCTTGACCCCGATAAGGACCACATCGGACAGGTCGACCTCCGCGGCCCAGGAGGAGTCTGCGATGACCTTTTCCAACAGCCGTAGGAAGATCGACAGCATCTCCATGTACGGGTCGCCGTAGTTGACGATCTGGCTCATGAAGTCGTAGAGCCGGACGTAGGTGGAGACGTCCTTGCGGAATAGGTCGAGTGTGTTGAGGGTGACTGTGTCGTCGGCCTCGATCGCGGCCGCGTAGCGGCGGGCGAAGTCGTTCTTGGCAGGGCTGATCGCGGCCGAGAGCGCGTTGTTGCCTTTGCGGGTGACCCACAGTTCGGCGACCTCGCGCACCTGTTCTTCGGTGTAGATCCCGGCTTGGGCGAGTTTGGTGGCGAGATGGACGACGACGTACGGGTCGGTCTCGGTTTCGAGGGTGGCGTTGGTGAAGTACGGCTCGAACGCAGCCCGGATGTCGTCGGGTTTGTTCACGAAGTCGATGACGAACGTCTTGCGCTTCTGCTCCCCGCCGGCGGTGCGATGGGTGCGGTTGAGCCGGGACAGCGTCTGCACGGCAGTGACACCGGAAAGTTTCTTGTCGACGTACATCGCCGACAGAAGCGGCTGGTCGAACCCAGTTTGGAACTTGTTGGCAACCAGCATGATCTTGTACGTCGAGCCCTTGAACGCGGCGGCCAGGTCCGAGCCGGCGCCGGGGTTCAGGTTGGCCTCGGTGAACTCGTCGTCCTTGCTCGGTTGCGGCCCCCAGTCCGTATCCCATTCCTCGTCTTCGGCCATGGTCACCGCGCCGGAGAAGGCGACCAGGGTGCGGTAGTTGTACGAGGCGTCCAGAGCGGCGCGCTTGGCGATGTAGGCGTCGATCGCCTTCTTGTACTTCACCGCGCCCTTACGCGAATCGGTCACGACGATCGCTTTCGCCTTGCCCTCCAACAGTTGGGCGACGTTGGCGTGGAAGTGCTCGACGATGATCTGTACCTTCCGGCCGATGTTGGTCGGGTGCAGTTTCGCCCAACGCATCACCCCCCTGCGCGCCGCGGCCTCCTCCACCTCGCCACCGTCACCGCTCTCGGCCTTGTTGGCGATCTTCATTGCGGTGTCGTAGGTCTGGTAGCCCTTGAGCACGTCGAGGATGTAGCCCTCCTCGATCGCTTGCCGCATCGAGTAGAGGTGGAACTCGACCGGTTTGCCGTCGGGGCCCTTGCGGCCGAACAGTTCCAGGGTCTTGTTCTTCGGTGTCGCGGTGAACGCGAAGTAGGAGATGTTCTGCGACTCTGCCCGCTCGGTCATCTCCGAGGCCAGGATGGACTCGACGTCGACGGCACCGCCGTCCTCGATCTCTTTGATTTGCTCCGCGGTCAGCACAGCTTTGAGCTTGGCGGAGATCTGGCCGGACTGCGAGGAGTGCGCCTCGTCCGCGATCACCGCGAACCGCCGCCCCTTCAACGACGAATCGGCCCGGATCTCATCGAGCGCGAACGGGAACGTCTGCACCGTCACCGCGATGATCAGCTCCCCGTTCTTCAACGCGGTCGCCAGCAGCCCGGATTTCGACTTCGCCCCCGCCTTCCGGACGTCCTCCGGGCTAATAGTCGCAACGATCTTGCCGGACCCGTCGATCTGCCGGATCGCATCCTGCAGCTGCCCGTCGAGCACGTTGCGGTCCACGACCACGATCACCGAATCGAAGACCTTCTCATTGTCAACGTGTAGCCGCGCCAACCGGTGTGCGGTCCAGGCGATGGTGTTCGTCTTCCCCGAGCCCGCCGAGTGCTCGATCAGATAGCGCTGCCCCACCCCCTCCTCGGCTACCGCGGCCACGATGTTCGTCACGGCCTCCCACTGGTGAAACCGCGGGAAGAGCATGCTCGTACGCCGCACCGACGTCCCGGTCGCGACATCCCACTCCTGCTTGGTCTCCACGATCATCAGCCGGCCGATGATGTTGAGCCACGCGTGCTTCTCCCAGACCCGCTCCCACAGGTACGCCGTCGCCGACTTGCCGTCGGCACCAGGCGGGTTGCCCGCGCCACCATCGTGACCGGTGTTGAACGGAAGGAAGTGTGTCTTCTCGCCTTCGAGCCGGGTGGTCATCGCGGCCAGGTCGTTGGAGACCGCGAAGTGAACCAGCGCCCGATGCCCGAACGACAACAGCGGCTCCGGCCGCCCGTTGGTCAGCGGATGCCGGTCCTTGCGGTACTGATTGATTGCCTCATCGACAGATTGAGTGAAGTCGGTCTTCAGCTCGACGGTGGCGACCGGGAGCCCGTTGATGAAGAAGACCAAGTCGATGCTGCGCCGATCGGCGGTGGAGAAATGCACCTGCCGCATCACCCGCACCCGCATCGCCGCGTACTGCTCGTTGCTGGTCGCATTCAGGCTGGTCTCGGGGCGGAACTGCGCCATCTTCAACCGGCCACCACCGATGTACTGCACCCCGCTGCGCAGGATGTTCAGCGTCCCACCGCCGTGCTCGAGGGGCTTGTCGAGCGCCGTGGTCAGCACATCGAGGAACTTCGTCTCCGATCCTGCTGCCTTCAACGCTTTCTCATACGCCGCGTCCTGAGTCGCCTTCAGCCAGGCGAACAGGTCCTCGGGAAAGAGCGCCCGCTGCCGGTCGTAGCCGGTGTTGTTCGCCGAATATAGCCACCCGTGGTCGGCCAGGTATTCGCAGATCTCGGACTCGAAGACGACCTCATTGTGGTCGGGCATCACGCCATCTCCCGTACATCGACCTGACCGGTCACCGCCGCTGTGATCAACGCCGAGCGCCGCTCACGGGCCAGTCCGATGAAGCGCTCGGTCTCTTCGAGCAAGGTGTCGATCTTTGCGGTCTGCTCGTCGAGATCCGCGGCGATGCGGCGCTGTTCATTGAGAGGAGGTATGGCGATGCGCAACTGCTTCAGCGCCTCGCATGTGAGGCCGCCCTTCGTGCTCCCGTTCTCCTCGCTGAGAAGTCGGAGCTCGTCATAAGCCGCCCGGAACGACCACAAGAGGTACTCCGGCAGCCACCGGCTCCGGTCGGGAGTTACGTACGCGACGTGCTGGTTCAGCGTTGCCTCGATGTCGAGAATGGTTGCCATGCCGCGTGTCTTTCCCTGTCCAGTCAGACCGACCAGAATGGAGCCGGGAGAAACAACTGGCAGATGGCATTCACGCAGCGCTGCCGCCGTCACAAACTGCTCGGCCTGAGTGACGCGAGTTTCGTTTACGACGGAGCTGTTCAGCCAGGGGATGTCACCGCCGTCCCAATAAGCGGCGTTATCTCGTCTTGGAGTGGAGCCGTTGCCGATGCGCGCGGTACGCCCCAGCTTGTCTGTCGCAGAACCTGCGACGGTGGGCTTGAGGATGACATGCATAGCCACAGCCCGGCGCCGCTCGCGAAGCATTCCGATCAGGCGCTGCTGCTCATTGACGAGCGTGTCGATACGGGTGGTCTCGCGGTCAAGATAGTCGGCGATTGCGCGTTGCTCGTCAGGAGGCGCGAACGGTACGCGAAGTGCCCTCAGTTTCTCGGCCGTGAGATGCGAAATCGTCGATCCATTGCAAACCAGATCGATGACACCAGCGTCACGGTAAGCGCGAAGCACGTAAGCGAGATACCGCGTGGACCAGTCGCCGAGTGATCGCACTCGATTCACCGTCTTTTGAAACGACCAGCCCGGCATGTCGTGGTCGAGCACCGTAGTTGTTCCAACGGCCCCGCCCTCCACGACCAACAGATCGCCACGACGTAGATCGAGACGCGCTGCTTCGTTTGCTGAGAAGGGCATCTCGTTGACGTCTGCCAGCTGTAAACCGTCGTCCTGGATGTTCGCAGCACGAATGTAGGGGAGAATCGTGTGCGATTCATCGACAGTTCTGCCAGCGTCGAGCATTTTGCCCAGCGTTACGGAGAAGGCGATGCCGATCGGCACAAGCTCAGCCTGATCGTTGTCAAACGGGTTGAGCGTGACCGTCACTTCTCGACCTCGCGCAGCAAATCAATGATCTTGGCGACCTGCTTCTCCAGGTCGGCGTCGATCTCAGCGAGGGGGCGGGGCGGGACGTACTTGTAGAAGTGGCGGGTGAAGGGGATCTCGTAGCCGGTCTTGACCCTGGACCAGTCGATCCAGGCATCGGGAACGTGCGGCTTCACCTCAGCGTCGAAGTATGCCTGGATGACCCGATCCTTGCCGGCCGCACCAGCGGTCGAGCCGCCGTAGGTGAATGGGACGATCTCAGTGTCGCGTTTTTTCGAGTCCGCCTTGGGCTTGCCCTTGCGGTCCACGACCGGCTTCCCGTCCTCGTCCAGCAGTGGACGTTCGACGGTGATGGTCCAATAGCCGAATTCGTCGTTGCGCATCACCTTGGAGTAGTCCGGATCGGCGTCGGTGAAGTCGCTGTATAACTTGAGCACCTCGGCGCGGTCGGCAGGGCTGAGCTCGCGGTTCTTCGCGCCGAGGTTCGGGCGCATCTTGGTCCAGAAGGAGGAGCCGTCGATGAGCTGGACGAGGCCCTTCCGGTCGGGGTGCTTGGTGTTGTCGAGGATCCAGATGTAGGTGGAGATACCAGTGTTGAAGAACATGTTGGTCGGCAGAGCGATGATCGCCTCGACCAGATCGTTTTCCAACAGCCACCTGCGGATGTTAGATGGGCCGGACTCGGCGGGACCATTGAAGAGCGGCGAGCCGTTCATCACGATCCCGGCCCGGCCGCCACCATCCTCCGGCGCCCGCATCTTGTGGGCCAGATGAAGCAGGAAAAGCATCTGCCCATCCGAGGTCGCCGGGAGACCAGGAGCGAACCGGCCGTAGGGCCCCGCCTCATCACGCTCTTTCGTGACCGCCTTCGCGTACTGCTTCCAGTCGACGCCATAAGGCGGGTTGGACATGCAGAAGTCGAACTGGCGGCCCCTGAACGCATCATCGGTCAGAGTGTTGCCGAAAGCGATGTTGGACGCATCCTGTCCCTTTGCCAGCAGGTCGGACTTGCAAATCGCGTACGACTGCGGGTTGTACTCCTGCCCGTAGAGGCTCAGCTTCGCGTCGGGGTTCTGCTCAAGCAGGTGCTCCTCGGCCAGGGCGAGCATGCCGCCGGTGCCTGCGGTGGGGTCGTAGAGCGTGCGGACGATGCCGGCCTCGGTCAGGTCGGCGTCCTTCTCGGCGAAGAGCAGGTCGACCAGCAGCCGGATCGCGTCCCGCGGGGTGTAGTGGTCACCCGAGGTCTCGTTCGCGGCCTCGTTGAACTTGCGGATGATGTACTCGAACGCATCGCCCATATCAGCGTTAGAGACGACGTCCGGATGCAGGTCGACACCCTTGAAGGACGTGACGACCTCACGCAGTAGCTCCGCCTTCTCCAGGGCAAGGATTTCCTTTTTGAAGTCGAAGTACTCGAATACGTCGACATCGGGTGAGAACCGGTCGATATAGTCGGCCAGGTTGTCCGCGAGCCCGTCGGCGTCTTGTAGGAGGTTGGCGAAGGAGTAGTTCGAGGTGTTGTAGAACGGCCGGCCAGTCGCCTTCTTGACTTCGATCTTGAGCCGGTGCGGGTTGTCGTACTTTGTCGCCAGCGCGCGCACTGTCTCCCGGTCGGGCTCAAGGATGCAGTCGAGTCGGCGCAGGATCGTGAGCGGGAGGATCACGTTTCCGTACTGGTTGGGGCGGTAGGGGCCCCGAAGTTGGTCGGCGATTGACCAGATGAAACTACCAAGGGTGCTCACCAAGGCTCCTTACGAGGTTCACTCGACGATCGAATGTTGGACGCCCAGCGCGAGCCCGTGCGGTGCGCGCCATCCGTACAGGCGGCGCACAGTCTGCAGCAGCCAGCGCGTCCCAAGAACATCATCGCGCATCATCACGCTCCACCTGCCATGAGGTCGGCAGAGGCGACGAGCTCAGCAGACAACGAATGCGGTGGAGTTTGTTGCCGTGAAAACTTTGGGGCACAAGGCCGATCACATCACGGCACGTTGTCGTTAGCGAGTCGGGACGCTGCGGGCGGCCAGATCACGCAGGGGCGACCCAGCTTGGTGGCCCCCTGGAGGCGAAGCCGACGGGGGACCGTGCCGGTGTGCTTCGTCGCGGGCGCCGGTCCGCCGTAGTTGTTGCCCCACCGCTCGATGCGATCACCTACCGCGAATATTTCGCCCATACCCGCGGCTATCCCGCCCAAGCCTTGGCACAGGAGTAGATGACAAGCTCAACCGATGCCCGTTGTGCCGCGCACCCGGATCCGGTTGAAGTCGCGCGCCGGCCTGGCCGCCGGTGACCGGATCGGCTATGTCGCCCCTGCCGGGCACGCCGCGGTGGTCCGCACCGACTTCGATCACGCCTCCGGCGAACTCGTTCAGATTTGGTCGAAAACCCCGCCCACCGGCGGGGCGGATTGGGTCGTTGTGTGGTGGCCGGGAAACCACTGGACATGGGAACGCGAAGCCGACCTCGAATTCGTCGACACCGACCAAAACCCCACATAACTCATCTGCCCGCTCGCCGGACCCCCGACCGTCCCACCCTCACGAAGTAGGCCCGTTGCGTTCGCTGCCCAAAGGCGCGCCAGTGCAGAAGGCTTCGCTGTTCAAGCCTCGATCTGGCGGCGCCGAGGCGGGTGCGAGGTGTGGCGCACTCCGGCGACCGTTCCATCTGATGCTGTATGTTTGCTTGTAGGTCGTTTGTGGTTAAAGGGAGCCTCTGATGGCGGCGACGCAACGGTGATCAGGCTGCCGCGATACGCGGCAATGCTGGCGGCTCCTGGAGAGTTGCCCAGCGACGAAGAGGGCTGGGCTTTCGAGATCAAATATGACGGCATCCGGGCGGGCGGTTATGTCACCGACCGCGTGCAGCTTGTCTCGCGGAACGGCAACGACATCACCGCAGCATGGCCCGAGCTGGCCGATTTGGCGGGCGAGCCGCCGTTCGTACTCGACGGCGAGCTCGTCGCGTTCGTCGAAGGGGTGCCATCGTTCGAGGCGCTGCAACCCCGCATGCATCGGCGCGGCGCTGGCGCGATCGCCGAGATGGCCGTGGCGGCTCCCGTGACCTTCGTGGCGTTCGACTTGCTGCATGTCGGTGACCGGACGCTGATCGAGCTGCCTTACGTGCGGCGTCGTCAACTGCTCGAGCAGTTGGCGTTGCCGGGGCCGCGGTGGCAGATATCGCCTCGCTTGAGCGGCCGGGGCCCGGACTTGCTGGCGCGCTCGCAAGCGCTCGGTTTGGAGGGCTTGATCGCCAAGCGTCTGGATGGCCGCTACCTGCCAGGCCGCCGCAGTCCATCCTGGACCAAGATCAAAAATCTGCGCGTATCGGAGGTGATCGTGGTCGGCTGGCGGCCCGGGGCCGGAAGCCGCTTCGGCCGGATCGGTTCGCTACTGGTGGCCGTACCCGACCAAGATGGGAATCTCATCTGGGTGGGCAACGTCGGAACCGGGTTCACTCGCGCCAGTCTCGCTGATCTGGCTACGAGACTGACTGCACTCCAACGGGATACGCCCCCGGTCGTGAACAGCGCTGCCGCGCCGGAGGCGAAGTGGGTGCATCCTCGGTTGGTCGGAGTAGTGGCCTTCACCGAGTGGACTCACGCGGGGATACTGCGGCATCCGTCGTGGCGTGGATTGCGAGACATCGATCCCGACCAGATCCGACCGCCGGATTGGAAATAGGCCACCCAGCATCAGCGCCGGGTGGAGGCGACTGACCTCGGATGCGATCGGCCGCTCCTGTAGAGGGCTCACGGTGCAGACGGTCGTACTGGTCGTCACCGGATCCGGAGGGGAGCCAGTGCCCAGGTGCCGAAGGCGTGGCTGATGGTGAGGACGACCTGGTCCGGTGCGGCCCCGTCTTCGACATAGCTTTGTAAGTTCAGCAGATTGTCGGCGGAGTGCACGTGAGCGAAGTCTGCGACATTGTCGGCGTAACAGAGATTGTGGTCGAGGCCGGCTGACAAGGTCATGAACCGTAGCGCTTCGGTGTTGATGTTGTTGGTGATCACCTGCCGGATCTGGTCGCGGTCGATGTTCGCGCGTAGCAGCGCGTCGTCGACGAGGCCGATCAGGGTGCGGCGGGTGAGCGCGGCGATGGCGTCGGGGTTGGTGGCGGCGCGAATGAGCTGATTGGTGGCGGTAGCGGTGGTAAGGATTTCGATGCGCGCGGGTTCGGCGGTGACGAGGCAGGATGCGGCGCCGTCGCTGACGACGGAGTTGACTTGACGGAGCAGGCGCTGTTCGGGTGTGGTGCAGGCGTCGGTGGTCACCAGCAGCACGGTGCGGGCCTCGCCGGTAGCGACGAGGGTGCGGGCCAGGTGCAGGGCGGTGCCGAAGTTGGCGCATTCGGCGGCCGAGACCCCGATCGGTGTGGCGTGGCTGAGTCCGAAACGCTCACTCAGTTGCAGGAGTTCGGTATTTTCGATCTGTCCGAACCCGATGGTGGAGGAGGCGAGCATGAGGATGTCGACCCCGGACGCCGGCGTCCGCGAGTGGTCGAGCGTTTCCGCGATGCAGGTTGCGGCCATGTCGATGGGCGAGTCGCGGGCGTGCCGGTAGGTGGCGAGTCCGACCTCATGTAGGGCATCGACCAGTCCTGGCTCGGCGGAAATGGGTTCGATATCTGTGATGGGCCGCGGGTCGCCGGCGGTGTGAGCTATTCCGGTCATGAAAACGCGCATGGTGTTCTGCCTTGGAAAGTGTTGTGACACTGACGGTTATCTGCATTCCGCGCTGGCTTTGCTGATGGCGTAAGCGACGAGGATGGCGTGCGGGCTGTGGAATTCGCTGATCTGCAATGAGATAGCGGACGGACCGCGAGAACCGCTGTGCCGCAGCAGGACCGGTTTGTCGGGCGGGCGGCCATAGCTGACTGTGGTGGGGTGTGTCGTCCAGAGTTCGGCGAAGTGCGGGTTGGCGGCCAGGGTGTGCAGCAGGGCGCGGGCGTGGTGGCTGCGGCGGTAGGGGCCGATGGCTGCGCGAAGCGCGGCGACGACGTGAGGTGCTTCGTCATCCCAGTCGACGACGAGTTCACGCGCTGCGGGCTGGAAGAACCACAGGACGATGTTGTTGGCGGCCTGACGCAGGCCGGGCAGCGCGTCATAGAGCCGGTCGCTGGCGGTGAGCACGGTCGACAGGGGAGTGGTGTAGGCGCAGATGATGCGCGCGGCATCCAGATATGCGAGGTGGGCGTTGACTTCGGGTGTTGCGATCTGGTGCCGGAGGTCGTCGTCGGCCGGAAGCCGCTGGGGCGGGTTCCACAAGTCGTAGGTGTGGCGACTCTGGGCGGGATCGAGGTCGTAGCCTCGTACGATCCTGGCCAGGGTGTCGATGGTGGGAACGGACCGGCCGTGCTCGATCTTGAATAGGTAGGCCGTGCTGATCCGGGCGCGAGCGGCGGCGATCTCGCGTGACCAGCCACGGCCGTGGCGCAACCGATCCAGCCAGAGGTGCAGGTCCGGCATGTCCACCCGCGCCGCCGCGCGGGCGCGTCGGGTACGTCTGGGTGGGTGCCTGCCGTCTGTGTGGCCGCGTACTCGGTTCACCCGCCTGTCTCCGTCTCTCCCCGACACCGTCTCGACCGGATCTGAAATATGAATATTCATAGAGTTCGCGCGCGTTCGACCGTGACCGATCACTGGTGTTTCAACGCCGCTCGTTGGTGTCGGTGCGGTGGCGAGCGCTGAATTCTGCCCATGACATGGGCGGTTTCTTGGCGGCGAGTAATTCGGCGCGGTCGCGGAGTATGCATTCGGTGCGCAGCTGCACGGCGAATTGCCGAACAAATGCCGCCAATTCGAGGTCGTCGGCGGTGTCGGCATAGGTCTGGATGAGGTTCGCGGCGTCGCTGACCTGCGACGCGACCCGATAGCCGCGGTCGAGGTCGGATGACAACAACTCCCGGCGCTCTGGACTCATCATTCAATTCCCTCCCACATTGCGCCGTAGGCGCTTTCGAACCAAATGTGTTGCACGACGGCATGCCTCGACGATGTGGCAGCCGAAACGCATATACCCCTGTGTATTCATGACCGGAGTCACACCGGATTGTGTGGTTGCGGCCTGTATGCGCTTGCGATCTAGCTCTAGCATTGTGGGCACAGTGCAGGGGGTCAACGGTTGCAGCGGCCACAACTTGTGGCCGGTTGCTCCACACGATCGACGGGGAGGTAAGACCGTGACGGTACCGGCGAGGTTCGGAAACCTGGGAGCGTTCGTCGAAAAGCGCAGGAAGCAGCTGGATTTGGATCGAGCCGAGCTGGGCCGGCGGGTCGGGCTGGCAGCGGGAACGATCAAGGCGATAGAGCGCGATGAGCGTCGGCTCGTCGACGACAACATCCGAAAAGTGCTGGGAGCGCTTGAAATTCAGGAGAACAACGTCCGGCTTCTGGTGTCGGCGAAGGAGGGGCGGCTTCGGTCCGACGACAGTGCACCCTGTGACCTGGAGCTTCGCGCTATCGAGGCGATCACGGTGCCGGTGTTCATCCTCAACACCGTCATGGGGCGCGTCGTGGCCGCCAACCAGGCGTGTGAGTCGCTGATGCATCTGCGCGCAGGGGTGAGCATCTACGAGTGGCTGGTCGCCGACGCGTGGACGCGGCAGCTGCTCGGGCAGGGCTGGCGCACGATCGCGCACGGCCTGATCTGGGGTGCCGCGCCGCTGATCGAGTGTGTGATGCCCGAAGGTGAGCGGGAGCGGCTGCTCGAGGTTTGCAGTCGGATGCCGGAATGGGAGACGTTGTGGACCACTCGCCCCGCCACCGCCGACTACATCTACGGGGCACGCATGACCAACCCCGGGACGGGAGAAACGGTCGACTACTCGTTTACCGCGTCCGAGTTGCGGTTTCCGCCTCGGGTCGGGTGGTGGCAGGGACAGCTCACCCCCGCTGGGCCAGAGTTGGCGCCGGTGAGTGCATGAACGTGGCCCGGGAGGGAACAGGCGGGTGCCTGGCGGTCTTCCCTCCGGGCCACGCCCGCCCGTGACGCACACACCATCACGGGGGTCTGGGGCGGCGCCGACGGCGACGCCGGGGCTGTGGCGCGGGCGGCGACGTAGGCCGTTGCGGTGGCGTCGCGGCGGTCGCGGTGTGTTCGAGGGCGGCGGCGATGTCGGCGGCGGTGAGAAACCATGTTCGCCCGGCCCGGTGTCCCGGCAGCGCGCCGGCTTTCAGCTGCCGCAAATACCATGCTTCGGACTTGTGCAGAGCGCGAGCGCCGACAGAGACCGGGTAGGTCGGCTCGTGCGGGGCCGCCACTGCATTCGCGGCGTCCTCAAAATCCGTGGTGTCTGGGGGCTCATCAGTCGGCACACCGGCACCTTCCTCATGCTATGAAACAGGCTGCGTCCCAACGCTATCCGCGCTCTGATGTCGGCCAGTGTGGGATCGATACGCCAAGAACAAGCGAACCCCGGGTTCCTCGACAAGCTCGGTGACCTGCACGGTTACCAGGTCATCCCGGTCGCCCCAGCGGCGCGGAGACGGGCCAACGTCGTAGGCGACCTCGACACCGCTACGCCACAGCCCAGCGAATCGGGCACTGCCGGCGAGTCGTCGAAGAAACCGGGCTCCCTCCGGCGCATCGCGGAAGCGGCCCAATGCCGCACGCAGAGTCGCCACGAAGAACTGGGCGTCCTCCTCGGGGCCCTGGCGACACGATTCGTCAGCCGAGGAGAAGCGCCAGATGGCGAGGTTGTTCTCGGCTTGGCCCAGGCCGGGAAACAGCCTCTGGAACTGCTGGTTGGCTGCCACGACATTCCACAGGGGATCGCAGAAGCCACAGGCAATCGCCCGGGAGTCCCATGTCACCAACTCCCCTCGGCGACCAGGAGTCGCTATACGCTCACGCAGCTCGTCCACTGGAGCCAGGACTGCGGCGGGTTCCCACAAGTCGATGGTGTGGCGACGCTGGGTGGGTGAGAGTTCATAACCGGTGATGATCTTGTCGAGTGTGTCCCGGCGCGGAGTCGCCGAACCAACCTCGACCGACTTGAGATAGGTGGCACTGACGTGTGTGTACTGGCCGGCCAGCTCGCGGGTCAGGTCGCGGGTTTCGCGCATCACCCGTAGCCAGGGGCCGAGCTTTGGAATTCCAACCGGAACATCACCAGCCAAACGGGGCACCTCCGGTGGCTGTCGAGCATCAGGCGAATCGGGTGTGGTGGTGGTCATGAAACCCCCTCAAACGCAGACACTTTCGTGCCAGCGAATACACGAAATGGTGAAAAGCTGTCTCCCCCGAGCGCTTTCGTTCATACCAGAATCCCCCGATGGCGGCAACGAGTAACCAGTGATCTCACCGGCGAAGAGGCCCGCTCGCGCTCGATCCACGGCGGTGTCCACTACGCGGTGTTCACCAATCGGCGACGTGCGGGAAAAATTTCGAGGGATACTGGGAGTATCAATTTTCGCCGCTGTCGCAGGTAAATCCACCTCTTTGTGGGGATAGCGCGAGTATATATAAAAACTCCATCCCTTCAACGCCTGGTGAATCGCAATTTTCCGCGTTTTGATGGTAGGGCAACTGCTCCTGCTCCGAAGGGAAATTGATTGTGGATCCGATGGTCGTTCTTTCCTGGATCGATACCGGCTCTGCGGCAGTCTCGAACGGACTGACGATCGCCGCCCAGGTGCTCTCGCTCGTCCTTCCGTTCCTCTGAGCTGCTAAACACCGGATCAGCGCCCCGGTCCAGTCGGCGTTGACGACGCCGGGGCGCTGATCCCCGAAAACGCCACACCATTCATTCCTTCCTTTTCCCTCCCTCCGTTCGAAGGGTTTATTCGGCATGCCGAAAACAGGATTCAGAAACGCCAAGAGAAGAACCGCGACACCCTACAAAGGGTCGGATCGGTCACAGACAGAGAAGTCCCGACCGGCGTCGCTTATGGTTGCCGGTGCTGTCCCGCTGTTGATCGCACTCGCGTGCGCCGGCCCGGCGGGTGCATCGACGGCTTCGACCGCGGACCAGCCTGGCGTTACCAGCCCTTCCCAGCCCGGCACCGCGACACCGCCGCCCCCACCTGCACCGCCGCCGCCTGCGCCGGAACCTCAACCGGAACCGGCACCAGAGCCTCAGCCGGTATATGTCGAGCAGCCACCCGAGGTCCGCAACGGGCCCACCCCGCGCCCCGAACCCGCCGACGACCCGGCCCCGCCGGTGCAGGTGCAAGACCTGCATCTGCCCGAGCCGGTGGCGCCCGTCGCGCCGATTCAGCCGCCGGACAACACGATTCGTATCGGGCAATGGCAGGCCCCGGCACCGGATTGGCTTCCACCCCAGGCACGTGACTGCATCAACAACACCGCAGCCGGGGCGGAAGCGCAGGTCGCCACGGCCCTGGATTCGATCGGCATCCCGGCTGGGCGCTCGGACCGGGTCAGCGGCGCAACCCTGGCCGGCGCCGGGATCGGCGGCGCGGCCGGAGCGGTCGCGGCCGGCGCACCGGCGGCGGCCGCGGGTGCGGTCGTGGGCGGGCTGATCGGCGGCACCATCGGCGGAATCGCCGGCGCGGCAGTAGGAACCGTGGTGCCGGTCCCGGTCGTGGGCACCGTCACCTCCGGCGTGGCAGGCACTGCGGTCGGTGCCGCGGCCGGTGCGGCAGCGGGGGCGGCCATCGCTGGCATCCCCGCAGCGGTGGCCGGAGCATTGGCCGGCGGCACCGTCGGAGCCGGTTTCGGCGCCGGGGTCGGGGTGGGCCAGCCGTGACCACCACAACCCGTACCCTGACAACCCGGGCCGCGATCGCTGTCAGCACAGCATGCGCCGCGACGGTGACCGGCCTAGCTTCTGCCGCGGGGGCGGTGCCGATCGGTCCCGGCTGCCCGGCCCTCTATGTGATCGGGATCCAGGGCACCGGCCAATCGACTCCGGACCCGAGCGCGGACACCGGAGTGGTCGGGGCGCTGCTCGGCCAGGTGCAGGCAGCGGTCCCGACCTTGGTGCAGCACAGCACAGTTCCGTACCCAGCGGGCTTCGGCGGCATCGTTCCCGGCGGCGGACCGGAACCGTACGCAGAGTCGGCCAGCGAAGCGCTCGACGGCATCAACGCTGCCGCCACCGACATCGTCGCCGCCTGCCCCGACACCTTGCTGGCCGGTGTGGCGTATTCGCAAGGTGCGCAGGCGATGGCGCAATTCGCCCAGCAGGTCGGTGCGGGCAACGGGCCCGTCGCGCCGGACAAGATCGCTGGGATCGTGCTCTACGCCAACCCCGACCGCCTCCCGAACTCCCCGGTTATCCCGGGTCGGCCCGGACAGACTGTGCCCGACCCCGCACCGGGTACCGGAGGAGCCGCGGTGGCGGCGGTGCAGATTCTCAATCCGCCCGCGACCGGTAGTGGTATCGCTACCGACGGTGACGGCTACGGGTCATTGGCAGGCCGGGTCGCCGATATCTGCACCGACGGTGACTTGGCGTGCTCGGCGCCCGACCACGCGGCCCTGCTACGCGTCGGCGCGGAAATCGCCGCCCAAGCCGACTTGCACGACCCCATCGCTGCCCTGATGACGATCAACGGACTGTTCTCGACGGCAATGGGGCGAGCATGGACCACGGTGCTCGCCGAGGACTTCCACACCGACCCCGGCAACGCCGACTACCTTCCGGGAAAACCGTTGGCGCAGCGACTCATAGACGCCGCCGACCCCCGAGCCCCCGCACCGGGCACGGATCAGGTTCAGGCAGCCGCCCAGCGATGGGATCAGATCACCGCCGCAGCGGCGGCGAACCCACTCGGCATCGTGCCGAAACTGGCCGGCCAACTGGCCGGTGCCTGGGGCGATTTGGTGGCAGACAACGCCGATCTGATCAACCCGGCGGTGTGGCTGCGCTACGGCGACACCGTCGCCCGCCACAACGGCTACCTCACCAGCGGCCAACTCGCCTCCGGCGTCGCCTGGATGACCGCCCTCGCCCACGACGCCGCAGGACACCAGTCATGAACGACACCGACACCGACTTCTACACCCCGCCCACCCTTCACGACTCCATCGAGCCCGGCCGTATCCTGCGCATACGCCCCACCGACACACCCGCGTTGACCGGGGCAGGCGCCGCGTGGCAGCTGCTCTACACCTCCACCGACACCCACGGCGAACTCACCACGGCCTCCGGCATCGTGATCGCCCCCGACACCGATCCCGAACTCGGGCCAGGGCCGATCCTGCTGTATTGCCCCGCCTTCCACGGACTCGGCGGACCCTGTGCACCGTCGCGGCTGCTGGCCATCGGTGCCGAACCCGACACCGAAGCGATCACCGCTGCACTGGAGCGCGGATGGTTCGTCGCTGTCGCCGACGGGGAAAACCTCGGTGTCACCGGGCAAGGCCCGCACACCTTCCTCGCCGGCCGCGCCGCAGCGCACCACGCCCTCGACCTCGCCCGCGCCACCGCCACGATCCCGGACCTGAACGCGCAGGGATCACCGGTGGTGGCCTGGGGGTACGCCGACGGCGCCCGCGCGGTCACGGTCGCGGCGCAGCTGCACCGCTCCTACGCACCCGAGGTGGACCTGCGCGGTGTCGCGGCCGGTGCGACCATCACCGTTCCCGGCGCGCTGGTGGCGACGCTGAACACCAGTCCGTTTTCCGCGCTCGTGCTGGCCGGGCTCATCGGCTTGTCGCGCGCCTACCACCATCTCCCTCTGCGACATGTGCTCTCGGCCGACGGCCGACAGATCATCGCCGAAGCCGAAACCCGCAGTGCCCCAATGCTGCTGGCGCAGTATCGGCGTCCGGTCGAGCACTGGTGCGATCGCGCGCAGCCGTGGACCGATCCCATGTGGCATTACGTCCTGGCCCGCGAAACCATCCCCGTCGACCAGCTACTGGCCGTGCCGGTGCACCTCTACCACGGCGCCCGCGACGCGCTGGTGCCGATCGGACAGAGCACCCGCCTGCTGTCGGCCTACCGCGAGGGCGGGATCGAGGTGAGTTGGCGCAACTACGACCGCGGCCACCTCGACACCGCCCGCGACGCCATCACCGAAACCGTCGCCCACTTGGCCGACTACCTCAACCGAAATCGCGAGGGATGAAAAGCAATGCGATGCAGCACAACTCGGCACTTCCGAAAAGCCGACCGCAAGAACCTGGTTCGCCGGGTGTGCGTGACAGCGGTGGGGGTCTCGCTGATCGCCGTGGGCGGCGTCCAGGTAGCGACGGCTGATCCGGCGGTGCCGATCGGGGACCGGTGCCCGGTGTTGTTCGTGTTCGGTGTCCAGGGGCCGGGCGAGTCGGCGACCGACACCGCACCGACTCTGGACACCGGCGCTCTCGGCCAACTGTTCACACCCCTGGAGGCGCGCGCCGGGGACCAGATCCAACGCCTCTACATCCCCTACGGAACCAGCGAGACCGGCGAGCCCGAGCCCTACGGCCAGGCCACCACCAGCGCCGCGCAGCGGCTCGAATCCGAGGCCAGCGAAGTCGTACATCGTTGCCCGACAACGAAGATCGCGGCGGTCGGCTACGGGCAGGGCGCGGCTGCCGTCGCCGATGTCGCCCACCGCGTCGGCGACAACACCGCCACCGTGGAAGCCGATTCCATCGCCGGGATCGCGCTGCTGGCCAACCCAGCGCGAGCGGGCAGCGACGTTTTTCCCGGCCGCCCGGAACAGACGACCCCCGCACCAGCACCCGGCACCACTGGAGCAGCGGTCGCGTCTATCCACTTCGCCAACACATCGCGCAACGGCACCGGCATCAGCGCCAACAGTAGCGAGGACGTGGGATTCGGTGCATTGGCCGGTCGAGTCGCCGACCTCTGCGTGCCAGGTGATTTGGCGTGCGACGCCCCCGCCGGTTCGCCATTGACGCAGACGGTGAAAAACATTGCCGCTCAATCCAACCTCGGTGATCCGGTTGCCGCCATCTCGACCATTGCTCAGGCGCTGGCGGCCACGACCTGGAAAACGGCAGTCGGCGTCGTCACCGACGACATCGCCGGCAACAGCCTGGACGAGCTGAGCTACCAACCAGCCAAACCCCTGGGGCAACGCTTGGCGGAGGCGTCGGACCCGAGCACCCCGATGCCCGGTCCCGACGACGCGCTGGCCGCGTTGTTCCGGATCGGCACGATCGGACTCAACACCGTGGTGTCGGTGGCGCAGAAGGTATTCACCCCGGCCACGATCGCCGAGCTGGCCACTGTCGGGATGGCCAACCCCGCCGCCGCCCTCGGGATCCTCGGCACGAAACTCGCCGGCGCGGTCGCCGACCTGATCCCGCCGCAAACCGCGCTGAGCTGGGTGAACCAGGCATTCGACGCCATCACCTCCACCGTCACCGACGACCAGCAGCTCTACCAGCTGGCCACCTACACCCAATACAGCGACACCGCAGGCCACCACGCCGCCTACACCAGCACCCCCGCCACCCCAACCGGAACACCGGCCGTGGACGCGGTCGCCGACTGGTTCACCGCACTGGCCCACGACCTCGCCGCCACCGACCCCAGCATGGCAACGCCACTACCCCCGACAACCACCACGGAGCCGGCCGCATCGACGACGCCCGGTTCCGTCCCTGAGCGGACCGGCACGGCAACCCCTCCCCCTGCCGTGCCGAGTCCTTGAACCCCTTCGGCGGAGACGGTTTCTCTGCGCCAGAGATCAGTTCCGTCCTCGCGGGCCGACTCCGCCGAAGGGCCCATCCACCCACCCATCCACGCAGAGGAGGTGAACCACCATGCCACACACCACATCCGCGGACACCACTCCCGCTCCAGGGGACGAATGGCGTTGGCTCGAGCCCGACTGTTCGAAAGAACTGCAGTCCGAGCCGACGCAACTGCATCCCGGTCGCACCGACACCCATCTCGCACCGCAGGCGCTGGGACAGGAGCATCCGCGGCTCGGTATGCCGTCCGCGCGGGTGTGGATAGTCGTGGGTGCGACGGTGACTGTGGCCGCCGTCCTGGTGCTCATCGGTGCACTGGTCGTTGCCGATCCCGGCGGACACGGCCTGGCTCCGACCCAGACCGCGGCCCCGCCTACGAGCAACGCCGCAGCCGCTGGCGGGGCGTGCGCAGGACTCACCGGCACCACGGTCACCGATCGTGACGGTGACACACGGACCGTCGCCGGGGTCGTGGCGTCGTTCGAAAACGCCTACTACCGGCTCAGAAACGCAGACGCGGCATTGCGGGTCGTGGCGCCGGAGGCAGGCCTGGCGGTCGATGCGCTCGCCGCCGGGATCGCCTCGATCCCGGCCGGCAGCACCTATTGCGTGGCGATCACCCCGATCGCCGGTGGTAGCGCGAACGTGCACGTGGTCGAGCAACATCCCGACCGCACCCGCACCGACTACCTGCAAGTGATCAACACCCGCCCCGCCGGGCCCGGCTTGGTGATCACCAACATCCAGAAGCAGGCCGGACCATGACCGCCCTCGCCGTACACACTTACGGTGAGCCCGGCGACGGACGTCTCGACCCGACCACCGTCACAGGACCCGACCCGGAAAACCGTGCGCCGGTGAGGAATTCACCGTTACCCGTCACGGGGGCGTATCCGCCGCTGTTCGCGGTGCTCGGCGCGCACGGCGGTGCGGGCACCTCGACGCTGGCCCGGTGGTGGGCACACGCCGCCGATATCGGGCTGGCGTGGCCCGCATCGACAGTGAGCACCCAGCGGGTAGTGGTCGCGGCTCGTGACTGCCTGCCCGGGTTGACCGCTGCTGCGGACCGGCTACGGGAATGGCACGCCGGGCTAACACCCCCGGGGGTGACCGTGGTCGGGCTGGTGCTCGTCCCACCGCGGCCCGGCCGGGTTCCGCTGGCGGTGCGTCGCTACCGCAGCACGGTCGCCGCCCTGGTCGAGGGCGCTGTGTGGTCGGTCCGGTGGCACGACGAACTGCTCACCCATGAACTCGACGACCTCGCGGCCTACACGCCCAGCGACCTGCCGCCACCTCGGCGAGCCCATCTGAGCGAGGCGGTCCCGGTCGACGTCCACCGCGTCGGCGCAGCGATTACCGCACGCATCGCCACCACCCGGCCTGTCCAATCCGATCCCACACCCAGGAGACGCCCATGACGCACTCCGTCATCGCCAGTATTGCTGTTCTGGCGCAGCAGATTCCGATCACGCCCGAGGCGCCGCCGGGGTCTGCGGGGCTGACCAAGGTTGTGAACTGGCTGGCCTGGGCGGTGATGCTCGCCGGTATCGCGGCACTCATCTACGCCGGCGGCAAATTCGGGTGGGAACGCTGGCACGGCGGCGCGGTGGAGAGCCCCAAGATCGTGTTGGGCGCCCTCGTCGGCGGAATCATCGCCACCAGCGCCGGATCCATCATGACTCAAATCGTCGCCAAATAAGCAGTGCGACCACGGATCTGGCTTGCCGCACACATGGGTGACGGGGCACTTCGAAACGCTGACCCAACCGTCTCAACAAGTACTCGATTCTGAAACAAAGGAAGTCACACCTATGCCAGTCACCGACACCTCCCCATTGGTCATGACCGCCAGCGACGGGCTCATGCTGGCCGGAGATCGTTGTGGGCCAACATTCGCCGCAGCGACCGTTGTCTATGTTCATGGGTTGCTGTGCGACGGCAGCTGGTGGCAACCGCTGATCGAGCATGTCCACGATCGCCTCGACGGCCAGATCGCTCAAATCGTCTGGGATCAACGCGGGCACGGCCGCTCCGGGCGCCCCCACCGCAGCGTCGAGACCACCCTTGAGCATTTGGCCGACGATCTCGACGCGGTGCTTACCCAGGCAACCGGGTCAGTCGTGCTGGTCACGCACTCGGCCGGATCCTTGGTCGCTGCGGCCTACGCGCAGCGATACCCGGCTCGCGCGGCCGCCCTGTCGGGACTGGTGCTGTTCAACGCCACCGGCGAATTCCCCGAATTCCCCGCCCTGCCATCCCATTTCATGACAGCCGCAGCACGGATCAAGATGCTTCGCCACGGCAGGCTCGACCACATCGCGGCCGCGGCAGCGTCGATGGCCGAACGACGCTTCCGCCGCACGGCACGCCGGCTGGGGTCTAGGGCTCCGCTGGCCACCGGGGCCCGTCCGGGTGATCCGCGGGTGCTGACCGACCTCATGCACGCCTACCGCCACTTCTACCTCGACCCCGAGACCGCGGCCGGGTTGCGGTCGCTGCCGTCGTTCGTGGTCACCGGCGACCGCGACCGGGTCGTCCCCGCCGCACAATCGACCCGGTTCGCTGAGAAGATCTGGGCCGACCAGCATGTGGTGCCCAGTGCCGGGCACTCGCTACCGAGAAGTGACCCGGAGACGGCCGCCGAGGTGATCGTCGCGGCCCTTGAGGTCGCCTACCGCGCCGACGTCGACCAGTTGCTGCTCGATCAGGACGGCGAGTTGGCCGCCGACACCGATGGTGCGCCGTGAGCGCCGCCACCCGCCTGGACCCGCAAGTCCTCGCCCCGCTGACCCAGCTGCTCGGGTGGCTGGCCTGGCTGGTGCTGCTGCTCGCGATCGCCCGCACCATCTGGATCGGCTGGCAGCTGGCATGGCGACTACACCGCGAGGAAGCGATCGAAGGACTCGCCGGCGCCCTGCTCGCCGCCGTCCTCGTCGGCTCCGCCAGCGGCATCGCCGCCGCACTGTTCCCCACCCACTGAACTCCGAACCCCTGGGGAGACACCAGTGAACACACACACCACCCACCGCCCCGGCCTCATCGCCCTGATCGGACTGCTCGGCATCGCCACCCTCACCGGCTGCACCGGCCCCGGCGACCACACCGACCCGCCCGCGACCCCCTCACTGCCCGCGGACATCCACGCCGCACCAACCAACGTGACAACCGTTGTGTACCAGGACATCTCGCTTCCAGTGGCCGACCAGGGTCCTCGTTCTATGACCGGCGCGGTCGCGGCAGGCTTCACGCACACCCCGGTCGGGGCGGCGCTGGCGGCCATCCACGCCATCGTGCGGATCTCCGTGGCGCCCGACGATCAGTGGGACCTCGTCGGCCAACAGATGCTCGCGCCCGGCGCTGGACGCGATGACTGGGCCGTGGCGCGAGCCCAGGTATCGATCACTACACCGGCCACCGGCCTGCCCCCGAAGATTCTCGGTTACCGCATCACCGGCTACACCGCGGACCGGGCCGACACCGCGATCTACACCCAGCAACCCGACACATCGCTGACCTGCAACACCGCCACCGTCATCTGGCAGGCCGGCGACTGGAAACTGCTGCTGCCCGACGGGAACCACCCCGCACTGGTCACCGCCTCCAACGCGCTGCCCACCGACACAATCCTGGTCCCCATCCGATGAACACCGCCACCACCACGACACCGCCACAAAACCGCCACCGCTGGCTCGGACTCGCCGTCGCCCTGGCCGTCCCGCTGAGCGGATGCGGCACTGACGCCGCTCAACCCTCGTCCGCCGGTTTATCCACAACGACCCCCACGGCTGCGGCGCGGCCCCCGCTCAGCGCGACACCGGCCCAGCCTCCGACCACAGACCTGTTCGGCAACCGCCTTGACGTCGTCGGCGACGAAGGGCGCGCGCTTACCCAAAATCCGGCCACGCGCACCAGCTCATCGGCGGGCGACTACCTCACCGCGGCACCAGCGCAAATGTCTTGGCAACGCGGATGGGGTGGCGCCGCGCTACCAGTTTCGGGCAGTGACGGTCCGGCTTACATCGACCACGGGATCGCCTCCGGGTTCGCCGACACCCCGCAAGGCGCGGCGCTTGCTGCCTGCGACGCGATCGCCCGCGCCCTCGCCGCGCCAGAAGAAGTGTGGCAGAACGTGGTTCGGGCCCGATTCGTCGGGGACACCGACGCATTCATCGCCAGGATGACGCGCGGCCGCACCCGCACACCGGATGCCGCCCGCTATGTCACCGTCCCCGACGGCATCCGCATCCGCCCCGGCTACCGCCCCGACTTCGCCGTCGTCGACATCGCCACCCGAACCCGCGACGGCTACACCTACGCCTCCTGGCCCATGACCTACGACCACGACGACTGGCGAGTGCGACTACCTGACGACATCGAAACACTCTGGCAGCCAGGCGATCCCATCGAAGCGCTTGCCGGCTTCGGGCAATGGAGGACCACCACATGACGACATCCATCGCCGCCGTCAACCATGCTCAGCTGCCGGACATCGTGTGCGACCTGCCCACCGGACCCGGCGCCGTGTGCGCGCTGAAACAACTCGGCGGCGACGCCGCCAACTCCGTAGCAAATTCCGCATTCGACAGCATGGTCGACTCCCTGATCGACGGTATGACCAAGGCGCTCAGAATCGACGTGACCTGGTGGGTCAATCTGCCGTCCCCGCAGTTGGCGACGTCCACGGGGGAGCCGGGGCCTGCTCTGGCGTCGATTCGGAGCTACACCAGCGGTTTGCAGGTTCTGCTGATGATCGCGGGCATCTTGTTCGCCGCCGCCCGGCTGGCGATGGCCAAACGTGGTGGCGTCGCGGGGGAAGCGCAGGAGAGCTTCCTCATGTTCGCGCGGGCGGTGTTCGCCTCCATGATGTTCTCCGCGTTGATCACCACCGGCACGAAGGCTGGTGACGCATTCAGTCATTGGGTGATCAACGACGCCACCGGCGGCGACCTGCACGGAGCAGTCGAGCGGCTGGTCGACAACAACCTGCGCGATCACAGCAACCTCGGCTCCGGCATCCTGCTCGTGCTAGGCATCCTCGGCCTGATCAGCATGCTCGTGCAACTTGCCATGCTGGTCATCCGCCAAGCCGTGCTCATCCTGGTGGTCGCCGCGATCCCGCTGGCCGCTGCTGCCGCGGGCACCGGCCCCGGTTCCCAGGCGTACAAGCGGATGCTGTCGTGGTCGCTGGCGTTCGTGCTGTGGAAACCGGTCGGTGCCCTCGTCTACGCGATCGCCTTCACCGCCGCAGGCACGAAAACCATTGGCCAGCAACAAGATCCGCAACTGGTGTTGCTCGGCATGATCCTGTTGTTGTCGGTGACGATCGTGCTACCGGCCTTGATGCGGCTGGTCGCGCCCGCGGTGGCAACCCTCGGAGGCGGGGGAGGAGCAGGCGCCGCGCTCGCCGGCGGCGCCCTCGGCATCGCCATGGGCGCAGCCGGAGGTGACCGTTCCGCGGCCCGCAAGATGACCGAAGGCGAAAACGCCACGACCAGCGGAGCCGGAGGCGGTAGTCCCACTCCGCCCCCGAGTGGCCCACCGGGCGGGGCAGGAGGTGGCCGTCCGCTCTCGGGTGGCACCGGTGGTGGTGGAGCTTCGCCCGGCGGCGGGGCCTCATCCGGAGGGGCCGCACCGGCGGGAGCCGGGGGCCGGTCAGCGGGCTCAGCGGGATCAGCCGGTGGCAGCTCGGGTGCGGCCGGCGGCGCGGGCGCAGGGGCGGGCATAGCTGGAGCGGCCGTCATGGGCGCGCAGTTGGCCGGTCAGGGGGCGCAGTCGGCGAGTTCGGCGGTCGAGTCCCAAGCCGGTGATAGCTGGGATGTCGATGCGCCCGGCCCGTTGGAGGTGCGGCGATGACCAGTCCCCGCATGTACGGCAGATGGGAGAAACCACGCTCGGCCGGGTTCTTCGGCATGACGTGGGGAGTGAGCATGCTCGCGCTGGCACTGCTGATCACCGTAATGGCCACCTTCATGATCACCCGATCCATACCCACAACGCTGATCGTGCTCGCCTGCGCCGCAATAGTTTTCACGCCACTTGTCATCACCGTCGATGGCAGGACCGGGTGGGAGACGGCGGTCTTGCGCGTCCAGTTCGCGGCGGCGAAAGCGCGGGGTGAACTGCTGTATCGGTCTGGCCGGTTCTCCCGGATCCCGGGTGTGGCGAGATTGCCTGGCCTGCTGGCTGATTCACGCCTGGCAGAGTGGGAGA
This sequence comes from Nocardia nova, assembly GCF_002933465.1. Lineage (GTDB taxonomy): Bacteria > Actinomycetota > Actinomycetes > Mycobacteriales > Mycobacteriaceae > Nocardia > Nocardia nova_B. The sequence continues at coordinate 37,691 of NZ_PSZE01000027.1, forward strand.
CCCCCGGGGGGAAGCGGTTCGCGATCATCCATATTCGCCGCACCGATCACTGCACGGTGGTGCTGCGGGTGTTACCGCGCGGCAAGGAACTGGTCGACCAAGCCCAAATAGACGCCTGGGTCGGCGAGTACGGGCATTTCCTGGCCTCGCAGTCACGCGGCGGTGAGATCGTCGCGGTCACCTCGGTCCTGGAGACTGTCGCCGAAACACATCTCAAGCAACGCCGCGAAGTCGCACGCCTGGTCCGGCCTCAGGCGCCGGAATTCGCGGCCGCGGTGTTGCGTGAGGCCGCCGCCGATATCGGCGGAGTGGGTGTGCGGATCGAAGCTCGCATCGCCATCACCTTCCGCGCCATCGGCACGTCCCGTAAAACGCGGCGGGATCTGCCCGAGCAGGCCCGCGAGATCGGGCAACGCCTGCAAGGGGTGCTATCCCAGCTGGCCCGCGCGGGGCTGCCGGCCACGCCGCTGCAGGCGTGGGAGGTGCTGGGGCTGGTGCGGTCGCGCTACGACCTGGCTGCCCAGCGCGATATCGAAGCCGCCGGCCCCGCGATCACTGATACACAGTCGTGGGATTCGGTGGGCCCGATCGCCCATGAGGACCGCTGGGACCATCTGGTGCACGACGGGGCGCGCTCGATCACGTGGGAAATGGACGCGCCGCCGCGGGGCGCGGTGCTGGAAACCGGTCTGGAGGAGTTGCTGCGCCCGCGCGCAGATGTGCCACGCAAGCGGGTCGCGATCGTCTACCGGTTGCATTCGGCCGCCGAGGCCACCGACCTCGTCGACTCCGACTTCCGCGACGCGCTGGCAGCCGAGCAGACCGAACGCGGCATCGCCTCGGCCGCGGCCTCCATCCGTGTCGACAACACTCGCGCCGCCCGTCAGGAACAAGCTCGCGGCGCCGGTCTCACCCGATTCGGGTTCCTGGTCACCGTCACCGACGTCCTCGACGCCGACCTGCCCGGCATCGAAGCCTCCGTACGCACCATGACCGCAGCCTCGCGGCTACGGGTGCGCCGCTGCTACGGCTCCCAAGCCGCCGCCTTCGCCGCCTCACTCGGCATCGGCCTGATCCTGCCCGAACACACCTCGATCTCGAAGCGGTTCAGCGCATGAACATCCATAACAAAACCAGTAAACCTCGCCACCAGCGAACGAGGAGGGTCGCAGGGATTCGCGTGCTGACATCCCAGGCCCGAGCAGAGACCGAAACGGCCGCCGCCAGGCGCGGTCTGACCGCGGTGCGCGCTCGCTGGGTGCTGTCGAGTGACGATCATCGCCGCGCCACTGCCGCACGGCGGGTGGAGGATTCGGTTCGCGACGGCTTCGCGGTGCCCGCAGCGAGTTTGACCGACCGCGGGTACCGCGGCGTCGGCGGTGGCCGCGCGACAGTGGTGCCAGCGACGCCCGAATGGCGGGCGACCACGGTGCAGGTGGCCGGATTGTGGCCCTTCGCGGTCGGCGCGACCGCCCCGGTGGTCGGTTGCCCTGTCGGCTCGCATTACGTCACCGGCGCGCCGGTGCACTTCGATCCGATGTCGTGGTTTACCCGCGGATTCATCACCGCACCGATCGCCTTCGTGCTGGCACTCAACGGATTCGGCAAATCCTCGCTGATCCGGCGCCTCGCAACAGGGGCAGTCGCAGCCGGGGAAACCGTGCTGTGCATGGGCGACACCAAACCCGACTACCGTGACCTGGTTGAAGCCCTGGGTGGGCAGGTGGTCGACCTCGGCTATGGGCACGGCAGCGTTAACCCACTCGCCGTCGGAGCCCTCGGCACCATCATCGACCAGCTCCCGAATCCGGATCAACGCCGCCAGGTCGCCGCCCGTGTCGAAGCCGGACAAGTCAACATCGTGGCCGGGTTGATCGAGCTGGTTCGCGGCTCCCGCGTCGCCGACTACGAAGAAACGCTCATAGCCGCCGGGTTGCGCGAACTCTACAGCCCCGCAGGAGGATTCAGTCCGGAGCGGCCGCCACGGTTGTCGGATCTGCTGGCCACGATCTCCGGCGGCGCGGACCGGCTACGCCAGTTCGCCGAGGAAGACGACGATGTCGCGTTCCGGGCGGCGACGAAAGTGCTGCGCCGCTCGCTGCGCGCGGTGATCGAGGGCCCGTGGGGACAGATCTTCGACCGTCCCACCAGCACACCCCTCGATCTGAACAGCCCCGCGGTGTGCATCGATGTGTCCCGCATTCCCGAGGGCGACACGAAGCTGCTGGCGGCGGTGCTGATGGTGTGCTGGAGCGAGGGCTTCGGCGCGGTCGCCGCCGCTCACGCCCTCACCGACGCAGGTCTCGCGCCGCCGCGCACGTTCGAGGTCGTCATGGACGAGATCTGGCGCGTGCTCGGCGCGGGGGAGTTCATGGTCGACCGCGTCGACGCCCTGACCCGGTTGAACCGGCCACTTGGCACCGGGCTGATCATGTGCAGCCATACCATCAAAGACCTCGCCGCCTTCGACTCGCCAGCTGCCCAAGCCAAAGCCCTCGGCTTCTTCGAACGCGCCCGCGCCAAAATCATCGGCCCCGTCGGACCGGAAGAGATCGAACGCCTCCGCGCAGCGGTATCGATCACCGACACCGAAAAATTGCTGGTCACCTCCTGGGCCGCGCCCCGGCCACCGACCGACGATCACCTCGACAACACGGGCATGCGCGAAACACCGCCCGGCACAGGATGTTTCCTGCTCAAGACCGGAGAAGCCGACGCGCCGGGCATCCCGTTCCGCATGACCTTCACCCCGACCGAGCGCGCCCGCGACATCCACAACACCAACCGCCGCTTCTCCCACCTGACCGGGGAAAACAACCACGGCCCGCAGCCATCGTTCGAGGCAGAGGCCTTCGAGGTCGGGGAGGACGGCGATGAGTGATGTCCTCCAGAACCCTGCTCGCAGGCATCGTGTGCCTGCCCATCGCATTGATCCTGTTCCTGGCAGTGCTCGTCGGAATACAGCCTGTGGACTCGTGTGCGACCCCAGTGCTCGCTGGGGGAGTGGCGGGCCCGACCGGTCAATCGCTGGCGGGATTGAACGAGCGGCAGTTGGAGCTGGCGCGCAACGGCGTCGCGATCGGCAAACAACGCCGAGCCCCGCAGTCGGTGATCATCGCCGAACTGGCAGCGATGATCACCGAATCGACGCTGCGCAACCTGGCGAACTCCAACGTCCCGGATTCGCTGAGCTTCCCCAACGACGGCGTCGGCGCCGACCACGATTCGGTGGGCCCGCACCAGATGCGCGTCAGCGTCTGGGGAAGCGCCGGGATCGCCACGCTGATGAATGCGATCTATCAAATCAACTGGTTCTACAACCAAGTCGCCACCATCACCGGCGCCACCTCGATGACCTCGGCCGAACTCGCTCAAGCAGTCGAAGTGTCCGCACCGAACGCCTATGCCGGACAACTGGACCTGGCCCAACGCCTCTACGCGATGTTCGCCGACATCGACCCAGCGTCCATGCCCGTCCCCGCGCCAGGACAACCGGCTTCCGGATGTGGACCCCGCTCGGGACCACCCGGCGCGCCAGTGCCGGCCAGTGGGTTCGGGCAAGCGGTCGTGGCCGCGGCGCAGCGGTGGATCGGCACCCCATACGTGTGGGGTGGGGGAGACGCCGATGGACCGACCGGCGGCGGGTTCGACTGCTCCGGGTTGACGTTGTACGCGATCTACCAGGCGTCGGGCGGCCGAATCCGGTTGCCGCACTACACCCAGGCCCAACAAGACTCACCGGCCGGGCAGGTGGTTCCGTTCGATCAACGCCAACCCGGAGATCTGATCTTCTTCACCACCCCGGCCGAGAGCGATTCCCACCACGTCGCCGTCTACGCGGGCCGCGACGCCGACGGCACCGACCTGGTCATACACGCCCCCCAATCCGGCGAAACCGTCATCACCGCACCCCTTGCCCGAGTCGCCGGATCCGACCACCTCGACGTCCGCCGCTACACCACCCCACAACCCCGAAGCCCAACAGTGGAAGAGGGAAAACAGCTGTGACACCGAATAATCCGCATCGACGACGTGAGGCGGGATCCGTGCGTGGACGTTCTGTACCTCCGTCGTCGAAGCGTCGCAATACCGCTTTGACCAGTGCAGGCGGTAATGACCGCGTCATCGCCGAGCAACGGCTCGCCGGGCGGGCATCAGCGGGACCGCATCTTCTGGCGTGGGTTTCCGCGACGCGGCAGACCTTCACCATCTGTCGGCCCGACGGGCACACCGTGGCCCACGACCGGTTTCACCGCGACCTGATCATCGACAGCGACGACGCCGCCACCGAAGCCGCAGCACTGCAAGCGATCTGGCTCGCCGCACACGGGAAAGACCTCTGGGGCGCCGACGTGGCGACCCTGCGCATCGTCACATCCCGCTTTGTCGCGGACCCGGGTGCCCTGCACCGGGCGGCGTTCGCCAGCGGCCTGGTGCTCGACCTGCTCGTCGACGCCGCTACCAATCCCGCCACCGGCCATCAGCTCGGGGTCTGGGTCGACTGGCGCCGCGCCGACCTCACCTACCTGATCCAACATCCGAGGAACCCGAAATGACGTCACGCCCCTTCAGAACCTTGCTCACTGTCATGGCCGGAGCGTGCCTGCTGACTGCGTGCACCGAGCACCCGTCACGCGGCCGCCCGCCGGATGAAAATGCCTGCGCACGTGCAAGATTCGACTCACCGTTTACCGCAGTTGACCCGTGCTCGGCCGAATCGGTCATGTCGGCGGCCTTGCAGACGATGTTCACCTACCGACCTGGCGAGGGGCTCGACCCGCGGCACGCGTTCGACGCTGCGACGCCGCTGCTGGAACCCGAATTGGCACGCAGCGGCGCACCAGCGGCAATCACCCTGGCACCGGTCACACCCGACATGTGGGAACACTGGCGCGACCAACACGTCACGGTCACCGCGATCGCTCGCACCGCGGCCGATGACCACCCCGCCGACACCGCGACGAGGGCGGCGCGTGTGGTCACGGTGAGCATGCAACCCAGCGACAACACCCCCGTGCTGAGGCTGGTCGTGTTCGCTGTCGCAGACCGCACGCACGGCAGGGCAGGCGCTGGGTGGCTGTTGTCGGATGTGCAGGTTGCGCCATGACTCAGGGGAACGGTGACCCGGTCGATGAGGGCGGGCAAGCGGTCAAAGCCGGGTTCGTGCAAGCAATGCAAACCGCGGCGATGACGATGAACCTGCTCCAGCGCCGCGGCAGCGAATCGCGCTCACGGCAAGAATTCGCCCAACGCCAAGACGACCGGATCGCCGAACAGCAACGCAAGAACCACATCCACGGCGCGCAGATCCAGGGCTATATCGATAGGGCGCAGCACGGTCGCCTCGAGCACTGGGCCGATATGGCGATCAAGGCCGGCCGCTACCGCGAGCACCTGCTCGAGATGCAAGTTAAAAACGCACGTCTGCACCACGATCAGGACAGAGCAGACCGCGCCAAGGACAGCGACAAAGCCACCGAGGAGCGCCGCGACAAGGTTTCCGGGTTGCAGGTGCGGGCCCTGCGCGGTGAGTACAACCGCAAAGACGCGATTCACACCCAGCAGTTGCGCCGCTACGACAAACAGATCGCACAAGACCAGCGGCTACACGATCTGAAGGTCGAATACCAGAAGCTGCTGATTGAGGCCCGCAAACGCGCGCTCGGGCTCACCGAAACACTCACCGACACCGACCCCGGCGCCGCCCGCGCTCACGCTGCCAGCGCGGGCTGGGCGGCGGCCGAGGCCACCGCGGATCTGTCCGATCAGCAGCGCGTCGCCGCCGACGCGTGGGCCGAACGCTACGGCGAGGACACCGGCAACGACCCCCGTACCACATTGGCCGATGCGCGTGCCGAGGCTGCGTCCCTCGACGACGCCGTCGATGAACTCCACACCCAGATGAGCGCGCTCAGTGCCGAGTACACCCTTGCCAGCTATGGCGAATCCCAGCTGCGGGACATGAACTCCCACAGCGCCACCGACCCGACCCACTGGCCTGATGCCGATTCAGGCGAACAGCTCGAAGTGCTCGGCGGAGAGGTCAGCGATGTCGCGGTCGAGGTCACCGGCGTCACCGGTGACCTCGATATGGGCGTCGATTTTGCGCCACCGGTACGCCCACCCGTCAAAGCTCTCGGGCCCGCGCCGTCGGCGGAGATCGAACCATGATGGCGCGCAACCCCCTTCTTGTCCGCGAATCGGGTGTGGCTGTGCCCGATCGGTGGCAGATGAAGCTGCTCGCAGGTGTGTATTCGCATGCGTCGGCGGCGCGGGAGATGGCCGCTGCGGCGCGGGCAGGGCGGGAGGAGACCGGTGAGCTTCCGCCGCCGTCGTGGTCGCGGGCTTTCCGCACCGAGGTCCTGCTCGGCCAAGAACTCGAGAAAGCGGGACTGGCCGCCGGGGTGCCGCGCGAGTGGCTGAACCAGGCGCGCACGCGCGCCCATCTGGCACAGCCGTGGCGACGTGACCTGCACTGGCGCATCCCGAAACCGGTGGACCGGACCAGGATGCTGGTCGGGCTGGCCGGTGAGGCGCACCGGATTCAAGACCTCGCCGCAGTGGCGGTCGCCTACGAGCACCGCGGCGCGCACGCCGAACCAGGCACTGCGACCTGGGTCATGCGCAACCTGCGCCGATCCCGCACCCGTCTGGTCCAACTCGCACGGCTGCTCGCCGTGACCGATGACGAAGCCCAGCGAATGTGGAACTCGCCCCAGCACTGGGCCGCCGCCGCCGAGGGGGCCCGCGACGCGAGTGTCGACGAACTCGACTCCCGCTGGCGCACCCACGCCCGCAGCGACCAGACCAGCATCGTCCTGCAGGCCCGCGCACTCACCAAATCCGGCATCACCACACCAACCAGCGCCGCACTCCCATCACCCGATCAGATCCTCCAGATCCTTCGAAACGAGCTCGGACACAACACAGTTCCTATATCCGAGGCCTCAGACCGGCGTCCGGCAGCCGATCTGGTCGCACCGGCCGGGCAAGGCATCGATAGGGCGCTGGCCGCAGCCGGAATCGGCAGCGGCGGCCATAACGGCCTGGTGGCGGATCTTCCGCCGCTGCCACGACAGCCCGGCACCGGAGTCGAGGTCGAACTATGACCGGGCCGGAACGCGCTGTCGGTGCGGCCGGTCGGCGTCCGGTTGCGCCGAATGCGGCGCAGAAGGCACTGCTGCGGCGGTTGTGTGCGGTGGCGTCCCAGACGAGGGTGTTGCTCGATACCGCCCGAAACGACTATGAGACAGGAGTTTTAGCAGAACCTGCCTGGTTCGGGCGCCTGGATGCCCTCATGGCGCGCAGCGCCGCGCTGGTGAAGCTGGGCCACGCCGGTGGGATACCGCAGCGGTGGATCGATCTCGCTCGCCAGCAGGGCGAGCGCGGCACGGGGTGGCGGACCCCGCAACGATGGCCCGTCCCGCACCCCGTGCACCGGGCCCGCCTCATCGACGACCTCGCGGCCGAAGCCCGCGAACTCAGCGACGTCATGGCCGTCCATGCCGCCTACCGCACCCATGCCCGCAGCGACGAACCCGAATCGCTGCGCACACGAATCGAAGCCACAACAGCGTTGCGCCACGAGCGTCTGACCTCGATCGCGGCGCTCTTGGATCTTATCGGACCCGAACGTGACCGGATCAGGCCCGCCTCGGATCCGATCTGGGCCCGCGCTCTGGCGGCCACGGTGCGAGACCGTGGTCCCGACCTGCTGGCACAGCAATGGCGCGCCCACGCCGAACACGAACCCACATCGGTGGCGGCCTACCGACTGCTGACCGACCACGGCGACCTCGACTTCATCACGGATTCCGCCATCGCGCCCGTCCCCGCGGTGATGGTCGAGCACATCGCCGCAGCTCTGCGGCTGCCACCCGGTCTGGCTGCTCACGACCTGCCACTCGGCGCAGCCACAGACAGCGCCGTGACCGCCGCGTTAGGCGAGCCGCGATCCGTCGAATTCCCCGCGCCAACTGCCGGCGACCAGCAGCACGTCGGCGCCGGCCCGGCACTCATACATCGCGACAGCGGCCCCAGCCCGTGACCGCGCAGGGGCAGACCCTCTCGAGCCGCTGACTATCCGGCGGCGGAGCACAGAGCTCAAGACCAGGAGCAAAAGGATGACGACTCCCCACCCGACACCCGATCCAGCCCGCATCGGAGCGCAGACGTCGACCGTCTCGTCGGGCAGCGACCATGTCCGGGGACCGAACGCCGCCCAGGCTGCGCTGCTGCGGCGTTTGCGTGACGTCGCCGACGGACTGCGCCGGATGCAGGAAACCGGCCGTTTCGGAGGCGAATTCGGTCACTTTCCCTCCGAACTGTGGAACGACTACCTCGAGGAGATGCACGACCGCGTCGACGCACTCACCGCCCTCGGGCGCGCCGGCGGCATCGCTTCACCGTGGCTCGACTACGCCCGCACCACCACTGCGGCCGGACAGATACCCGACCGCTGGCCTGACACAGACCCGCGAGCCCGCGCCGAACTGATCGCCGCAGTGGGCGGGCAGGCGCGGGAGCTGGGGCACATCGCGGCCGTGCATGCCGCCTACCGGGCCCGGATCGCCGCTCAACCCGACCGAGAGCAGGACGCTATCGCTGAAATGCTGGGCCAGCGATGGGATCGCATCGGCACGGTGGCGGCTCTGCTGAAACCTGTTGGCGCCGAACGCGAAAAAATTTGGCCCGGCCCCGACAGTCCCGCATGGCTCGCCTCTTTCACGCAGCCAATACGCGACATCGGGCCTGCCGAGCTGTCACGACGATGGCATACCCACCTGTCAGCTCCGGATGCCGACGTGACCACGCATGCGTCGCTGGCCGACTACGGCGACTTGATCTGGGACCCCGACCGCGAACTGGTGCCGCCACCGCAATCACTGATCGCCCAAATCAGCGCCGAGTTGCATCCCGGCCGCAGTGTCGACAAGCCGGTCAGTGGTGGCGCCGCGATCGACGCCGATATCGCCGCTGCACTCCCTGATTTGCCCCGCGCATTTGTGCCGGAGAGCCCCACACCTGACCCGAATCAGGCTGCAGGCCCCGCCCTCGACACCGGACCCGAACCGTGACAGCAACCCAACCAACCGAAAACAGCAACAACGCAGATCAATCCGAACCCAGGAGATCGCCGATGACCGAACCACAATCACCGCTCGTCCAGCGAAGACCGGTGTGGCAGCAAAGACTGCTCGACCGGATCCAGGACTTGTCCGACGACCGCGCCCGGCTCCTGCGCGAGGGCTACGACACGCCGCCCGGGGCGGGGGAGTTGTCCATGCTGGCATGGCGCACTCAGCTGCTGCAGCTGGCGGCTGACCGCAGCGAGATCGAAGCCCGCGCGTTCGCGATCGGCATCCCGCCCGCCGAAGTTGGCGCCGCCCGAGCGGCGGGAAGCCGCGGACGCCGAGCCGACCTCAACCCCGAGCCCGGCGCCGATGCGCTGCGCGAGCACATGATGGGCTGGGTGGCCAGCGACGTATGGCAGATCCAGCACATGGCCGGGATCGACGTCGCCCACCGGATGCGGGCGGTCACCGACGCACCCCGGTTCGAGCCCGAACCGTGGATGGTCGCTCAGTTCGAGCGCAACCTGAGCGCGTTGTGGATCCGGGCCGGCAACGTCGCCGACGCGATCGGCCTCACCGTCGACGAATCCGCCGGAATGTGGGCGCGGACCGGCAGGGACTGGCAGCGAATCCTCGACGCCACGACACATACCTACGACAACGAAGCAGTCGAGGAACGCTGGCGCGTCTACGCCCGCCCAGGCATCGAAACCAGCGTGATACGCGATGCCACGGCCATCACCCTGCGCCTGGACGTCGCCCTGTTCGAACAACCCGTGCGCATCCCCACGCCGCACGCCATGAAAACCGCCGCCGCAGCGGCATTCCTGTCCAGACCGGCGACCGGTACCGACACCGTCGCCAATGCGGTCGACCGCGCTCTGCCCACCGAGGCCGACCACACCCACTGGAACACACCCACACCCACCGGCCCACCACCGCATTCCAGCCACAACCTCGACGCCGGAACCCAGCTATGACCAGCACCAGACCCATCCGAACCCGCTGACACGCAGCGTAATTTCCCGCCAAGAGGTATCGACCATGACCGAACCTGACCCCGCAGTATCGATCGAACAGTGGCAGGCGAAGTTGCTGGCCCGCATCGACCGCCTCGCGCGCGAGCACGCGACGGTGCAGGCACGCGGCTTCGGCGGCTACGCCGGCACCGACGGCACGCCCGAACAAGAGTGGCGCTCGCATCTGGACGCGTTGGAAGCCGAACGCGAAACCACCGAGCAACTGGCCATCGAGCTCGGCATCCCGCCCCAATGGGTCGACCGCGCCCGAACCAACGGTGTCGAAGCAGCCGAACTCCCCACGCCCACAACCGAAATTGCGCAGGCTGTCGCGCCTCCGAGCCCAGCAGCCGGGATACCCGAGGCCTCCGCGTCGGCGTCGAAGCAGTTGTTCATCGATATGGCTGTCGTCGATGTGTGGCATGTGCATCGGATGGCACTGCTGTCAGCGGCGCGCGATGCCCGCCTCAGCGCCGGCCGTTTGGGGTTAGGCGCCGACCCGGTCGCCGATATGCAGTTCCACCGCACCATGAATCTGCACCATCAGCGCGCGACCGGGCTGTCCGACGCCGCGCAACTGTCGGCGCCCGAGGTCGACGCCCTATGGAACAGCCCGCAAGTCCATACCGCCCGCCAGCAGGCCGCCGCGCAGATCAACCGATGGGACGACCTGCAACTGGAATTCGAATGGCGCCGCTACACCCGACCCACAACGGACCCAGCGTTGCCGCCCTACATCCCCGTCGACCCGGACACCGGAGCCCCGACCACCCACGCACAGGCACGCCCACCCGACCCCGACGAATTGATCGCGCGCGCCGCCGCCGCGCTCGGTATCGACCCCGAGCGCACCGACCGGCTCCCGATCCACCACGCAACCGCCATCGATATCGCTCTGCCCGAAGCCACCGCCCGTGACTGGGCCCCCGACCCCGCCACCGCACCACCGCCAACCTCCACACGACCCGACCTCGGACCCGAACCCTGACCGCCGCACCGCCAACTCCCGGTGATGGCGCTGGCGCCGCCCTCACTTCAAACCCGATTCCACCCCGATACCGCGAGGACATCCCGTCACGCCACGACCACCGGTCGCGGCCCGCTTCACCAGAAGGCGGAACACGATGTCCGAAAACACATTCCCACCATCGAATCCTCACGGCGTCAACGCCGCCCCCGCAGCGAGCCCACCTCTCTCCGGAGCAGCGGCCTCTCCTCCGGTACCCGCGACAGCGTTTCGATCCCGCACCGTAGCCAGCCCGCTGGCCGTCCGGTTCGGCCCAGACGACCCCGACGCGGTGCGCGCGACCGCACTGCGCGCCGTGCAGGACTCGATGAAGCGCTACATCGACTGGCAACAGCACCCGGCCCCCGACACCACCACCGCGGGTTCCGGCGAGTGGCGGCTGACCGCGATCAACGGCATCGAAGACGACCTACGCCGCGCCTACCTCGACGCCGTCCACGGCGGGGTGCCGATCAGCGACATCGACACCGCCCACGACCTCGGACTGGCCGGTGTCGGGTGGGACCAGCAACCGGCTCACCCGCTGCTGGGACGGCTCGAACATCTCGCCCACGCACTCACCCTCGCTGAGGCCCGCGCCGGCACCGACCGTACCCGGATACGCGACCTCGAACACGAACTCGCCCAAGCCAACGCGCGCATCGAAGCCCTGTCCGAAGACCTCGCACACGCGCGCAACACCATCGCCAAGCAGACCGAGGAACTGGTCGACGCCGAATGGCTGACCGGCGACCGACACCACAACACCCAACCAGGCCCGCAACCCGCCCGCGCACTCGCCCGCATGAACACCGAACTGGCGCTGGCCAACGAGATCGACGCCCTGCAACGCGGACCGGCGACCGACACCAGCGGCGGGATCAATACAGCGATCGACAACGCACTGCCCAGCCACCCCGACTACTGGCCCGAAACCACCGACCCCGACACCGGGCCACCGCCAGCCACGTCGGATCACGGGCCGGAGGTAGAGCTGTGACCACTCTGGACGAGCCGCTGGGGTTCACCAACCCCGACTACTACCACGACGCTGCCTCGCACACCGAGAGGCAGCTGCGCGCCGACTTCGCCCGCTACTACCAGCTGCGCGAGATCGCGCCCTCCGCCGCCACTGCCGAGGCACGAGCCGAATTCAACTCCCGCGCTGATGAGTTGGCGATCCGTTGGGCGCGGCACGAGTCCGAACACTGGCGCGGCACCTGGGCGGGACTGCAACGAGTCGTGGCCGGATGGCGAACCCAACCGGAGATCGCGCGCCGCAACTACGACCAAATCGCGCGCGCCCGCGCTACCGGCGAGGTAGCGATCGACGACGACATCTGGCGCACCCTGCAACAAGCCCGCCTGATCACTGGGCACGGCACCGGCACGATCACCGGCTCCACCCAAGACGCCGCCCGCCGCTACCCCTACCTGCAACCCAACATGGGCGCCACCGCGGCGCCGACGACGCGAGCGGACAACGAGATCGATCGCCGCAGCGCGGTCGAACGCACGCTGGGCGCACCCAGAAATCCGGCAGTCGCGTTGCCGAGCCTCGCGAAGGTCGACGCGGTCATCGCCGACACCGACGAACTGCTCGAGACCGAGGAAACAGCAGCCGATCTCGACGACGGCCGCGATGCACGAAAAATGCTGCTGCCCCGGGCAGTTCGCGATGCACCGATCTCGGCCGACTACAGCGACACCGAAACATGGCAACGCCGCCACGCCGATGCCCTGCGAGAAGTGCAGGATCTCGCGGCCGAGCACAGCACCGTCGCCGACGGGCTCAACGGAATCGACGACCAAGCCCGTATCGCCCGGCTCGACCGATTGCGGGCCGGGCTGAGCGCCGCGCGACGCGACGCTCTCGCCGTCGGACTCACCGACGACCAGGTACACACCGCATACACCACCGGCCGCGACGGAACCTACTGGGCCACACAACCATCCGATCCCCATTTGGGACGTATCGCCCAACTCCTCGAACACCGCGACACCGCCCGCGCCGCCGCCGACTCCTACCGAACCCAGCTCACCGGAACAATTGCCGCCCAGCCAGATCCCAGCCTCACCACGACAGAAACGGCCATGCCGGTCACTCACAGCACTTCCGACGTAAGGACAGGTGCTGCGACCAGCAGTGCGGTCGACACCGCACTTCCCGACCCCCAGTCCGGCGAATGGGCCCCCGCCGCTTCCGAGGCGGCCGCGAAAGAGATTGTTGCCCAAGCTGATCGCGAGGTGAGCTTGTGAATCACCTCGGCCACGGTTATGCACAGGCATTCACAACGTTATCCCCAGTCTGGGTGAGGGCAGTGTGATGGCGCGGCAGACGCGGCGCCGCACCACCGGAGGATTGGCCGAGGAAACCTGGCTGCTGCTCATAGCCCTCGGTCTCATTGGGTTGGCGCTGCTCGCATGGGCGGCCCTGTCGGCCGGAAGCTGGTGCGCCGGACTGCCTGTCACCGCCCACCCAGTCGCCGCGCTACTGCAGGTGATGGCCGGCCGGCATCGCTGGCCGTGGCAATCCAGCGTAGTCATGGCGATAGCGCTGGCGGCCATCGGCGCGTTCGCGACCGTATCTCGCAGGCGGTGGGCATCGGTGCGGCGCAGCGACATCGACCGCGCGGCACGCACGATGGTGTCCCCGCGCCAGATCTCCGCGGCGCGACAGCAGGACAACACCAGCGCCGCCGAACGGCTGCTCAAAGACGCACCAGCCCACATCCAGGCGCTGCCGGGGCCGCCGCTGGGCCGCACCGTCGTCGGCGGGATCGAGTTGTTCGTGCCGGCCGAGATGGGCGTGTTCATCGCGGCCGGGCAGCGCACCGGCAAAACGATGGCGTGGGCGATCCCGGCCGTGCTGAGCGCGTGGGGGCCGGTCCTGGCGACCTCCAACAAACCAGACCTTTACCGGCACACCGTGTTCGGTTGCGAACAGCGTGGACGCGTGTGGCTGTGTGACCTGCAAGCCGTGACCGGGCAGCCGGTGTGCGGGTTCTGGGTCGACCTACTCGACCGCGTCCGAACATTGGCTGCCGCACGAAAGTTGGCCTCATTCTTCGTTTCCGGGGCGTCGGGGTCGGCGTCAGAACGCGCGAACGCTCGTGTCGACTCCTACTTCGACGGCGGCGCTCAAGAACTGCTGGCCTTGTACCTTCTGGCCGCCGCGTGTGTCGACGGCGACCTGCTCCACGTCGCCGAATGGCTGTCCAGCGATCAAGACCAGACACCCATCCTGATCCTGCGCCACCACCATCACGCCCGCGCGGCACAACGCATCTCGGACGCCCAAGGCTTGTATGCGCGCCAACGCGATGGCCTGTACGACATGGCGCGCAGGTTTTTGAACGTGCTCTCCGACGAAGGCTACGCCACCATGATCACCCCACCTGCTCGCAGACGCATCAGCGTCTACGAAACCAGCGACGCGATCGTCATCGACACCTCGCTGGCTCCGACGACGCACGACCTGCCCGAATTCAAACCCGCGAACTTCGTCACCAGCAACGACACCCTGTTCGCGTTATCGATGACCGGACCGGACTCCGCCGCCGCCCTCACCGCCGCCCTCGTCGGCCAAATCCTGGAATCAGCGCTGACCTTCGCCCGCGCACGCCCCGACGGCCGCCTCGCCGTGCCGCTGCTGGCGGTGCTCGACGAAGCGGCCAACTGCGCGCTCATCGACGCACTGCCCAGCTACTACACCTACGCCGCCGGATGCGGGGTCATCCTGCTGACCATCGTGCAAGTACTCGAACAAGCCGAAGACCTCTGGGGCGCAAACGGTCTGACCGTCATCCGCGCACAATCCATCGAAATCTACGGCGGCAACATCGCCACCCCCGCCTACCTCGAACAGTGGACGCGACTCGTTGACGACCACGACGTTGCCGACCACTCCCGCTCGACCGGGCCCGGTGGCACCAACCGCAGCACGAGCTGGCGCGCCGAACCCATCCTCAACGTCGCCAAACTCGCACGCCTACCCAAAGACCGAGCCCTGGTCCGCCTCCCCGGCCACGAACCGATCCTGATCGAAAAACAGTTCTGGTGGAACAACCCCACCCTTGAACCACTCGTCACCCGCTCCCTGGCCCGCTACACCAACGCACCCACACAACCCGCGCGGCCGGAAAACGCTGGTGGCGCAGAAGAAGTCGAACTATGACCACACCAGCGACACCTGCAGCCTCACGGCACCCACGCAAGGCACCGGCTCCCGCCTATTCGGACTTCGTCACCTTCGCCGAGCAATGGTTGTTCCCATTCATCACCGTCCGCCTCGCCGAAGCCAACCGCGAACACACCTGGACCTGGTGCTGCCAATGGTGGCGTCACCGCGCAGTGAGCGTGCGCATTGCTCACCTGCACCGAGCCTTCGAAGCCATGCGCGCCGACAAGAACGCTGCCGGCCTGTCGACCCTCCTGCTGCATCACCTCGACCCCCACTTCCACGTCATCCTCGACGCCGCCAACGGCCCGCTGCACCGATGCACCCGCACCAAACACATTGGGCTGCCGTCACTGACCTACGACCTCGTGCCTCCGGGATGGTTCGCCCCCACAAGCAAATCCGACACCGAGTCCAGTGCCAGAAAGCCGTTCCGGTTCGGCCACTACGCCGACTTCGTGGAGCAATGGCTGCTGCCGGTCACCGCCGTCCGCATCGCCGCCAACCACCGCGAAGACCAATACACATGGTGTCGGCGATGGTGGGACCACCGCAGCGTCGCCGTACGCTTCGCCGCCCTACACGTAGTGTTCGAAGCCGCTCGCATCGCTGAGGATGGCTCTGCCATGTCGACACTGTTCGTCTCACACATCGACCCACACTTCCGGTACATCCTCGACGCCGCCAACGGACCGCTGCATCGCTGCACCCCCGACCACCACACACCCGAAACCGGACTACCCACAGCCGACGTTGCCACCAACTGGTTCACCCCACCCGGAAACTCCACCCCTGTGGAAGAACTCGGATTCGGTCCAGACTTTCGGCACCGCAGACAACAGCAGTGAATGGTTGGCACTGCTCTGGTTCCTGGTGTAACGCTGGTGCTCGAGTTCGGCCTCGACGAGTGGGAGCCGTAACCGCGCCGGCGGAAAGCCCAACGGCTCCGTCGGATCCAAGCCGCGATAGGACCAGGCGGGGCGTTCCAGGTGCAACAGAATGAGTCTCGTTGTTGTCACGCTGCCGTTGGGAACTGCGCGAGATCGAACTCGCCATTCCGGACACCGCTCATAAACGCGTCGAACTCATCGCAGTCGAAGTGCAGAGCGACACCGGCGTTCCAGGAATGAGGAGCCTCGTGAGCAGTGAACGTGTACCGCCCCGCCGGAGACTGCTGGATGCTTATGCACTGCCCATCGGTGCGTCCAGCGCGGAGCGCTTCCTGAAATGCATCGAACTGCTCGTCCGAGACGACCAGCGTCTGATCCGAGGGAAGCGGTGCGCCTCGATCGGTCTCGGGCGTTGCGAGTTTATCGTCCCAGACTACGGTCCAGCCATTCTTCCGGCCTATCCGCACGCATGAGTTCCCACCCGCGCTGCGCGCTGCTTTGACACAGTCGCGGGCGGTGAAGATGGGGAGCATTTCGGTTCCTCTCGTTATAACTCTGTTCAGCCTGTATAGCCTCAATCGTCGCGAATCTGGCGATTACGGTCGTCGTCCGACTGCGGCGAAATTGCATGGGCGCGCGGGATCGTCCTGGTATACAGGACCGTCTGGCTGCCAGTCCGTGGCGTAGGTGACACCTGGAGGGGATATCACGGTGAAGCCGTCGAAGAATCTGGTGAAGGTTGCACGGTCTCGCAGGTGGACCGGATCCGATGTGGCTTGGTAGAGAGCTGCCGCGGCGGCGACTTGTTTCTTGGTGTCTTCGTCGGCGTCTTCGAGGGAGACGTGGGTGGCGGCGAAGTAGCTTCCGCGTGGGAGTCGGTCTCGGATATCGGCGACCAGCCGGTGAGGGTCGCTGGCGTCGGGAACGAAGGGGAGAACGGAGACGATCAGCAGGCCAACGGGCTCGTCGGTATCGAGTAGCCGGCGTGAGTCCGGGTGGTCGATGATGCTGGCGGGGTCGCTCAAATCGCCTTCGACGATCGCCGTCTTTTCCAGGGAGTTCTCTCGCCGCAGAAGTTGGTGTGCGCGCGCGACTGCATCGAGGTCTTTGTCGACATAGACCACGCGAGCGTCTGGAGCGATGCTTCGTGCGACTTCGTGTGTGTTGCCGCCGGTCGGTAAGCCTGAGCCGATATCGAGGAACTGGCGTATGCCTTTTGCGGCCATGAACCTGACGGCTCGGGCGAGAAAGGCACGGTTGTGCAGTGCCCAGGTGTGCAGGAACGGCAGTTCGTCGTACACCTTGTCGGCGAAGATCTGGTCGTTGCGGTAGACCGGCTCACCGGTGAGGTAGTAGTGGTACAGACGCGCCGATGTCGGTGTGCCTGTGTCGACTTCCCTGGCCCGAAAGTCGTACTCGGCCATGGGTTCCCCTTCGTAGATGGTGTTATGAAGTTCGGAGTTGGACGGTTCGTGCGATGTGGTCGATGAACTCTCGCGAGTCCTCGCTGCTGAGTGCCGCGGCGCTGAGTCGGGCGAACAAGGCTTCGCGGGCGCCGACCGGCGGTTTGTCGAGTATGTAGCGGATTTCCCCGAGAGCTTCTACGACCGCGAGTTCGAGGTCGCCGGCCGCGCCGGGTGAAGGGACGCGGATGAGGGTGAAGCGATCCTCCATCCCGCCGCCGTCGACAGGGGTGTTGAACGGCAAGATCTGGATCAGGATGTTGGGGCGCTGGGACAGATCGATCAGGTGATGGAGCTGGTCGATCATCACGTGGCCCTTGGGGTCACCGTGGCGGCGCCGCAAGCAGGATTCGGAGAGCACGGCGTGGAACTCCGGGGCCTCGGCCTTCACGAGGTTTCGCTGGCGCTCGAGCCGTGCTTGCACCCAGTCTTCAACGGTGATGCCGGTCTGGGCGTCAGACATGTTCGCATGTAGTGCTCGGACATAGGACTCGCTTTGCAGCAGGCCCGGGATGATCTCGGATTCTGTGATCCGGAGCCGGTTTGCCTGTTCTTCGAGGTCCACGAGGAGTCGAAGCTCCTCCCAGTAGACCCGGCGATGTCCGGTCGTCCAGAAGCCGCGTCGATATTTGTCTCGCCGCAGCTCGAGCAGGCTCTGGATGTAGTGCTCGTCGGAGAATCCCAGCTGCTTCGCCAGCAGCTGGAGGTCACCGGCCGAGATGCGACCTGTACCGGCGATCAGGCTGTTGATACGGGATTGGCCGACCTCGATGATCTGTCCCGCCTCGGCTTGGCTCTTGCCGGAGGCGCGAATCATGTAGTTGATCTCGCGTCCGAGTAGAAGTCCCCGGGCGGTCCGCGTTGCCATAGGTACTACCGTAGCCGCAGTTTCGATACTCCCGATTCGGTTCCTGAATTCTGATTATCAGTTTATGGTTATCGGAACAGCGACACCGCCGCCCGCGCGGCAACGAGGGCGGACTCGAGGGAGGTGGTGACGATCGACGGCAAGGAGATCCGCGCAGCACGCACCCGGCGTGGCTGGTCTCAAGCCCAGTTGATCGCCGCCCTGCGTGCCCACGCGAGCCAGCAGGGAATCGCTCTCATGTCGCCCCACAGCCTCCGAACCGCATTGTCGCGCTGGGAAAATGGCCGGCACATGCCGGATAATCTGTATGCCCGACTGCTGCGGCAAGTGCTCGGGATGCCAACCGCCACCGTCGATCTCGCCCGTGGCGGCACTCTGTTCGAGGTGCTGCTGAACCACACCAACAGCCTGCGCATGCTCGATCGACGCTTCGGCGCTCCCGCGGCCCGTCTCCAAACGGCTGCGCACGTCACCGCACTGGATGCGATGTGGCACAGCAGCAAAGGAGCGGATCGATCGGTGATCGCTCGTGCACAGGCAGATGCTGCGGCACTGGCTGCGTGGCAGGATTTCGACGTGGGCGACACAGCTGCGGCCGCGGCGCACTACAAAGAAGCGCGCACCGCTGCATTGCGCGCAGAGGATCCGATCCTGTTGGCCCACACGATCGGTGAGGAAGCGGTGATGCTCGCCGAAACAGGACAGGCCGAAAAAAGGCAGGCCGCCGCGGCGCTGGCACAGGTTTCTCAGGCGGAACGCATACCTGGACTGCCTCCGCTGCTCCGCTCGTGGCTGTCGGCCACCGGTGCACAGGTGGCGACCTATTGCCCAGGCCATGCTTCGACAGCGCGTGAGGCACTGGCGGCTGCGGAAGCCCTACTGCCGTCCAACGGCTCATGTGACGACGACGAAATGCCGTTCATCGCCCACAACGAAACGCATTTATCTCGCTGGGCTGGTCATATTCTTGCTCTGCTCGGTGATCCTGCCGCTGCAACGCTCACTCGCGATTCCATGCAGGTGATCCCCGAGGACTTCGTCAGGGCACGATGTGCCCAGCAGCTTGATCTTGCCCAGGCAGCAATCAACGCCGGCCGACGAGAAGAGGCGGTGTCGCTGCTCTCGGCCACAGCCGACCATATTGGTGACCTGGGGTCAGGACGTCTCCGCCGCCGGCACGACTCGCTCCAGCACCGAACCCGAAAGCTCCTGGCCGCCAGCTAAATTCGCTGCTGCTGCCAGCATCCCGACCGCCGTGCCCGTTCCGAGAAGTTGCCCGGTCGCCAATAACTCGGCGGTTCTACGTAACGGTACCCATACGAGCTGCCCCGCCTCCTCTGCGTCTGCCGGCGCTGCAACTTGTCGTGGCCCATAGCCGAGGAAAATGTAATGAGGTGTCTGTACCAGCCCGGGCATCGGCTCGAGTTCCGCTACGAGGGTCAGTCGCTCGACGGTGAACCCAGTCTCTTCCAATAGCTCTCGACGCGCGCACGATTCGTGTTCCTCACCCGAATCCACGATGCCGCCCGGCGACTCGTAGCCGATCGTGTCAACGATCCACCGGTGCCGTTGTAGCAGCAGAGCTCTGCCGTGATCGTCGATGGCGGTGACAATCGCGACGGGATTCAAGCGCACCGCGTGGTGATGCCGATCGACTCCATCAGGCGTCGTGATGTGGTGGCGTTCCACCGACAACCATGGCCGGCCGTCATATACCAGCTTTCCGGAGTGAACAGTGGTGCGCGGGGGGCGATCAGTCATTGCCTCACGGTACCGGCGGGCCGATTGTTTGCTGAACGGCGAAATCGTTTGCTGGTTGCTACGGGTTGCTACGTTCCCAACGCAGAGCTTTACCGCCACGCTGGACTTATGTCCTGGTTGAGAGACAAGCCGGTAGCACGAGGCGCCGCGCTTCGACGGCGCGATCAACGCAACAGGATTGTCAACGGCCGCGTCATCGTCTCCGAAATCGACCACGCCGAACCCAGCCATTCAGCCGCATCGTGCGGCGCGGTTCGTGATGAACCTGCACTGAGCCCAGCAGCCGCCCGGGAAACCGTGAACCAACAGGGGGATGTACCGCCGGAGCTGTGGACACGAGCTGCTGCCCTTTTGTCGGCGGATCTCGACGATGTCTAGCCAGTGTGCCGCTGGAGGCCAGCGGATCCGGGGGCTGAACGGCGTCAAGCAAACGGAGGCCCCCAACGGGCGCACTGTCACTCGCTACTGGGTGGCGTTGACCGATGCTGCTGGTTTCGAGTCGGCAGCGATCCGGAGGCCGGCATGACCACCGTTCGGGCGTACGGGATCGTGCGCAGCGACTTGTCCGGGGATGACACCGAGCTGGATGCCGCGCGAGTTCGAGACCTATCGGGGCGGCATGGATTCGATCTGTGCGCAGTGCGGATCGAGCATGGTGATGCCGATTTCGGGTTGTTGCTGGCGACGTTGGCGCCTTCGCACATCACTGCACTGATCGTGCCGACAGTCGCGCATTTGAGTGGGTGGCTAGATGCGGTGCGGCAGGACGCGTGCGTGTGGACGTTGCGGCCCGCGGGTTGCTGGCCGCGCTTGGATGCGCCAAGCGCGGTCGCGGAGTTCATTCCGGCGGGGTCGGCGTGAGTGCCGGGGTGCGGCTGAGACGGCCGCTGGGCGGTGGGCCGACGGGTGGCGAGGAACACCGGGGAACCGGCTCAGGGTTTGAGATCGGTTGCAGCACAGCGGAATCCGGTGTCGTCATCGCACATGAGGCGATAGGCGTCGTTGAACGCCGCCGGTCGGGCGGCTTCGAGGAGGCTGCTGAAGGACGAGCCTTTGAGCTCGAACCGGCCGGGGGCCGATTCGGTCGACAGCCATTCCCAGACGTTGCCGCAAAGATCGAACACGCCCCAGGGGCTGACCGAGGACTTGTAGCAGTCGACTGGTGTGGTCGTGCCGGGTTGGTCGAAGACTTTGCAGTTGGTTTTTGCGGGTGTGACCTGGTTGCCCCACGGCCAGGTGGCGCCGGAGGTGCCGCGCGCGGCTTTCTCCCACTGCTGCGCCGTGGGCAGTTGTTTGTGGGACCAGCGTGCGTAGGCGGTGGCGTCGTCGTGGGTCACCCATACGACAGGGTGATCAGCGATTGCGGGAGGTGGCTGGCCGTTGTCCCAGTGCCGGGGTGCTGGATGCCCGGTCGCGGTCACGAAGGTCGCGTAGGCCGCGTTGGTGACCGGGTAGGTGTCGATGTGGAATCCGGGCAGCCACACCGGTTGGTCCATAGGGCCGGACAGGTAGACCCCTTCGGGGATCCATGTCATGGAGCGACCGTCGACGGGGTGGCGGATGCGGTCGGGCTGGATCAGCTGGTCGCTATCGGGGGCCTCGCCGATCGCGTCGGCGGGCACGAGAGTAAGGAATCGCGTCAGCTCGTCGGGGTTCAGTCGGGACAGCGAGGTGTCGAGCGCGGCCTGATTGACCGGTCGCGGCTTGATGTCGGCTCCTTTGGCCTCCCAATTGGAGACCTGACGTTCGGTGACACCGAGGTGCCCGGCGAATTCGATCAAAGACATTCGCCGGGCCCCGCGCAGCGCGGCTACTTCAGCTCCCGTCCACGGCCGAACCAGGCTTTTCATCGACAGTGTCGCCCCTTCTCGATCTGTTGGGGACCGAGCCTACTGGGAGCCGGGGGCAGTGGTGGGCTAGAGCTGTTGCGGCGGAATGGATTCGTAAGCTTTCCGGAGGATCGACACCGCCTCGTGCTCGGGCCACTGGACGTCGTCGATGCAGGACACGGCGCGTACGCCGGTTGCTGCGTTGGTGGCGACGACGCCGGCGTAGTCGCCGAGCTGGGACAGCGTGACGCGCTCGGTCACCACGTCCTCGTCGAGAACCTGATTGACCAGCCGCATCGTGGTACCCGGCAGGACTTCTGCGCGGGGCCAGACCAGGTTGCCTTGCCGAGTGATGAAACCGATGTTGCTGGTTGCGATTTCGCTGATCGAGCCGTCACCGGCGGCGAATACGACGTCATCGAATCCCTGACGCTGGGCGGCTGCGCGCTGTGCGAGGGCACCGAAGAGTCCGATGTGCTTGACCCTGGGCAGATCTCGCGAGTACACGACCGATTGCAGGCGCAACGGCCCCGACAGCGCAGCCGGCGCATGGCGCATCGAAACCAGCACATGCGGGTCGGCGGTGACGCCGGGCTTGGACAGTTCGAGCGCCGGATCGTAGATGGTCACTCGGACGACTACCGGTCCATCGGCGTCGCGGATGGCGTGCCGCACGTAGGCGCGGACGCGATCGGGGTCGAGTTCGGCGTCGAAGACCGTGAGGCTGTCGCGGACCAGCCGATCGAGGTGCAGTTCGAGGCCGCGAACCGCGCCACCCTCGACCCGCATCGAGGTGAAGTGGCCGAGTCCGACCAGCGCCAGCGGCGCCAGATCCTCGACGGTGACCGGCACGCCGTTGAGTTCCATCATGCCGCCAGTGTCCCACCGGCTAACCGGTACGCAGCAGGGGCCTGGGCGCGAAGTTCGGTGAAAGTTCAGTGCAGTTCGGTGGTGATGCAGTTCCGGCTCACACCCATTGTGCCGAAGCTGAAGTGTATGAAAATCGCGGAGCGTGACGCCCGGGGGGCTGCATGACTACCCGCGCGCTCGTCCGGGGCGATGAAGTTCTACCGGATTGGCACGAGCTGTGGGCAGCGGTGCGCGGTAATCGCGGGCTGAGCACGCATCCGGTGACTGCCCTGGCCTCCTGCTTGGCGCGGACGCACCGTCTCGCACTCACCGGTGGCAGCTTGGTCACTCGCCGTCGTCTGCGGTTGATCTGCGCGATCGATGCGTGGGGGGCCGAGCATATCCGCGCCGCTGATCGGCGGGTATCGATCGGCGCCTACATCGACCAGCTGGCCGCGGCCGCGGTCGCTGCCGATGAAGCCGTTCGACACGAAGGCGCGACGGGCGATGTCCTGCACAAGGTCTTCACAGAAGCAGCCCGGTTGGCCGCAGGTTGGACCGAGATCGTCGAGACTGCGGCGCCACGTACCTACCGAGCGGGTCCTGGATGAACGGACTGCGCCTGCCCGGGCCTGGCGGAGCCCATCGAGGCCGCCGACTAGTGGATCGCCGCATTTACTTCAAAGCACTTGTGCCCCTGGCTAATTGATGAATTCGTTGATGGAGGTCTCGTGACAACAGCAACCGTGCCGCCACAGCTCGATGTCGGCGGGGAACCTCGCCCACGGCAGGGTGCGGATAATGCGCTGGCGACCGATGAGTCCTTCGCGGACTACAAGCGCCGATACGACCAGCTCTACGGCCCGACATATCTCGACAACACCTTCAAGGCAATCACGGTTCGCGCGAACCGCTTCGTCGCGCTGCTGATGGTGGGAGACGACGTCGCGGACGCTGTCGTGGAAGCCTTGCCACGGCGGCCGTTGCCCATTTTCGCGCTGCGCCAGGGAGTTCGGGTCTTGATGACTGCTCCTCCGGCGCCGGACGACGACCTGCAACGGTGTAAGTCGGTCCTGTTCGACGCACACGTGACGGTTGCCGGAGACGGAGCGGCGTTGGCGTTGCCGACGCCAGGCAACGGGACACGCTACTGGCTGGACGGCGAACCTCCGGTGGATTCCTGGTTGCCGTCCTACCGCGAAGTCGTCGACGTGATCGGCGCCAAGACTGCCCGCAGGCGCGGGTTACCGGCGGCTTCGTGGTGAGCCAACCTGCTTCGGTCGTCGGCCGCGGTATCGGCTCGCGCATTTCGACCAGATCGCAGCGGTAGCTGTCTCCTCCGAGATTCCCGCATCACTGTGCGCTGAACGGCCCATCGACACATCGGCCGACACGCACGGGTTTCTTTTTCCCTCAACACGTTTGGAGTACTTCTGTGTCCATTCCGTCAACCGGTCCCGGCCGGTGCCCGATCGAGCATGGCCCACCACCGGGGAATGCTTCGCCGATTCCGATTCCGATTGCTGGGCAGGAGTTCGCCGCGGATCCGCACGCCGTGTTCCGGTACATGCGATCGCGATACTCGCATCTGGTCCCTGTCGATGTGGGTGGTGTCGCGGCGACGCTGGTTATCGACTACCGGCTCGGGTTGGACATCCTCAACGATGAGGATCGCTATCCAACCGAGCCGGCGGCGGGATCGCCGGTGCTGGCCTGCCTGGGGCCTGGACGCGATGCCTTGCATACCCGTGGTGATGGGCGTCGGCGGCTTCGCCGCGCGATATCGGACAGTCTTACCCGGGTCGACACGCTGGCGTTGGAGGCGACGGTCGCACGCGCCGCAGTCAGGCTCGTCAACAGCTTCTGCGAGACCGGTGAGGCGGATGTGGTGGCCTGTTTCGCCATTCCTCTCGTGGCCGAGGCGCTGCATGGTGTGGTCGGGTTCGCCCCGGAGGTCGGCGGCAAGATTATCGATGCCCTGCTGGCGTTGCAGTCCGCCGATCCTGCGTCCGCCGCCGGAGGCGGTTTGATGCTGCGTGACGTGGTGGTCGACACGGTGCGGGCCAGGCGCGCGTACCGGGACGCCGATATCACCTCGTGGCTGATGGAGCATCCGGCCGGGCTGTCGGACGAAGAGATCATCGAGCAGCTGCTGCTGCTGTGCGAGTTCATCGCACCGACCTGGGCGCTGATCAGCAACGCCGTGCTGCTTGTGATGACCGATGAACGATTCGGCGGCGACGTGCTCGGCGGCGCGCTGTCGGGTCAAGACGCCATCGACGAAGTGCTGCACACGAATCCGCCGGTAGCTGTCGCGGCGCCACGGTTTCCGCGGCAGATGCAGGTCCTGGACAACATCGGCACGCTGCCCGACAACTCGCCCCTTCTGGTCGGGCTGGCGGCCTGCAACGCCGATCCCGCGGTGATGCGCGACGACCGCAGAGGCAACCGCTCGCACCTGGCATTCGGCGCCGGAGTGCACATGTGCCCCGCCGAACCGATCGCGACGTTGATAGCGCGCACAGCGTTGGACCAGCTACTGGATGCACTGCCGGATCTGGAGCTCGCCGTGCCCGCCGACCGCCTCGTGTGGGTGCATGACCCGTTCCGCCGGGCTCTGGTCTCGCTGCCCGTGCGGTTCCTGCCCTCGAAACCCTTCCCGCTTGCGTAGAGAGCGTTGATGATGCAGCAACAACCCGCGGTCGTCGGTGCCGCGTCCATCCCGATCGAAAAGGTCGGGCCTCGAATCAGCTTGCACACACCGGAATTCGCGGCCAACCCGCACGAAATCTACGACTGGATGCGAGACAACTACGGGCCGCTGGTGCCGGTGCTGCTCGCACCAGGAGTCCCGGCGACCCTGGTGATCAGCTGGCACACAGCCAGGCACATCCTCGGCGACGACGTTCGTTTCCCCGCGGACCCCCGCGCGTGGCAGGAGGGAGTGGCCGACGACTGCCCGATCAAACCGATGATGCTGTGGCGACCGAACGTGCTGCATGCGGTCGGCGCCACCCATTCTCGTCTCCGCAAGGCGATCAACGACGCCCTGGCTGGTGTCGATCCGCACAAGGTGCGCAAAGAAGTGATCCGGAGATCGGAAGCCCTGATCGACGGGTTCTGCCAACGCGGGCGCGCAGACGTCCTCAGCGACTTCGCGCATCCGATGGTGGCCGGGGTCCTCAACAATCTGATCGGCTGCTCGGACGACACCGGTGCCCAGGTGGCCGATGCGATGGCGAGGATGTTCAACGCCACCGACGACACCGAGACCGTCGAACAGGACCTGGCACGGGCACTCGGCCAAGTCGTTCGGCGCAAGCGGATCCACCCCGGCGACGACATCACCACGCGCCTGCTGGCATTCCCCACCGTCCCGAGCGAGCACATGCCGCTGTCGGACGAAGAGACCATCCATCAGCTGGTCCTGCTCTTCGGGGCAGCTATCGAACCGATGGTCAACCTGATCGCCAACTCGGTGCTTCACATGATCACCGATGACCGATTCACCTCCAGCACAACGACTGTCAGCTCGACGATCGCCGACGCGATGACCGATGTGCTGTCGTTCGACCCGCCAATGGCGAACTTCTGCTTCACCTTTCCACCCGGACCCACCGTCGTCGAAACCCAGCCAGACAAGCAGTACATCTGGTTGCCAGCGAACGAGCCCGTCATCATCAGCCTCGCTGCCTGCAACAACGATCCACGCATCCAGAAGAACCGGACGGCCAACGACTCGCACCTGGGCTGGAGCACCGGGCCGCATGCGTGTCCCAAGGATGCGCGAGACCTCGCGAAACTCATCGCCCACACCGGCATAGAGAGGCTGCTCGACGCCGTTCCTGACCTCGTTCCGGTCAATCGTGAACCGGTCTGGCGCCGGGGTCCCTTCCACCGCGCGATGGCCGAATTCCCGGTCGAGTTCCTGCCTGTCCCCCCGATGCACGCCACCACCAGGAGGCCATGATGCCCGCTGACCAATCCCTGACGGCCACTCTCGACCCCGCCGGCGTCGGCATGACGCGCGAGGAAATCGACCTTTTCGTGAACACACTCACGTTGACCGCCCCGCAGGTGTGGACGTTGTGTGACATCCTTCCGCCCGTCGACCAGCTGGACCACCGGTGGTGGGACGACTCACCCGCACAGCTGGCGGCCGTGATTCGGGCCAGAGCCCTCGAGCCGCATCACAGTGAGCGGTGGGGAGTCGATCACGACGATCTCGCCGAGGTCTGCGAAAACCTCCCTGCCCCACACGCAGTGGCGCTTGTAGACGCCATCGTTCGGGCCCGAACCGTGCCCGGGGACTACGTCGAGGCGCTGCGCGCGGTCGGGCTGCTGCGCTGACCTCCGGGGGGACTGGATCGCACCGATCCGGCGCCCCGGCTTGCCACCTTTCACATCCGCATCGAGAGCCATGGGGCTCAAAGCAATTCGGCGACACACCTACCGGCCACCAATACCGGACGTGGCGCTGGCAGCACCGCGAAGGGAATCGATATGACCACCACCGATCCCACCCCAACCACCGACAAAGCCGGCATTAGCGGCGACCCCGTCGACCGACACGTACCCGCCACCGGCGCGCTGGGTGCAGCCCTGTTCGGCACAGACCTCGCACAGCGGTCGCTGGTGCGGGAGGCCGCGGCTGCGATCGGCTACCGGCCACAGCCTGGCCTGACCTATCTCAAGAAGGCGGTACTCGGGCCTGGGCAGCTGCGGGCGGCGATTGCCGATATCGTCGGATCTGCGGTCGCAGTCGCCGCTGATGACGAGCTGCGGGGACTGATGGCCGAGGAGCTTGCCGTGCTCGCCCCACCAGGACTCACACCATTGACCGGTCACCTGGATCTGGCGATCGGCGCGATCGCCGCACTCGGCAACGGATCCGACTATCAGCAGCGAATCCTGCACGACCTCGACAGCGGTAAGGCACTCGGCCTGGCCGGCATCACCGAGGTCGGCGGCACCAACGGCGCCGATTGCCGCACCCAGGCGATCTGGGATTCGGGCACCGGGGGTCTGTGGCTGCGCACCCCGGATCTGCGGGCGTCCAAGTTCAAGCCCAACGGCAAATATCCCAGCCTCGGGCTGCCGACGGTCATGGTGGTCACCGCCCGCGTGATCGTCGACGGACGCGACGAAGGGGTGCTGCCGATCCTGCTCCGTCTGCACGATGGCACCGACTTCGCGCCCGGCGTCGAGGCGGTTTTACTTCCGGAAGGTATCTCGACACTGCCCCACTACATGTTCCGGTTCCTCGACTGCTGGGTGCCGAAAGACGCTGTGCTGGGCGGTGATTGGGCACGCATCACCGACGAAGGGCAGTTCGAATCCGACGTGCCGGTGCCCGAGCGGTTCCACCGTGCGAGCATCCCGCTGGGAGCTGGGCGACTCGACCTGGCTCGCGCCAAACTCGCCGCAGCCCGCGCCGCGGTCTGGGGGCTGCACGGTTTCGCGTCGCAACGTGGCGGTCATCAGTTCGATCCGCCCCAGCCGGGGCGGCGGATGATGGACCGGGATTCCGTTCAAGCGGATCTGGTCACGGCCGTCACCGCGCTGTACCCGGCGACGATCCTCGTCCGCAAGCTGGGCACCATGCGATCGGCTGCCGGCGCCGACGCCGTCGAGACGATGGTGTGGGCGATGATCGCGAAAGCCTCATGCACCATCACCGCCTACGAGCAGCTGCTGATGGTCCGGCTCAACACCGCCGCCCACGGCGCCACCATCAACAGCAGACTCGGCGAATGGCACGCCAACGCGCTCGGCGCCATGATCGCCGAAGGCGTCATCCAAGCCATGCAGGTCAAAGCCGGGCGCCAGCTGACGAAGACCGGGCAGCTCCGTCTGCCGGGAACTCCCGAACAGCTACCGACCCTCACCCAGGCACTGACCGAGCGAGAGCGAGTGATCGCGGCGGCGATCCGCGACGGCGATCTCACCGTCGCCGGGCCCGTGCTCGGACCGGACTCGGCCGCCATCGCCCTGACCAGCGCGGCCGCCGAACGCGCTCTCGCTACCGCACCCCTGATCGCAGCCACCGAAACCAGCGATCCCGACACCCGGCACCTGCTGACCACCATCGCTGCCGCCTACGCCGCAGACCGCATCTCCACCCACTACGGCTGGTTCAGCGCCCACCAGCAGCGGCTACAAACAGCTGTCCCGGACCCCGGCGCCCTCGCGAGCGAGTTGGTCGAGCATCGTCGCACTCTCGCCCGACGGCTCCCGGACCTGGTGGGCGCCTTCGACGTCCCCGATCTTCCCGGGTCACCGCTGTCGGGCCGCGACTATACGGCCCCCTGGCGTGAACTCAGCGGCTGGACCGAGGACAGCTTCATTCGCGCGGACGCGCCCCTGCCCAGCAGTCGAACCAATTGAGGCTCAGGAGATCCCATTGATAGACATCCGTTCCGTGCCGCCGCCGATGACGCGGCTGCCCGTCTGCATCTGCACAGACCTCGGCAACGACCCAGACGATTTGCTCGCGCTGGTCATCGCGGCCGCGGCTCTGCCGCTCCGGCTGATAGTGACCTCCGACGAATTCGGCGGCGGCGAGCGGGCGCGGCTGGCTCGGTATCTGCTCAATTTGTGCGGGCGTACCGGTGTCGTTGTCGTCGCCGGGGAAGAAATCGAGGGTGCGGAGGCTCGCTGGGTGTGTGACGGGCTGGTGCCGTCGAACTTCCCGCCGACCTCCATGCCGATTACCGGGTCGATGGTCGAGGCGGTGCGCACTGTGTTGGGTGATGGCCACCGCGCAGCATGGATCGGGCAGGGCCCGGTCACGAACCTGGCGTGGCTGTACAAATGCGCTCCGGAGCTGGCGCGGCGGCTGGTGATCACGTTGATGGGCGGCGGGCCGGCGCACCTGTATCGCGACCCGTCCCGCGCCAGCCACAACCCGCGAATGGACCCCGCGAGCGCACGTGCGATCTGGACCGCGCCGGACCTGGATCTGCGGTTGGTGACCTCGGATGTGACCTTCACCGACGCAAACGAGATCACCCGCGACAGTGAGATTTATCGGCTGCTCGCGGCCGACAACTCGCCGAAGTGGGCGCGGCTGGTGGCCGACGGGTACGACCGGTGGTTCGCGCGCAAACGGCCGGGATCCAAAGCAGCTGATCCGATGGCGGTTACCGCGGCGGCAGGGCTGCCGTTCGTGACATTCGATGCGGTCCGAGTCGCGATCGGCTCCGATGCCCGAATGCATCTGGACCCCAACGGAACTGCATTGCGCATGTCGACAGCCGCGGACTATACGGCCTTCCGCAGCTGGGTGGCGATGGTCGTGCAGCACGCCCTCGAGTCCGGAATGGGATACGAACCCTCGCTGATCGGACGGCTGCCGAGCGTTCCCGGACCGACAGCGGTAGGGGCAGCACCGATAGGCCGCCGGTCATGAGCACCAGCGAGCGCCGGTTGCATTCGAACTGCTCGTCGAACTGCCGTGCGCGTGCCCGAACAGATCAATGCCGCCGCCAGCTCGCCGAGCAGGCATCTGAGGACGCCGGATGAGCAGCCAACAAGAGGCCGAGCCTCAGGCCCCGGAGCCGATCTCCATCCATAACCCGCGCCGGGCTCAGTGCGGGCGAGTCCACGATTTCCTGCTGACCGGCGGGAAGGATTCGTACGACGTGGACCGGGAAGTCGGCGAGCAGATCATGCGCGAATGCAGCGCTTTCCAGGAGTCGGCCCGTGCTGCCCGGCTGTTCCTGGTGCGCGCCGTGCACCACCTGACGGCCGAATGCGGAATCAGTCAGTTCGTCGAGCTCGGATCGGGCTATCCGTGCTCGCCGAATCTGCATGAGGTCGCGCGCAGCACGGCGCCGACGACACGCACCTTGTACCTGGACTCGGACGCGGTGATCGCCGCGCATGGCCGCGCGTTTCTGGAGGACGAGCACAACGTATTCGTCCATGCGGACCTAACCGACACCAGCACCGTCGCGCAGCAAATCGACAAGAATATGAATCTCGCTGTGCCCGTGGCGATTTGCCTCGGATTCGTCGGCGAGTTCATCGAGGATCCGCAGGCCGTGGTCAACGCCGTTTCGGCGGTGGTGCCGGCAGGGTCTTACGTGATTTTGAGCCATGTCACCAGCGACGTCGACACCGAAGAGGTCACGCGGGCCGCGGAAATCTATCGGGATTACGGCATCGCGTTCTGGCCGCGTCCGCGTCAGGAGATCGAGGAGATTCTGTCGGGCTGTGAGCTGATCGAGCCCGGCTTGGTGGCTTCGCAAAGGTGGCGACCGGATCCGGATATCGATGCGGTACACGCCGCTGCGCTCGGCTGGGATCCGGCCTCGATAGGTGAGACCTGCCTGGCGGCGGTAGGGAAGGTCCGATGACGTGCCTTCATATCCCGCGATCGGTACCAATCCAGCGTGAACAGCGGCGGGCGAACGACATACCGACGGCCGAAGGGGAGTCGCACAGATGCATGCGCGAGGGAGCGACATTGGACAGCCCGGACGTTCTGGTGGTCGACGACGGCCGCTTGAAGGCGACGTGGCCGTTCCTGGCTGATCGTCTGCGTAATGGTCTGGTCAGCCGGGATCTCACGGTGAGGTGGGAAAGTCTGCCCGCTGGCAAGTCTTTGCGTGAGATCGAGGGGATTGCGGAGGTCCCCGCGCTGGTGCTGCTCGATGTCGAGCCCCGTGCAGAGGACATCGCGGCGATGCCGCGGCTGGAGGTCGTCGCCGGGATTACCGGGACTGGCCCTGTGGTGGCGCCACAGCTGGCTGCGCGGGGCATTCCCTATGTCGACGGGTCGCGCGGTCACGCCTATTCGCGGGCGGAGATGGCGCTCGCGTTGACGCTGTCGTCGTTGCGGCAGCTGCCGAGCTGGCATGTCAAGATGGCGGTCGAAGGCCCCGCGGCGTGGCCGCTTCCCAGCTGGCAGTTCAGCGATCACCACGGTTACGTGAGCGGCACCCTGCGCGGCAAACGCGTCGTCGTGACGGGTCTGGACCCGGTGGGAACGCACGTCGCCGACCTGTGCAGCGCGTTCGGTGCGGTGGTGTCTGTCGCCGATCCATCTGCCGAAGACATCGATTTCACTGTCTGCGATGTGCAACGGGTAGGAATCGACGAGATACCAAGGGCTGGCGACATCCTCGTGGTGGCCTCTGGCTCGCCGGAATTGCGGGTACCCGCTGGCGTGGTCAACCGCATGGCGCCGGGCTCGCTGGTGGTCACCATCGACAGTGCCGGAATCGATCTGGCCGCGCTGCGCGCCCGCGTCCTGTGCGACGAGCTGGCGTGGGCCACTGACGTGTATGAGACCACGCCGGTCGCTCTCGATGATCCGATCCTCGGCCGCGACAACGTGATTCACACACCAGACGTGGCCCGTTGCACCCGTGACGCGAACCATGGCGTCGCTGATGTTCTGGGAGAGAATGTGATTCGGGTTCTGTGTGGCGGGCAGCCGTGGCCATGGGATTGCGTTCCAGCCGCCCGGTCTTCCACGGAACCGACAGCCTCGGCTGGTTTGCCGGAGGTTGAGGCTGGCCCGTTGGCGAATATCGTCCCCGGGATCGAGGCAGGCCGATGGTAGGGGCGGCGGTTCTGGAGCGGTCTTTTCAGAGCGGTGCTGTGCGCCGCCGAGCTGCTGATGTGCCGTTCGGCGGTGGTACTGGCTCCGCGGGTTTCTTGCTCAGCAGGGTTCAAGCGCTGGTTCTGTGCGCGCTGGCCGGTGCGGAGGGCGGCCTGACCGCAGCGGAGCTGGCGGCCGTGACCGCTGGCGCCCGCACGACGCCGGTCGCGCCGGCGGTTGCGGCGCTGGAGGCTCGGAGCCTGGCCCGGGGGCACGAAAGGTTCGGGGCCGGACAGCGCGCGGCGTGGGCCTGGTCGCCGACGAGTCTCGGCCGCCGCATCGTGGAGGCGATGACGACAACTGAGGGCTGCGGTGCGGTCATCGAGGTGGAATCCGTGCGGGTGAATGCGGCTGAAGCGAGGCAACGGTGAGCGCCGACATGGCGGCTCTGCCGCGCTTGCGGCCGGAGCAGCAGATCACTCGGGACCGGCTTCTCCGCTCGGCGAGTGAGTTGTTCATGGCCGAGGGTTTTCATACGACCTCGGTCGACAGGATCGCCGCCCATGCTGGGTACAGCCGCAGTGCGGTCTTCGGGAGCTTCAGCGGCAAAGCCGAGATCGGTGCGGCCGTGCTCGATGAGATGTACGGCCACGTCACCGACCGCATGCGTCTTGTCCGGGTCACGACCGTGGAGCAGCTGGTATCCACCGTGACGACGTGGGGATATCTCGCGGTGAGCCGGCCCGGCTGGATCCGGCTGGAACTGTCACTGGCCGGGCCTTCCGCTCCTACCCGGTCGGTGCCGCTGGCGCGACTGATCTCGGCACTCGGTGGCTGGTTCACCCGCGCTGCCGAAGATATCGGCGTGCAGGCGGCCGAAGGCGAAGAAGTCGCCTATGTGCTGATGAGCACGCTGGCGGGCCTTCTCACCGCCCACCCGGATTCAACCGACATCACGACCGGCTTGGTTCGCCAACGCGTCGAGCTCGTGTTGAAGACCTTCATTCCGCATCAGCTCAACGGCGCGACGGCCACCACGGGGAGGACGCCGTAGTGATGCCGTGCTGCGTGTCGCGACATCTAGAGCGCGGCAGTAGTCGGACGACTCGGCACTGAACCGTACATCGATTGAAGGAGACCAAATCATGGATAGCGCAACGAACCTTGCGACACCGCAAAAGCCTTTCGGCGATCCCGGCCAATCCAGCGGTCCTGAAACACCGACGGTAGCCGCAGTGGCAGTGACGTCGCTGGGGATCGGGATGGTGTATGTGCGATTCGACGCCCAGCACCCGCGCGATCTGGGTACGGATCCTCGCGGTTTCACCTTCGGTTACGAAGCGCTCGCCAACGCCGAGCAATTCGGCTCGACCGTCGCTCTCGACGAGCGAATGGCCGAGTGCGACCTGTACGCGGAAGTGATTAGCGGCCACTATCTCGCAGCCGCACTCACACCCCTGTGTACGGCGGCAGTCGCGGAGCAGGTCGAATTGGTGAGTGTGGACAACTATGCGATGTTGTGACCACATCGACGGGAGCTGCCGGGCACCGACAACGTCTCAGCGTTGATGGTGGACACGGCATTCGATCTGGATATATCGACGCCGGACCTGCGCAGCACCTGTGCAGCGGCGAAGGTGTCGAGCCAGTATCTGGATCCGACCTGCGACAGTTGGCGGGGACCGATCACCTCGGCATTGGGATCGGCGCTGCTGACCGCGCGATCGCTGGGCTGGTGCTCCTGGCGGAGCCTGGATCTGGACCCGCTGGTCACCGAGTCGGCTCGCGAGACACGGTAACCGGTCGTGGCAGCGCAACAGCAACAACCTGAAGGGCGCGGACAGGTGCCGTGCCATGATTCAGGTGGGTGTTTAGTGCCTCCATTCGAGCGGCGAGGTACTCAGAGCTGCGTCGGCAATGCTGATCGCGCTGGTGGTTTTGAGTTTCGAGCGGGAGTCGTCGATCCATTCCTGCATGAGGGTGTTGCCCGCGGCCTGGTATTCCAGGGCCTGGAACAGGCATTCGAGGCGGTCGGCGTCACGGGCGCAGACTGCTTCGAGGGTGGCTTGGGCTTCGAACTCGGCGACGGTGTCTTGCAACAGCTTTCGCACCGTATCGGGCATGCGGGCGACCTGTGCGGCGGTGACGGCGTTGTGGTCGACGCTGGGCAGGAACGGTTTGCTGGTCTTGTTCAGATCGCGGGTGCGGGTCTCCTGAGAGTCGTGCCAGACCGCCATGTGCGCGGCTTTGGCCGCGTCGCCGCCTTCGAGAGCGGCGATCAGTGCCGCAAGCTGCGCGGTGCGGCAGGTGTGGTCGGCGACCGATTCCGGGTTGGTGATCTGCGCGTCGAGCCAGCCCTTGCGCGATTCGCGTTTGAGTACCCCCATCTCGAAGGCGAACGCGGCGATCTCGGCTGCGGCGTCGGGGCGCAACTGGTGTTCATCCATGGGTGTTCCTCCGCGTTATCGGCTGGACAGGCGTACTGCGTAGGCCACGTTAGCCAGGTCTTGGCGGGCTTGGGCCATCAGATCGGGGTCGGCGTTCATTCGGTCGACCGCCGCGCGGGTCGCTTCCCGCAGGGCGGGGTCGGCGGTGAGCAAGTGCGGATGGCTGGCGATCAGGTCGGCGAGGGTATGAACGTAGAGGTCTGCTTGGTCGGTGCTGGGCTGAAGCCGGTCGAGCAAGTGCCGCAGCAGTCGCTGTCCGGACCAGCCGGCAGGGTCGGCGCGGATCATGGCATGGTCATCGAGGACCCCGCCAGCCAGCTCACCGACCCAGTACGCATAGTAGGTCAGGTTCGCCTGGGCCTGCGCGTCGTCCAGGCGAGTCAGGTAGGCGCGCAACGGATCTCGATCTCCGGTGGCGGCCAGCGCGATCGCCGACGAGCGGAGGCGCAGCGAGCCCGGAGTGTCGTTATCGCCGGTCGACTGCTGGGCGCGGCGGAGTTCGCCGGTGAGCCAGTCAGCGGATTCGGCGCGGTCGTCGAACCCGAGCAGGTAGATGGCCTGGCGGCGCAGCAACGCGTCGTCTGGCCATCGGCAGCGGTCGGCAACGTCGAGAAGGTGATCGAAGAACAGTCTGCGATCGGCGGCGGAGATCACGGGGGACGAGGGCCGGGGCCCGTGGCCGCGGTGGTCGGCCAGGTCTGCGAGTTGGGTTGGCGGGCGGCCGGTGAGTGGCCAGGTGATCAAGTTGGCGAGGGTGCGTTGGTGCACGCTGACCGCGAGCGGATGCGACTCGGCGCCGATTTCCGCGGGGTGGGTGCTGACGGTGTCGCCGATGATCAGGTCGGCTTCCAGTGCGTCGCCGATCAATGCGAGCGCGTGTGGTGGTGCGCCGTGGCGGGTCAGCAGCATCCGCAGCCGTGTCAGGTCACCGGCGCGCAGGTGGGCCAGGGGCCGGCGGCCGCTTTCCCATCCGTAGACGGTGGTCTGGTCGACGCCGAGCAGTTCAGCGAATTCGGTCTGTGTGAGGCCGGTGGCCTCGCGCAGCAGTTTGAGCAGGAACCCGGACACAGCGCCGTGCAGACGCGAACCCTGACTGCGGGTCGGTATATCGGGGGGCGGGCCCATGAGCGGTCCTGTGTCGATGATCGGCGGCGAGGTTCTACTCGTACTCCCGGTCAGTTCAGCGTCCGGCCTGGTCAGCATACCGTCGAGACGGCGGTCCAACAGCGTTGCGATCGAACTCGGATTCCACCGCACACGCAGCCAATGACTTTGGCGCGGACAGTTTCTCACTCGTGGCATCGACGAAGGAGTGTGCCTGGCATGAAAGACCGAACACTGCCACCGCATACGCGGTGCACCGCCGCGGGCGGTGGTCGGCGATGACGCGGCGGGTGCTTGTGCTCGGGCACAGCACGGGTCTTATCGAGGCGCTTGCGCGCATCAATTCCGATGTCCCGCAGGTGTTTCTGCTGGTAGAGCCGTCGGTGCTGAAGGCACATCCCGGCGAGTTCGACCATCCGATCGTCAACGAGATCCGCACCGCGCGTTTCGTTTTCAGCGATGAAGCGGTCGAGGTCGGGGCCGCCTGGCACGCCGAGGTCGGATTCGACGCGGTGCTGCCGGGCAAGGAGCATGCAGTGCGGGCCGCAGCCGCCATCGCCGACAAGCTCGGCATGGGCTACCCAGGCGCGAACGCTGTCCGAGCGTGCACAGACAAGCTGATCTTCCGGCAGCTGGTCGAGGATGCGGGATTCCCGACACCCCAGTTCCGCGCGGTCGACACCATCGCCGAGGTGGGCGAGTTCTTCGATGCCGTCGAGGGCCGTCCCATAGTGCTCAAGCCACGTAACCGCAACGGCTCGCTGGGCGTGCGCTACATCGACGACCGCGATGACATCCCCGTGGCGTGGGATCAGTCGATGCAGACCGATGAGGGCACCCACAAACCGCTGGATCGGCCGTTGAACTGGACGTATCTCGTCGAGGAGTACCGGATCGGTCCGGAGTTCTCGGTCGAGGTTCTGGTGCAAGCTGGCCAGATCGTGTTCGTCAATGTCACTGGCAAGACGGTCGGCGACCTTCCCTGGTTCCCGGAGATGGCCCACCAGGTACCGGCTGTCGTGCCAAGTCCACTGCACGCTCTGCTGTCCGGCAGCGCACGGCGCTTGGTGCGGGCCCTCGAAGTACGCGACGGGCTGCTCCATTCGGAATGGCGAGTTCAAGGTGAGCGTGCCTACCCGATCGAGTGCGCGGTCCGGTTTCCCGGGGATCGGATCCCTTGGCTGATCGAACTCGCCTACGGAGTCAACCTCGCCGACGCCTGGCTGCGCTGTCTCGTGCACACGCAGCTGCCGATCGATCCGGTTGCCGAGCGGTTCGCGGCAATCCGGTTCCTGCGGGCCGCGCCGGGCGTGGTCACGGGTGTACGAGGGCTCGAGGAGTTCTGTGCAGCGCACCGCCCGCTGGAGGTGTCGGCGCCACAGCCGGGCGACTTGCTATCGGAGGCGCGGGACTCGCATTCGCGGCCAGGGTTCGTGGTGTTCGACGCCCGCACCCTCGAGGAGTTGAAGGCGGCGACCGCGGACTTCGACGCGATGGTACGAGTGGAGACGAGGCGGCCATGACCAGGCCCGAGGACACCGAAGCCGTCCTGCTGGACTGGGACGGCGTCCTGCACTACTGGCAGGGTGACGGCGAACGCGCGGGTGAACAGGCCGAGGGTCTGCCCGCGGGGGCGATCGCGGCCGCCGCGTATGGCACCGACGCCTACGAATACGCCAAGCTCGGCATCTACACAGACGCCCGGTGGCGTGAGTCAGTGGCCGAGAACCTGGCACAGCGGTTCGACAGCCGTGGCCGTGAGGCGGTGCGGATGTGGAGCGCCGACCGCGGACGTCTTGCAGATGGGGCGATCGAATTCTTGGCGCAGCTGCGGGAGCGGTTTGTGGTGGCGTTGCTGAGCGACAGCACCGACATCCTGGTCGCGGACCTGGAGCGGTTCGGTCTCGACGCCGACTTTGACCACATCTTCGTATCTGCGCACCTCGGGATGACCAAGCCCGCGCCAGCGCTGTATCGGCACGCCGCCACCGTGATCGGCGTGCCCCCGGCCAAGATTCTCGTCGTCGACGACCTACCGGTGAACTTGCCCGGCGCGCGCAGTGTCGGCATGCGGGTCGCACATTTCAGCGCGGGGTCGTCGTTGTCGTCCATCGTCTGTGAACACCCAATCCAGGAGGAAAAATCTTGTTCGTTTGGCTGAACGGCAGTTTCGGAGCCGGCAAGACGTCGATCGCGAGGGAGCTGGTCGCGGCCGACCCGCAGCACTGGCGGCTGTTCGATCCCGAATTCGTCGGGTTCATGCTGCGCGCACAGTTCCCCGATGCGGAGGCCACCGACTTCCAGGACCTTCCGTCGTGGCGGCGGCTGGTCCCGTTCGTCGCAGACGATATCGCCACCGAAACCGGGCAAAACCTGGTGATCGTCCAGACGGTGCTGAACCAGAAGTACTGGACCGAGATCGCCAACGGCATCGCGGAACTGGAGCATCCGCTGCGTCACGTGCTGATCGACGCCAGACCGGATGTGCTGCGGCAGCGCATCAGCGAAGACGAGGTGCTGCATCGCGCAGCCAGCTGGCGACTTCAACATGTGCCTGCCTACATCGCCGCCCGCAACGACTGGCTCGCGAATGCGGCCGATCTCGTAGTCGACACCACCTCCCTGAGCCCAGTGCGTGCCGCCGCCGAGATCACCGAGGCCATCGAGCGATGGGCCACAGACGATACCCCGGAGGGTTCGGATGACCGTCCGTAGTGACACGGGCACCGATGATTCCGCAGCTGTTGGCCGGCCCGCCCTCGACACCGCCCCGGCCGCAGCAGCTGCCCGGATCCGAGAAGATTGCCAGAGCAACGGTTTTGCCCTGTTCACAGTCGCTGACGCTGCGCTGACGGGACGAGAAGTCCTCGCTGAGACGGCACGGTTACTCGGACTCGGCGGCGCCTACGTGCCCGCGGTCTACGCCACCGATCCCCAACGATTCGGCTACGACAACTATGGGTTCAACACCATCGCGCCCACGCCGACCGTGACCGGTCACGGGTCGTTCGGCACCTGCACGGCACAGGGTTTCCACACCGACGGCACCCTGGAACCAATAGGGCACGTAGGAACATCGCTGCTGTGGTTCGACCGCGCCGCCCTAAAAGGCGGGCACACCACGATCTTCCACGCGGTCGAGGCATTTGAACACCTGCGACGCATCGACCCGGCCGGGGCAGCGGCATTGACGACCGACGACGCGCTCACCCGAGTAGCAAGGTCGTTCCAGCCGCCCCCCAGAACGTCCGGGCCAGCGTTTGCCGAGCTCGCCGGTCGCGGCCTGCGGACACGGTGGGCTGACGACGGCACCGAGATCTGGCAGCTGGCCGACAGCCTCGGCGCCCAGCGCGTAGCCGCCGTCGAACGTCTGCGGGCGATGTCGCGACCCGGCAGCCGATACCGGCAGGACATCGCGATTCCGTCGCGTACCGGGCTGGTGCTGTGTAACGGGCGGATCGCACACGGCCGCACCGCATTCACGGCCGGGATCGGCGAGCGAGTACTGATCCGCGGCCTGTACACCCAGGAGATAGCGTAATGAATTCTGCGGCAACACTTCTCGAACAGCGCCGCGTCACCGGCATCGAGTTCACACAGGAGCAGTTCGCAGCACTGCTCGCCCCCAGCACCCCGGATGCGGTGGTGGCTACGCTGCTGACGACCCTGGCGATGAGCAGCCACAGCGACGCCGAAGCATCGGCGCTGACCCAGGCGTATGTAGCGTCCGGAAAGCAGGTGAACTGGCCCGACGCCACACAGGTGGTCGACAAGCACAGCACCGGCTGTGTCGGTGACGATGTCAGTATCGTGCTCGCGCCGCTGCTGGCCGCTACCGGCCTGCGGGTCGCGAAAATCACCGGATCGGCGTTGCGGCACTGCGGCGGCACGCTCGACAAACTGCACTGCATCCCCGGTCTACGGCTGGATCTGACGGTGGCCGAGTTCGTCGGCTGCGTCGAGACGGTCGGGTTCTGCATCGCCGGCCAATCACCGGAGCTGGTGCCTGCCGACGGCCGCACCTATGCGCTGCGTGAACGCACCGGCACCGTCGACGTCGCGGCATTGATCGCGGCCAGCATCATGAGCAAGAAGCTCGCCACCGGCGCCGCGACGATCGCGCTGGAGGTCAAGTATGGACCGGGCGCGGTGGTGGCCACCGAAGCCGACGCCGACGAGTTGGTGCGGCTGATGCGAGCGATCGGCGAGGCCGCAGGCCGGCGGATGCTGATGTCGACCTGCGACGCCTCGCAGCCGCTCGCCCCCGCAGCCGGGCCGCTGCTCGAGCTGCGTGAAGCTGTCGCGGTGTTGCGCGGGGGCGGGGCGCCGGTGTTGCGCGAGCATGTGACCGGATTGGCCGAGCAGATTCTGCACGCGGTCCCGGCTCCCGATTCCGGGACACCGATTCGATCCCGCATCGACGACGCTCTGGATTCCGGCGTCGCCTACGAGATGTTCTGCCACTACATCAACCATCTCGGTGGAGACGCCGAGTGGCTGGACATGGGCCTAGAAACCACCCACGCCCCCGCCGTCGTCACCTACCACGCACCTCGGCCAGCGATCTACACGGGAATCGATGCGCGTCCCGTCGGGGAAGCCGCCCAGATGCTTGCTGCCGTCGACGCCGCGTGTGGTGTACGGATTGTGGCCGAGCCGGGGAAGCCGGTCTCAGCCGGACAATCTGTCCTCGAGGTCCACGCTCCCGACCCGGTCTCCGGGCACGCGTATGCCGATGCCCTCGGCCGTCATTGCCACTTCCACGACTGAGCAGGCCACCGTGCAGACAACCAACCTCCCCCCGGCCGGCGATGTCACCGCGGATCCGCGGGCACACCTGGCGGAGATCACCGCCCGCATCGCCGCCACCGAGCCGCTGAACCGGACGGCGATCAACCTGGTCCCCAGCGAGAATCGGATGAGCCCGACCGCACACGCGCTGCTAGGCACCGACTACAGCAACCGCTACCACTTCAACGAACACCAGACCGCGCGGCAGTGGGAGTTCCGCGGCGGCGAGCCGATCGCCGAGCTGGAAAACGCTGGCCGCGAAGCATTTTCACGACTACTGCACACCGACGCTGAATACGTGAACCTGCGTCCGATTTCTGGGCTCAACGCCATGATGATCGCGCTGGCCGCGCTCGGCGGCGCACCGGGTTCAACGGTGGTGTCGATCTCCCAGGCCAGCGGCGGCCATTACGCCACAGGCGAGCTGATCGGCCGGTTCGGTCACCGGTGGCGGCCGATCGACTGCGCCGACGGGCACCTCGATCTGGCCCAGCTGGAGCAGGTACTGGCTGCCGGATCGGTATCGCTGGTGTACGCCGACTTGCAGAATTCCCGGCACGTGCTGGACGTGGCAGCGGTGGCGGAGCTGGTGCACCGTTATCCCCCTGCTCGTCTGCACGTCGACTGTAGCCACCCGCTCGGACTCGTGCTCGGCGGCGCGCACCCCAACCCTTTGGACTCTGGCGCGGGATCGATCAGCAGTTCGCTGCACAAAACGTTTCCGGGCCCGCATCGGGGACTGCTGGCTACCCGCGACGAGACTACCCATGCGTTGCTGCGCGAGGCGCAGTTAACGATGGTCAGCAGCCACCACTTCGCCACGGCCCTGGCTGCCGCACGCGCCGCGCTCGAGTTCGAAACCTACGGCAACGGATACGCGAGCGCGGTGATCACCAACGCTCAGGTGCTGGCCGCCGCGCTGGCCGACCACGGCTTCGACGTCGCCGGCGGCGAGTCCGGATACACCGACACCCATCAAGTCTGGGTGCGCCTGCAAGACCCATTCGCTGTGTCGGACCGGTTAGCGCGCTGGGGTATACGGGTGAACATCCAACACGATCTGCCCGGGTGCCCGGGGCCAATGTTCCGGCTCGGGACCGCCGAACCCACTGTGCTCGGTGCCACCACCACCGACATGCGGGACCTGGCCGCGGTGATCGGGATGGCCCGCGAGGGGCACGCCAACCGAGCCACGGCCCTCGTGAGCGAGCTGCGCACCCGGATCGGGCAGCAGCCGTGGTGGTCCCGCACCACCGAGGAAGGGGTGTGGCCGTGACGACGGTGGTCGTGCTCGCTGCCGGCGCCGGGCGCCGGTTCGGGGCGGTGTATCCGAAGGAACTGCATGCGCTGCGTCCAGGGGTGGCTGTGATCGATCCTCTCTTCGACGCGATCGACACGCTCCCGCTGCCGGAAGTGAAAGTGGTGCTCGTCGTGTCTGCCGA
This sequence comes from Nocardia nova, assembly GCF_002933465.1. Lineage (GTDB taxonomy): Bacteria > Actinomycetota > Actinomycetes > Mycobacteriales > Mycobacteriaceae > Nocardia > Nocardia nova_B. Next base: position 79,964 of record NZ_PSZE01000027.1, read on the forward strand.
AAAGCTCGCGCTGGTGCGCCATCTCGAACGCTCGCGCCGCGACACGGCATTCGTGCTGCTGTCGCACACGCAGGTGGCGCGCGGATTGGGGTCGGGGCTGCTGGCCGCCGCACCGTGGTGCGACGAGACCGTGCTGATCTGCCTGGGCGACCAGGTGTTCGTATCCGATCCGGTGCCGGCGTTCAGCGACGCAGTCGACCGCCTGCACGATGCCGACCCGATCGCCGTGGTCGCGGCCAGCACGGGCGACCCGGAGCGGTTGCGCCGTGAGGGAGCCCTGACTGTCACCGACGGCATCGTGACCGCGGCGGCCGAAAAGCCAGCGCAGCCAGCAGGATTCAATGCGTGCTGGTCGGCGCTGGCCGTGCGGAGGCCGATGCTCGCGCCGTTGGCGCACGGCCTGTGCGCCGGTGTCACCGAACGCCTGATCGACGCACCGGTGGTGTGGGGACCAGATTTCGTCAATCTCAACGAGCCCGCCGATCTGGCGGCGGCAGCGAAAGCAGGTGTCCTGCCATGACCACGCTGCTGTTCGACGCCGGACCGTACTCGCTGGGCCAGACCACCACCAGCGGCATCGGATTGCGGGTCGCCGAACTCTCCGCCGCCCTGGCCCACGATTTTTCCGTTTACGTCTACAGTCCCGCCACCGAAGTGCACGAACCGATCGACGTCGGCGACGCCGAACTGGTCACCGATGAAGCCGACTGGCCGGGCCTGCTCACCGACACGGATGCGGTGTTCTTCTTCGACATGCCCGACCCCCGTCGCATCGAACAGGCCCGCCGCGAGGGCGCGCTGATCGTGTCGGAGAACGCGCCGCCGATCGAGCAACTGGAATATCCCCGATTCCGACCCGGCGGCGTCTTTGACACCGACACCTATCGCGAGCTCGTGGACACCTACCGATTCCAGCTGACGCACAGCGACCTGTTCATCGCCCGCTCTCATGTCGAGCGGACGACTCTGATCGCGAACCTGGCCGGCTATGGTCTGCTGACCCCGCAGGACCTGGCCCGATCACGACAGCTCGACCACCGCATCACCACGATCCCGATCGGCTACAGCACCACGACCTCGCCCCGCGCCACGGCCCGTATTCCAGGCGCGACCGGGCAGGGCCGCGGTGAGGTGCTGTGGACCGGTGGGCTGTGGACGTTCATGGACCCGGTCGCGGCGGTGCGCGCAGTCGCGCGGGCCCGCGCCGGTGGTGTCGACGTTGGATTGCGGTTCCTGCATGCCGCGCCCCACCCCGACACCGACGCGGTACACGCCGAAGTCACCAGGACCGCATACGACCTCGGAATCGACGATCACGTGGTGCTTCACACCGATCCGGTGCGCCACGATGACCGCGATCGCTACCTGCGTCATGCCGCCGGGCTGATCTGCCTGGCACGTCCCGGGATCGAGAACCAGACCTGTGTGCGGCTGCGGGCCCGCGATTCGCGCCTGTATGGGCTGACGCTGCTGGTCGATCCATTCGGCGCCACCGCCACCGAACTGGCCGCCGATGGCCTGGCCGTCGCCGTCGACCCCGCCGACACCGACACGATCGCAAGCTACCTCGCGGTGCTGGTATCGGACCGGCCACCGCGCCCGGCGACGCCGCAGGAATGGGCCTACGAGCACACCGCCGAACCGCTCGTCGCGCAACTGCGGCAACGACTGAACTAACTTCAGAGACAGGGGATTTCGTCATGCCAGCACGCTGGAACGGCTGGACTACCGCCAGCACCGCGGCCAACTCACGCCGCGACCTGCAACACCAACAACTCGTGCGTGGCTCAGGCTGCGAGCTCTGGGACCTTCACGGCCGCTGCTACCTCGACGGTGTCGCCGGCGCCGCCAATACTCCGTTCGGTCACGCACACCCACGCATTACCGAGGCGGTCACCGCGCATCTGCGGCAACTGGCACACGTCGATGAAACCCTCGCCGCGCAACAGCCCGCCGAAGAACTCATCGACGCCCTGGCCGACCTCACCGGCCTCGACGATTTCGTGTTCGTCAATTCCGGATCCGAAGCGATCGAGGCCGCCATCCGCATCGCCATGGACTACTGGTGCCACCGCGGCCAACCCCACCGCGACACCATCATCGCCTTCGCCCGCGGCTACCACGGCTGCACCGCGCTGGCCGCCGCGCTGTCCGGCCTACCGATCCTGCACACCGAGTGGGCGCCCGCACCGCGAATCCAGCACGTGGAACTCACCACCGAAAACCACCCCGACCAACCCGGCGCAGCCACGGCACTCGCCGACGCATTCGCAGCGGCGATCACCGCCGCCGGCCCACAGCGGGTGGCGGCGGTGATCGTGGAGCCGTTCCTCAACGTCGGTGGCGCAATCGTCCTACCCGACGGATCTCTCAACGAATTGCGCACAGTCACAAGCAGTTTCGACACCCTTATGATCGTGGACGAAGTGTTCACCGGATTCGGTCGCAGCGGCTCGGCGGCGTTCGCCATCAACGCGATGCCCACCCCGCCCGACATTCTGGCCATCAGCAAGGGCATGACCAACGGCGTCGTCCCGATGGGCGCCACGTGCCTGCGACGCAGCATCCGCGACGAATTCGGCGACGCCCTACTGCGCTACGGGCACACCACCTCCGGCCACGGCCTCGCCTGCGCTGCCGCGCTGGCCACCATCGACCTGTTGCGCACCGACGGCCTCGCACATGCCGCCGCCACCGCTGACTGGTTCGCCACCAACTTCCGACAGTGCCTGCGCGCGTCCGGAATCGTCGATCTGCGCACGTACGGGGCCGTGGGTGTCGCCGAATGTGACACCGTCGAGCGAGCCGTGGCGATCGCCGCGGACGCACGCCGAGGGTCCAGCGGCGGCTTGATCGTCGGCTGCAAACAGAACGCACTCATGCTCACCCCCGCGCTCAACGCCACACCCCAGCAGCTCGCCAGGATGGCCGCGGAACTGAATCTCGCGATCGCGAACGTCGAAATCTACGGCAGGAGCGTGCACGCATGACGACTCTCCCCACCGGCCTACCAGCGCTACCACCCGCACCGGCACGCGCGGCCGACGACTTCGAGTACATCCCGTGGTGGACCACCGCGACAATGGCCAGCGTCCTGAACGACATCGACACCGCCACGTGGTGCCTGCTGTGCGATCTTGCCTCCGGCACCGCCGACATCGCTGCGCGCGGGCCGCGCACCTCCGCAGCCACGGTAGCGGCCGTCATGGAAGCCCTGTGGACGCGACAACCGATCCGCCACACCACCGCTCCGAGCCACCGACACATCCCGGAGCGCTTCACCACCCTGACCGCTGCGGACCCCGACCTCGGCACGTGTGGACGCGTGGCTGCCGCCTGGTGCGTGGCGAGGCTGGCCGTCTACGCCCGCCACCTTCCCCACACCGGTGGCGGGTGCCGCCACCACCAGCTCGCCGATGCAGCCGCCACCGCGCAGCAGATCCTCGCCTCCGACGAGGGCAGCTGGCTCTACACCGCGCCGTTGGCTGCCCGCTACGACCACGACCGGCCTTTCGCCGCACCGGAATTCACCGCCGCGATCACCACGATCGCCCGCAGTCGGCTGGCCGGGCGCGACACCATCGAGTACGGAGCCGGAACCGGCGCCATCACCCGCATCGCCGCACCGCATACTCGCAGCCTCGTCGCCATCGAACCCGCCATCGGCATGCGAGCAGTCCTACAACAGCACACCGGCAACCTCGATCAGGTGCGGGTCCGCGAGGAGGACTGCATGAGCGTGGGCCTGCCAGATGCCTGCGCCGATGTGGTATTCGAACATGCCGCACTCTGTTTCGTCGACGAACCGCTGTTCGCCGTCGCCGAGGCCGCGCGGCTGCTTCGCCCCGGCGGCTCGCTTATCCGGATCATCTCCACCACCGATCAACCCGAACCGGTCACCGCCTTCGACGCGGCCTTTCACGCGCAGCTGCGCCTGCTCGGCCACCAGCCGGGCCGCATCGTCAGCTCTGGCAACGATCCCCGCATCACCGACTGGCTCTCGGCCGCCGGGATCGACACCGAGATCGACGCCATCGCCACGTGGAACAGCCAACAGCCCCTGCACCGCCACATCGCCCCATTGCTCCACGGCAGCTACCCCTACCTGGCCGCGATTCCCGACGACGACCGGCGCCGCGCCATCGACGGCGCACTGACCGCGACCCGCTTGAACCCGGACACCCTCATCGACAGCGCGCACAAGGTGAAAACCGCGTCCACACCGCTGGACAGCACATCCCTTCTCCGAGATGGGGCCCGGCGATGATGACCATCCTCGCCGCCTACGCCCCCGGACCCGGCCACTGCAATACCCTGCTGCCGCTCGTGGAAGACCTCGCCGCCCAATCGGATTGCCGCGTGTACCTATGCGGCAGTCAGGAAGTCGCCGCATTCACCGGCATCGGTTCGCTGGACGCCCAGCATCAGCCGGCCGGGTTCGAAAGCTATCTACGGAGCAGTTCGAGTATCTCCGGTGACGAGATCATTCGCCGGATGGGCCAGCGCAGTCGCCGTGACATCGAACGTCTGATCACCGAACTACACCCCGATCTGATCGTGTGCGACACCTCCGAGCGCGGAGCGGTGGTGGCAGCCGTCGACCACGGTGTGCCGTTTTTGCGGGTGGTGTCGTGTGCGGACGCCGCCACCCCAAACGGTAGTGCCGAAGAAGCGCGCCGACGGACACTGGTCCGCGGCTACGACGCCGACGACCTACGATCGCCCCTGAATCTGGGAACAGTCGCGTTCGGGCCGCGCTGGTTCTTCAGCGGGAGCGAACCACCACAGGAGAATCTGCGCTGCTACCGATACCGGTCGCGAACAGCGGCCGAAGCAATACACGGATACTCGCGGCGGCAGCGACCTCGCGCGCTGATCAGCTTCGGCACCTTCATCACCGAGCCGCCGATAGAAGTGCTCGGTAAGGCCCTGATGGGTCTGATCGATGCCGGTATCAAATCGCTGAGGGTGAAAATCCGGAAAACTTCGAAACGAGTCATTCTTCGCGGCTGGTCCGAATACCTCAGTGCCCGAACAGGAGTCAATATCTCGGTGACGGCTGAGTTGGATTTGCTCCACCATTTGCCCCATGCTGACTTACTGCTGTGTCACGGCAGCGCCACATCGACTCTCGAAGCGCTACATCGGGCCGTCGTCCCGATAATCGCTCCAGCCCACAATGACACGTTGTTCGTCGCTCGCCGCTGTATCGATGCCGATGCCGGTGTAGTTATCGACCCGACAGGCAACTGCATCCGCAAACAAGTCCACGCAGCCGCTACCGCGGCACTGCACTCACCGCAGATCACTGCCGGTATGCAATCGTTCGCGGCCGCCAACAGCGCATTACCACCGATCGCCGTCCTGGTCGACCAACTGGTACGCCACTAAATGGCCACGCGAAGGAGACGGACAAACGTGCACGACGAAGGGAATGACCCCATCCCAGGACTGCGGACCACGCCGAGACGGGATACTACTGTCCGGCCGACTGGTGTACATCGCTCACACGGTGCATGCGGCACCGCTTCGGCCGGATGCAGGTCGACGGTGAAGCCCCAGCGGATCGTGACGTGCTCGACAACGGGATCGCGGTCAGAATTCCGGGTCGGTCCTCGCTGCGGTGACGCATCGACCGGCAGCCTCACAACGATCCGAACTCCCCGGTGGACGAGCTGGGTATGCGTTTTACGGGCCGGCGCTGGTAGCTTCGTCGTTCTGACGCGAGGTGCCCTCGTTGAGTGTGGCTGCGGATGAACCTGAGAGCCACCGATATGAGCGGTCACGACATTTGCAGGGGAAGCAGTGATGACTGACGACCGAAGCCAGCTGGGATTCGAGATCGAATTCGACGGCCAGACGCAGGCGTGGCTGGAGTGGAGCAACCCAGACCGCATGGAATCGGCGATCCGTGCGTTTCTGACTGAGACCGTCGCGGGTATCGCGGACTACTCGGATCCTTGGTGGCAGCCACCGCTGTCTACTCGCATCATCGAAACATCTCGCGTGCTCTTCGCGAGCTGGGAAGGCTTCATCGCGCCCGAAAACCACTCCAAGGCAGACCAATTCATCCGGTTCGTGGGCGAATGCATTCGTCATCAACATCCGGGGATGGTGTGGACCACCAGCAAGCTCACCTACAACCCGCTGTATGCGGACTACGGTTTCCGTCCAGCGGTGCATTTCGTGGACGGGCATCGCGAAGAGCCGGTGAGCATGGTCGAGACGCTGTTTCGGATCGAGAGCGCCGAGCACTTGGACTACGCCATCCGCGAAGCAGGCACACCCGCCTAACGGGTCACCAAGCGCCGGGGAAACGCTTGATGTCGCATGAGTGACCGGCCAGATGGTTACGACGCGCTTCGCAACGGGATGTCGTCGCACGAGCGAGGCCGCTATTTCGAAATCGGCCGGGCGTATCTCGAGAAGGAGACCCGCGAGGCCGGGTGGCGACAGCAGGTTCCGCTCGGCAGCGAAGGGCGGATCCTGGATTCAGCCCAGGTCAATCCCCGCACCGGCAAGGTCGACAAGAGCCGCGAACGGAAATCGGGTCGCGTTGAAGGCCGTGAAGCGGTCCGGCAGATCGAAAAGGAAATCGACGCTCTGCGAGAAGGCAGCCTCATCAGTAGCCGCTGGGAGACGGTAGAAGGCGAGACGATCTCACGCGATGTCCAGGTCATGCTGAACCTGGCCACACGCGAGTTCCCTGACAGGTTCGAACATCGCATCGTCTCGCGTGAGGATGCGCGGCTGGCGATCCTGGAAGGCCAACGCATCGCGCGGGCGCGGCAGCTGGAGTTGCCCGGCCTGTCTGGCGACCGTCTGAAGCAACGCCAACAAGAACGGGAGGCCCGGCAGCGATCGCAACGGGAAGCTGACCGCGCGCGGAAGTCGCGAGAACAGCGGGCTCGCACGCGCGGTGAGCGACTGGCCACGATCTACGGGCGGTTCCGCGACGGCGCCGAGCGAGGATTCGACGCGATCACACAAGCACACCATCGCGGCGCCCGGCTCGCCTACGTGCTCGAGCGTTTCCGTGCTATGACCGAGCGTGCGCGGGCCGAGGCTGAACGACGTACAGCAGCCGAGCGTGAAGCCCGACGCCTACGTGAGCAGCGCGAAGCGAGGGAACGCTTTCTGGAACGGCTGCCCGATGATGTCGCGGACAAGCTACGGCGTTCGTTTCCCGCGCCAGGTGAGGACTCGCGGCACCGCGGCATCGAACCCCGCAGCGGTTCCACCCGCGCGGGCCGGGAAGCTCGCGCGCGGGCTCTGGAAAAAGAACGAGGACGAGAAGGACGCTCCCGCTGAACCGATGGAGATCCGAGCCGAGCGTGGATCTCTATCGCAGCTGGAATGCATGCTGCATGCCTGGGCGACGGACCGAGAGCGGTGTGGGTCCGCGCCTGCGGCCAGCTCTCGGCTCGGCCGCGTGTAGCGAAGATGCACTTCCTGGTCACTCGGATTCGAGGCGCCAGCGGTGCTGGGGTCGGGCAGCTGGGATCGTCGGATGTTGCTCTAGAGCTCAGGGCCGTCGGTTCCGGCAGCTGCGCTGGTGTCCAGGCCGGTGTGTTGGAGGGCAGACCAGCGATCGACTTCGTCTTCGCGGTTGGCGCGCTGGGCCTGTTCGGTGGTGGTTTGTTCGGGCGTAAGGTGGGCGCGGCGTATGCGTTCGGCGTGGAGTTCGGTGAGTTCTTCTTCCAGCCAGCCGATATCGATCGGGTCGCCTGCGTGGGTGGTACTGGGTGCTGGGCCGTAGATGGTGGCCTCGTCGTCGGCGAGTTGAATGCGGAGTTCGAGGGTGCCGATCGCTTGGACGAGTTCGGTATCGGTGAGCATGTGAGTGAGGTTGGACGGATCGAACCCACTGTCGCCGGCGAGATCTTGCGATGAATTGTTCTGGCTGGCCGGGGTTTCGGTTGTCAGGAGTGCGTCTGCGAAGGCTTCGATGGTCGCGCGGTCGGCTGGGTTTCGTGTGTGGCGCCAGTCTTTCCGCAGTAGTGCTAGTGCCGCGGTGGGTGGGTGCCGGTCGGTGATGAATGTGCAGCGGGCGGCGACCTGATCGGCGGGGTGGTGGTCGGGGATGCCGGGTTGGTTGTTGTCGCGGCAGGTGCTGCAGAGTCCGTCGTCGCAGTGGTGTTGCTGGGTGTCGGTGCGGGCGCGTTCGAGTCCGCAGGCGAGGCAGGGGAGTTCGTGGTGGTCGGGGACGGCGTAGCGGTCGTAGTCGACGGCGTGTCCGGTGCCGGCGAGGAAGCTGGTGGTGTCGGAGCGTTCTGGTGCTTCTTTGCCGGGGCGGTGGCGCGTGGTGCCGATTCCTTCGGGGACGGGTAGGTGGGTGGGGTCGGTGTCGAGGTCGGCGAAGGCTTGGTTGTAGGTGTCGAACGCGTCGCGGCCGGGGTCGGGGCGGGATGGACGCCGCCGTGTGGGATCCACGTATTCGCGGTGATCGCGTGCTGCGGTGCGCGGGTCGCGGCGGGGCCGCGGGTCGGTGGGTGGCTGGTGGAGGCGGGGGTCGGTGGCAGGGATTGCGGTGAGGATGAATTCGCGGTGTTCGGGGTAGCGGTCGGCGGCCCAGCGGAGACGCGCGACCGCTACCGGGTAGGCGCGGGCGGTCAGGGTGGTGATGACGCGTTGGAGGACGTCGCGTTCGGGGTTGTCGAGGTGGGCGGTGAGGCGGGTGAAGGCATGTCGGGCATCGTCGATCCTGCCGGAGGACACAAGGTCGCCGATCGCGTGAACGATGTCGGCGGGCAACGGATCGACACTGTTGTGGTTTGGGCTGGTGTTGTGGGGCTCGGGTGGTGGTTGGGTCATGTCGGTCGTAATTCCGGTTGCGGTGTGGGGGTTTTCGGGTTCGGGTGCTGGGTGGGTGAGTATTTCGATGCGCCAGGCCAGTGCGGTGGCGAGTTGATCGGTGCGCGGTGGTGTCGTGTTGTCGTCGGTGGCGGCGAGGAGAAGTTCGTGGGCGGCGGCGAGCAGGTCGTGGGGTGTCCAGTCGGTGGGGGCGGTGTCGATGGCGGCGACCAGGCGCGGCCAGGCCGGGTCGTTTATGACGTGTTCGGCGGTGTCGGGGCCGAGGATGTGGTGCAGGTGCGGGGTCCAGTCGGGGCGCAGAAGGTGTCCGGTGGGGGTGGTGAGTGCGGCGGGGTCGAGGCGCAGGCGGGACCAGAGTGCGGCTGCGGGCATGTCGTCGGGGAGTGGACGCTGGGTGGCGGCGTCGGTGAGCAGCGTGTCGATGTCGAGTCCAGCCGCGGCTGCGGTGTCGAGGTGGGCGGCGAGCACGGGCCACCAGGGGTCGCGGGTGATGCGGGTGTCGAGGCGTTTGGCCAGGGGCTCCCAGGTGTGGGTGGCGGTGTGCAGGTCGGCGAGCGCATCGGTCACCCGTGTGTTCAGTCTGGTTTGATGGTCGCGTTCGCGGGTGGGGAAGCGGGCGGCCCCGGTGGGGCGCAGGTCGGTGTCGGGGACATGGTGGGCGGCGCGCCACACCGCCAGCTCGGCGATCAACTCCGGGTTGCCGAGAAGGGGCCGCGCCCAGACCGGCGCGGTGGCCGCGACCCAGGTGCGGGCGTCGGTGGTGATCTGGGTGGTGAGGTCGGCGACGATGCGTCGGCGTGCGTGGAGTTGGCTGGCGATGGCTGGGTCGGATAACCGGTGGGGCAGGCCGTGCAGCCAGGGCAGGGGTCCGGTTCCGGTGGAGTGGGCGCCGCTGGTGTCGAGGCGCCAATCCAGTACGGCGGCCGGGTCTATCGCGGTGTCGAGTTCGCGGTGATCGATGGCCTGGCGTAGGGCGGTGGCGGGATCGTGGCCGGCGAGGGCGAGGATGGCCAGGTGATGGCGCAGGGTGGGGTAGGCAGGGGCGTCGGTGAGGCCGGGCAGCAGCGTTTCGGCGTCGTGGTCGAGCTGGGCGAGGGCGTCGGGGCCCAGGGCGTGTTCGGTGGCGACGCCGACAGCATCGAGGTAGACGTCGCCGGCGCGGCCGAGCCGGCGATAGGGGTCGAGGGCGTCGCGTAGGGCGGTGTGGGCGCTGGTGTGGGTGGCCTCGCGGGCGAGGATGTGTTGCAGGACTTCGACGGCGGTGCGGGGCAGGATGGCGGGCTCGGTCCAGAACGACAGCTCGCTGGCATCGACGGTGGTCGGGACGTAGAGGTGGTTGGCGTGGATTCCGCGGGTGACGGCGACGTAGAGCTGGTTGCGGGACTCGCTGCCGGTGAGCACGGTGTGGCAGGTGTCGGCGGTGGTTCCTTGCGCGGAATCGATCGTCATCGCATAGCCCAGCCGGACATGGAGGCCGACGTATTCGGGTGGCAGAACGGTGGCGGCGCCCGGTTTTGCGCCGGGGCGTAGGTGGGTGACAGTGAGGCTGCCGTCGGGGTGGACGGTGCCGATGCGCCACCGGTAACCGTTGCGCACCCAGTCGGTGTCACCGAGTCGCACGTGCCGGTTGTTGCGCCGGGTGCAGATGATGTCGCCGGCGGAGGCGACCGATCCGTCGCCCAATGTGGTCGTTGCCGAGGGTGTTTCGGGGGTTCGGGCGAGGCGGTCGGTGCGCGCGCGGCGGTTGAGGTCGGTGACGATGTCGTGGATGGGGGCGAGCATGATGGCTTCGCGTCCGGCGTGCTGGTCGGCGAACCATGCGCTGTAGGCTTTGTCGGCGATGGTGGCGGCGCTGCCGGAATGGATGCGCTGGTTGTCGAGGTAGAAGCCGAACCCGGCGGGGTCTGCGTCGCGGAGTTGGAGTCCGGCGGTGGCTTCGGCGGTGTCGGCGAAGCGGACCACGTGCGTCAGGGTGATCGTGTCGGGGGTGTGGGTGGTGTCGATCCCGGCGCCGCCGGCGTCGATGGCGGGCAGTTGTTTGTCGTCGCCGACGCAGCGGATGGTGGCGCCGCGGGCGGTGAGGAATTCGAACAGCTGCAGGCGTTTTCGATCCGACAGTTTGATGTGTTCATCGACGATGACGAGCGTCTGCTCGTCTATTTGGTGGATCCACATCGGTGCGGAGGCAGGGAAGTCGTCGGCCGTCCGCACCCGGTCGGTGTCGTGGTGTGATCGGTGTCGGTTGAGGATGTGCAGGAGTCGGTCGACGGTTTCTACTCGTGTGCGGGTGGCTTCGGCGAGGATCGCGGCGGGGGCGGCTTCGGGCGCGAGGCCGAGAACTGTTCCGCCGGAGGCGCGCCAGGCGTCGACGAGCACGCGCATGGCGGTGGTTTTCCCGGTGCCCGCAGGCGCGGAGGCGATGGCGATGCGGGCGGGGGAGGTGGCGAAGTGGGTGACCATGGCGGTTTGGCCGGCGTTGAGTTTCTTGCCGTGGTTCGCGGGATCGGCGTTGTAGTCATCGATCGCGGCGGTCACGAAACTCTCGTCGATCATGCGTCCACCGGGCTGCACCGACAGCTCTGCGAGGCGGTATTCGATGTCGAGTTGGTGGGCGGAGGTGTAGTTCTGGGTGCCGGAGCGGGTGTAGACGCTGGCGCCGTCGCGGCGCTGGAACGACTCAGGAACGGTGGCGAGATCGGGTTCGGCGGCGATGTCCGGGTCTCCGCGAGCGAGGGAATTGCGGGGTGAGAGTGCCTGGGCGACAACGGCGTCGGCGACGGCGGCCCAGGTGTCGCGGTCGGTGAGGGCGCGGATGCGGCGTTCGGTTTCGGCGCGGATGTGGTGGTGCTGCCACACCGACCGCTGCGCCGACACCACCTCCACAACGTGGCGGGCGATGTCCGCGATGCGCTGCTCATCGACCACCGGCGAGGGTGCCGGCGCCCGGTTCAGCGTGGTGGCGAGGACCTGATCGAGGGCGTGACCGTCGCGGAGGACGGTGACCGCTTGAGCACGCCAGTCGCAGCGTTGTTCGGCCCATGACCGGGACAGGTGTTTGGCCGGCCGAGTTTGCAAGGTGGCGACTTGCGCGAGGTTCCACATCTCGACCGGTGTGGGTTCGCGCCCGAGTTGCTGGTGGAAGTCGACTGTCAGCTCGCCCAGCCGCGTCCGGATGGCGGCGTCGCGGCGCGACCAGTACCGGATGAGCGTTGTGGGGATGCCATCGATTTCGCGGATGGGGCGTTTGTTCGGGTTCGTGCCGGGGCGTTCGGTGAACTCGACGCCGAGGTCGGCGCGTAGGTGGTGTTCGAGGCGGGTGTTGTAGATCTCGCTGATCGTCACGTTCAGCCGGTAGACCACCGCAGCGTCCAGGGTTCGCCACCTGCCATCGGCACCGCGTACCCGGTTGGCGATCAGGGCGTGGGTGTGCAGATCAGGGTCACCGCAGCGGGATTCGCGGTGGACGAACCGTGCGGCGATGATGCCGTCGACATCGATCTGGCGCACGCCGTTGCGGCCCGCGCGGGTGAAGATCCCGTGTTCTTGCAGCCAACTGAGGGCGTCGTCGACGGCGGCGTCGTGGGCGCTGGCGATGCGCTGGGAGACCTCGATGGGTGCGATGGCCCAGAGCGCGGAGACGCTTTTGACGGGAGAGAACGTGATGTCGAATCCGGCGACCGCCGCTGATTTCGGGCGCGAAATCTTGGCGACGAACCCGGACAACTCACGGTCATCCAACGGCGGTCGCTCGTAGTGTTCGGTGAACATTTCCGTCGCGACGTCGGTGCGAATACGTGCGCGAACCTCGTCGGGAATCGCCGCGCGGGCGCCGACTCCGGCAGCGATATTGTGTTCGGAGAACGCCTCCCCGCAGCGTTTGCGGAACTCGTTCTCACCGGAATACGTCCGATAGGGGTTGCCCAACCGTGTCGCTCGCTCCGCCATTGCCTTCGCGGTTTTGAGCGCGGTTCCCTTCGCAGTCTCGGAGGCGATGATGTGTGCGGCGATCACTTCTGCGTCGGGGTGGCGGCCCTGTCCGAACAGTGCTCGCATCTGCGCTTCGGCGACTTCGTCGCCGGGTGAGAGGTTCAGGGCGGCTAGTCCGTTGCCCCACCACCTACCCGGTTGTTCTCCGTGGGCGGAGTAGTAGTCCGACAGGCTTCCGGGGCCGCGGTCGGAGGCATCGGCGGCGGCGACCTGGCGAAGGTAGTAGCGGTAGCTGTCGCCGGCGAGAATCTTGTGCAGCGTCGCGGTCACCTATCCATCACATGCCCAATGCATCCAGAGTTTCCAGGGCCGGAAGGGAGGTAGTTTGTATCAAAACGCGCCATTTCCCCATGTTGTAAGGAAATTCTTATCTTCCGCGATGCATGAGGTTTGCGGTGGGTGAGTGAATGTGGGGGTGAGGGGTTATGGGGGAATGG
>NZ_PSZE01000028.1 GCF_002933465.1 Nocardia nova
CGTCAGATGTGTATAAGAGACAGCGACGTATCGATCCCCGAGATGCCCTTCACGGTTCGCGCGGCACAGGTCCTCGCGCTCGGCCTGGCCGTGGTCGGCGTCGGCTGCACGGTCACCGCGGGCTGGCTGTCCGGCTCGCATATCGCACTGATCACCGGGCTGTCGTTCGTCGCGAGCTGGATATTGGGCGCGGTAGCCCTGGCCTTCGGCGCCGTCGGCGCGAGCATCCGGATCAGTGCGGTCCTGCTCGCGGTGCTCAACGCACTGTGGACGGTGCCCTCGATCGTCGTGGGCCGCCCGCCCGGCTGGCTCGGGCCCGTGGTCTCCGTGCTGGTCGCCGGGTTGCTGCTGCGACGTTCGGCCCGAGACTGGTTCGAATCCTGAGGTCGCCGACCGGGCCGATCAGGAGGCGGCGGCGGTGGCGTGTGCCGGAGTCCGGCTCGAACCCGCGGACCGGACCGCGAGCAGTTCGGCGGCGATCGCCACGGCATGTTCCATCGGGGTGCGGGCGCCGACGTCGAAGCCCGCCGGCGCGTGCAACCGGGCGAGCGTGTCGGCGCCGAATCCGCCGGCCTGTAATGCCTCGAGCCGATGGTCGTGCGCCGAATGCGAGCCGAGCGCGCCCAGATAACCCAGCTCGGGTAGTCGCAGCGCGACTGTGAGCAGGGGAATCTCGAATTTCGGGTCCTGGGTCGCGGCGACGATCGCGGTGGTGCGGTCGATGGCCCCGGCGCCGGACTGGGCGTTGAGATAGCGGTGCGGCCAGTCCACCACCACCTCCGCGCCCGGGAACGAGGCGGGCACGGCGAAGGCCTCGCGCGGATCGCAGATGGTGACCCGGTAGCCGAGCAGCCGGACCTGGGTCGTCAACGCGGCGGCGAAGGTGTTCGCGCCGAAGATGATCAGTCGCGGCGGCGCGGTGTGGGAGGAGACGAACACATCCGATTCCGGCAGCGACACCAGCTCGGTGTTGTGCCGGCGGTCGGTGACCAGATGCTGGCCGATCACCTCCGGGTCGTTGTGCCACACGACGGTGAACACCGTGACCGGCTTGTGCCGCGCGATATCACCGGCCACCGCGGCGAATTCCGGAAAGTGGTTGCGGGAGAACGGTTCTACGAACACGTCGATGGTTCCGCAGTCCGCGCTCACCTCGAACCCGGAGGTCGCGTCGAAGCGCCGCAGCTCCCGGTGGCCGGTGCGCGCGGCCTCCACCGCGGTCTCGTAGACGGCTGCCTCGTAGCAGCCGTCGGAGACCGATCCGTGCACACCGCCGTCGGGGTCGACGAGCATCGCCGAGCCCACCGGTAAGGGGGAGCTTCCGAAGGTGCGGACCAGGGTTGCCAGGCCGCCCGTGCGGCCGCTATGCCAGACCCGTAGCAGGTCCTCGACGATGTCACGCATCACATGCTCCCGATCAGCGTGCGCGAGTGGGCGGGCCCGCCGGTCGTCGCGGCCCGTCGCCAGATCGTCACACGTGAGGGCCACGATAACCGCTTCCGTGCGCGGCGTCGTGTCGGTGATGGGAATTCCCCGGCGGGCACCGATCGGCGCGGGAATCCGGTTGTGACATAGCACAGCCGAATAACCGACCGAGTTGTACTGTCAGGCGAACAGGCCGCGAACGAACGGCAACGAATCGACCAGAGAGGCGTTCACCGTGCCGCTGTGATCGGTGGGATAGCTCCTGAAAGTCAGCGGCTGCCGGTTGGCGGTCAGAACCCCCGCGTAGCGCAGTGTCTCCGGGGTGATCACATCGGTGTCGCGCAGGCCCTGGCCCATGAAAACCGGCTTGTCGTAACCGGTTTCGGGCAAGCCCAGGTAGCCGGCCAGCAAACCGTGCAGATTCGGAATCTGCGCCAACGGGCGGGTGAACAGATCGCCGATCACCACGCCTGCGGCGGCCAGATCGTCCCCGAGGGGTGTGAGACATTCGTCCTTCGCGCGGTCGAGCCAGTTCCGGCCGGAATCGGTCAGGAAGGATTCGATGCCGAGCTCCGGGAATGTGGTGCGCAGGCCGTTGAGGATGTAAAGAACGTATCCGGTGGTGTGCGGGCTCAGCTTCACCGGCGGGATGCCCGGGCCCAGCGGCATCAGGATGTCCTCGATATAGGCCGGTACGCCGGTGCCGACGCCACCCCGGTAATCGAGGTCGGGACCGCCGAACTCCGTCGCGTAGCGCGCGGTGAACATCGCCGCGCCGCCACCCTGCGACTGGCCGACCACGACCCATCTGTGCGACAGCTGCGAATAGTGGCCGACGGCCGCCCGCACGGCGTCGACCACGTTGTGCGCTTCGACGACGCCGTTGAGATACGGGTGATCACCGGGAGTGCCGAGGCCGGCGTAATCGGCGGCCACGATCGCGTAGCCCTGCTTCAGCCAGGTACCCAGATACGCCCAGTCCCGATCCACGTCGCCGGGGCCGGCGATGCTGTAGGCGCAACTGTCACCGAGTCCGACCGTGCCGTGCGCCCAGGCGACGACCGGCCAGCCGCCGGCCGGGGCCGGGTCCGGCGGAAAGTACACCGCGGCGCTCGCGACCGTCGGCTGGTTCCCGACCGTGCTCGTCGTATAGAGAATGCGCTGGGAATCCACGGATCCGGGCAGCGTCGCCGCCGCGGCCAGCGGCTCCACCGATTGCACCGCCGGCGTATCTGCCGCCGCGCCGGGCGCCTCGATCACGGCGGCCGTCGTGACCAGTGCCAGGGAGCAGGCGACGCCCGCGACCGCGGTCCACAGTTTGCGCATCGTGTTCCTTTCCGGGTTCCGGTGCCGACCCCCGGGGCACGACGATCAGTGTCGCAGCCGCTCGGCCGAGCCGCCGCGGTATGTCCGAATCGTGCGGAGCTGGGAGTGACGCGACGCGCACCGAGGGCAGCCGCCCGCGCTTGTGAAGGTCATCACAGTCGGCAATGCGTGCTCCCGAATCGCCGCGGTGGTACGGCTCGCTGAAACAGTACGGGCGTTACGTAAAACCGCATGTCAGGCCTACTCGCCAGTAGAACTGGGGCGCGCAATCAATAGGCAAATTTTGCAGACTTAGCAAAGGCCCCCGCAAAGCTAGCGGAGATTCACACTTGCAACAGGTAGACGGCAATTTTTAGTTGTGCCATCGTGTGGAAGTACACCCGATGGGCATAGCAACCCTGCAAATTGCCGCTCCAGCAGAGTTTGGACATCGCGACCCGTAGTCGGCGCGGATGTTCGGCGAGCGGGGCAACCGAGACCGAACGAAGAAGTGGAGTCATCAGATGTCGAACGTCGGCACCCCGAAGACCGCTGCGGAGATCCAGAAGGACTGGGACACCAACCCGCGCTGGAAGGGCATCACCCGCGAGTACACGGCCGAGCAGGTCGTGCAGCTGCAGGGCAATGTCGTCGAAGAGCACACGCTTGCCCGCCGGGGTGCGGAGCTGCTGTGGGAGGGCGTCAACGCCGAAGGCGAGTACATCCACTCGCTCGGCGCTCTGACCGGTAACCAGGCCGTGCAGGCCGTGCGTGCCGGCCTGAAGGCCATCTACCTGTCCGGTTGGCAGGTCGCCGGTGACGCGAACCTGTCCGGCCACACCTACCCCGACCAGTCGCTGTACCCGGCCAACTCGGTGCCGTCGGTCGTGCGCCGCATCAACAACGCGCTGCTGCGCGCCGACGAGATCGCCAAGGTCGAGGGCGACACCTCGGTCGACAACTGGGTCGTGCCGATCGTCGCCGACGGTGAGGCCGGCTTCGGTGGCGCGCTGAACGTCTACGAGCTGCAGAAGGCCATGATCGCCGCGGGTGCCGCCGGTACCCACTGGGAGGACCAGCTGGCGTCGGAGAAGAAGTGCGGCCACCTCGGTGGCAAGGTGCTGATCCCCACCCAGCAGCACATCCGCACCCTGACCTCGGCTCGTCTGGCCGCCGACGTCGCCGACGTCCCGACCGTCGTCATCGCCCGCACCGATGCCGAGGCCGCGACCCTGATCACCTCCGACGTCGACGAGCGCGACCGTCCGTTCATCACCGGTGAGCGCACCGCCGAGGGCTTCTACCACGTCAAGAACGGCATCGAGCCCTGCATCGCGCGTGCCAAGGCCTACGCCCCCTACTCCGACCTGATCTGGATGGAGACCGGTATTCCGGACCTCGAGGTCGCCCGCAAGTTCGCCGAGGGCGTCAAGTCCGAGTTCCCGGACCAGCTGCTGGCCTACAACTGCTCGCCGTCGTTCAATTGGAAGGCGCACCTGGACGACGCCACCATCGCGAAGTTCCAGCGCGAGCTGGCGGCGATGGGCTTCAAGTTCCAGTTCATCACCCTGGCGGGCTTCCACTCGCTCAACTACGCGGCCTTCGACCTGGCCTACGGCTACGCCCGCGAGGGTATGACCGCCTTCGTCGACCTGCAGGAGCGCGAGTTCAAGGCCGCCGCCGAGCGTGGCTTCACCGCCATCAAGCACCAGCGTGAGGTCGGTGCCGGCTACTTCGACACCATCGCCACCACCGTGGACCCGAACACCTCGACGGCGGCCCTGAAGGGCTCCACCGAAGAGGGCCAGTTCCACTGAGATATCCCAGTCGCCCTTCGCGGGCGGCGGTGGTGTGAACCGGCGGCGGCAGCTGTCGCCGCCGGTTCCCACCACCCGAGATGGGCGCTCCTGCAACGAGTGTCCGAAGCCCTTCCCGTCCGAACAGCCCCGGCGGGGAGGGCTTTTCCGATAGCACACCACCCACAACCGGTTTGGCACCCGACGTAACACAACGGATGCACGACTACCGCGGCACTTAGCCGCCCGCAAAAAACCCGGAGAGGCGGAACCGCAGTGAGCAGCGAGAAGATTCAACGCGTCGGAGTCATCGGCGCTGGACAGATGGGCGCCGGAATCGCCGAGGTCTGCGCTCGGGCGCATATCGATGTGCTCGTGTTCGAACAGACCCGGGAACTGGCCGCCGCCGGCCGCGCCCGCATCCTGCGATCGCTGGATCGCGGTGTGAGCAGCGGCAAGATCACCGAGCGCGAGCGTGAACAGGCCGCCTGGCGGTTGCGGTTCACCTCCGACCTCGGTGACTTCGCCGACCGGCAGTTGGTCGTCGAGGCCGTCGTGGAGAGCGAAGACGTCAAGACCGCGATCTTCAGCGAACTCGACAAGGTGGTCACCGACCCCGACGCCGTGCTGGCCTCCAACACCTCCTCGATTCCGATCATGAAGATCGCCGTCGCCACCAACAACCCCGAGCGGGTCGTGGGCATGCACTTCTTCAACCCCGTGCCGGTGCTGCCGCTCGTCGAACTCGTGACCACCCTCAAGACCAGCGAAGCCGTTTCCGCGCGCGCCGAAGCCTTCGCGGCTGACGTCCTCGGCAAGCAGGTCGTGCGCTCCGCCGACCGCTCCGGCTTCGTCGTCAACGCGCTGCTCGTGCCGTACCTGCTCTCGGCCATCCGCATGGTCGAATCCGGTTTCGCCACCAAAGAAGACGTCGACAAGGCGATGGTGCTCGGCTGCGCCCACCCCATGGGCCCGCTCGCCCTGACCGACCTGGTGGGCCTCGACACGGTGAAGTCGATCGCCGACTCCATGTACGCCGAATTCAAGGAGCCGCTCTACTCGGCGCCGCCGCTGCTGATGCGCATGGTCGAGGCCGGACTGCTCGGTAAGAAGACGGGTGCGGGCTTCTACCAGTACAACCGGGGGTAAGCGGTAGAACGGGCCGAGGAGCAGCCGGCTCGGATGCTGCGGCAGAGCCTTTGCCCGGTCTGTGGACCAGGGGCTCGCTCGCCGGATTCGCTCCGGCCGGGGCGGGTGGGTCGTAGGCGCCGATTCGGTCGCCGGTGCGCAAACGCCGGGAGGCGTCGCGGCGCGGTTCACCCGGTGCACGTGGTGGCGATGCGAAGGCCCGGCATCGCAGCGCCCCGGACTGTTCCCAACTTCATCCACACCAGCTAGTACCCACCGCCTGGTCGGCGGGTATTCACCGTTACCGGGCATACGCTGCAGACAGGTCCTCGACCGCAGCTCGAAAGGGAGTCCCGCTCATGGTCAACGTCACCGACGGTTTCGGATCGAGCATCCTGGGTTACCCGCGGATCGGTCCGCACCGGGAGCTCAAGCGTGCACTGGAGTCCTACTGGCACGGCACCCTCTCGCGTGCGGAGTTGCTCGCGGTGGGGCGCGATATCCAGGACACCCAGTTCTCCGAGCTGGCCGCGACCGGACTGACCCAGGTACCCGGTAACACCTTCTCCTTCTACGACCACATTCTCGACAACGCGCTGCTGTTCGGCGCGGTGCCGAAGCGGTTCGAGCCGTATCGCGAGGAGTTGCACCCGCTCGACTTCTACTTCCTGATGGCGCGCGGCCGACCGGATCTGCCGCCGTTGGAGCTGGTCCGCCTGTTCGGCACCAACTACCACTACCGGCAGCCCGAACTCGACGCCGATACCGAATTCTCGCTGCATCCCGAGGCTTTGCTGGAGGAGTGGGATCGGGCGATGGACCGCGGCATCGAACTGCGGCCGGTGGTGCTGGGCCCGCTGTCGCTGCTGTTGCTGTCGAAGGCCGGACAGGTGCCGGGCGAGACCGAATTCGACAAGCTGACCCTGCTGGACAAGCTGCTGCCGGTCTACGAACAGCTGCTCGAGATTCTGGCCAAGCGCGGTTCCACCTGTGTGCAGTTCGACGAGCCGTGCTTCACCAGTGAGCGCACTCCGGAGGAACTGGCCGCGTTCGAGCGTGCCTACCAGCGACTGTCGACCGCAGCGCTGCGTCCCCGCATCCTCGTCACCGGCCAGTACGGCGATTTCGGTGAGGCCGTGCGGATTCTGGCGGGTACCGCGGTGGAGGCGATCGGGCTCGACTTGGCCAGTCACCGCACCCGGCCCGAGGAACTCGCCGAGATTCCCGGAATCCGGCGCAAGCGGCTCTACGCCGGCGTGATCAGTGGCACCAACGTCTGGCGTGCCGACCGGCTGGTCACCCTCGAATACCTCAACGCGTTGTCGAAGGTGTGCCCGGATCTCGTCGTGTCCACCGGTACCACGCTGCTGCACGTGCCCTACGACCTGCTGGTCGAATACGACATCGAGGGCAATGTCGCCGATCGCCTCGCATTCGCGAAACAGAAAGTGCTCGAGGTTGTTTCGCTGGCGAAGGCATTGACCGAAGCGCATCGGGGCGGCGAAGGGGGCGAGACCGCGGCGAAGTGGGCGAAGCGGCCGACGTCGGTGCATTTCAAGCAGAAACACGCTGTGCGGCAACGGGTTTACGCCGTCACGCCGCAGATGCGCGAGCGCGAACCGTACGAGGTGCGCGCGAAGGCGCAACGGGAGCGGCTGAATCTGCCGCTGGTTCCGGCGACCACGCTCGGCTCCTTCCCGCAGACCGATGCGGTGCGCCAGGCCCGCTACGACCTGGGCGAAGGCCGGTTGTCCTACGAGGAGTACCGCAAGCGGATCGAGGCCGAGATCGAGTCGACCATCCGCCTGCAGGAGGACATCGGCCTCGACGTGTTCGTGCACGGTGAGCACGAACGCAACGACATGGTCCAGTACTTCGCCGAACTGCTCGACGGTTTCGCGACCACTCACTTCGGCTGGGTACAGGTATACGGCTCGCGGTGTGTGCGGCCGCCGATCATCTACGGCGACGTGTCGCGGCCGAAGCCGATGTCGGTGGAGTGGATCACCTACGCGCAGTCGCTCACCGACAAGCCGGTGAAGGGCATCGTGACCGGTCCGGTGACGATGGTGGCCCGCTCGTTCGTGCGCCAGGACCAGCCGCTGTACGAGACCGCCGATCAGGTGGCGCTCGCGATCCGCGACGAACTGGCCGATCTCGAGAAGGCCGGCGTGGCGATCATCCAGGTCGACGAACCGGCGGTCCGGGAACTGCTGCCGCTGCGACCGGACGGGCGCACCGAATATCTGCGCTGGGCGGTCAACGCGTTCCGGCTGGCGACCTCCGGGGTGCGGCCCGACACCCAGATCCATACCCACATCGCCTATTCGGCCCGCTCCGAAATCGTCCGTGCCATCGAGGAACTCGACGCCGATGTCACCGCCATCGTCGCTACCCGCTCGCTGGAATGGGTGCTCAAGGCGCTGGCCGAGGATGTCGAGGAAGGTCACGGTCTGAGCCACGGCGTGGGTCCCGGTGTGTACGAGAGCCGTTCGGCGCGCATTCCGGATATCGACGAGATCGACGAATTGCTCACCGCCGCAGCCGAAGCCGTGACGCCGCAACGGCTGTGGGCGAATCCGGACGGCGGTTTGAAGACGCGCCATTACTGGCAGTTGGACCCGTCGCTGCGCAATATGGTCGCCGCGGCTCGCCGGGTGCGCCGCCGGGCGGAAGCGGCCGAATAGGTCTGCTCCGCTGAGCTATCCGCATCGCCCGGGTGGTCCGCCGCCCGGGCGTTGTGCGTCCGTGCCGGTCCTTCGCGGCCGGAGCCGGGCGAAATTCACAGCTGTTGCCGAGGATTCGCTCGCCCCGAGTGCGTTAGCCTACGAATACTGTTTCGAGATCAGGAGAACCGCTCATGGGTATGTTCGACCAGCTCAAGGATGCCGCCGGTAAGGCGGCCGACCTGGCGGCCAAGAATGCCGACAAGCTCGACCCGGTGATCGACAAGGTCGGCGATCTGGTCGACAAGCAGACCGGCGGCAAGTTCGAAAAGCAGGTCGACGCCGCGCAGCAAGCCGCGAAGAAGGCGCTGCACGAGCAGACCGAGAAGTAGACCACGCACAGGTGGTATACGGGCGAAGGCCACGTCCGGCTCCGCGCCGGACGTGGCCTTCGTGCTGTGCGAATCAGTGCCGGCCGAACAGCAGCGCCATCAGAGTCGCCATGGTGTCGTCGGCCTTCTGCGTGCGGTCGAAGGTCGTCAGGGCGAGCAGCGAGGGAAAGCGCTGCCGCGCGACGGCGTGGGCGTAGGTGAATTCACGCAGTCCGTCGGGGCCGTGGATGCGGCCGAAGCCGGAGTCGCCGACACCGCCGAAGGGCAGCGACGGAATTTGCGGGAAGGTGAAAACCGCGTTGACGCTGACCATTCCGGTGCGCAGCCGATCGGCCAGTTCCCGTCCGCGCGCCTTCGAGTACACCGCGGCGGACAGGCCGTAGCGGCTGTCGTTGGCGCGAGTGATCGCGGTGTCCATATCGGGCACCTTCGCGACCGTCAGGGTGGGCCCGAAGGTTTCCTCGGTCACGGCCGGGGCGTCCTCGGGCACGTCGACCAGCACGGTCGGCTGCACCACCTGCCCGACGATGGTGTCGATGCCGCCGGTCAGGGCCCGGCCGCCGCGCGCGACGGCGTCCTCGATGTGGCGGCGGATCACGTCGAGCTGCTTCGGCATCGTGATAGGGCCGATCTTGGCGCCCGGATCATTGCCCGCCCGTTGCTGTTTCGCCTTCGTCACCAAGGTGTCGACGAAGGTGTCGTAGACGCGCTCGTGGACGTAGACCCGCTCGGTGCCGATACAGGACTGGCCGGCATTGGCCATTCCGGCCCACAGCGCGGCGTCGGCCGCGGCGTTCAGATCGGCGTCGGCGTCGACGAGGAGCACATCCTTGCCGCCGCATTCGGCGACCAACGGCGTGAGGTTCTCGGCGCAGGCGGCCATCACCTTCTTGGCCGTCGCCGTGGAGCCGGTGAAGGCGATCTTGTCCACGCCCGATCGGCACAGCGCCGCACCGGTCGCCCCCTCGCCCGTGATCAGTTGCAGCACCGGCTGTTCCGGCACGACCTCGGCGAACATGTCGACCAGCCAGCGGCCGACACCGGGGGAGTATTCGCTGGGTTTGAACACCACGGCATTGCCCGCCGCCAGCGCGTACACGATGGAACCCAGTGGCGTGAACACCGGATAGTTCCAGGGGCCGATCACGCCGATGACGCCGAGCGGCTTGTACTCCACCGAGGCCGCCTGATTGATCGTGAGCAGTCCCACCCGAGCGCTCTTGCGGCCCAACACCTTCGGAGCGTTGCGGCCCGCCCACGTCAGATGGTCGAGACTGAGCGCCACCTCGAGCGCGGCATCGGAATACGGCTTACCGGTCTCGTCGTGCATCACCGCGGCCAGCTGTCGCATCCGCCGGGCCAGCAGTCCCGCGAATCCGGCCAGGCACCTGGCCCGTTCGGCGTAGTCGAGGCCCGACCACCACTCGTATGCGGTGCGGGCCCGGGCCACCGCCGCCTCGATATCGGCTTCGGTGTGGATGGGGTAGGTGCCCACCACCTCGCCGGTGCCGGGATCGTGCACATCGAAGGTGGCGTGCGTGTCGATCTCACCGATCTCGTTCACGGTCGTCATCGAGTGGCCTCCTTCGTAGCGGCGCCGGTGGTGGACGACGGGGTGCGGCCGCGGATCAGATCGGCCGCCTTCTCGCCGATCATGATGGTCGGCGCGTTGGTGTTGCCGCGGACCACGCGGGGCATCACCGAGGCGTCGACTACGCGCAGTCCGCTGACACCGTGGACGCGCAGTTCGGGGTCGACCACCGCGGCATCGCCGGTGCCCATCGCGCACGTGCCGACCGGGTGGAACAGCGTCTGGGTCCAGCGCGCGATGTGGGCCCGCCAGCCGTCCTCGTCGATCTGGTCGGCGCGTTCGGGCAGGTAGGAGCGATCGAGGAGCGGGGCCAGCGGCTGCTGCCGCGCGATCTCGAGCAGTTGCCGGCAGCCCGCGAGCAGGGCATCCGCATCGCGTGGGTCGGCGAAGTAGGCTGGATCGATCTCCGGCTTCCACCGCGGATCGGCCGACCGCAACCGCAGCCGGCCGCGGCTGTGCACCTCGACCAGCGTCGGTCCGGCGGTGAACATGGGCGCGATGTTCTCGTGAAAGCCGTTGTCGTAGAACGCCGTCGGCGCGACATGGTACTGGATGTCGGGACCTTCGAGCCCCTCCCGGGTGCGCACGAATCCGCCGCCCTCGCCGACATTGGAGGTCAGCGGCCCACGGCCGAGGGCCTGCCACTGGACGAGCCGGAACAGGGTCTCGAAATCGGCGAGATCGGAGACGCCGCGGGTGCGCCACAGGATCGGGGTCACCGGGTGGTCGTGCAGATTCTCGCCGACACCGGGCAGGTCCACCGCCACGTCGATGCCCAGTTCGCGCAGATGCGCCGCGGGCCCGATACCGGAGAGGATGAGCAGCTGCGGCGAGTTGATCGTGCCGCCGGACAGCAGCACCTCGGCCTCGGCATGCACGGTGTGCTCGCTGCCGTGGCGGCGATAGGTCACGCCGGCCGCGCGGGTCCCGGCGAGCACCAGCGCGGTGGCGTGCGCCTCGGTCCGCACGGTCAGATTCGGCCGGTCCAGCGCCGGGCGCAGATAGCCGTCGGCGGTGGACCAGCGGCGGCCGTTGCGATGGGTGACCTGGTACCGACCCACGCCCTCCTGCGTCGCGCCGTTGAAATCGTCGGTGCGGGGAATGCCCGCGGCGGCGGCCGCGGCGATCCAGGCGTCGGTCAGTTCATGGGTGTAGCGGCGGTTCTCGACGTGCAGCGGGCCGTCGGTGCCGTGATACGGCGAACGCAGGCCGGTGTTGGTCTCCGACCGCAGGAAGTAGGGCAGGACGTCCTCGTAGCTCCAGCCGACCGCACCGAAGTCGCGGCGCCAGCCGTCGTAGTCGGCACGGTTGCCGCGGATGAAGATCATCGCGTTCATCGATGAGCATCCACCCAGCGCCTTCATCCGCGGCCAGTACGCGCGCCGGCCGCCGAGATGTTTCTGCGGTGTGGTCTCGTAGCGCCAATCCCATTGGGTGCGAATCAATTTCCCCCACGCCGCCGGCATCGCGATCTCGTCGGCCCGGTCTTCGGGACCGGCCTCCAGCAGCAGGACCGAGACCTGTGGATCCTCGGTGAGGCGATGGGCGAGGACGCAGCCCGCGCTCCCGGCTCCGATGATGATGTAGTCGAACGATTCACGGTCGGGCACGCGAGGACCTCCAGCACGGTTGCCGAACACCGACACGGATCCGGCGGGGGACGACCTGCGGTTATAGCGGCAGTGGCGGTCCCGGACCCGGTTCCAGGGTCGACCTTACGCTGTGTGCGGCGGTCGGGAGCGGAGTTCGGAGGTAGCGAATCGGGGCCGGGGCCGGTGGGTCCGGACGGGGCGCGTACGCGGTGCGATTTCGCCGCCGAATACCAAGGCGCACAGGCGATTACCCGTCGTACGGGCGTCTGACGGCCGCGTGGCGGGCGCCCGCGACCTGTTCCGCCGTGCTGCGGCCGACTCCTGAGCGGGGTGTTCTCGGTGTGCGCGAGCCCGGGCGTGTCCGGACCACGACACGTAGGATTCGGCCGGACCCGCGAACCGGCCCGGATGCGTCGATGCCCGGCGCGACTGCGGGCGCGTGGGTATGGCGGCGAACGGCAGGAGGACCGTGATGGGTGGTTCGTTCCCATGGGGTGCGCGCCGTGGCCGGCGACGGCTCTCTCGGCGCGACCGGGGCGGTGCGCACGGGCCGGTCGGCGTCGGGCATGTCGCGAGTGTGGGCGTTCTCGCGACAGTGTGGGTCGGCGTTGCGGCCGCTCTTCCGGCCGCGCTCGCTCCGGTTCGTGCCGAGACGCCCGGCTGCCCGGCCTCGTCCGTGGAACAGTTGCTGCCCGCCCCGGCCCCGCTGCTGGATTTCGCGGAGAACCTCGGCTACGACGGGGAAGGCAACCTCTGGGTATCTCGCGTCTTCCGAAATGTGGTGCAGCGCTACGACTCCGGCGGGCACGTGACCGCGGAGGTGCCGGTGGATGCGCCCGGTGCGATCCGGCTCGGCCCCGACGGTGCGCTGTACGTGGTCTTCGGTGACTCGTCGACCGGACTGCTGCCCGGCGCGCATTCCTCCGGCGTCGTGCGGTTCGATCCCGGCGCCGGCCATCCGGCGCCGCAGGTCTACGTTTCCGGTCTCGGCATGGCCAACGGCGCGACCTTCGACGGCGCGGGCAATCTGTACGTCGCCGATACGGCGCACGGAGTGGTGAAGGTGCGGCCCGGCGGCTCCGTCGACGCCGACTGGACCGCGCGTGCGGCCGCATCCGGGGTGAACGGCATTGTGCTACAGGGTGATTCGCTCTACGCGACGCTCTATCAGAGCCTCGACGGCCGCATCGTCCGCATTCCCGTCGACGCTCCGCAGGCGCAGACGACCGTGGCCTCGGTCACCGTCGGGGCGCTCCCGCTGACCGCCCTGCCCGACGATCTCACCGTGGGTCCGGACGGGATGCTGTACGTCGCGACCACGACCGGTCGCGTGGTCCGCGTCGACCCGGACGCCGGCGGGGTCTGCACGGTCGCCGACCTGGGCGTGCCGGCCACCTCGGTCTCGAAAACCCCAACCGACGATCGCGCGCTGCTGGTCACCACGGGAACGGGGACTGTGCTTCGCGTGGTCCTCGGCGGGTGAGGTTCGTCGGCGCCTGTGCGCGGATGACCGGATGCGGGCCACGCCCGGACCGGCGGCTACAGCATCGGGGCGAGGGTGCGCAGACCGGCGACGAGCTGCTCGGCCGAGGGGGCGGACTTCGGGTCCAGTAGCCGCTGGACGAGCAGACCGTCGAGTAGCGTCCAGAGCAGCACGCCGATCGGGCCGCCGTCGTCGTCCTCGATGTCCTCGATATCTCTGTCGGGCAACAACATTCGAGTCAGCGCCACTTTCCCCTCGCGCTGTTCGGTCGTGATGTCGGCCTTCACCTCGCCGGATCCGAGCGGATCGAGCTGGAACCGGAGGTGACCGCGGCCTTCGCCGCCGCGGCGCGCTCGGCCGGGATCGGGGTCAACGCCTTGCTGAGCGGCTGTGCGCTGGCCGCGGTCCGGGCCGAACTGGGCGGCGTCGGCGCACTGCCGATGGTCTGCGGCTATGCCGCCGATATGCGGGCCGCGTTGGATCCGTGGCTGCCCGACGAGACGGTGCTCAACTGCGCCTCCGGCTGGGACACGCGCCTCCGGCTGGGACGCGCTACTGGCGGTGGCCGAATCCGCCGCTCCGTTCGAACTGGGCAGGGTGGTGCACGCCGACGTCCGCGCGGCCCTGGAGCGCCGCGACCCCGCGCGTCTGGCCTTGGCGGGCAGATACATTCGCGACGAGGCCACCGCCCGGATGCTCGCGGACAGCCCAGTATCGCGCGGTCGAACATCGGGCGGTTGCCGGACCATATCGTCCCCGAGGGGGTGCGGCTGGTGCGTGACACTCTGCTCGCCATGGGGCCCGGGATGCCACCCAAGCTGACCGCGTTCACCCTGGGGGAGCGGCTGACGGTGCAGGTGGAATACGACACCAACGATCACAGCCGCGCCCACATGGGAGAGTGCGCCGCAATCTTGCGGAGTTGTTGCATCGCACCGCAGGCCGCGCGGCAGCGTTGTCCGGCGACCGAGCGGGGCCATCCGCCGACGGCTCGATTGCGACATCGGCGGACGGATCGGTACCGCCGTCCGGCGACGGCACGGCTTCGCCCTGCGGTGACGACGCCGAGCGCGCGGACGCCGGCGTCGCCTCGACATTCACATGGTGGCGGCGTCGATGACGAACCGGTACCGCACATCGCTGGCGACCACGCGCTCGTAGGCCGCATCGATGCGGTCGGCGGAGATGACCTCGATTTCCGCGCCGATGCCGTGTTCGGCGCAGAAGTTCAGCATTTCCTGGGTTTGCGGGATACCGCCGATAGCCGAGCCGGCCAGCGACCGGCGGTTGCCGGTGAGGGTGAACGGATGCACCGCGAGGGGCTGGTCGGGCAGCCCGAGTATCACCATGGTGCCGTCGAGGTTCAACAGGCGCATATAGGTGTCGATCGGCAGATCGGCGGACACGGTGTTGATAATCAGGTCGAACCGGTTGCGCAGATCGCGGAAGATCTGGCGGTCGGAGGTGGCGTAGTAGTGATGCGCGCCGAAACGCCGGCCGTCGTCCTCTTTGCTCAGCGAATGGCTCAGCACCGTGACCTCGGCGCCCATCGCGGCGGCGAGCTTCACACCGACATGGCCCAAACCACCCATGCCGATGATCGCGACCTGCTTGCCGGGGCCCGCGTTCCAATGACGCAGCGGTGAATACAGGGTGATGCCGGCGCACAGCAGCGGTGCGGCCTCATCGAGTCCGATGCCCTCCGGAATGGACACCACGAAGCCGTCGGTCACCACGACCTGGGTCGAGTACCCGCCCAGGGTGTAACCGCCGGCCTGGACCTCCTCGGGGACGGTGCCGTTGTAGGTCGAGGTGGCGCCGCGGACGCAGTACTGCTGCTCCCCGGCCAGGCACGGCGCACACTGCCCGCACGAATCGACCAAGCAGCCGACGCCCACCCGGTCGCCCACCGCGAACTTGGTCACCTCGGAACCGACCGCGGCGACCAGACCGGCGATCTCGTGGCCCGGGACGCAGGGGTACTTGGTGCCGTGCCACTCGTTGCGGGCGAGGTGGATGTCGGAGTGGCAGATGCCGGCGTACATGATGTCGATCAGCACGTCGTGCGGGCCGAGTGCGCGGCGCTCGATAGTTGTTTTGGTGAACCGGCCGTCGGGCGCGGAAACGGAATACGCGGCAGCTGTGATCATGCGTTCATGCCTACCCCCGCATGGTTGCGTACGCAACTACAGCACCCGGAGCGACGCGACCGTAGGAGGCAGTGCGCGTAACCACGGAGGGAGCCGCGCAGGGGGCCATGGATACAGCACCCGGAGCGACGCGACCGTAGGAGGCAGTGCGCGTAACCACGGAGGGAGCCGCGCAGGGGGCCATGGATACAGCACCCGGAGCGACGCGACCGTAGGAGGCAGGCTGCCCTGACGCCTCCGGCGACCCGCCGGTCGGATGTGCTCGGCGGGCTCGCGCCGATATCGGATGCTGATCCGGTGGCGATCCTGCTGGCGTTGATATCGATGTGTTCGACGCTGGCAGGCGGGTTGGTCGCCGCGCGCATCGGTGAACGCAAGCGGCTGATCCTCGGGCTGGCCGCCGGAATCATGCTCGGCGTGGTCGCCTTCGACCTGATTCCGGATGCCCTGGCCGAATCCGGCCAGGTCGTCGCGGGTGTGCCCGGCGTGCTGGTGGCGGCGGTGATCGGCTTCTTCACCATTCACATCATCGAACGCGAGATGGCGATCCACGTCGGCCACGAACAGGATTTCGGCCGCCACACCCACGACTTCGCCGCTGTCGGACTGGTCGCCACCGGCGGGTTGATCTTCCACAGCATGCTCGACGGCCTGAGTATCGGCGTCGGGTTCCAGGCCGGGACGGCGCTGGGCATCTCGGTCGCGATCGCGGTGATCTCGCACGATTTCGCCGACGGATTCAACGCCTTCACCATCCCGACGCTGTACGGCAATGCGCGGCGGCGGGCGCTGACCCTGCTGTTCCTGGATGCGCTGGCGCCGGTCGCGGGCGCGATCATCGGCACCGTGGTCCGGGTGCCCGCCGATGTCGCGGGCTTGTATCTGGGATATTTCGCCGGATTCCTGCTGTATCTGGCGACGAGTGACATTCTGCCGGAAGCGCATTCGGGTCGACCGTCGCGCACCGTGCTGTTCTGCACGATCGCGGGCGCCGCGCTGATGTTCGCGGTGGCGGCATTGCAGGACTGATACCGGCCGTCCCGCCGATTTGATACACATAAAAGCACAAACTCCGCCAGCCCACCCCGGGCATGCAGAATCGGGAGCGGCGATGGACGAGCAGCATCAGGGCCGGCAATCGCGTCCGGCCCGCAGCGGGTGGCTGTCGGCGGTCGTCTTCGTGCTCGTCATGGCCCTGGTCGGCGCGGCATTTCTGGGCTATCGCGGGGATCTCCCGCACTGGGCGTTACCGGGGGGCCACGCCACGTCGGCGTTGTCGGGCCCGCCTGTGCCGCCGATGGATCCCGCGGCAGTGGCTTCGGCAGTCGAACCCGAATTGGTGAATATCAATGTCTCGATCCGGCCGAGCGGGATGGGCGCGGCCGGCTCGGGCATCGTGCTCAGTCCGGACGGGGAGATTCTCACCAGTCATCACGTGGTGAAAGGGGCGGAGACCATCACCGTCGGCGATCTCGGCAACGGCGGGCACTATCCGGCGACGGTGCTCGGCTACGACTCCGATGCCGATATCGCCCTGCTGTCGCTGACCGGCGCGACGGCGCTGTCGGTGGCCCGCATCGGCAGTTCGGCCGGGGTCCGGGTCGGCGACCAGACGATGGCGATCGGCAATGCGGGCGGAACGGGGTCACCGACCGCGACACCGGGCACGATCACCGCCCTCGATGCCTCGATCGTGGCGCGCGATGCCGCCGATCTGTCGCGGAAGGCGCTGATCGGGATGATCGAGGTGGCCGCGCCGGTGGTCTCGGGCCAGTCCGGCGGCGCACTGGTCGACCGGTCCGGCGCGGTGATCGGCGTGGTGACGGCCGCATCGGGAGAGCTTGCCCGCTCCGAGGGGCGGGCCAGCGGATACGCGGTGCCCATCGATCGGGCGTTAGGCGTGGTGCGCCAGATCCGCACCGGTATTCCGACCGATACGGTCCACATCGGCCCGACCGCGACTCTCGGCGTACTGACGTCCGATGCCAAACCCACCGGTGCCCGCGTGGACGTGGCGATCTACGGGCTGCCGGCCTTCACGGCCGGGGTGAATTCCGGCGAGGTGATCGTCGCGGTCGACGACACACCGGTCACCTCGGCCCAGACCCTCAAGGCAGCGCTCAACATGCGTCGGCCGGACGAGGTGATCCGGCTGGATGTGGTCGAGCCGGACGGCACGCACCGCATGCTCGCGGTGACCCTGGTCGCCGGCCCGCCCAACTGATCAGAACAGCGAGAGCCAGTAGTCCTGGAAGCGCAGGAAGACCAGCAGCAGCACGATCGCGTAGTAGACCACCACGATCGTCCACCGCCACTGCGCGATGATCCCGAGGATGCCACGGGCTCCACCCCACAGCTGGTCGGTGACCACCGCCAGGCAGACCGGCGTGAACGTCCACACCACCATGCAGTACGGGCACAGCGCGCCGATGCGGTAGAGGCTCTGGAAGATCAGCCAGAAGATGAAGCCCATCCCGGCGATCAGGCCGATCCACAGCCCGCCCCAGAACCAGCGCGGCAGGGCCACACCGGCGACGGCGAGCACCGCGATGGTGACCGCTACGGAGAATCCGCTCACGCCGATGATCGGATTCGGGAATCCGAACACCGACGCCTGATGGGTCGCCATCACCGAACCACAGGACAGGATCGGGTTGATACTGCACGACGGCCGATAGGACGGATCCTTCAGCAGTTTGAAGTCTTCGATCGTCAACGTCACCGCGGCCAGCCAGCCCAGCAGGGTGCCGAGCAGGAGCAGCCACGCGGGGCGGGGCCGGACGGTGATCACTTGGCCGCGGCCTCGATCACCGGGCGCAGACCGTCGGGCTGCATCAGCTGCTGCGAGCCGGTGATCTGCTTACCGTTCACATACACCGTCGGCGTGGACTTGATGCCGCTGTTGAGCACGTCTTTGGTGGTCTTCTGCACGTACTTGTCGTACTTGTCCGAAGTGATGCACTCGGCCACGGCCGGATCGGTGTATCCGGCGGCCTGGGCGATCTGCACCAGCTTCTCGTCGGGCAGGCCGGTGCCGCCCTCCGGGGGCTGCTGGTCGTACATGGTGGTCAGCCACGGCAGGAACTTGGTCGGGTCGGAGCCGGCGACGCAGTAGGCGGCGTTGGCCGCGCGCGAGGAGTAGCGGGTGCCGCCCGAGGACTGGTCCAGGAAGGCGATGATGTTGTAGCGCACGCTGGCCGTGCCGGCGTTCACCGCATCCTCGATGGCCTTGGCGTTGGCGGTCTCGAACATCTTGCAGGCCGGGCACTGCAGGTCGGCGACGACGCGAATGTCGACCTTGGCGCCGGGCTTGCCGATCTTGATCTCGCCCTGGTCGGTGATCGAGCCGGTGACCGCGTCGGGCGAGGCCGGCTGCGCGGTGACCGAGGGCACCGGCCCGGTGTCGTTCTTGTTGGACTGTTTGACGGCGATGCTGATGCCGATGGCCGCAATGAGCGCGATCAGCACGGCCGCGACACCCACCTGAATCAGGATCGTGCGGCTGCGATCTCCGCCTCGCACCGCCGTCAGCGAGTTCTTCCCACGCGGATTCTTGCTCACCTCGGAGTTCACCACGCCTTTCCTGTGTTACGTGTCTGTGTGCGACTCGGTGTTGTGCGGCCGGGCGCCGCCTGCGATCGTACGGGCCGTCCGCCGCGCCGTCGCGGTGCCGCATCGCCGGCGGGCGGCCGCACAGGGCGCACTCGGCACCACATGATTCCCTCTCAACCTGAGAGATCGCCGAGATTCGGGCCGAAATTTTCGCGGTGGTGACCGGCGTCTCCGTGCGGATCGGGCGTCGATCGAGCCGTGCCGATCAGCTCGCGGCGAGCCGCGCCTTCTCGGCATCGATGTCGAACTGCGGGGCGGGCCAGCTCAGCTTCAGACCGCCCAGCGCATCGATGAGCAGTTCGGTGACGGCCAGCCGGGCGAACCACTTCCGGTCGGCGGGAACGACGTACCACGGCGCGTGGTCGGTATCGGTGCGGCTCAGTACGTCCTGATAGGCCTGCTGATATTCGGGCCAGAGGGCGCGGTCGTCGACATCGCTCGGGTCGTACTTCCAGTATTTGTCCGAGCGTTCCAGCCGTTCGCCGAGCCGGCGCTTCTGTTCCTCCAGCGAGACGAACATCGCGACCTTGACGATCGTCGTGCCCGCTTCGGTGATTTCTTGTTCGAACCGATTGATCTCGTCGTAGCGCGGCTCCCATTCCGCGCGCGGCACCAGGTTCTGCACCCGCACCACGAGGACGTCCTCGTAATGCGAGCGGTCGAAGACACCGATCTGACCGCCGGCCGGCAGCCGGTGGCGGATTCGCCACAGATAGTGGTGCCGGCGTTCCTCCTCGGTGGGAACTCCGAAGGCGGCATGGCGCACCCCCTGCGGGTCGACCATGCCGATCACGTGCCGCACCACGCCGCCCTTCCCCGCGGTGTCCATACCCTGCAGGATGAGCAGCAGGTTGCGGTGGTCACCCGAGCGGCCGTTCGCGAACAGCATCTCCTGCAGCTCCGACAGCACCCGGCCGCGTTCGGGCAGCAATTGCTCGCCGAGTTTCTTGTCGCCGGTGAATCCGGGCGTCGCGGATAGGTCGTAGGAATCGAGCCGGACCCCGGCGGCTCGCAACGCGGTGGTGGCAGGTTCGGTCCACGGAGATTTCGCCATAACCGTCGAGTATGGTCGGCAGCCCGGCAGCCGGGTGGTGATCGTGCCGTGAGTCAGCCGATTCCGGCCAGTCTCGTCAACTGTGCGGCGAATTCGGCGTCGTCGACCGGGGTCAGCACCAGCTCGGCGGCCGTGGTGAGCAGATAACGTCCGTCACCGGTGATGTCGAGCCAGGTGCGATGCCGCGTCGGCGGCGACATGGGATTGTCGGGTGCGACGGTGACGGTGACGAATCCGCGCGCGTCGACCGGGGCGCGCAGCGTGCGGCGGAAACGGGCGACGCCCGGATCCGGCGGTGTGTCGACATCGCCGCCGGGCCGGGCGTCGGTCCCGATGTCGAGCACCGCGTGCTGCGGTTCGCGCATCGGCCCGCATGTGCCCGCCGGCGCCGAGCCGATCGCGGCCACCAGCCGTTCGCCGAGCCCGCGCGCGTGGCAGACGGCGACCGTGACGGCGTCGGGCCGCGCGATCAGCAACCCCGCGTGCCGGTGGACGACGGCGGCGAAGGCGAGGATCAGTTCCGGCTCGTCCGCCGGGGTGGAGCGCCGGCCGGAGACGGTGATCGTGGTGGCGTCCGGCCGGGTGCACAGCAGCAGTGCGGCGGTGAGATCCGGGTCGGTGTTGCGCGCATAGCGGGTGCGCAAACCCAGTGCGGCATATTCGGATTCGGTGCGCACGGTGGATCCCGGGATCATGTTCACCGGATAGGGGCGGCGGTCGAGATCGGTTTCGGTGGCCCAGACGTGGGCGAACTCGTCCGGCGTCAGCACCCACTTCACTACGGGTGACCCCCACCCGAATCCGGCCGGGGCGCGGGAACGAAGCGCGGCACCCGATCACCGGAGGCGACCAGGGTGCTGTTGTAGCGGAAGGTCATGATGTCGCGGGCGTCGGCCAGGGCCGCGGCGGCGGCGACGTCGTGGGTCATCCGGCGGGCGCCGCCGTGCACCACCTCGGCGACCGGATCGGGCAGCGGAATGTAGTTCGGCGGCGCGGGCAGGGCGTCCCGAATGGATTGCGCCGCTTCGGCATCGGACTCCAGCAGTTGCCGCAGCCGGGCGCAGACTTCAGCGGCGGCGGCGCCTCGTTCGACGAACGCCGCCGTCGCGGGTTCGGCCGCCGCACGGGATCGCCCGGACCAATGCTCGAATTCGGCGTGCGTGGCCTCGGCGAAGAACCGGAATGCCGCGGCGACGGCGTCGGCCTGTTGTTGCCAGGCCGCGGCCGCCGCACCGAGCGCGGCCGGGTCCAGTGCCTCGTGCACCAGCTCCCACAGTTGCCGGTGGCTGTAGGAGCCGTACACCTCCCGATCCGCGACGAAGGGCGGATCGAAGTGGGATGCGTCGGTCACTTCAGGCTCCCGGCTCGGGCCGGATCAGCGCCAGCGCCGCGCGGTTGGCGGCCTCCGCCTCGTCGAAGTGTTTCCCCGCGGCCAGGTAGGCGGCCTTGAACAGCAGTGCTGTCTGCTGGAACGAGAGGACGGTCTCGAGGAATTCGCCGCCCTTGCGGGAGAATCCGCGCGCCAGGGCCCGGCCGGAAGCGAGTTCGCCGAAGCCGCGCACCGCGGTCGGTACGGCGCCGCCGCTGCGAGCGGCATGGAGGTCCTCGACGAGGCGGTCGCAGGCCGCCGCGAGATTGCGGGCGGTGTCTTCGGCGATCTCGAACACCTCCGCTCCGGAACCTGTCGCCGCGGCGTACAACTCGCGCGCCAGATGCTGACCGGTCTCCGGAATCGGCACCGTGATGAACCCCTTCCGCCCGAGAGTTTCCCTCGGCGAGCTTACCCGAGCAGCCGGACGCGCGGCGACGCGTTGTGCATATGCACATCGATGAGCGCGAGAATGCGTAAATCGCTGTGGCGCTGCCTGTTTCACGGAGCTGGCTGTTTCGAGGCGCTGCCGGCCTCAGGCGGCGTCGGCGGCGCGGGCGCTGACGTCCTGCAGCAGGCCGTGCACTTCCTGCTCGATATCCACCAGCCCGTATTCGGCGAACAGTTTCGGGAAAGTATCGAGGTCGAATACGCGGAGCCCGCCCGCCCCGCCGACCGCGTTCGAGACCTGCCCCACCCAGCCCCGCGGGCGATGACTGGTGCCGATCGCGATGCGGCCGCTGGTGCGGCGTGCGAGATTCACCGGGTCATCCTCGGGTCGAGGTCGTCTACTGTCGAGATCCGATACGGCGGTGCGCTGTGCCCGATGAGCCGCAGTCGCCCCCGGAAGTCGCGATCACCCAGGATCGCGGCCGCGGCGCCTTCGGTGGTCCGCAACTCGACGCGCTGTTTCCGAGTGCCGGCCGCCGCATTCAGCGCCGCATCCGGATCGACGCGTCCGTACCAGCGGTAGATGCCGTCGATCGGCTGGCGACGGCCGCGCAGCCGCACCCGAACGGTCCTGTGTCGCAGGCTCTTCCGTCGTTCAGACCCGTTCCACCCCGATGGTCATCCCGGCCCGCCGCAGGCGATCGGTGAGGGGGTCGCCCATGGCGGAGGCGGGCGTGAGGATGCCGGCCAGTTCCGGGAGTTCGTCGAACGCCAGGCACAGTCCGGCCTCGCCCAGCATCACCGAGGTGGCCTGGTGACCCGGGTCGCCCTGTCCGGAGAAGGTGCAGACGTACCGTGCGCCCGAGGTGGTGTCGGCGAAGGTCTTCATGGTGAACCAGCCACTGCGGCGGGCCTGCTCGCCGGGGCCGGTGCCCGGCTTCGGCAGGATCCGGTCCAGGAGCCGGCGCCCCACCGACACGCGGGAGAGCAGGGCGCCGGCGGTCATGGTGGCGACGATGCCACCCGCCATGCCCGCGGCGACCAGCGGTGCCGCCGGCGAGCTTCCGGCGCTCATCACCTCGCGATAGCGGAAGTTCTTGCCGTACACCCAGCCCAGCAGGCCGTTGCTGCGCCGCACGACCTTGGTGTTGTGCGCGGCCATCACGAAGGTGGCGACCCAGCCGTCGAGGCTGGGGTCGATGGCCGAGGCGCGCGAGAGAGCCTGATCGGACTGCCGGCCCACCTCGGGTTCCATCGACTTGTCGGGGCTCAGCGAATACGGGTGCGAGAGCACCGAACCCTTGGCCGGATCGGTGGCGATGGCCTCCATCATCGCCCGCCCGGAGTCGATGGTGCCGCCGCTGGCGCCGCCCTTGAGCCACGCCACCAGGGTGGTGTCGGTGAGCTCCCCGGTGTTGTCCTCGACCGACCGGCGGTAGAGCCGATATACGCTCAGATCGGACGGAATCGAGTCGTAGCCACAGGAATTCACGATTTTCGCGCCGGTTTCGGCGGCCCGCTCGCCGAACCGATCGATACATTCGCGGATGAACAGCGGCTCGCCGGTGAGATCCGCGTAGTGGGTGCCGGCGTTCGCGCAGGACTGGGCCAGTGGCAGGCCGTACCGCAGATACGGGCCCACGGTGGTGACCACGACCTTGGTTCGGGCCGCCAGCGCGTCCAGTGCCGCCTGGTCGGAGGAATCAGCGACCAGCAGCGGCCAGATCGCCGCCCCGCCCCCGAGTTCGTCGCGCACCGCGGTGAGTTTCTCCGGTGAGCGGCCCGCGAGGGCGATCCGCGCATCGGCGGGGGCGGCCTCGGCCAGATACTGCGCGGTCAGCCGGCCGACGAACCCCGTCGCGCCGAACAGTACGAGGTCGAATTCCCTGTCGGTCATGCCCATCCCATTCTCGTGGTGGCCGATTACTTTGTGCTGGTACGTTTTCCGTCGGCGGCTTTCCGTGGCGCCGCGCGCTTCGCCGGTTTGCGTGGCAGGCCGGGCCGGGCCAGCCAGGCGTGGTGCTGCTTACCGAGTTCGGTCACCGGGTCGTCGCCGTAGAGCCACTCGCGGGCGATCCGATGCCAGTTCCCGGTCGCTTCCAACTGGCCGAGTACCCCGAAGGTCAGGAAATCAGCACGCCGCGAGAACAGATGTTCCGGCGGCAGATTCTGCTGCTTCATCCCGGCGTACTCACTCGCACGTGGGTCGACCGCCAGCACGAAGGCGCCGCTGGCCAATTCGGGGGTGATGGTCAGATCCTGGTCGATCAGCGCCCACTCACACGCGGCGAGCACATACTCCAGACAGTCCTCGGGGGTGATCTCCTCCGGCGAATCGATGATGCCGTGGTCGATCATCAACTGGCGCAGATCTTCCGCACGTTCCTCGGCCGCCGCACGAATGCAGGTGGCCTCGAATCGGACGTGTTCGGGATCCATCCGGTTGAACAGCCCGAAATCGAGGAAGGCGACCCGGCCGTCCTCGCCGAGCAGTAGATTGCCCGGATGCGGGTCCCCGCAGAATTCGTTGAAGGTGAACAGCGAACCCACGTAGAAGCGGTAGATGATCTCGCCCACCCGGTCGCGTTCGGTCTCCGGCAACCGGCGGATCTCCTCGAAACCGCGACCGGGGAAGTACTCGCTGACCAGCACGTGTGTACTCGACAGCTCGGGCATCGAGGCCGGGACCACGATGAACGGATGGTCGGCGAACAGTTCCGCCACCTCGCGCTGGGTATGCGCCTCGGCGACGTAGTCCAGTTCGCTCTCGAGGTTCAGCCGCAGTTCGTCGAGGACCGCCGGCGTCACCCACGGCATCGCCGACTGGAGGACGCGGCGGAACATCGCGAGGTTCTTCAGATCGGCGCGCACGGCGGTATCGATGCCGGGATACTGCACCTTCACCGCGACCACGCGTCCGTCGTGCAGCCGCGCCCGGTAGACCTGGCCGATCGAGGCCGCCGCGATCGGTTCGGCGTCGAATTCGGCGAACAGCTCCTCGAGCGTGCGGCCGAAATCCTTCTCGATGACGCCGCGCATGGTGTCGAAGGAAACCTCCGGCGCGCTGTCGCGCAAGACGGCCAGCCGGCGCTGGAATCGCTCGCGATGCTCCGGCGGAACGAGATCCAGG
This sequence comes from Nocardia nova, assembly GCF_002933465.1. Classification (GTDB taxonomy): domain Bacteria; phylum Actinomycetota; class Actinomycetes; order Mycobacteriales; family Mycobacteriaceae; genus Nocardia; species Nocardia nova_B. The sequence goes on from NZ_PSZE01000028.1 coordinate 25,084, forward strand.
TCCAGCACCGAGAGCATCTGGCCGAGCTTCATGGCCACGCCCTTCATGGTGCCCAGCACCATGACCATCTGCTCGGTGGCGCGGATCATCGATTCCTCGGCCATCCGCTCGCGCACCGCTTCGGAGCGTCCGCGCATGGAACGGCGGGTCTTCTGCGCCCGTAAGACGTTGCCGGCGACGGCCACACCCAGTTTCGTCCCCCGCGCCAGCCGCGACGTCGGCAGCTCTTTCGCCATTGATGACCTCCGTTGATCCCCCGCCTGGCCGGTCTTCAGCGTAGCCAAGCACGAGCCGTCGGCCCAGAGACGGCGAGCACGGATTCCCTCGCGGGCGAATCAGCCCAGGCCGGCCTCGGGAAGTTCGTGTGGCACGGCGTTGAACTTCTCCGGCGAACCACCCGCGCGGACCATGCCCTCGATGGCGCTCCACACCATCATCGCCAGGTGGTCGAGCATGCGATCGGCCGACATCGAACGGTTGCTGATCCACCAGTCGGTGGCGAGCTGCACGCCGCCGACGATCACGTACGAATACAGCAGCACACCCTCGGTGTCGACGCCGCGATCGAACGCCTTGGTCCGCACCACCACCGAGACCACGTCGGCGAACAGCTTCTCGAAATCGGCGAGGCTGGACTTGTCGGTGGTCGAGCCGTTGCCCATGATGAAGCGGTAGACGTCGATATCGGCCTCGACGGTGTGCACATAGGCGGCCAGGGTGTTGCGGACGAGCTGATATTCGTCGGCGTCGTCGCTGATCGCCTCGTAGATCCGCGGCATCAGCGTGGTCTCGATGAACCGCTCCATGGTGGCGCGGGTCAGATCGGACTTGTCCGAGAAGTAGCGGTAGAGGACGGTTTTGGATACGCCGATCTCCGCGGCGATCTCGTCCATCCCGATATCGCCGCCGCGTTTGCGGATGGCGGCGAGGGTGCCGTCGACGAGTTCTTCCCTGCGGTCGATCTTGTGCTGATGCCAGCGCCGTTTGCGACCGTCCACCCGGCCGGGGCGCACCGCGGGGGTGTCGACGGCAGCGCTCGCGGCACGATGTGTGGTCATGCTCGAGGGGACTCCTGGATCCGGGGATATGGGCACCACCAGCTTAAGTCCTTCGCCGAGGTGATGTTCCCGGTTCGCCGGGTGGGCCGGCTCTCGGCCCCGGGGGTGTTCGCCCGCGGCGGGGACGGGCGCGGGGTGAGCGGGCGCACGCCGGCGGCGCCGATATTCCAGCCAGAATGGGGATATGGAGCAATCTGCCGGCAGCGCCCCCGTCCTGGCGGAAACGAGCGCGCACCCCGACACCCGGCCGGGAGTGGGAAATACCACACGGTCCTCGGCCCGGGGCGCGCCCGAACCACCGTCTTCGTTCGCCGACCTGATGGACGAAGGCGGGAAGAAACGCGATCTGCGCAAGATGAAGATGGTCGCGACCGGATTCCTGGCGGCGGCCACGGTCGTCTATCTGGTCTGTTGCTGGCTCGGCTCGCGCGATATCGGTGGCAGCTGGGTCGGCTACGTGCGCGCCGCTTCGGAGGCCGGCATGGTCGGCGCGCTGGCGGACTGGTTCGCGGTCACCGCGCTGTTCCGGCATCCGTTGGGCCTGCCCATTCCGCACACCGCGATCATCCGCAAGAAAAAGGATCAACTGGGCACCAGCCTGGGCGATTTCGTCCGCACCAATTTTCTCTCGCCCGACACCGTGGCGACGAAGGTGAATTCGGCGCAGATCTCGTTGCGTCTGGGGACGTGGATGGCCGATTCTCGGCACGCCGCGCGGGTATCGGAGGAGTCGTCGACCATTCTGCGTGCGGTGATCGGGGCGCTGCGCGACTCCGATGTCGAGCAGGTCATCGACCAGACCATCGTCAAGCGCATCGCCGAACCGCAGTGGGGGCCGCCGATCGGGCGGGTTCTCGCCGAACTGCTGGCCGAGAACCGGCAGGAGCCGCTGCTGGATCTGCTGGCCGAACGCGCCCACCAGTGGGCGCTGGCGAGTCAGGAGACCCTGGACCGGATCGTCATGCGCGATGCCCCGTCCTGGGCGCCGAAATTCGCCAATATCCTGCTTTCGGAGAAGATTTACCGGGAATTGGTGGAATTCACCTGGAAGATTCGCTCGCAACCCGATCACGAAGTGCGATTGGCGGCGAACCGATTTCTCGAGGATTTCGCTCGCGATCTGCAGTACGACGAGGCGATGATCGCCAAGGCCGAGCGAGTGAAGGCCGAGATCATGGGGCGCGAGGAAATAACCGGAATGGCGCGGGCGACCTGGCGTGCGGCCAAACGGATGATCCTGGAATCGGCCGACGATCCGGGCAGCACGTTGCGCCGCAAGATCTCGGAGAATGTGCAGCAGTTGGGGCAACGTCTGGTCGACGAACCCGAACTGACAAAACAAGTGGACGCTTGGGTCGAACGCGGTGTGAGATATCTCGTCGCCAACTACGGTTCCGAGATCGCGGCCCTGATCAGCGACACGGTTGCCCGCTGGGATGCCGATGAGGCGAGTCGCAAGATCGAATTGCAGGCGGGGCGCGATCTGCAATTCATCCGGATCAACGGCACGGTGGTCGGATCACTTGCCGGCCTGGCGATTTACGCCGTATCGCATTTACTTTTCCCGGGCTTCTGACAGTCGCTGCCCGAAGTTTGCTGAAATAGTGCTAACAAGGGTGCTTGCAAGAGTTAGCACCATCATTTAGAATCGACCGTACAACCGCCGGAAGGTGAGCAGTGTGATGGCACAGGAACCAGAGGTTTCTGATCGGAACGCGGGGGGAACCGCAGAGACGTCTGCGGTTCCCGGAGACCGGGTGGGTCGTGTAGCCAACGCGGCGCACGACATCGGAGGCTTCATCCGGGCGCAGCGGGAGGCCGCTCAGGTCTCGTTGCGTCAGCTCGCGCAGCTGGCGGGGGTGAGCAACCCGTACCTGAGTCAGATCGAGCGCGGATTGCGCAACCCGTCCGCCGAGGTACTCACGCAGATCGCCAAGGGTCTGCGTGTGTCTTCGGAGGTCTTGTACGTCCGGGCCGGCTATCTCGAACAGAGGGAGCACAGCCCGGTACGGGACGCACTACTGGCCGATACCGACATCACGGAGCGCCAGAAGCAGGTGCTCCTGGATATCTACGAATCGTTCCGCCGGGAAAACGGCGGGAACGAGGGGAACGTCTCGGAATCCGTTCAGGGGGAATCCGAGGGGGGCGTTCCCGGGGGGAGCGGGGGCGGTGTGCCCGAGAGCCCGAGGGGCGGTGCACCCGAAAGCCCAAGGGACAACGAGGTTCCGCACCATGCCACCGATGGCAGTACTACCGAAATCTCGCCACGCCAGGAGAACGAACAACCATGACCCAGCCCAATGTCACTGTAACCAAGCCGATCTACGCGACCGTCGGAGCCGGTGACGCGCTCTACGCGGCGGTCAACGACATCGTCGACCGCGTCCGCGACCGCGCCGCCACCGTCGATGTGAACTCCCGCGTCGAGGAGGCTCGCGAGCGCCTGTCGAATCTGCCGGCCGATGTGCAGGACCAGATCGAGACGCTGCGCGGCCGCCTGACCGGACTGCCCTCCGAACTGCCGGACGACCTCGCCGAACTGCGCGAGAAGTTCACCCCGGAGGAGCTGCGCAAGCTGGTCGACCAGTACTACCGCCAGCTGGTGGATCTGTACTCGGATCTGGCCGTGCGCGGTGAGGAGACCGTCGACCGACTGCGTTCCAATCCCGGCTTCGACGAGCGTTTCGACAAGGTCGAGAACATCTACACCGATGTCGTCACCCGGGCCGAGGATGTTCTGAACAAGGTGTCCGATCAGGCCCGCGGGTTTCTGGGCAAAGCGGCCGAGCAGGCCGACGAGGCCGCCGCGGTCGTCGACGCCGAGGTCGTCGCGGTGACCACCGAGGCTGCCGCCGAGGAGCCCGCCTCGGCCAAGAAGGCCCCGGCGAAGAAGGCCCCCGCCAAGAAGGCGCCGGCCAAGACCACCACCACCACCACCGCCGCCGCGAAGAAGACCACTCCGGCCAAGAAGTAATTCGGCCGCAGAAAAGACCGGCCGAGGGGTAATCCGGAACCGTCACACGGATCCGGGTCGTACCGGATCCCGCAACGCCCGCATGCGCACTGCCGCATGCGGGCGTTGCTTCTATCATGGGTGTTGTGTACCAGCTGACTAGTGCAATCCTATGGCTGCTCTGGCTCGCCGCGATGGCCGCGACCATCTTCGCGCTGGTGCATGCGATCCGGCAGCGTGCCGACGCGTTCACGGCCGTGGACAAGCTCACCAAACCCATCTGGGTCTCGATTCTGGCGGTCGCCCTCGGCTTCCTGCTGCTCGCCCGCACGCCGGTGGGGTTGCTGGGGATCGCCGCGGTGATCGCAACGGGTATCTATCTGGCCGATGTCCGGCCGAAGGTCGACGAAATTCAGCGCGGTCCACGCTGGTGAACCCGCCGAACCCGCGCTTGCACTAGCAAGCACCCACTCCTTCGGGTTACTGTATCGATCAGTAACACACAAAGGAGTGTTCTCATGCAGGCAACGTTGCCCAGCACGGTGGCGGGGATCGTGGATCGTCTCCGCGGACTGCCCGCCGCCCATCGCGCCGCACTGCGCACGCGGTCCTACGACCTGCCCGCACTGAATTCCCCCGCGGTGCCGTGTGAGGTGACCACGGTGACCGCCTCCGACGGCGCCCGGCTGCGCGTGCACAGCTACGGCCCCGCCGACGGCGAGGCGATCGTGCTGGCTCACGGCTGGACCTGCTGCCTCGAATACTGGAATCCCCAGATCAACGCCTTCGCCGGCGAATACCGTGTGATCGCCTACGACCAGCGCGGTCACGGCGCGAGCGAATCCGGCACCGCACCGCTGTCCACCGATCTGCTGGCCGACGATCTCGCGGCCATCCTGGATGCCACCCTGCGTCCCGGTCAGCGCGCGGTCCTGGTGGGGCACAGTCTCGGCGGAATGACCATCCAGGCCTGGGCCGGCCGGTATCCGCGGCAGGTCGCCCAGCGGGCCGATGCGGTGGTGCTGGCCAATACCGCCTCGGGTGACCTGATCGCCGAGACCACCGTGGTGCCGCGATTCAATCGCGGTCCGCTCGCACTGCCGTTTCCGATCGGTCGCCTCGGACTCGGGCTGCCGGTGGTGTTCCCGCCGATCCGGCCGGTGACGTGGATCTTCCGCCGCCAGATCATGACTCTGGCCTCCACCGGTGAGGTGGTCGACTTCGCCCTGGCGATCGTGCGCTCCTGCCCGGCGGTGGTGCGTTCGCGCTTCGGTTTCCTGCTGGCCGAACTGGCCCTGCAGAGCTGCACCCGCTGCGTGACCGTGCCGACCACGGTGATCTCCGGCTCCGCGGACGATATGACGCCGCCGGTGCACTCCGAGCGCCTGGCCGAGGAACTGCGCTCGGCCGGCGCGTTCCGCAAGTTGGTCGAACTGCCGACCGGCCACCTCGGCAACGTCGAAGCATACGAGGCGTTCAATGATGAACTCGCCGAGGTTATGGCCGAGACATATGCCTCGCGGCGCGTGCGCGAGGCGTCCGCCTAGCCGGTTCGGCAATTGCCTGGCGATTCCGCGTAGCACTTCCGTGGCGCCGGACGATAGAAGTGGGTAGTGGGATGTTGCGCCGGCGGATGTGAATGCCGTTGGGCGGAATGGGTATTCGGTCGATCTGGGGGTGTGAGCAGCGCTGATGTGCGGCTTCGCCGGACAAAGGTGCGAAACCGGAAAATCTTCGCTGCTTGCGCTAGCAAGCGCCGTTGCAAGCGCGGTAACGTGCGGTAGGACACAAAGGAGTGCTCATGCTGGTGAACCTGCCTGAGAACGTTGCCGACCTTCGGACCGGCATCGGCGCGCTGACCGGCGGATATCGCGCGAGAATGCGTTCGCGGACCTACCGCACGGCCGAGTTGAACTGCGCGCCGGACGCCGAGGTCGTCTCGGTCACGACCACCGACGGCGCCCGGCTTCGGGTACACGCCTATGGCCCGGCCGACGGCGATGTGATCGTCTTCGTGCACGGCTGGTCCTGCTGCCTCGAATACTGGAACCCGCAGATCAACTCCTTCGCCCGCGACCATCGCGTGATCGCGTTCGACCAGCGCGGTCACGGCGCCAGTACCCTCGGGACGGGCCGGTTCGACGCCGAACAGCTGGCCGACGATCTGTGCGCCGTACTGGATGCGGTTGTGCCGGCGGGACGTAAGGCCGTCCTGGTGGGACACAGCATGGGCGGCATCACGATTCAGGCCTGGGCCAAATTCCATCCGGAGCAGGTGGCGCAGCGCGCGGGCGCGGCCCTGCTGCTGACCACGACGGCAGGCGATATCGCCGCCGAAACGCGGGTTCTGCCGATCTTCAACGACATCGTCCCGGCCCCCGACTGGCTCGGACGTGCCTTGTTCGGTCAGCCCGTGCCGTTCCCGGCCGGCGCCGCGGTGCGCGGAATCTTCAAGGCACGCATCATGAATCGGTACGCTACGGGGGATCAGGTGGACTTCGGGCTCTCGATCGTGCGCTCCTGCCGTCCGCTGGTGCGGGCGAAATACGCTCTGGCGCTCATCGAACTCGAAATCCACGGCGCCGCAGCGAATCTGTGCATCCCGACCAGTGTCGTGGCCGGGGCCTACGACAATCTGCTGCCGGAGAGCATGTCGCGCAAGATCGCCGACGAGCTCGCCGCGGCGGGCAATCTGGATCGTTATTCGGTCTTCGCCACCGGACATCTGGCGAATATCGAGGCGAGTGCGGAGTTCAACGCCGAACTGCGCAGATTGATCGAGGTCACTCACTTCGGCCGCCGTGCGGTGGCGGGCTGAGCGCCCCGCGACTGCCCGCCGGGGCTGGACGTACTCGCGGCGCGGGTGCATCCTGGTGACCCACGTTCGGATCGGGAAGTCGCCACAAGACCTGTCGTAGCGGAGCGGCTCCGCGCGGCGAGGACGGCAACACGATGCGCAATCGTGTTGTCCGCCAAGGCCGGTCAAGGGCGCCCGGTCTTGGCCCGCCGCGTCGCTGCGAGAAGACCGGTTACGAGAAAACCGGCTACGAGAAAACCACGGTGCGCCGCCCGTGCACCAGCACCCGCCCCTCCAGGTGCCAGCGCAGTCCGCGCGCGAGCACCACGCGTTCGATGTCGCGGCCCTGCCGGACCATGTCGCGCACGGTGTCGGCATGGTCGATGCGGCTGACGTCCTGTTCGATGATCGGCCCCGCATCCAGGTCGGCGGTGACGTAATGGCAGGTGGCGCCGATCAACTTCACGCCGCGGGCGAAGGCCTGGTGATACGGCCGCGCCCCCACGAACGATGGCAGGAAGCTGTGGTGGATGTTCAGCGCGCGTCCGGCCCAGTGCTCGCACAATTCGGCCGGCAGCACCTGCATGAACCGCGCTAGCACCACCGCGTGCGGATCGTGGGCGTCGGTGAGCTCGCGCACCCGCTCGAAGGCCGGACCGCGTTCGGCCGGATCGGCGGGGAAGGGCACGTGGTGGAACGGGATTCCGTGCGCGCGGGTCATCTCGCCCAGGTCCGGGTGGTTGCCGATCACCGCTTCGATGGTGGCGGGCAACTCGCCACTGGCGGCCCGGCCGAGCAGATCGTGCAAGCAGTGCCCGTCGCGGCTGACCAGAAGGACGGCGCGGCGGCGACGCCCGGAATCCAGCAGCTGCCAGTCGGTCTGCGGCCCCAGTTCGGCGGCCATCATGGTGAAGCGCTCGCGCAACTCGTCGATGCCGAACGGCACGGTCGCCGCCGCGATGGCCTGGCGGGTGAAGAACCAGCCGGTATCGGGATCGGAGTGATAACCGGCCTCCACGATCGACCCGCCGAACTCGGCGATGAACGAGGTGATGCGAGCGATGATGCCCGGTCGGTCGGGGCAGCCCAGGCTCAGGACGAAACGCCGATCATCGGCTGACACGGTGCCACTCATGGGCATGATCCTCGCAGGTCGTACGCGGTTCGATCACGCCGCCCGGGCGGCGAGCCGCAAAGCCGGTCCGGGGTAGGCGAATTCGCCGGACGCATCGGATCGCGAGCGCTCGGCCGCCGGGAACGCTCGCGCGCTGTGCCAGACTTGGTCCTCATGTCCGAAACCGTTCCCAGCGCCTACACCCGCGCCCAGGTCGCCGCGATGATCGATCACACGTTGCTGGCCCCCGAGGCGACCGCCGCCGACGTCGCGAACACCATCGCCGAGGCTCGTGAACTGGGCGTCTACGCGGTGTGCCTGTCCCCGTCGATGCTGCCGGTGACCGCGTCCGGGCTGGTCGTCGCCACGGTCTCGGGCTTCCCCTCCGGTAAACACCACTCTCTGGTGAAGGGCACCGAGGCGCGATTCGCGGTAGAGCAGGGCGCGGCCGAGGTCGATATGGTGATCGACATCGGCGCGGCCGTCGCGGGGGATTACAACGCGGTCCTCGCCGATATCGTCACCGTGCGCGAGGCGGTCGAGGACCGGGCGCTGCTCAAGGTGATCGTCGAGTCCGCGGCGCTGTCCGATGCGGCGATCGTCGAGGTGTGCCGCGCCGCCGAACGCGCCGGTGCCGATTTCGTGAAGACCTCTACCGGATTCCACCCCGCGGGCGGTGCCGACGTGCGGGCCGTGCGGCTGATGCACGAGACCGTCGGCGGGCGACTCGGCATCAAGGCCAGCGGCGGAATCCGCACCGCCGCCGCGGCCGCCGAGCTGATCGCCGCCGGTGCGACCCGGCTGGGGTTGTCCCGCTCGGCGGACGTTCTCGCGGGTTTCCCGCGGTAGCGACGGCGATCAGCAGCGGATCTCCGTGTCCCCACCGCCCTGCAGGGTGGTCGGGCCGCCGCGCAGCGACACCGAGATGCCGTTGTCGGTGACCTTCACGCTGGTCGGCTGCATACCCATCGGGTAGTTCTGCAGGCTCTGCGTCATGGACTGGACGATGCTGTCGACCAGATCGGTGGGCAGCCCCAGCCCGAGCAGTGAGGCCGACTGCGTGCTGACCTCGATCTTGCCCTCCACGATGTGCGGCTGCACCTTCAGATCGGCGATACCGCCGAGTACCTTGACGTCCAGGGTGCCCCCGGCCGGATCCGATTCCACGCCGGAGACGAGCCCGGTCAGGGTCTGGGCGATGCCCTCGTTGCTCCAGGTCGCGTCGGCGGAGCTGCTGCCGACCTTCGCGCCGCCGCGCCCGCCGTCGAGCAGGGTGATGTCGTTGAGCCGGGCGTGCACCTTCATGTCCACGGCGGGCCCGAATTTCGCATCGTCGCTGTCGACGGTGATGTACTGGACCTTGTGGTCGACAGCGGTGAGCAGTAACGGCTTCGGTCCGAATCCCACATCGACCTTCGACCCCAGCTCCTTTTCGACCTGGGAGGCCATGCACTGCTGATTCTTGTGGCGCAGATAGGTTTCGGCGCCCGCCGTGGTGCCGATCAGCGCGAGCAGCACGACGAGTCCGATGATCAGTGCTATCCGCCGCCCGTTGCGGCGTTTCGGTTCACCCGCCGGTGCGGGAGCGGGTACCGCGGTGTCCGGAGTGGTCATGGCAACCGATTCTTCCCGAGCTTTCTGAGCCCGCTCTGTGGAGCCTGTGAGGCTTGTCATGTAGTGCCGACGACGTGATTGTGACATGAAGCACATCGGTCCGGCGTAACCTGATCCCATGTCCGCGCACGATGCAGGGGATGCCGCGGCCGCCCGCCGACCGGGAGATTCCGAGCCGCAGCGAGTACCCGAGCCGAATCGGGATTCCGAGCAGGGGTGGTGGGTTCTGCGCCGGCTTGCCGATCGGCACGCCGGATACTTCACCACGCGCATCGTCGTGCGTGCCGGCTGCGAGCGCCGGATCCGCGGCGCCCTCGCCGACGGTTCGGTGATCCGCGCCGGCCTCGGCATCCTGCGCATGGCCGATTGGCCGGACGGCCCGCTCGACGAATACGCGATGTGGGCGGCCTGGTTCGACGGCGCCGCCGCCGTCTCCCATCACAGCGCCGCCGAACTGCACGGCCTGGGCCGGCTGCGCCCGCGCTTCCTGCACCTGTCCGCGAGGGCGGGCCGCCCGCCCGCAGCCCCCCGGCTGGTCGTCCTGCGCCGCGAGTTGCACCGCGATGATGTGGAGTCGGCCGGTGCGTTCCTGGTGACCACCCCCGTGCGCACCGTACTCGATCTCGCCGAAACCGGGATCGGACAGGGCGCGCTGGACGAGGTGGTCGCCGACGCGGTCGCCATCCATCGCTGCATCCCGTACGAAATCGCCTCGGCGAGTGCGGGTTTGCCGCCGCATGCGGCCGCACGGGTGCGCCGGGCCCTCGCCGCGGCCTGAACCCGGCGATCCCGCACCGCGAATTCAGTCGGGCCGCACGCACTCCCACGGCACCGACAGCACGCAATCACGCATCCGCCGCCGGTAGTTCCGCACCGGAAAACCTTGCTCCCGCAACCGCTCCGCCGCCACCCGCCAGCGCACGCGCGGACCGTACACCGCCATCGGCGCGGCATGCGCCCACGCCCGGTCGGCCGCGGTGAGCAGCGTGTGCACGCGTTCACCGCGAATATTGCGGTGGATCAACGCCTTGGGCAGCCGTTCGGCGATATCGGAGGGTTTGCCGACGGTGAACGGATCCCAGGCCAGCGTCAGCGAGATCGGGCCGTCGCGGTCGAGCAGAATCCACGCGCAGCGGCGGCCCAGTTCGTCGCAGGTGCCCTCGAGCAGGAGTCCCCCGGGCGCCAATCCGCCGAGAATTGTCGCCCACGCCCGCGCGACCTCGCTCTCGTCGTATTGCCGCAGTACATTGAACGCCCGCACCAGCATCGGCCGCAGTCCCGCGAGTTCGAATCCGCCCCGGGCGAAGTGCACGCCGTCGCGATCGGGAACGACGCGTTCGGGATCGATCTCCAGACCGACGACGCGAACGTCGATGCGAACCCGGCGTAGCCGGGCCGCCAATTCCAGCGTGGTCACCGGACTCGCCCCGTAGCCCAGATCGACCACCAGCGGGTCCGTGGCCGACCGCAGCCGCCCGACCACCAGTGGGTCGTGGCTCAGCCAGCGGTCGCTGCGGCGCAGCCGATTGATCCCGGTGGTTCCGCGAGTGATGGCGCCCACCGGCTTGGACTTGGTCCCAACCACCAGGCCGGCAGGTGCGGCGGTGCGCGTGTGCGCGAGTGAGTCGAGGTGTCCGATGTTCGCGGTACGGGGTCGGCCCGGCGGTCTCATCGCGGTGACGCAGGCGTCCGGTGGAGCCACGGAACTCAGGCCGTCGGGCGCTGCTCTTCCAGCCACTGCTGGGTGAATTCGGCTTCGGCGCGGAACAGGTCGACGAGATTGACCAGCATCATCTGCTCGAGTTTGGGCCCCAGCATCGGAATGAAGACCTTCGCCACGGGTGAGGTGCGCAAGGTGCAGCCGGTCTCGGTGGGAAACAACCGCACGGTACCGGTCAGCGTCCCGGGACCGGCCGGAACCGATGCGCTGAACTCACCTTCCACCTCGGGCCCCAACGGCCCGTAGCTCTCCTTGCGGGTGATCACCAGGTCCTTGCGCATCACGGTCTGCGCGATTTCGGGCAGCATGTCGCGCGGCAGGATGTGGCGGACCTCGATCTCGATACCGTCCCCGTCGGCCTGCAGGTGGACCACCTCGTTCGGCGAGTGCTTGCGCATCTCCTCCATCCGCGCATCCCAGTAGGCGCGGTCGGACAGCGCCGCGTACACCTCGTCGGTGGTGTGCAGCGGATAGCGAGCGGAATAGTCCAATCGGCGGGCCATGGGGGACCAGGGTACTGGTCTCCGGCGAGCGCCCCGATCAGTGGCCGGCGATCCAGGTGTTGGTGAAGTCGGTCTCCGAGGCCAGCAGTTCCAGCAGTTTCTCGGCCACCACGGCCTCGATCTTCTTGCCGAACAACGGGATCGTCACCTCGACCGAGCCGTCGACCACGGCCTGCGAGGCGGTGCCGGAACCGGTCAGGGTGACCGTGCCACGCACCTTTGCCGGCGCGCCCTCGACATGTGCTTCGAAGACGCCGGACAGGCCCTCGTAGGTTTCGGTACGCGGGATGATCAGATCGCCCGGTCGGACCGAGGTGATCGCGGCGGGCAGTTCGGAGGCGGGGATGGTCTGCACCATCTCCACTCGCAGCCGGTCCCCGTCGGCCGAGAAGGAGTCCAGCCGAGCACCGGGCCCGCCGACCTCCTCGATGCGGTCCTTCCAGTACTGCTCGTCGGCGAGCACTACGCGCACCGCCGCGGCGGGATGCGCGTAGTGAGCTGTGTACGCCAGGGGTGTCGCCATGGTGTGACACGCTACCGTCTTTCGATGTGCAGACATCTCGAGTGGTGGCATTCGACAACGTGCGTGAGTTGCTGAGCGCGACCGGCGCGCAGGTGCGCGAATCGGTGCCGCTGGCGCAGCTGACCACGCTGCGGGTCGGCGGGCCCGCGACGGTCGCCGAATGTCGCACCACAGCGGCGCTCGTCGAGACGGTGCGCACGCTCGACACCGCGGGTGTTCCGGTGCTGCTGGTGGCCGGTGGCTCCAACCTGCTGATCGCCGACAGCGGATTCGCGGGCGTCGTCGTCCGCATTGCCACCGACACCGTCGAGCTCGGAGCCGACAGTGTGACGGCCGAGGCGGGCGCGGACTGGGACGGCGTGGTCGCCACGACGGTCGCCGCCGGATTCGGCGGACTCGAGTGCCTGTCCGGGATTCCGGGTTCGGCCGGCGCGACGCCGGTGCAGAATGTCGGCGCCTACGGCGTCGAGGTGGCACAGGTGCTGCGCCGGATTCGCCTGCTGGATCGCGGAAGCGGCGACATCCGCTGGGCCGCACCGGAAGAACTCGGCTTCGGTTATCGCACCTCGGTGCTGAAGCACTCCGATCGCGCGGTGGTGCTGGCGGTGGAGTTCGCGGTGAATCCCGACGGTGCCAGCGCCCCACTGCGATACGGCGAACTGGCCCGCGCCTTCGACGCCGCCGACGGCGAGTCCCGTCCGGCCGCGGCCGTGCGCGAGGCGGTACTCGCCCTGCGCGCCGGCAAGGGCATGGTCCTCGATCCGGCCGACCACGACACCTGGAGTGCCGGATCGTTCTTCACCAATCCCGTCGTGACGCACGATCGGGCGCCCGCCGTGGTCGATGCGATCCGGGCGCATGTGGGAGAGATCACTATTCCGGCCTACGCCGCCGAGGGTGGGGTGAAATTCTCCGCGGGCTGGCTGATCGAACGCGCGGGATTCGGTAAGGGCTTCCCAGGTCCGGACGCTCCCGTCCGGTTGTCGACGAAACATACGCTCGCCCTGACCAACAGGGGTTCTGCCCGCGCTGCGGACCTGGTAGACCTGGCGCGCACCGTGCGGGCGGGCGTCGAACAGCGTTTCGGAATCAGGCTGGAACCCGAACCGGTGACTGTCGGTCTCGAGCTGTAGGGGTGGCGGGCACCACGTTTCGATCTTGCCGGGCTGTCGCAGGGGCGCGGTAAATTCGCGGAAGTGAACATTCGAGGAATTGCCGGCCGCCGGGCCGTACTGGTCGGGGCCGGCCAGCTGGCGGTGGCCGCGCTGGTGGCCGGATGTTCGGGCAGCGGCGGGAGCGGTTCGTCCGCGCCGAAGGAGTCCGGCCCGGTTGCGAAGCTGAAATTCGAGCCCGGGAACGAAACCGGCGACGTCAACCCGATCGCGCCCGTCTCGGTGACGGTGACCAGTGGCCGGATCGACCGGATCGCGTTGACCAATCCGGAAGGTAAGCAGGTCACCGGCGTCCTGTCGCCCGACAAGAGCACTTTCAAGGTCAACGAGGCGCTCGGTTACGGCGTTACCTACACCTGGTCGGGCACGGCGGTCGGCACCGACAACAAGCCCGTGCCGATCGAGTCGAAATTCACCACGCTGGCCCCCAAGCAGACCGTGCCCGCCACCATCAATATCGGTGACGGGCAGGAGGTTGGCATCGCCGCGCCGATCATCCTGCAGTTCAAGAAGCACGTCGAGAACAAGGAGGCGGTCGAGAAGGCGCTGACCGTCACGACCACTCCGGAAACCGAGGGCGGCTGGGCCTGGCTGCCCGACGAGAACGGCGGGTCTCGCGCGCACTGGCGCCCCCGCAACTACTGGGCGCCCGGCACGGCGGTGACCTTCGCCGCCAAGCTGTACGGCCTGGACCTGGGCGACGGGGCTTACGGCAACTCCGACTTGTCCTCGCAGTTCACCATCGGCCGCAGCCAGATCGTGAAGGGGTACGCACCCAGCCACCGGGTGCAGGTGATCCGCGACGGCTCGACGCTGTTCGACTTCCCGTGCAGTTACGGCGAGGGTAACGAGGCGCGCAACGTGACGCGTTCGGGCATCCACGTGGTGACCGAGAAGTACGAAGACTTCCTGATGTCGAATCCGCCGTTCTACACCAACGTTCGCGAACGCTGGGCGGTACGCATCTCCAACAATGGCGAATTCATCCACGCGAACCCGGAATCGGCGTCCGCACAAGGCAATACCAACGTCACCAACGGCTGCATCAACCTGAGCACCAGCGACGCCCAGCAGTACTTCCCGACGGCCATGTACGGCGACCCGGTCGAGGTCACCGGCACGTCGATCGCTCTGTCCGCCGCCGACGGCGATCTCTACGACTGGACCATCGACTGGGACACCTGGAAGACCATGTCGGCGATTCAGGGCCAGCCCGCACCGGTGGTATCGGCGACTCCGGTGGCGCCGGGACCGGTGCGCGGCGGCAGCTAGAACCCGCTGACCGCCCCTCGAGTTCGGGCGTCACGGTCGCGTCCGGCTGCGCGCCGGGCGACGGCTCAGCTGCGGCGGGCGAAGCGGCCGGCGTCGGCCTGGTCGCGCGGCTTCACCACGATGGTGTCGAGGTTGACGTGCGGGGGGCGGCTCGCGACGAAGCCGATGATTTCGGCGATGTCGGCGGCGAACAGTGGGTCGATACCTTCGTAGACCTTGGCCGCGCGCTCGGTGTCGCCGCCGAACCGGACCAGCGAGAATTCGGTTTCGACCGCGCCCGGTGCGATTTCGGTGAGCCGCACCGGCTTGCCCAGCAGTTCACCGCGCAGTGTGCGGTGCAGGACGGCCTGCGCGTGTTTGGCCGAGGTGTAGCCGGAGCCGTTGTCGTAGGGCTGCAGGGCGGCGACCGAGGTGACGGTGACGATCAGCCCGTCACCCGAGTCGATCAATTTCGGCAGCAGCGCCTTGGTCACCCGCAGCGTGCCGAGCACGTTGGTCTCCCACATCCATCGCCAGTCGTCGAGGTCGGCCTCGGCGACCGGCGCCAGCCCCTTCGCCCCGCCGGCATTGTTGACCAGCACGTCGGCCCGTTCGACCGCATCCGTGAACAGCCGTACCGACGACTCGTCGGCGACGTCCAATTCGATTGCGGTACCGCCGATTTCGTCGGCCAGCGCCTGCAGCCGGTCCATCCGGCGCGCCCCCACGTACACGTGATAGCCCTGTTTCGCGAGCTCGCGGGCGGTAGCCTCACCGATTCCCGAGCTCGCTCCGGTGACGACGGCGTGACGAGTGCTCATGGGGATTGAGCCTAGCGGTGGGAGCACGGCCGGAAGGCGGCAGCTTGCGTGACCACGCAGGGCCGTGCGGACACCGCAGATGACACAGCGGTGGGAGCACGGCCGGAAGGCGGCAGCTTGCGTGACCACGCAGGGCCGTGCGGACACCGCCGCTGGTACTTCCACCGGTTCTCCAAGACCTGTCGAAGATCAGGGTCCCCGTTCACTCTCCTGCTGCTTCCGCGGAGCAACGGGTCACGGTCAGGCCAGGAACTGCACTGACAACCTGAGGTGGGGGGCCAAAGCGCGCCAAGCAATGCCAGACTTTCTCGAGCGCCTGCGTGTCGTGATGGCCTGTGTCGCGTCCTGCGTCGGTGGGGCATCAGGGTCAGGGCGTTGCGGGGCCAACAGCGAGGAAGGCCCGCAGCGGCCGGGTGGGCTGCGGGGTGCCCCGCCAGATCAGTGCCTTGCGGTAAGCGAGGGAGGGACTGACCGGGACGGCGCTGACTCGGGGGTTCCCGACGAGAGCCCGGTCGGTACCCACCGTCAGGGAGACGCCGACACCTTCCTCCACGAGAGCGACGTGCAGGGCCGCGTCGTTGATCGCGTACCGAGGACTGAAGTCGATGCCGGCGGCATCGAACGCGGACTGCAGCCATGGCCTCAGTCCGCTGTTCTGGCCGTAACTGATCAGGGTCTTTCCGGACAGCATCTCGATGGGGATGCTCTTGCGGCCTGCGAGCGGGGAGTCCGTCGGGACGACGGCCACGATCTCGTCTTCGAGCATGACCACACTCCGCATGCCCTGGGGCAGGGAATGCTCTGGCAGGGCCACCACGGCGGCGTCCAACTCGCCGTTCCCGACGCGCGAGATGAGCTCGGCGCTGCGCCCCTCGAGGAGCTGCACGGCGACGCCCGGGTACTGGCGGTGAAAGGCGCCCAGGAGCGCGGGCAGACGGGTGTGTTCGACCCCGTCCACGGCGCCCAGGAGGAGCGTGCCGGTGACCAGAGCGGTGCGGGAGGCGAACTCGGCGATCACCCTGTCCGCGTCAGCGAGAGTCCGGCCGGCCAAGGGCAGCAGCACCCGGCCGGCCTCGGTCAGGCGGACACTGCGTGCGTTGCGTTCGAAGAGCGCTTCGCCGAGTTCCTTCTCCAGGGAGCGGATCTGGTGACTGACGGCGGGCTGTGCGACCGACAGCCGCTCGGCCGCGCGCGTGAAGCTCTGTTCCTCAGCCACGGCGACGAAGCACCGCAGGGTTCTCAATTCCACGATCATGCACCTCATTTATCGCTGGAATCAAAAGTTGGTCTTTGACCTCTGTGCAACTTATCTTCAAAGTAGAGGCATCGCAGTAGCGATACAGGCGTCGAAGCGCCTTGACGGCCTTTTCGCCCTGCCCGCCGAAGGCCACAAGGCGGTCGACGGATAACCGAGGGCGGTCGAACCGGCAATGTCCGGTGGGTCTTCCCCTGCACAAGTCGGCCCGGCTCCAGCCGTGGCCCTCGCTGAAGGAAGCACGCAATGAGTGATTCGAAGAAGGTCCTGTCCGATCTGGTCCTGTCCGCCTCGACGGAACACGCCCCGCTCGACGCGCCCTGGGACGCGATCGACATCGCCGACTGGCTGCTGAACCTTCCGGACAAGGAGTACCAGCGCTGCGCTCCGCCAGACCACAAGGCGGCCGGCTACACCACGACCGACGACGGCCGGCCGATGTCGATCAACGTGGAGATGATCGGCACCGGGCTGGTGATCCAGCACTACGTCGCCGAGATCGCCGAGAAGCACCACTGTCACATGGTGTCCCTCTCCGACGTGTTCACCCCGCATGGCTGGACGACGGTCCAGGTGATCTGGGACCTGTCGGCCAAGGACAACGGCGACGGCACCGTCACCTACACCAACCAGGTCACCAGCCACCCCACCCAGGAATTCATGGAGTTCAACGAGAAGAACGGCGGCACCTTCGAGGAGGCCGCGGCCGCACGGCAGGCCGCCTCCGGTGATCACAACCGGCGGGAAACGCCACTGTTCGCCGCGAGCATCGCGCGCCACGCTCTGGCACGGAGCTCACGATGACCACGCGGGCCGACCCGCCTCCGTCGCCCCGCGAAATGGCCCGTGCCTTCACCCCGGCCCTCACCGAGTTGGTGGAGGACCCCCTCTACAGCCAGGTGTGGGCAGATCCCGCCCTCAGCCCACGGGACCGCAGCATCGCCACCGTAGCGGCGGTCGTGGCGCTCTACCGCCCCGAAGAGCTGCCTGCGCAGCTGCGGCGCGCCGTCGACAACGGTGTGACACCGGCCGAGCTCGAAGCGATCATCACGCACATCGCGTTCTACGCGGGCTTTCCCGCAGCCATCAGCGCCTCGGCCATCGCGGCCCGCACGCTCCTGGACTGAGAACGCGGACCTCGCCAGCCTCGCCGGCACCGTGATCACCACTCGGCCCGCCGAACGTGTCATGCAGAAGCCTCCTGGGTAGAAGGCCGTGAACCGGGCGGGCGGCGGCTTCGGCTTCGCGACTGCCGTCCTCGCCTGCTCCATCTCGTCCGCAGGCCTGATCACCGACGGCACCCGGGGCCTGTGTCGGTCACCTCGTCCATCGGCGCATGCGAGGCACAACACGATCGCGCCGTGTGAATAGTCATGGGTCAGACGTAAATCAGTGGGGTGAGGGAATTGAACCGAATGATGAAGGCCGTGGTGGTGCGCACCCCGGGACCTCCGGACGTTCTGGAGTGGGTCACCGTCGAGGCGCCGCAACCCGGACCCGGCGAGGTCGTCGTCGAGGTCAGGGCCAGCGGCGTCAACAACGCCGATCTCCTGCAGCGCCAAGGGATGTACCCGGTACCGGCGGACGACTCACCGCTCCTGGGATTGGAATGCTCGGGCTCCATCAGCGCGGTCGGTGAGGGCGTCGACGACTGGGCCGTGGGGGATGAGGTCTGCGCCCTGCTCAACGGCGGAGGCTACGCACAGGCTGTTGCCGTCCCTGCGGCCCAGGTGCTGCCCAAACCGGCGAACCTCTCCTTCGAGGAGGCCGCGTCCCTTCCCGAAGCGGCCTGTACGGTCTACTCGAACATCGCCATGCTGGCCCGACTGAAGCCGGGTGAGACGTTTCTCGTCCACGGCGGCACCAGCGGCATCGGCAGTCTGGCCATACAGTGGGCCAAGGCACGGGGTGCCCGGGTTCTGGTCACTGCCGGAACACCACACAAAGTGGCCAGAAGCGTCGAACTCGGAGCCGACGTCGCGATCAATTACCGCGAGGAGGACTTCGCCACCGCGGTCTGGGAGGGCACGCACGGGCACGGCGCGGACGTCATTCTCGACATCGTCGGAGCGCCCTACCTCACCCGCAACATCCGCGCCCTGGCCCCCGACGGACGCCTCGTGATAATCGGGGGCGGTGTCTCCCCCACGCCCCTCGGCATCGGCGAACTGATGGCGAAGCGCGGGTCCGTGGCGGCCACGACCCTTCGGTCACGCAGTCACCGCCAGAAAGCGGAGATCGTCGACGCGGTCCGTGTGAACCTGTGGCCCATGGTGGCCGACGGCCGCGTCCGGCCGGTCGTGGACAGCGTCGTCCCCATGGACAGCGCAGCACGGGCCCATCAACTCCTGGCGGACGGCAAGGTGGTCGGCAAGGTGGTGCTGACCGTATGAGCCTACTGATAGCGTCCCGGCCTGCCTTCAGCGCACCGAGCGAAGATGGTCCAACTCATCCTCGATTGCCTTGCGCAGTGGGTCGTGCTGCGGACCGAGTGCGAACTGCTCGTCGGTCCATCTGTCGCGGGGATAGAGCCACACCGGCTTGTCGACCAAGTCGGTTGGCTCCCACCTGAATCGCGGCCATATGTGCGCATGCAGGACCGGCACATCGTTAGTTCGGAAAAGACACCGCTGAAAATTCTGCCCGTTAGCCTGGCGAGCATGGCGATTCGGAATGTGGTCAGCGCGGACGGAACCACTATCGTGTATCAGGTCTCCGGGCCCGAACGGGGGCGTCCGCTGGTGTTGTTGCACGGGTGGGCCGGCACGTTGCGGTGCTGGGGCCGTGCGGCGGAGATTCTGGCCGAGACGTTCCGCGTGGTCGCCGTCGATCTGCGCGGGCACGGTTATTCCGATGCGCCCGAGACCGGATACGACGATCCGAAGAACTGGGCGGCCGACGTCGCCGCGGTGCTGGCCGCGGAGGACATCACCGCCGACGCGGTGCTGCTGGGCTGGTCCTACGGCGGCATCGTGCTCAGCGACTATCTGACCGCGTACGGCACCGGCGCCTTGGCCGGGGTGGTGTACTGCGGGTCGCAGGCCGGAATCGGCCGCGGCGTCGAGGGTTCCCAGCCCGGGCCGGCGATGCAGAAGGCCATCCCCGACGTGTTCGAGGAGAGCGCCGGCCGGGCGATGCGCGGCTTCGCCGCCTTCGGCAACGCCAACACCGGGCCCGGCCGCGACAAGGGCGAGGACGCCCAGCGCCTGTTCGGCGGCAGCCTCGCGACCCCGCCCCGGGTCCGCAAGGCGCTGTTCTACCGCACCGTCGACAACACCGAAACCCTGCGCAACCTCGACGTTCCGGTCTTCGTCATGCACGGCACCGCCGATCCGGTGGTTCCCGTCGAGAACGGCCGCTACATCGCCGAGCACGCTCCGCGTTCGCGCACGTCGTTCTGGGACGACGCCCAGCACGGCCTGTTCGTCGAGGATCCCCAGCGCTTCGCCGATGAGCTCACCGAATTCGTTGCCTCGCTCCAGTGATCCCGCGCACCCCACCTCCCAGCAGTGGGTGTGTGACTACGCTCACTCAGGCGTCGCGCGCATAACGGTTGACGCGGTGAGGCGTGCACACTGGAGTGTGTGAGTTATCGCCCGGATCAACGTCCGCATCGGATCGCGGTGTTGTCGGTGCACACCTCTCCGCTCGCGCAGCCGGGTACCGGCGATGCGGGCGGGATGAACGTCTACGTGCTGCAGTCGGCGCTACAGCTGGCTCGCCGCGGCGTGGAGGTGGAGATCTTCACGCGTGCGACATCCTCCAACGACGAGCCGGTGGTCGAGGCCGCGCCGGGGGTACTGGTGCGGCATGTGGTGGCGGGACCGTTCGAGGGGCTGGACAAGCACGATCTGCCGACTCAGCTGTGCCCGTTCGCGGCGGAGGTGTTGCGTCAGGAAGCCCGGCAGCTGCCCGGCTACTACGACCTGATCCATTCGCACTACTGGCTGTCGGGACAGGTGGGCTGGCTGGCCCGGGATCGATGGCGGGTGCCGCTGGTACACACCGCGCACACCCTGGCCGCGGTGAAGAACGCATTCCTGGCCGAGGGTGATACGCCGGAACCGCTGTCGCGGGTGGTCGGCGAGAAACAGATCATCGCCGAATCGGATCGGCTGGTCGCCAATACCGCGGAGGAGGCCCGCCAGCTCGTCGAGCTGTACGGCGCCGAATCCGAGCGCATCGACGTGGTGCCCCCGGGTGCGGATCTGTCCCGGTATCGCCCCGGTGATCGGGCGGCCGCGCGCGCCGAATTCGGTATCGAGCCGGATGAGCAGGTGGTGGCCTTCGTCGGGCGGATCCAGCCGCTCAAGGCGCCCGATGTGCTCGTGTTCGCCGCGGCCGAGGTGCTGCGCGCCGACCCCGAACGTAAGCTGCGGGTGCTCATCGTGGGTGGGCCTTCGGGCACCGGTCTGGATCGCCCGGACGCGTTGATCGAGTTGGCCGCCACGCTCGGCATCTCGGATCGGGTGACATTCCTGCCGCCGCAGCCGCCGCATCGGCTGGTGCAGGTGTACCGGGCCGCGGATATGGTCGCGGTGCCGAGTTACAACGAGTCGTTCGGCCTGGTCGCCATCGAGGCGCAGGCCAGCGGCACACCGGTGCTGGCCGCCGACGTCGGCGGGTTGAGTACCGCTGTACGAGACGGTGTTTCGGGCATGTTGGTGTCCGGGCACCAGGCCGACGAGTGGGCGGCCGCCCTGCGCGGGCTGCTCGACGATCCGGAACGGCTGCGGCGGATGGGCGCGGCCGCGGTGGATCATGCGGCCGGTTTCTCCTGGGAACACACCGCCGACGGGCTGCTCGACTGCTATGCCGAGGCATTGGCCGGGCATCGCGGTGTGCGTTCGCGAATGCCGGGTACGTTGCTCGCAGAGAGCAGTCAAGCCAGGTCGCGGGCGCTGTGGCGGCGCCGGATGGGAGTGGTACGCCGGTGAGTGACACCATCGCCCAGACCGCGCAGCTGATCGACGACACCGTGCGTGAGCGCGAGATCGACTACACCCGCGAGGGCCGGGACACCTTCGTCGTGGTGCTGCCCGGTGAGCGCAAGCTGAAGACGACGGTCATGCTGACGGTCGGCAAGCACGGCGTGCGCTTCGAATGCTTCGTGTGCCGCAAACCCGACGAGAACTTCGAGGGTGTCTACAAGTATCTGCTGCGCCGTAACCGCCGCCTCTACGGTGTCGCCTACACCCTGGACCGGGTCGGTGACATCTACCTGGTCGGCCGCATCGCGACCCATGCCGTGACCCCTGATGAACTGGACCGCATCTTCGGTCAGATTCTCGAGGCGGTCGACGGCGATTTCAATGTGCTGCTGGAGCTCGGTTTCGCGGAATCCATTCGGCGCGAATGGAAATGGCGTGTCTCGCGCGGTGAGTCGCTGAAGAATCTGCGGGCGTTCGAGCATCTGGTCGATACCGAGGAGTCCTGACAGCCCTCGCCCGCCGAGTGGGTACCGTGCATCCGATCGGTAATGCGCTGAGGAGGCGGTGGCGAGATGGGCGTGCTGGCTGTAGATATCGGCGCGACGAAATTCGCCGCGGCCGTCGCGAGGGCGCCGATCGAGTCCGCCTCGTACGACGAATCCGCCCCGTCCCGGTCCGCTCCGTCGGCCGATATCGACGACCCCGCAGCGCGCTCCGGATCGCTGTCCGTGTTGCGGCACATGCGCCGGGTCGACGTGCCTTCCCGGGGAGCGTGGGAAGCCTGCCGCGAGTTGCTGTGGCAGGTGGTAGCTGCCGCATCGGCCGACGAATCCTGTGGCACCGGAGAATTCGAGGTGACCTCGATCGGAATTGCCGCCGCCGGCCCGGTGGACATCGGTGTCGGTAGCACCGCGCCGTTGAACATTCCCGAGTGGCGCGACGGCTTTCCGATCGTCGCCGCGGTGCGAGAACTGTTCCCCGAGGCCGATATTCGATTCGCGATCGACGGCGCGGCGTTGGCATTGGCGGAGTATCGCGTCGGTGGTCTACGCGGTGTCCGTTCCGGATTGGCGATGACGGTCTCCTCCGGAATCGGCGGCGGCATCGTCAGCGACGGCCGAGTTCTCATGGGCCGCACCGGGAATGCCGGCCACGTCGGCCACATCGTGGTACCGGGCTGGGATGTGCCGTGTGCCTGCGGCGGTGTGGGATGTGTGGAGGCCGTCGCGAGTGGCATGTCCTCGGTCCGGTGGGCGCGTGCTCAAGGCTGGACGGGAACGACCGGGATGGAACTGGCGCGCGCCGCCGGAGCGGGTGACACCATCGCGGCGGCCGCGTTGTCGCGTGCGGGGACAGCTCTGGGACAAGCCATTTCGTCTGCCGCCGCGATGCTCGATGTCGACCGTGTGGTGATCGGTGGCGGCTTCGCCGAATCGGGAGCCCCGCTGTGGGATCCGCTGCGGGCGGCGGTGGTGAAACATGCCGGCCTCGGCTTCATCCGTCAACTTCGTGTCCTGAAATCCCCGATCACGGACGGAGCCACGCTGGTGGGCGCGGCGGCTCTCGCGACCCATTGAGGACTGGGGACAATTCGAAGGCCGGCGCCTCCGCAGGTTGCCGAGCGTGCCGTTGTCGGTGAACGCGTCCAGGCGGGACCCGGTGCCGATCACTCCGATCGCGCTCACCAGATCACTGCGTTGAGCGGCGAGTTCGGTCGCCACGTAGCCGCCAATGGAGTGCCCGACGACGATCGCGTGCCGCACGCCGAGCCGGTCGAGCACCGCCCCGACCCGATGTCCCTGCTCGGCCATGCCGTAACCGCTGTCCGGTTTGGCCGACCGGCCGTGACCGAGCAGGTCGACCCGCACCACGTAGAAGTCCGCCAGCGCGGGCAGTACCGGATCCCACCACGAGACCGAGCCGCCGGTCCCGTGGATCAGCACCACCGTGTGTCCGCCCGACCGGCAGCGGCAGTTTTCATATCTCCTCCTGAGGACGGCTGATGCCGTGACGGTCCCGGAGGCGCGGCTGCGCGTCTTGTAGAAATGTCAGCCGCTGCCGGCTGTTGGTCAGTCGACCACGCCCCAGTGCAACACCCGGACGGTGAACAGCACCACCAGTTTGCCGGCGGCGTCGGAGTAGGCGTAACCGGTCGCGGTGGTTTCGGCGGTGTTGTCCACGGCCAGACCCGACCAGAGACCGAATTCGTGATCGGTCAGACTGAGGCCGTGGCCGATAGCGGGGAGCGCGAACAGCGATACCGCGCCCAGCGTCAGAATGGCCGCGATGGCGTAGCCGACGTCCGCATTGCGGGCCCGGATGGCCCGCGCGCCGCCACGATCGCGGACACGCCGCAGATCGACGTGCCCACGGCCAGTAGCGATCCCATGCGTCATCATGAGCGGCGTCGCGTCGGCGGGATAGTAATCGAATCAATAGGATTCGAGGTTGTCGGCGCGGATCGCGCCGAGTTCGGTCATCGCCGCGCGGGCGCTCCCGGCCCTCGTGCCGGGTTCGCCGGCGGCCGACGCCGTGCGGCGAGGTCCGGAGTTGGCCGAGGATGACGCGGCGCTGGGTCCACCTCTCCCGATCGCGGTGCGGACCGTTCCCGGCGGTGACCACGCGGATCGATGCCGCGAGTCCCGGGCTGAGCAGGCCGGGTTGTGCGGCGCGTGGACGGGGCGTCGACGCCTGCGATTTGACCGTGAGCTGGTAGGTCGCGGCATGCGGCGGTCATGAGCGCCCGATCCGGCGCAGCTGAAATTCGCCGACGCGGCACCGCTAGCATGACCTGCATGACGTACACCCTCGTGTTGCTGCGCCACGGCGAAAGCGAATGGAATGCTCTCAATCTGTTCACCGGCTGGGTGGATGTGCACCTGACCGACAAGGGTGTCGCCGAGGGCAAGCGGGCGGGCGAACTGCTGGCCGAGCACGGCATCCTGCCCGACATCGTCTACACCTCGCTGCTGCGCCGGGCGATCAGCACCGCGAATATCGCCCTGGACGCCGCGGATCGACACTGGATTCCGGTGGTCCGGGACTGGCGGCTCAACGAGCGGCACTACGGCGCGCTGCAGGGTAAGAACAAGGCGCAGATCCGCGATCGGTACGGCGACGATCAGTTCATGATGTGGCGGCGCAGCTATGACACCCCGCCCCCGCCGATCGAGGCCGACAGCGAATACAGCCAGAGCGGCGACGCGCGCTACGCCGGTATCGACGTGCCGGCGACCGAATGCCTGAAGGACGTCGTCGCCCGCATGGTCCCGTATTGGGAGTCCACGATTTCCCGCGATCTGGTGGCCGGAAAGACCGTTCTGGTTGCGGCGCACGGAAATTCGCTGCGCGCGCTGGTGAAACATCTGGACGGTATTTCCGACGAGGATATCGCCGGCCTCAACATTCCCACGGGCATTCCGCTGCGCTACGAACTGGACGAGAATCTGCGTCCGATCGGTCCCGCGGAGTATCTGGACCCCGAGGCGGCAGCCGCGGGTGCGGCCGCCGTCGCGAGCCAGGGCGGCAAATAAACCGGATTCCCGCACTTTTCGACGCGCCGCGGTCATCGACCGCGGCGCGTTGTCGTATATCTCGAACCCGCTGCGTGTGAACGGTTTCCGAGTGCCGAAGTTCCCTCGGTCGCGTGGACGAATATGCGATACTCGGCGTTTTGTGAGCTACATCTCTTCTGCCGATTCGTGGCTATCGAATTGCCCCTGTGGCTGTTCGTGCCCCGATGTGCACTGCCGTTAGTGGCGTCCGGGCCGGTGGGGAGTGGTGTGGATAACTTCCGGTAGGTACACCGCCGGACTTTCCGCTGGTCATCGACGTGGATGAGAGGCTGAGAAGTTGAGGGTTTTTTCTTGTAGGAGTCGTAACCGCTGGTTTGCAACTTACTCCGCAGTAGATACACTCTCGGTCGTTCGACCATTTCGAGAGGCGGATCACGTTCGATGAAGTACGCGTTACGCGCCACAGTCGCCGCCGTCGCCGCTGCGGTGACCGTCCCGTTCTTCGCCACTCCGGCCCAGGCCGGACCCGTCGCGACCGGGCCGGACGGCGGTGCCGCCGGCGCCGCGTGGACCGCTACCGAGGACGGCCCGCAGCAGTATCCGAACATCCACATCGACTGGGATGTGCCGATCACCATGAGCGACGGCACGGTGCTGAAGGGCAATGTGTACCGGCCCGCCGATGCCGCCAGCCGTCCGATCGACACCCGCACGCCGGTCGTCGTGAACATGACGCCCTACACCAAACTGGTCTCGAATCTGGCCGACCACGCGGGCTCGGTTCCGGGGCTGTCCGACACGCTGCTGGGATTGTTCCGCCAAATCGATATGAGTGGCACCGCGCTGTCCGGGGTTACCGACCTGACCAAGGCCTTCGGCGGGGGCGAGCTCCGTAACTTCTCCGTCGATCGGCAGCTGATCAAGAGCGGTTATACCCAGGTCGTGGTCGATGTCCGTGGCACCGGCTTCTCGCAGGGCGAATGGGATATGTTGCGCCGGCGCGAGCAGCAGGACACCGTGGAGGTGATCGACTGGGCTTCGCGGCAACCGTGGTCGGACGGCAAGGTCGGGATGACCGGCATCTCCTATTCGGGCATCAACCAGGTTCAGGTGGCGGAGAAGCAGCCGCCCGCGCTGAAGGCGATCTTCCCGGTAGTACCCGGCAGCGACCTGGTCGACGATGTTCTCGCCCCCGGCGGCGGCTTCGGGTTCAACTTCATTCCGCTCTGGCTCACCGCGATAAACACCCTCAAATGGGTGCCGGACGTCCAGTCGATCGTGACCGGAAAATTCGACACCACGTGGTTGAACGACCGGATCAACGATCCGTACACCTATATGGATGTGCTGCTGAGCGCCTACACCAACACCGATATGAACACCCTCGATCCGCGGGTGAAGAACATGTTGAACGACATGTCCTCGGAACGGCAGGCGTGGATCGGTGATCCGGGCCGGATTCAGGTGCCGACCTTCGTCATCGGCGGGTGGCACGACCTGTTCACCTACTCCGAATCCAAGATCTACAACCAGATTCCGCTCCCGCCCGGGCAGAAGCAGCTGTTCATGGGCAACACCTACCACCTCAACTCGGGCAACGAGTACGGCAAGCCCGGTCTGCCGCCGCGGCTGGACGTACTGCAGCGCGCGTGGTTCGACAAGTGGCTCAAGGGAATCGACAACGGCATCGACACCTACGGTCCGGTGACGCTGCGCGAACAGGGCGGCGGCTGGATCACCCAGGGCGGTTTCGGGCCGTCGGCGCCGGCCGAGGAGGCCGCGAAGTACCGCCGCATGTACCTGTCCGGTGACCGCAGCGGTACCGCGAACAGCGTCTACGACGGCTCGCTGACCACCGAATTCACCGGTGCTCCGACGCGTCTGACGGTGGCGCCCGGGCTCACCACGCTGTGCTCCAACGATGCCGCGCAGGCGACCGCCGGTGTGCTCGCCGTCATCGACGGCTGCGGCAAGGACTCGCGCATCGCGGAAACCAACGCGCTCACCTTCACCAGCGCCCCGGTCACCGGGGAGACCACCATCTCGGGCCCGATCGCGATGCGGCTCAACACCGTTCAGGACGCCGCCGACGGGTATTGGGCGGTGACGGTCAACGACGTCGCGCCGGACGGGCAGTCGACCGTGCTGTCCTCGGGGCAACTGATGGCCTCGCTGCGTGAGGTCGACGAGGCGAACAGCACTCGGTCCGAGAACGGCGACTACACCGACCCTCGGGCCTACACCTCGCTGGACAAGCGGCAGCAGACGGTTCCCGGTGAAGCGACCGAACTGAACATCGCACTGCCCGCCACCCGGGCTGTCCTCGCGCCCGGCCATCGCCTGCGGGTGGACGTGTTCGCCGGCAACTTCCCGAAGGGTCTGCCGATCGCGCCGATGCTCGCCGACACCGGCCTGAAACCCGAACACCTGCAACTGGATCCGAATGTCCCGAGCTTCGTGAACATTCCGGTCGAGGGAGACTCCGGCTGGTGATCCGGTAGGGGGCTCCCCAACGGTCCCGGGTACGTACAACGGCGTACGTACCCGGGACTTTTCGTCTCCGGCCGGCGCCCGCGGCGCGAGATTGAGGCACACATCACACCTGGGACGTGGCGCGGGCGAGTGGCGCGGCCGATCGACACGCCGGAGCTGTTCACGCGCGATTCGCGCCGACTCCAGATGCGCGGTGCCGCAAGGCAAACTGTTCGCGCGACCATTGCCGGGCGGCCGAAAACCGCCGGTCGGGGCCGATCCGACGCTCGGCCAACTTTGTGTGAACACCCGGCCAACGATCGCCGAATCAGCCGTGACCTGCGCGAAACTTCGTCAACCTGGGTTTGGAGTACGTGTCCGCGACCGTACGATTCTCTATGTGAGCGTTCCCCAGGCCGTGCTGCTTGCAGTCCTCGCGGCCGTAGTCGGTCTGGCCGTCGGTGGCCTGGTCATCCCGTACATGAACGCCCGGCAAGCCGAGCGTCGCGCGGCCGAATCCGGCCTGACCATGTCGCAGGTTTTGGATCTGATCGTGCTGGCCTCGGAGAGCGGCATCGCCGTGGTCGACGAATATCGCGACGTGGTGCTGGTCAATCCGCGCGCCGAGGAACTGGGCCTGGTCCGCAACCGGTTGCTGGACGAACGCGCCTGGGCGGCGGTGGAGAAGGTGATCGCCACCGGTGAGGATGTCGAGTTCGACCAAACGCTGAAGAATCCGCTGCCCGGCCGCAACAGCATCGCCGTGCGCGGTGTGGCGCGCCCGCTCTCGCGCGGGGAATCGAACTTCGTCGTGCTGTTCGCCGACGACGATTCCGAACAGGCCCGCATGGAGGCCACCCGCCGCGATTTCGTCGCCAATGTCAGCCATGAGCTCAAGACCCCGGTCGGCGCGATGAGTCTGCTCGCCGAGGCGATGCTGGAGTCGGCCGACGACCCGGATTCGGTGCGGCATTTCGGGCAGCGACTGGTCAGCGAATCGAACCGGATGGGCAAGATGGTCACCGAGCTGATCGCGCTGTCGCGCCTGCAGGGGGCCGAGAAGCTGCCGCAGCTCGAGGCGGTCGACGTCGACACCGTGGTCAATGCCGCGATCGAACGGTCGCGTACCGCCGCCGAGGCCGCCGGAATCACCGTCAGCACCGATGCCAACAGCGGGCTGGAAATACTCGGCGACGAAACTCTGCTGGTGACGGCGCTGTCGAATCTGGTCGAGAACGCGATCAACTATTCGCCGAAGGGCTCGCACGTATCGGTGAGCCGGTCGCTGCGCAACGGCCACGTCAATATCGCCGTCACCGATCGCGGTATCGGTATCGCCAAGGAAGACCAGGAACGGGTCTTCGAACGTTTCTTCCGCGCGGACAAGGCGCGTTCGCGCGCCACCGGCGGAACCGGACTCGGGCTGGCTATCGTCAAACACGTGGCCGCCAATCACAACGGGGAAATCACGTTGTGGAGCAAATTGGGTACCGGTTCCACGTTCACGCTGCGTATTCCAGCGGTCGAATCAGGCAACCAGAATTCCGCCGCCCCGGCGGAGAGGAAGAGCCCCACCGCAATCGGGGTGGGCAAGAACGACGACGGTCCGCGCCGGCGGACCGGACAAAACGGTGTGGAGGCAACCCGATGACCAGTGTGTTGATCGTCGAGGACGAGGAGTCGCTGGCCGATCCGCTCGCGTTCCTGCTGCGCAAGGAGGGCTTCGAGGTCACGGTCGTGGGCGATGGGCCATCCGCGCTGTCGGAATTCGATCGCTCCGGTGCCGATATCGTCCTGCTGGATCTGATGCTGCCCGGGATGAGCGGCACCGACGTCTGCAAGCAGCTGCGCACCCGCAGCAGTGTGCCGGTGATCATGGTGACCGCCCGCGACAGTGAAATCGACAAGGTGGTCGGCCTGGAACTGGGCGCCGACGACTACGTCACCAAGCCGTACTCCTCACGTGAGCTGATCGCCCGCATCCGAGCGGTGCTGCGCCGCGGCGCCGGCGAGGAGATGGACGGATCCGGCGAGAGCGGCGTTCTCGAGGCCGGCCCGGTGCGCATGGACGTGGATCGCCACACCGTGCAGGTCAACGGCAAATCGGTGACGCTGCCGTTGAAGGAATTCGATCTGCTCGAGTACCTGCTGCGCAACTCCGGCCGAGTGCTGACTCGCGGCCAGCTGATCGACCGCGTATGGGGTGCCGATTACGTCGGCGACACCAAGACCCTCGACGTCCACGTCAAGCGGCTGCGTTCGAAGATCGAGGCCGATCCGGCCAAGCCCGAACATCTGGTCACCGTGCGCGGACTCGGGTACAAGCTCGAGGCCTGATTCTCGCCGGCACGAGAAAGCCGCGAGGCCCGACGGCCTCGCGGCTTTTCCGACGGTTCTGCTAGACGACGTGCACCCAGGCGGTGCCGATCTGCGGCAGCTCCTGCTTCTGCAGCTGGAACCAGCCGAAGTCGTCACGCTGCCAGCAGTCGTCCAGCGGCGCGGTGTTGTCGTGGCAGGCGATCGGCTTGGAGGTGCCGTAGGGGCTCACGATGACCTGCTTGCCGTTGTCCTTGGCCGACAGCGCCGCCGGGTCGTTGTAGGCGACGAAATTGTCGTTCTGCAGCGAGTAGTGGGCCGGATCGGTGGCCGGGTCGGCGTGCGCGGCGGGAGCAAGGGTGAGGGCCGCACCGGCGGCGAGAGCTGCGGTAGCCAAGAATTTCCTCATCATGACCTACACCTATCACGAGTATGTGAAGTGCGCATGGCGAGACGATGACCGTACAGAGATGCTTCACAATTCCCGTGACGCCGCCGCCGAAAGATATGCGCCGATTGCGGCGGCGGATTCCGCGAGCGCTTCCCGCACCGGCGCGTCGGCGGCCTTTTCGTCGGGCCCGACCATAGTGCCCAGCAACGTAATTCGCCGGCACGCCGATTCGATTTCCACCGCGCCGACATATCCGAGCACCGCACGCAGCGAGGTGATCGCGCCTTCGCCACGGCCGGGCGCCGCCACCGAAATCCAGGCCACGGGTTTCTCGTGCAGATCCGCGGTGCCGACGGTCCACTCCAGCAGATTCTTCAGACTGCCGGGGATGAGTCCCGCGTATTCGGGCGCGCAGAACACCACGGCATCGGCGGCCGCTAGTTGTTCACGCAGGGCCCGCACCGCCGGCGGTGCGGGCTGATCGCCGGGGACGAAGGCCGGAATCTCGACCAACCCGGTGAACAATTCCGCCATGAGTGCCGGCGCGGCGATATCGGCGAAGGTGCGCAATGCGGCGGTGTTGGTGGAGCCCGGCCGGGTACTTCCGGAAATCAACAGGATCCGGGGTGCACCCGGGCGTGCTTCCGGCGCGGAATCGGTTTCCCCGGATTCGGGCTCGACACCGGAGGACTCGGATGCCGGCGTACCCGGCGCGCTACCCATGTCGGTACGAAATGGGTTGGCGGATCAGATATTCCCGTCCGGGTCGGTTTCCGCTTTCTCGCGGGCGGCGGATGTGGCCGGATGTACCGCGATCAGGCCCAGTCCTTCGCGGCGGCGGCAGTGTCGGGCCAGTTCGTCGTAGGCCGGCTGCCCGATCAATTCGATCAGTTCGGGCGCGTAGGACTGCCAGACCGGGCGGCTGCCGACATGCGCGTCGGGCGAACCCGAGCAGTACCAGTGCAGATCCAGGCCACCCGGGCCCCAGCCGCGCCGATCGTATTCGGTGATGGTGGTGCGCAGGATCTGTTCGCCGTCGGGCCGGTCGACCCAGTCCTGGGTGCGCCGGATCGGCAACTGCCAGCACACCTCGGGCTTCACCGTCAGCGGCTCGATGCCCTTGCGCAAGGCCATCGTGTGCAGGGCGCACCCGATGCCGCCGGCGAAACCCGGGCGGTTGAGGAAGATGCAGGCGCCCTCGTAGCGACGGGTGCGGATGGCCGGCTCGTCGTCGAGTTCGTCCTCTTCCAGATACAGCTTCTTGCGCACCTTGCCGTCGCGACCGCGCGCCTCGTCCATCAGCTGCCAGTCCTGCGGCGTGAGCATCTTCACGGCCTTGGCCAGCTTCTTGCGATCGTCGTCGTCGCAGAGGAACGCGCCGTGCGAGCAGCAGCCGTCGTCCGGGCGGCCCTCGATGATGCCCTGGCAGGCGGGCGTGCCGAAGACGCAGGTCCAGCGCGACAGCAGCCAGGTGAGATCGGCCGCGATCAGATGCTCGGTATTTGCCGGATCGACGAATTCGATCCACTCCCGCGGGAAGTCGAGATCGACCTCCGGCGTCGGATCGATCTTCGCAGCTGGTCGCGGCCCGGTCGGCGCCGTGTCCGGCGAGACGGGGGTGGGCGCGGATGCTCCTGCGGTCACATCGCCAGACGCTAACAGCTTTGCCGCTCGAGCCCCAGTTCCGGGCTGGTGTGGTGAGGGGAGTTCCGATTCGTCCTCCGGTGCCTCCATCGACACCGGTACCGTATTCATGTGCGGCTCGGTGTTCTCGATGTGGGAAGTAATACCGTCCACCTGCTCGTGGTGGACGCGCATCGGGGTGGGCACCCGATGCCGATGAGCTCGACGAAGGCCACCTTGCGGCTGTCGGAGAATATGGACGACGCGGGCTGCATCACGCCCGAGGGCGCGGCCAAGCTCACCAAGACGATCACCGAATTCGCCAGCATCGCAAAGACTTCCGGCTGCGTGGAGCTGATGCCGTTCGCGACCTCGGCGCTGCGGGAGGCGGCCAATTCCGATGACGTGCTGGCCCAGATCCGCTCACACGCGGGTGTCGATCTGCGGGTGCTCTCTGGTGTCGACGAGGCCCGGCTGACGTTCCTGGCGGTGCGGCGCTGGTACGGGTGGAGCGCGGGACGCATCCTCAATCTCGACATCGGCGGCGGATCGCTCGAGATGAGCAACGGCTGCGACGAGGCGCCCGACGCGGCGTTGTCGCTACAGTTGGGTGCGGGCCGGCTGACCAGAGACTGGCTGAACGGCGATCCCCCAGGTAAGCGCCGGGTGGCGGTGTTGCGGGACTGGCTCGACGCCGAGTTGGTGATACCGGCCAAACAACTGCTCGCGGTCGGGCGCCCGGATCTGGCGGTGGGCACCTCGAAAACCTTCCGCTCGCTGGCCCGGCTGACCGGAGCCGCCCCTTCGGCCGCGGGACCGCGCGTGCGGCGTAGTCTCACCAGTTCCGGTCTGCGGCAGTTGATCGCATTCATCTCTCGGATGACCGCCGCCGATCGCGCAGAATTGGAAGGTGTCAGTTCCGATCGGTCCCAGCAATTGGTGGCCGGCGCGCTGGTAGCGGAGGCGAGTATGCGGGCTTTGTCCCTCGATACGCTCGAAATCTGCCCGTGGGCGCTGCGCGAAGGGCTGATCCTGCGCAAACTGGATACCGACCTGGGCAGCGACTCGGGTCCGGGTAGTACTCGGCCCATCGGAGTGCCGGGCCCGACCGAGGCCGTATCGGGATGATCGATGCGGGAAGCGGTCAATCGGAAAGGACCCGTCGTGAACGGCAGGAGCGGAGGCGGCAGCCCGACGTCACCGCGCCGCGACCCGTTCACGACCGAAAGGAGCCGGCATGAGTGAGGATTCGACCCAGCTGTCGGTCGCCGAACTGCTGGCGCGCAACGGCCAGGGAGTCCCGGCGTCGGGCGGCGGTCGCCGGCGCAGAGGCGGACGCGGCATCGCGGTCACGGACCTGACCGGCGACCTGCCGGCGGTCCGGGAGGGCTCCTCCTCGCACGCCGCTCCGGAGGCCGAACCGGATCCGGAACCGATGCCGGACTTCCAGCTCTCGGTACCCGGGTACGAAGCCGAATCACCGCTGTCCGGCCCGATCAGTTTCTACGATCCCCTGGCCGCCGCTCCGGAGGCGCCGAGCGCACCGAATTCGTGGGAGCCGCCGGGGTACGCGGCGAACGGCTTCCAGCCCACCTCGTTCGACTCTCCGGGGGTATACGGCGCCCAGCCCGATTCCACCCGGCACGCCGCCCCGGAGGGTGCGCCCGAGCCGTACGGCGCCGATTCCGCGCCGGCGCCCACCGGTCGCCGCGCCCGCCGCGAATTGCGGGAGGCGCTGGCCGAGCGGGAGGCGGCGGGTTCGTTCGCCGCCCCGGAGACACCGGTGGATTCGGGGCGGCCCGGGCGCCGGCATCGGCCGGAGCCCGACGAGAGCAACACCGTGATGGTGCCGCCGTTCCAGGGCGGCACGGGAACCGACCCCACGCCGCCCACCGCGGCCTGGGCGCCGCCTCGCCCGCCCGAAACCCCCGCTCCGACCCGCGAATTCGGCGCTCCGGCAGGCCGTGAATTCGGTGCGCCCGAGTTCCCGACACCGGGGCGCGCGGACCTGCCGCGCCGCAGCGGTACGAAGCCGGGGCGCGACGGGGCCGGCGCGCCCGATGCACCCGCAGGCGGCCGCGACGGCGCCGACGCACGTCCGGGACTTCCCGCGTGGTCGGCGCGGCGGCGGCCGGGTGCTCCGGCTTCGGCCCCCCGGGATTTCGGCGAACCCGAACCCGGCGGCCACCGGGACGAGCCGGCCGAGGACCGGTCGCCGGGATGGTCGCTGGCCGCCCGGGAGCAGCCGCTGCTGTCCGGGCAGACCGTTGCCGGAGATCTGCTGCGCGATGCCGGAGCGCGTGAGGAGCGGCGCGGGGCGGAGGCGCGCCGGGATCGCGGGCCGCGCCGCGGGGTGATCGATCTACTCGATCCGGC
Source organism: Nocardia nova (assembly GCF_002933465.1). Lineage (GTDB taxonomy): Bacteria > Actinomycetota > Actinomycetes > Mycobacteriales > Mycobacteriaceae > Nocardia > Nocardia nova_B. The sequence continues at coordinate 59,492 of NZ_PSZE01000028.1, forward strand.
CGAGGCGCGCACCGAGTTCTACGCACCGGTCGAACTCGACGAACCCGGGGACGACGAACACGAGGACGACTACGACGACGATCTGCTCGACGACGAGGAGATCGAGTCCACCCCGCGCTGGCGCCGGGCCGCCCCGCGCGGCTTCTCCCTGCGCGACAAACTGCCGCAGCTGAGCCGGCCGGCTTCCCGCCGCGGCTCGGTCGAGGATCTCAACCGGCGACAGTGGATGATTCTCGGCGGCCAGGCCGTCGGCGCGGCGGTCGCGGGAATGTTGCTGTTCAAGGGCTTCGAGCAGATGTGGGACGTCATGCCGTTCGTGGCCCTGGTGCTGGCGATGGTCGTGATCCTCGGTCTGGTCGCGCTGGTTCGCGTGCTGCGCCGCACCGACGACATCCTCAGCACGGTGATCGCGGTCGTTGTGGGCATCTTCGTGACGCTCGGGCCGCTAGCCTTTCTTCTCAGCACGAACTGAGCAGGGAGCAGCAGTGGCGCACAGCGATCAGGTGGGGACCACCGTTCAGGTGGGATTGTCGACGGCGTCGGTTTATCCGGAGAATGCCGAGGCGGCGTTCCGGTATGCCGCGGAATTGGGTTACGACGGCGTGGAATTGATGGTCTGGGCCGAACCGGCCAGCCAGAACATCGCCACCGTCGAATCGTATGTGCGCCGGTACTCGGTGCCGGTGCTGGCCGTGCACGCGCCCTGTCTGCTCATCTCGCAGCGGGTGTGGGGCGCAGACCCGGTGGCCAAGCTCGAACGCAGCGTGCGGACCGCGGAGGTGCTGGGGTCGGCGACGGTGGTGGTGCATCCGCCCTTCCGCTGGCAGCGGCGTTATGCGGAGGGCTTCGCCCAGCAGGTGGGCGAACTCGAGGACAGCAGCCCGGTCGTGGTCGCGGTGGAGAACATGTTCCCCATGCGCGCCGACACGCTGTTCGGGCGCCGCTCCGGCTCGGTGCGCCGGCTGGAACGCCGTGGGGGACCGGGACTTTCCGTGACCGCGTTCAGCCCGTCCTACGATCCGACCGACACCGGCTTCCGGCACTACACCCTGGATTTGTCGCATACCGCGACCGCCGGGATGGACGCGCTGACGCTGGCCGACCGTATGGGCAGCGGTCTGGCGCACCTGCATCTGGCCGACGGTCGCGGCGCCGCCCACGACGAACACCTGATTCCCGGCGAGGGTGGGCAACCCTGTGTGGAAGTGTGTGAATCGTTGGTGCGCAACGGTTTCCGCGGTCACGCTGTGATCGAGGTGAATACGCAGAACGCACGGACCACCGCCGACCGCGCGGCGATGCTGGGGCGAGCACTGCGATTCGCGCGCACACATCTGAACAACCTGCAGCCGGTGCCGGGGCGGGAGCCGACCCGGCAGGGTTGATGGTCCTGGGTCCGTACAGCTTCGTCACACCCGGTAGGGAATCGAGCGGTCGTCCGGCAGAATTATACGGTGTACGAGCCGGGGTCGGAACCGGCTGGGTCCAGGGAGAGGAGCGGCGGGTGACGGAACTGGTGGTCGAGACGGTACGACCGGAGCTGGACGACGCACCGTTCAGCCGCGTGTGCGCGGTGACCGAGATGGAGGTCTCCGCGGAGTTCGCGCGCTATCGCGGCGTCATCGATCCGGTGTGGACGATCGACAAGAAGCTGCACGGCGGCACGATGGTCGCCTCGTCAGCGGCTGCCGCCACGACCCGGTTGCGCACCGCGTACCCCGATCTGGCCGAGATGTTCCCGATCGCGGCGAGCACCGATTTCCTCGGCGCCCCGGACCCGGGCGAGGTCGAGTACGAGGTTCGTATCCGCAAGACGGGCCGCCAGATCTGCCTGGTCGACGCCGACCTGGTCCAGGGTGGTCGCACGCTGGTGCATTCGGCGTTCACCTTCGGTCATCTCGACGACGCGGAACCGGCCTATCGGCGTGAGACCGTGGCGGATATGCCGCCGGAGCCGCCTGCGCAGGCCCTGGGATACGACGCACCGGATTCTCCGATGGGCCGGCTGGTCAACGTCTCGCGGGGCGCCTCGGTGGCGATCGACCCGGCCTGGGCGCGGTTCCTGTCCGGCGAGCGGGGCGAGCCGCGGCTGCGCCTGTGGATCCGTCCGCGGGCCGCCGACGGCCGCGACCCGGACGTCGCCGCGTATTTCGCCATGATGGCGGGCGATATGAGCCCGCCGGTGCCGATGAATATGGGCCGGTTCGGCTGGGCGCCGACCGTGCAGCTCACCACCTATCTGCGGCGGCGTCCCGCGCCGGGCTGGCTGCGGGTGATCGCGACCGCCCACGAAATCGGGGAGCGCATGTTCGACGAGGATCAGCTGGTCCTCGACAGCACGGGTGCGGTGGTGGCGCAGACCCGCCAGCTCGCGCTGATTCCCCTGCCCCGCTGATGTCTCTGCCCGCTGATCGCCCCTGCCCCGCGGCCGCCGCCGCGCACGGATAGCCTTGGGCCTCATGACGAGAATTGCGGTGATCGGTGGCGGACGGATCGGCGAGGCGTTGATTGCCGGGCTGCTCGAGGCCGGGCGGCCGGGTAAGGATCTGGTCGTGGTCGAGACGGTGACGGCCCGCGCGCACGTGTTGAGCGAGCGGTTCGGCATCCGGGTCACCGACAGTCTGGCGGAGGCCGCGACGGGCGCGGATGTGCTGGTGGTAGCGGTGAAGCCGCATGATGTCGAGGCGGTGCTGACCGAACTCGGCAAACTCGAACTCGACAACGATCGCGATCAGATCCTGGTGTCGCTCGCCGCGGGCGTGACCACCGCCCGGGTGGAGTCGAAGTTGCCCGCCGGATTCCCGGTCGTTCGAGTCATGCCGAATACCCCGATGCTGGTCGGCCAGGGCATGAGCGCGATCGCGGCCGGTCGCTACGCCAAATCCGCCGAGCTCGCGACGGTCTCGGAACTGCTGGGGGCGGTCGGCAAGGTCGTCACCGTCGCCGAGAGCCAGATGGACGCGGTGACCGCGGTATCGGGCTCGGGACCCGCGTACTTCTTCCTGGTGGTCGAGGCCATGGTGGAGGCCGGCGTCGGCCTCGGCCTGACGCGGGACGTGGCCACCGGACTGGTGGTGCAGACCATGCTCGGCTCGGCGGCGCTGCTGGAGGAATCCGGCCAGGATGCCGCGGAGTTGCGTGCTGCGGTGACCTCGCCGGCGGGAACCACCGCGGCGGCCGTGCGCGAACTCGAGCGCGGCGGCGTGCGCTCGGCGTTCTGGGAGGCGCTGCACGCGGCCAAGCGCCGCTCGGTCGAACAGGGGGCGACCGGCGAGTAACCGCGGAGTGGCCGCCCGGTGTGACGTGACATCCGCTGGTGACACTGCTATTTCTCCCACCCGTCGCAGCAATCCCACTGGTCACGCTAAGCTCGAGGGAGCACGTGCGTGTCTGTTCCGCCGGTGGGGAAGCCGGCGGCGCGGACGTGCCGGAGGTCAGTGGTGCAATGATGTCTGGAAACAGCTCTGCGAGTTCCGGTCCTGTCATCGGCGGAGGAGGAACGCAGTTCCTCACCGTTGCCGAGGTGGCGAATCTGATGCGGGTTTCCAAGATGACGGTGTATCGGCTGGTTCACTCGGGAGAACTACCCGCTGTCAGAGTCGGTCGGTCGTTCCGGGTACACGCCAAGGCGGTGCACGACTACCTGCAGACGTCGTACTTCGACGCCGGTTAGCGACGTGCGAACGCCGGTCGGCGGTGTCGGCGACCGGGCACTGCGGTGCCCGTTTCGTTCGCCGTGGGTTGGCCCGGTACGATGAACCACCGTTGTGTTACCCGCTGCCGATCTGGGTCAGGTCGGGAGCTGAACACTGGTTGCCAGGCGGCCGCCGAGCGAACCGGAAGATGGACGTACGTAACCGGCGTGCGTGCCGAGGGTAGAGAGAGAACGCGAGGAACAACCCTATGGGTTCTGTGATCAAGAAGCGCCGTAAGCGGATGTCGAAGAAGAAGCACCGCAAGCTGCTTCGCCGTACGCGCGTGCAGCGACGCAAACTCGGCAAGTAAGCTTTATACGCTGGAAATTAGCTGGAAGCCCGCCACCGTCTTGGGTGGCGGGCTTTGGCATTTGTTTCCGGTGACTGAAGACATCGTTAGAACCTGGTTAATACTCTCGGCCACCTCCGTAACAGCCGCTACTCTGGTTGACGGAACTAGCCAAGCAGGGGTGCACAGGTGGGATTCGGCGTGGGTTCGGATATGCGGGATGGGCATACGGCTGGCCGCGACGACCAGCCGCCCGGAGTTGTCCTCGTCACCGGCGTGAGCCGCTTCTTCGGCGGCAATGTCGTCACACGGCTGGCGGCCGATCCCACGATAGAACGCGTCATCGCCGTCGACACCCGGATGCCCAGCCGCGATCTGCTGCGCCGGATGGGGCGCGCCGAGTTCGTCCGCGCCGATATCCGAAATCCGTTGGTTCGCAAGGTGATCGACGGAAACAACGTCGACACCGTGGTGCACCCTTCTGTGCTCTCCCGCCCGCCCGCCGGCGGCGGCCGCGCGGCGATGAAGGATTACAACGTCTTCGGCGCGATGCAGCTGATGGCGGCCTGCCAGAAGGCGCCCAGCGTGCGCCGTGTCGTGCTCCGGTCCTCCTCGGCGGTGTACGGTTGTGGTCCGAAGGATCCGGCGAAATTCACCGAGGAAATGAGTGCGCGCACGCCGCCGAAGGGCTGGTTCGCGCGCGATATGATAGAGGTCGAGGGATTCGTCCGTGGGATGGCGCGTCGGCGTCCGGATATCGCCGCGGCGATCCTTCGTTTTACACCGATCGTGGGGCCGCGTCTGGCGGGCCGGGGTGTGGAGTATTTCCGCTCCCCGATCACGCCGACGATCTTCGGTCGCGACCCCCGTATGCAGCTATTGCACGAAGAGGACGCGATCGCGGCGCTGGCGCATGCGGCGCATTCCGCACCGGGCGGCACGTTCAACGTCGCCGGGGATGGGGCGCTGGCTTTGTCGCAGGTCATCCGTCGCGCGGGGCGCGTCGAACTACCGGTGCCGATGAGTGTTTTCCGGACGGTCGGCCGGTCGTTCATGGGCCCGGTGATGCGTGAGTTCACCACCGAGCAGATCGATTACTTCCACTACGGCTGTGGATTGGACACCACGAGAATGCGTACCGAACTCGGCTTCGCACCGCGCTGGACGACGGTGCAGGCGTTCGACGACTTCATCGGGGGCGCAGCGTTGCGGCCCGTCATAGATCCGCACTGGATCGACGCTGCAGAAAACAGACTCCTCGGCCTCGTCGGGGCCGGGACGGGAGCACATCGATGAACGACGTGGCCAAAGTCATTCACCTGCACGAGACGGATTTCGAGGCCCGGCAGCGCCCCGCGTCGCGGCGGTGGCCGGTGGAGCCGGCCATGCAGCCGGTGACCTCGCTGACCGAGCGGCTGGCCGAATCGGCCTCGCCGCGCTCGCTGGGTGATCTGGTGCGGGGTGCGGTGGCCGACGGTATTCGCAATACCGCCGATTTCGCCCGCCGCCGCCTCACCGGGGACTACCAGGTCGACGAATTCGGGCGAGACGAACATTTGCTCGAATCGGTCATTCTGCCGAGCCTGCGGCCACTGTCGGAACTGTGGTTCCGAGTCGAGGTCAACGGCATCGACAACATTCCGTCTTCCGGTGGTGCGCTGGTGGTCTCCAATCACGCCGGCGTGGTGGCGCTGGACGCGCTGATGCTGCAGCTGGCCGTGCACGACCGGCATCCCGCCCACCGGTCGCTGCGCTTGCTGGCCGCCGACCTGGTGTTCGAGACACCTGTGGTCGGTGGGCTGGCCCGCAAGGCCGGCCATACCCTGGCCTGCCCCGCCGACGCCGAGCGGCTGCTGCGGTCGGGCGAGGTCGCGGGGGTGTTTCCCGAGGGCTTCAAGGGCATCGGCAAGCCGTATTCGGAGCGCTACAAGCTGCAGCGCTTCGGCCGCGGCGGATTCGTCTCGGTGGCGGTGAAAACGGGTGTACCGATCATTCCGTGCTCGATCGTCGGGTCCGAGGAGATCTATCCGAAGCTCGCCGATATCAAGCCGTTGGCACGCCTGCTCGGATTGCCGTATTTCCCGGTGACTCCGACATTTCCGCATCTGGGACCGCTGGGCGCGATCCCGTTGCCGTCGAAGTGGACCATCGAATTCGGCAAGCCCATCGCGACCGAGGATTATGCGGCCGAGGCCGCCGACGATCCGATGACGATGTTCGAGGTCACCGATCAGGTCCGCGAGACCATCCAGCAGACGCTGTACAAACTGCTCACCAAGCGGCGTAACCCCTTCACCGGCTGACACCGGAGGAAAAGATATCGAGCCTCCTCGCTGCGGCGGGGAGGCTCGGTCGTTTTCTTCCGGGGAATCTCAGCCGTGCTGTTCGCGCCTGCGGGTGAGGACGGCCGCCGCCGCCCCACCGGCCGCACCCAGCGCCAATGCGGTGGGCACGCCGATCTTGGCGGCCTTGCGTCCGGTGCGGAAATCACGAATCTCCCAGCCGCGATTCTTGGCGACCTCACGCAGGTCCGAATCCGGGTTGATCGCCACCGCGGTACCGGCCAGCGAGAGCATCGGCACGTCGTTGTGGCTGTCGGAGTAGGCCGTGCAGCGTTTGAGATTGAGGCCCTCGCGAATAGCCAGGGTGCGCACCGCGTGTGCTTTACCCAGGCCGTGCAGAATATCGCCGACCAGCCGTCCGGTGAAGACGCCGTCCACACTTTCGGCGACCGTGCCCAATGCGCCGGTCAATCCCAGGCGTTTCGCGATGACCTGCGCGAGTTCCACCGGCGTGGCGGTCACCAGCCAGACCTGCTGACCGGCGTCCAGATGCATTTGCGCCAGCGCGCGGGTGCCGGGCCAGATCTTGTCGGCGATGATTTCGTCGTAGATTTCCTCGCCCAGCGCCGCGAGTTCGGCGGTCGAGCGGCCGGCGATGAATGACAGCGCCTTTTCCTTGCCGCTGGCCATATCGCCCTGGCTTTCCTTACCGGTGACCCGGAATTTCACCTGCTTCCAGGCCATATCGACGAGGTCGGAAGTCTTGAAGTATTTCCGCGCCGCCAGGCCGCGCGCGAAGTGCACGATCGAGGCGCCCTGCACCATCGTGTTGTCCACGTCGAAAAATGCCGCGGCGGTCAGGTCGCGCGGCGGGCGCGCATGGGGCGGTAATTCCGAATCGGCTTCGGCGCCATAGGTTTCGGCCAATTCCGCGTCGTGCAGCGCGAGGGCGGCATCGGCGCTGGCCTCACCGGCGAGGTTGGCGCGTACCTCTTCCTCGCTGGGCCCGAACGGGCTGCGCGCGATCCGCGTGAGCTGGTCCGACAGACCCTGCCCCCAGCGCGCCGGGAATTCGCCGAACCTGCCCGCGATGAAGCCCGCCCTCGCATCTTTCGATCGTTCCGGCACCAGTACCTCCGCCTGTTCGCGCGAACACTCCAACATTAGCCGAGCACAGCGTTGCCCCGACGGCTGCTCGGCGATGTGTGCTCAGCGACTCAAATCGGCCCGCAACCGGGATTCGTCCACGTCGAAGTAGCTGTGTTCACGGCCGTCGAGCAGCACCACCGGCAGCCGGTCGCCGAACTCGGCCCGCAGCGACGGGTCGGTGGCCGCCGCCGCGTCCACATCGACGGTCGCCGGTTCCACGCCGAAGTCGGCGCAGATGGCGCGCAGTTGCGTCAATGCGACCGTGCACATACCGCAACCCTCGCGGGTCAGCAACGTCACCGAATGCGTGGCAGTACTCATATCGCCATTAAATGCCACCATGCCGACAGACCCGCGATTAGCCGCGACTCGCCGGATTCGCGCGGGAAATCGCCGGTCCGGCGTGCCTGCACCGAAGCCGGTGCTACACGACGGTTGAATGTGAGCAGGCATTCGTGGAGCCGACGAGTGGAGAGTGACTGAATTCACCGACTTTGTGCAGGGCTTCACAAGCGGTTACGGTGGTGACACGCGACCCGCCTGCTTCTGGCGGCGGACGCAACCGCACCCCGTGTACCAATACCGATCCGATACCGATGCCTGTGCCCGGTATCGGTGGTGGACCAAGCGAAACCCCGGACACTACCCCCCGGCCGGACGAGGAGCCGAACGACGTGACAGAGCAGCATGAGACGCCGAATGGCGTCTCCGGCAGAGCTCTGAACAGCCTTTCCGGCAAATCCGTCAACAAGGACATCCCGCAGGCCACGGTGACCCGTCTGGCCACCTACCTCCGAGTGCTCGCCGTCCTGGCCGACGAGGGTGTGCTCATCGTATCGAGTGAAGAACTGGCTGTCGCGGCGGGTGTCGGTTCGGCCAAGCTTCGCAAGGATCTATCCTTCCTCGGCCCCAACGGTGTTCGCGGCGTCGGCTACGACGTGGCCAAGCTGCGCAACCGCATCGAGGACGTGCTCGGCCTGGCCGACGGCCATCGGGTGATCCTGGTCGGCGCCGGGAATCTGGGCCGGGCACTGGCCGGTTACGGCGGATTCTCGCGGCGCGGATTCACCATGGTCGGCATCTTCGACAACGATCCCGCGGTGATCGGCGCGTCGGTCGCCGGGCTGCGGGTGCTCGACACCGCCCGGCTGCGTGCCGCGGTCGCCGAACTCGCCCCCACGATCGCGGTGGTCACCGTTCCCGATGCCGCGGCTCAAGCCGTCTGCGATGAACTGGTCGCCGCCGGGGTGCAGTGCATTCTCAGCTTCTCGCCGGTGAACCTGGCGGTTCCGGCCACCGTGGAGGTCCGCCGCGTCGACCTCGCCGTCGAACTGCAGATGCTGTCGTTCGAGCGCGCTCGCAGCGCGGAACTCGGGGCGGCCGAGTCGGCGGCGACCGAGCGCGTCGCCGGGGGGGAGACCGTGCACGCGGTATCCACTCCGATCGGACGCCGGATGGCCGGACGCACGGCCCACCAGCCCACACCCCGCAAGACAGCCTCGCATTCGGCAACGGAGCCAACCAGCAAGGGATCGGTGGTCGCACCATGAGTGTGCTTCTCGTCGGAATTTCGCATCGCAGCGCTCCCGTGGCGGTGCTGGAGAAGGTCGCGGTCACCGAGGAGGACCGGCCCAAGCTGACCGACCGCATGCTGGCCTCCCAGCACATCTCCGAGGCGATGATCGTCTCCACCTGCAACCGCGTCGAGATCTACGCCGTGGTCGACGCCTTCCACGGCGGCCTGGCCGAGGTCGGCGATCTGCTGGCCAAGCATTCCGATCTGCCGCTGCACGAACTGACCAAACACGCCTACGTGCGCTACAGCGAGGCGGCGGCGGAACATCTGTTCGCGGTCGCCAGTGGCCTGGATTCGATGGTCGTCGGCGAGCAGCAGGTGCTCAGCCAGATCCGCTCTGCCTACGCCGCCGCCGATGCCCAGCAGGCCGCCGGGCGCACCTTGCACGAATTGGCCCAGCACGCCCTGCGGGTCGGCAAGCGGGTGCATTCGGAGACCGGGATCGACCGCGCGGGCGCCTCGGTGGTGTCGGTTGCCCTGGAGCGCGCCGCGAATGTCCTCGGCGACCTGGTCGGCCGCACCGCGGTCGTGGTCGGCGCGGGTGCGATGGGCGGGCTGTCGGTGGCCCATTTGGCACGGGCCGGAATCGGCAGAATCGTCGTGGTCAACCGCACCCTCGAGCGTGCCGAGCGGCTGGCCCACACCGCGACTACCATGCACGGCGCACCGGCGACCGCGTTGGAGTTGTCGAATCTGGTGAACGCCATGGCCGATGCCGACATCGTGATCACCAGCACCGGTGCGGTCGGTTCGGTGGTGAGCCTGGCCGACGCCCACCGGGCACTCAACGTCTCCCGCGCCGGACATCAGATGGTGATCTGCGACCTGGGCCTGCCACGCGATGTGGATCCCGCGGTGGCCGGCCTGCCCGATGTCACCGTCATCGACATGGAGACGTTGCAGCGCGATCCCGCGGCGGGTGCGGCGGCCGACGACACCAGCGCCGCGCGCGCCCTGGTCGCGGAGGAACTCGCCAAATATCTGTCCGGCCAGCGGATGGCCGAGGTGACCCCGACCGTCGCGGCCCTGCGCCAGCGCGCGGCCGAGGTGGTCGAGGCGGAACTGATGCGGCTGGAATCCAAACTGCCCGATCTCGGTGATCCGCAGCGCGAAGAGGTGGCCCGCACAGTGCGCCGGGTGGTCGACAAACTGCTGCACGCGCCCACGGTCCGGGTCAAGCAGTTGGCCTCGGTGCCCGGCGGCGGCAGCTACGCCGAGGCACTGCGTGAGCTGTTCGAATTGAAACCCGGTGCGGCACAAGCTGTTGCGGCGCCGATGGAAATCGCCACTCTCGGCGGCGAACTGGCCGACGACTTCACCACGAGCCATCTCGGAGACGAACAGGGGCATCCGCAGTGAGCGCTGATACGGCCACCGCATTCGGGGGCGCGGCCACCGGGGTCGACACGCAGGAGCACAACATGACGCGACGTGGCACCACGGATGCCCCGTGGCGGATCGGCACCCGCGGCAGCGTGCTGGCACTGACCCAGGCCGGCACCGTGCGCGACGCGCTGATCGCCGCCGGGCAGCACGCCGAATTGGTCATCGTGAAGACGGCAGGCGACAAATCCTCCGACCCGGTCGAGAAGATCGGTGTCGGGGTATTCACCGCCGCGCTGCGCGAGGAACTGGCCGCCGGGACCGTCGACATCGCGGTGCACTCCTACAAGGATCTGCCCACCGCGCCCGATCCACGCTTCACCATCGCCGCGATACCGCCGCGCGAGGATCCGCGTGACGTCCTGGTCGCCCGGGACGGCCTGGTGCTGGGCGAACTGCCCGCCGGATCCCGGGTCGGCACCTCCGCGCCGCGGCGTGCCGCCCAGTTGCGCGCCCTCGGCCTCGGTCTCGAGATCGTGCCGTTGCGCGGCAATATCGACACCAGACTTCGCAAGGTCGCCGAGGGTGAACTCGATGCCGTGGTCGTCGCGCGGGCCGGGCTGTCCCGCGTGGACCGGCTCGGCTCGGTCACCGAGGCCCTGGAGCCCGTGCAGATGTTGCCGGCACCGGCCCAGGGCGCGCTCGCGGTCGAATGCCGCAGCGAGGAAAGCGATCTCGTCACCATCCTGTCCACCCTCGACGATCCGGGCAGTCGCGCCACGGTCGTCGCCGAACGCGCTCTGCTCGCCGAACTCGAAGCCGGTTGCACGGCGCCGGTCGGTGCGCTCGCCGAAGTCGTCGAATCGCTCGACGACGAGGGCCGCGTGGTGGAGGAACTGTCGCTGCGCGGCGGCGCGGCGGCGATCGACGGCTCGGATGTCATCCGGGCCTCGGCGGTCGGCTCGCTCGCGAACGCAGAGCAGCTGGGCCGCGATCTGGCGCGTGAGCTCCTGGAGCTGGGGGCGCGCGACCTGCTGGCCGGCGAGGTATCCGCCGGCGCGTCCGACTTCACCAATCCCAGCCCGATGGAGAACAAGCCATGAGCCGAGCCACCAAGAAACATCCCGGTCGGATTCTGTTCGTCGGGTCGGGTCCTGGTGACCCGGCACTGCTCACGGTCCGCGCCCGCGAGGTGCTGGGACGAGCCCGGCTGGCGTTCACCGACCCCGATGTCGACAAGGGCGTGCTGGCCATGATCGGCACCGCCGTCGAGCCGGGCCCCGACGGGGAATCCGCCGTCGATGTGCGCCCCGCGCTGGGCGAGCCGGCCGAGGTCGCGAAGACACTGGTCCACGAGGCCCGCGCCGGACACGATGTGGTGCGGCTGGTCTCCGGTGATCCGATGACCACCGATTCGGTGATCGCCGAGGTCAACGCCGTCACCCGGTCGCATATGAACTTCGAGGTGCTGCCCGGGCTGCCGTCGGCGACCACGGTTCCAGCCTATGCCGGTATCGCGCTGGGCTCCTCGCATACCGAGGTCGACGTGCGCGGTGAGGTCGATTGGGCCTCGGTCGCGGCCGCTCCCGGCCCGCTGGTGCTGCATGCCACCTCCGGCCACCTGGCCGAAACCGCGAGCGCGCTGGTCGAGCACGGTCTCGCACCGCAGACCCCGGTGGCCGTGACCGTGCGCGGCACCACCCGGCAGCAGCGCACCATCGAGGCGACGCTGGCCACCCTGAACTCCGCTGCCTCCGAGCTGGTCGGACCGCTGGTGGTCACGGTCGGCAAGGAGGTCGAGAAGCGCGCCAAAATGTCGTGGTGGGAGTCGCGGGCGCTGTACGGCTGGACCGTGCTGGTGCCCCGCACCAAGGAGCAGGCCGGCGAGATGAGCGAGAAGCTCGTCATGCACGGCGCCATCCCGATGGAGGTGCCGACCATCGCCGTCGAGCCGCCGCGCAGCCCCGCGCAGATGGAGCGCGCGGTCAAGGGTCTGGTCGACGGGCGCTACCAGTGGGTGGTGTTCACCTCCACCAACGCCGTGCGCGCGGTGTGGGAGAAGTTCGGCGAATTCGGTTTGGACGCACGGGCTTTCTCCGGCGTGAAGATCGCCTGTGTCGGCGAGGCGACCGCCGACAAGGTGCGCTCGTTCGGTATCAATCCCGAACTGGTGCCCAGCGGTGAGCAGTCCTCGGAAGGTCTGCTGGCCGACTTCCCGCCCTACGACGATGTTTTCGATCCGGTCAACCGCGTGTTGCTGCCGCGCGCCGATATCGCCACCGAAACTCTGGCCGAGGGTCTGCGCGACCGCGGCTGGGAGATCGACGATGTCACCGCGTACCGCACCGTGCGGGCCTCGCCGCCGCCGGCCGAAACCCGCGAGATGATCAAGACCGGCGGTTTCGACGCCGTGCTGTTCACCTCCTCGTCCACCGTCCGGAATCTGGTCGGTATCGCCGGAAAGCCGCACGCGCGCACCATCGTTGCCTGCATCGGCCCCAAAACCGCCGAGACCGCAATCGAATTCGGCCTGCGCGTGGATGTGCAACCCGAGATCGCCCAGGTCGGCCCGTTGGTCGATGCCCTGGCCGAACACGCCGCCCACCTGCGCGCCGAGGGCCTGCTGCCCCCGCCGCGCAAGAAGAGCCGCCGCAGCCGCTGAGCGGCTCGTTAGTCAGGGTCGCTGAGCGGCTCGTTAGTCAGGGTCGCTGAGCGGTACGCCGAAAAGGCGCTCACACCCGGCGTACGCGCATGAGGTCTCGGACGAGGCTGCAGGTCTTGTTGGAGGGCGGACGGATGCCGACGACCTCGGCGGTGTGCCGAATGGTCTGGTTGTCGGCGAGGTTGGCGCGGTATACGCCGGAGTCGAGCAGGGCGATGGCCAGCCGCATGGCCTTCAACCTCCGGTTGTGCATCACGTACCAGGAGCGCGGCCGTCCGGCCGGTAGGGGCTGTTTCACCAGCGGCGCGTAGGGATCGATGATCGTCGGTGCGGTGGGCATGAGAATCCTCCCCTCGGATGGAGGTTCATCGGGTCGTCGGTGGGCCGAATCGAAGGCGGGACGGATATGGGCAGTCCGTCCCACCGCCGATCGATCGGTCGCGCGCCGTGGGCAGTAGCGCGTTACCGAGGCCGGTTCGACTGTTGACGAATCCCCTCGAACACATCTTCGATCCTACCGGAGGGCACCGACAAAAACCGGGCCTCGCAACGGGTTTCGGCGCCGCGCCCGCGTCGTCGGTGCGTCGCCCGGAATTCGCCGGGTGTGACCCACGCCAACCGGCCGGGAGGTGCCTGGGAGCCGGGCTCCCGTGCGGCGTATCGTGCGGTTATGACCGGAATGGACCGCCCGCGGCGGTTGCGTCGTACCCCCGCGATGCGTCGCCTCGTCGCCGAAACCACCTTGGAACCAAGGCAATTGGTACTCCCCATGTTCGTCGCCGACGGCCTGTCCGAACCGCGCGAGATCAGTTCGATGCCCGGCGTGTACCAGCACTCGATGGATTCGCTGCGCAAGGCCGCGGCAGAGGCGGTCGGGGCGGGGGTCGGCGGGCTCATGCTGTTCGGCGTGCCGCGCCCGGAAGACAAGGATGCGGCGGGTAGCCAGGCCAGTGCCCCGGACGGCATTCTCAACCGCGGCCTGCGCGCGCTGACCGAGGAGGTCGGCGGTGAGACCGTCGTGATGGCCGATACCTGCCTGGACGAATTCACCGATCACGGGCACTGCGGGGTCCTGGCCGGCGACGGCTCCGTCGACAACGACGCGACCCTGGAACGCTATGTGGAGATGGCGCTGGCCCAGGCCGAGGCCGGCGCCGAACTGCTGGGCACCAGCGGCATGATGGACGGCCAGGTTGGTGCGATCCGCGCCGGACTGGATGCGGCCGGTCACATCGACACCGGGATCCTCGCCTACGCGGCCAAATACGCCTCGGCGTTCTACGGCCCTTTCCGGGAGGCCGTCGGCTCGTCGCTGCAGGGCGATCGCCGGACCTATCAGCAGGATTCGGCGAATCGGCGGGAATCGCTGCGTGAGCTGGAACTGGATCTGGCCGAGGGCGCCGACATCGTGATGGTCAAACCGGCCATGTCGTATCTCGACATCCTGCGCGATGTCGCCGATCATTCGCCGGTTCCGGTCGCCGCCTATCAGATCTCGGGCGAGTACGCGATGATCACCGCCGCCGCCGAACGCGGCTGGATCGACCGCCGCGGCGCGATTCTCGAATCGCTTCTCGGCATCCGACGCGCGGGTGCCGATATCGTGCTCACCTACTGGGCCACCGAGGCCGCGCACTGGCTGTCGTGAATCCGGCGACCCTGCCGGCCGAGCCCGGCATTCGGACCAGACCCGAGGATGTGCGCACCGCCTGCCAGCTGTGGTGGGCCGTGGTCGCGCTCGGGGTCTTGCGACTGATCCTCGGCGCGGTCGACCGCCTCGGCAATCGTCGCCAGGTCGCCCAGGACTTCTACGACCAGCTGCACGGCCAGCGGCCCGACTTCAGCGTGGCGCAGATGGAGCTGGTGGTTTCGATTCTGGAGGTACTGGTCCTCACCTACGGCCTGGCCGTCGGCATCGGCGCGGTAGCCGTGGTGTACCAACTCGGGCGCGGCCGACTGTGGGCGCGCACGGTTGCCGATGTGGCGACCGCTGTGCTGGTGCTGGGCGCCGTCGGGTCGATGTTCGGTCTCGGCGCGGTCTCCGGTGGCCCGGCGGTGCTGATCGGGGCTGCGGCGATATTGCAGGCGGTGCTGGCCTGCGGAGCCGTATTTCTCTGCCGCAGAAAGGAATCCGAGGCGTATTTCCGAGCGAACGGCAGCTGAGACGCGAGGTCGAATTTGTCGCGTGCCGATCGGGATGTATGGTGAGGGTTGTCACAGGGAGCTCGGGAACTGAAAGTCGTTGGTTGTGCGTTGTTCTTCGGATGTGGTTTTTCGGTCGGTGGTCGCATCGATCGGCTACCGCGATGAGTACGCAGCACGGATGGCTTCGGTGGATCGGAGACATCGATGCGCGTGGTGATTCAGCAGCGACAAAGCATTCGACGCGATGTTCTGGTGATGGGTCTGCTGCTGCTCTTGGCACTGCTCACCCTCGCCGGCCTGCTGCTCCCGGGGAAGGTCGGCTGACTTCGCCGCCACCCGCTCGCACCGGCCCGCGCGTCGTATTCGGAGGTCTTGCGTGAGCGACGCCCCATCCACCGTCGCGGTGCGGCCGGATTCCGTGCTGTTCAGCGAGCCCGGTGCCCGCTGGCGAACGGTCGCCTACGGCCCCCTGCTCTGCCTGCTGGTGCTGATCCTGGAACTGGCGCTGCGGCGCGGCCCGGTGCACTGGTTTGGCCTCGCCTTCTGCGCGATTCTGCTCGCCGGATTCGTGACTTTGCAGGTCGTGGCCGGAAAGCGCCACGTCAGCGTCGAACTCACCGACTCCGTGCTGCGTCAGGGCACCGAAACGCTGCCCGTGAGTTCGATCGCGCGAATCTTTCCCGAACACGACAAGGAATCGTGGGACGACGATCCCTGGCAGTCTGCCCGCGCGCTGGGTGAGCTGACCGCAGTGCCGCGTCGTCGCCGCGGCATCGGCCTGAAACTGCGCGATGGCGCGATGGTGCAGGCATGGGCGCGCGATCATCAGCAGTTGCGCGCGCGATTGAGCGCCGCGATCGACCGGCTCGCCGAGGATTCGGCGCCCGCGACGGAGGAACCAGCGGCGGCCGCTGGCAGTCCCGAGGACGACGAGGCTACCGAGGGCAAGGAGGACGTGGCGTGATGCGCCGGCTGTGGATCTTGCTCGATCTGGTGCTGGTCGTGGTCTGCGCGGTGGCCGCCGTGCCCAGCTGGCGGCACGGTGTCCATCGGACCTGGTTCGCGGCGGCCGGGGATCAGCCCGCCTTCGAATCCACCCACTACGCCGGTCCGTGGCTCGCGCTGGCCACCGTATTGGTCACGGCCGCGGGCCTCGCGGCCATCGATCTGGTGGTGCGGTGCGCGGTTCGCCCGCGCTGACACGCCTGTTCGCCACAGCCGCACCCGATTTCGCGGCGTGTCGCCCGATAGCGGATCGAGTGTTGTGGGTATTGCCGGAAAATGAGCACCATGACGCGCAACCGAGCAGTGTGGAAGACCTCGTTCACGATTCTCGCGGCCGCCGCGATCGGTACGGCCCCGGTCGCCGTGGCGGCTGCTTCGCCCGAAAACCCCTCGGCCGCAGCCACTTCGGCTGTCGGTGGGGTGCCGGTCGGCCCGCAGACGTCCGGCCCGGCCGGATCGCCGAGCGGCACCGTCGCGAGTTCCGTCGATCCCCAGCCCGCCGGCGCGGTCTCCACCCCGCTGCGCACCGGGCAGGTCTCGCTGCTGGATCTGCTTCCCACGCCATTGAATTGCCTGCTGTCCACCGGCTATACCCTGCTGTGCCTGGGCGTTCCGGTCCCCTGAGCCCTGACCCTCAGGTCGCGGGGCCGCTCAGGTCGATGCGGGGCAGCTGGCTGCTCTGTGAAGAGCTGCGGTTAGTGCCACTGCTGGAAGACGTCGAGCAGGCGCGTTCCGTGCGATCCGGGTACGTTCGCCATCACCACGACGCTGCCGTCCGGGTGGCTCGCCGCCTCCTCGATCACCTGCCGCAGTGAGGCGTGCACATTGCCGTGCTGGTCGTGATAGAGCTGGGTGTCCGGCTTCAGTCCCGCCCCGATCCGGTTCATCGGAACGACCATCGTGACCAGTGCCGGAATCGGACCGTCGCCGAGTGCGGCGGTCTCGTCGTGTGTGAGGATGACCCCGGCGCGCTGCTGGTCGGGCTGGACGACCGGCGTCACGGCGGCAGCCTGGGTCGCCGCCGCGACGGAGCCGACGAGGGTTGTCAACAGGGCTACCCCGAATACTGCTTTACGCATGAACCCTCCCGGCCGTGAGCGTAGTGGTGGGTACGAGGTTACGCATGGGCAACTCGGCGACAACCCCTTATGGTCGGAAATTTACACGGCGTGTTGCGGTGACGGCGCTGACGGGCGGATGTGAGGAAATTCTCGGCAAACCGCCGGTCGGGTCGACGGGAGTACAATGTGCGACCTTGGCTTGTGGGGTGGCTCACCCCACTACACCCTGTCGTCGACCCCTTCGGCGCGGGCTGCGACACTGGTGGTCGTGAGTTCTTCTCCGCGCGCGACCCAGGTAAACGTGCCGGTCTCCGCCCGACTCTTCGAACGCGCCGCCGCGATCATCCCCGGCGGTGTGAACTCGCCTGTGCGGGCCTTCAATTCGGTCGGTGGCACCCCACGATTCATCGCTTCGGCGCGCGGGTACACGCTCACCGACGCCGACGGCAACGACTATGTGGACCTCGTGTGTTCCTGGGGGCCGATGATCCTCGGACACGCCCATCCGGCTGTCGTGGACGCGGTGCGGCGGGCCGCCACCGGCGGGCTGTCCTTCGGCGCGCCGACCGAGGCCGAGATCGAACTGGCCGAGGCGATCGCCGCCCGCGTCGATCCGGTGCAGCGGGTGCGGCTGGTGAACTCCGGCACCGAGGCCACCATGAGTGCGGTGCGGTTGGCGCGCGGGTTCACCGGGCGCAGCAAGATCGTCAAGTTCGCCGGCTGCTATCACGGCCATGTCGACGCGCTGCTGGCCGATGCCGGCTCCGGTGTCGCGACCCTGGGCCTGCCGACCTCGCCGGGCGTGACCGGAGCGCAGGCCGCCGACACCCTCGTGCTGCCCTACAACGACCTCGAAGCCGTCGCCACGGCCTTCGCCGAATACCCGGGTCAGATCGCCGCCGTGATCACCGAGGCTGCCGCCGGCAATATGGGCGCGGTCCCGCCGCTGCCCGGATTCAACGCCGGCCTGCGTGAGCTGACCAGCGAACACGGCGCCCTGCTGATCATGGACGAGGTGATGACCGGCTTCCGCGTGAGCGCCGCGGGCTGGTACGGGCGCGATCCGGTCGCGGGCGACCTGTACACCTTCGGCAAGGTGATGAGCGGCGGGCTGCCCGCCGCGGCCTTCGGCGGCCGCGCCGAGGTCATGGACCACCTCGCCCCGATCGGGCCGGTCTATCAGGCCGGCACGCTCTCGGGTAATCCGGTGGCGGTGGCGGCCGGGCTGGCCACGCTGCGTGCCGCCGACGCGGACGTCTACGCCGCCCTCGACCGCAATGCCGAACGCCTCGGATCCCTGATCACCGAGGCTCTGACCACCGCGGGGGTCCCGCACACCGTGCAATTCGCGGGCAATATGGTGAGCGTGTTCTTCGCCGAGGGTCCGGTTACCGACTACGCCACCGCCAAGGCCACCGCCACCTGGCGCTTCCCGGCCTTCTTCCACGCGCTGCTGGAACGTGGCGTCTACGCGCCGCCGAGCCCGTTCGAGGCCTGGTTCGTCTCGGCCGCCCTCGACGAGGACGCATTCGACCGCATTGCTGCCGCACTGCCCGCCGCCGCTGCGGCAGCCGCGACCGCCACACCCGAAGGATCCCGCGCGTGAGCGACCCAGATCAGCTCGAATCCGTCACTGCCGCAACAGAATCCCCATCGCACGAAGAACCGGCGTCGCCCGGGGTCGCCGCCGCGGCGAACGGGGAAGCCGAACCGTCGCAGGGGCCCGGCCCGGACTCGGGAGCCGATGCCGGCAAGATTCCCTCGCTACCCGGTGACGTCGCCTCGGATACCGAGACCATCGTGCACGTGATGCGCCACGGCGAGGTGCACAACCCCAAGGGCATCCTGTATGGCCGCCTGCCCGGTTTCAGCCTCTCGGTGACGGGTCGCTCGCAGGCGGCTACGGTTGCGCGCACCCTGGCCGATCACGATGTCGCCCTGGTTGTCGCCTCGCCGCTGCAGCGCGCCCAGGAGACCGCCACGCCGATCGCCGGACAGCACGGGCTGATCGTGCGCACCGACGACAACCTCATCGAGGCCGGTAACACCTTCGAGGGGCTGCGGGTGTCGGTCGGTGACGGCGCCCTGCGCAAGCCGCGGCACTGGTGGAAGTTGCGCGATCCGTTCACGCCATCGTGGGGTGAGCCGTATCTGCAGATCGCGCATCGCATGCTCGCCGCCGTGAACAAGGCGCGGGTGGAGGCGGCCGGGCACGAGGCCGTGGTGGTGTCGCATCAGCTGCCGGTGTGGACGCTGCGGCGCTTCCTGGAGGGCAAGCGGCTGTGGCACGATCCGCGGCAGCGGCAGTGTTCGCTGGCCTCGCTGACTTCGCTTGTGTACCAAGGCGATACGTTGATCGACATCGTCTACTCCGAGCCGTCGGGCGGCTCGGATCCCAGGGTGACCGGGGCGTGAGCGGGGCGGTCCGGCGTCTGCTGCCGATGCTGCTGGCCTGCGTGGCGGTCGTCGCCGCGCTGGCCGGCTGTTCGTCGGGGAACGACGCGGTCGCCCAGGGCGGCACCTTCGATTTCGTCTCACCCGGTGGCAAGACCGATATTCGGTACGACCCGCCGGCCGCCCGCGGCACGATCGGCCACCTCTCGGGGCCGAATCTGATGACCGGCAAGACCGTCTCGGTCGACGACTTCCCGAACCAGGTCGTCGTGCTGAACCTCTGGGGCCAATGGTGCGGGCCGTGCCGCGCGGAAGCGCCCGCGCTGGAACAGGTCTACGAACAGTCCAAGGACAAGGGCGTCGCCTTCCTCGGGATCAATGTGCGTGATCCGCAACAGGACAAGGCACGTGACTTCGTAACCGACAATCACGTCGGCTACCCCTCCGTCTACGACCCCGAGATGCGCAGCCTGCTGGCGCTCGGCGGCAAATTCCCCACCAGCGTCATCCCCACTACGCTGGTACTGGATCGGCAGCATCGCGTCGC
Organism: Nocardia nova; assembly: GCF_002933465.1. Lineage (GTDB taxonomy): Bacteria > Actinomycetota > Actinomycetes > Mycobacteriales > Mycobacteriaceae > Nocardia > Nocardia nova_B. The sequence continues at coordinate 79,620 of NZ_PSZE01000028.1, forward strand.
CGCGGTCTTCCTGCGGTCACTGCTGGCCGAGGATCTGCTGCCGGTGGTGAACCAGGTCGCGCAGGAGGGCCGGCAGTGACGGCTCTGGCTTCCCCGGCGGTGCCGGCATTGGCTTCCCGGGCGGTGCCGGCGTTGGCTTCGGTCGGCGAATCGTTTCAGCAGACCGCGGCAACCGGGCCGCTGCTGCTGGCGCTGGGCGCCTGCCTGCTCGCCGGACTGGTCTCGTTCGCGTCGCCGTGTGTGGTGCCGCTGGTGCCGGGATATCTGTCGTACCTGGCCGGGCTCGTGGGAGCCGAAGCGCCGCCGGTCACCGTGGACGAAGCCCAGGGGAAAGGGCCGGCCGTCGCGCTGCGCTCCGGCCGGATGCGCGTCGCGGGTGCGGCCGGACTCTTCGTCGCCGGCTTCACGGTGGTGTTCGTGCTGGCCTCGGCGACGGTTTTCGGTGTCATCCAGACGTTGAATGTCAATCGTGAACTGCTGCAACGCGTCGGCGGTGTGGTGACGATCCTGATGGGGCTGGTGTTCCTCGGCCTGGTGCCGATGTTGCAGCGCGACACCAGAATGCATCCGCGCCGGCTCACCGGAGTCGTCGGTGCCCCGCTGCTGGGCGCGGTCTTCGCCCTGGGCTGGACGCCGTGCCTGGGCCCGACGCTCTCCGGCGTGATGGCCGTATCCGCCGGAACCGAGGGGGCAACGGCCGCGCGCGGTGTCGTGCTGATCGTGGCGTACTGCCTCGGTCTCGGCCTGCCGTTCGTGATTCTCGCGTTCGGATCGGCCACCGCGCTGCGCGGCGTCGGCTGGCTCCGGCGCAATTCGCGCACCATCCAGATCATCGGCGGCGTTCTGCTCGTCGTGGTCGGTATCGCGCTGGTCACCGGGATGTGGGATCAGTTCGTCGGATGGATCCGCAATGTGTTCGTCTCCCAGGTAACCCTGCCGATCTGAGCCCCATGACTGTCACGATGACGCCCCCGTCCACCGCCGCGAAGCCGCCGCGCCAGTCGCTGCCGCGCCGCGCGTTCGCACTGCTGCGCAACGCCTGGCGCGGATTGACCAGCATGCGCACGGCGCTCATGCTGCTGTTCCTGCTGGCGCTGGCGGCGATTCCGGGGGCGTTGCTGCCGCAGCGCAGTCTGAACCCGCAGAAGGTCGACAAGTACATCGCCGATCGCGGCACCCTCGGCCCGTGGATGGACCGGCTGCAGCTGTTCGACGTGTTTTCCAGCTTCTGGTTCACCGCGATTTACGCCCTGCTGTTCGTCTCGCTGGTCGGCTGCATCGTGCCGCGCGTCTTCGACCACTACAAGGCGCTGCGCACACCGCCGGTTATGGTGCCGCGTAATCTGTCCCGGCTGCCGCACCATGCCGCGACCGTCACCGGCGACACCCCTGCCGAGGCGATCGAGCAGGCGCGGCGCGGGCTGCGCGGCTGGCGCACGGTGGTGCGGGACGGCTCCGAGGTGCGCAACGGCCGTCCCGGTGAGGTGACGCTCTCGGCGGAGAAGGGTTATCTGCGCGAACTCGGCAACCTGGTCTTCCATCTGGCCCTGGTCGGCCTGCTGGTCGCGGTGGCGGCGGGCAAGCTGTTCGGCTACGAGGGCAACGTGATCGTCGTCGCCGACGGCGGTCCCGGATTCTGCACCACCTCGCCGGCGGTCTTCGACTCGTTCAAGGCCGGCCGGGTCAACGACGGCACCGGACTGACCCCGGTCTGCGTGCGCGTCAAGGACTTCAAGGCCGACTACCTGCCCAACGGCCAGGCCGAGATGTTCACCGCCAACATCTCGTACCAGACCGGCGACGATCTGGCGACCGACACCTGGCGCGACACCACCATCCAGGTCAATCATCCGCTGCGCGTCGCCGGAGACCGCGTGTACCTGCAGGGACACGGGTATGCGCCGACCTTCACCGTCACCTATCCGAACGGGCAGAAGCGCACCGAGACCATCCAGTGGCGGCCCGACGACGGCGCGACATTCCTGTCCAGCGGTGTGATGCGGTTCGACCCGCCGGGCGGCATGTACGGCAGCGAGGACGAGCGGCGCAAGAACCAGATCGCGATCGAGGGCCTGTTCGCGCCCACCGCGTTGATGCACGGCAGTCTGCTGACCTCCTCGTATCCCGGACTGACCGATCCGGCGGTGGCGATCGACATCTACCGCGGCGAGACCGGGCTCGACACCGGTCGCGCGCAGTCGCTGTTCTCGCTCGATCCGGAGATGATCAAACAGGGCCGGTTGACGAAGCAGCAGCGCGTCAATCTGCGGCCGGGTGAATCGGCCACCCTGGCCGACGGCACCAAGGTCACCTTCGACGGGGCGCAGCAGTACGCGAATCTGCAGGTTTCCCACGACCCGGCGCAGAACTGGGTCCTGGTGTGCGCGTTGACGATGATGGCGGGGCTGCTCGTCTCGCTGCTGGTGAAGCGGCGGCGAATCTGGTTGCGCGCATATCCGGAAGGCCCGGATGCCGACGGTTCCGGTGAACGACGTACTGTAGTAGAAATGGGTGGGCTGGCCCGCACCGACCAAGCGGGTTGGGGCGGCGAGTTCGACCGCTTGCTGACGCGGCTGCTGGGCTCCGACCGCGCCGGCACCGGCAGCCCTGCGGATCAGCGCCCGGTCGCCCGGACCGAGAGCACGGGAGAGTGAACATGCCGATCGACGAAACACTCGCCGGTTACAGCAATCTCGCCTTCAAGACGGCGTTCGTCGTCTACCTGCTGGTGCTGGCGATGCTGATCGTGCAGTACGCCTCGGCGAAGAAGAAGGTGACCAGCGCCCAGGAGCGGGAGCGCGAACTGGTCGGCGTCGGCGCCTCCGGCGGGGTGAGCGCGGACCGGCCGATCGTGCCCGGCAAGCTGGAGCCCGCCCCGAAGCGTTCGCTGGCGGAGCAGCTCGGCAATATGGCGTTCGCGGTGCTCTTCGTCGCGATCGGCCTGCACCTGGCCTCGATCGTGTTGCGCGGCTTCGCGACCCACCGCTTCCCGCTCGGCAACATGTACGAGTTCATCACCATGGCGACCGCGGCCGCGATGGTCACCGGCCTGGTGTTCATCCACGACCGCCGGTACCGCGCGATGTGGGTCTTCCTGCTGGTTCCGGTGCTGATCCTGATGTTCCTGGCCGGCCAGGTGCTCTACGCCGACGCCGCGCCCGTGGTTCCGGCGCTGAAGTCGTACTGGCTGCCGATTCACGTCACCATCGTCAGCATCGGCAGCGGCATCTTCATGCTCTCCGGTGTGGCGAGCCTGCTGTTCCTGCTGCGCATGTACCAGCCGGAAGGACAGGAATCGAGTAACCCGCTCGGCGCCCTCGCCCGCCGCCTCCCCGATGCCCGTACCCTCGACCGCCTCGCCTACCGCACGACGATCGTTGCCTTCCCCCTCTTCGGCACCGGCATCATCCTGGGCGCCATCTGGGCCGAAAGCGCGTGGGGCCGCTTCTGGGGCTGGGACCCGAAGGAAACCGTCTCCTTCATCGCCTGGGTCATCTACGCGGCGTACCTGCACGCCCGCGCGACCTCCGGCTGGCGCGAAACCAAGGCCGCCTGGATCAACGTGGCCGGTTTCGTCGCGATGCTGTTCAACTTGTTCATCATCAACATCGTGGTGAGCGGGTTGCACTCCTACGCGGGACTCAACTAGGTTCACCCAGTTCGAGGACGGCGTGGAAACCATCGGCTAGGCAGTCGGTGAAGGTTTCCACGTCCGGTACCGCGGCGGTATCGGCGTTGATGCCCACGCAGCAGGTATCGGTATGGGAGATGAGCGTGACGTTGAACGCCGTGCCGATGGTGGGGCCGAAGGCGTACATCCGCTCGACCGCGGCGCCGGCGATGTAGATCGGCACGGGGGAGCCGGGGACGTCCGAGGCGACGAAGTCCACGTGCTTGAGCATCGCGGTGACGATGGCGACCGGTAGTCGGTTGAGCGTGGCGGCGACGGCGGCCGAATAGGGGATCGCCGGTTCGTGCCGCCAGCCGACGACCATCGCGTCGAGTACGGGCATCAGGGAGGCCGGGTCGGTGATGCCGGCCGGCAGCGCGAATCTGACCAGGGTGATGCGATTTCCGCCGATCGGGTCGGTGTCCTTGCGCATGCTGACCGGCATGGTGACCCGCAGCCGCTCGACCTCCGTTTCGTGCAGTTCGTGATAGCGGTGCAGCCCGATGACCACCCCGGCGAGGAAGGCGTCGTTGAGGGTGCAGCCGACCGTGTGCGCGGCGCGGCGCAGCGGTTCGAGCGGAACGTCGAGAGTTGAAAGGTGGCGCGCCAGACCACGTTTCGTCATCACAGGGGACAGGGTGTCGACCACCGGTCGCGCCAGCTTGCCGATCGAGACGGCCAGCTCCACCCCGTCGCGCACGGTACCCACCGGGTGGGCGAGGACGTGACGGGCCAGCGGCAGCACATGCGCGAGGCCGCCGCGCAGCAACTCCGACCACACCGCCCAATTCCATCCGACGACGTCGGCCAGCCCACCGCGGCTTTCCGGGGCGGGCTCGGGATCCGGACGAGGTTCGCCGCCGGCGCGGGTGAAATCGACGATCTCGTTGGCCAATTGGATGCCGCCCAACCCGTCGGTCAGGCAGTGATGCACCTTGAGCACCAACGCGCTGCCGCGACCGGCCACATTGCCCAGCACGGTTGCCTGCCACAGCGGGCGGACCGGGTCGAAGGCCGTCATGGCCTCGACGCGAGCGAATTCGAACACCGCCCTTCGGTCGACCGCGGCCGGTAGCGCAACTCGCCGCATATGCCAGGACAGGTCGAAATCGGGGTCGGCTTCCCAGCGCGGGGGCGCGAGACCGGCCGGCAGGGCGACCAGCCGATCCCGGAAGCGGGGGGCCACCCGGGTGCCGCGATCAATGGCCTGCACCAGGCGTTCCCAGTCGGGCTCCGCGTCGAGTATCACGACCGAGACGATCGTCGAGCGCAGGATCGCGTCGCGCTCCATGCTCCACGAGAACAGGTCGGACTGGCTGAGATGAGATTCGCGCGTGTCCGTCATCGGCTTGCCTTCGCTGAGGAATCGGCGCCGTGATCGCCGCGGATGCGACTCCCGGCGCCGCTCGTGTGTCGAGCGTATTCACCTCACGCGCCACGCCGGTAGGGCCGAACGTCGGCGCCGGCGTGACCAAGGGCTCCCGGAAAGAGTTTTTTCCTTCCCTGTCGAACCCTGTCGAACCCTGTCGAAATCCCGGACCGTCGCAAAGGTCTCGTTCATGGTTTTCGGCGCACAGGACATCGAGCCGGCTTCCGCACCCGCGTCGACGACAACGGCATTCCGGTCCAACTCGAGCACCAGGACCGCCGCCGCTGGGACCGCACGCCGATCGAACACGGTCTGGGCATGCTCGACCGCGCCTTCGATCTGGCGCGTCCGCTCGGGCCGTATTCGCTGCAGGCGGCGATCTCCGGATGTCATGCCCACGCCACCACCTTCGGTGATACCGATTGGGTCGCCATCCTCGCCCTCTATGACGCTCTCGTCCAGCTCACCGCTCGATACCACCTGCTCGGCGCGGTCCGCGGCGATTTCCTCACCCGGCTCGGCCGGCATCACGACGCCGCCGCCGAGTTGGAGCGAGCCGCCGAACTCGCCCCCACCAGGCAAGAGCGGCACCTTCTGCTGGACCGCATGGCCGCCGCACTCGCGGCCGCGGGGTAAGGCGTCGGCGCGGGCAGTTGCGAGGTCTTACGGCTTTGCCCGCCGCACCCACTCTCATCCGCGCCATCCGCGCGGTTCGGTGGCCTGCCGGGGTGTCGGAATCGGTATCAGCGGTGTGCGTTGGTCTCTGTCCCGTTGCGCAATCTTGCGACCTTTCGCGCTGGACGTTGGAACTGCGGAGCGAACCCGGACAAGCCCGTGTCAACCTGCGTAGACGCGCGGGCATTCGCCGTACCTGCAGGGTTGCGGCTCGGCCGTCGGCGGGCAGGTAACGATTCATTGCAATCGCATTAATGCGACCTAACCGGAGGGGTGGTACCGGTTACCGTGTATGCGCGGAGGTCGCCCTCGATAGGGAGCGGATACGTCGGCCTCCGTTGTTAGGGGATGAACCGGTGCCCCACTTCTGTGGGTCTGAGCCGCCCAGCGGGTGGGGCACTGCCCTCCTCTCGCGCCGCCGAGGGATGTCGACGGTGGCCGCGGGACGTCACGGCACCACGGCATCGTCGCGGACGTGCGAGGTGGCCGCGGGTTCGTACCGGCCCGCGGGACGCCCGATGGCGCCACCGCCGATGACGATCCGGGACGGTGCATATCGTCCGCCGAGCGCGGGCTCCTCGGCCGGAACAGGGTTTCGCCCGTACAGGTCGGCCAGTATGCGGCCCAGAGGAATACGGTCGTCGGGATCCCGCGGCGATCAGCAGGCCGATCACCGGATCGTCGCCGCGACGGCGCGACCGTGCGGGCTCAGCTGTCGTCGGGCGTGGTCCCGGCTCGGGACGATCACGCCGCGAGCGTGCAGGCGGGCCAGGGCGCGGCGAATGCTTCGCGCAGTATGCGCCGTGGCCCGTCGCAGTGGGGCGGTGGTGCGGAGACCTCCCGGCGCGAGCGTGCGCAGGACGGCGCGCTCGCTCGGATTCACGCTCGGGCTCCGGATGCGCTCCACCGTGCGAAAGACAATCGAGGGCATGCGGTTTCGACGTCCGCTAGGTGCATGATCAGGTCGAGGGTGCGGACGTCGAGATGGGCGGGTGCGGGCATGACGATCGCATCCACGTCGGCAGTTCGGATCTGGTCGATCAGCGGAATCGTCCGATGCGGGACCGGCCAGACCAGTGTGTAGCCGAGGTGGCGGGCGAGCCGTTTCACCTGTGCCGCATCCCAATTCGGTGCGGTACTGACCTCCGGATCGATCCAGGCCAGCGCTGTCGGACGTGTTCTCATCCGTACCCCTCCTGTCTGTGTATTTCAGATTCGGCGCAGGTAGGAGCCCCGAGGACCAGTGAAGGGACAGGGGGACAGGGCGGCAGTATCGATCTACTCTCGGAACATGGGCGAACACGTGGGGCGGCGAATCGCATCCGAGCGCAAGATCGCCGGTTTGGGGCAGCGCCAATTGGCGGCGCGCGCGAACTACTCGCTGTCGATGGTGAAGGCGGTCGAGCAGGGGCGAGAGGTTGCGTCGCCGGGGTTCATCTCGGCCGTCGCGCGGGCGTTGCACATCACGCCCGAACAGCTCACCGGGGCGCCGTACGACGACGGAAAGCCGTTGTCGGACGCGGTGAACGAGCTATCGGTACTGCTCACCGAGGGGCGATACGCGCGAGCGGCGGAGCCGGGCACGCTCGTTCAACTGGAATCGGAACTGATTGCGGCGCAACGGCTCTACCGGAGCGATCGAACGCGTCAAACGATCGAGGTACTGCCGGACTTGCTTCGCCGTCTGCACGGCGCGGTGCGAGATCTGAGCGGCGATGAGCGAGCGCGGGCATACACGCTGCTGACCGCGGCCTACGTCCTGGCGGAATGGTCGGTACGCCGCACCGGGCACATGATGCTCGCCCTTCCGGCATTGGATCTGGCGGATACCTATGCCCCGCTGGCCGACGACTCGAACTACGCGGCGTTCTCGGTACTGGCACGCGCACGGGCGCTCACGCACTACGGCGAGTCGGAAGTCGCTGCGCAGCTGATCGATTCGGCGCTGGACGCGGCGGACGATTCTCATGCCGGGATGGTGCTCGCCGGCTACTCACATCTCGCCGGCGCGATCAACGAAGCGCGCTCCTTGAATTACGCACGTGCGCTGGACCATATCGGTTCCGCACGTGAACTGGCCGCACACACCGGCGAGACCGACCTCTACATGACTGCGTTCGGTCCGCTGAACGTCGACATACATGCTCACGCAGTAGAACTCGAAGCGGGCGACCCGAACAGGGCGGCTATCGCCGGCGCACAACTAGCCGCGCCGGCGGGTGCGCCGCCTACCCGCGTCGGCCATCACTGGCAGGACAATGCGCGGGCGTGGTTGATGTCCGGCAAGCCGGATCGAGCGCTGGCGGCGCTCAACAAGGCCCGCGCCGCCGCGCCGCAGCAGACGCGATTGCATCCGTCGGTGCGCGAAACGGTGTACGGCATCGCTGCGGCACAGCGCCGTCAGTCGGAAGGGTTGCTGGGATTCGCCGCGTGGATCGGCGCGGGACTGTAGAGGTCGTCCTCTTCTCTGCGCGGCACGATTCGGCGATGAACGCGGGCAGAGAAGCCATTCGAGTCGTTTACGGTCAATTCGGGTCGAACGCCCGGGCGACCGTAAGGCTGTCCTCGTAGACGTGGTGACGAGTGATCAGGCCGTTCTCGACCGTGAGGTGAAGGGCGAAGCGGGCACGATAGGGGCGACGGGTCGCGCGCGCGGTTTGGCGAATTTCGCCCGCTACCACCGCATCCGGGCCGTCGACGAGAATTCGCTCGACCACCGTGTCGACCTCTTCGGGGATTGTCGGCAGCACGTGAAAAATGACCACCGCGCGGCAACTCAAAACGGACCACCTGGTCGGTGACCCTGGCTGTATCCGAGCCAGGGAGGACCGAAGGGATGCTTGCTGTGGAGGATTGGGCTGAGAT
>NZ_PSZE01000029.1 GCF_002933465.1 Nocardia nova
CGCGTATGCCGGCCAATTGCGGATGTGCGCGCAGCACCGCGAGCTGGTCCGGGTCCCAATCATTGACCTGAGCGAGCTGCTCGCCGAATCCCGGAATCTGGTAGTAACTCACCGCCCGGCCGGCGACGACAGCGGCCTCCTCGGCCGGGGCCAGTCCCGAGGCGGTGACGACGGTGGCGCAGATCCGCACGGCATCGGCCGGGCGGCCCGCGGCCGCCGCGGCGGCGCGCACCAGTTGCGCGGACCGCGCCACCGCCTCGGGGGTCAGAAACGGATGCAAGATGACCCCGTCGAAATGGCGGCCGGCCAGCTCGAGCCCGCGCGGCCCGATGGCGGCGAGCAGCAGCGGGGGCACCGGCTGGTCCGGCACGTCGGTCAGGCGCAGCGCCGGGAAATTACCGGCCGGCCCCTGGTAGCGAACCTTTTCGCCGCGACACAGCCGCCGGAAGATGTCGGCCGAGTCGGTCAGTGAGCGATTGGTCGGCACCGGCAGTCCCACCGACCGCCACATCGCGGCCACCGAGCGCCCGACACCCAGCACCAGGCGACCGTCCGACAGCGCCTGCGCGGTCATCGCCATCGAGGCCAGCAACGCCGGATGCCGCGAGTTGAGATGCGTCACGCCGGCAGCGATGTCGATATCGCTGGTGACCTGACTGATCGCACCGAACAGCACGCCGAAGTCCTTGGCGCCCCAGCGTTCGCTGAGCCAGACCGTGCCAAGCCCGAGGCGTTCGGCCTCGGCCGCCTGGGTCAGCGCGGGCCGGGGATCGGTGACGCGGCCGGGAACGACATAGGCGCCAAGCCTGCCTGCCCGCTCGGCAGCACTGGATTTTTGTTCACTCATACCCATATTCTGACAGTAGTGGTCAGTTTTGGGCCCGACGACGTGATCGGAGGCGGCCCGGGCCATGTGACAGAGAGTGGGTTTCAGTGAGCTACACCGCCGAGCGAGGACACCTCGACGACCGGTCCCGCAGCGCCCTGACAGCGTGGGCGCGCACCCGTCTGGCGCCGCCCGGCCACACCGACTTGGAACTGTCGGAGTTCTCCGCCCCGAGCGCCGGCTACTCCGGCAAGACCGTCTTCTTCACCGCCGCCTGGACCGATGCCGACGGCCGGCACACACGCCGCGCGCTGGTACTGCGTATGCAGGCACCCGATCATCAGCTGTTCATGGCCCCCGATGCTATCCGGCAAGCCGAGGTCATGCGCGTGCTCGCCCGGCACGCACCGGTGCCGGCCATCGCCGCCCAGGAGTCCGACCCCGGTGTACTCGGCACACCTTTCTACGTCATGAACCGCATCGACGGGCGCGTCCCGTCGGACGTGCCGAGCTGGCATAAGGCGGGATGGACTGCCGAACTGACCCCCGATCACCGAACACTTCTGTACGACAACGGCTTACGTGCATTGGTCGCACTACACAGGATTACCGACCGGGCCGCGATCGACGCGCTGGCCACCCCCGGGTCCGGTACTGCCCTGGCTCGCTACGTCGACCAGGTGCACCGCTGGTATCTCAGCGCCCGCGACCAGCTGGTGGTCGACCCCGAGGTGCTGGCCGCGGCGGTCGCCGAGTTGACCGCCGACATCCCCGATACCGAGGCGGAGGGCATCGTCTGGGGCGATGCGCGGGTGGGGAATATGGCCTTCGCGGCGGATCTGTCGGTCGCCGCCCTGTTCGACTGGGAGGGCGCCACCACCGGACCGCCCGATATCGACCTGGGCTGGTGGCTGATGTTCGAGCGGTTCCTGTGCGAGAGCATCGGCCTGCAACGCCCCGAAGGCGTGCCCGACGATCCGGATATCGTGCTCCGCTACGAACAGCTCGGCGGCCGCCGCACCGGCGATATCGGCTATTACACGCTGCTGGCCGCGGTCGTTCTGACGCTGATCACCAACCGGCTCGCGGCCCTGTTGGTCCGGGACGGACTCGACCCGAAAACCGCGCGGTCCTATCCCGCCGCCGCGCTGGAGCTGGTGCGGCGCTATCTCGGCGAGCGAATCGAACGAAGGAGTATCACCCTATGAACGAACCGGCCCCCGTCGGCACCGTAGGCACGCCGTGGGAAGTGATCGTGGAGCGCGGAAAGATCCGCGAGTTCGCCAGGGCGATGCAGTCGGAGAATCCCACCTACGAGGGCCCGGACGCGATCGTGCCGCCCACCTTCCTGATCACCGCCGGTCAGTGGGCACCGCCCGGCGCCCGCGTCGATGTCGGATTCGACCGTGCCCGCCTGCTGCACGGCGAACAGGAATACATCTTTCACGGCCCGCTCCCCAGAGCCGGCGATCATCTGACCGCACGCGAAAAGGTGGTCGATCGATTCGAGAAGCCCGGAACACGCGGCGGTGTCATGCGATTCGCCGTGGTAGCCACCGAATTCCGCACCGGCGCAGGGGAATTGGTGGCCGAGGCGAGAGCCACCTTCATCGAAACCGCACCCAAGGAGAAGTCCGCATGAGCACCCCGGCCGCCGTATTCGAGATCGGCACCACGGCCCTGCCGCGCACATTCGGCCCACTGACTCGGCAGATGTTCGTGCGCTACGCCGGTGCGTCCGGCGACCTGAATCCCATGCACTACGACGACACCGCGGCGACCGCGGCCGGATACCCCTCGGTCTTCTCTCAGGGCATGCATCAGGCGGCGCTGCTGGCGACATTCGCCACCGATTGGCTGGGTGCGCGCAACCTGCGGCGATTCGGCGTGCGATTCCGGGAGCAGGTCTGGCCCGGTGACGTCCTCACTTGCACCGGCACGGTGACCGCGATCGAGCCGGTCGACGGCGGCCGGAGAATCACCGTCGAACTTGCATGTCAACGTCAGACGGGCGGCGCCGCCCTCACCGGCAGCGCGGAGTTCATGCTCGGCACCGACGACGACATAGTGGTGACACGAACATGAAGCGCATACCCGAGATCGACTAAAGTAGCCATTGATGTCAGAGAACCGAAGCCTACGCCGAGCGAGCTACGGCCCGTCGAGCCCCGAGATAGGCGCCCGGGGAACCACCACGCGGCGAAAGATCGTCGACGTCTCGCTCGTGCTGTTCGGTGAACTCGGCTTCTTCAATACCTCCGTCGAGGCGATCGCCAAGGCGGCCGGGGTCTCACGCGCCACTCTGTATCAATATTTCCCGGGCAAGGACGAGATCTTCCTGGAGCTGATGGACGAATGCGGCAGCGCCCTGCTGCGCGTGACTCGCCGTATCGGCCCACTCGGCCCCACGCCCACGGGCTTCGACAATTTGAACTGGTGGCTCGGCGAGTGGAGCTGGGTCTTCGAGCGGTATTCGACCATGTTCGTCCAGTGGGCCAATGTGGCCGCCACCGAAAGCGTGGTGCAGCCCGAGATCGACCGGTTCGTCGGCAAGTACCAGCATCAGCTGGCGAATCGCCTGGCCGATGCGGAACTCGACGGTCTCGACCCGGCATTCGCCGCGATGGCGATGATGGCGGTCGTGCACCGGGTGAATCTCTATCTGCACACCGATCGCGCCCACGGCCGCAGCGTCGAATCGGTGGTCGACGCCCTCTCGATGTTCTTGCAGCTGGTCTTTTTCCCGGATACACCCGCCAGCGTCTTCGATACCTTGCCGCTGCGCGTCGACTCGGCGCAGGTCATTACCATCCCGCCGATACCGGCCGCGCGCGGGATAACAATCGAGGAAGGCACGCGCGATCTCAGTACGCGCGCCCGCCACACCGTTGAGCGGCTCGTAGCCGCAGGCGCCGCCCAGTTCGCCGCGCGTGGATACCACCGCGCCAATGTGGACGACATCGTCGCCGCAGCCGGCTATGCCCGCGGCACGTTCTACAAGTACTTCAACGAAAAGCAGGACCTGTTGCTCACGGTCAGCGCCGAGGCGGAGGCCACCGCCATCGCTCTCGGTGACGAACTGCGTCACCTGCGGCCGCCCGATGTCGATCCCGCCGCCTTCCGCGGATGGCTGTCGAGATTTGTGGAGTTCGAGGCGGAGTTCGGCGGGGTCATCGATGTCTGGATACAGCGCAGTACCGAGCGCGGTACCGAACAGTCGCTGGTCGCCGATCTGGGCGCCTATGGCGAAGCAATGACCGACTCCGCAATTCTCGACTTCCTCAGCACCGTCGATCGCCCGGATGTGCCGTTCGATCCCATCGCTTCGGTGTTGATCTTCAGAGCCATCATGGAGCGGCTGGCCCGCGCGTCGCAGGAGATCGAGACTCCGCTCAACCCCGATCAGATCGTGGATCTGATGGCCGCGGTCATCGAACGCGGGTTCTTTCGCCAGCGGCACACCGAACCTCAGCCGTCGAGGGCGTCGAACAGCGTGGATATTTGACGAAGATCGGTTACGACTGGCGGATATCGCCGTTCGACCCCTGTGGCGGGCGGGGATCAGATGACGCCGCCGGAACGGAACCGCTCGATCTCCTCTGCGGAAAACCCCAGTTCAGCCAGGATCTCACCGGTGTGCGCGCCGACCGCCGGGACCGGATCCATCCGGGGTTCGACGCCGGCCAGCGTCGCCGGCGGCAGTAGCGCGCCGATCACGCCGGCGGGAGTGTCCACGTGACGCCAGCGCCCTCGCTCGGCCAACGCGGGATGCTCCCACACCTGGTCCATATCGTTGATCCGGGCCGTCGCGATTCCCGCCGCATGCAGTCGCTGCAGCAGTGCGTCGGTGGTCAACGTGCTCGTGACAGCGCCGATGATCGCTTCGAGTGTCTCGCGATCGGCCACCCGGCCCGGGTTGGTCGCGAATCGCTGATCGGTGGCCAACTCGGGCCGTTCCAGGACCTCGGCGCACAGCCGCTGCCATTCCCGTTCGTTCTGCACCGCCAGCAGCACCGTACCGCCGTCCCCTGCGGTGAAGGGACCATACGGGGCGATGGTCGCGTGCCGAGCCCCGGTACGTACCGGGGCCGCGCCACCGTAGCGGGCGTAATACAGCGGCGAGCCCATCCATTCGACCAGCGCCTCGAACAGCGACACCGATACCGGCCGGGCCCGCCCGGTCGTCGCCCGGCTGTACAGAGCGGTCATGATGCCGGAGAACGCGAAGGTTCCGGCGGCGATATCGGCGACCGAGATGCCCGCCTTCGCGAGGTCGGCACCCGATCCGGTGACCGAGAGCAGACCTGCCTCCGCCTGGACCAGCAGATCGTAGGCTTTGCGCGAGCGCCACGGTCCGTCGCTGCCGTATCCGGAGATGCCGCAGGGGATGAGAGCGGGATACAGCTCGCCGAGCCGGTCGGTGCCCAGTCCCATCCGGGCCACCGCGCCCGGCCCGAGATTCTGCACGAATACGTCGGCACCGGCGAGCAGCCGGTGCAACACCCGGATGCCGTCCTCGGATTTGAGGTCGAGGGTGATCGATTCCTTGGATCTGTTGAGCCAGACGAAATAGCTGGATTGACCGTGCACGGTGGTGTCGTAGCCACGGGCGAAGTCCCCGGTGCCGGGACGTTCGACCTTGATCACCCGGGCCCCGAGGTCGGCCAGTTGCCGGGTGGCGTAGGGGGCCGCCACCGCCTGTTCGAGGCTGACGACGACCAGGCCGTCCAGCGGCAATTCACCCATCGGATTCTCCCTGCTCATTCGCGCGAGCGCATGGTGGCCGAGGCCGCCGAACGACACTCGAATCTGACCTAAGTTGTCAGATCGACACTATAGAGGGCCGTATCAGACTGGCAAGAAGGACCGGCTGACGGTGTTACATCTGCAGTATCACGTGAATTTCGGGACAGCCTTCCAGCCAGACTCAAATATAGACAATGTGTCAGATCATCGCTTACTGTGGTGCGACACAGACCCCATGAACACATCACGTGGTAGTGCCGGACGCACCGACGAGGCCGCACCGAACTATGCCGATCGGAACACACGATGACAATCTCCCTCCTCCTCGACATGGCGGTTGCCGCGAATCCGGACCGCGTCGCCCTCACCGCGGGTGACCGGTCGCTGACCTATCAGCAGTTCAGCGATCTGGTCCAGGGCGTCGGCTCGGCGTTGCGCCGATCCGGCGCCGAGCACCTCGTCTATCTGGGCGGATCGGGTATCGAGCTACCCGTTCTACTGTGGGGTGCAGCGCACGCGGGAATCCCGTTCGTCCCGGTGAACTACCGGCTCGAGGCCGGCCGGCTGGTCCGGCTCATCGAGCGGGTCGGCAACGCGCTCGTCGTCGCCGCCCCGCGTTACGCCGAATCGGTGGCCCACGCCGGTGCCACCGTCGAGACCACGGACGCTTTCTTCGCGCGCGCGGCGGCCGGGGCGGAGCCTATCGCCGACGTCGATTCCGAGAGTCCGGCGGTCATCCTGTTCACCAGCGGAACCACCTCGGAGCCCAAGGCGGTCGTGCTGCGCCACAGCAATCTGCTGAGCTATGTCATGGGCACCGTCGAATTCGATTCGGCGGATCCGGCGGACGCCACGCTGGTGAGTGTGCCGCCGTACCACATCGCGGGGATCGGCACGATCCTGACGAACTTCTACGCGGGCCGCCGGATCGTGTACCTGCCCGATTTCGACGCGCGGGAATGGTTGCGCCTGGTCCGCGAGGAGTCCGTCACCTCGGCCATGGTGGTGCCCACCATGCTCGATCGAATCGTGTCCGCGGTGGGCGGGGCGGTCGCCGACGCCCCGGCGCTGCGATCGCTGTCCTACGGCGGCGCGCGCATGCCGCGCCCGACGCTGGAGGCGGCGCTGCGGGCGTTCCCGGGCACCGGATTCGTCAACGCCTACGGTCTCACCGAGACCAGCTCGACCATCGCACTGCTCGGCCCCGAGGACCACCGGTCCGCGATGGACAGCGACGATCCGGCCGTGCGGGCCCGGCTCGGCTCGATCGGCCGCCCGGTGCCCGACATCGAGATTCTCATCCGTGACGCCGGCGGCAACCCGGTCGCTCCCGGCCAACAGGGCGAACTGTGGGTTCGCGGGCCGCAGGTCTCCGGCGAGTACATGGGCTCGGGCTCAGTGCTCGACGCCGAGGGCTGGTTCCCCACCCACGACCTGGCCTATCAGGACGACGAGGGTTTCCTGTTCATCATCGGCCGCAACGACGACACGATCATTCGCGGCGGCGAGAACATCGCCCCGGCCGAAATCGAGGACGTGCTGATCGACCATCCTGCCGTGCGGTCGGTCGCGGTGGTCGGAATTCCCGACGAACACTGGGGCCAGGCGATTCTCGCCGCCGTGATCCCCGAAGGCGATGAGCTTCCCGATCCCGAGCAGCTGTTCGAGTTCGTGCGCTCGCGGCTGCGTTCCTCGCGCACGCCCGACCACCTCGTCTTCCGCAGCGAACTACCGGCCACACCGACCGGCAAGATCCTGCGCAAGGACATCGCCGCCGATTATCTCGCGGACGCGGCCGCCGATTCGGTCCGCTGATCCGCACCCCGGAAAGGAATAGCAATGGTGAAATCCGGAACCCGGTTACGAAGTCAGGTCTGCAACACGGAGGTGATCGTGGTGCGGGCCGGTGACGGCGCGGCGGAATTACGTTGCGGCGGAGTGCCGATGGTTGATCTGGATCAGCCGCGGGAATCGGGGGCGAGACCGGCCTCGGAGTTCTCCGGCGGCACTCTCATCGGCAAGCGCTACGTCGACGCCGAGGGCACCATCGAGGTGCTGGTGACCAAGCCGGGCGAGGGTTCGCTGGGGCTCGGCGACACCGCCCTGTCGGTCAAGGCCGCGAAACCCCTGCCCGCCAGTGACTGACGCCGTGCAGGCATGCGGCGCGGGGCCCCTGGCGGGGGTGCGGGTCGTCGAACTCGCCGCCATCGGTCCCGCACCGCATGCCGCGATGACACTGGCCGATCTGGGCGCGGACGTGGTGCTGATCGACCGCAGAAATCCTGACGCGACCGGCCGCCGGCCCGCCCAGCAGCGCGGGCGTACCCTGGTCGAGGCCGACCTGAAGGACCAGGCGGACCGTGAGCAGGTCCTGTCCCTGCTCGAACGCGCTGACGTGCTGCTCGAGGGTTTGCGGCCCGGAGTCACCGAGCGCCTCGGCATCGGGCCGCGGGTGGCGCTCGAGCGCAACCCGCGGCTGATCTACGGCCGCGTCACGGGCTGGGGGCAAACCGGTCCGCGCGCCCAGCAAGCCGGTCACGATCTGAACTACATCTCGATCACCGGCCTGCTGCATGCCGTAGGCCGTGCCGATCAGCGCCCGGTTCCGCCGCTGAACCTTTTCGGCGATTTCGGCGGCGGCTCGATGTCGCTGGTCGTCGGTGTGCTGGCGGCGCTGGTGGAGCGGCAGCGCTCCGGCCGGGGCCAGGTCATCGACGCCGCGATGGTCAACGGGGCCCCGGCGCTGGGGCATCTGCTGTGGTCGATGCGCGCATCCGGACGCTGGTCCGATGAGCGCGGCACCAATATCTTCGACGGTTCCGCGCCGTTCTACGACACCTACGAATGCAGCGACGGACGCTTTGTGGCGGTGGCGGCGCTGGAGCCGAAATTCTATGCCGAACTGCTGCGAATTCTCGGTCTGGAACCGGCAACGCTCGGCCCGCAACGAGATCCGGGCGGCTGGGCGAATATGCGGAAGGTCTTCGCCGAGAAGTTCGCGACCCGCTCGCGCGACGACTGGGCGAGGTTGTTCGCCGGCACCGATGCCTGTGTGACACCGGTGCTGACGATGACCGAAGCCGAGGAGGACGAGCATATGCGCGCCCGGGGCGTTTTCGCCGATATCGACGGCGTCGTGCAGCCCGGACCCGCGCCGGTGTTCTCCCGCACTCCCCCGGCCGTCCCCGCACCGCCACCGCGGCGGCCGGTGGATATCGCAACAGTATGGAAATGAATCCGCCGCAGGGCGGACCGGAAGGATAGGGCCCCAGGTGACCAATAGCCAGACCGAGGTCGCAGCGCCGGCCGTTCTCGTCGAACGCCGCGGCCACGTCCTGCTCATCACTCTGAACCGCCCGCAGGCACGCAACGCGGTCAATGCCGACATGTGCGTTCAGGTCGGCGACGCGCTGGAAACGGCCGACAGCGATCCGGAGATCCGCGCGGTTGTGCTCACCGGCGCTGGCGATAAGGCGTTCTGCGCGGGAGCCGACCTGAAGGCGATCTCGCGTGGGGAGGCGGTGATTCCGAAGGGTCGCGAGCACTGGGGACTGGCAGGTTACGTCTCGCATCCGATCAGCAAGCCGACCATCGCCGCGGTCAACGGGCCCGCCCTCGGAGGCGGCACCGAATTGGTGCTCGCCAGTGATCTGGCAATCGCCGCCGACACCGCGACCTTCGGCCTGCCCGAGGTGACCCGCGGACTGATCGCCGGTGCCGGTGGCGCGTTCCGGCTGCCCACTCGGCTACCGCAGGTGGTGGCGTTGGAGCTGCTACTCACCGGCGATGCGATCAGTGCTGAGCGGGCCCTGGAATTGCATCTGGTCAACCGGGTGGTCCCCGCTGCGCAGGTGCTCGAACAGGCCCTGGATCTGGCCCAGCGGATCGCGGACAACGCACCGCTGGCGGTGCAGGCCACCAAACGCATCGCCCTCGGGCAGAGCAGCGGCGGCGAGCGTCCCGATGAGGAGCGCGGCTGGGCCGCCACCACCGCGGAGTTGTCCGTGGTCGCCTTCTCCGAGGACGCGCAGGAGGGCCCGCGGGCCTTCGCCGAGAAGCGCAAGCCGGTGTGGAAGGGCCGCTGACCCCGCTGACCCGTCGGCCCAGACCTCTCCCCGACACGAAAAACGCTGGGTGCCCGGACATTTCGTCCAGGCACCCAGCGTTTTCTGTCTGCCGCGAAATCTCAGCCATGGGTGTCGGGGCCGGGCCGGGCCCAGTCGACCCACGGACCCCAATCGCGCGGCGCGGCCGGTTCCGATGCCGGCTGCTCGCGGGCCCGCAGGTATTCGCGGACGAACTTCTTTCGCTCCGGCTCCAGCCACCAGCAGTTCATCCCGGACCAGCGGCCGTCCCCGGCGTAGGTGAGGATTGTCGTCGAGGTGAATTCCGCGGCGATACGGCCCCCATCGGGGCGGTCCGCGCGATGCACGCTGCGGAAGGCGACGCGGTCCCCGTCGGCGGCGTACCAGACCAGCGGTGAATAGACCGGAATCGAGCCGGCCAGACTCGCCTCGACCAATTCTCGGATCGCCTCGGGGCCCACGGCGGAGCCCCGGTGCGGATCGTGGTATTTCGCAGCCTCGGTGAACGCGCCGGCCCAGCGTGCCCAATCCCCGTGTATCGGGCCGGTCGAGTAGAAATGCCGGAAGGCGGTGTCGATTTCACTGCCCAGCTGTGTCATCGGTCAGTTCCTCCACAGGGTCGATGGGCCGGCGCCGCATATCAATGGCACCGCATATCAATGGCTCCGCACGCCGAAATCGAAATCGGCGAGGCCGGAGAAGGGAACGAAACCCTCACGGGTCACCCACGACGGTTGGGCGACGTGACCGGGTTCCGGACGCGCCCACGACACCCACGGTCCCCAGTCCCGCCGGCTCAAACGCTGCTGCGGGGTTTGCGGATGCGCGTCGAGTGCGCGCTGATATCGCGCGGCGAAATCGGCCATTTCGGCGGTAACCCAGATATCTTCCTCCGAGCGCCACCGACCACCGCCGGCGTACTCGATGATCTGCAGCGACGGGAAGTCGATCGGCGCCGCACCCGGTTCCGGATTGTCGGCGCGATTGACGACCTCGTACACTACCCGGCCGCCGTCGATCAGATACCACTTCAGCGGGCTGTACACCTGCGGTGCGGCACCCATCGTCCCTTCCAGGAATCGGACGATTTCGCCGGGGCCGGTGAAACGGCCGTAATAGTGATCGGTGTAGACGGCGTCGTCGGTGAACAGATTCGCCCACGCCTGCCAATCCTCGTAGACCAATCCGGTCATCACATACTTGCGAAACGCGGCCTCGACTTCATCCCGGTCGAATTCAGCCATCGTTACCCTCCTTCGTTCCGGCGGATGCCGGATTCATCGCCGCGAGATCGCGAGCCCCATCCCGGTGATCCATTTCTCCACCGGTTCGTAGGAAACGCATTCGAACGGCTTCCCGCCACCGGCCGCACCCGCGGCCAGCCAGGTCCGGACCTCATTGGCACCGACACCGGCCTGTTCGGTGGCAACCGCGGCGAGTTCGGCCAGCCGGGAGGCGTCCCATGTGGTCAGCGCGTCGAGGAAGGCGCGGTCCCACTCGGGGCGGATCTTCTTTTCGGCCGCGGCGTAGCCCGCGGCGATGATCCGCGCCCGTTCCTCATCGCTCATATCGTGGGTATCGACTTCCAGGCTCGGCGGGGCGTGCGAGAGCCCGCCGGTGCCGATCACCAGCACCCGCTCGTCGAGACCGTCGAGGAAGTTCCCGACAGCGGCGCCGAATTCGAGCACGCGCCCGGGCGTCGGCAGTGGTGCCGTGGCGCAGTTGATCGGCACCGGAATCACCGGATAGGCGGCCAGGCCCTCGGTCAGATCGCGCAGCGGCTGCGCGAACGCGTGATCCAATTCGATCTCGCGGCATACCGTGATATCGAATCCGGCGTCGAGTAGATGGTCGGCGAGCCCCCGCGCCAGCTCCGGCGGCACCCGCAACGATCCGGCCGACTGGCCCGCCTCGGCCATGATCGCGGCACTGAGCGCCACCGCGAACGACGGCACGACCTTACGGAAGGCACGCCGGTGGTCACCGCCGAAGAGCACCACCACATCCGGTGCGAATTCCTCGACCAGGGTGCGGACCCGGGCCAGACCACTCCGGAATTCCAGGCCGTAGACGTGTTCCACGTCGCGCATCATTCCCGGACTGTGGCTCGCGCAGACGATCAGCCTATCTGGCCCCGACATGTGCGCTCCTTACTCTGTTCGTCCGCACGTTCGGGCAGCGGTAGCTGCCCGGGCGCGGTGGTGGTTCTAGCGGCGAGTCGCCATTCCCGCATCGACGTTGAGAGTGCTCCCGGTGAACGAGCGCCCCGACTCCGTAATGAGGAAGACAATGGCCTCACTGACATCGCGCGGCTCGATCATCGGCAGGTCCGGCAACAGGGTCTGCATGGCATTGGCCAGGTTCGGATAGGCGCCAATTACATTGAACAGCTCCGGGTTCTCGGTCACCATCGGTGTCGCGCAATTAGTCGGCGCGACACCGTTCACTCGAATGTGGTACTGGGCAAGGTAATTCGCATACTGGCGTACCATTCCGGTCAGCGCGAGCTTCGCCATACCGTAGGCGTCGTCACCGCCCGTTCCGTTGCCGAGTCCCAGCATCGCCGCCATCGAACTGGTCACCACGATATTGCCGTCCTTGTGGCCCTGTTCGCCCCGCTCGATCAGATGCGGCAAGGCGACACGAATCGTATTCCAGGGCCCGATCAGCAGCAGATCGATGCCGGTGCGAAACGCCTCGGCGGCATCGTCCTCGCCGGTATTGCTCAGCAGCACACCGGCGTTGGCCAAGACGGTGTCGATATGACCGAATCGTTCGACACCAGCGTCGAACGCCGACTGCAATGAGACCAGATCCCGGATGTCGGCCTTGCGGGCCAGCATCGACCGGCCGGTCTTCTCGACCAGTCGCACGGTTTCGTCGAGGTCTTCGGCGGTGCCGAGTTTGTACGGTACGAGGTCGATATCGGCGCAGATGTCGATGCCGACGATGTCGGCGCCTTCTTCTGCGCACCGAATCGCGTGCGACCGGCCCTGACCGCGCGCAGCTCCGGTGATGAAGACGACCCTATCCTCCAACTTGCCCACTGCCTTGTCCTTTGCTGTTGTCGGGGTAGCGGTTCGGTGCCCGGCGCGATCAGATGACGGCCTGACTCCTTCAGGGCGATGATGCGGTCCCAGGCTCCGCGACGAGCCGGCCGACGCGTGTCGCGCCCCACGGCGTGTCCGGGGCGGACTTGAGAACGACTGTATTGCCGGCGGCCAGGGCCCGGTCCGATCTTGTTGAGGGCCACTTCGATCGGAAAGTTCCACGGCACGATGCCCGCGACCACACCGATCGGCTCCTTTGCCAATCGAGCTGGGCCATATAGGTGATCGAGACCGGCGATCCCGCCTCAGCGACCCACTCTGCCCGGAAGGCTTCCTTCTCTTCCTGCAGAGCTTCGCGCAGCTGTCGCAGGCAGTACTTGTGGAATTCGCGGTCGGTCGCCCAGATACCCCCGTCGAATGCTGTCCGCGCCGCGGCGATCGCACGATCGACATCCGCCGCCCCGGCGTCGGCGGTATCGCCGATGACCTGCTCGGTGGCCGGACCGACATTGTCGTAACGCGCACCCGAGGCCGCGTCGGTCAGGACGCCGTCGATCAGCATCCGCGCTTCTCCGCGGGCGATATCGGAGGTCGTGGGGGCTGTCATTGTCGCCGAGACTCCTTCGTGTCGGACGAAAGCGCAGGATTGCGACCCCGGAGTGAGGCGTATCACAACCCGACCATATATAGTCAGACAATTACAATTAATGTTCTATTTGCGGCGCTACACTCTCAATCACGCCGGCTCAGGAGCATGGCCCCGGCGACCGGACCTCCGCCGACCGCCACCGCCACGAGCTCCGGAGTCTTGGGCACCTGTCGTGCGCCACCTTCACCCCAGAGCTGCACGCAGGCCTCGTGCAGAAATCCCATACCGTGCAGGCGGCCACCGGACAGCTGGCCGCCGCTGGTGTTGAGCGGCAGCTCACCATCGAGGGCGATGCGGTGCCCGCCCTCAACGAATTCACCGACGCGGCCGTGCTCGCAGAATCCCAGCGCTTCGAGCCACTGCACGGTCAGGAAACTGAAGCCGTCGTAGAGCTGGGCCATGTCGACATCGGCCGGGCGCAGCGTGGTGCGCTCCCACAGCGTCGTCGCGGCATCGTGCGCGGCCATCGTCGTGATGTCGGCGCGCTGATCCCAGGTAGCGCGTTCGAACATGCCGGTGCCGACGGATTCGACCGTCAGCGGCGGCTTCGGCAGGCCGGCCGCGGCCTCACGCCGGGAGATGATCACCGCGCTGGCCCCGTCACAGGGCACATCGCAGTCGTAGAGGCAGAACGGATCGGAGATCATCCGCGCATCGAGGTAGTCCTCGAGAGACATCGGCGTGCGATACACGGCGTCGGGGTTGAGCCCGGCGTTGGTCCGGGCGTTCACCGCGATGGCGCCGAGTTGCTCGCGGGTGAGCCCGAAATCGTGCATATAACGCTGGGCGGCCATGGCCAGCCAGTTCGCCGCCGAGACCGCGCCGAAGGGACCGAAATACTCCAGATGGCCGGGCAGCCGGCCGCTTCCGAACAACACCGACGCGCGCCCGGCTGTTTGCGCGGTCGACTCCCACACCGACCGATACACCAGCACGTGGTCGGCCAGGCCGGTAGCCACGGCCATACAGGCATCGATCGCCGGGCCGATCTGCCCGGCGGTCTCCATACTGCTGGTGAACCACCGGCTGCGCAGTCCGAGCGCGTTGCGCAGTTCGTGCACCGTGGCGCCGGAGAAGCCGGGATCGGGAACACCCGGACCGGGATAGCTGGCCACACCGTCGATATCGTCGGGGTCCAGGCCGGCGTCCGCGATCGCGCGCAGCGCGGCCTCGACCGTCAACTCCAGGCCGCCACGCCCGAGACGCCGGCCGACCTGCGACTTTCCGGCGCCGGTCACCACGGCCTTGCGTCCGAACAGACCGCTCGGCTCACTCATCGCTCACTCCCGCCGCAGGACGGAACAGGGGGAGCCAGATGTCGTCCCACTGCTCGAAGAACACCTCGACCTCGAGGCCGACCGACACCGCCTCCGGCGCCACCCCGACCACATTGCTCACCACTCGAACATCGGGCTCTTCGGCCAGTTCGATCATCGCCACCACATAGGGCGGCGGGAATCCCGGAATCCAGGGCTGGCGATTCACGGTGAACGCGGCTACCCGGCCGCGGCCGGAAACCGGTTCGGGGCTCACATCGGTGCTACGGCAGCGGAAACACGCCGCCGATCCGGGGTGAAACCACCGCTCACAACTACGACACCGGTAGATCAGCAGCCGCCCGTCGCGGCCACCGGTCCAGAATGCCTCCGATGCCGCTGTAGGCGCCGGCAGCAGCCGCACCTCCGGCCGCACCTCTTCGACCGTAACCGCACTGCCGTGCGAGCCACCCTCGGCCTTCTCCATCAAAATCGAGTCACATCCCGTGTCAGTGCGGCACGTCTTCGCGATCGGCCGCAGCCACTTGATCCTCTTCACTCTAAAGTCCATCTGACATTAGCGTCAATCTTTCGGGCCAAGATCTATACTGCTAACGGCTCAGTTATCGCCAGGATTATAGAGCGCAGTCTGACACTACGTCTCTATAATGTCGCAGCAAATTGCCCGCAGTTTCAGGCAGACCGGTTGCCGGTGGACCTGCCGATCCCATGGCTACAGGCCGCGGTGATCGGCGGCCTCGGCGCGGGCGCGGCGACCTGGATCGCCGACCTGCTCCGTACTGTGCGCGGCGAGCAGGGATGACCGGGCACAGTTCGACGAGCAGGATGTCACCGTATTCCTGGAGCCGGCCCGGCGGCCGCTACCTATCGTTCGCCGAGCGCGAGGAGATCGCGCTACTCAAAGTGCAGGGCAAGGGAGTACGGCAGATTGCGCAGCTGCTGGGCCGCAGCCCGTCGACGATCTCGCGGGAGTTGCGGAGAACGCAGCGACCCGCGGGGGCAAGCTCGACTACCGCGCATCGGTTGCCCAGTGGAAGGCTGAGCTGTTCGCCAGACGTCCGAAGACAGCGAAACTCGCTGATAATCAACAACTCCGGGAGTATGTCCAACAGCGTCTGGCGGGGCTCCGCAAAATCTCACCATGGCGGCGATGACGTGGGACAGGACGACTTCGGCGCCTCCTTGAGGCGACACATCTGGGGATTCCGGCAGTGGTTAGTCCAGGGCCTTGCGCACGCGGGGCAGGACCTCACTGCCCAACAGTTCGATGCTGCGAAGCAGGGCTGCCTGGGGCATGCCACCGACGTCCATCTGCAGGATCTGGCGATCGTGGCCCAGGAGTTGGTGCAGGTGGACGATGCGTTCGGCGATCTCCTCGGGACCGCCGGCAAAGACCATGCCACCTGGTGCGAAGTCCTGTTCGCGTACGGCAGGATCCAGGGCGGGGCGACCGGCCTCGGCGGCGGCGGTGCGGAACATCTCCAGTTCATGCTGGAGGTAGGTGGTTTTGGCGCCGGTGTTGTCGGGGCCGACGAAGCCGTGGACGGCCACGGCGATACGGGCGTGTTCGGTGGGGCGGCCGGTTTCGGCCCAGGCCTGCCGGTAGGCGTGCCCGTATCGAGCCCAGTGCTCGGGCGTGCCGCCCAGGACGCCGATGAACATCGGCACACCGAGTTCGGCCGCGCGAAACACCGAGTTGGGGCTGCCGCCCGTGCCGAGCCAGATCGGCAGCGGCCGGTCGGGGCGTGGATAGACGGTGGTATCGCGCAGCGGCTTGCGGCGGTGAGGGCCGGTGAAGGACACGTTCTCGCCCGCGTTCACGGCCAGCAGGAGGTCGAGTTTGGAAGCGTAGAGCATGTCGTAGTCGGCTTCGTCGAAGTCGAACAGGTCGAAGGTGATGGTGGAAGAGCCGCGTCCGGCGACGGCCTCGATGCGTCCGGGCGCGATCGCGTCGGCGACAGCGAGTTGTTCGAAAACCCGGATCGGGTCGTCGGTGGACAGCACCGTCACCGCAGTGCCGATCTTGATGCGTTTCGTGGTGGCCGCGGCGGCGGTGACCATAGCGGTCGGTGAGGACAGCGGCATCGAGGCGGTGTGATGCTCACCGAAGCCGAAGAAATCCAGGCCGGCCTCATCGGCGAGCCGGACGGCTTCGAGCGCGTCGCGGACGGCCTGGGCGGTGGGGCCGTAGCCGCCGGAGGGGGTACGGGGGGTGTTGCCGAAACTGTAGACGCCTAACTCGAACGGCATCGCAATCTCCAGGGGTGAGGGTTTCGGGTTGCCCGCACCGCGGTGCGGGCAACCCGGGACGGGATAGATCAGACGAGGGTGCGCAGGGTCTCGACCAGCGGCGTGGTGCGGCGGCCGATGAGCCGGGACAGGTCGCCGTTGCGAAAACCCATGGCTCCGGCGCCCAGGCCTGCGTCCACAGCGACTCCCATCTCCACGAACTGCTCGGGCACCCCGGCGCCGGCCAGGATCGCGCGGTGCTCCTCGGTAGAGACATTGCGATGGATCACCTCGCGGCCGAGAACCTCGGACAGCGCGGCGGCGAGTTCGTCGTAGTTCCAGGCGGTGTCGCCGGACAGTTCGTAGGTCTTGCCCTCGTGACCGTCGGAGGTGGCGACCACGGCGATGGCCTCGGCCAGGTCTTGACGGGAAGCCGAGGCGACGACGCCCTCGCCGGTGCTCGACAGCAGTACCCCCGTCTCGCGGGCGGTGGGGATATCGCGTGCATAGTTCTCGCTGTACCAGCCGTTGCGCAGGATCGTGAACGGCACACCGCTCGCGCGCACTACTTGCTCGGTCGGTAGATGCATGGCCGCGATCGGCAGCGGGGTGTCGTCGGCCTTCAGACCACTGGTGTAGACGATGCGCGCAGCGCCGGCCTTGGTCGCGGCGGCGATCACCTCCGCGTGCTGGCGGTCCCGATTGGTCAGGTCGGTGCCGGACACCAACGCCAGAGTGTCGCCCTGGGAGACGGCCTTCTCGACGGTGGCGGGTTCGTCGTAGTCGATGACCGCGGTGCGAACCCCGCGCTCAGCGAGGTCAGCGACCTTAGCCAGGTCGCGGGCACCGGCAACGACGTCGGCGGGGTCGACATCGCGGTCGAGCACGGCGAGGACAGCGAGGCGGCCGAGCCGGCCGGAGGCGGCGGTGATGACGATGGACATGCGGGCTCCGTATCGAATTTCGTTGAGCGGGTGGTCAGTTGCTGAGGGCGGGGGCGCGGTGCAGGTAGCGGGTATCGCCGACCTGGTCTGCGGTGAACGCGGCGATATCGGCGCGGGTGATGGCGAACCCGAGCTTGTCGGTGCCGAAGAACCCCGATCGGACACTGCCCTTGGGAGCACCGTCCTTGGGGGCGACGAACCGCACGATGGTCCAATCCAGGCCGGAATTCATGATCAACTCGCACATGCCGGTGATCTCTTCATAAGCGCGGGGCATGAACGTGCGCGGCATGAAGCTGGTGAAGCGGGTCACCGGAGTCGGTTTCTCCCGCGGGTCCAGGACCGCCGGGGACGCGTGCCCGACGAAACGGCGCACACCGTGTCGTTTCATCGCCTCGAGGATGTTGGCTGTTCCTCCGATCAGCGGTGTGCCGGTGGCCTTGCGGTCCATGCTCGGACCCAACGCGCTGACGACGGCGTCGGCGCCTTCGACCGGGCGGTCGATCGCCGCGGTGTCCAAGATCTCGCCGATCACCAGGCGCACCCGGTCACCCCAGTGTTCGGGAATTTTCGCGGGGTTGCGGGCATAGGCGGTGACGGTGTGACCCACAGGGCAACATTCATCAGTTGAACTCCTCATCGAACGACTATCGGTGCAGGTGAACGCGGACACAACCACAATTGGAACGGGCTTCCCGATTCTCTCGGCGAGTGTAACCACACAAGTGGGTAGGTTGTTCCATTTGGGTAGGATGGTGAGTGTGACGTCGCCGAACATCCCTCGTCCGACCACTGCCGAACCGCCCGAGCCGGAGCTGCGCATCGATGCCGAACGCAACCGCGAACGCATCCTCGCCGCGGCCCGGCGCCTGTACGCCCGGGAGGGCCTCGGGGTGTCGATGGCCGCGGTCGCCCGCGAGGCCGGTGTCGGCAAAGCGACCCTGTCGCGGCGCTTCGCCACCCGCGAAGACCTCATCGCCGCGGTATTCGCCGACCGGATGGACGGCTACGCCGCCGCCGTCGAGACCGCCCTCGGCGATCCCGACCCGTGGCGTGGGTTCACCGGCTACGTCCACGCCATCTGCGCTATGCAGGCCGCCGACCGCGGCTTCGCCGACGTGCTCACCATGACCTTCCCCGCCGCCAAATCCCTCGAAGCCCGCCGCGCGCAGGCCTATCACGGCTTCGTCGAACTCATCACCCGCGCCAAGGCCAGCGGCCACCTCAGTCCTGACTTCACCGACCAGGACATGCCCATGCTGCTCATGGCCAACGCCGGCGTCATCGCCGCCACCGCTGACGCCGCTCCCGAAACCTGGCAGCGCCTCGTCGGCTACATGCTGCGCGCCTTCGCCACTCCCGGCACCGAACCACCCGCGCTACCACCGGCTCCCAGCCAACGCGCCCTCTACCGCGCCATGGTCCGCCTTACCCGCCCTATATCCAGTGCTGCCGAGCGAGGTTCGAATCGAACCGAGTCCTGAGTCGAGCGGCAGGTTCGGAATGCACCGGATGTTGCATCTGGCACCATTCCGCCCGGTTGGATTGGCAGCCGAAGCACCAGCCGCAGGTGCCGCAGTCGCGGCTGGTGCGTTCGAGATCGCGATCCAGGCAGCACCCGCACACCGTTCGGTGGCGGGCCCGCCACCGTTGCTCGGGCGGCAGGAACGAGCGGTTGGAATACCAGATCCCGCCCGCTCACTGCCCCGCGCGCTCACCGAACACATAGGCGGTGTGGGCGTAAGCCGGATCCACGGTCAAGTCCAAGGGCTTCGGTGAATAGTGTGCACGACACCGGCTGCGCCGGTGTGTTCGGGGATCTGTCGGCGTTCCGGCAGGAGTTCTATCGGTGTGTGACCGCTCGGTCGGATGCGGTGTTCGAGCTGGTGGATGCGGTGTTGTGCGCGGACGAGCCGGTGCGGTCGCTGCCGGAGTTGTCGCTGGTCGGCGAGTATCGGCGGGGCCACTGTGTATGCCGCGCTGGATCGGGGCCGGGTCGAGATTGCTCGGCTGCGGCGGGCGCTGACGGCGGTGCCGCTGCCGCGAGCCGCGCGCCTGGCGTTCCTGCTGGCCGACCTCCCGGTGGCCGTGCTGGGCCGGATGCGGTCGGACCGGGTGCTGCGCCACGCGACGCCACCACGGCAGCCCGGTGCCAACGGCACACCGCCCCGGCACGGCGGCGAGTTCGTCTTCGGTGACCCGGCCACCTGGGGCGAGCCCGACACTGTTATCGAGCACACCTTCCGCATGCTGAAACAGACCCTCGGCTGGACCTGCCCCAAACCCCGCGACCCGACCGCAGCGGACCGGTGGACCTGGCTACTGCTGGCCGCCTACACCCAACTACGGCTGGCCCGTGGTCTGGCCGCCGACCTGCGGCGTCCGTGGGAGAAACCTACTGCCCCGCAACGACTTACGCCAGCGGGGGCCGAAGGGGGTTTCGGCACCTACGCCGGAACATCGCCTGTCCCGCCGGGGCACCGAAACCCTCCCGACCAGGACCGGGTAGACCGCCCGGTCACCGCAACCAGCGCCCGGCACCCCGCTACGACGTGCACATCAAGACCACCAACAACCAGAAAGCATCGAAACCCGCCGGACCACGACCACGCCGCACGGGTTAAAACTCAAGCTAGTACGCACAGTGCGTCTCCTGACTGAATCCCGATCTCAATTTGCCTGTGCATCCGATTCGTCTCAATGAAATACGTTGCGGCTGTTGCTTGTCGGCAAGAAGCGACGCGGCACCGTGCATGCACCGTCCAACCGGAAGCAACGGCATCTTTCTCGTCCTGTCCGCACGACGGACCGCTAGCTAATTCGCAGCGACTATTCACGCCTTGTAGGGCGGCGGTGCGATGGCCAGGCTTCGGCTGGTGAATTCGGCAGCAACGCCACGCCATCGACCAGTAGCGCTCAGGACGACTCGCGCGGGCGTTCGGGCCGGCGGGACGAGAGAGTCCACGGTCTCATCGGCGAGCTGTTGGCAGCGCTCAATGTTCAAGGGAGGCGATATGGGAGGCCGGCTACCGAGACCGGTGGGCACTTTCGGTGTTCCGACGAAACCGAAGAAGCAGAAGAACGGTCGGTGGCGCACGACGGTTCGCTCCTACGGCGCCAGCGGCCCGACTCAGATCGAGCGGATCGGGCGCAGCTCCGACGACGCGAGCAACCGGCTCGCGGAGGCGATGCGTGACTATCGGGAGCAGCTGGGTTACCGGCGCATCACTCGCAGTACCAAGCTGATCGAGCTTGCCGCCGAACTTCTTTCGGACCTCGAGGCCGATGAGGCCTATACCGAGGGCAACGTGGAGGACTATCGGCGCGAGATCTATGTGTCGACCGACAAACGCGCGGACCCCAGGACGGTCAAGATCGAGAATTCCGTGGGAAATCTGCAGGTATGGCAGGCCACGACCGGCGAGCTGGATCGCCATCTCAAGCACCTGGTCGGATTGGGCAAGCGGCGCAAAGCCAAGCAGCACAAGATCATTCTCCGTGCGATGATGCAGATCGCAGTACGTCCCGGCGCCATCGACACCAACCCGGTCGACGGCGTGAGCGCGTTCACACGGCGCGGCACTCGCGCCCGCGGAAAGGTCGCCGACCCCGACGCGTTACCCGCCTTCCGGGAACAGGTGCGGGCATGGGCCCGCGGCGAGGAGATTCCCGGCACCCCCTCATACACCTGCGGCCCGCCGCGCGACTGGTCGGTGGTGTGGGTGGTGGACCTGATCTGCGGCACCGGCCTGCGTCCGCACGAGGTTTTCGCAGTCCGCCTCGACGACATCGATCTCGACGCGCCCATCCCCTACCTCGACGTCACCGGAACACTGATCGAAGTGAAAGGAGCGGGCACGGGAGGGTGGGTCCGCCAGCCTTTCCCCAAGTCGGAGCACGGCTGGCGCAGGATGTTACTGCCGGAGCATGCGGTACAGGCATGCCGTGAGGCGATGAAGGACCTCGAGGTGACCGGCCAGCCCAACCCGCACGGTGTGCTGTTTCCAGCCCGCAACGGCTCGCTGCGCAATCCGAACAACTTCGGACGACTGTGGCGGGCCGCGCGACAGCTCGGCAACACCGAGGCCGTGGCCAAGGCCCACTACATCGACGTTCCCGAGACCGCGCCCGACAATCGGGAGGTCCTCGAGCAGTGGGCCCGCGGTGCAGGTCCGAAAACATGAGATTTCTGTGAGATCGGATCGAATCCCGGGCGTATCCCGGTCGATGAAAAATCCCCTCCGACGCTGGTCGGAGGGGATTTTCGTTGTCGGGCTGACAGGATTTGAACCTGCGACCACTTGACCCCCAGTCAAGTGCGCTACCAAGCTGCGCCACAGCCCGTGGCTCCCGCTTGCGGGTGCTCGAAGAGATTACCTCACTACCCCCTTGTTGGACCAAATCCGCTGCTTGTGGGCGATCCCGAGCGGGCGGCGCGGGCAGGGTGGGTGTCCCTGAGGCGGGTCGTCTGGTCAACGGTGCCTGGAGCGGGCGTTGACTCGAGGCCGGCGGCGGCGGGAGCGCCGTCGCCGATGCGTCGGCACGAGGACGAGCCGAATCAATCTGCCGCCCTTCCGAAGTGGCCGTATGCGAGGCGGAACGTTCGTCGGCGACGCGTCGTTCGAAACCGGAGACTTCCACGAGCCAAGTGTGGCCGGATTCCGTGGCGCTACGCCTTCCCACGATTGGATCGCAGGCACAGCAGGAGAAGCCGAGGTTCGCCCGCCCGATCATGGTGGGGCCACCGGACTGCGCGCCATCCAGCTCGTCGACCGGCTCAACGATCTGGACAGAGGGAGCCGGCGAACTGACCGGGGGACAGACAGACCCGCATCCGACGAACCGCATCTCGTGCGGTTCGACTGGTGCGGAAAGGACCGAGGTCAGATGCCGATCACGCCGCGCATCTGCCCGAACCAGCCCACGACCATGTTCACGATCTGAGACACATCACCGATAATCATCGGGTTCCTCCTTTCGGTAACAGTTGCGGACTGCGCTTTTCGTCATACCCAGGAGGTCCGGGGATTAACATCTCGGCGCCACACCCCCGCCCGAGGGCGGCCCGCCGATCCGGCGCCGCGACGGTGACACTGGACGGCATGCGTCTGAACCAAGTCACGGTCGGCAGCACGGATCTCGATCGATCCGAGCACTTCTATCGGCTGCTCGGGCTGCGCCTGATCGTCAAGACCGAGCACTATCTGCGGTTCGAATGTCCCGCGGGTGAGAGCACCTTCTCGGTCGACCGCGTCGACGCCGTGCCCGGCGGTGAAGAAGTCACCGTCTATTTCGAGACCGACGACCTGGACGGCGAATACCGGCGCCTGTCCGCCGCCGGCATCGCGTTCGAGCGGCCCCCCGCCGATATGCCGTGGCTGTGGCGCGAAGCCCGGTTACGTGATCCCGACGGCCACCGGCTGTGCCTTTTCGACGCCGCCGGTAACAGGCGCAATCCGCCGTGGCGGCTGGCCGACTGATAGGCGGGCGCGAAGAACTCGACACTTCCTTGCTTGCTAAACTCTGCAATCAATAGCGACGGGCAGGCCGTGGGGCCGCGGACCAAAGGGAGTGATTGCGTGCCCGGACTGAGCAGGCCCCTCTATCAGATGAAAGCGGATTTCTTCAAAACGCTGGGACATCCGATCCGGATTCGCGTGCTCGAACTGCTCAGCGAGCGCGAACACGCGGTCTCCGAGATGCTGGCCGAGATCGGTATCGAGCCGGCGAATCTGTCGCA
The DNA here is from genome assembly GCF_002933465.1 of Nocardia nova. GTDB lineage: Bacteria > Actinomycetota > Actinomycetes > Mycobacteriales > Mycobacteriaceae > Nocardia > Nocardia nova_B. The sequence continues at coordinate 23,547 of NZ_PSZE01000029.1, forward strand.
GCAGCTCGCGATTCTGCGCCGAGCCGGGCTGGTCGTGGCCCGGCGGGAGGGACTGTCGGTCACCTACGAGCTCACCTCCCCGCAGGTCGCCGAATTGCTGGTGGTGGCACGGGCGATCTTGACCGGCGTGGTCGCGGGCCAAGTGGAGGCACTGGAAGAGCTCGCCTGACGATCCCCGCGTAGGGACAGGAACCCAGCGGAGCCGGGGCCCGGATGCACCCACTGTTTGCAGCTTTTCTAAACTAACTACATTGCAGCTTTATCAAGGAGGCAGGTCTCGTGTCCAACAGTTCACGTGTCATCGCAGGGCTCGACGAGGTTCCGGTGGCTCACGAAAGTGTTCTGGCGTGGATCGCCGAGGTGGCCGAGCTGACGGCACCCCAGCACATCGTCCTGTGCGACGGCTCCCGGGCGGAGTGGGATCGGCTGACCGCGCGATTGGTCGACAAGGGGACGTTCGTTCCGCTGACCGGCAAGCCGAACTCGTTCTGGTGTGCCTCCGATCCCGACGACGTCGCGCGGGTGGAGGATCGCACGTTCATCTGCTCCGAACGCGAGACCGATGCCGGTCCGACCAACAACTGGGTCGACCCGGTAGATATGCGCACGCTGATGACCGAGCACTATCGCGGCGCGATGGCCGGCCGGACGATGTATGTCATCGCGTTCTGTATGGGGCCGCTGGATGCGGATGACCCGAAATTCGGTGTGCAGATCACCGATTCGGAATATGTCGCGGTGTCGATGCAGATCATGACGCGGTCCGGCGAGGCCGTGTGGGAAAAGCTCACGACCGGAACGGAATTCGTCAAATGCCTGCATTCGGTCGGCGCACCGCTGGGCGCCGGTGAGCCGGATGCGGCGTGGCCGTGCGATACCACCAAATACATCTCACACTTTCCCGAGCGCCGCGAGATCTGGAGCTACGGATCCGGCTACGGCGGCAACGCCCTGCTGGGCAAGAAGTGTTTCGCACTGCGCATCGCCTCGGTACTCGGCCGTGACGAAGGGTGGCTGGCCGAGCACATGCTGATCCTGAAACTGACCTCCCCGCAAGGGAAGACGCACTACGTCGCCGCGGCGTTTCCCTCATCGTGCGGCAAGACGAACCTGGCCATGCTCGAACCCGCGCTCGACGGCTGGACCGCCGAGACCGTCGGCGACGATATCGCGTGGCTGCGCTTCGGCCCCGACGGCCGGCTCTACGCGGTCAATCCCGAGGCCGGATTCTTCGGTGTCGCCCCCGGCACCGGCGCCACCACCAACCCCAACGCGATCGCCACCATCGCGAAGGGCAATTCGATCTTCACCAATACCGCCCGCACCGACGACGGGGACGTGTGGTGGGAGGGATTGACCACCGAGCGACCCGCCCATCTCGTCGACTGGCACGGCGAGGACTGGACGCCCGCCTCGGGAACACCTGCCGCGCATCCGAATTCGCGGTACTGCACACCGATTCGCCAGTGTCCGTCGGTGGCTCCGGAATGGAACGATCCGGCCGGCGTGCCGATTTCGGCGATCTTCTTCGGCGGCCGTCGCGCCACCACCGTGCCGCTGGTCGCCGAGTCCTTCGACTGGGCCCACGGGGTGTTCACCGCCTCGGTGCTGTCGTCGGAAACCACCGCCGCCGCGGCCGGGAGGGTCGGCGTCGTACGGCGCGATCCGATGGCGATGCTGCCGTTCCTCGGCTATCACGTCGGTGACTACTTCGCCCACTGGCTCCGGCTCGGCGCCGGCGCCGACCCGGCGAAACTGCCGAAGATCTTCCAGGTCAACTGGTTTCGCCGCGGTCCCGAAGGCGAATTCCTGTGGCCCGGCTTCGGCGACAACGTGCGCGTGTTGCAGTGGGCGCTGGAGCGTCTCGACGGCACCGCCGAGGCGGTCGAGACCCCGATCGGCTACGTACCGGCGGTCGAGGCACTCGATCTCACCGGTCTCGACGACCGGCAGCGCGCCCGGACGGCAGCATCGCTCGCGGTCGACATCGACGAGTGGGTGGCCGAGGTGGCCGACATCGACCACTGGTACGCCACCATCGGCGGCAATCGCCTGCCCGAACCGTTGCGGGAACAGCTCGCCGCGCTGAAACTACGTCTGGCCGCACGATTGTGAACATCACCTCACTGCTCCCCCGCTGGTCGGACTGGCGTCCGGCCGTCCGCACCCCGGGCCCGGATCTGCTGTCGGGTCTGATCGTCGCCCTGGTGGCGTTGCCGCTGGCACTGGGATTCGGCATCAGCTCCGGACTCGGCGCCGCGGCCGGACTGACCACCGCGGTCGTCGCGGGCGTCGTGGCCGCGATATTCGGCGGCTCCCGTTTCCAGGTGTCGGGGCCGACCGGCGCGATGACCGTCGTACTGGTTCCGATCGTCCATCAGCACGGCGGGGGCGGGGTGCTGGCCGTGGGCCTGATGGCCGGCATCGTGCTGGTGGCGCTCGCGGTCGCTGGGGCCGGGCGTGCGGTGCGATACATGCCGGCCCCGGTGATCGAGGGCTTCACCGCCGGCATCGCCGTGGTGATCGCCTTGCAGCAGTTCCCCAACGCCCTCGGCATCGCGCACGCGCACGGGGACAAAGTCTGGCAGTCGGCCTATGACGCGGTGCGCCAATATATTTCGCAACCGCATCTCGCGCCGGTCGCGATCGCTGTCGCGGTGGCCGCGGTGATGCTCGTCGGCGGGCGCTTCCTGCCGAAGCTGCCCTTCGCGTTGCTGGCCGTCGCCGGCGCGACCGTCGTGGTCGCGTTCTTCGATATCCACACCGCGGCCATCGGCGCTCTCCCGTCGGGACTCAGTGCCCCCACCCTGGACTTCCTCGACTGGGGCAGCCTCGGATCACTGGTGGCGCCCGCGCTGGCGGTCGCCGCGCTGGGTGCACTCGAATCACTGCTGTCGGCGACCGCCGCGGACGCCATGGCCGTCGGCACGCGCCACGATCCCGACCGCGAACTGTTGGGACAGGGTTTGGCCAACATCGCCGCACCGCTGTTCGGCGGGGTGCCGGCAACCGGTGCGATCGCCCGCACCGCTGTCAATGTCCGCTCCGGGGCGCGCACCCGGCTGGCCGCGCTGGCGCACGCGGTGGTCCTGGCCGCGATCATCTATCCGGCCGCACCACTCGTCGCCGATATCCCGGTCGCGGCGCTGGCCGGGGTGCTGCTGGCCACGACGGTCCGTATGGTGGAAACCGCGTCGCTGACCGCGATCGCGCGCGCCTCGCGCGGCGACGCGCTCATCATGGCGGCGACGTTCCTGGTCACGGTCGCTATGGACCTGGTGACCGCCGTCGGTGTAGGCGTCGCGATCGCCGTCGTCCTGGCCCTGCGTTCGGTGGCGAAAGAGGCTCGGCTGCACCAGGTTCCGCTCGACGAGAGCGACCACCTCGGCGAGGAACACCGCCTGTTGCACGACCGCATCGTCGCTTACCGCATCGACGGGCCGCTGTTCTTCGCCGCCGCGCACCGCTTCCTGCTGGAGCTGACCGAGGTCGCCGACGTCCATGTGGTGGTGCTGCGGATGTCACGTGTCACCGCCCTCGACACCACCGGCGCACTGGTCCTCAAGGACGCCATCGCGAAACTGCAGCACCGCGATATCACGGTCCTGATGTCGGGCCTGCGCGACGAGCATCGCCGCCGGCTCGCGGCGCTCGGAGCCCTGCCCGCGGGCGGCGAGACACAGATCTTCGAGCAGACGCCCGACGCCCTCGCATACGCGCGCGCCATGTGATCGCCGCGAGGCGAAACCCACCGGCGCCGCGGCGATCTCGTTCGGCAGCGGCCGGGCGCGCGTAGCATCGCCTGCTGTGAGTGGTGATCCGGGGCCCGGCTCACCGGCCGACGGCGGGGACACGTCCTTCACCGGATCGATCCCCGCAGATCTACGACACGTTGCTGTCGGCCGAGGCGCTGCGCGAATGGTACGGAACGGACGAGTTCAACGCGCCGATGCGGTGGCTGCGGGTGAGCGCGCGGCGACCGGACCGCGTCCCCGAGACCCGGTCCGGCCTGCGCGAGATCTCAGACTCTGTGCGGATCCCAGGTGGCGATCGCCCAGATCACCACGATGTCGAGGGCGATGACCAGGATCGACCACCACGGATAGTGCGGCAGCCACAGGAAATTGGCGATGATCGACAAACCCAGTAGCGCGATCGCCAACATCTGCCCCCAGGTCGAACGGGTGAACAACCCGGCGGCGGCCGCCACCATCAGGATGCCGAGGATCAGGTGGATCCATCCCCAACCGCTGATGTCGAACTTGTAGATGTACTGCGGCCCGGAGATATAGACGTCGTCCTTCGCGATAGCCGAAATGCCCTGCAGGATGGAGACGATCCCGGTGACGGCCAGTAGGGCCGCCGCGGCCAGCGATGTACCGGCCGCAACCGCATACCGGGTGTCGGATCGCCCATTCCGTGGTCCGTGTTCCGTAGCCGTCACGACGGCTCACCCCTTTTCGTGACCTCGCCGGCGGATTCGCCGGCGGTACCGACATGCGTCGGTTCCGGTGGGTTGTGACATGCGGCCCTGCGCTGCCTCCTGACCAGCCGCCGCGGCGGATGATGGTCCCGGTTCGCTCATCGACCTGGTACATCGCTCGATGGACGAATTCGGCGAGCCAACCGGGCATCTAACGATTCGTCGCGGAAAACGTCGCGGATAATCAGGAACCGGCGGACGGGGCGATCGACCCCGAAACGTAACCGAATCGCCGGATTCCGCGTCACCCGGTGGTCGCGGTGGGCTCGGTCTGCGCCGTGGTGTCGGGCGCCGACGCGGGCCGCGCGAGGATCTCGACGATCAGCAGCAGCGCCCCCGCGACAAGCACGATCCCCACCACGACCAAGCCGGTCGCGTAGGGCCACAGCACCAGCACCAGCACCGCGCCGGCGAGCACGGCGAGGCGCAGCGGTGTGCGGTAATGCGCGACGAACGACTCGACCACGTTGGGCGGGCGCCCACGCCGACCGCGGACTGCGACCATGAGCCGCCCGAAGCCGGAACGCACGGACTGCGCCGAATGGGACGGCCCGGCCAGATATCCCACCGCGGCCACGACCAGGCTGACGACCGCGACCGCGCGCAGCGACACTCGCAGCGGGTGGATCACGGTATCGAACAGCGCCGTGGCGGCCGGTGGCGACAGCGCGTCGGGCGGAACGGAATCGAGGTAGATGCCGCGAGCGATCACCACCCCGACGGCCAGCAGCACCATCGCGACCGCGCCGGCGACGCCGACCAGGGCGAGGGTCCGCAGCCGCCGCCCGCGGGGAGCCAGCCACACCGCACCCACCGCGGTGGCCAGCGCCACCCACGGCAGGATGTTCGCCGTGCGGTCGAGCGCTCGCAGCCATTTCTGGTACTTGGGCAGCTCGGTGGCATGGAAGATGACGAATTGCGCGTCGACATCGGGAATCTTGTCGGCGAAGCTGACGCCGCGTGCGTCGAGCCGTTCGCGCACGGTCGCGAGGATCGGCTTCAGCGAAATGCTCACGGTGCCGTTGTCGCTGACCTCGATCCCTGGTCTGGTCTCGCCCTTGACCACGTGGACCAGTGCGTCGTGCGCGCGGCGGTTGGCGGTATCCCACGCCTCGACGAACTGATCGCTGGTCACCACGGCCGTCGCAGCCTGGTGAATGTAGTTCTCGGCCTGATCGGCCACCAGCGCGGGCAGACTGTTCAGCGCCGCGACGGCACGGGGACGATCCGACAATTGCCCGACGTTCTGCGTGAGCGCGTTGACCGCATCCGCCGTATACGCCTTGATGTCGACGCGAGTGACGATCGCATCGGTGATCTTGTCGGCCAATTCCTTCTGGATCGCCGGATCGGTCGCCAGCGGTGCGACGGTCGTGACGTAGCGGTCGGTATCGAAGATCTGGCTGCGCACGAACCGCGTCGTCACCGATCCCATGATCAGTACCGCGGTCAGGACCAGCAGCAGGACGACGCCGGTCCAGCGCCACGCGTGCCGATGAGATGGGTGCGGTGGATGCGTCGCGGCATAGGCGCGCAACCGCTCGAGTTCGGCGCGATCGTCGGCGGACAGTGCCGCACTCGACTCCGGTGGGCGGGCATCTCGATCATCGGCGGACATGACGGCTCACACCCTTCCGGGCCGATCGACACGGCCCAGAATTGATTCGGCGCCACCGCCTTCGAAGAACAACGCGTTCGCCGCCGACCCTGGATCGATCCCACACCGTGACCGGTCGTTTCCCGCGGCGACACCGGCCGGATCGTCGCTCGCGGGCGATGAACGGGCCGCTCGAACCGTGCCCTATTCGTGGGGCAGCTCGCCGGTGACGATGTGGTCGGCGAGGTTGAGTCCTTCCCGGACGAGGCGGGCGAGGTGGCCGTCGCGGATGCGGTAGATGATGCGGCGGCCTTCGCGGCGAGTTTCGACCATACCGGTGAAGCGCAGTTTCGCCAGGTGCTGGCTGACCGCGGTGCGGGAGCCGCCGCAGGCCTCGGTGAGCGCCGTGACGTCGGCCTCGCCGTCGGCGAGAACCCACAGAATGTGCAGCCGGGTCGAGTCGGCGAGCATCCGGAACACCGAGGTAGCCGCCTCGAGGCGGGCCGGGTCGGGTTCGACGATGTGCACCAGGCTGGGCGGCAGAGCGCCGATTGCGGGGGTTTCCTCACCGGTCATGGGCTGGTTCACCGACTTCCTGCTGTGGCCATCTGCGCACCCGACGATACGTGGACCGGCCACATTCGCGTGGCAACCACGGCGGCCACGGCCGCCAGGACCATCAGGGTCAGCGCGGCGCCGGCTTGTCCGGCGGCGGCGCCCAGCCAGCCGGCGATCGGATAGGTCACCAGGAAACAGGCGTGCGAGAGCGAGAACTGCGCGGTGAACACGGCCGTGCGAGTGCTGCCGTCGGATTGGGCGCGCAGCAGCCGCGCCGAGGGCGTGTTGATCAGCGAGGTGCCCATCCCCATGATCGACCAGGCGACCCCGAGCAACACCCAGCCCACCCGTGGTCCGGGCTCTAGCACGGCGAGCGTCGCGGCGCCGGCGAGGCCGACGGGCAGGGTCGCGCAGCCGATCAGCATGAGGCGGCGATCGGGAATGCCGGTGAGCAGTCGCGGGATCGCCAGCGCGACGATCATCGAACCGCCGCCGAAACAGCCCAGCGCCACCGCGACCGCGGGCGCCGGACCGTGCAGCAGGCCGCGCACATAGACCACGGTATTGACCACGACCAGCGAGGTCGCCGCGGCGACAGCAACGTTCATCGCCAGCAACCCGCGCAGCACCGGACTGGCCGCCATGAGCCGTGCGCCCCAAGTGATCCGTGCCGGAAGCGAGCTGGAGCGGTCGGCGGGCACCGATCGAGGTAGCGAGGTGCGCACGACCATGATCGCCGAGGTCGCGAAACCTGCCGCGGTGCCGACGAACAGCAGATGGTAGCCGACCACGGTCAGCAAAGCCGCCGCCAGTACGGGACTGAGCAGCGATTCCAGGTCGTAGGCCAGCCGCGAGAGCGACAGCCCACGGGTGTAGTCCTCCTCGTCGGGCAGGATCGACGGGATGACCGCCTGGAATGCCGGGGTGAACGTCGCCGAGGCCGCCTGCAGCACGAAGATCAGGACATAGATCTGCCAGACGTGCGTGACCAGCGGCAACAGCAAGGCGATGACCAGCCGGACCACATCGGCCGAGACCAACAACATCCGCCGCGGCACCCGATCGGTCAGCGCCGATACCACCGGCGCCACGCCGACGTAGGCGACCATCTTGATCGCGAGCGCCGTGCCCAGCACCGCACCGGCATCGGATCCGGCCAGATCGTAGGCCGCCAAACCCAGCGCGACCGTCAGCAGACCGGTTCCGACGAGGGCCACCACCTGCGCGGTGAACAAGCGCCGGAAACGGTCGTGCCGCAACACCTCCAGCACGTCGAACCTCCAGAATGCGCAGGATCCATCGAACACGGCCAGTTTAAGACAATAGGTGCGCAATTGCGAACTTATTGCCGCTTCAACGGCTCCGGTCGCGCCGCACCATGATTCGATCTCTGCCGAGAAGTGGAGGTAGGTTCGGGTCGACAGGCCGGAGATTCGCCGCCGGCGAGAGCAAGGAGGTCCAGCGTGCACGGGATCTCGCTCGAGGCGGATCGATGGCAGGAACGGCTGCGCACCAATCTGTGGTTCGTCCCGACGCTGGAAGTCCTGGCCGCGGTGGCGCTGTTCGCGCTGACCTTCAGCCTCGACCGCGCGGCCTATCACAGCGGCACGAACCTGCCCACCTGGGTGCTGGGCGGCACGCCCGATGCGGCACGCCAGGTTCTCACCGCCATCGCGGCCGCGATCATCACCGTGGTCGGTGTCGTCTTCTCGATCACGATCCTGGCGCTGACGCTGGCCTCCACCCAGTTCGGGCCGCGCATGTTGCGCAATTTCATCCGCGACCGCGGCACCCAGCTGACGCTCGGCACCTTCGTCGCGACCTTCGTCTACGCCATCGCGGCACTGGTGTCGGTCGGCGAGAATTTCGTCCCGCACATCAGCGCGACGGTGTCGATCGGCTCGCTGGTGGTGGATCTGGCGGTGCTCATCTATTTCATCAATCACATCGGCGGGCAGATCCAACTGCCGAATGTGGTCGCCGACATCGCCCGCGAAGTACGCACCGCGGTCGACGCCAACGCCGACACCACCGCGAGCGGGGCGAAACACGGTCCGTCGGCGCGCGAACTCCGCGATCTGCTGGCCCGCTCCGGTGGCGAGGTGCGCACATCCAGCAGCGGATATCTTCAGTACATCCGCTACGAGCGGCTGGTCCGGCTGGCCGCCGAAGCGGATGCGGTCATCCATTTACCTTATCGCCCAGGACATTTCGTGACCGAGGGGCAGGTGATCGCGCGCGTGTGGCCGGCGCAGGCCGCGAAGGGGATCGAGAAGAAATTCTCCCGCGGCCACGTCACCGGCTCGATGCGCAGCCTGGTGCAGGATGTGTCCTTCGGCGTCGATCAGATCGTCGAGGTCGCACTGCGCGCGCTCGCCGCCGCGACCAACGACACGTTCACGGTGCTGACGTGCATCGATTGGCTCGGCGACTGCCTGTCGCGGATCGCGGTCACCTGGGATCCGAATCCGGTGCGCCGCGACAAGGACGGTCATATCCGGGTGCTCGCCGCGCAGGTCAGCTACGAGCGGCTGGTGCAGCGCGCATTCGAGAAGATCCGCCAGGCGGGGGCCGGACAGCCGGCCGTGATGATCCGCCAGCTCGACGCGCTGGCGCAGATCGCCGACCGCGTCACCGACCCGGACCGGCTCCGGGTGATCCTCGAACAAGCGACGATGATCGAGCACGCCGTCCCGCTCATCCCGGAAGAACCCGACCGCGCCGACGTCCTGCGCCGCTGCCACGCCCTGCGCGGCCAGATCGCGGCCGAGCGCTCAGCGCTCGCCACGCGATCACGCAAGGCCACGCCCGCTCCGAATCCGAAGCCGTAGCCGCGCCGGCGGCGCTCAGATCGGCCGGGCCACCACCGGGTTCTTCGCGCGATGTCGATCTCGGCGGCCGCCGTTCGTATAGGAGGTGAGGGGCGCGATCGTGCGCGTTCCCGGAGTCGAGAGGAGCAGGGCGATGCGAACGATCACGGTGACCATGAATGTCACGCTCGACGGTGTCGTTCAGGGGCTGGGACGTGCGGACGAGGACACCCGGGGTGGTTTTCCGTTCGGCGGCTGGGGGCAGCGATTTCAGGACGACGTGCTCGCCCGGGACATGGGCAGGGATATGGCACAGCCCGGCGACATGTTGTTCGGGCGGCGCACCTGGGAGGACTTCACCGCGGTATGGGGACAGGCGGACGACAATCCCTACAGCAAACATATGAACGCGGCGACGAAGTACGTCGCGTCGTCCGGCCTCGACGATGTCGACGCGTGGCAGAACTCGATTCTGTTGCGCGGCGACGCGACTCGGACCGTGCGCGAATTGAAGTCACGTCCGGGGAAGGATCTGTCGATCATCGGCAGTGCGGCCCTGGTGCGCGGCCTGCACGCCGCCGGGTTGATCGATCGGTACACGCTGGTGATTCACCCACTCACCCTCGGTGCGGGGGCCAGGTTGTTCGAGGGCGCGGCGCCGTTGACCGAATTTCGCCTTCTCGGTAGCGTCGCGACCACCGCGGGTGTGCTCATCGCCCGCTACGCCCGGCGCTGAGGAGAGGGCCGTGCCCCAGTATCTGCTCTCGATCTATCAACCCGACAGTGGTGCGCCCGATGCCGCGACCATGGACCGGATCGCCGCCGAATTGCACCGTCTCAACGAGGAATTGCGCGACAGCGGGTCGTGGGTGTTCACCGGCGGCCTGCATGCGGCGGACAGTGCGACCGTGGTGCGAGCCGACGGGCTGATCACCGACGGGCCCTATCTAGAGGGCAAGGAACATATCGGTGGCATCTGGGTGATCACCGCGGCCGATCTGGACGCGGCGCTGGCGTGGGGACGCAAGGCCGCGGCGGCCACCACGTTGCCGATCGAAATCCGCCCGTTCCAGGACGTTCCGCCGTTCTGACACGATGACACCGGAACAGATCGCCGCCGTCTTCCGCGCCGAATACGGCCGGGCCGTCGCCGTGCTGATTCGCATGCTCGGCGATATCGACCTGGCCGAGGACGCGGTCGCCGACGCCTTCGCCACCGCGCTGCGCCGCTGGCCACAGGACGGGCCGCCGCCGAGGCCGGCCGGGTGGATCATCACCACCGCCCGGCGCCGGGCCATCGACCAGCTGCGCCGCGAATCCGCCCGGGCCGGCAAGTACGCCGAGGCGGCGATCGTGCACGCACCGCCCGACGACGCCGAGGAGACCGCCGTGCCCGACGAGCGACTCCGGCTGATCTTCACCTGCTGCCATCCGGCACTGAACCGGCCCGCGCAGGTCGCGCTGACCCTGCGGCTGCTGGGCGGGCTGACAACGCCCGAAATCGCCCGTGCGTTCCTGGTCCGGGAGACGACGATGGCGCAGCGACTGGCCCGCGCGAAGGCCAAGATTCGCGACGCCCGTATCCCGTACCGGGTGCCCGGCGAGGCCGAACTGCCCGAACGGCTCGATTCCGTGCTCGCCACCCTGTTCCTCATCTTCAACGAGGGATATGTCGCCTCGTCGGGCACGCAACTGCTGCGCGCGGACGTGTGCGAGGAAGCCGTGCGGCTCACTCGCGCACTGGTCGAGTCGATGCCCGACGAGCCGGAGGCAACGGGCCTGCTCGCCCTCATGCTGCTCACCCACGCTCGCCGCGACGCCCGCACCGATTCGACCGGCGCCTTCGTCCGGCTCGCCGACCAGCACCGCGGGCGCTGGGACGCCGCACTGGTCGCGGAGGGCCGGGCCATCGTCCGCACCTGCCTGCGCCGCAACCGTCCCGGCCGGTACCAGCTGCTCGCCGCGATCAATGCCGCGCACACCGATCCGGTCACCGACTGGACGCAGATCCTCGCGCTGTACGACCTGTTGGCGCGACTGGACCCGAATCCCGTTGTCGCACTGCATCGAGCAGTGGCGGTGGCCGAGGTCGACGGCCCCGCCGCGGCACTGGGTCTCGTCGACGTCCTTGAGCTGACCGAGCACCACCTGTTCCATGCCGTTCGCGCGGACTTGCTCGCCCGCCTGGGCAGGACGGACGAGGCGAGACGCAGTTTCGATACCGCGGCCCGCCTCACCGGAAATCAACGCGAACGCGACTACCTGGCCACCCGAAGCGCCGCGCTCACACCCCGCTGACCGGTCACCGCGCCCGGGCCACCGCGCGAATCGCGCGCAGCCGCCTGTCGGGCGATCTCGCGATACTCCTCGACCAGATCGACTCCGGTGACCGGCAGCCGAATCGGTCCGCCAGGTATCGGGCGGTGCCACCGATGCCCTGAGACCACTGCCCCGAGACAACGCTGAAAACACCCGCTCCGCATCATCGCGGGCGCGGGTGTTGCGCTGTCTCCCAGCGGGTTTCAGAGATTATCGGCGTCGATCACGGCCTGCGCGAAGGCTGCGGGCGCTCCCCCGCGCCCCGGAGTTCGCGCCGTGCGCGATCACCCCAGGGCCGCGCAAATACCTGGACGAATCGATCGCCGGCATCGCGGAGCGCGGCGGTGTCGTCGTCATCGCGGGCGAAGCGGGATCGGTAAAACCGCGCTGCTGCACGTGAGTTCTGCTTCCCGTCCGACCAGCGACATCCGTGAGCACTCCTGTGCGGGCCCAACCCTCCGAATCGGCAAATCTTGTCACTGTCACGATTAAAGCCGCCGGGACGGCCTGTCAACGCGCGAGCGGCAACCGGACCTCACCTTTTCCGTGAGATGCGGTCCGGCTGTTATCGTCGGGCGAAGTCGGTAGATCAAGGAGACCAGACATGGTTGGTGAACTCGACATCTCCGGATAGACCCGGAAGTCACGGCCACCGGTAGGCGCACGCGGCGCCGCCGACGTGGCCATGTCGTCGTTCACCCGATCACCCTGCGGCGCGGTCGCACTGTGCCGCAACGACTTTCGAGGTCTCACCATGTCCGATGCCTTCATCGTCTGTTCGAACCTGTCGTTCACCTGGCCCGACGACACCCCGGTGTTCCGGGATCTGTCCTTCAGCGTGCCGGGCGGGCGGACCGGCCTGGTCGCCCCCAACGGCGCCGGGAAGACCACCTTGCTGCGGCTGATCGCCGGCGAGCTGATGCCCTCGGCGGGCAGCGTCACCGTCGCCGGCACCCTCGGTTATCTGCCGCAGAATCTGCCCCTGACCGCGGAGCTGACCGTCGCCGAAGTCCTCGGCGTCGCGCCGGTGCTCGCCGCCCTGGCGGCCGTCGAATCCGGCGACACCGACGAGCGGCACTTCACCACCATCGGCACCGACTGGGACATCGAGGAACGCACCCGCGCCCAATTGGACCGGCTCGGGCTGGGCGCATTGCCGTTCGACCGGCGGCTGCACACCCTCAGCGGCGGGCAGATCGTCTCGCTCGGACTGGCCGCCCAGCTACTGCGGCGACCGGATGTGCTGTTGCTCGACGAACCGACCAACAACCTCGACCTCGAGGCCCGCCACCGGCTCTACGACGTGCTCACCGACTGGAACGGCTGCCTGCTGCTGGTCAGCCACGACCGAGCCCTGCTCGACCGCACCGATCGCATCGCCGAGCTCTACGACGGCGAAATCCGTTACTACGGCGGCGGTTTCACCGACTACGAGCAAGCGGTACAGGCCGAGCAGACGGTGGCGGAGAAGAACATTCGCACCGCCGAACAGGAGGTCAAGCGCGAGAAGCGGGAATTGCAGCAGGCTCGCGAACGCGCCGCGCGCCGGGCGAGCAACGCACAACGCAATCTTGGCAACGCCGGACTGCCGAAGATCTTCGCCGGCACCATGAAACGCAATGCCCAGCAGTCGGCGGGCCGCGCGAACGAAACCCACGGCGCCCGTCTCGACGCCGCGAAGAACCGCCTCGACGAGGCCGGGCGGGCGCTGCGCGAAGAACAGCGCATCGTGCTGAACCTGCCCGATACCGAGGTCCCGGCCGGTCGTACCCTGTTCGCCGCCGAGCACATCCGGTTCCGCTTCGGCGAGCGCGAGTTGTTCGCCGGCGAGGGCGCCGATCTCACCGTCCGCGGACCCGAGCGCATCGCCTTGACCGGACCCAACGGCGCGGGCAAGTCCACGCTGCTGCGCATCGTGCACGGTGACCTCACCCCCGACAGTGGCACCGTCACCCGCGCCGACGGCCGGATCGCGTACCTGTCCCAGCGGCTGGACCTGCTCGATGCCGGCCGGACCGTGGCGCAGAATCTGGCCGCCGCCGCCCCGCACCTGCCCACCGCGCAGCGGATGAATCTGTTGGCGCGCTTCCTGTTCCGCGGCTCGCGCGCCCATCTGCCGGTCGGCGTCCTCTCCGGCGGGGAGCGACTGCGGGCCACACTGGCCTGCGTGCTGTTCGCCGAACCCGCGCCCCAACTGCTGCTGCTCGACGAACCCACCAACAACCTCGATCTGGTGAGTGTCGGACAGCTGGTCGGCGCCCTGGAGTCCTATCGGGGCGCGATCGTGGTCGTCAGTCACGACGAACAGTTCCTGGCCGAGATGCGGGTGAGCCGGCGGTTGCGACTCGCGGACGGCCGGCTGGCCGACGACAACGTCCCGGCCGCGCCCGCGGATACGCGAACGGCCCGTCCCTTCCGGTAACGGGCCGTATCGATGTCGAAAGCGCTACCGCACGGTGACGGTCATCGAGAATCGCTGGCCCGGGTTGGCCTGATCCCACGGCCGCACCGACACCAGACTCAGGCGGGTGCTGCCGGCGCGGGCAGCGGTGAAGGTCCACACGCTGGTACCGGGCGCACCCGGCATCGAGCTGCCCGGCCGGAACACCGGGTCACCCTCCTGAGCGAGCACCCCGCGGTCGACTTCACCGATCTGCCAGACGTAACCGGACGTCGGGTTGTCGGGCAGGGCCACCGCCAGTTCCTGACCGACGTCGAGGGTCGTGGTTCCGCCGTCGCCGTCGGTACCGACGATGATCGGCTCCGATACCGCCTGCACGGCACCGGGCACCGCGGGAATCGGGTCGGCCCCGGCAACCGCATTCGCCCCACCGGCCGTCAGCGCCAAACCGAACACAACCATCAGCAAAGGTGTACGCACCGCATTCCTTCCATATTCAAACGGGCGTCCACACCCTACAGTCGTGCTCAGTTCAGCAACGCCAAACCGCCATAGGCACCGGAGAATTCGGGATGCTCCCCCACATCCGCCGGACTGTCGGGCCGCCACAGCGGCAGATGCACCAGTCCGGGTTCCAGCAGCGGCCAGTCGTGGAAGAATCCCGCGATATGGTCCTTGTCGCGCAGCACGATTTCGGTCGAGGTGCGTCCCGAGAGCTTCTGCGCCTCCAGCACCTCGATCGGCTGCCCGTCGGCGGTGGCATGGGTGATCGCCAGATAGCTGCCCGGGGCGACGGCTTGCTGCAGTCGTGCCACACATCCGGCCGGATCGGCCTCGTCCGGGACGAAATGCAGGACTCCCAAAAGCAATACGGCGATCGGCCGGTCGAAGTCCAGCACCTCCCGCACCACTGGATCGTTCAGAATCGTGTCGGGCTCGGCGACATCGGCCTGCACGACCGCCGCATGCGGGTTGCCTTCCAGGATCGCCCGGCTGTGCGCCACCGCCACCGGATCGATATCGACGTAGACGACACGGGCCTGCGGATTGCGCGCCTGCGCCACCTCGTGCACATTGCCGACGGTCGGAATGCCCGAGCCCAGATCCAGGAATTGGGTGATGCCGGCGTCCACCAGTTGACGCACGCAGCGGCGCAACAGATCTCGGTTGGCGCGCATGGTTTCGGCGACATTCGGGGTGAACGATTCGATCTGGCGTGCCAGCGTGCGATCGATCTCGAAATTGTGCATCCCGCCGACGAAATAGTCGTACACCCGCGATGCGCTGGGCCGATCCAGGTCGATCCCTTCCGGCGCCCAACTAGGTCTGGTCATCGCAACCTCTCTGGAATACAGCCCCGCCGGAAGGCGAAGCCACGCAATCGTATTCGACACACGTGCGAAACTCCCGCGGTTCACACGAAGTCCACGCCCCGGCTACCATCATCGACATGGCGTGGGATGGGTCCGAACACGACGGTCCGCACGCCGACCTGGCGCACCGATGGGCAGCGGCGCTCGGCGGCGGGGTCCGCGATCACGTCGTACCCATGAGCGTTTCCGAGGCCCATCAGTTGCTGCTCACCCTCGCCCGGGGGTTGATCGACGCCGCCGACTCCGGCGGTACCGCGCGGGTCGCCGAACTGGGCGGCGATCTGGCCCGCGCTCACTTCGTCGGCGACGAGGTCCTCGGTCGCACCATGACGGTGCTGGCCACCTACTTCGCCGAGCTCGACATCGCCTCCGGCCGGACCGCGGAATTGATCGGCGCCTTCGCCAGCGGTTACGTGCGCGCCTTCCGGGCCTGGCTGCTCAGCGAACAGGAAAGTGTGCGCACCGCCGATATCGCGGCGCGCAGTGTGGTGGAGGAACAGTTGCGCGCCAGTGAGGCCCGATTGCGGGCCGTGTTCTCCCAGGCCGGAATCGGCACGGGGCTGTCGGATATGACCGGCCGGATCATCGAGGTCAACAACGCGTTCGCCGCCATGCTCGGCTATGAACCGAAGCAGATGTACGAACTCGAGGTCACCGACCTCACCCACCCCGACGATCCGCCGGGCATGTGGGAGCTGTACGCGGGCGTACTGCGCGGGGACCACGACCACGCGCAGATGGAGAAGGCCTATCGCCATCGCGACGGGCACACCGTGTGGACCAATATCAACGTCTCGCTCATCCGTGACGACCACGGCCGGCCGCAGTACACGCTGGTGCTGGTCGAAGACATCTCCGAACAGCGCGAGCTGCGCGAGCGGCTCAGTTACCGGGCCCATCACGATCCGCTCACCGGCCTGGCCAACCGGTCCCGGTTCTTCGACGCGCTCACCGAAGCCTTCGCCGATCCGGATGCGCGAGTCGGCCTGTGCTACGTGGACCTCGACCATTTCAAGGCCGTCAACGACACCTTCGGTCACTCCATCGGCGACGAACTGCTCACCCGCGCGGCGGCCCGGCTGTGCGCGTGCGCGGTCGGGGAGAACAATCTCGTGGCCCGCATGGGCGGCGACGAATTCGTCATCCTGGTGCCCCGCACCCGCCGCCGGCGCGAACTGATCGATCTGGCCCGCACGGTGCTCGACGCGTTCACCGTGCCGTTCGACATCGACGGGCACCGGTTGCGGATCGGGGTCAGCATCGGCGTCATCTCCGAACAGGCCGCCGAGACCACCACCGAGGAACTGCTGCAGGCCGCCGATTCCACCATGTACTGGGCCAAGACCGACGGCCGTGGCCGCTACGCGGTCTTCGACCCCAGCCGGCGCCGCCGCGAGCACACCCGCGCCGAATTACTCGCCGATCTCCCGGGCGCGCTGGCCCGCGGCGAATTCTTCCTCGACTACCAGCCGATCGTGGATCTCGGCGACCACCGGCCGGTCGCGGTGGAGGCTCTGGTGCGCTGGCACCACCCGCAGCTGGGAATCCTGAGCCCGGCTCGATTCATCGACCTGGCCGAGGGCGGCGGCCACATCATCGCGCTCGGCACGGTGGTGCTGGAGCAGGCGTGCCGGGAGGGCCGGCGCTGGTGCGACCGTTTCGGCGACAAGGCGCCGGTCGTGAGTGTGAACGTCTCGGCGGAGGAGGTCGCCGATCCGGCCTGGCTCGAGCGGGTGCAGAAGATCGTCGCCGATACCGGAATCCCGCCGGACCGTCTGCAATTGGAACTCACCGAGCGCACCTTCATGCACGCCATCGGGCGGCCGCTGCAGGCGCTGCACACCCTCGCCGAATCCGGGATCCGCATCGCCATCGACGATTTCGGCACCGGCTATTCCAATCTCGCCTATCTGGGCCAGCTTCCGCTGCACGTGGTGAAACTGGCCGGGCCGTTCATTCATCGCATCCGTAATGCCGGCACGGTCGGCCGCAGCGATCTGCTCATCCTGGAGACGATCATCGATCTGAGCCACGATCTGGGCCTGAGCGTGACCGCGGAATGTGTGGAGACCCGGCATCAGGCCGACCGGCTGCTCGGACTGCAGTGCGATACCGCCCAGGGCTGGTACTTCCACCACCCGGTGCATGCCGACGTGATCGCGGATCTGCTCGAACGCGAACTCGACGAGCCGGGGTCGCCGCCGCTCGAGCTGCCCGGCACGCCGCCGAATCCGCACGGCCGCTGAGCTCTACGGACGGGGGTGGTGCGGTGACCGGCATCGGCCACCGCGACGCCGGCGTCTTGTCGACGGTGATCGAATTGCCCCAGTCGGAGAAGCCGAGCTCATATCCGCGGTCGGCGAACAACAGCGGAATATCCTTGGTGGCCACCTGCTTTCCCGCCACCGAGAGATCGGCGCGCACCGGATTGGCATTGAGGAACGCGGTCGCCACCGCGATGCCGATCGCGGCGCCCATCGACTGCATGACCCCGAGCATGCCCGCGCTGATGCCCTGCTGTTCGGCCGGGACGCCCTCCACGATGAGGTTCGGCGTCGAGGCGTAGCACAGGCCGAAGGCGAGGCCGTACACGGCGCTGATCAGCGCGATCACACTCCAGCCGTGGCCGAACACCGCATAGGCCAGCCCGCTGAGCACCATCACCACCAGCCCCGACATCAGCGGCAGCCGGGCACCGGAGCGGCGAATCCAGAAGCCGCCGATCAGTCCGGCGATCATCCCGAACCCCGCTCAGTGGGACCGAACTCGCGCATCTGCATGCCGCACGGCACCGCGGCGGGGCACAATGCTGGGATGCTCGATTTGTACTACGGCTTGTTCCTTCTCCTGGTCGAAGGAGAGCGACTGAGCCACATTTTCGGAGTGTGACGCGGCTTGGAAGACTGTGCAGGTCACACGGTTCCGCCTCTTACGCCACACGCCCGGATTCCAGTTTTGCGCCAACTTTCGCCGGTTTGAGGCTCTCCATGACATCCGCGTTGTCCACAGCGTCTTGGATGTGGCCGTTGCAGTCGATGTAGTGCACAGTCGCCACCGTCGATTGTTCCGCATGGCCCAATTGGGCGCCGCCCCTTGTGCGGTCGCGGGTCTTGCCCATGATGTGCGTGGCCGCAGTGTCTCTGAAGTTGCCGTACCGCAGCAACTCCAAAGGCGTATCGCGACGTAACCTCCGCAGTGAGACAGTACGAATGTCCTTCTCTTTCGATCGGGATCACGCGGAGGAGAACGGGTTTACGTAACTTCGCCGGCATCGGGGGCCGCGTTCGCATGGTGTCATTCGGCTTCTTCGCGTGCCTGCCGCGTGGCCCACACTGCGATCTGCGCCCGCGAGGTGAACCCTAGTTTGGCAAGGACGTGTTCCACGTGTCCCTCCGCCGTGCGCAGCGAGATCACCAGCTGGTCGGCGATGGCCTTATTGGTCATGCCTTCGGCAACGAGGTCGACGACCTGACGCTCACGCTTGGTCAATGCCGCCGCCCCGCGGTCAGACGGTGTCACAGGTTGAGGTCGCTCGCCCAGCGCGAAGGCAACGGCAGCATCGAAACTCATTCTGGCTCCCTCTCGGCGGGCCGTTTGGTACGTTCGCTTGCCGAGCGCCTCGCGCGCAAGACGTTCGGATTCATTATGGTGCGCGAGCAAACTGGCAAAGATGAAGCTGGAACTGCCGCCGATTCTGCCCAGCGTCTCGGCCGCGCCCAACAGGACGGCCGCGCGCCGAGCCTCGTGCTTCTCGACCGCGATCCAGGCCAGAATCTCTGAACAGATCGCGGCGATCATCGGATCGACCACCAGCCTGGTGAGCCGAACAGCCTCCACCAACATGTGCATCGCGCGATCGCGTTCGCCTTGGAGCCAGAGGGCAAGCCCCATGACGCCCAACGTATACGACCGATACACCGTCTCACCGTGAGATTCAGCGACGACAAGCACCCGCTCGAGGCAGTCGAGGGCCTCCGGAATCTTCTCCTGCATGTCGTAGGTCAATCCGAGCGAGATCAACGCCCTCAACTGTGCTGTGACCTCGCCGCAGGCGCCGAATGCATCGGCTGCATCGCTCAGTCGGCTGTTCGCATGAGCCAAATCGCCGCTTACCAGAGCGTTGTACCCGTCGGCGTTGGCGAGCAGGGCGCTGCTCATCAAGTCCTCCCTCTGCTCGGCAAGCGCGCGAAGTTGCACCACGCAGCGGGTTGCGGCCGGAAGGTCGCCCTGAGTCGCGGCCAGCAGGTCGACGGCGAGGAGAGCTTTGGCTCGTTCCAGTCCCGAACCATCCGGCGGACGACCGAGCGCGCGATCGCACCACCGACGCCCTTCGCTGAGCCGTCCACGCAGCAGCCAGAACGGAAGCAGAGCAGCGGCGATTCGTAGCCCGCCCTCGTTGCCGTGACTCCCGCTGGATTCCAGCGCCTTCCGCAGATTCGGCAACTCGCGTTCGAGCCGGGCGATCCAATCCAACTGACGCGGGCTGATCCACTGCGCTTCTGCGGCGAGCGCCAAGCGCTCGTACCAATCCAGATGAAGCCGACTCAGTTCCGAATACTCGCCGGCCTGCTCGAGCCTACGTCTGCCGTACTCCTGCACGGTCTCGAACATCCGGAAGCGGACAGCGCCGTCGGCTTCCTCGCGGATCAGGATCGACTTGTCCACAAGCGCCGACAACGCGTCAAGCAATTCCTGTTCGGTAATTCGGCTGCCGCACACGTATTCGGCGGCGTCGAGTTCGAAGCTCCCGGCGAATACCGTCAGCCGCTCCCACAACCGTTGTTCGGCTGGGGTGCACAGGTCATAGCTCCAGCCGATGCACCATCGCAGCGTCTGCTGCCGTGCGGGCGCACCGCGACTTCCGCGGGTCAAAAGCGCGTACCGATCGTCCAGCCGGGCCAGGATCTGCTGAGCTGACATCGTGCGCAGCCGAGCCGCCGCCAACTCGATCGCCAACGGCAACCCGTCCAGCCGGGCGCAGATCCGGGCCACGGTGAGTCTGTTGTCCTCGGTCAGTCCGAAACCTGGTACGGCGGCGGCGGCCCGCTCGGCGAACAACGTCACGGCATCGTAGCGGGCCATGTCGCGCATCGAGGGAGCGGTTCCCGGATCGGGGAAACTCAACGGCGTCACCGCGAACACGAACTCTCCACCGACACCGAGAGCCTCCCGACTGGTCGCCAGAATCCGTAGCTGCGGGCACGCCCGTAGCAGCGACTCGGCCAGCTCTGCGGACGCCTCGACTACCTGTTCACAGTTGTCGAGCACCAGCAGCATCTCGCGTGCGGACGAGAATTCGACGAGTACCTCGACCATCGACTTGCCGGCCCGGTTGCGCAGACCGAGACTGGCGCCGACGACATCGACCAACGACGCCGCATCGCGCAACTCACCCAACTCGACCAGCCAGGTACCGCCCGGGAAATCCCGACGTAGTCTTGCTGCAACCTGCAGTGCGAGGCGGGATTTACCGACACCTCCGATTCCGGTCAAAGTCACCAGACGCGATGCCGTCAGCAGGGTTTTCACCTCGGCGATCTGAGTGCGCCGACCGACAAAGCTGGTCAACTCCAGCGGCAGGGTCCCCATGCGGCCCGGCGACCTGGCGATGGATAGGTCGGGAACGTTGCTCTGGTTGACGGCGGCCGCCGGCGCGGGCGATGCGTGCTTGGCGCCGGGTTCCGCACGCAGCGCCATCTCGTCGACAGCGAAACCGTGCGCGCGCTGCACCGCCTGCAACTGCCGGCCGAATGCCGCCGCGGTAGGCCTGTGCCGTGGGTCGCGAGACATTGCCGTCTCGATCGCAGCACTCAGGTCGTCGGGTACGCTCCTGTTGCCCAGGTCGGGTAGAGGCTGGGTTGTGATTCGCAGGAATTGCGCCACCAGTTTCTCGCCGCTGCGGCGCTCGAACGCCGCGTGCCCGGTCAGTGCGGAAAACAGTGTGGCTCCCAGCCCGTACACATCCGAGACGCGGCTGGGGGTATCGCCACCGAGCACCTCGGGCGCGGTAAACGCCGGTGAACCGGTGACGATGCCGGTCGCGGTCTTGAACCCTTCGGCGAGGTGCGCAATGCCGAAGTCGGTCAGCGCGGGCTCGCCATAGTCGGTGAACAGAATGTTCGCGGGTTTTACGTCCCGGTGCAGAATTCCCGCGCAATGCGCTGCTTCCAGCGCGCCCGACAGCTTAACCCCGAGGCGTAGTACGTCCTCCACCGAGAGTGGACCGTTGCTGCGAATCCGTGCGTCGAGCGACCCCCGCTCGTAGTACGGCATCACCAGGTACGGTCGACGGGTGCTCGTTTCGCCGACCTCGAGCACGCCGACGATGTTCGGGTGCCCGGTCAGCCGGCCCATCGCTCGTTGCTCGCGTATGAACCGCTCGCGGTTCTCCTCCAGTTCGCTGGCCAGGATCTTCACCGCCACCGTGCGATCCAGGGCCCGTTGGGTGCAGCGGTACACGACTCCGAAACCACCCCGCCCGATCTCTTCGGCGTCCCCGAATCCGACCGCGCTCAACTCCGTGACGACACCGACGCCAACATCACGTTGAGTTTTCAAAGGATCGCTCGCGGCCATCGGCTACTTGCGATACACCTGTACCGGCACACCAGCCAGAATATCGCCGCCTGACCGTTCGGACTATGGACTGCGGGCTTTCGCGGTCGCCGGTTGCGGGCCTGTGGCCAAGGTGCGCGACGCAGGGCGGTGCTCGGCGGCGGCTTTCTCACTGTTTCGGTTCGTCTGTTGTCCTTCCATAACGCCCGGCAGCTCATGCGTGCCATGGACACCTCACCAGGCTCGGACTTGGGCAACGCCGTCATCGACCCCAACGGCGAGAACAACCGCACACCGGGCAAGATCATCGCCCGCTGGCCCGGCCCCACGGCCCACCTGGCCGTCAAGAAGGTCGGCCGCATCCCCAACGGTGGCGGATGGCGCATCCACGGCCGCGACAGCGAACGAGCCAAGGCAGCAAGCCGAGCAAAATCGACCGGCGCCGAACACGGCCACGTCTACCCGCACTCGATAGTCGACGGCGTCTCCCGGCTCGCCTACACCGAACCCCTGTCAGACGAGAAGGGAACCACCGCAGCCGCGTTCCTTACGCGCAACGTCCAGCCCTCCTACAGCTAGCGCGCGGGTCGACCGCCCGATTCGAGCCCGCGGGCCACCGAGTACCGGTATCCCTTGGCGGGGT
This sequence comes from Nocardia nova, assembly GCF_002933465.1. Lineage (GTDB taxonomy): Bacteria > Actinomycetota > Actinomycetes > Mycobacteriales > Mycobacteriaceae > Nocardia > Nocardia nova_B. Next base: position 46,286 of record NZ_PSZE01000029.1, read on the forward strand.
CGCCCGCGCGCTGATACCGCGGGTCCGAGGTGACGTCGTGCTGATAGCCCAGGTCGGCAAGGTCGGGATCGGCGCCGAGGCGGCTGAATTCGCCGACCCAGGTGCGGCTGAGGTTCACCCGCCGGACGGGTTCGGTCGCACGGTAAGCGCGCAGGCCCGCCGCCAAGGCCAGTGTGAAAGCCGGGTTGACCGGGCCGGAGTCGACCACGCGGCGGGTCATCCGGCTCAGGCCGGCCGACAGCGTCTGGTGGGCCAGCACCTTCGTCGGCCCCGGGAACCATCGAGCGAAACCCTCGACCTGTTTGCGGTACACCGCACGTGCCTCCGGGGTTGGCGCGAAATGTTCCTGCTCGAACTCGTCGACCCACTGCCGGAACTCGTCGTAGTCCTGAGGAATCTGCTGCAGCCCCATCCCGCGGCCCACACCTTGCCAGAAGTGGAAGCGGGCGAGGTTCTCCTTCTCCGAGAACCAGCCGGGCATGCCGAGGTCGCTGACCCAGCGCTGCGGCTCGAAGATCAGCAAGCCGAGGACATGAAGCTGGAGGTCGTTGCCGACTCCGCGCACATCGTGGTGGATCTGTTGTACCCGGTCGAAGATCTCCTGCGCGCGGGCGCTGCGGTGACCTTCCCGCATGAACATGCCGAAGAACGTCAACGTATCGCGGTCGCGATGCTCAGGCCGGACTATTTGGTCGCCGCGACCACCGCGGTAGCCGACGACCGCCTCCGCGGGGTGCGTCATCCCCCGGGCGGTTCCCGCCGCGTAGGCCGCATGCCCGAACATCGGCGGCACGATCACCTCGAGCGACAGATGGGTGATCTCGGCATCGTCCTCGACCGGGTCGAGCTGCTCGATCAGCTTCCGCACCGCGGTGACCGTCAGTCGTCGGTCTGCCCAAAATTCTGCACGCGGCCGCCGGAACTGCTGAGTCGGCGGCACTGTGCTCGCGGCTTTGGTAGTCGTCATCGACCTGCATCTCCTGAGGGGCGGCTGCGAAAGACATTTACATCTAGAGTCAGGCTCTAATTAAGAGTATGACTCTAGATCACTCTGAAGGCAAGATGTCGAACGGACCGGTTGACCGATCAGTCCCTCGCGCGCAGGGTCGCGCCGGACACCAGGACCTGGCTGGCCTGCGTGATGCACCGTTCGACTTCCTCCGGCGTCAACCGAAGGGCGTCGCGGCGCAACGCGAGCGCCGCGACACCCTGCCAGGCACCGAACAGGAAGAAGGAGAGCAACCGGCTGTCCAATGGTGCGATCTCGCCGGCGTCGACAGCGGTCTGGATGCGCTTCTCGAAAGCGTGGCGCAGCAGTTCGATCCGCTCGACCACGGCGGCATCGATCAGGGTGTGCGACTCACTCGGGACGGTCGCCGACAGATGCCGGATCAGCGCCGGATGATCCAGCAGCAGCTGCATGAACGCAACGCCCGCCCGCTGGACCTGCTCGAAGGCGCTGCCCTCGCTCGTGTAGGCGGCCGTCAGCGACGCCAGCGATGTGTCCAGCAGCCGCTCTATGACCGCGGCGACCAGCGCGTCCTTGGTGCCGAAATGCACATATACCGAGGCAGGTGAGATACCTGCGAGTGCTGCGACGTCCTCCATTCGGACCGCATCGGCGGACCTGTCCGACAGCAACTGCTCTGCGGCGTCGAGCAGTGCGACCCGGGTCCGCTGCCGGCGCCGCTCACCCCGCAGTCTTGCCGCCTCCACCTTGTCCGGGGTTGCGCTGTCCGTCATGTGTTCGACGGTAGACCGACGCCATGACATACCGTCAGTGAGCGTCCGAGAACTTGGGCAGGTCTGGTCTCGATACTCGAAGCGTCGACGTGGTTCTCGGGTCAGGTTTCGTAGTCGCGGACGCAGCGGCGGTGATTGCTGATCCAGGCGAATGTGCGTTCAGCGCCCCAGCGGCGTCGGATACCAGCGCCACAGACACTCTCCTCCCGGGCCTCGTGCTGGGCGATGAAGATGTCCGGCGGGTCGTGTGTTCAGGCGGTGTTCATGTTCGCGAGCTGGTCGGCGACACTGCGCGGTTCCCGGCCGAGTAGTTGAGTGAGGAGAGGGTCGACCTGGGCGAAGCGGCCTTCTCGGGCTGCCAGGAAGGTGGTGAGCGTCATCCGCGCCATAGCCTCGGGGGTGCCGGCTGCGATCTTGTCCGCGATCCATGCCTCGTCGTCCACCGTGACACGCTCGATCTCGCGGCCGCTGAGTTTCGATGCCAGGGCCGCGATGTCGTCGAAGCTGACGGCCGCGCGAGCGGTGAGCGTGACCGGCCCGTCGAGGGTGTGGTCGCCGGCGAGGATGACCGCCGCGGCTTCGGCGACGTCGGCGCGGTCTGTCCAGGAGACCGGTCCGTCGGCCGGGGCGGTGATGAGGGAGGTCTGGCGCCACGGGCCCAGCAGCCAGGCGAGGCTGTGGGCGTAGAAGCCGTTGCGCAGGGAGGTCCACGCGACGCCCGACTCGGCGAGGAGTCGTTCGGTGGCGGCGTGGACGCGGGCCGGGGGGAAGGGACTGTCCGATCCGGCGCCCTGGTGGCTGGTGTAGAGGATGCGCCGGGCTCCGGCGTCGACGGCGGCAGCGATGCCGGCGCGATGCAGGCTCACGGCGTCGGCGTGGGGGTCGTTGGAGGACACGAGCAGCACCTGCTCGGCGCCCTCGAACGAATGCCGCAAAGCAGCCGAGTCCGCATAGGAGCCCTGACGTACCCGAATCCCCCGCTCGGCGAAGTGCTGCGCCTTGGTGATGTCGCGGACGCTGACGCCGATCTGCTCGGCGGGTACGCGCTCGAGGAGATGCCCGACGGTGGCTCCGTTGAGCGCCCCGGTCGCTCCGGTGACGACGATCATGTGGGTTCCTTCCGGTGGGTGTCAGTGGCCGCGCAGGAGTGGCAGGAGAATGTCGTCGACGACGTGCCGGACGAACGCGTCATCGCACGGCTCGCCCGCGATCACGACGCGATGGACGTCACGGCCGGCGCGACCTCGGCGAACAGTGCCGAGGCCCCGGATCTCAGCCGCGCTCGACCGCGGCCGCAACGAGCGCGGCCTTGTCAGGATAGCGGCGGTAGATCGTGGTCTTCGCCGCCCCGGAACGATTCGCAACCGACTCCATGGACAGGTGCTCATAGTCCACCTCGGTCAGCAGGGACAGAGTCGCGTCGAGAATTGCCACGTCGCGGCTGCTGTCACGAGGCCGGCCCGGCGCGGATGATTGAGCCGTGCGACGATCACACCAGGAGTCGACGCCAGCTGGCCGGTCCCGTCCGGGGAGTGCTGTTTCAGACAGTCCCCATCGCACCGAGATCGCGTCTGGGCAGAGTGCGGAGTGGTCGATATCCCGATAATGCTGTCGCAGAATGGGGTTCGACGCGGTCTGCCTTGAAGGGGCCGCGCACCTCGCGGTCAATGCGCGAGCCTCAGCAAGGGCCGCCGGAAATCGTCATCCGCGCGCGAGACCCGCGAGGAGCACGTCGATCATGTGGCGGGCGCGATAGCCGGGAAAGGTCTCGGCTCCGACGCACAAGTTGCCGATCGCGATCATCAGATCGAGAGCCTCGACATCCCCGCGGATCTGACCAGCGGCGGCCGCTGCCCGCAGCAGCCGATCGAGCACCGGCACCAGACGCTGCACGAAGCCGGCATGGAGGCTCTCGAACCCGGCTCGGTCTGAGGACATCGCCTCGGCCAAGCCGTGTTTGGTCACCAGGAAGCTTACGAATCGGTTCACCCAGTCCCGCAGCTGCTCGTAAGGCGTCGCGGCGGTGTCGGCGGTGTCGGCCGCGAGTTCGTCGACCTGGTGCCGGAAGACCGCGATGACAAGATCCGCGCGCGTGGGGAAGTGCCGGTAGATGGTAGCGATACCGACGCCCGCTTCGGCGGCGATCTCCCGCACCGGAGCGTCAATCCCCGCGCGGACGAACACGCCAGCGGCGGCGTCCAGCAGCGCCTGCTGATTGCGGCGCGCATCGGAACGCTTGCGCCGGCCGGACGGCTTGGTGTCGGCCGTCATTCGAGTGTCTCCCTTCACGCTTGCTATCCGGATCAATGTTCCGATAAGCTCATAAGGAACGTTGATCCGGATAAACATACTCTCAGATGCACGTTTACCCCGAGGCTTCGACATGCCTCGATCAGGAAGGTCTCCAGCACATGAACGCCACCACGACCCCTATAGTGTCGGTTCGACCACTCACTCTGGCTGCCCCTGAGCGCGGCCAGGATCTGCAGGTACGAGTGACCGCACCGACAGCCGGGCGGGAGCTGCCGATCATCGTGTTCTCCCATGGCATGACGCTGGGCATGGACGACTACAGACCGCTGGTCGACTACTGGGCCGCCCACGGCTTCACCGTCATCCAGCCCACCCACCTCGACTCACTCGGCCTCGCCCCGAGCGACCCGCGGGTCCCACACATCTGGCGCATTCGCACCGACGACCTGTCGCTGACCCTCGACCGGCTCGACGACATCGAGGCCGCGGTGCCCGGCTTGACCGGTCGCCTCGCCCGCGATCGCATCGCAGTCGCGGGACACTCCTGGGGCGCGCAGACGGCGAGCACCCTCGCCGGCGCCGGCGTCCTCGGTACCAACGGCGCGCCCGGCGAGAGCATGGCCGACCCGAGGGGCGCAGCGGCGGTCCTGCTCTGCCTCCCCGGCACCGGCGGCCCCGACCTGTCCCCCATAGCCGTCGAGCACTTCCCATTCATGAACCCCGATTTCACAACGATGAAGACCCCGAGCCTGATCGTCGCCGGTGACCAGGACCAGTCCCCCCTGACGCTGCGCGGCCCCGAGTGGTTCACCGACGGCTTCCAGATCAGCCCAGGGGCCACCGACCTTGTCACCCTGCACCGCGCCGAACACAGCCTCGGCGGCATCCAAGGCTCCTACGACACTCGGACGACCGATGAGAGTCCCGAGCGTGTCGCCCTCGTCCAACAGGCCACACTGGCCTATCTGCAGACCGCGCTCGGCCTCGACGATGACGCCTGGCCCGTATTCCGAGCGGCCCTGAAAGCCGCCAGCGATCCGCTGGCCAGCATCGTTTCGAAGTGACGACCAGGCGGTCGGTGCAAACACTGCCACAAATACGGAAACCGACTACCCGACGGCTGCGGATTCACGCCGAGTTCGTGCGTCGCGGAATAAAGGCTGCCTCATTCATTCACGATGGTCAGGGAGGGTTCAGCGCCAGTGCGACTCAGCCAGACTTCGAACGCGGCCCCAACCGAGGCGTCGGCGAAACCCCGGTTGGCATGTGATCGCGGTGCCGGTTCCTGCCCGGCGCCGACCGTGATCAACGAAGGCTACGCAGGCCGGTGCGGATTTCACTGATCAGGACCTCGGGCTGCTCGAGAGCCGCGAAGTGTCCGCCCTTGGCGGCCTCGCCGTAGTGGATCAGGTTGATGTAGGTGTCTACGATCCAGCTTCGTGGCAGGCGTGGGATGTCTTTCGGGAAGACGGTGACCGCGACCGGCAGCGTCAGCTTGGGGCCGGCCATGCTGGCCGATCGGTTCTCCCAGTAGATGCGGCCGGACGACGCTGCACTGTTGGTGAACCAGTAGAGGGATATGACATCGAGCATGTCGTCTCTGCTGAGTGCGTCCTCGGCGAGCCCGTGGTTGTCGGTCTTGGACTGGAACTTCTCGTAGATCCAGGCTGCCTGACCGGCCGGAGAGTCCGCCAGAGCGAATCCTACGGTCTCCGGCTTGGTGCCCTGAAGGTGGTTCGATCCACCGAGGTCGCCGGTGTAGCGGGCGAGGCCGTCCACGGCGTAGCGCTCTTGGGGAGACAGCGTGTCGGGTATTCGGGCGGGGAAAGCGTATGGCGTATTCAAGTGAATCCCAAGCAGCCCCTCGGGTCGCATGGCCCCGAGAGTGGTGGTCACCACCGAACCCCAATCGCCACCCTGAGCCGCCCAGTTGTCGTAGCCGAGACGGTCCATCAGCTCCACCCATGCGGCGGCGATACGCGAAACCGTCCAGCCCGCCTCGGTCGGCTTTTCAGAGAACCCGAACCCGGGCAGGGACGGGACGACGACGTCGAAGGAATCTTCGACCCCACCCCCGAACGCGACCGGGTCCGTGAGTGGGCCGATCAGTTTCAGGAACTCCGCGATCGAACCCGGCCATCCGTGGGTCAAGATCAGGGGCATCGCGTCCGGGTTCTTGGACCTCACATGGATGAAGTGGATATCCAGGCCGTCGATCGTGGTCAGAAACTGAGGGAATCGATTGAGCTCCGATTCGAATCGGCGCCAGTCGTACTCTCGCTGCCAGTAGGCGACGAGCGATTTGGCGTTCTCCACGCGAACCCCTTGCGACCAGTCGCCCACCGTTTCCGGATCCGGCCACCGAGTTCTCGCCAGCCGTTGCTTCAGCTCGTCGATCTCCGAATCCGAGATCGAGACGGTGAACGGGCGGACGAGAGCCGAGGCCGGTGCCGTCGATGCGGTCATTGCCTTCTCCAGAGCTTCCAAGCGCAACTTTTCATTGCACACTGGTGTGAAATCTAGGGCATTGCACACCAGTGTGCAACACTGGTGTCGTGCCCACCGAGTCCTCCCGTGTTCGTTCGATGAACGAGACCCGCGATCGCATCCTCGATGTCGCCCTCGACGTGCTGGGAGAGAACCCCGACGCGGGAATGGGCGACATCGCCTCCGCTGCCGGCGTCGTCCGCCGCACCGTCTACGGCCATTTCCCCTCGCGCCTCGACCTGATTCGGACACTCACGGAACGAGCCGTCACTGAGATGACAGCCGTCCTCACCGAAGTCGACGCCGCCGACTCGGCAGCGGACGCGGCGTGGGTAGAATTCATCGCCCGCGTCTGGCCGGTGGCGCACCGGTACCGAGTGCTGTTGACGCTGCGCCGGGGCGAGTACAGCGAGGCGATCCACGGCCTGCTCGGACCTGTCGATGAGCTCCTCGCCGACCTCGTGCAGCGGGGCCAGGACAGCGACGTGTTCGCACAGCACCTACCCGCAGGCATTTTGAGCCAGCTTGCCTACGGCGCCGTGTTCACCATCGCGGACAGCGACCTGTCGAACGGAACCCGCGGCCCCCGAGCAGCGACGATCACGAGCCTACTAATGCTGGGAGTCCCCGAAACACGCGCAATCGCTCTCGTAGGCGACCAACCCTGACCCGCGGCACTCGAGCGGTGTGGTCCCGAAAAGTTCCGCCGCAAGGCGCTGGATCTGATTGCTGCGAGGGTCCGGTCGCGCAGGTGGTTGCCGATCTGGGCGTCAGCGACCAGACCATCCGAGTTTGCGTAAGCAGGAGCTGATCGACACCGGCCAACTGCGAAACGGTGGGGCAGGCGAGCCTGACTTGCTCGTCGAGGTCGACCTGAGGTTCCGGCTTATATGAATGTCACCGGTTGGCGGGCTGGGTGATCACCGGCCGTAGTCTGCCGGAGGCGTTGGGTCGGGCTGGCTCGTGAGGTTCCTGCCGCCCATTCGGGATTGGCTCACCGGGGGTTTGCGCTCCGACTCGACACCGGGCCGCGGGCCTGACTCGACAGTGGTGTCGAATTCGAGCTGGAAGTGGCGTACACCTTCTCGGAACCGCATCGGTATCTCGGTCATCATCACACCGGGCGCTCTCGGGTCGAGCAGTACCGTCGTGTAGCCGGCGCCGGGATCGCGACGGTCGGCGCGACCGAATACCAACACGCGATCGACGACGTCCAGGCCGGAGGTGATTCGCTTCAGGCCATTGACAATGAACTTGCCTCCTTAGCAACGGATTTCGGTCTCAACGGCGAATATGTTGTGACCGGCGTGCGGCTCTGTCGCCGCCATACCCAGATGTGCCGACCCGGAGGCCACCCGCGGCGTCCAGGTCTGGCCCGCCGCCCGCGGGCCCACGGTCTTGTTCGGCGAAGGCTTCCAGAACTATTGCCATACCGAGTAGACCCCCGTCACCGCCTCCTCGAAGGCATCGTGTTGTGGATGCCGGTGCTGTCCACTGCGATCGCCCATGCGATCGAGGGCTGGCCACGCCGGCCCCTCGATGCCGTAGACCTGGACATCGCCGAGACCGGCAGCTTCCATTTCGCTGCGCAGTTCGTCGGCGGTGTGCCAGTGGGTCCGCATGAATCCGACATGGCCGTCGTAATCGCCGGTGGCAATAACGGTGCGTACCGCGGGGCCGAGCGTGTCATCGAGCGTGCCGCTGGTGCCGGTTTCCAGCACGCCTACGCCACGAAGACCGAACTCGTTGCCTCGGTTGACAAGTGGATGAACTTCTACAACACTACCCGGCGGCATTCCGCGATCGGGAACCAAAGCCCCGACGACTACGAGCGTTCACTTCGAACCGCTGCCGCCTGAAATCTTTAAGCCCCCTGTCCACCATTCGGGGTGAACCTCAGGCAGCTGCCCACGGTGAGGAAGCATTATCGGCGGAGCGAGCCGAGGTGCAGGCATTACGAAGGCGAGTTGCCGAGCAGGACAAGGACATACAGTTCTTGAAAAGAAGCCTCCTTAGATTCAGGGGGTCAAGGCAACACACTCTGCGGGGTTCGGTAGCCAATACGAACTACTCTCCGACAAGACACTCGAACCCGCTGCCAGTTAGCCGCCGCGACTGGAACCCGAAAGGTGGGGCAGGTCAGTGGTTATGCGGCCTGAATGATCGCTGGGGTCATGATTGTCTCGTAGTCGATCGGGGTCAATCGCCCGAGTCTGGTTTGGCGGCTCGAAAACCTATTGCCCTGCAATAAAATCGAACATAGCTGCGACAACGTTCCGAGCGGTCACCGCGCCGATGCAAAACATGTTCCAGCGACGATGGACAGCCCCGGTGCTATGCGCCGGCACCGGCGGTGACGTGCAGCGCTGGACGACAAACCCAGGGTCCGCGCCGCACACCTGCGAACAGAGCCCTCGGCGCGCCGGAACGACCCGGTGCCGGTTCATTCACAGGCAGGGCGTCTCCGGTCACCGACGGCGGCAGTGATCGTCATGGTCGCACGGACACCACGGAAGCCTCGATGCCGCAGTCTATCCCGATCCACCGGACACCCCGGCCCGCAACGTGTCGGTCACCGCGCCCGCCTCGTCCAGCATCACCGGGACCTGTTGAAACTTCCCGATCGGGATATTAGATTGAACCACGGGGTACAAAACGAGCTCTCCGGTGAGCTGCCGATCTCAGCAGGCCGCTCCGTGGCTCGCACGCAACGAACGCCACCGGACAGCGTCACCACCGGTGGTTTCTGCAGCTGGTCGGACTCCCCGATCCGCCTGAGGTTTTCACCGATTTCTGCGAAGGAGACCGTCATCAACGCTCATCACGCACACCCCGAGCAAAGCCACGCGGCGGCTGCGTCACCACCGGCCGCCACCACCGACACGGCTGAGGTGTTGCATCCGCGGCGCTGGGCGGCGATGGTCGTGCTGGTGCTCGGGTTCACCCTCGACCTGCTGGCCGTCACGATTGCCAACGTCGGACTTCCCACCATCCAGGTCGACCTCGGTGCAACGCCGTCACAAGTCGGATGGATCGCCACGGCCTACCTTCTGGCATTCGCGGCCACGCTGATCACCGCAGCACGATTAGGTGATCTGTGGGGACGCAAGCGCATGTTCCTCGTCGGTCTCGCCGCGTTCGCCGTCGCCAGTACCTGGGCGGCACTGGCAGATGGTGCCGGCGAATTGATCGCCGCGCGTGCGGCTCAGGGCGCGGCCGCCGCGATCCTTGCACCCCAGGTCCTGTCCAGCCTGTTCGTGTTGTTCCGCGGGCCCGAACGTGCCACTGTGCTCGGCTTTTTCGGCATGGCGGCAGGACTCGCTCAAGCAGCGGGCCTGCTTGTGGGCGGCGTCCTCGTCACCGCCGACATCGGCGGCCTCGGCTGGCGTTCGATCTTCTGGGTCACCGTCCCGGCCGCGCTGATTCTGCTCGGCTTCGGCCTGCGGCTGATCCCGGAAAACCGGTCCGAGCAAGCTTTGCGGCCACGCTGGCTCGCCGCGATCGGCCTCACCGCCGGACTCGTCGCCGTCGTGTTCCCGCTGCTGGAAGGGCGCTCGTACCACTGGGCCCCGTGGACGTGGATACTGCTACTGGCCGGCATCGCCGCGGGCGCCTCAGTCGCGGTCGGCGAGCACCGAAATGCCGCCGCACGCAGCGGAGCACTGCTCCCGCTCGAGCTACTGCGCAGCCGCACCAGCAGTGTCGCGCTGCTCATCCAGCTCCTCGCTTTCGCCGCCTTCAGCGGTTTCCTGCTCATCTTCGTGCTCTGGCTCCAGGACGGCCAGCACTACAGCGCCCTGCGCACCGGGATGGTGACCATCGCGTTCTCCTTCGGCGGTCTCGCGGTCGGCCCCTCGATCGGCTGGCTCACCCTTCGGTTCGGACGCATCACCGTGCTCACCGGCGCCCTGCTCGGCGCGATCGGCACCCTGGCGATTCTCGCGGCCGCCTCCTCTGCGACCACAGGCATCAACGCGTGGCTGCTGGTTCCCGGCCTGTTCATCATCGGAATCGGCATCAATCTCGTTCAGCCACCATTGACCACTCTGTTCCTGGCCACAGTCCCGCCGCGATACGCCGGAACCGCCTCCGGAATCTGGACCACCGGACAACAATTCGGCGGTGCGATCGGCGTTGCCGCCCTCAGCGCCATCTTTTTCGCCGCCGTCACCAACGGCGACTACCAGCAAGCCTTGACCGCCAGCGGACTGACCATCGTCGCAGCGCTCGTCCTCAGCGCCATCCTCTGCCTCGCCTTGCCCTCCGCCACGAAGCAGGACCCCGCCTGAGGTCATCGACCGGAACCGTCTCACCCTGACCTGCAACCACGAAACGCTGCCCCGGCGACATCACCACCAGCCTCGCGGCACCACCACTCATCTACACCACACACGCCGTCCCCGGCATCTGCACCCGTTGACCGACTCAGCAGCCACACATCGCGCACATCACCAGACCCACCGGCCCGTCTCCGAGACAAACGGGTCGGTGCGGCGGTGCGCGTACACGTCATCACCGACAGCTCACCACAGTTCGCCTGCGCGCCTTCCACAGCGACAACCTTCTGCCTGCCCGTGACCGTCGCCCGTCACCTTCAGCGGTCACGCCCACCCGCATACAGACGCCAGCCCTGGCGCTGAACGGCTTTCAGGAAAGCGTTCGCCCCTCCGCCGCTCCCCCGCCCATACGCTTCCGCCTTGGGCCAAGGAACGCAATCTGCGCCAGGACGCACGGGTCAGCCTGCTGCTCAACCCACCCGAGCAGCCCTACACATACGCGGCAATCCACGGAAATGCCATCGCGAGCGCTGCGGGCGGTGCCGAACGAAGCCTTCGCCCCGTTCCTGAGCGCCGATCGCGCGAACCTTGCCTGCGACCATAGTCGAGAAACGCTGTCTCGCTGAACAATTCGCCGACCACGTCCCATCGGCCGTCGTTGATATAGCGAGGAAGGTCGCGGCGAGTTCGGTCGCGCGCCGCCCACCGGCGGCAATCAGCAGCAGAATTTTACGCTCGGGCGGCGGCAGCAACCGCGCACCCGCACTCGAGTAGTGCCCCCCTGCCGCGTGCACACTGCCACCGCGAAACAGCGTATTGATGATCCGCACCGATTCAGCCAGGCGCTCGACCCGCGCCGCCCCGGAACCGGCGGTGATGCCGAGCGCGGGGTAGCCGTCCCCGAGCTGTCCCGCGCCTATCCCAACGCGGAAGCGACCGCCGGTCAGCAGGTCCAGCGTTGCGGCCTCCCGTGCCACGGTCACCGGGTTGCGGAAGTCGTTGGCCAGCACCCACGTTCCGAGTTCGAGGGTGCTGGTCACGGCCGCGGCGAACGCCAGCGCAGGCAGCGGGGCGGGCACCGGCGGCGGCAGCTCCGGCAGCAGCAGCGCCGCGAAGCCCGAGTCCTCGGCTTCGCGTGCCGTCTGTGCCCACTCGGTGGCGCCGGAGACCTCGGTGGCGACGATCCCGAAGCGGAAGGGCCGGGGCTCCATCACTCGTCCGGGGCGCCGTAGGCGCACCAGAAGGTGTCGACGGCCGCGGCGGCCACAGCGCGCATCTCGGCGGCCGAAACCTTGCGGGTGCCCAGCCGCGACCGCCCCTCCATCGGACCGGTGATCAGCACGAGAAACTGCTCGGCAGCCACAGCCGGATCGCACCCGCGCAGGCGACCCGACAGCGACAGACGCGCGATCCGATCGGCCAGGGCGTCGGCGAGCTGGAACGAGGTGCGGCTCATGACGATATCGATGAGATCGGGGAATTGCGCGACCTGGGCGTAGGTCAACCATCGCAACGAACGCGACCGCTCGGTGCAGCAGGCACGAATCAGCCGGTAGGCCACATCTTCCAACGTCGTCCGCACATCCGCGCCGGGGTTACGCAACCGCTCCACCACCGACAGATTCTCCGCCAGCACCTCGTCGGCCACAGCGGTCAACGCATGACGGAACAGGGTTTCCTTGTCATCGAGGTGGTTGTAGATCGTCGGCTTGGCGACACCGGCTTCCTCCGCGATCTCCTGCACACACGCCAGCGCATACCCCCGGCGGGCGAACACCACGAACGCCGCCTCCAAGATCGCCCGTCGCTTATCGATACGCCCACGCGAGCCCGCACGACCCGGCGATGTCCTCACTCCTACCACTCTCGCAGTGTAGCCCGCATCGTGACCTGTTCTATAACCAGCGGTTCAGATTCATGAACCCATTTGAAAGGACGGTCCGGCGCCGGCCCATCGCGGTCGCCACGGAAATCGCAGTATCGGGTGCCGCCGCAGTGTCGGCGGCGATGGAATGACGCAAGATGCCCGATCCGAGCGGTGGCTCGAGATACTGCACGCGCCCGAGCGATACCAGTTGACTGTGCCCGAGGTATGCCGGCGTTTCGGGGTGTCGCGCAAGAGCTACTACAGCTACCTCGCCCGCTATCGAGAACTGGGTGCGGCGGGGCTGGCACCACGCTCGCGGAGACCCAAGACAGTCCCCGGGCGCCTGCCGACGCTCATCGAGTCCGCGGTGGTGCGGATCCGGGGCGATAGGCCGACGTGGGGGCGCGCCGAATCCGCGCGCAGCTGATCCGCGACGGCGCCGCACCGGTTCCGGCGATCTCGACGATCCACACGATCCTGCACCGTCACGGTCTTGTCGGTGCGAACCGGGAAACAGCGAAACACCAACTGCCGCAGAGGAATACCTATGACGATGTTGACGCGGATGGATCCCGACATCACCTTCTTCGAACAGCTCCAACATGACCGTGCTCGGCGGCCTGGAACCGCAGGATATGGGCGCAGCATCCGGACTGTTGCAGACCACCCAGCAAATCGGCCTGTCCCTCGGCGTCGGCATCCTGACCACGATCTACCAATCCGCCCGCACCGACCGGGAAGCCACCGGCGCCACGGTCCACGAGGCGCTGGCGCACGGGTTGTCCATCGCGGTCATCGCGGCCGTCGTCTTCGCCGCGGCGGCACTGGTGATCAACCTGGTCGTGATCGGGGAACCGAAACAACCAGCCGCATGACACCGGAGGTTCACGCGGCGCCGCGCTGGGTGAGCCCGCCACCGTGCAGGTAGGCTGCCAAGTCGCCGCGGCCCTTCACCCGGCTGGGTGAGCTGGCCAAGATCTCTCGTCGTCGACTACGACCACGGGACGTTGTTGATCGTGGTCGACCAACATCCGCGGGCGCGGCGCCGGGTTGTCGGGGTTGTCGGGGTTGTCTACTGCCTTCCGCTTCCTCTGCCACGGTATGGTTTCCGGCCTATATCTGTAGCGTTCGGACGTCCACAGCGGAACCCCACGGGCGCCCTACCGAGGCGAACGACGAAGGCAGGGTGCCCCGATAAAGAAATGAAATCTCGCTGATTTCAATGAACTCGATCCGGAACCGAAATCCTTGTCGAGTAAATATTCGAATTAAATCGTCGAGATTGTATTAATGGCTCGACCGTCAGCGCTCACGCCCCCGCGGCCAGGCGCAGAGGCGGTGCAAGCAACGGCCGTAAAGCGTCCGCGGCAGTTTTCACCGTCGCGACCGGCAGCCCTGGTCGAGCGCCAACAGACAGCCGCAAGGGCTTCGCGGCCGGTAGGTCGAAGCACGGAACGAGCCCCTCCGGGGTCTGCCCGAGTGTCGCAAGCAGTGCCACCCCTACACCCGTGGCGACCGCGGCGTGTACCCCGCCCAGCTGCGGCGCCTCGGCCCGGATCGACGCCGGAAGGTCGACCTCGGACAGGGTTTCCAGGGCGCGGCTGCGCAGCGCGCAGGGGCTGTCGAAGGCGACGATCGGCACCGGGTCCGGGCGCGGAGGCAGCTGCCAGCCCGGCGCGGAATACCAGGTCAGCTCCAGGTCTCCTACCCGAATCGCGCTCGGATCATCGCTGTTCAGCAGTAGCGCGAGATCGATCCGGCGGCGCGCGAGACCGTCGCGGAGAGCACCGCCACGGTCGATGCGGAACCGCACGGAGAACTGCGGGGCCGCCTGCCCGAGCGCGCTCGCGAGGGCCGGCAGCAGTTGCGCGGCGCCGTGCTCGGTCGAGCCGATCGTGAGGATGTTCCCGGACCGTACGCCGAAGCTGCGCAGCGCGTTGTCGTGCAGGTCGAGGATCTGCCGGGCCACGGCAAGCAGTTCATCGCCATCAGGGGTGAATCGCGAGCCGCGCCCGTGCCGCTGCACCAGCTGGCGACCGACCGCATCCTCCAGCCTGCGCACATGCTGGCTGACAGCGCCCTGAGTCAAATGCAGGTGGGTCGCCGCTCGCTGGAAGCCGCCGCAATCCGCGATGGCGACGAAGCTCCGCAATGGCGCAATGTCGAGGTTCTTGGTCATGATCCTGACAATTATGCACTGCTATTACGAATCATGATGGTTCTCATCACGAATGCTCGTTGGATGGGCCGGGTGTATTCCCGTAATTTCGACGAGGCAGGAAATCAATGGACGGAGCGGTGTGCGGAACAGACGGCAAATTCATCTGGGAGCCGTTCCTTACGGAACAGGCGGCCCCGGCAGTCACACCCTCTGGCTGGACCCGGACATCCCCGGCGACGCGAGTGTGAACATCGACTGGTTCACCGATATCGCGCGGCTGGCCGAGCGCGGCCTGTTCGATCTGGTGTTCATCGTCGACAGCCAGTTCATCACGCCGTATTCGCCGCCGCACTACCTCAACCGTCTGGAGCCGTTGACGCTGCTGAGCGCGCTGGCGGTACAGACCACCCGGATCGGCCTGGTCGGCACGGCGACGACCAGCTTCAACAGCCCGTTCAACCTGAGCCGCCGCCTCGGCTCCCTCGATCTGATCTCGCGCGGCCGGGCGGGGTGGAACGTCGTGACCACCGGCGATGCTGGCACCGCGCGCAACTACGGACTCGACGAGCACTACGACTACGACACGAGATACGGGCGCGCGCGGGAATTCGTCGAACTCGCTCGGGCACTGTGGGATTCGTACGAGGACGATGCCTTCGTGCGCGACCGGACGACCGGACGGTTCCTCGACCGCAGCAAACAACACCGACTCGACCACGACGGCCGGTTCTTCCGGGTGCAGGGTCCATTGAACCTGGTCCGCTCACCGCAGGGACACCCGGTGGTCTTTCAAGCGGGCGACTCCGATCAAGGCCGCGATCTGGGAGCCGCGGTCGGCGAGGGCATCTTCACCCACGCTCCCGACATCCCGTCGGGCCAGGCCTTCTACAGCGACATCAAAGGCAGGGCCACAAAGAGATTCGGGCGCGACCCCGATCACCTGCTGATCCTGCCGGGCATCAAGATCGTGGTGGGTGACACCGACGCGGACGCGCGCGAGATCGAGGCCGCGAACAACGCCGCCGACCACACCTTCACCGCCGCGCTCGAGGAGTTCGGCCGGCCCTTCGGCTGGCACGACTTCACCGCCTACGACCTCGACGCGCCGTTCCCGGCCGAGGCGCTGGCGTATGGCGAGCGCTCCTTCTACACCCAGGCCAAGGCGATCACCGAGCGTGCGCAGCAGAACGGATGGACGCTGCGCCAGGCCGTCGAGGCCACCCGGGAGCGGCGCAAGAGCGAATTCGTCGGCTCACCGGAGACGGTGGCGGACAAGCTCATCGAGTGGTGGGAGGCACGTGCGTGCGACGGTTTCAACATCGCCGTCGACCACCCCGCCAACTTCCGCCGGATCATCGACGAGGTCGTGCCGATCCTGCAGGAGCGTGGCGTATTCCGCACCGAGTACACCGCGCAGACCCTGCGCGGCCACCTCGGCCTGCCGATCCCGCCGAACCGGTACAACGTGGCCTGACCGGCCCGGACACCTGCCGCCAGAAAGAACCAGCCCGCCCATGTCTCTCAGCGTTCAGCGGAGCGACCGCTCCGCCCCCACGATCGTCAGCCGCCGCGCCCTGTTGCGCCTGGGCCTCGGCGCCGGCGCCCTCTTCGCGCTCGGAGCCTGCAGCGATGCCGGTGCCGGGTCCGTCGGCGGCGGTGGGCCGGGCACCGTATCGTGGGCCTGGCAGCTGCCGACCACCTGGGATCCGGTGACGTCCTCGGCCGGCTCCGATGTCACGATGCTCGCCCTCGCCTACGACGCACTGACCGCGTTGGACGGCGACGGTAACGCCGTCGGCTGGCTCGCCGAAAGCTGGGCCTACAACCACGACGGCACTCAGGTCACCTTCACGCTGCGCCCCGGGCTGAAATTCTCCGATGGGTCGCCGCTGGACGCCGCGGCGGTGGCCAGATCCATCGAACGCGGGCGGTCGGCGCCCGGCTCCCTGATCGCTCCGCAGCTCGCCGATCTGAAAAAGGTTGCGGCACAAGGTGCTCTGAACGTGGTCATCGACCTGGCCGGGACCAACTACCAGTATCCGCTGCTGTTGGCCGGCAAGACGGGCATGGTGGTCAACCCCTCGGTGTTCGAGAAGGACGCGCACGCGCTGGCGACCCGGCCCGCCGGATCGGGGCCGTTCACGCTGACCTCCTACGTCGCCAACGACCACGCGGAACTGCGCAAGAACGAGTTCTTCCACCTCGCGGACCAGATCGGGATCACCCGGTTCCTGCTCTACCCAGCCGCCGATCCGGCGACCGTCGTCGCGTCGGTGGCATCCGGGCAGTACGACGTGGCCAGGGTTCCGGCCTCGGGTATCAAGGCGGCCCAGGCGAGCGGGCTCGAGGTGCAGGTGCTCGATTCGATGTATGTCGCCGTGCTGGACGTCAATACGTCGAAGCCGCCGTTCGACAACCCCGCGGTGGTGGAGGCGATGAAGTACGGCATCGACCGTGAGGCGATCAAGAAGATCGCCAACTTCGGCATCGGCGATGTCGGCTACCAGCCCTTTCCCAAGGGATACGTCGGCTACAACGCGCAGCTGGCGCAGGCGTTTCGCTACGACCCCGCCAAGGCGCGCAAGATCCTCGCCGATGCCGGGCTGTCCGGGAAGGTGCGCTCCACATTGTCCGCAGCGGCGCCGGTTCCGGCCGCGGTGGAGCAGATTCAGGCCCAGCTCGCCGACATCGGTATCGAACTCGAGATCGACCTCGTACCGCCGTCGCAATGGACCCAGATCATGTACCTCAACCGCGCCAAACCGCTCGGCTACGACGGATTCGCCGGCCGCGAGTCGCCGCTGCAGGCGTTCCAGGTTCTGTTCAGCTCCACCGGGCTGATGAACCCGTCGCGCTCCAGCGATCCGGAACTGGTCGCGCAGCTGGCGAAGGTCGCCGCGATTCCGACCGACGCACTGGAGTATCCGGCCGCATTGCAGGAGGCGACCCGCATCGCGGTCAGCCGGTACCCCAACACATTTCTGTACGAGGTGCCGAGCATCCTGGTCCGGCGTCCGTCGCTCGCACCGCTGAAACAACACCCGAGTCTGCTTCGCTGGGAAGGCGTGACGGGATGACGGAAGCGATTGCGGCGCCGATGGTTTCGGGCGCGCCGAAGCAAACCTCGCCCGGTCTGCCGGTGTTTCGCGCCGGCGCGCGGCTGCTGCTCACCTCGGTCACGGTGCTCTTTCTCGCCTCGCTGATCACCTTCATGCTGGGCGCCCTGAGCAAGAATAATCCGGCCGCCGTGGTGCTCGGGGAAACCGCGACACCGGAGGATATCGCGCGGCTCAACCACGAGTTCGGGCTCGACCGGCCACTCGTGGTGCGCTATCTCGCCTGGGTGTGGGACGCGCTGCACGGTGATCTCGGGCGGTCGTGGTTCACCACGGTCCCCGTATCCCGATCGATCCAGCTCGCATTTCCGGTGGACCTGTCGATCGCGCTGTACGCGCTGGCGCTGGCGCTGGTCATCGGCTTCGGCGCCGGGATCGTCGCCGCCTCGCGACCGGGTGGGGTGATCGATCGGATCATCACCGTGTTCTGCTCGGTGCTGGCGACGCTGCCGCCGTTCGTCATCGGCATCGCGTTGATCGTGCTGCTGGCGGTGAAGGCGCGCCTCTTCCCGGCCGGGGGCTACTCGCCATATGCGATCGATCCGGTGCACTGGCTGCGCTGTGCCACGCTGCCCGCGCTGGCCCTGGCACTCGAGGTGGCGGCGAATATCGCGCGGCAACTGCGCACCACCCTGGTGAGCGCGCAGGCGGAGAACTACGCGATCGGCGCCCGCATGCGCGGATACGGCCGGGGCCGAGTGCTTTTCGGTCATGTCCTGCGCAATGCGGTCGCGCCGACGCTCGCCGTCGTGACCAACGCGCTCCCGCTGATCATCGGTGGCGCCGTGATGACCGAGAAGTTGTTCAACCTGCCCGGCGTCGCCCAGCTGGCACTGCAATCGGCCCAGCGCGGTGATGTGCCGGTCGTACTCGGCACGCTGCTGGTGACCTCCGGTGTCGTCCTGCTCGGCACTCTCGCGCTCGGTGCGCTGCAGATCCTGCTCGATCCCGCCGCACGCCGCGGCACCATTCCAGGAGGGCGGCGATGACGACGCTGCGCACACTTCTCGCCAATCCCAGCGCCCGCATCTGCCTGCTGATCCTCGCGGCAGTGGCGTTCCTTGCCGTCTTCGGCGGCGCGCTGGCACCGTATGACGCGCTGCGGCAATCCCCGCAGATCCTGCAGGGCCCCAGCGCCGATCATCTGCTCGGCACCGACTATGTCGGTCGCGACGTACTGAGCCGGATGATGGCCGGGACGCGGCTGTCGGTGGTAGGTGCGATCGAGGCGGTCCTGGTCGGGCTGTGCCTGGGCGTGCCTTCCGGTCTCGCGTCGGTGTGGGCGGGGCGGGCCGGTGAGTGGATCGGGTTGCGGATATCCGAGACGCTGACCGTACTTCCCTTCACCGTCTTCACCATCGCGGTGGCCGCGACCCTCGGAAACGGTATGAACCAGGCCATGGTCGCGGTCGGGATCCTGTCCGCACCAATCTTTTTCCGCATCAGCCGGGCGGTCGCGCTCGGACTGCGCAGCACCCAGTACGTCGAGTCCGCCGAGCTGATGGGCGCGTCCACCTGGTGGATCCTGCGCACCCACATGTGGAGCAAGGTGGCGCCGAATGTCACGGTGGCGGCGGCACAGGCCACCGGTGCCGCCTTGCTGGTGATCGCCTCCCTCGCCTTCCTCGGCGTCGGTATCACTCCGCCGGCTCCGACCTGGGGCGGCATGCTGGCCTCCGATCTCGGCTATCTGGAACTGCAGCCGTGGGCGCCGCTGCTGCCGGGCATACCGATGTTGCTCACCGTCGGCGCCCTCAACATCTTGGCCGACTGTCTGCGCGAGGCGAGTTCGGATGCCCCCCGGGCCCGGCGCGGACTGTTCGCGCGGCTGCTCGGCCGCGGTCTGTCGCTCCCGGCCACCGTGACGAAACCCGTGTTTCCCACCGAGGAGTTCGACCGTGTCACTATCCGATGATCCGACCGGCACCGATCCGGTGCTTCGTGTCGACGGCCTGAACGTCGACGTCGCCGGTGGCCGTCGGGCCCTGCGCGATGTCTCCTTCCAGATCCGACGGGGCGAGACCGTCGCCCTGGTCGGTGAATCGGGGTCCGGTAAGACACTGACCTGCCGCGCCATCCTCGGACTGCTGCCACCTGCGGCCGGAATCACCAGCGGAACAGTGACTTTGGGATCGGGCGAGGCCGCGGTCGAGCTCACCACCGCCCGGCCCGCCACCTGGCGGCGGTTGCGTGGTATCCGGCTGGCCGCGGTCTTCCAGGATCCCGGCTCCTACCTCAATCCCTCGCTCACCATCGGCTACCAGGTCGCCGAGCAATTACGGGTCCGCGGGGGTCTCGGCCGCCCGGCCGCACGCGAGCGCGGCCGAGAACTCCTCCGTGAGGTGGGCATTCACGATGCGGAGCGGGTCGAACGGCTGTATCCGTTCCAGCTGTCGGGTGGGATGCTGCAGCGGGTGCTCATTGCCGTCGCGATCTCCCTCGATCCGGAACTGCTGATCGCCGACGAGGCCACGACCGCACTCGACACCGTGGTCCAGGCCGAGATCTTGGAGCTGCTCGAACGGTTACAACGCCACCATCGGCTCAGTCTGCTGCTGGTGACGCACGATCTGGCGGTGGTCGCCCGGACCAGTCATCGCGTGATGGTGATGTACGCGGGTGAACTCGTCGAGTCCGGGCCGACCGAGGAGGTATTGCGCAACGCACGCCATCCCTACACGCAGGCCCTGCTCCGTGTCGCGTCGCTCGGCGACTGGTCGCGGCGCACGCTGGAGACGATCGACGGGCAACCACCGGCCGCCGGAGAGGAGATCGGCGGCTGCCGCTTCGCGGCGCGCTGCCCACACTCCGGGCCCGGCTGCGCGGACGGTGTGATCCCACTTCGCGAGGTCGGCACCGACCATCTCGCCCGCTGCGTCCGGGACCGGGTGGCCGCATGAGTACCGCACCGCTGCTGCGGATCACCGATCTGTCGGTCACCTACGCGGTGCCGCGCCGCGGCGTCGGGCTGGGCACGGGCGCGGCCCTGCAGGGCGCGAGCCTCGAGGTGTATCCGGGCGAGATCGTCGGGATCATCGGCGAAACCGGTTCCGGCAAAACGACATTGGCCCGCGCCACCGTCGGGCTTACGGCTCCCGCGGGTGGCACCATCGAGTTCGACGGGCGGGAGCTCACCGGGCTGCGTGGTCGTGAACTGCGAAACTTCCGGCGGCAGGGCCGGATTCAGCTGGTGTTCCAGGATCCGCTGCGATCACTCGACCCCGATCTCACCGTCGCCCGTCTCGTCGGCGAACCGCTGGAGGTGGCGGGCGGCATCGACAGTGCCACCCGCCGGGAACGGGCCGACCGCGCGCTGCGCGAGGTCGGCCTGGATCCCGACACGGTACGCGAGCGCCGCCCGCGCGAGCTGTCGGGAGGGCAGCGGCAGCGGGTGTCGCTCGCGCGTGCCATCGTGACCGAACCACAGCTGCTCATCTGCGACGAACCGGTCAGCGCACTCGACGTCTCCAACCGCAATCTGGTGCTGAATCTTCTCGACCGGCTGCGGCGCGACCTCGGCGTCGCGGTCGTGATCATCGCGCACGATCTGTCCTCACTGGCGGGCATCGGCGATCGGGTGGCGGTGTTCTACCGCAGCCGCCTGGTCGAACAGGGTCCGCTGCGCGACGTGCTGACCCGCCCGGCCCATCCGTACACGGCCCTGCTGGTGGCGTCCGCGCCGACCCTCGGCGAACAGTCGGCCATCCGGCCCGACGACATCAGGGTCGAACGCGAGGCCGCCCCCACCGGCGGCTGCGTATTCGCCGACCGCTGCCGGTTCGCATACACCGAATGTGCCACGCAGCCAGAACTTTTCGAGGTGGAGCAGCGCTGGTCCGCCGCCTGCCACCTGGCCGGCCGGTGGTCCGGCACTGCATCGGAAAGCATTCACACCCCACTTACGAAGGGCGAGCGATGAGCTACGACGACGTCGAGATCCTGGGCATGATCGGCACTGCCGACGCCTCCGAGACACGGCCCGGGAACGGAGCGGTGATCGACCCGGACTACACGATCCGCTTCGCCCGCGCGCACGAGGACGGCGGATTCGACCGGGTGCTGATCGGCTATGGCTCCGGCTGGCCCGAGGGCTCCCAGGTGGCGGCGGCCGTCGCCGCGCACACCGAACGACTCGGCCTGCTCGTGGCGCACCGGCCCGGTGTCGTCCATCCCACGCTGGCCTCGCGCCTGTTCACGACGCTGGATCAGTTCTCCGGCGGGCGGGTGGCGCTCAACATCGTCACCGGCAGTACCGATGTCGAGCAGCGCCGCGAGGGCGACTACCTTCCCCACGACGAGCGGTACGCTCGCACCGACGAATATCTCCGAATCCTGCGCGCGGCATGGGATACCACCGGACCTCGCGACTTCGACGGCGACTACTACCGGTTCGACGGTTTCCACCCGCAGGTCCCGCCACACGGCAACCGGCACCTCGAACTCTTCTTCGGCGGCAGTTCCCCCGCGGCCTACACGGTCGGTGCCCGGCACGCCGACACCTACATGCTGTGGGGCGAGCCGCTGCGCGAGACCGCCGAGCAGATCGCCACCGTCACCGAACGCGCGGCGGCCGCGGGCCGGGATCGCAGGCCCCGGATCTCGGTGTCGTTCCGGCCTATCCTCGGCGCCACCGACGAGGCCGCCTGGGAACGGGCCCACCGTGTCCTGGACACCATCAACGAGGGCGTCGGCAGCGCACACAACGTGCGCGCCAACCAACTTCACCCGCGCGGCGCCGAACCCCAGAACGCGGGTTCGCGGCGACTGCTGGCCGTCGCCGAGCAGGGCGAGCTGCACGATCGGTGCCTGTGGACCCCGACCGCGAAGGCGGTGGGCGGCGGCGGCAATTCCACCGCGCTGGTGGGTTCGCCGGAGACCGTTGCGGCCGCGCTGCTCGACTACATCGAGATCGGTGTGAATACGGTACTGATCCGCGGGTACGACCCGCTGCAGGACGCGATCGACTACGGCCGCGATCTGCTGCCGCTGGTGCGCGAGGAATTGGCCCACCGCCGGGCAACCCGTCACGACCGGGCGGTGGTCTAGCGGATGCGGCCGTTGCACGGTGTGCGTGTCGTGGAGTTCGCCCACGTCGCGGCCGGTCCATTCACTGGGATGCTGCTGGCGGATCTCGGCGCCGATGTGGTCAAGGTCGAGCCGCCGACGGGCGATCAGATGCGCGCGTGGCCGCCCTTTGCCGACGACGGTGCCGAGCGGTTCAGCCACAACTTCGCCTCGGTCAACCGCAACAAGCGGTCGGTGGTCGCCGATCTGCGAGATCCCGGAGATCTGGCCCGGGTCCGCGATCTGGTGGCGGCCGCCGATGTGCTGGTGGAGAACTACCGGCCGGGCGTCCTGGCCCGGCTCGGCGTCGGCTACGAGCAGGTGCGCCATCCTGGATTCGTGTACTGCTCGATCTCCGGTTACGGCCTGACGAGCCCGTACGTCGACCACGGCGCGTACGACGTTGTCATCCAAGGGATGTCGGGACTGATGAGTGTCACCGGCGAGCCCGACGGCGGGCCGGTGAAAGCGGGCGTTCCGGTCGGCGATTTCACCGCCGGGTTGTATGCCGCCTACAGCATCGCCGCCGTGCTGCCCCAGGTCCGCGCCGAGGGCCGGTCGGTGCGGCTGGATTGCCCGATGCTCGACTGCCTCATCGGCGTATCGGCACTGCAGACCAGTGAGTACTGGGGCTCGAGAGTGGAACCGGCCCGGCTCGGCACCGCCCATCCGCGCAACGCGCCGTATCAGGGATTCGCGGCCGCCGACGGCGATTTCACCGTCGCCGCGGGTAACGATCGGCTCTGGGCGGCGGTCGCCGAGGTGGTTGGGGCACCCGAACTGGCCGACGATCCGCGATTCCTGACCCAGCTGGACCGGGTCGCGCACCACACCGAACTGGCGGCGATCCTGCAGGAGCGGTTCGCGACCGCGAAACGTGACCATTGGATCGCCGAACTGCGTGCGCGGGGCGTGCCGTGCGGCCCGGTCAACTCGTTCGGTGACATCCTGTCCGATGAGCACGTGCGCGCGACCGGATTGGTCGGTTCCCTCGACGTCCCCGTCGCCGGGCCCACCCCGACGGTCGTCTTCCCGGTACGCATCGAGGGCCAGGACCCCCGCCTGGACCGAGCCGCACCGCGCCTGGGCGGTGACGACGAGATCTTCGGCGAGTGGTGTGACACATGACCCTCGCTGTCCGTCGCGGCAATGTCTGGCGGGTTCGCCTCGACCGTCCGCAGGCCGCCAACGCACTGTCGTCCGAACTCGTCGAGACCCTGCACCAGGTACTCGACGAAGCGGCCGCCGTTCGACCGGAAGCACTTGTGCTGGAAGGGAATCCACAACACTTTGCAGCCGGGTTCGATCTGACCGGACTGTCCAGCGAATCGGACGCCTCCCTCGCCCATCGATTCCTGCGGATCGGGTTGTTGCTCGAACGACTGGCCACCGCGCCCTACCTCACGGTGGCCGTCGTCGAGGGCGCCGCGATCGGCGCCGGAGCGGATATGGTCGCCGCGTGCGATCACCGGCTCGTCGGTCCGGACGCCCGATTCGGTTTTCCGGGAGCACGTTTCGGCGTCGTCCTCGGGACCGCTCGCCTGCGTGCCGTCGCCGAGCCCGTGACATTCCTGGGCGGTGACACGGTCACCGCCGCGGCTGCCGGGCGACTGGTGACCGGCACGCCCGGTGACCTCTCCGGGATCCTCGACGCGTGGGCCCGCATCGACCCGGCGACCCGGCCCTCACTGCTAGCCGAGACCCGGCCCCTGCACGACCCCGACGCCGCACTCGCCGCACTCACCCGATCCGTGATCACACCCGGCCTGCACGACCGCCTGACCACCTATCGCCGACGCGTCCTGTCCGCCCGAACCCCCAGTGAGGAGCTGGAATGACCCGACCCCCGATCGTCCCGGTCCAGACCGACATACCGGAGTTGGCGACATTCGCCGACACCGTCGCGAGCCTGATCGACGACATCCCCGACGAGCGCAGGCTGACCGCCGCCATTCGCAACGAACTCACCGCCGTCCTGACCGCCGGACTCGAACTGCCGCCGGGAAAGACGCGACCCGATCCGGACCACTACGTCATGTATCCGCTGCACGTCGACCCCGACGGCACCTTCTCCATCGCCGCCGCGGTGTGGAACGTCGGCCAGGGAACACCGGTACACGGCCACGAAACCTGGGGTGTGGTGGGAATCCACAGCGGCATCGAGGTCGAGACCCGCTACCGCAAGCCGTCGACCGAGGACGTGCCCCTCGTCGAGGAGGGCACTGCGGAGTGGTCCGCCGGTCAGGTGACGGTGTGCTGCACCACCGACGACGACGTCCACCGGGTGCGCTGCGGCGGCGACGAGCCGGTGATCGGAATCCATGTGTACGGCGCGGATATCGGCACTCTGCCGCGCCGGTCCTACAACCCGGAAACCGGTGCGGTGCACTGGTTCACATCCGCCTGGGCCGAAGGAGCGAGCGCTGCGTCGGCGCGGGACACGAAGGCCTCCGGGTTGCGGTGAAGCGGTTCCTGGACAGCTCCACTTCACTACCGGGGGCCTTCACCCGTCACACCGACTCACCCACACACAACGGGACAACCTCCCCGAACATCACACCTAGCCACGCCCGAGCGACTTGCCCAATCAGTGGCGCCTCACCGCACTGGAGGCTCATGTGAGCGTCGCAGCCGGTGACGCGGGTCTTCGTGGCCATCTCGCTCGCAGCGTGTGGTCAGCCGGGCGGCCGGTCCGCCGCCGAGCTCGAGGACCGGCCGCGCGCCGCAGCCATGGGCGGGCGGAAACGCGTTGCGCAGCCGCACGTTTCGCCGGGACTCAGGAAGACCTCGAGCGGCGCCGCGTCGAGTAGCCGGTCGCCCGGCTGGAGTGCCGCGTCGAGCGCGCGACGCGCGATCGTGTCGATGGGCTGCTGCACGGTGGTGAGTGTCAGCTGACCATAGGTATTCGTGACGTCACCGTCGAAACCAACGATGGCGATATCGGCCGGCACTCGTACTCCGCTGTCGGTCACGGCTCGAATTGCCGCAGCCGCTTGCCCATAGGTGCCGACTACCAGGCCGTCGGGTGCCGCACCGGCGGCCAGGTGGTGGCGCACCGCGTGATACGCGCCGGAGGGCGTGAGGTCGGTGCGGATCGCGCGCGCGGCCGGTCCGACCACCGACGCGTACCCCGCGTAGCGCTGAGCCACGGTTTCCCGGTCGCCGTGCTCGGTGTCCTCGGGAGTGAATCCGCCGACGAAGACGATATCGGCGCGGCGGTGCGTGGTGCGCAGGTGATCGCTGGCGAGCGCGCCGGCGTGGGTGTGGTCGGCACCGATCACGGGTGAGTCGACCCGGCCGCGATTGTTGTGTACCCAGACCACCGGAATACGCGCCTGCGCACAGAGTTTGGCCGTGGCGGGACCGTTGGCGCTGCCCACGACGATCAGCCCGTCGATGCCCGAATCGGCGAAGGCGCTGACGAATTCGGTCTCCCGCTCCGGGTCGTATCCGGTATTGCCGATCAGTGTCAGGTGATTACGGTTTCTGGCCTCGACCTCGATGTGGCCGACGAGCGCCCCGAACAGTGGCAGCCGCAGATCGGGGACGAGCAGTCCGATCTGGTGCCATCGGCGCGGGCGCCGCAACGCGCGCGCGATGCGGTCCGGGCGATAGTCGAGTTCGTCCAGTGCCTCGAGCACCTGCGCGCGCAGCGCGTCGGACACCGGTCGCGGACCGTCGTTGAGGACATAGCTGACCACGGCCGTGGAGGTCCGCGCCCGGCGCGCGACATCGGCCAGAGTCACTCGTTTGATGGTCATTGGGAGGTCCATCCTCATCCGTCACCCGCCATGCGGCAAGAGTTCGAACCATGCTGATTCTCTCACCGTATGCGCAGGTCAACACTTACGCAAATCGATTAGATTGGTTACCTCCGCGACCCACGGGCGCAACAACCGACTGGTGGAGTAATCCCTATGGCCTTCGTACGACCGACCGGTGTCACCTACTTCGACCCCGACCCGGCACATCACAGCTACGTCCTCTATTCGGGAGCGGATTCGGTGACACGCCTGATCGATCTCAACGGCGCCGTGCTCCAGCAGTGGCCGTATGCCGGTGTGCCGCCGCGCATCATCGATCCCGCGCTCAACGGAGGCCGGGTCGGTGATGTCGGCGTCCAGCTCTCGGCCGGCGACGACCCGCGGGGCGGGATCTACGCCAATCGTACGGTGGGCCAACTGTCCTGGTCCGGCGAGCGGGTGTGGGAGTGGGGGCGACAGGCGCCCGGCGGCGCGGCTCGGCAGAATCACGATTGGGAGCTGCTGCCCAACGGGAATCGCCTGCTACTGGTAACGATTCCGCGTGTCGTGCCTGTCCTCGGGACCGAGGTGGTGGGCGATCAGGGGTTGTACGAGGTCGCGCCCGACGGGGAGATCGTGTGGGAGTGGCGTGCCGGTGACCACCTCGACGAACTGGGCTTCTCAACGGCCGGATGGGAAGCCCTGCGCGCCACCGTGACTCGCGACCCGGATGATCCCTGGGGCTATCTGGAGATCAACAGCGCCAAGACCGTGGGGCCGAACCGCTGGCACCGCGCGGACCCGGGCACCGTCTTCCACCCCGACAACATCCTGATCAGCTACCGCAAGGCCAATATCGTCGCGCTGATCGATCGGGCCAGTGGCGCCATCGTGTGGAAGCTGGGCCCATACTTCGCGGCCGAGCCGGGAGCGCAGCACCAGCGGATCAACGTTCACAAGGTGCCCCGCCCGCTGGATCAGATTTCCGGGCAGCACAACCCGCACGTCATCGCGGACGGTCTGCCGGGCGCAGGCAACATCCTGGTGTTCGACAACCAGGGTGGCGCCGGCTATCCGCCCGCGGCCCTCGGAATCTACGCCGGTTCGCGGGTCCTCGAGGTCGATCCCACCACGAAAGACATCGTCTGGCAGTACACCGCCGAGGATTCCGGCCTGCCATCGTGGACGTTCTTCAGCTCCTTCGTCAGCAATGCGCAGCGACTGCCGAACGGCAACACGCTCGTCACCGAAGGGATGAACGGCCGGCTGTTCCAGGTGACCCCGGACGGCAGGGTGGTCTGGGAATATCACGCGCCCTACGAGGGCTACGGCGTCGCCGGTGAGCCGGAAGTGCGCGAACCCCGCGTGCCCGGGGTGGACCGCGCCACACTGACCCGATTGGTGTATCGGGCGCAGGCCGTGCCGTTCGACTGGGTGCCGCGCGGCACCCTGCGCGCCGTCCCAGTCCGCGTCGATCATCGGCTCACCTCGTCTTGAATTCGTTTCTCTCCCAGGAAGTTCGGCCCATGACCACATCGAGTCTGCACACCGCGTCGGACACCGCGACCGACCGCAGTCCACGCCGCGCGAGTGCGCGCATATCCCGGCCGAGCAGCCCGCGCTGGCGTGCGGCAGGCGGCACGGTCGTCAGCCTGGCGCTGGCCGGAATCGTCTGGACACTGGTCGCCGCCACCGGACATTTTCCCGCCCAACTGTTTCCGAGTCTGCCGAAGATCGCCGCGGCCGGGCATACGCTCTGGTCGGAGGGACTGCTGCTCCCGGATATCGCGGCCAGCCTGCGGCGGGCTCTGATCGGCTTCGCCGTCGGCTCGGCCGCCGGTGTGGCCGCCGCGATCCTCACCGCGAGCACGACCGCCGGGCGCAGGCTGTTGCAGCCGGTGCTGCGTTTACTGTCCCCCGTCCCGACTATCGGCCTGGTGCCGCTGGCGATCCTGTGGTTCGGGCTGGGAGAGAGCAGCAAGACCCTCGTCATCGCACTGGGCGTCCTGGTCCCGGTGTGGATCAACAGCCACACCGGATTCTCCAGTACGCCAGCCGATTTCCTGCGGGCCTCCCGCTGTCTCGGCGCCGGTCGCGGCCAGATCCTGGCTCGCGTGGTGATTCCCGAGGCACTCCCGGATGTCACGGCCGGGCTGCGGGTCGGCGCCGCGATGGCATTCGTCCTGATCGTGGTCGCCGAAATGACCGGCACCACAGCGGGTATCGGCTACCGCATCTATCAGGCGCAGCTGTACTCCCAGGCCGACCGCCTCATCTTCTGTCTGATCGTTCTCGGAATCATCGGAGCCGTATGTGATTTCGCCATCGCCGCAGTCACCGAGCCGATCACCCGCTGGGCACGTGAGGAACGCTGAGATGACCATCGCGGCACACGATCTCGTCGTGCACTTCCCGGATCAGCCCGCTCCCACGCTGCGCGACATCAGCATCAGCGTTCCCGACGGCTCGTTTCTCGTGCTCGTCGGCGCCTCGGGCAGCGGCAAATCGACACTCCTGCACTGCCTTGCGGGCCTGCTCACGCCGACCTCCGGCACCGTGGTCGACAGCGGCGAACCGGTGACCGCCCCGGACCCTCGCCGTGGCGTCGCCTTCCAGCGCGACGTCTTGTTCCCGTGGATGAGCGTCGCCGACAATATCGCGTTCGCCCTACGAGCACACCGGGTTCCGCGTGGTCACTGGCCCGCTCGCACCGCCGAACTGCTCGACCTCGTCGAACTGCCCGCCGACGTCGGCAAACAGCGGCCGAGCAGGCTCTCCGGCGGCATGCGCCAGCGCGTCGGCATCGCGCGGATGTTGGCCGGAGAACCAACCACCATGCTGATGGACGAACCGTTCGCGGCGCTGGACGCGCTCACCCGGCTGAAGATGCAGGACCTCCTCATCGACCTGTGGACGCGGCTGCATCGCACCGTCGTCTTCGTCACCCACGATGTCGACGAGGCAATTCGGTTGTCGGACACCATCGGCGTGCTGAAGGACGGCCGGATCACCAGCCACATCACCAACCCGTTGCCCCGCCCCCGGCCCGCCGCCGCACTCGCCGACCGGACCGGATACAGCGAACTCCGCCGCCGCTTGCACCACGAACTCGGCATCGACCACGAACCCGCAGACAGAGAGACCCGATGAAGATACCGACCCGGCTGCTCGCCGCCGTTCTCGCCGTGACCGCGTTGTCGTTTTCCCTTGTCGCATGCGGCAATTCGGACGACAGCGACCCTTCGACCCTCACCGTCGGATTCGTCGTCGACCCCTCCTGGGCGCAGGTACCCGTCGCCCAGCGTGCGGGGATCTTCGACAAACACGGCGTGCAGGTCAAGGTCGTGAATTTCCCCTCCGGCATCGAGGCGCTGCAAGCGCTCGCCGCGCACCAGGTCGACGTCGCCACGGCCGCCGATGTGCCCGCCGCCGCCACCCTGACGCGATCTCCTTCCTTGCGGGTCGTCGGTGACGGATCACGGTGGCAGGGATCGCGCGTCATCGCCCGGCGCAGCGCCGGGATCACCTCGATCGAGAACCTCGCGGGACGATCCATCGGCACCCCGCTGGGCACCAGCGCGGCTTACTTCGCCGAAGATACGTTGGCGGCCAGCCGAATCGACGCGAAGCTCGTGCAGGTGGCACCGCAGGCGACGGTCACCGCCGTGACCCGGCGCAACGTCGACGCTGTCGCGATCTTCCAGCCATACCAGGCCCAGGTCATCGCCGCCCTCGGCGACGACGCGGTCGAGCTGTCCGGCGGCGCCTACAACCAGCACAGCCTCTACCTGGCCACCGACACCGCGACAACGCGGAAATCGGCGGCGCTGTCCTCCTTCTTCGCCGCCCTGAACGAGGCGGGCGCGCAGCTGACG
Organism: Nocardia nova; assembly: GCF_002933465.1. GTDB lineage: Bacteria > Actinomycetota > Actinomycetes > Mycobacteriales > Mycobacteriaceae > Nocardia > Nocardia nova_B. The sequence continues at coordinate 76,872 of NZ_PSZE01000029.1, forward strand.
GCGCGCTCGGCCACCGCGATCACCGCCGTCGCCGACGCGACCCAACTCACCCCGGACCTCCTCGCGAAGGTCCTCCCGGAATTCGACTTCACCCTGCAGTTGCACCCCGACCTCGCCCCGAAACTCGCCACCCTCGCCACCTGGGCCCGTAATCAGGGCTCACTCGAAGAGTCCGCCCAGCTCCCCGACTACGGCTCCCTGCTCGACGGCGAGTTCGTGAAGCATGGCTAGTGCCCCACACCCAAGTGGGCGATCGAGGTGCGCTAGGTGGTCGCGAGCAGGTCGTCCAGCAGTGACCGGGTGTGGACGAGTCGGTCGATATCACCGGTAATACGGCGACGCTCCACTTCCAGTCGTTCGCGGCAGCCGTCCAACAGCAGGGAGTCGCCCGACAGGCACGAGAGGATCTCGCCGATGAGGTCCATATGCAGGCCCGCAGCGAGCAGCGTGCGGATGTGCGCGACCGTGCGGACGTCGGCGTCGCCGAAGACGCGGTACCCGGCGGCGGTTCGCTCCGACTCCCCATCCTCATCTTCTGTGTATTCAGCGTCACCACCGGCGAATTCGTCGTCGCCGGAATCCTGCCCGAGGTCGCCGCCGACCTCGGGGTCACCGTCGGCGCCGCCGGTCTGCTGGTCACCGCGTACGCCGCCGGCATGATCATCGGCGGGCCGCTGCTCACCGCCGTGACAGCCGGAATCGATCGGAAGCGGCTGATGGTGGCCCTGCTGGCTGTCGCGGTCGTCGGCAATGCCGTCTCCGCCCTCGCGCCCGACTTCCGGCTGCTGTTGGCGGCACGGTTGCTCACCGCACTGGTGACCTCGACGTTCTTCGCCCAGGCCGTCGTGATCGCGGTACAGTCCGCGGCCCCGGAACGAGCCGGAACCATGGTGGCCCGCTTGGCATTCGGCATGAACCTGGCGATGATCCTCGGAGCCCCGATCGGCACCCGGATCGGTAGTCAGTGGGGTTGGCGGGCGACGTTCGCCACGATCGCGGTCGCCTGCCTCATCGGCCTCGTCTCGGTCGCCCGGACATTCGCCTCCGCGACCGACGCGGACCGGACCTCGGCCGTCGCGGAGTTGCGGGTCCTGCGGCGGGGGCCGGTGCTGGTGGCGCTGGCGATCACCGCGGTCGGCAACGTCGGAGCACTGATGGTGTTCAGCTACCTCGCCCCGCTGCTGACGAACCTGGGTCGGCATCCCGCCGGCCGCCTGCCACTGCTGCTGCTCGCCTATGGCGTCGGCGCGACGATCGGCAATCTCGTCGGCGGCAGACTCTACGACCACAACCCACGGTTCGCTCAGCCCGCCCTGCTCGGGCTGCTGGCCGCGACCTTCGTGGGTGCGTGGTTCATCGCAACCGTCACCGCGCTCACCGTGCTCGCCGTCGTCGCGATCGGTCTCCTCGGCTTCGCCGTCATCCCCGGAATGCAGGCGCGCGTGATGACAACCGCCGCCGCGGCACCCACCCTGGCCATGGCCGTCAACGCCTCCGGCTACCAGCTCGCCGCGGCCGCCGCAGGACTCGTCGGTGGACTGATCTCGCCGACTCGCCCGCAGGCCCCCGCCCCCTCTATCTCGTCGCCGCCGGCCTCACCGTCTGCGGCTTGCTCATGACCATCACCGCCAACCGTGCGTCCCACCCCCAGGACGTCGCGGTCATGCTGGATTGATCCGCTCAACAGCCGACACGCGCCCCGCCGGTTACGGACCGGCGGGCCGTGCGATCACCGCATCCAGCGACCACCGGCCGGGCCCCACCCACAGCAGGAAGATCAAACCGAGCAGCATCGCGAAATCGGTGCGTGCGTCGTGGGCCATTCCCCAGAAACCCTGCACTCCGCCGAATCCGCCCGGGCGCAGCTCACGCACTTTGGTCAGCGCGATCGCCAGGCCGATGTCGATCAGCAGCGGCACCGTGGCCAGCCGGGTCAGCAGACCGAACAGGATCAAGGCGCCGCACACGATTTCGACGACACCGTCGAGGTCGGCGAAGAACGTCGGTGCCGGTATCCCGATCTTGTCGAAGCGACCCGGCCCCAGCGTGTGCGGGTAGACGAACTTCTGAATCCCCTCACTGAGGAACACCAGTCCCACCGCCACCCGGATACAGATCACCGCGGGCGGGCCCTCGGGGCCCAGCATCTTCGACCACGACCACCGCTGCGCTTCCGCCATGAGACTTCGCCTCCCGACATCGCCACCTGGTACCGCATCCGACCCTACGGCGAGCGCACTGCCGCTGACTGTGGATACGGCTCAGCCACTCCGTTCGATCCCGGAAGCCTCGCTGACGAAGACGACCCGGCGGCGTGCCGTGCGAGCGACACGCCGCCAGGTGGCGGTCCCGATCCCGGACCGCCGACGATCCGCACGGTGGGAAACGCCGGCGAATCCGTATCAGCCGATGTTGGCCGACAAGTCCGGAGCCATCCGATACACCTCGTCACGCCAGTTGTTCCAGGCGTGGATGCCGAAGGCCGGGAAGTCGTAGGAGATGTTCTGCGCGCCCAGTGATGCCATCCGCACCTGGAATGCGCGGGTGTTCACCAGCGCCAGGGCCTCGAGTCCCATGCCGTTGACGGTGCCCATATTCGGTCCGTCGGTCGCGGTCGGCAGTCCACTGCCTGCCGAGATCCACAGCCGCGTGTGATTCTGAATCAGCCTGGGCGCGAACACGAACGGATCCATCCGCAGCCACTGCGGACCCCACGGCGGAGCCATCGAATCGACGTTGTAACCACCCGCGTCGAGCATCGCCACGCGGATCGCCTCGCGCATGCCCGGCCCCGAGATGTTGAGGTAGCCGGAGAAGGACCCGGCGAAGCTGAACTGGTCGGGATGGTAGGCGGCCAGCGTCAGCGCGGCACTGCCGCCCATCGACAGTCCGAAGACGCCGTTGCGGTCGGCACGGAAGCCCAGCCGGTCACGCAGCGCGTCGCGCAGATTCTGTGTCAGGAAAGTCTCCCACTTGTAGGTGTAGGACTTACCCGGTCCGGCCGAAAAGGCTTGCAGCGCACCGGATCCCGACGACGACCCGGACGAGGATCCCGAGCCGGGCGCGACACCGAGGAAGCTCGACGGCGCGTTCCAGTCCGCGTAGAAGCTGGACTGTCCGCCGACGGGCATCACCACGTTGATATTCCAGGAGGTCAGCAGGTGCGCGATATCGGTTTCGATCTCCCAGCCGTTGAGATCCTCGCGGGCGCGCATGCCGTCGAGGGCGTAGACGACGCGGTCGGTATTGCCGTCGGCGGCGCGGAAGACACGCGATTTGATCGGCCCCATACTCGAGTCGACCCAGAAGTCGAAGCCGGCGGGGTCGAAGGCGGCCGAGGCCCGCGGGAGCTGGCCCGATACCGCGGCGGTCAGCGGTACGAACAGCGCCAGAGCCAAGGCGAGCAGGGTCCGCCCGAGCGTCCCGGATCTCTGCCGACGCAATCTTCGCATGTAAACAGCACCTTTCGTGATCGAACGCCGAGGCCCCGCCCCCGCCGGGCCGCGACGGTGCCCAGTGCCGCCACCCCGACCCCCGGTCTCGCCGGGGTGCGCCCGCGCTGCGCGTGTCACGCCCGTATCGACCACCCGTTCAGCACCGTTACTGAAATGTGATGTTTATTTCCGATCGACCGGTCTCGCATAACAGACATACCGAGCGGTCAGCCGGCGAAGGCGACCGGCGTCCGTGTGTCCGGACCATCCAGCGAGATGGTGCGCGCGACCTTCTGCGGCGCTCCGCCGATCAGCCCCCGCCACGGCAGGTAACGCAGCATCCGCACGTTGAGGTTCCGAAATCCGATCATCGCCCTGGTACTCGGCGCGTACCAGGCACCGACGCCCTCGGCGAACTTTTGACAGGCGTCGACCATCGGGCGCATCCGGTCCTCGTAGCGCGCGAAGCCGCGCGGTGATCGTCACGAGCCGCCGCCAGTTCGGCGGCCAGCACGTAGGCGCCGACGAGCGACAGATCCGCACCCTGCCCCGATAGTGGTGACGCGCAGTAACCGGCGTCGCCGACCAGCGCGACCCGGCCCGACGACCACGCCTGCATCCGAATCTGCGCCATGGCATCGAAGTAGAAGTCCGGCGCGGCGGGCGGTGTCACGGTAGTCGTAGTCGAGCCGATCCGAGGCCCACGCGAAGATCGCCTTCGCCATCGTGTAGATCGAGATGTAGTAGCCCATGTGGCGCAGGAACGGCGACTCCGGCCCGAACACCAGCCCGCGAGTGTTCGAATGCGCGCCGTCGGCGCCGACGCCGTTGAAGGTCTCGCTGTCGATGCTGACACGCACTCGCCCGGCAGAGTCGACATAGCACGTGCCGCGTTTGCCGGTGCCGCGCTCGTGGACCTGTTCCAGCAGACCCACCCGGCGAACCACCTCGGTGGCCGTACCCAGCACGTCGACGGCCTGGCCGCCGGCCCCGCACCGGCCAGGGCCTCGGACTGGCGGCGCACCAGCTCATCGACGCGGAAAACACGCCGCGCGGACGCGATCTCGCTCGCGCGATTCGGTTCATCGCGGACCGTCTCGATGCGGAAGACGCAGCGGGCGCCTGATTCACCGGAAGCGGAGTCGGCGTATTCCTGTGGACCGCACAATCATTCGAGTCGACCGAACGATATTCGGCCTTGACACGCTGGGGATGCCGACAGCTCCGTCCCACCGCATGCGCGACTTCACCCTCGCTCGGCCGCATCCCTCGCGGTGGGCCGGCCGCGGCCCCACTACGCCATCCTCAGCCCGCGACGCGGAAACGCATTCGCCCGCAGCCTACTTGTCAGGGAACCCGGCGGAGAATCCGGCGGCTATGAGTACGGCGGCGATGACCGACAGGACGGCGATGCTCCACATGGCAAACCTCTTCGATTATGGGCCAAGCGAACTCACCGTAGCTTGATGTGCTTCACACCGCGGCCGAAACGGCGTATTCGGCAGCGCCGACTCGCCCGCGCCGAGTCCGACCCGCCCACAACGCAATTCCCCGGCGCCGTGCGGGCGGGCGCGATGCGATGGGCCGGCTCGGTCGATGCCCGCGTATGACAGGGCGGTTTTGCTGCGACGAACTCGGGCTCGCCCGAACCTGCCGCACACACATGTTTCAATGCGCATATGTCCGTGAGGCAATGAATTGGTGCGGTAGATCCCCGGGCGGAACTCTCCTCGACGCCGGGAATCGGCGGGGACGTCCGGTGCGGACGAAACATCCGCCCGCACCGGCACTTCCACTACTTCTTCGAGCGATCTCGCTTCTCGCGCACCCGCACCGAGATGCGCACCGGGGAACCGTCGAAACCGAACTCCTCACGCAGGCGGCGCTCCAGGAATCGGCGGTAGCCCGCCTCCAGGAATCCGGTGGTGAACAGGACGAACGTCGGCGGCCGGGTGGTCGCCTGGGTCGCGAACAGCACGCGCGGCAGTCGCCCGCCCCGCATCGGCGGCGGCGTCGCCGCGATGACCTCCTTGAGCCAGGTGTTGAGCCGGCCCGTGGGGATCCGCTGGTCCCAGGATTCGAGCGCGGTTTCCATTGCCGGAACAAGCTTTTGAACCGCGCGGCCGGTGTGGGCGGAGATGTTCACCCGCTGTGCCCACGGCACCCGCACCAGTTCGCGCTCCACCTCACGCTCGAGCTGGTAGCGACGATCCTCGTCGACCAGATCCCATTTGTTGAACGCGAGCACGAGCGCGCGGCCGGCATCGGCGACCATGCCGATCACCCGCAGATCCTGTTCGGTGATCGGTTCGGAGGCGTCGATGAGCATGATCGCGACCTCGGCGGCCTCGATGGCGGCCTTGGTGCGCAACGAGGCGTAGAACTCCGTTCCGTCGGCGGTGCCGACCTTGCGACGCAGGCCGGCGGTATCGACGAAACGCCATGTCTTACCGCCCAATTCGACCAGCGAGTCGACCGGATCGACCGTCGTTCCGGCCACATCGTGCACCACGGAGCGCTCGTCGCCGGACAGCTTGTTCAGCAGGCTGGACTTGCCGACGTTCGGCTTGCCGACCAGGGCCACTCGCCGGGGACCTCCTCCCCCGGATCCCTCGCGGGGAGTTTCCGGCAGCACCGCCAGCACATCGTCGAGCAGGTCGCCGGTACCGCGACCGTGCGCCGCCGACACCATCCGCGGCTCCCCCAGCCCGAGTGACCACAGCACGGCCGCATCGGCCTCGGCCTTCTCGCCGTCGACCTTGTTCGCGACCAGGATCACCGGAGTCTTGGAGCGCCGCAACGCCTTCACCGCCGCCTCGTCGGTCGCGGTCGCACCGACGGTGGCGTCCACGACCAGCAAGATCGCATCGGCGGTCCGCATCGCCAGTTCGGCCTGCCGGGCCACCGCCTGCTGCAGCCCCTTCGCGTCGGGTTCCCAGCCGCCGGTGTCCTGCACCAGGAAGCGACGACCCGCCCAGCTCGCCTCGTACGACACCCGGTCGCGGGTGACGCCCGGGATGTCCTCCACGACCGCCTCGCGGCGGCCCAGGATCCGGTTCACCAGCGTCGATTTGCCGACGTTCGGGCGGCCGACGACGGCCACCGTGGGCATCGGCACATGCTCGTGCGCGTCGGCATCGCCCTCGAAATCGGCGATCTCCCAATCGGTTTCGTCGGTCCAGATGCCGTCGCCGGCGAGCGTGTCGGAATTCGAACTCGGTGTCACACTCGGGCTCATCTGCGCTCTCCCACCGTAATCTGCTGCGCCACAACCCGGTACAGCTCGTCGATGACCTGGTCCATGCTCAGCTCGCTGGTGTCGACCTGCACCGCGTCCGCGGCCGGGCGCAGCGGCGATACCGCGCGGGTGGAATCCAGATTGTCGCGGCGCTGTACGTCGGCCAGCACCGCGTCGTAATCGTCGCCGCGACCTTCGGCGATGTTCTGCTGATTGCGCCGCGCCGCGCGGGCCTGCGCCGACGCGGTCAGATAGATCTTGGCGTCGGCATCGGGCAGCACGACCGTGCCGATATCGCGGCCTTCGACCACGATGCGCCCGGCCGCGGCCGCGATCTCACGCTGCAGGGCGACCAGTTGCGTCCGTACCTCGGCCACCGCGGAGACGGCGGAGACCGCCTTGGTCACCGCGTCGCCGCGAATCTCGGCCGAGACGTCCTCGCCGTCGAGTTCGATCAGCTCGTGGCCGGGATCGGTGCCGATGGTGAGCGGCAGGTCCTTGACCGCGGCCGCGATCTCGGCGGGATCGGTCAGCTCGACACCGCTGCGCAGCACCCGCAGTGTCGCGACGCGATACATCGCGCCGGTGTCGAGATAGCGTGCGCCGAGCCGCGCCGCGAGACGACGCGACACACTCGACTTGCCGGTGCCCGACGGGCCGTCCATGGCGACGACGAGTTCCGCGCCCGCGATGCCGTCGTCGCCGATGCCGGATTCCACCACACGGCCTCCTCGGATCCGATCGTCCAGCATGTCCACACCACTCACAACTCCACCGCCTCGTACAACTTCCCGATTTCGTCGCGGCCCAGCACTCGCAGAGTGCCCGACCGTTGATCGCCCAGCGCGACCGGCCCGATATGCGTGCGAACCAGCGCGATCACCGGGTACCCGACCTCGGCCAGCAACCGCCGCACGATGTGCTTGCGGCCCTCGTGCAGGATCACGCGGACCAGCGTCTTGCCCTCGGCGACCTCGAGTACCTGGAATTTGTCGACCTTCGCCGGGCCGTCCTCGAGTTCGACGCCGTCGCGCAGCTGCTTGCCGACCGCACGCTGCATTTCACCCTGCACCGTCGCGAGATAGGTCTTCGACACCTGGAACGACGGATGCATCAGCCGATGCGCGAGATCGCCGTCGTTGGTGAGCAGCAGTAGCCCCTCGGTATCGGCGTCGAGGCGGCCGACGTGGAACAGCCGCTGGCCGGCCATCACCCGCTCGGCGACGATATCGCCGACGCAGGGGCGGCCCAGTTCGTCCGACATCGTCGACTGGAAACCCTTGGGCTTGTTCAGCGCCAGGTAGACCTGTTCGTCGCGAACCACGACGCGAACGCCGTCGACCCGCACCACCGCCGTATCGGGATCGATGCGCAGGCCCTGTTCGCGCACCACCGCACCGTCGACCTCGACGCGGCCCTGTTCGATGAGCTCTTCGGCCGCGCGGCGCGACGCCACGCCGGCCTTGGCGAGCACCTTCTGCAGGCGCTCGCCCTCACCCCACGGCAACTTCCTGGGACCGGACTGCTCGGCCTCGACGTGCTGGTGGCGGGCGGGTTTGGCGAAACTCAACACGGTCGGCGGAGTCTTGCGCTTCTTCGGCTTCGGAGCGGCGGTGCGGGGGCGGCCGACGGCGGCGCCGCGATCCCGCGAACCGGCGGGTGAATCGCCACGTGAGGGGCGGGCATCGCCACGGCCGTATCGCGAGTCACCACGCGCGTCCCCGGCCGCCTGGCCGCGAGCGAACCGATCGCCACGGCCGTAGCCACCTTCGGACCGCGAACCCCGTCCGGCGCTGTCGCCGCCGCGGCCGTAGCTCTCGCCGCCACGGTGGTAGCGGTCGTCTCCCCGGCCGGAGCGGTCACCGCCGCGGCCGTAACGATCTTCTCCTCGGCTGGACCGGTCACCGCCGCGGCCGTAACGATCTTCTCCTCGGCTGGACCGGTCACCACCGCGGCCGTAGCTGTCGCCCCCGCGGCCGGAGCGGTCGTCCCCCCGGCCCGGTCGCGACCCACGTGTGTCGCCGCCGCGGCCGTAACTGTCCTCCTGGCGCCCGTAGCGGTCGCCGCGCGATCCGCCGCGTCCGTCGTCGGCGCGGTCGGCGCGTCCGGCCGCCCCTCGTGCCGTGCGTCCGCCGCCGCGAGGCGGGTCGCTGTGTCTTTTCCTACGGTCCGGTGTGCCATCTCGGCGAGCGGGTGTATTCACGTGGTCCTCTGATCAGTCGACAGGATCCGCTGCGGATCCGGTCAATCCTCGGTGCCGAGATCGATATCCGATTCGGCGGGTTTCTTCAGCTTGGTGTACCGGGGGTCGGTATCCAGGCTCTCGTTGATCTCATCGATCAGGTCGACGCCCGGTAGCAGGGGCGCCAGCGACGGAAGTTCCGCCAGCGACGCGAGCCCGATCCGTTCCAGGAACAGTTCGGTGGTGACGTAGAGGGTGCCGTTGGTATCGACATCGGCGCCCGCCTCGGCGATCAGTCCCCGCGCCACCAGGGTGCGGATCACGCCGTCGACGTTCACCCCGCGCACGGCACTCACTCGTGCTCGCGTAACCGGTTGACGATAGGCGATAACCGCTAAAGTTTCCAAAGCGGCCCTGGTGAGCTTGGACCGCGCCCCGTCCAACAGCATACGTTCGACGTAGGGCGCGTACTCGGTCCGGGTGTACAGACGCCACCCATCGCCCACATAGCGCAGATCGATTCCACTGCCCCGCGCGGTCCACTCCGCCGACATCTCCCGCAGCACCCGCTCGACCCGGGCGGGCGCGTCGTCGACCGCCGCCGCGAGCAGTTCCACCGACGCCGGCGCATCCACCACCAGCAGCATCGCCTCGAGCGCCGACCGCAACTCCTGGTCGTCGAGCGGGCGGGACACGTCCGCCTCCCCCCTGTCTCTTATACA
>NZ_PSZE01000002.1 GCF_002933465.1 Nocardia nova
TCAAGAACCGCGACCTCGGCCGCGTCCCCGCCGCCGGCACAACTGAAGAATGAACCATCAAACCGAGCCGAGCAGATGGTCCAAATTGAGATTCCGTCAGATGGTCCGGGTTCGCGTGCCGTTGACATTTCGGTGGTGTGGTGGTGCCGAAGCGCTGGGGGTGGCGGGCGCGGGCGTCGGCCAGCACGGCTGTGCGGTCAGCGGCTTTGTCGGCGGCCAGGCCGTAGTGGATGTCAGCGGGGGTATGCAGACCGAGACCGGTGTGGCGGTGTTCGTGGTTGTACCACTGAGCGAATGAGTCCATGAATTGCCTTGCGTGGGTGAGTGATCTGAAGCGGTCGGGGAACTCGGGACCGTATTTCAAGGTCTTGAACAGCGCTTCGGAGAAGGGGTTGTCATTCGACACCCGAGGTCGCGAATGTGAGCGGGTTACCTCGAGATCGGCGAGCAGCGCGGCAACGGATTTGGAGGTCATCGAGGTGCCCCGGTCGGCGTGCACGACCTGCGGTATGCCGTGTACGCCGAAAATCTCTTTCATCAATTCCGTTGCCAGAACACCGGATTCGTGGGTGTGGACGTGGACGCCGACGATGTAGCGAGAGTAGATGTCGATCATCACGTAGGCATCGAAGTACTGTCCTTTGATCGGGCCGGCAAGCTTGGTGATGTCCCAGGAATACACCTGCCGCGGTGCAGTGGCGACCAGTTCCGGACATACCGTCGCCGGATGCCGCGCCAGCCGCCGACGCTCCTTGACCTGCGCGTGCTCACGCAACACCCGATACATCGTCGACACCGAACACAGGTAGGTGCCCTCGTCGAGCAACTGGGCATAGATCTGCAACGGTGCCAGATCGACGAACCGATCACTGTTGAGGGTGTCCAGAATTCGGCGCCGCTCCAGCATGGTCAGCTTGTTGGCTGGATCGGTGCAACGCCGCGTCCGCGCCGCCGGGCAGAGCCCGGCCCGGCGGATCGCGGTGGAACGCACCAGCCCGGTCAACATCGCCGCGCGCCGGGTCGAGACACCGGCACCGGTCAATGACGCATACGCGGCGCTCAACGCTTCTTGCGCTGCTCGTCGGGATCCGCGCTCTCGGCCAGAGACTGCAAGAGCGCGTGTGCTTTTCCCATGATGTCCAGCGCGGTCTCGGTGGTCGCCAGCCGTTTGTTCGCCCGCGCCAGTTCGGCTGTGAGCCGGGCGATTTCGGCTTGCTCGGCGGTCAACTTGCCGATCTTCTCACCCGGTTTCTTGCCGGAGAGGACCCCCGCGTCACGCTGCTTGCGCCACTCGCTGATCAACGACGAATACAGGCCCTGCGATCGCAGATACGCCCCGCCCTCGCCGCGTTCGACCGCTTCCTCGTACGCGCGCAGATGCGCGAGCTTGTCCGAAGCGCTGAACGCGCGCCGCCGCTTCGGCTCGTCACCGCGCGGCCCCAAAGAACCCATCCGCCCATTGTGGTCGGCTACCCTCGAGCCCCTCGTGCCGGTCATGAAATATCAATCCGAATCTCGCCCCGCGTCAGGCCGATTTGCTGTGAACCAATGGACTCAACTCAGCCTGACACGCAGGGGAGAGGCGGACGGCGAATGTGAACAATTCTGCGACGCACACATTGTGCCGGCGGGTGAGGAGTGAATGCGCAGTAGCCGAACCCCGATGGAATGCCGACGGGCAGCCGCGGCACCCAGCAATACGGCGCCTTCTCGACCGTCGACGGCCGACAAAACTCGTTATGTCTGCCGGTAGGGCACCGGACGCTCCCGGTGATGTAACTGGCATGCCTCATGGGTCCAGTTCAAATCAGGCCGCGGTGGTGTTTGTCGCTTGCGTCGCCCTCGGACGGGGCCGAAGAGACCTGAGTTGCGACGAAGTGAGTAACCGGATTTATGTATGGCGAAGCGAAACAACGTCGGCGTGGTTGGCTCGGTTCGCGGTCAAGCGACGCGATCACCGAGCTCGAACGGCTCGAAGAACGTCCCGAGGGCATTGCCGGTCAAGAGATCGCCGAGCGCGATGAAATCCAACGGTTCGTCCGGGGCGCCGACCATTCGAGCCAGCTCGACCAGGTGCTCATGGCCGTCGTCCGGAAGCAGCGTGTCGTACAAACTGTGAAAGTCGTAATCATACGAGCTCATCGGCAGCTGCTCGACATACTTCTCGCCGTGAGAGCACGCGAGCCCACGAGCGTGGTCTATCGCTACGTGCAGGCACAACTGCATAGCCAGGCTATCGGGCCGAGGATGTTCGCCCCTCTCGAACGCGGCGAACAGAGCCTCGAAAGCGAGCGTGACGTGATACAGAAAGACCGGACGCGGACTGTGCAGGATCATCTGACGGACTCGCTCGGCGAGATCCTGGCAGGCGATCAACAGCATCGCGGCCGTGCGCGGGGTCAGGTCGGGAGGGGTGCACCTCTCGCATTCGCCGAACAGGCAGACTTCACAGGTGGCACAGTCGTCGCCGCAGGCGTCGCAGCGAGAGCATGAATGGGGCGCCCGGTAACAGGCGACGGTGGGAAAGTTGAGTATGCCTGACGACTCTGCCGCCGAAAAACGCGGTGGGGCGCCGGCTGACGTTGTGCGTGTGCTCATTGTGTGCTCCTTACTTGACGCCGGTGTCAAAGACCACTGTTATTCCTGAGACCCACTCGAGGTGTCGGATGGACAGGGAGGCACCTACGCAATTCAGGTCGAGGAATCATTTGGTTGCCAGGTAGTTCGACGTCTGCGTGATGCCAATGCGGCGCGCGAGCACCGCCTGTTACTGCGCGATGGCCGATATAGGAGTGGCAGTATTTGGGCGTGGGATGGGCCGGTCACGAGGAAACGACGCAGCGCGACCTGAGTTTCGGGATCGCCGCCGAGCGGTGGCAGCCGGGTTCGACGACGCCCGGGAAATCGGCCACGGTTTTGCGAGAACAGCGGGCCCAGGCCCTTTCGCTGGGCGTCCGCACATCGTGCAGGTTTTGCAGGCAGATGTCTCCGCGACCATTGCAGTCCTACGGGTGGTCCCGGCACGCGGGCGTGATCGCCGGCGCGGCGCGCCAGTCGTCGAGTCCGTAGTCGGCGGTGCCGACATACACCTCGCCGCCGGATACCTCACTCCAGTGCGCATGATTGAGTTGGTGCAGCGTGAAGCACGCGTCGAGCGCATTGCTGAAGCCCATTGCGTCCTGGGATTGGTTGACGGATTCCTTGATGAGCAGTGCCGCCATCGAGGGCACCTTAGCCACTCGGTTCGCGAATTCGACTGTCCGTTCAGAAATTTCATCCGAGCCAAAGATTTTGCTGACCATCCCCAGCGCGTGAGCCTCCACCGCACTCAGTGAATCGCCGGTGAGCAATAGTTCTTTTGCTTTTCGGGGGCCGAATTCCCATGGGTGGGCGAAGTATTCGACCCCACACATACCCAGCCGCGTGCCGACGACGTCGGCGAAAATCGTGCCCTCGGAGGCTACGATCAGATCGCAACACCACATAAGCATCAGGCCCGCGGACAGAACATTTCCGTGTACTTGGGCAATGGTGATCTTCCGCAGGTTTCGCCAGCGTTTAGTGTTTTCGAAGTAGTAGTGCCATTCTTGCCGCACCCGGCCTTCGGCGCCGCCGAGCGTGCTGCCGTTGCACTGATATGTCGGATGTTGTCCGGGCCCTGGTTCGCGCTCGGCTAGGCTTTCGGCGGTACCAAGATCGTGCCCGGCGGAGAACGAGGAACCCGCGCCGCGCAGGATCACCACACGCACCGTGTCATCGGCTTCGGCCCGGTCGAACGCTTCGCCGAGTTCAACCAACAAGCCCCGGTTCTGGGCGTTGCGGGATTGGGGACGGTTGAGGGTAACCCGAGCGACCCGGCCACCGCTGAGGGTTTCGTAATCAATGTACCGATAACCCATATGGGCACCTCCCGGACTGCTCGACTTTCTCGAATAGAACCTCCACTTGGCGAAGATGTCAAGTTGCTGTTGCGGCCGTTCGCTGTGAGACCCGCCGTCGTGGTTGCTTCCGGGGCATGCCATTCGGCCCCGGCGTTACCGTAGCCGCCCGATCTGCATTGCCGATCGGCGATTTTAGATATATTATCTACCTAATTTGACTGGCCTGTACGAGTTTCTTCTGCTGTGGGCCAAGTTCTTTCGATTGACGCAGGAGGTCGCGTGACGCGGCGGGTTGGCATCGGGGGGTGGGGCGCGCACGTCCAGGTTCCCGCTTTCCGGCCGGCGGAGGGCTTCGAGCCGGTCGCGTTGTGCGCTCGTATGCCCGAACGGCTCGGCGCAGTCGCCACTCGAGGTATCGAAGACACGTCTGGTGACTCGCTTTGCCCGTGCTGCCGAGGACTCAGGGTATTCCGCGATCGGGTTCACCGATCATCCCGCCCCGTCGTCGAAATGGGTGCGCAACGGGGGAGAGGGCAGCGTGGACCCGTTCTCCGCGCTCGGTTTCTGCGCCGCTGTGACCTCGCACATCCGGCTGATGACATGGGTGTTGGTGCTGCCCTACCGCAATCCGTTCCTGACCGCGCATCAGACGGCGAGCCTGGATACTCTCAGTGGCGGGCGGCTGATCCTCGGCGTCGGCACCGGCTGTTTGCGCGGTGAGTTTCGCGCGATCGGGGCCGATTTCGAGGCGCGGCGAGAGAACTTCGAAGGAAATCGGATGAAGCTCAACTATCAGTTCCCGACCCGTGCGGTGAAACGCTGGGAAGACTGGATCGGCAATCGCGACTTGGCCGAGATCGCTGTCGCGGCCGAGGAGTGCGGGTTCGACCTCGTCTCCACGACAGACCATCCGTTTCCCTCGCAGGATTGGCTCTCGAATGGTGGCCACCATGCCTTCGAGCCGTTCGTCGCCTTGTCGTTCATGCCGGCGGCGACGACGCGTGTGCGGCTGCTGACCTTCGTGCTGGTGGCTGGCTACCGCAGCCCATACCTGGCGGCGAAGTCCGCGGCCAGTCTGGACCGGCTGTCCGGCGGACGACTCGTGGTGGGGATGGGCGCGGGGTACCAGCGGGCGGAGTTCGAAGTCCTCGACGCGTCGTTCGCCGATCGCGGTCCGCGCTTCGACGCCGCGATCGATGCGATGCGGGCGGCGTGGTCGGGCGAGGTCGTCGAGCGCGACGACACGTTCTTCCCGGCACACGGACATGCCATGCTGCCCCGTCCCGCGCAGCGGCCCGGTCCGCCAGTTTTGGATCGGCGGTAACAGTAAGGCCGCGATGCGGCGGGTGGCCGAGACTGCCGACGGGTGGCTGCCTTTCGAACAAACTGCCGGTATGGCCGCCGTCACCGGTACGCCGGAACTCGGCAAACTCGCTGACCGAACCGCGCTACTGCGAGAGAAGCGGAGCACGGAGCATCGATGACTGTCTGACCGAGATCGAACTAATCGGCACAGAGCTTGGCCCTTTCACATCGAACTGACCTAGCGTCACGAGCCGCCGAATTACTGGACCTCGCCAAGCCTTTGACAAGCGGAGAAGAAGCCTGATCGAGCACACGCGCTCGATCGGCGCTTCGCTGTCCGACCGATATTCGTCCGACCCCGACGACGGGGATCTGCCGGGGCGCCGGCCGACAACGCCTGCCCGCCCGTCTGCTCAGCTGCCGGTGGCCGCGTCCAGCATCGTGGTGACAAGCGCGGGGGGCGAGGCGGCGGTTTCGATCCTCAAAGGGAAGCGTCGGCCACCGAGCGATCGAGAAACTCCAAGAGTCCGGCGGTGAAAACGTCGTTGTCGTCGCCGGCCACCATGTGTCCGGCTCCGCGCACATCAATCACCTGTATCTGCGGAATCAATTCCCGCATCTCGGCCACACCGTCGTCGGAGACCACGTCGGACATCTTTCCTCGTATGAGCAGCGCCGGGCAGTCGATACGCCGGGCGGCGCTCTTCGATCGGGTGTAAGCCGCGGGACTGACGGGCAGATCGGGATCGAAAGGGGAAGACGCGAGTTCAAGGGTGCGCGGGTCCCAATGCCAATACCAACGGCCGCCGCGCAGCCTGAGGTTCTTCTTCAGCCCTTCCAGGTTACTTGGCCGGGGTCGATGTGGGTTGTAGGCGGCGATGGCCGCGGATGCCTGCTCCAGGCTGTCGAATCCGTCCGGAGCACTCTGCATGAAGTCGCGTACCCGGGCACTTCCGGCATCTTCCACCCGTACCGCCACGTCGACCAGCGTCAACGCGTCCGCGAGCCCTGGATTCTCGCCTGTGGCGACCAGCGATACGAGCCCGCCGAGTGATGCTCCGACTAGGTCGAGGGGGAGCCCGGGCTCACGGCGACGAACCTCGTCGACTAGGGCCAGCAGGTCGCCGAGGTGTGCCGAAAGGCCGTATTCAGCGCGATCGGACCAGTCGCTGTCGCCGTGACCGCGCAGATCCACCGCGTAGGCGATCCAACCGGTTCGCCCCAGCCGTTCGCCGGTTGCGCGCCACGAATGCCGAGTCTGGCCACCGCCGTGGAGCAAGACCACAGCACCTTTGTGGTGGCTATCGACGGCGGCCCAACGATCGGCTGCCAATGTCAACCCGTGACCAGGTAACTCGACTTTCTCGCACTGTACGATGGGTGAACTCATTCCTTTTCCCCTTACACTGTCAGGACCGACGCGAGCGCCGCCCGCTGCGCCGCCGACAACGGAAGTGATCTCGTGCGGTCGGGCGCGAGCCGGACGAGGACGTTGGTAATGTCCGCGCAGGCCACGTCGTCTTGATAGATCACCACTCGGAAACCCAAACTGCTGGTGCCAAGCCTGTTCAGTTCGACGTCCGCGCGCACGTCACCGACGAACATCTCACGGGTGAAGGTAGCCGACACGTCGACGACGCCCAGCTCGCTCGCCGGTAGGAGATCCCCACACACATCGACCAGAAGTGAACGCCACGCTGCGGCGGAATACTCCATGGCTAGGTAGAACGGCACGTGCGAGCTGTCGACAATGGTTCCGTCCCGTTCCGGCCGGTGCGTAATGGGAGCGCTATAGACCTTCTTTGGTCGCGCCGGACTCCGCACTGTGCCACGCTCCGTCACCGGGACCTCCCTCGCACTTCCACCTGTAACGGCTCACAATCTACAACAAAAGATGTATAAGCTAAGTAAATAGTATTTGACGCCTATGAGGAAGGGTGTGGCTGGTTCCGGATCGACTGCGTCCCGTACCCCGGGGGCGAGGGCCTCGGCGCAGCGTGGGTCCGCTTGGCTGCCGTGAGTTCGTTGGGTGGCACCCTGATCCGAGGTTAGCGTCCACCGTGCTCGTTCGGGCACGGTCGCCAGCACCTCTTGTGCCGCGGCAGCGAATACCTCGGCGTTGCGGCCGGCAGGCAGGTGAACCAAGCGAACGAGCGGGCGGCTGGCACGGGATCGACACCTCCGCGCAACGAACCAGATGCCGGTGGCGCCGCAAAGTTCTCGCGGCGCCATTGCGGCCTCGCTACATCGGGCGGTGGACGACCTCGACAGTCACACCGTCGGGGTCGGTCAGGAACAACACCCGAAGATTGGGCAGCTTGGTGCCCGTCATCGCGAACTCGTACGGTCCGCGATATTCGATCTTCTGCTCGCCGGCCGACAGCTGCGCCATCGCCGCATCGATGTCGTCGGTCGCCAACGCACAACGGAACAGACCTCGGTGATTGCCGCTGGAGTATGCACGCCCCTGCGGCACCGGGTCGACCCAGCCGATGACGAGCAGCGAGTAGCCGCCGCCGGGCAGTGTCAGCACGGCGGTATCGGCCGTCGCGTTGTCCGGCACCTCCGGCGCCCACGCACCAGCTTTCACGCCCTTCTCGATCGAAACCCTGGTGAATCCCAGCGTCTCGTAGAACGCGAGGCTCGCCGCGAAGTCCGCGGTGCTGAGGACGTGACGGTGCAGGTTCGACGGCGCGTCCAGACCTGGGGCTTCGACGACCTCGACCAGAATTCCGTCGGGATCGCGCAACCACGCCGTTCGGGTGCCACCATCGGCCAGCACAGCCTCGTTCACCACGCGGAGGATGGTGCCACCGTTCGTCTCCGCCACGGCGAGGACCGGATCCAGGTCGGGGACGCGGAGTCCGACAGCCTGGAAACCGGGGTGGGTGATGTTCGGATAGGCCTCACCGTGGACCGCGGGCGTCTGCCAGAGCTGGGCTTCGATGCCGACAGTGGTCCGCGGGCCGCGCACGTCGTAGAGGAAGAATGTGTTGCTTCTCATCGGGCCGTCGATCGCGAACGGCGTCCCGTCCTCCACCGGGAGGGACTCGGTCCGCATGACCTCGCGCAAACCGAAGGTCTCGACGTAGAAGCGATGGCATGCCTCCTCGTCTGTGGAATTGAGTTGCACGTGCAGCCATGCGCGTACGATCGCCGTCACGATACTTCCTTGCTCTGGGCGGCCTTCATCTGCTCCAAGCCTGCCAACGCGGGAAAGTTGACTGCGCTGAACCAGTGCCCATGCCCTGTCGCGTGGATGTCGAAGACGGATTGCAACGCGGTCTGAAATCCCTGTATGTCGAGCGTCTGGTTGACCGCTCGCTTGGCCTGACGCAGCGCCCAGGGATCCTTTTGGGCGATCCTCTGGGCGAGGGCCATGCTCTCGTCGAACAACGTCTCGAGGGGGACCACCCGGTTCACCATGCCGAGCCGCTCGGCCGTCGTGGCCGAGATGCGGTCACCGGTGAACAGCAATTCCTTTGCCTTGCGGGCACCGAGTTCCCATGTGTGACCGTGGTATTCGACTCCCCCGATACCCATGTTCACCACAGGGTCGGAAAACTGTGCGTTATCGGCCGCGATGATGATGTCGCAGGGCCAGCACAACATCAGGCCCGCGGCGATACACATTCCTTGCACGGCGGCGATAGTAGGTTTCGTCGAATTGCGCCATTTGAGCGAATAACCGATATAACGATCGGCCTCATTGGCGTACATTTCCGCCAGGGTTTCCGGAACGGTGTCACTCCGGAGATCGTGACCCGCCGAAAAGTGTTTTCCGTTGGCGTTGAGCAGGATGACGCGAACATCGGGGTCACGCTCGGCTGTGGTCCATGCCGCGTCGAGTTCGTCGAGGAACTCGAAGGACTGCGCGTTCGCCGCCTCGGGCCGATTGAGCGTGATGACGGCCACCGGCCCGTCGGTCCGGTAAGAGATTTGACTTTCGGGCACGCGGCCCCTCCTTCTCGGGCCGGCGAGCACAGCTCGCCGGCCATGTGGTCACCGATCAGTTCTTGGCGGGAGGTTCGACTCCCATGAAATCGAAAGCGTTCTGACCCATGATGGCCGGGATCTTCTCCGCAGGAACGCCTTCGAGATAATCGAAGTACTTCAGCGGCGCCGCCAGGCCCTCCGGGTGCGGATAGTCGGAGCCGAAGACGATGTGGCTCGGGTCCACAAGCTCCGCCAGCTTCTCCGGATTGCCCTCCCAGAACGGGTTGATCCACCAGTTGCGGCGGAACACCTCGACCGGATTCTCCTCCAACTGCTTCGGCATCTGCGAGTAGGCGAGCTCGAACCTGTGCAGCAAGGGGCCGATCCAGTCGCTGCCGTTCTCGATGCTGGCGAAGCGGATCTTCGGGAACCGGGAGCAGACACCGTGCAGGACCAGCGCGGACACCATGTCCTCGATATCCCGATGAGCAAATGTCACCATACGGAAGGGGGTCTGCTCGAAGGCGCTGGAGGTCCCGGTGTCGTCCCACATCGCCACATAGTCGTTGAGCGGCGGCATGGCGGCGTGCACGATGACCGGCAGGTTGGCCTCCTCGACCCGCTTCCAGAACGGGTCGAATTCCCGGGCACCCGGAGAGCGCCAGCCGTGCAGGCCCTTTACCGGCGCCGGACGGATCAGAATGGTCTTCGCGCCCCGCTCCAGAACGTACTCGAGCTCCTTGATGGCGTCCTCGACCAGCGCCAAGGTGATAACCGGCGCAGGGTAAAGGCGATGCTTGTAATCGTAGGACCACACGTCGTATATCCACTCGTTGATCGCGTGGATCACCGCATGTACCAGTTCCGGATCGTCGGCAGCGGTCTGTTCGACCAGGTTCGCCAGGGTAGGCAGCACCAGCGCGGCGTCCACGTGCTGCTTGTCCATCACCGCGAGTCGGGGCTCCGGCTCACGGAATGCGGGAATCGACCTGATCGGCTTGCCGGTGAGCTCTCGCAGGGTGAGACCCTCGGGGTTGTTTCCCGCGTAGTACTGTTCATGCGCACCAGGGGCTGCCACGACCTCGAAGGTCGGATTCGGGATGTAGTCGGTGATGTAGTTGTTCACCGCAAGCTGGGTGCGTCCCTTGACATCGACATAACGGACCGCGCGCCGGTACTTCTCGGGGAGGTAAGTCTCCAGCGCCTCGCGGGGCTCGTACAGGTGTGAGTCGAAGTCGAACACCGGATACGGCAGATCGAAGGCGCCCTCCGTTTCTGCCTCATGGCCGCTGACCTGCGGATCCTGCACACTTGTCATCGCTCAACCCTTCTTCGAATTTCGGACCGTCATGGCGCCGGCGTATGCCTCTGTCCCTCTGTCGCTCAATTAGTTATATTATAACACTCTACGCGTGGGGTCGGCCGCCCCTTCGGCCGGTGTCTGCGACGCGCGCAACCCGAACGAAGAGAATAATTATTTACCTGTATAGCATATGTAGGTGAAGGCTGGAGACACGAAAGCCTCGCGGCATGTCAAGAGACGACCGCTCTGCTTGTCCGTATAGCTAAATTAGCTTACTGTATGCTGCAGTCACGGGCCGTCGGCGGTCCAGCACTTCAGGTCCGCGGCAGCCTCGGCGGACAGCTCGCCGCCGTCGGCCGCGAGGAGGCACTGGTCGAGGTAGACCTGCGCCACATCCAGCTCTGTCTGGGATTCTGAGTCGGAGGTCTGATGACGTACCCCACGCCCTCACTGTCGGACACGACGCTGGCCGATGTGCTCGAACTAGAAGAGCTCGAGCCGACGGTGTTCCGTTCTGTGGCCGTCTACGACGACCCGTATCCCCTCTACGGTGGGCAGATCGCCGCGCAGGCGCTGCTCGCAGCGGGCCGTACGGTCCCCGCCGAACGGGTGCCGCATTCGCTGCACAGCTACTACCTGCGTGGCGGTACAGCCGCGAAACCGGTGCGGCTGCACGTCGAGGAGGACCGGGACGGTCGGTCGTACTCCGCGCGCCGGGTCAGGGGCGTCCAGGATGGGGCAACCATCTTCACCCTGTCGGCGTCGTTCGTCACGCCCGGTGCCGGACCCGAGTACGAATTCATTCCCATTCCCGATCTCGCGGCGCCGAAGACCCTGCCGCGGCGGGAAGGCGGTCGGATGGTGTCGATGGAAGTGCGGGTCACCCCGCAGCGCACCGACAGCATTCCGTTGCCCACTGCGTTCTGGGCGCGTAGCGAGATCGCATTGCCGCGCTCACCGCTGGTGCACGCTTGTGTCCTGACCTATATCTCAGACGCATCGTCGGGTCTGTTCGACGCACCCGAAGGCGCACACCGGGCCGGGTCCAGCCTCGATCACGCTGTCTGGTTCCACCGGCCCGCCCTACTGGACGACTGGATCTTCGTCGACTTGGTACCGGCCTTGGTGGCCGGCGGGCGCGGCTTCTACACCGGCACGGTGCGGCGAACCGATGGCGCCCTACTCGCGACGCTCGCCCAAGAATCGTTGTTCCGATGACGCGAACAGGAAGTAACCTTGGAGGCAGTCGATTTCGGGTCGGATCACGGCTCCTTGGATAATGCAGTCCCGGTCCCCAAGCGAGCAGCGCGCCGTTCGGCTCTACCGTGCGATCCGATAGATGAGGCTGCCGTCCGCGATGATGCGCCCGCTGTCGGTGGTTACGACGACCTGGCAGAAGTTCAATTCGCGGGCCCGCCGAACACAGCGGCCGGTGGCGACGACGACCTCCTCACGTGCAGCGGCGATGTAGTTGATGGTCATCGACACCGTCATGCCCCTGATACCGCGTTCGTGGTCGTGACCGTTCCAGACCGCAGCCGAACCGGTGGTATCGATCAACGTCGCGATCGCGCCGCCGTGCGGTGTCCCGCTACCGTTGTCGACGAGCTTGCTGTAGGCCATGCGGGTAGTGACCGTGTCGGGCGTCGACCAGTCCACGAGCTCGATGCCGAGTTCGGCGGTCAAGGGGACCCGGGAGAATATGTAACGCATCGATCTGCCATGGCGCTCTCGGTTTCTCGCATCGTTCGCGGTGTCTGGCATCGGTGTCTCTCCCATCGGTCGTGCGCGCGGATCGAATTGCCGAAAGTGGATTCCGTGGGCTCGTTCGTGCTGCCGCGGATCGCCGTCGGTTAATCGATACATGTAGTAAAATAATAGTATTGTATTTGTTAGGTAACATCCGGGTGCGAAGGGCTGCCGCTGTGTCCGATACGGCCGAATCGTTCTGTTTGACTGTTGGGTCCGCGCTCGCGCGCATGGCATCCGAACACGGCGACCACGACTACCTGGTGATGCCGTCGACCCGGCTGACCTACGCCGAGGCTGAACACCGCTCTGCGGACATCGCCAGTCGAATGCTCGCCCGTGGTATCGGTAAGGGCACCCGGGTCGGGTTGATGTTCACCTACAGTGCGGAGTGGGTCCTCGTGTGGCTGTGAGCCGCATCGGCGCTGTCGCGGTCCCGATGAGCACGTTCTACAGCGCCCAGGAGTTGCGTGCCGCGCTGCGGTCCGGTGATGTGCACATTCTGATCGCCGCTCCCCGGATCCTGTCGACCGATATCGTCGACCTGCTCGAACGCGCGCTGCCGGACCTTGTGGACGAGGGAGACGAGACGATCGCCGTCGCGTCTGCGCCGTTTCTTCGATCGGTGTGTTTCACCGAGTCGGTACCCCGCCGCTGGGCGTCCCTTTTACCTCTTACCGCGATCGCGGATACGGAGGCGGGCGTACCGCGTACTGTGCTCGCCGAGGCCGAAAGGCAGGTGCATCCGGCCGATATCGCGGTGATGGTTCACACGTCGGGTTCCTCCGGTCCACCCAAGGCTGTCGTGCATAGCCATGGCGCCGTGATGCGGCAATCCAGTCATGTGCCCGCAGCGCTGCGAGGGATGTCGCCGGACCATCCGCCGCGCGTGCTGTGCAGTATGCCGTTCTTCTGGATCGGCGGCGTGCTGATGCTGACCGGTGCGCTGCACGCGCCGGTCACCCTATTGGTGCTGCCACGCCCGGAAGCCGGTGCGACGCTCGAATTGCTGGAGCGCGAGGGTGGCACGGCTGTGGCGGGTTGGCCGACCTTCACGCAGAAACTGCGGGCGCATCCGGATTTCGCCAGACGGGATCTGTCTCGGGCTCCCACGCTGACCGCGGGCCCGGACGATATCTCGATGCTTGACGTGCCTGGCGAGACTCCGACGCACCGCGGCATGAGCGAGACGGCGGGGTCGTTCACCTGCGTCGAGACCGCTGTCGTCGCCGAGGACGGTTCACCCGTCGGGCCGGGGGAGCCGGGGGAGTTGCTCGTGCGCGGCGCCGGGGTGATGGTGGGTTACAACAAGCGTGAGCGGCATGAGGTCTTCGACGCCGATGGCTGGTACCACACCGGTGACCGGGTATTCCGTCTCGAGGACGATCCTCGGCTGTTCTATGCCGGCCGCGATTCCGAGTTGATCAAGACTGCCGGGGCGAACGTCTCACCTCCGGAGGTCGAGGCGGTGATCGCGAGCAACGCGGCAGTCCGGCATTGTCTCGTTGTCGGCGCGCCGCATCCCGAGCGCGGGGAGGAAGTGTGTGCGGTGATTGTCCCCGCTGTGGAGCGAATCGACCTCGTCGCACTCGCGGCATACGTTCGCGCCTCGCTCTCGGTGTTCAAGGTGCCGACCCGCTGGATCGTCGTGGACGAGTCGGTGCTGCCGATGCTCTCGACCGGCAAACCCGACCGCCGGGCCTTGCGAGCCGCGGTGGCGGAGGGGCGCTTCGAGTAGGGCGTCGATTCCGCTCCGGGTGAGATCGAGGCCGTTCCACCCAAGCTCGCCATTCTCGAGCGCCCCAATTCGTCTGCGTGTTCTTCAGGGACTGCTCGCCTCCGCGGCGTGGGTGGGGAACAGGCGCTCGACGGCGGCGATCACGGCGGCGCGGCGGGCGGCGAGAGTGGCTTGCCGTTGCTGCGGGTCGGTGGACGGGGGGATCAGGTCGGGCTGGGCGGCCCACGAGGTGGCGAGCTGGTTGACAAATACGAGAACGTCGAGCGGATCCCACGCGGGATCCAGCTGCCCGGCCTCTTGTGCCCGACGCAGCTGTTCGGTCTTGCGATGCACCGTTCCCGTGGTAGCCGCGTCGGCATGGGAGAACTCGAGCTGGCCCCAGGACATCAGTCGGTAGTTGTCGGGATGGCTGGCGAAGTAGTCGTGGACCCGGCCGGCGTATCCTGGCAAGTCGGCAGGATCCAATCGGGTCGCCTCGGCGATCGCCGCCAATTCTTCCGCCGCGATGACCTGATAGAGGTTCTCCTTGCTACGGAAATACGCGTAAATCCGTTCCTTGCTGGTCTGCGCGGACTTCGCGATGCGGTCCACCCTCGCACCGGCAATTCCGTATCGTGCGAACTCGGACTTGGCCGCGTCGACAATGCGGTCTCGGGTCGAATCGGCACGGGTCGAGGAAGGCATGCTCACCATACTAACAAAACCGAACAGTTCAGTTTGACATGTGTCCTGGCCGGCTGTATTGTCAAACCGAACAGTTTGGTTTGTCCTTGTCGACAGTGGTAGGGAGTTATTCATGCAGTCCAAAACACTCGGCGGCCAAGGCTTGGTCGTGTCGGCGATAGGGTATGGCGCGATGGGCACCGTGATGGGTTACGGTGCCGGCGACGACGAGCAGTCCGTCGCGGCCATTCGCCGTGCGTACGAACTGGGGGTGACATTTTTCGACACCGCGGAGCTGTATGGGTGGGGCGAGGGCGAGAAGCTGCTCGGCCGAGCCGTGGCGCCGTTCCGCGACGAGGTGGTGATCGCGACGAAGTTCGGGTTCACCCGCGACTTCGGCACCGATTCCCGCCCGGAACACATCCGCGATGTGGTCGACGCGAGCCTGCGCAACCTCGGCGTCGACTCGATCGACCTGCTCTACCAGCACCGTGTGGACCCGGACGTGCCGATCGAGGATGTCATTGGCACCATGGCCGAGTTCGTCGACGCCGGCAAGGTACGGTACCTCGGTTTGTCCGAGGCCGGCCCGAACGACATCCGCAAAGCCCATGCGGTGCACCCAATTTCGGCGCTGCAAACCGAGTACTCGATCTTCGCCCGTGATGCCGAGCCGCTGTTCCCGCTGCTCGAGGAACTCGCCATCGGCTTCGTCGCCTACTCACCGCTGGCCCGCGGATTCCTGACCGGCACCGCAAAGCCCGCCGATCAGTACGAGCCGACTGATTTCCGTACCCGAATCCCGTGGTGGAATGCGGACAACTACCCCGCCAACGCCGAGATCGTCGCCCGGCTGACCGAACTGGCTGCGGCCAAAAACGCGACGGTGTCGCAACTGGCGCTCGCGTGGCTGCTCGCGCAGAAGGATTACATCGTGCCCATCCCCGGGTCGCGCAACCCCGGTCGCGTCGAACAGAACATCGCCGCGACCGGTCTTACGCTCACCAGTGCTGATCTCGCCCGCATCGACGAGATCGCCCCAACCGGAGGGCACGGCGGGCGCGGTACCCCATCGCCCTGGCTGTGAGACAGGTACCGCTATCCCACCCGGCGGGTTGCGGGTCCGCAGCGCCGGTGCTCTCGATCGCCACATCCTGGTCGAGCCGGCAGGCAATCAGACGATGATGGTTATTCTCGACTAGAGCCGGAACCAGCAAGCCGTGAGATGGGGTTGCCGCCTGCGGGCGGCAACCCCATTGCGGGAGCTGTGCGAAACGAGCATTTGGTCGCGCAGCTCCCGCTGACGGCTCGTCGAATTCGCGTCGCGTGGAGCTTCGAGATATGTTCTGGCGCGCGGTTTCGCCATCGCGACCGCTGCTTTTCGCGTGCGCCAGAACTGTCCTTCGAGTCTTTCGAATCCTGAGCTACAGCGGAGGTTGTTGCGCGACCGGCGAGCTTTCGATGACTTCTCGCACCTCGGCCGGGCGTGCGGAGGGTCGCTTGCGGCGCACGACCCCTAGGCCTAGGGCGACGATTCCGAGTGCTCCCAGAATGATCGGGAGCACGGTGCCGAAAAGCATGAGCTTTGTGCTGTTCGACGACAAGGTGCTGGCGGTAGAAGCCACATCGCTCTCGACGGATTGCATTTTGATGGTCGACAACGGAAGGACCGGAAGGGGGGTGCCGTTCACGGGAACAGTCACGTACATGGCCTGGTTTTGCGCGATGGCGATCGGCGCGCCGAACTGTTCATCTACCGATGCGTCGACGTTGTTGATGCTGCTGAAGCCGATGGTCAGCTGATCTGGAAGGCTCGGAAGTGCGGATTCGAGGGAGGTACGAGACGCCTCGGGCACAAGGCCGGCCTGTAGTAGTCCGCCGATCATTACCTTGGGTACCGCCGGGGGAAAGGCCTTGAACTGAGCCAGCGTTGCTGGATCGGCGATCGGCCCTGCTGCTTCGATGTGGTATCGATACACGTCGCGGTTCTCGAGCTTCTTTTCGTCGACGAACTTGGCAGGCGCCGTGGTTCGTAGAGTCGAATCGTAGAACAAGTTTCCATCTCGAGATGGGTGCATGGGAAAGGTGAACGTCAGGCCTTTATGCGGTTCGAAGGTGGCTTGCCGGTTTTGCGGAACAAGCTCGCGACGCTGTTGGTCGCTGAGATTTACCGGGCCGAAGTCGACTCGGTCGACCGCGTAGGTATGCACGTCCGACTGTTTCTCACCTTGGGGCAGGTTCAGAACCCCCGTACTTGTGATGATCGCGGTATTACCGTCGACCGCATCCACTTTGATCGACCGGTCGGCGGTAATCGGCATGGGCGGCGTCAACAGGTGTTGCAGATCTCCGGTGGCGAATGCTTGCGGGTTCAGCGCCTGCATGGTGCCTTCGAACTTCTGGCCCTGGTCGAGATCGGACGGCAGCGTGCTCATCGACGGTACGAAGACGAATCGAATGAGTACTGCACCGACGATGAGCACGGCTCCGGCGAGAAGCCATAAGAGGGAGGATTTTCGGATGAGCACCGTGTGAACTCCTGTGCTTGTGGAACGCTCGGCCTCGAGGTTCGAGTCCGAGGCTGGGGACGCCCAATTCACGGCCTATCCGAGTGATAGCCGACTGTGATGGGCGTCACCGGCTATCAAGATAGAGCACCACTGCAGGAAATATAGTCAAATTCGATGAATATTTACACTTGTTAGATAGTGGGTGCACAGTGTCGCTGCCCGTTCCTCCGGCTGTGTCGTTCGGTGGCGGTGATCCGCGCGATCCGTAAGCGCTGCGTGAAGCGCGCCGGTGGGCCCAGGGAAAGTCTCTGCGAACTATGCCAGAACTGGCAAGGCTGAGGGGATTTACGTCGAACGGTGGGGGTGGTGGTCGAGTCTCGGCGACATCTGGAGGCGCCTCGTGTTCGTGCTGGTGGCGCGGCTGGTTGACCAGCTCGAGTCGGCTGGGCTGCTGTGATTACGACTAGTGTCGCGTCGTCTACTTGGAGGCGCTGGTAGCGTAATGAGTTATATTGGTGAGTTATTACTCTGGCGTGTAACACAGTCCCACTGTGGCCCTGTTGGTCGATGTGCACTTCGAGACGCTGCGGATCCGGATCAAGAAGCCCTGGCTGAGGAAGTGCGCCCGGGGAAACGCGTCGCCTCGGGCATGTCGACGGCCGAGCGTGATGAGCTGGCATGGTAGGAGCGCGCGAACTGCCCGGTTGACGCGTGCCGTCCTCACTCGGCTCGTCAGCCTGGATGAACCGTGGAAAGGGACGAAATCCTTTGAGCCTGGTAGTGATTGGTGTTGATGCGCATAAGCGCAGCCATACGGCTGGACTGCGGCGAACACGAAAACGATCGCGCTGGTGTCCAAAGCGCTCAACATGGCCGTGTGGCGGCGTGGCCATTACTGGCACTCGATCGAGCCCGGACTGATATTTCATACCGAGGCCGGCAGTCGATACACCTCAGTGCGGTTCACTGAATCCCTTTGCTCTGCAGGGACTCTCGGCATCGATAGGTTCAGTCGGCGATGCCTATGGCAACGCCCTGGCAGAATCGATCATCGGCCTGTTCAAGACCGAGGTGGTCAATCGGCACGGTCCGTTCGAAACGCTCACCGAGGTCGAGTTCGCGCTCATGGAGTGGCGCGACCGGTACAACAACTCGCATCTTCACTCGCTGCTCGACTACCTGACCCCGGCCGAATGCGAAGCCGCGTACTACTCTCAACAACACCACGCCGACCGGCGCTGGTCCGACACCGAAGCCGGTCCCTGACCCGTGGCGGTTCGTCGTGAATGCCGATTCCCCCTTTGTAGCAATGGCTTTGGATGGCGACAGCCACGCCAGGGCGAGCATAGACAGGGTGATGTGGGCCCAGTACTGCCGTTGCACCCCGGCAGAGTGGGTCCCCTTCTCGAGAAACCCGGTCTCATCTGCAATGCCGTTGCCGTATCAATTTGTCCAGGTCGATTGCTCGAGTGATCCTGCCCCTGCACATCGAAATGCTCGGACCCGCCTCGACCGGGCCGGTCTGCTCGGACATAACCGGCACCGACCCCGCCGGCGACATGGATTCTCCTCATCGAATACCGCAGCCCCGCGGTGAACCTGTACGAAATTTGCACCCCGAGTCCCATTCCGAACTGTCGGTTCATCGTGACGATCCGCACCGGCCCCGCCTCGGCGACCAGAGTGCGCAGTCGCGCCTATGCCGGACCCGCGTTTGGGTGAGCGGGTGGCTGCGTACGTCCGTCTCCGTCCGGGATCTGAGCTGACGATGGAACAGGTCACGGAGCTCTTCGGGACTGCCGGGGTCGCGAAGCAGAAGACCCCGGAGCGCTTGATCACACTCGATGAGTTCCCCTACACGCCCACCGGAAAGATCAAGAAGTTCGAACTCCGAGACCGCGTGCGCGCGATGGTGAGCGAGGAGGCTGAGAGGAAGTAGCAATCGCTGCTTTCGTCAGGCCCGCATGCGTCGCGATGTCGGTAGCGTGATGTTCGCGTTCCTGCTCTTCTGTTCTTGTATCGGGCACAGTGGATATTGTCTTCCGCAACAACATGATTCGGCACGCCGCACCCGCGAGCAGCTCGACCGGTTGCTCTCAGTCGAGGACGCGGCGCGATGATGGCGGTGCTGAGCAGTTCGCTGCGGGCGCACGCCGCCGGCATCGAACTCGACGCATATAGTGGGACCTGACCACGGCCGGCAAGCAGTTCTTTCCTCGGCGACCGGTTCGCGCCGTTCGCCAGGCTTCCCGCGGTCGTCACCGTTTCGCAGTTCGTCGGGGACTTCCGCAGCGGCATCCATAGCCCGGGCCAGGAACTCATGCTCGGCCTCGGACTGCGGAACTTCCCGACATCGCGGGCCCACTGGCTGCCTCGCGCGTACCGTTGCGCGCTCGCGCGATACCGGTACGGTCCGGGCGCGGCGAAGGTCGATTTCCTTGTGTCCGAACCGATCCCGGTCAACGTCGCGCTGTGCGAACCCGGTACCGCGCACGCCTGTGGTGACCAGGTGGAGGTCTACACGAGCGTGAACGCCGCCATGCGGAGAGAGCGCCGATCACCCCTGTGTGTGCTCCCGGAACCGATGGTCGCCGACAAGACACGTGGCCTGCCGGGAAAACGGCCCGCACGGGCCTACTGTCACGTGCCAACAGCGCTCACGAACCTGGCGCACCGGAGCGCCACCGCGGTGCAGCCGGCCGAGTGCAACCCGAACGACGTCGGCGGCGACATCGCGATCGGAACTCTTACCCTGCTCTGCGGGACGAACCAGACCCGTTACCCGCCAGGCTAACTCGGTGCGCGCCTGATCGCCGCGTAGCGCGCGGAGCGCCCACCTGCGCGCAAGGCGTCATAGAACGACATCCTGGAACATCTCGCGCTGTGGCCGAAGCCGGCCCGTCAAGTTGGGCGTGAACGACTTCTTCTGCGCCCTGGCCGCCCTCCCGCAACCCGCCTGGCTGCGGGAGGGCGGCCATGAAGGAGATATGAACGGCCCGACCCGATGTGGAACCCCCATGGGGGCTGGAATCACGAAAAACTAGGCGAACAGTTTACGCGCGGCCTCGAAGCTGACCTTGAGAGACGGCGTGCGAGGGAGCCGATCCACGATCTTGATTCGCGCAGGCACCTGCTGGTACGGCAGGCGGTCGCGCAGCCACTCCCGGAGGGCGTCCTCGGTGAGTGGCTCGACACCGCTCGCCAGCTCCACGACAGCCGCCACGAGCTCACCGAGCCGCCGGTCGGGCAGTCCGACGACGACCGCGTCCAGCACGGCCGGATGCGCGACCAGCGCGCTGCGCACCACCTCGGGCAGAACCTTGAAACCACCGCGGATGATCGCCCCGTCGCCACGGCCGTGCAGTGTCACGAAGCCGTCTTCGTCGATCGAGGCGAGATCGGTCGTGCGGATCCAGTCCGGCTCGATCAGCGGGATCCTGGCTTCCAGCACGCCCTCCTCGCCTGGCGGAACCTCCGTGCCGGTCACCGGGTCGACCACCCGGACCTCGGACCCCGGCACCGGCCTGCCCGAGCTGGCGCGTTTGGCCGCGCCGTACTCGCGATACAGCTCGGGCGTCCAGGCGATCAGCGTGCCCGCGAATTCGGTTGCTCCGTACGCCCACAGCACTGGGATGCCGTAGACCTCCTCGAATCGGTCCCGGGTGCCCGGATCCAGCGGCCCGGAACCGCCGTGCAGCATTTTCAGGGAGGCGAGGTCCTCCTTCGGCACATTGGCGTCGAGAATCATCCGAATGACCGTCGGTTGTACGCCGACGCGGGTGATCTGATGACGCTTGATCGCGCTCACCCATTCCGGCACGGTGAACCGCTCGAGTAGGACGAGCCGCTTGCCCGCGCGTACGGCGCCGAGCAACTGACAAAGGCCGCCGATCCCGCCGAACGGCCAGAAGACCAGATCCGGAGGCTCATCAGCCGACACCGCGACGCCGGGGCTGGCGCTCGCGGCCGCGCGTTCGAGCACCGGCACGCGGATGTGCAGCCGCTTCGGCGGCCCGGTAGTGCCGCTGGTGAGAACGGCGACACCGTGTTGATCGATCACCTCACCGAAAGGACCCGCACCCAACCGCTCCAGGCCGGGAACGAGCGTGACGTGATCCCTGTCAGCCCCGATTGCGATCCCGACCGATCCCTGCCGGCGTGCGGCATCCACGACGGCAGGCGTCCAGTCCTCAGGATCCGCCACGACCAAGGCGAGTCCCAGCCGTTCGATATCCGCGCCGATCGCCTCCGGAGACTGCTGACAGTAGATCATCGAGAACGAGCGGTTTTCCGAAACGAACGCGAGGATCGCCGCGGCATGCGGAAACCGGTTGCGCATCACCACGCCGATCGCGGCGTTCTCCGCCACGCCGGCGCCGGCGATGAGTGTGTTGAGCCGGTCGACATACCCGGTGAGGTCCTCGCCCGTGAGCCAGCGGCCGCCGACCTCGGCGAAGGGTTCACCACCGTAAGCCCGCATCCGGTATCGCAGCACCGCAGCGAAGTCCTCGGCGGCACTTCCGGTTTGTGGTTCTTCGACGCTTGTCATGACTTCGTCATCCTTTCCGCTGAGCGTCGTTGCTCCGCGGCTACAGGCCGTCGACCGGCGCCCCGAGCTGCTACTTCATCGGTCGCCCTACAGGGCATACCGATCCTGTCGATGACGGCCTGGCCATTCAGGACCTGGTGTTCGGCATCCTGACCCGCTGCCGAGAAGGAACCGGAATCGCCACCCGCCGACCGGCCCGGAAACTGGTCCTCTCGTTTTATCGGCAGGGCCATCGGCCTCAGCCGATAACTGCGGGGCAATGCCGCCCTCCGAACTCGTCGAGCCATCCTGACCGGACTGCGAGGCCGGTGGCCGTGGGGGTAGCCGTCCTGCTGTGCTGGGTCTAGCATTGAACTGCTTTCGGTAAATAATTCAGTTTATATTACCCCGAGCTTTCCATCGCGCGGCACTTGTGGAAAAGCTCGCAATGCCCGTGGCCTCCGCCGTCGTCGATGGCCTCCTTCCGGCGCGATGCTGGTCGGCAATGACTGGGTGTTGATCGCATCCGGGAGTCAATGAGCATCGGCGTGTGAGCATTTCGGCGAACTGGTCCGCATCACGCGCACGACTACAGCGTGCCGGTTTCCGTCAGCCAGGCGCATCCCACCCAGATATGCCGACGATTAGTGCCTGATGGCAGGGTATCAGGGCGGAGGCCGAAGCGTTGCGAAATTAGAGCACCGAAGTACTGGCAGCGATGGGATCGCGTCTGTCACAACAAAAGACGCGCACCACCCATATCGATGAGAGCTGGACTCCCTCGGGTGACGAATGCGCCGGGCGGGATTGTCCAGGCCGATAACGCAATTCGGTTCATCTCGGGTTCTCGGGTAGAAGATCTGCTCGGCCGGGCCGCGGCACGAGCGACGAGCCACGGGCCGAAACTGTCCCGGCAAACGTTCGAGAAATGTTCGCAAGCGGGGCGGTGGTATGCGGCGTTCCAGCTTAGCTCGTCGGCGATTCTCGAGGCTGCGTCGGCTTTCCTCGCCGCCGAGATCGACCGGCCCCAGCGCTGATCATGGTCGAGGACGTGATGCCCAGGACCCGTAGCAGGAGCTCGACCGGGTGCTGGCTGTTCTGTTCGACGAACCGCGTGATCACCGCCGGGTCGGGCCGAGCTCCGCGGCGAAATACGCACTCGCAGAACGCATATCTCGTTAACACGTTCCAAACGTTTGCCGGCATCGGCCTCGGTCTGGCGGATCCAGTTCCGCAACGCCTCGTGATGCACCCCGAGCTGCTCGGCCGGCTTCCGGATCGTCGGTTTCGGGTCCGACTCCCGATACAGGCGGACCGCCCGCGTCTTCAACTTGTCCGGGTACTTCCTGGTCCGGTACTTCTACGATGCCGCCACGGATGACTCCTAGACGACGATCGCGTCGTGCTCCGGATCGCTCAGCGTGTACCGCTCTCGCAGCGCACCCGCCCGGCGCAGCAATTCCACGCCCTCGGGCCACTCGGCGGCGTGAGCGTGCGTATCGGGGCGCTGGAAGTATCCACGAATCAGCCGGAACCGACCGAACCGGGGATCGCGTACGACGTGGCTGAAGTCGTTATCCGCGAGATACGGCTGATCGAGGAATCCGATCGGCGACGGCACAGCGCAGACCGGCACGCCCGCCTCGGTGAAGACGCCAACCCAATGCTCGACCGTGTGGTCGGCGAGTGCAGTGGCGACGGCTTCGTGGGTCAGCGGAGCCTGCCCGACCAGGAATTCCACTGCGCGGCGCTGTGCGGCTGTTGTGGCCGCGATGGCGAGCCAGCCATCGGCGGCGCGGTGGTAGCGGCGCGCGGGTTCCGGACCCCGGTAGTCGCGGCCCCCGGCCTCGGCTTCCGGTCTGCCGGAGTAGGACGTCAGTTCGGCGAGCTGTAGGAAAGTCGATGAGGCGGTGAGTGAGGTCGTAACGTGTTGTCCTCGTCCCGAGGTGACCCGTTCGACCAGGGCCGCCAGGGTGCCCAAAGCGGCAAGTGCGCCGGTGGCGACATCGAGGACCGGTGTGAGCGTGGCGACGGGCTCGTCGTCTCCGCCTTGCGCCGCGGCGAGGCCGGAACGGGATTGCAGGACCGGGTCGAAGCCCGGCATCTCGACGAACGGCCCGGTGGCACCGAACGCCGAGACGGACGTATGCACCAGTCGCGGATGTCCCGCGCGCAGCGACTTATCCGACACGCCGAGTCGGTGGGCAACGGATGGGCGGAGATTGTCCACGAGGACGTCGGCATCGGCGGCGAGTTGTAGTAGCGCCGAATGTCCGTCGGGGTCGCGGAGGTCGAGGGCGCCGATGGATTTGGCGTGGTTGACTGCGGCGTAGGAGGCGGCGTACGCGGCGTAGGGGTCTCCGCGGGGGGCCTCCACTTTGACGACCGCTGCGCCGAGGTCGGCCATAAGAGTGCTGACCAGCGGGCCGGCGAGGAACGTGCTGATGTCGAGAATCCGCAGACCTGCGAGAGGAAGGGCGGGGGCGGGTGTCGCCCGCGACACCTCGGGTCGCTCGTCGGTCCACAATTCGGCTGCGGGCACGAATTGCGCGGCGGGCAGATGTCGGATCGCCGAGGCCGACTCCGAGAACGTCAGAGGCGGTCCGGGCAGCATCACCGGCCCCACCTCGGGATGCGCGAGTTCGACCGGCGGCGCTGCGTGAGCGACGATATCGCTTTTCAGCCAGTCCTCGCGCTTCAGCACCGGAGCGCACGGAACGCCCGCTGCCCCGAGGATTTCCAGCCACTCGTCGCGCGGACGCTGAGCGAAGGCTTGTTCCAGCTCCGCAGATACAGCAGGTCCGATCTCAGGTCGCAGGACGTTCAGAAACTCGCCGTCGACACCGGGCATGACCATGATGTCGAGGCGGTCCAGTGCGGTAAGCGCGGGCAGGAAGAATTCGACAGTCAGTGCCGACAAGTGGAGATAACGGTCGTCGGCGCACCGGTAGATGCGGAAGTTGGGTCTGCTGTCCATCCGGCCGCCGGGATTGATGACCTGGTCCGTATCGATCCCCTTGACAACAAGGGTGGACAATGCGGCGGCGCAGGCATGCAGTCCCGTGGTGATCAGGGAGCGGCCATGACCGGTGGTGCGGGCGCCGAATACACCAGCCACGGCCAACACGGAGCCGAGTGCGCCCTGAATTGCGGGCACCATCGGCACCGCGGAGGCGATCGGAGTGCCAGGGTCGTGGGAGGGGTGGAAGGTGGCGAATCCGCCGATGGCAGAGGTAAGTAGCGGGTCGGCGGGAAGATCGCGCCAGCGGCCGACGGTTCCGTGTGGGGGCATGGACACGTGTACCAGCGCGGGTGCCGACGCACACAGGGATTCCGAGTCCAGCCCCGTGGGCCGCTCGGCCCCCGGCGACGCGTCGTCGAGCACCACATCGGCGGCGCGGGCGAGGCGTCGCACGGCGGCGGGGTCCGCGGCGGGTGTGAATCGCTTGCCGCGGTCCCAGCACAGGTCTTGCGGCCCCTCGGGAGAATCCGGTGCGGCCGGTGCCCAGTCTTCCGGAACGGCGCGAACGACGTCGGCGCCGAGGT
This sequence comes from Nocardia nova, assembly GCF_002933465.1. Taxonomy (GTDB): domain Bacteria; phylum Actinomycetota; class Actinomycetes; order Mycobacteriales; family Mycobacteriaceae; genus Nocardia; species Nocardia nova_B. The sequence goes on from NZ_PSZE01000002.1 coordinate 25,160, forward strand.
CCGCGAGGAGCATGCCCGCGGTTCGGCCGGCTTGGCCCGCGCTCAGTTCAAGGACTCGCACTCCGGCGAGCGGGAACCCTTGGTCGGTTGTCATCTTCATCTCCTGATGCCGAAAAGCGTGAGCCCACGGCCTGGGTGTGCCGTGCTGCCGTGTCCCGGAGGGCCAGCGATCCCGCCGAGGGTGCGGGCTCCAGCTCATACAGATAAATAGTTTAGTTATCAGTCCTGCTGTGGGACTCACGACCTTACTCGTTCTACGCGGGTCGTGGAGCGAAATAGTGTAATCAGTTGAACAATAAGGTTTAGGAAAGTAGTCTGCTTGGGTCGTGGAAGGAGTCTCACGTGACGATCACGGGGAACGAGCTGGAGATCTTCATTCGCCGGTGGTATCGGCTGTGGAACGAGCAGGACCGGGAAGGTTGGTTGAGGCATTGGCGTGAGACTGCGCCCGGGGAACCGATCCTGGAGGATCCGGTGGGTACTCCGGTCAAACGTGGGTGGGATCTGGCGGGCGAATTGTGGGACCGGACCGGGCCGGACCATCCCGCCGTCACCATTCTTCAGTTGATCACCGGAGGCTCCGAGGCTGTCGTCGTCTGCCACAACGAGGGTCTTTACCGTGGTGAGCCGTTGATCATCCCCAGCGTCGACGTGTGGCGGCTAGAACCGGACGGGAGCAGTAGGGTCCGCAGTTTCTGGAACATTCCCGATCACATCCCCTACGGCAAGTGGACGGCGCGTACCGGCAGCGAGGCCTGAACGATCCCTTCCGCTGCCGAAATCTGATGCTCTGCAGTTCATTCGGAGCAGCCTGGGCGCCGAGCGCTGCGCCCACCCACCGATGTCGATCAGTGCCGCAACGCGGCGGCGGAATCCAGTGGCTGTCGCCGGGTGCCACCACGACCACCACGGCGCCGCCCGGTTCGCGTCCGACACGCCGATCACACCTTGGTGCCCGCACCGACGCCGGCGTTCGAACGGCCCTGCCGCGACCTGTTCCGCGCTCTCGCGCAGTTGCGCGGCGATCAGCTTCCAGAATCCGTGTGGAGCCCGGCGGCCGCATCGGTCACGCCCCGGCCTCGGCCTTCTCGGCATTGGGCGCTCGCGTGTCGCCGGCGCCGTTGGGGCCGTTGACCGCGTCGTTCGCGGGGTAGAACTGCTTGGCCCACTTGCGCATCTTGCGGAAGCCGGGGCCTTCCGGGCCCGCCAGGGTGGGAGGATCGAGATAGATCTGGTGGTTCCAGATCTCGATATCGTCGGGCAGCGCCAGCTTCGCCGATCGCAGGCGACGGTCGTACGTTCCGTCCTCGAGGTCGCCGGCCTGCCGGTCGACCCAGTAACTGGCGAAGATCTCGCTCCGTCCGTCCTCGACCGGCGTGCAGTTGATCATGATGACGCGGACGCCCTGTCCGGCGAGGTGTTCGGCCGTCACGCTGGCGCCGAGTCCGTCCCAGTGCAATTCGATGGTGTTCTCGGTGTCGGTCCGGAGTACGCCGTCGGCGTCCTCGGCGTGTTCGGTCCAACCTTTGCCGAAACCGATACGGGCCCACCAGTGGGGGCCTTCCACCGTTTCCTCCAGCACCACCGGGCTGACGGGCGTGCCGTGGACGAAGCGGAAGTGCTGCGGGTCGACCGTGTTCTCGGTGACCATCTGGGGGTGCACGCGCAGGTCGCGGAAGTGCTGCCGGGCTTCGGGACGGAGCGGGTGGAATTCCCGACCTGCGGTCGGACGCATGGCGGTGAACGCATCGTGTACGTCGAAGAAGGGCTCGCGGCCCTCGGCGTCGAACCAGATGTAGATGGACTCGTTGCGTTCGATCGTCGGCCAGCAGCCCAGCCGGCGGGCTCGACTCGGTCGATCCTGGTAGGGGATCGACATGTTCCGGCCGTCGGGGGCCCATACCCAGCCGTGGAAAGGGCACTGGATGCCCTCGTCGACTACCTTTCCGCCGTGCGCGAGGCTCGCGCCCAGGTGACGGCAGTACCTGTCCTGGACCCGCACGACGCCGTCGTTGCCTCGGTACCCGACGAGATCGCGGCCGAAGTAGCGCAGGGGCACCACCTGGCCCACGGCGAAGTCGGCGGACCAGGCCACCTGGAACCAGCCGGTGATCTCGAGGGACAGTCCGTGTAGTCGCATTCGTATCTCCTTGCTCGCCACCATTTATCGTTCGCTGTCGCCGCTTTCGGTGTCCTAGGCGACGAAATCGTCAACGTGCCGGACTTCCTCTAGAGTGTAGCGGTGCCTAGCCGATCAATATGACGCTCGTTTGACGGTAGCATCAAATCGCTGGTCCGCCGAGGTAGTGACTGAAATTTGCGGGTTTATCGCGCCTGGACCGCTGGGAAGGATGACAATGTCTGCAACTTCGCGTGTCGAGCCGAAACTCGACCTGATCGTCGCGGGTAAGGCGGTCGTCGCCGACGACGTCGTCGAATTGACCCTGCGTGATCCCAGTGATCGTCAGCTTCCGGCGTGGGAGCCGGGTGCGCACATCGATCTGGTGCTCGGCCCGGACCTCGTGCGGCAGTACTCGCTCTGCGGCGATCCCGACGACCGGTCCTGCTTCCGCGTAGCGGTGCTGCGTGAGCCGAACGGGCGTGGCGGCTCGGAATATGTGCATACCGCACTCGAGGTCGGTGAGTCGATTCGAATCGCAGGACCGCGCAATCACTTTCGACTCGTCGATGCGAAGTCGTACCTGTTCATCGCGGGCGGAATCGGCGTGACGCCGATCATTCCGATGGTGCGGGCGGCCGCCGCGAGAGGGGCGCGCTGGTGTCTGTTGTACGGCGGCCGCACTCGGGCGTCCATGGCATTCGGCGCGGACCTGGTCGTTGAATATGCCGACCGGGTCGCACTGCGACCGCAAGACGAGACCGGGCTGCTCGATCTGGCCGGGGCTTTGGACGGTCTGGACCTCGCCGATGAGCCCGCGGTCTACTGCTGTGGTCCCGAGGCGCTGCTGCTCGCGGCGGAGCAGTGCTGTGCCGAGCGCGGAATCGCCGTGCATGTCGAGCGTTTCGCGCCGAAGGCGATCGTGGTCGACGAGCCGGAACGTAGCTTCGAGGTGGACCTGGCGCAGTCCGGGACGACAGTACGTGTTGCCGCCGATCAGACGATTGTCGCCGCGCTGGAAGCTGCCAGGTTCGAAGTTCCCACCTCCTGTGAGGAGGGCACCTGTGGGACCTGTGAGACGCGCGTGCTCGGCGGTGTTCCGGACCACCGCGACTCGCTGCTCACGCCGGAGGAGCAAGCCGCCAACGACACCATGATGGTCTGCGTCTCGCGTGCGAACACGCCACGGCTCGTCCTCGACTTGTAGTCCGTCAGTCGCGCATTTCGCTCCGAGGGGAGCATAGTTGACAGATATGTCATAAATCGAGGGGAGTGTCGAGGCAGCCGAACGATTCGGCCCGCGTGCGCTCCGGACGCGCAGCGCGATCCTGGTCGCGTCCGAGCGGCTGTTCCTCGAACTCGGCTACGGTGGCACCCGGATCAACAACATCACCGACGCGTGCGGCATATCGCCCGCCGGTTTCTATACCTATTTCCGAGGGAAGCGGGAAGTCTTCGAGGCGCTCGGCGAGGCGGCGTACCGGGATCTTCTCGAGGTAGTCGGCGAAATCGAAAACCTGCCGCGGCCGTGCAGCGCCTCTGAGATGGAGACCTGGGTCAGGCGCTATTTCGCTCTGATGGACCGTCATGGCGCCTTCATCTTCGCGGCTCCGCAGGCCGGGCCGGCTGACGAGAGCATAGAGGCCGCGGTATCAGTGCGACCGTGCGCCACTGCGGCCAGACAGAACTCGACGAGGTGGGCGGATTCCTCCGCCGAGGGTGAGCTACCGGCGGCGCTGTGTCGTGCCAATACCGCGAAGGTCAGTTCGAACACCGCGTTGGTATCCAACTCGACGTGCTCGCTGCCCATGGCTCGCACCGCCTTGCGCAGCAGTTCGCGCGCCTTGTCCAAGCCAGGAGCTCCGGCTTCTGCGATCGCCCTGTCGCCGAGATGAATCGTAATCGCCCTGCTCTGCCGCGCCGCGGTCTGGTCGCCGACTTGGGCGAGGACGCCTCGGATCCATTCCTCCACCTGCTCGGCGGGCTTATCCGTTTTGCCGATTCGATGTGACAGGTACGTGTGCACTCGACCCGTGCCGCGCGCGAGGACTGCGCGCATGAGTTCGTCCTTGCTGCTGAAGAACTTGTAGAACGCCTGGTTGGACGTGCCTGCCTCGGCGACGATGTCGGCCACCCGAGGTGGATTCGGCGCGACGCGCTCGGCCACCCGGAGGGCGGCGTCCAGGATGGCCTCCACTTCACGCTGGACATCGGCGCGCCGCTTCGACAACGCGCGGTCGACCGCGGCCCCGATGACCGGATCTCGATCTTCGGTCGTGGCGATGGATGTCGACATCGAACTCCTTCCCAGCCCTCTGCATCATTCTAACGTGTCAGAATGTTGATTCTGAAAGTCCAGAATGGATATTCTGACGGCGGCATTCACCCGACAAGGAGGCTGTAAGTGAGCTGGGACTTCAGTGTCGATCCCGGGTTCAGAGAGAAACTGGACTGGGTCAAGGCATTCGTGACCGACAAGATCTACAAGCTGGATGTCTTGTGGCCTCACGACATCTACAAGCCGCTGACCGACGAGCAGCGCCGGGTTATCGATCCCCTGAAGGAAACTGTGCGGGACCGGGGACTGTGGGCCTGCCATCTGCCCCCTGAACTCGGCGGCACGGGTTCGGGCCAGCTCGAGCTGGCTATGCTCAACGAGATTCTCGGTACGTCCATCTGGGGTCCCCGCATCTTCGGCACCCAGGCGCCCGATACCGGCAATGCCGAGATCATCGCCCATTACGGCACACCGGAACAGAAGGCGCGCTACCTCGATCCGCTGCTCGAAGGTGACATCGTCTCGTGCTTCTCGATGACGGAGCCGCAAGGCGGCGCCGATCCGGACGTCTTCACGACCCGGGCGGTGCGCGACGGAGACGGGTGGGTGATCAACGGCGCCAAATTCTTCTCCTCGAACGCCCGCTGGGCGAGTTTCTTCATCGTCATGGCTGTTACCGATCCGAAAGCGCCTGTGCACAAGCGCATGTCGATGTTCCTGGTGCCGGCGGAAACACCAGGTATCGAGATCGAGCACAATCTTGCCCATCTCGGGGAGCCGCCGGAGGACGGATCCGAGGCGTACGTGCGCTACGTCGATGTGCGCGTTCCCGCTTCGGCGCTGCTCGGAGCGGAGGGTGACGCCTTCGGTGTGGCGCAGACCCGGCTCGGCGGCGGACGCGTGCACCACGCGATGCGGTCGGTCGGGGCGGCGCAGCGCTGCCTCGACATGATGGCCGAACGTGCGCTGTCGCGGCGCACGAAGGGCGAGTTGCTGGCCGCGAAGCAGTCCGTGCAGGCGATGCTGGCCGACTCCTACGTCGAAATCCAGCAGTTTCGCCTGTTCGTGATGTACACCGCCTGGCAAATCGACCAGTACAACGACTACAACCGGGTGCGCAAGGACATCGCGGCCATCAAGATGCAGACCCCGCGCGTGCTGGAAGCCGTCGCCCGGCGGGCGATACAGGTACACGGTGCCCTCGGCACCACTTACGACCTGCCGCTGACGCGCTTCTACACCGCGGGAATGCTACTCGCGCTCGCGGACGGACCGACCGAAGTCCATCAGAGCACCGTCGCCAAGCAGTTGCTGCGCGACTACACGCCGGCCACGGGGATGTGGCCGAGCGAATACATTCCGGCACTGCGCGAGCGGGCGGAAGCGGAGCTGCTGGGGAGCGGAGAAGCGGAATGACAGCGACCACACCCCTCGACACCGTCACCCTCGCCGCGTGGATGGACGCCATCGGGCTGCCTGGTCGCGGAGCGCCGGTCGAGACCGCCTTCCTCTCCGGTGGCAGTCAGAACGAGATCTTCGAGATCCGACGCGGTGACTTTCATGCCGCGCTACGCAAACCGCCTATCTCCGCGCCGTCCTCGCGCGACGAAGGCATCCTGCGCGAATGGCGGATTATCCAGGCGCTGGCCGGGACCGATGTCCCGCACACCCCGGCGATCGCGATGTGTGCGGACTCATCGGTGCTCGGCAGGCCGTTCTATCTGATGGGCTTCGTCGATGGCTGGTCACCGGTGGAGGACATCGCCTGGCCCGAACCGTTCGCAAGTGACCTCTCCACGCGTCCGGCCCTCGCCGAACAACTTGTCGAAGGCGTCGTGCTGCTGGGCCAGGTCGACTGGCTGGCCCGTGGCCTCGGTGATCTGGGCAGACCGGAGGGCTATCACGAGCGTCAGGTCAGCCGTTGGACGAGGTTCTACGAACGCGTCCGCAGCCGGGATGTGCCCGGCTACGACGAGGCCACCCGATGGCTCGACGAGCACCGCCCCATCGACTTCGTACCCGGCATCATGCATGGCGACTACCAGTTCGCGAACGTGATGTACCAGCACGGCGCGCCCGCGCGTCTTGCCGCGATCATCGACTGGGAGATGGGAACGATCGGCGACCCCAAACTCGATCTCGCCTGGCTCATGCATTCCTGGCCGGAGGACACCGTGGCGGACGGATCGAAGAACTATGTCGATCTGACCGGGATGCCCGGTCGGACCGCCCTCATCGAGTACTACGCGCAACGTTCGGGTCGTCAGGTCGACGATATGGATTACTACCAGATTCTGGCGAAGTGGAAACTGGCGATCGTCCTCGAACAGGGGTATCAGCGCGCGGGTGACGATCCGAAGTTGCAGTCCTTCGGTCCGCTGATACTGGATTTGATGGCGGGCGCGGCCGAGCTCGCGGCTTCCAGCGACTATCGGGTCACTCGATGAAGACACCGGCCGAATCCCTCGATCTGTCCGGCAAGGTCGCCGTGGTCACCGGCGGCAGCCGTGGTATCGGCCGGGCGGTCGCCGAAGGGCTCGCGATCGCCGGTGCCGATGTCGTCGTCGCGAGCCGCAAATTGGACGCTTGCCGTACCGCGGCCGACGAGATCGGGCGGGCGACCGGTCGCCGGGTGCTGCCGCACGCGGTCAACGTCAGCCACTGGGACGACTGCGACCGTCTGGTCGAGAGTGTCTACGAGTGCTTCGGCGCCTGCCACGTCCTGGTGAACAACGCCGGAATGTCGCCTTTGTACTCCGGTCTCTCCTCTGTCTCCGAAGCGCTCTACGACAAAACCCATGCGGTCAATGCCAAAGGGCCGTTTCGGCTGGCGACGTTGATCGGTTCGCGGATGAACGCCGGCGACGGCGGGTCGATCATCAATATCTCGACGGCGGGATCGCTGCGGCCCGACGTCATCGACCTCCCTTATGCGATGGCCAAGGCCGGGCTCAATGCGCTCACGCTCGGTCTGGCGGGGGCGTGGACTCCGAAGGTTCGAGCCAATCTGATACTGCCGGGCGCCTTCGATACCGATATCAGCAAGGCGTGGACGCCCGAGATGAGAAGGCAGGCCGAGCAGATGAACCCGATGGGCCGGTTGGGGCGGCCCGAGGACCTCGTGGGGTTGTGCGTGTTCCTCGCGTCGGAAGCATCCGGCTACATCAACGGTGCGCAGATCCTCGCCGACGGAGGAGCCTTCCGCACCCTATGATGCCCACGCAGACAAGAGAATTCGGAGAATCGCAATGAAGGCTGCACGCATCGAGGCCTACGGCCCGATCGACAACCTGCGCGTGGAGGATGTGCCGGACCCAGTGGCGGGGCCGGGCGAGGTCGTCGTCGACATCGCCGCGGCGGCAGTGAACTATCCCGATTTGCTGATCATGAGCGGTGACTATCAGGTGCGATGGCCATTGCCGTTGACACTGGGGTCTGAGTTCGCTGGAACCGTCCGCACGGTCGGGGCCGGCGTCACCGGTTTCGATCCGGGGGACCGGGTGGCGGGTGTGGCGGCGAACGGCGCGTTCGCCGAGCGGATCGCGGTGCCCGCAGCCGCTCTGTGGTCGGTGCCCGAACGCGTCGACCCGGCCGAGGCTGCCGCGTTCCGGGTCACCTATCTCACTGCGTACCACGCGCTGCGCAGCGTCGCGCAGGTACGACCCGGTGACCAGGTCGTGGTGCTCGGCGCGGCGGGCGGGGTCGGCCTGGCGGCGGTGGAGATCGCCGCGCTGCTCGGCGCGCGGGTGATCGCCGCGGTATCGAGCCTGGAGAAGGCCGAGGTGTGCCGGGCGCGCGGAGCGGCGGAGACCATCGACTACCGCAGCGAGAAGCTGAAGGACCGGATCAAAGAACTCACCGGAACCGGTGCCGATGTAGTGATCGATCCCGTCGGCGGCGCGCACAGCGAGCAGGCGCTGCGGGCCACCGCGTGGGGCGCCCGTTTCGTCTGCCTCGGTTTCGCGAGCTCGGAAATACCTTCCATCCCTTTGAATCTCGTTCTGCTCAAGGGGGTCGTAGTCTGCGGCATGGAGATTCGGACCTTCGGCGAGAAGCGTCCCGATGACGCCCGGCGCGACGAGGAGGAACTGATCGAGCATTTCCGGGCCGGGCGGCTGCGGCCCCATATCGGCGCTCGGTACGACCTCGAGAATGTCGCGGAGGCATTGCTCGCCGTCCGTGAGCGTCGCGCGATCGGAAAGTTGGTGCTCCTTGTCGGAGATCGGAGCGGACCATCGGTGCCGGCCACCCCATGACGGTGCTTCCGTCGAGGCGGCACCCGGGTGACGTCCTCGATCATCGGACCGACCGGCCGCACGTCGATTACGTGGCGCTGCGGCCTGCCGCTTCCCATCGCGAACGGCGTGGACAAGCCCGCGAGTGTAGACAGCGCAGCATCGGGGTAGGCACCGGGTACGTCTTATGCCGAGACCTGGATGAGCCCTTCTTGCATGACTGTCGCGGCCAGCTCGCCGCTCCTGCGGAAGATCGAGCCTCGACATACGGCGCGCGCGGACCCGGCCCAGATCCCCTCCTGCTCGTACAGGAGCCAATCATCGGCTGGGGCAGGGGAATGGAACCAGATTGTGTGGTTGACCGTGGCGAACCGCATGCCTGGATCTTGCAGTGTTTTGCCGTGCGGCCCGAGGGATGTCGAGAGCAGCAGGACGTCCGACAGGTATGCCAGCACCGCGGCGTGGGCCGATTGGTCGTCGGGCAGCGGGCCGCGTGGGCGTACCCAGAACTGTTGTCGCGGTGCGACGGTGACGCCGCGGGTGGTCGAGACCCGGATCGGCGTGTCGGGGAAGCGAAATTCCAGCATAAAATTCTGCTCGATCGCCGACAGCCATGACAGATTGACGGCGTCGTCGCTCAGTGCGCTTGCTGCGGGCGCGACCTTTTCGGGCTCCGGTGCGGATAGGGTCGGAATTTGATGTGCCAGACCGTTTTCGGAACGGTGAAACGACGCGGTGGCGGTGAAGATGGTCCGGTCGTACTGAGTGGCCGTGACCAGGCGGGTGGTGAGCGACCCGCCGTCGTGCAGGTGGTCGGTGTGATACGTGACCGGAGCGTCGCCGGTGCCGGGGCGCAGAAATGTGGCCTGCAGGGCGTGGATGCGTCGGTCACTGGTCACCGTCGCCAGGGCGGCGAGCACTGCTTGTCCGGCCGTGACGCCACCGAAGATGCGCGGTGTGGCGGTGGGACGGATAGGGGCAAGGAATTCCGAACCGCTGACCCGGTGGATTTTCAGGGTGTCGGCCAAGGAAATACGGTCGACCGGTTGTTCGGCGGCCATGCTCATCGACTGAGCCCCTCCTTTTGCGGCAAGCGCAGCTCGCTCACGCACGTGATTAATGAGTCCAATAATATAACTGTACAGCGAGTCGTTGGCGAGGGGGCGACCGGTGGATCTGCTCACTACCGAAAACACATCACGGCCAGCTTCGCGTATACGCGTGCCGACTTCCAGGCTGTCATCGACGCGGTGGCGGCGGGGAAGATCGATCCGCGGCATATGGTCGGTAGCACGATTTCCCTCGGTGAGGTGGTCGACGGTGGCCTCGAACATCTTCTCGGCGATGGCCGTGCGACCGAGGTCAAAATCTTGGTCGCCCTGGCGGCCCCCTCTGCCTGCGGTCGAACAGTGCGCTAGACCGCGCCGTCCGCTGCCGTGTAGTGGGCGCGCAATGTCTTCTTGTCGATCTTTCCCGTGGGAAGAATAGGTAATGCGTCGACGACGACAATTGTTTTGGGCGCTTTGTAGCGGGCGAGCTGGTCCCCGACGAAAGTGCGCAGTTGTGCGCTGTCGACCACGGCGTTGTCGGCAGGTTCGACGATCGCCCACACCGCCTCGCCCCACTGCTGGTCCGGGACCCCGATTACTGCGCATCGTGCCACGGTCGGGTGGCTGCTCAGTGTGTCTTCGACCTCCAGCGAGTAGATGTTCTCGCCGCCGCTGATGATGATGTCCTTCTTTCGGTCGACCAGGTGCAGCAGTCCCTCCTCGTCCAGGAAGCCGACGTCGCCGGTGTGGCACCATCCGTCGCGCAGAGTTTGTGCCGTCGCCTGTGAATTGTTCCAGTAACCGCGAAATGCGGTCGGTGAGGCGACGATCACCTCGCCCGGCTGACCGGTCGGGCAGTCGTTGCCCGCCTCGTCGATGATGCGTACCCGGGTTTGTGGGAAGGGGTGCCCGACAGATCGCAACCGCCGCTGGACGGAATTTTCTGCGCCGAAGTGTAATTCGCGAGGCAGTCCGGCGGTGATCACCTCGGTCTGGCCGTAGAGGTTCAGGAAACCTGCCTGCGGCATTGCCCGCATGGCCGCGGCCAGGGTTGTCGTGGTGATAGGGGCCGCCGAATACACCACGGTCTTGACAGGGAGGAGTGCGTCGGCATCGCCGATGGCGGCGTCGAGTACGCCTTGCAGCATGGTTGGGGCCAGGTGCAGGGTGGTGACGTTGTCGGCGGCGATCGCGTCGAGGACCGCTCGCGGTTCGAACTTGCGATGTAGCACGGCCGTGCCGCCACGCGCGTGCAGCGCCAAGCCGATCGCCATTGCGCCGATATGGAACATAGGCATTGTCAGCAATACCCGATCGGTGCTTCCGGTGCGCAACTCACCGTTGAGGATGTGGGCACTTGCGTGGAGTTCACGCTGGCCGATTATGCATCCTTTGGGGTTCCCCGTGGTGCCGCTGGTGTAAACCAGACAGGCGATGTCGTCGGGGCGCGCGGTGAACGGCAGATCCGCTCCTGCTGCGGAGTCCATCAACTCCTGATAGTCGATGACCTCCGAGCGGTCCGACCCCTCGAAGCAGACAACGTGCTCGATATCCACCGCGGGGCGGATGGCATCCACTACTGACAGATATTCGCTATCCACGAACAGGACTCGCGGCGCCGCGTCAGCCAGGATGCGACCGATCTCCGGCGGCGCCAAGCGGAAGTTCACCGTGGCGACTACCAGGCCGCTCAGCTGGCCGGCGGCGAGCACCTCGCCGAATGCGATACTGTTCTGGCCGAATACCGCGATCCGGTCCTGGCGGCGTAGGCCCATCCGTGCCAGCGCCGCAGCGAGTGCCGTTGCACGAGTGTGTAATTGGGCGTGGGTAAGCGTCTGCCCCTCTGCGCGGTAGGCGAGAACCGAGCCGAAGCGCACAGCGTTGTCGCGGACGGTGTCGGCGAGACAAGGGGGGAGGGACATGCGTTGCTCCCAGGGATTGCGGGGAAATACCAGCTGATCTGGCACCAGCTGATCTGGCCTCAATATGACGATAGTGCCAAATGCGACGATCGCTGGCAAGTAGCGCGAAATCGGCCTTCGCTACGCAGCAAATGACTGGGTCGTCAAACGCATCTTCCGGGGAAGCTGGGACCGTGCCAGCGTCGACCTCCTCGGATTGACATAGGCCCGGCTCGGATGCTTCCCGCTCTCGCCGAGCTGGAGGGCGTCCTGGCCGACCTAGGCAGGCTCCTGCCGAGGACCCGAGGATCCGAGTAGGTGCTCCGGTCGTGCATGCGGCTTCGAGGGTCTCGATGAGGTGTAGTGACCTCGAGGGGCTGGGGACGGCTGCCTGGGGGTGGACGACGCCGACCGCCACGTCCGAGGCGGGGGGTTGAAATGACTGATCGCGATCTCGGCCTGTATCCAGTGGCGGCGGGCCGGGTTGGGCATTGCCGAATTTGCGGGCGTGGGTTCGGTTTGCTGTTGGGGTGGGGTGATAATAATATGTATCAGCTGATCACAACGATTAAGGGGAATGTATGTCTGCGATGCCACGGTCGACGTCTGTCGTCCGCGTGCCTAAGGCTGGGGAGATGATTGCTGCCCAGCTGCGCCGACAGATCGTGACCGGTCAGCTGGAGGAGGGGCAGGCGCTGCCGTCGGAGACCGAGTTGATGGCGCAGTACGGTGTATCACGGCCGACGTTGCGGGAAGCGTTCCGAATTCTGGAATCAGAACAGGTTATTCAGGTGCGGCGCGGTGCTCGGGGTGGCGCTCGTGTTACCCTGCCGGATGCGTCGGTAGCTGCTCGCTATGTCGGCACATTGTTGCAGTATCGGCGGACCACTCTTGCCGATGTCCATGAGGCGAGGGCGAATCTCGAGGCGACTGCGGTCGCGGTGCTCGCGCGTAAACGCACGGCTGCCGATCTGCGGGTTCTGGATCAGATGCTCGCCGAAGGTGCGGAGCTGCTCGCCGACCCGATGGCTTTCGGCACGCAATACGATCTCGAGTTCCACCGCCTGCTGATGCAACTGGCGGGCAATCAAACCTTGACTGTGCTTTTGGACATAGTTGCGACCGTGATTGAAAGTCACGTGGACAAGTTCGTCCGGGAACATCGTGCGGATGAGTCGGCCAGGGCCAGTTCGGTTGCCGCGCATCGGGCGCATGTCAAGCTCGTGCAGCTGATAAGAGACAAAGACGCTGACAAGGCCGTGGCCTTCTGGCGTAAACACTTGGCGCAGGTCAAGGATTTCTTGATCGCGGACCTCGAAGCGGAGTCGGTGCTCGACATCATGCCGTAACGGGCTCGATCCGGATTCCCTTTGGCACTGCTCGGCTACCGCACGACGTGCACCCAGGGGATCATTCTCAATGGATGTCCAGCTGGGCATTGCCCTGAATCAGAACGCTCACGCGCGCGACCATCGTGCCAACACGTCGTCGGTGTCTGCGCCGAGTTCCGCGGCGGCCGTCTCCGACCGGCGCGCGCGCGGTGGTGCGACGGGGAACTCGGCGTCTGCGGTGCGCACTCGCCAGAGCCCGGCGGGTCCTGGGATCACGTCATGGGGCTCGACAGGGACGCGCAGGGTGGCGGCGAGGATGTCGCGCATCGACACGTCGGCCAGAAACGCTGTGTCCGAGGCCAAAAGAGCGGCAGCAGCAACGGCGGCGTGAACGCCGGCGACCGGATCGGCGAGGGCGTCCCCGCACGGCAGTACCTCGCCGCCGTCGATGACGACCGCGCCGGCCGCGGCGGCCACATCGTCGCCGAAGCCCACCCGATCGGACCATGGGCCGGTGCGTCCGTAGGCGGTGATGCCGAGCCAACTTGTGCCGTTGTCGACGGCGGCATCGGCATCGATGCCGAGTCTGCGTAACGCGTGCGGTCGGGAGGCCTCTAGCACCAGGTCGGCGGCGTCGATAAGACGTCGCAGGGTGGTGATGCCTTCGGCAGTTGTGAAATCCACTGCGACCGAAGCATGCCCGGCATGGAGGAGGTCATAGAAGTCGCGCGAACCGGAACGCGACCCGTCGGGTCGGCGCGTACTTTCGACCTTGACGATGCGGGCTCCGGTTAGGCCGAGCAGATGCGCGCACAGCGGGCCCGCCCACAGCGAGGTCAGATCGACGACCAACGGCTGAGTGCGCCGATGACGTCGAAAACCACCTTGCCGCAGGAGAATTCCATGTCCGCCGCGATGCCGGAACTGTCTGTCGTGCGGCCGACCGGGACTGTCGGGTATGGCTGCGGCGGCAATGCCCAGCAGTTGGGCGCGAGCAGCGGCTGTCTCGGCAGAGCAGGTCTGTGCCCACGCGGAGATCGTCTGCCACGGCTCGCTACCAACCTCGCCCTCGACCAGGGCGGGTAAAAGGGTGAGGTCATCCGGTCGCGGCAACGAAATACCGAGGTACCCGCTCGCCGCCGGGAAAACTCGAAATGCGCCCCCAACCGACCACGGAGCATTGCGACCACGGCCGAAGATGGCGGCGCGTTCACCGAGCACCTCGACCCCGGGCAGCGACGGAGTGGACCGCGAATGTCCGTGCCGCAATTCGGCGAACACTGCTAATGCGGCGCGGATCGCGGTGGCGGGCATCCCGGGGGAGGCAAGCGGTGGCCCATCGGCTCGACCGGTGAGCGCCATCGCGCCCGATTCCGCCCAATCCTGCACCGCAGGACGATGAGGCATTGACACCACGACTCGAGGCGCGTCATCGATTGTGTCTTCGGCCCCGAACATCTGGAGCAGTCGACGCGCATACTCCGCGCCCGGCCCTGTGCCATACACCTGCCCGATCACGCCGGACAGGGGCATGAGCTGGGCTGATCCGGCCACGACTGCATGTTCGTGGGGTGCAGCCGGAGCGTACGGAGAATCTGTGTCGTCCATCCATCGATCCGTCGGCATGGCAAGCTTCCGTGCCAGAGTACGCGCGGGGCCATCTCCCCGCATCGTCCCGCTCGATCAGGCAGGGTTCCGGTCGGCGACGGAGAAATTGAGTACCGGCCCGGGAAATGCTGCGGGATCGGCCAGTATCGCGCAGATCCGATCGCCGATTTCGGCATCGGTCAGCCAGTCCGGTGCGGCCACCTTTCGGGTGCTGTGACCGTTGACCATGGCGGCGATGGTGAGTTGGCGGACCGCCACCGCTACCCCGCGGCTTTCCCGATGCCATGCCCGGACGAAGTTGCGCTGAGCGGCCTGGGACATCGCGACCGGTGCCATGCCCGGAAAGATTGCGTCCGCCATCCCGCCACCGACGGTCAGGTAGGTCGCACCGCTGCGGAGTCGCGGAAGGAGAATCCGGGCGGCATTCACATGTGGACGTAGCAGTCGGTCGAACGTCTCCGACACCGTGTCCCAGTCGCAGTCGCGGACGGGTGTCGGTGACCACGGTCCACTTACGGTCACCACGACGGCGTCGATGGACTCGAGGCCCACGGAATCGGCCAACGCGGTCGTTGTCGTCTCGTCGGCAAGGTCACCGATTGCAGTGGATAGCCGCTCGTCGTCGTGTTCGGCGGCGAGTTCGGTGAGTTTTGCTGCCGTGCGGCCGACGGCGATCGTTTCCCACCCCCGCGCGAGGCAGGCCGCCACGGCGCCCCGTCCCACATCGCCGCTTGCCCCGATCACAAGGACCTTCACTCCGATTGCCTCCTCTTGCATCCAGTGAAACCACTGTCCAGCGGAATAGTGTAATTAGTATGCTGTTAGGCTGGCGAGATGCGATAACCGAGTCGGTGGTTATTCTCGGCCAATTCGCCATCTCGGCAGTCTGCTGCCCGCTACCTGCCGATAGGCCGGCCTGTAGTTAGGTAGTGACAACCTCGTCGACGTGATGTCAGGCGGGATATGCACGCACTTCTATCGGCTGCATCGCCCACACCACATCATAGTTGACGAGTCCGTCAAATAATTCTACCTTGGGATGGACACCACCGGCTCAGCTCGCCGTCTCGAGAGGAAGACCCGTGACTCAGTTCACCAACGCACCGATCTTCGATGCCGACCAGCACATGTACGAAACCCCGGATGCCCTGACCAAGTACCTCCCCGAGAAGTACAAGTCGGCCGTCCATTTCGTGGAGGTGGGCCGGCAGACCCGCATCTCCATCCTGGGGAAGATTCGTGATTACATCCCGAACCCGACCTTTGACAGGGTGGCCGCTCCCGGCGCGTGGGAAGCCTTCTTCGCGGCCGAAAACCATGAGGGCAAGACTCTGTCGCAGATGGCTCGGGAGCGCGTGATGGACTCGATCCCCTCCTTCCGTGGCCCGGAGCCTCGGATCGAGTCGCTCAACGCGCAGGGTGTTCAGGAGGCGCTGATCTACCCCACGCTGGCCAACCTCGTCGAACACTCGGCGAGCGAGGATCCGGAATTGTGCAGTGCCATGATCCACGCGCTCAACCAGTGGATGCTCGAAACGTGGGGCTTCACGCACGAGAATCGCCTGTTCATGACTCCGGTCATCAACTTGGGTCTGCTCGATGAAGGCTTGCGGGAACTGGAGTATGTTCTGGAGAACGGTGCCAAGGCCATTCTGATCAAACCGGCACCGGTGCGGAGCTGGAAGGGCTGGCGCAGTCCGGCGATGCCGGAGTTCGACCCATTCTGGCGCGAGGTCGAGGCCGCCGGCCTCCCCGTCGTTCTGCATGCGAGCCAGCCGCCGCTGGATGACTACATCAATATGTGGGAGCCGCCGAACTCGCAGGTGTTCACCGAAATGAGCGCCTTCCGCTGGATCGCGCTGGGGCACCGCGAGATTACCGATATGATCACCAGTCTGATCACCCACGGCACGTTCACGCGCTTTCCGAAACTTCGTGTCGCCAGTATCGAGAACGGGGCGGCGTGGTTGCAGCCGCTTTTCCACGATTACGAGGATTTCTACAAGAAGATGCCTCAGGCGTTCCCGGAACATCCGATTGATGTTTTCCGGCGCAATATCTGGGTCAGTCCGTTCTGGGAGGGTTCTGTCGCCGACGTGGTGGAGACTGTGGGCTGGGACCGGGTGATGTTCGGCTCCGACTTCCCCCATCCCGAGGGTCTCGAGGAACCCAAGGGTTTCTTCCGGTATGCCGAAGGGATGGACGAGAAGCGCACCTACGACTTCATGGGTGACAACGCCCGGCGGTTCTTGGGTCTTCCGGTGCGCAATCCCTCCGAACTCGCTGCCGCCTGACGGATTCGGCGCCCGAGGCCCTTGGTGTGTAGAGGCTGGTAGTGCCCCGTGTTCGAGTAGCAGGGAAAGCCCCTCCGCGGTCGGGAAAACTCGCCGTCGAGGCGAGCTTGACAGTCCCCTGATCCAGGGCTTGCACACCGTCATCCCTGGGAGACATACAGAAGGCGATGCGTCAGAACGAGCCGGTGCTTCAACCATGTCGCATGGTTCGAGCACCGGTTCGTTGATGTTTGTGCCCGGGCGGGTGGACATCCCGGCGGGGCATGCTGGGCGCTGGCGTCTTGGTCTCGTCCTCGCCCGTCAGTTCGTGCTCCCATTGACTCTTCTACCTCCTCGACCACACTTCAGGACGGTGAGCTCCCCGGTCCGGCGGCCGCGTACCGCCGATTGCTGTGAGAGAGTCTCTGGAAAGAGTGCAATGGGTTAGTTAAAACGGATGCTGGGCCACCTGGTTATAGTTGAACTAGTTATATAATTTTGTTACTGTTCGAAGAGTCCGTGTCCGCCGGACCGACGGTATCGGTGGCCCTCGGCGGAATACGAAACGTACGTTCTGTCGCGGACGTGCCCACACCAAGGAGAGCAGAGCATTGCTGAACGGACGGGTTGCGCTCGTCACCGGCGCGGGACACGGGATCGGTCGGGCGCACGCACTGGAGTTGGCCGCGCACGGTGCGAGTGTGGTGGTCAACGACCTGGGTTCATCGGCTTCCGGTGAGGGTCGCGGGCGCGATGCCGATCGTGTGGTCGAGATCATCCGGCAACGGGGTGGCACGGCGATCGCTGATTACGGCGATGTCGGCGACGAAGCGCAGGTCGATGCGATGGTGGCCCGCGCGTTCGATGAGTTCGGGCACTTGGACATCGTGGTCAACAACGCCGGCATCGTCCGGGACCGGGCGATCTGGAATATGTCTGTCGAGGACTTCGACCTCGTCTTGCGGGTGCACTTGCGCGGAAGCTGGCTTGCCAGCCGCGCTGTGGCAAAACGCTGGCGAGTGGCAGCCAAGGCGGGCGATGGGTCGGTCTACGGGCGAATCGTGAACACCACTTCCGGCGCAGGCCTGCAGGGAAACTTCGGACAGTCGAACTACAGCCCCGCCAAGGCTGCTATCGCCGCGCTGACGCAGACATTGAGCCTGGAACTGGCGGGCATCGGGGCAACGGTCAATGCGATCAGCCCGGTCGCGGCGACACGCCTGGCCAGTGGGGTGATCGACGGCCCTGTGGTCGAGGCCGACGAGCGAGCCGCCGACACGTTCGATCCGCTCGATCCTGCGCTGGCGGCACCGGTTGTGGCCTGGTTGGCGAGCCCGGCGGCCGGTCACATCAGCGGGCAGGTCTTCCGTGTGACCGGCGAATACCTCGCAGTGATGTCGGGCTGGGACATAGCGGCGAAGGTCTCCAACGGCGGTGCCCATTGGGACGCGACGAAGCTCGGAGCTCTCGCGGCGACGGACCTGTTCCGCACCCGGGCCGCCGGCGTGCGGCCCGGCAGCTGAGAATCGAGGGCGAGCGGGCGTGAATGCGGCTGGGGCAAGAGCGAGCTGCGCGCGCTCTTCGCCTAGCCGACCGAATCCGCGGGGAATAGCTGAAACAAGAACCTACAACGGGAAAGTGGTGGAAGAGAGCCGATGCGACGGAACATTTTTACCGAGGACCATGATCAGTTCCGGGCAACGGCTCGGGCCTTCTTCGAGCGTGAATGCGCCCCGTATGCCGATGAATGGGAACGCGCCGGCAAGGTGAGTCGTGAAGCGTGGCGCAAAGCTGGACAGGCCGGTCTCCTCGGGTGGGAGGCTCCCGAGGAGTACGGCGGTCTCGGCATCAAGGACTACCGTTACAACAGTATCGTCAGCGAGGAAATGTTCGGTACCGGCTCGGTAGGCATCGGGCTCGGTGTGCAGAACGACATCATGGCCTCGTACCTGGTGGGCGATCTGACCACCGACGAGCAGAAGAAGAGATGGCTGCCCGGATTCACCAGCGGCGAGATCGTCACCTCGATCGGGATGTCGGAGCCGGCGGCGGGCTCTGATGTGGCCGGCATCAAGACGACCGCGAAACGCGACGGCGACCATTACGTCATCAACGGCTCGAAAACCTTCATCAGCAACGGCTTACTGTCGGACCTGGTGATGGTCGCGGCGAAGACCGATCCTGCGGCAGGGCGTAAGGGTATCAGTCTCATTGCGGTGGAGACGACGACCCCAGGTTTTCGACGCGGCCGTAAACTCGACAAGATCGGGCAGTGGTCGGCCGATACTGCGGAGTTGTTCTTCGACGATGTCCGAGTGCCGGTGGAGAACCTGATCGGTGAGGAGAACCGGGGTTTCTACCACCTGATGCACAACCTTCCGGCAGAACGGCTCGGAATCGCCACGTACGCGATGGGGATGGCGCGCCGCGTTTTCGACCTGACTGTCGCGTACGTCAAGGAACGAAAAGCCTTCGGACAGACCATCGGCACCTTCCAGGTCAACCGCCACTTCCTGGCCGAGATGCAGACGAAGCTCGATGTTGCTCAGGTGTATCTTGACCAGTGCATACTTGCGGCCAACGCCGATGAGCTGACCGCGCAGGAAGCGGCCGGCCTCAAGTGGTGGATCACTGAGTTGCAGTGGGAAATTACCGATCGTTGTTTGCAGTTGCACGGCGGTTACGGCTATATGAACGAATACGAGGTCGCGCGTTTGTGGCGTGACGCGCGAGTGCAGCGGCTGTACGGAGGCACGACCGAGATCATGAAGGACCTGATCGGACGAGGTATGGGCTTCTAGTAGCGTCCGTCTGACCGCAGCGGGAGCGTGCGGCCTGGGACCGGTCAGCGCTGACCGGTCGTTAGGCCGCACGCTCCCGCGCTCGTGTCTCCAGGCGTCCAGCTTGACGCACTTGCATCGGGTAGGTGCACTCGCCGCAGCGTGTATGAGAGTCAGATTGGTTTGACGATAGTGTCAAGTTTCGAATAATGTTCTAATGATGTACCCCGATCGACAGGAGACGTTGTGAGTCAATTGCCCCGTGCGACGGCGGTCTGCGGCTGCGGCTGCGGTGAGGGTCATCTCATCGGGATCCCCATCGCTGTAGAGGCTGTCTGATGACGCTCGAGGCGCAACAGATGGTGCTACCCACCCTGCTCGATCTGCTCGATCTCGAGCCCGTCGACCGTGGGTTGTTCCGGTCTACGGCTGTATTCGACGGGCCTCCGCGGATCTACGGTGGACAGATCGCGGCGCAAGCGTTGCACGCGGCTGGGCGTACTGTCGCACCGGAACGGGTCCCGCATTCGTTGCACTGTTACTACTTGCGTTCCGGCGCGACGTCGCGACCTGTGATGTTCCGTGTCGACGAAGATCGTGACGGTCGGTCGTACTCCGCGCGACGGGTGACGGCGGTCCAAGACGGCGCGGTCATCTTCACGCTGTCGGCGTCGTTCGCCACGTCCACCGCCTCCGCGCCGGACCACGAGTTCGTCCCGGCGCCGGACGTTCCGGGGCCGGAAGGGTTGCCGAGGTTTGACTTCGAATTTCTGACGTCGCTGGATATCCGGGTCCCTCCGCAGCGTCGTCCGCTGCCGTATCCGAGCCTCTTCTGGGTCCGCGGCGCCCTCGACATACCGGATACCCCCTTGATGCAAGCGTGCGCGTTGACGTACCTGTCCGATGCTTCGACCGGCCTGGTAGAGGCGCCGGAGGGTGAGGATCGGGCGGGTCCATCCATAGATCATGCGGTGTGGTTCCATCGCCCTTTTCGGTTCGACCAGTGGCATGTGGTGGATTTCGCGTCGGTGGCGATCTCCCGAGGGCGTGGGTTCTACTCCGGAGGAGTGTGGCGGGCCGATGGCACGCTGACGGCCAGCGTGACTCAGGAAGCGCTATTCCGATAGGCGTCTTCGGGTAGAATCTGACTATGTCGTCAAGAAATGCCGCCAGCGGTTTGGATCCGGCCTCGACCGCCCTGGTTTGTGTGGAATGTCAGACCGGGGTGGTCGGGCCGGACCCGGTACTTCCCTCGCTCGCCGATGAGTCGAAGAAGGTCGTTCGGAGCCTTGCTCGGTTGCTGCCGGCGGTCCGGAAGGCCGGTGTCCGGGTGGTCCACGTGACGTTCGAAGGGCTCCGGCCAGGTGCCGATCCGGGGTCGGCGCCGCTGTGGAAGGCGACCGCGCAGTCGCGCGAGTGGTATCCCGGACATCCGGCCGCGCAGGTGCTTCCCGAGTTGTTCGACGAAAGCGACGTGGTGATTTCGCGTCGTCATGGTCTATCGCCCACCCGGGGTACGGATCTGTCGCCGAACCTGCGCACACTGGGAATCCGCACGGTTCTGTTGACCGGTGTTTCGCTCAATGTCGCGCTGCCGGCGACCGCGCTCGATCTGGGGCAGGACGGATTCCGCCTGCTTGTAGTGCGAGACGCCGTGGGGGCGAGCAGCCCGGAGTACGGCGAGCAGGTGCTGCGCAACACCATGGCGATGTTGGGCAGGCTGACGACAGTGGACGACGTGGTCACCGCGCTGACCGAAACGGCGGTGACGGCATGAGTAGCGGTACGGCCACCGATCTCGCCGGGGGCGGCGTGACGCTTCAGCGCGACGCCGTTGCGCATCACGCGCATGCCGTGTTGCACTGCAACCTCAATACCGCTGCCGTGGAACGTTCCTCGGCATTTCACATGGCACTTTTCGGCCTCGACCCGCGGATGCGTTCGGTAAGCAAGGGCGGCGATTCGGCCACCATGGGACTGGGTGACAGTA
The DNA here is from genome assembly GCF_002933465.1 of Nocardia nova. GTDB lineage: Bacteria > Actinomycetota > Actinomycetes > Mycobacteriales > Mycobacteriaceae > Nocardia > Nocardia nova_B. Next base: position 46,724 of record NZ_PSZE01000002.1, read on the forward strand.
CCGACAGCGTCACGTCGTTCCTTTTCGACGCTCGCGGTCCGCGTTCGGCGCCCGCGTTGGAACTGGTCGGCTGGTCTCGTCCGCAGACCGAACCTGCGGAACCCGGGATGGTGGCGCCGATCCTGGCTGCGCTGGGGTTCCGAGTTGCCTCGCTGGCCGTTTTCGAGAAACGCCTGAAAGCGACCGGGGTCGCTTTCGTCTCGATCGAGGGCGGGCTCATGGTGCGAGGCCGGAAGCGCGCGGCACTGCGTTTCGCCGATCCGGACGGGGTGGCCTTCGAAGTCGTGGAAATGGTGCCCGCGGATACAGATCCACAGTGGACCGCGCTGCTTTCCCATGAACGGATGCGCTGTTCCGATCTGTCGGCGACCATCGCCTGGTACGAGGGAATCGGCTGGCAGGTGCGGTCACGCGATGAGGTGGACGACCGGGCGACCGCTTCCTTGATCCTTCCCGAAGATCCGACCTTCTCGTTGGAACTCATCGAAATACCGGCCGTCTCCGGAACTCCGCGGGCGGCGAACACCCAGGGGCTGTATCGAATAGCACTCGCCGTCGACAACGTCCGCGAAGCGTACGACTCGCTGGTCGACAGCGGTGCGCACGGGGCGGTCCCGGAACCGGTGGTGTTCTCCATGCCGGATATTCCGACCGGTGGATTCGAAGTGCTGTTCCTTGCCGATCCCGATGGGGGAGTGGTTGAACTGGTGGAACGGCCACGAGAGACCATGCGACGTCCCCAGGAGCCACGATGAATCCGAATCGGTCTATACCAGCGATGTAGCCCCTGGCGGAACAACACTGTGCTGCGTGCCATCAACGTGACGGCCGCACAGTAAGTCGTGAAGTGCGGGGGGAGGGAGCGATGGCTGCGCGACCGCGCGTGGGGATATCTGCGGCGCATATGCAGAACACCCCCGGCTCGCCGAAATAGCCGGGGGTGTTTGTGGTTGGGGATCTCAGAGCGTGATCGGCGGGGTGTGGGCGGCGCCTTTCAGCAGCGCCGCGCCGATCTCCTCGGCAAGGTCCGTGTGGCTTCCGAGTAGTTGGTCGAGCACTGCGGTACGGGTGACGTAGCGGTGCGCGTCGTGCTCGCGCGTGAGGCCCATGGCGCCGAATACCTGCACAACGTGCCGCATAACCTCGGCTTGGGCGCGACCCGCCCGTAACTTCGCCAGTAGGGCGGCGGATTCGCTTCCTTCGTCCCAGGCGAGCCGCAGTGCGGCGCGTGCGCCCTCGATGGCGACGTAGGATTCCGCGAGCCGGTGCCGGACAGCTTGGAAAGTCGCCAGGGGGCGGCCGTACTGGACCCGGGTGCTCGTATGGGCAGTGGCCAGGTCGAGCACTGTGGCGCAGGCACCGATGATTTCGGCGCAGAGTGCACGCCGAGCAGCGGCGACGGCCGTCGTGCCGACCTCGCCCACCGAAACCTCCCCTGTATCAGGCAGATTCGAAGCCCGGAACCACGGAGAATCGTCATCGAACCCGCGTACCGGTTCGAGATCGACCGTTTCGGCGGGGAACAACCGTACGGTCCCAGCACCATCGATGGCGACGAGTTCGCCGACCCCATCCGAGGAACCAAGAGCGAGGGCAATACCCGAGGAGCAGTAGAGAACCGCACGTTTCGTCCCGGCAACGGATAACGCCGGCGCCAGCACGTCGAGCACCACGCTGTCCAACAGGCGCGATGTCGCCAGTGCTCGCCCGTGTTCGCTGAACAGCAGGTCGATCGCCGTGGCGGGATCGGTCGAAACGACGTCCTCCCAGCCCAATTCAGCGAGTGCGGCCTCGAGGTCCTGGTGTTTGGTCCGGTCGGCGAAGACCCCGCGCAGGGTGCCGGACAGCAGTTCGATCGCTTCGGCATCGAGGCCGGAAGGCGCCATGGTCATCGAGCGGCCTCCTTGGGCAGGCCGAGCACGTGGTCGGCGAGGATGGTTCGCTGGATCTCGGAGGAGCCGCCGAGGATCGTGGCCGAGCGGCTGTACCACCACTCGCTGCGCCATTCCTCGGCCTCGTCGGTGCGGGCGAACAGGAAGTCCGGGCCGAGTAGATCCCGGCTCAGGTCGTACAGCGCGATCTCCGCACCAGCCAGCAGTACCTTGTCCACGCTGGCCTCGGGCCCGACAGTGTCGCCGGAGGCGAGTTTGCGCACGGTAGCTGCGCTACGGGCGCGCAGGGTGACGAGCTGGGCATGGCAGTCGCCGAGCCGTGCCAGGGCATCGCCGGGAAGCCGCCCGCCGTTCTCGACTCGACTGTCGAGCTGCGTGCACAACTCTCGCAGTCGGCGAGACGCGTCCGCAGCGGACATCCACGCATACATCGCGCGTTCGTATTGCAAGAGATGCATCGCGACCGCCCACCCCTGGCCCTCGGCGCCGATCAGCCGGGACGTGGGCACAACGACATTGTCGAAGAAGATCTCCGCCAGTTCGTTGTCGCCGCTCGCCAGGGAGATCGGTCGCCGCGACACACCGGGGGTGTCTGCATCGATCATGATCATCGAGAGCCCGCGGTGCCGCGATTCCGGGGTTCCTGTGCGCACCAGGCATACCAGTCTGGTCGCCGTCGCGCCGTGGCTGGTCCAGATCTTCTGTCCGTCGACGACGTAGTTGTCGCCGTCGCGGCGGGCCCGGCAGCGCAGTGACGCGAGGTCGCTCCCCGCCTCGGGTTCGGAGAAGCCCTGACCCCACCATTCGTCGCCACGCAGATAGCTCGGCAGGTACTCCGCGGCGAGCGCCGGCGCGAACTTGACCATCGGGGGGCCGAGGGTTTCGAGCAGCAGATATGGTGTCGGAACGGGTAATCCCGCCGCGGCAAGCTCGTCGTAGAGCACAGCTCGGTGGCGTTCGTCTCCACCCAAGCCCCCAGCTTCGACCGGCCAGCCGTAGCGGCTCCAGCCGCCGCGGTGCAGTTCGCCGATCAGCAGGGCGTGGTGGGCGATCTGCTCCTCGGTGGTCGAATAGTGCCGGGAGCGCCATTCTGATAGTTCGGCACTCGCGAGGAAGTCGCGCAGCCCTGAGCGGTAGGCGGCCAGGTCCCCGGCGAAGGCGCCGGTCACGACTGTTCCGCCGCGGCGCGTTTGCGCGACCGGTCGAGGAAGGCGCGCACCAGTTCCTGGTGTTCGGACGTATCGAAGGATGCGTATTCCTCGGCGAGCGCGTACTCGAGCACGCCCGCGACAGCCCGCTTCATATGCATGTTCAGCGCCCGCTTGGTGCTCTGGAGTGCGTGCGGCGGTTGCGCGGCCAGCTTGTTCGCGACCCGCAGTGCCTCGTCGAGCAGTTCGTCGTCCGGCACGACCCGACTGGCGAGCCCCAGTTCGACTGCCCGCAACGCCGGAATGCGCTCGCTGGTGAGCAGGTATTCCTTGGCCTGCAGCATGCCCATGAGCAACGGCCAGATCGGTGCACCGCCATCGGCAGCCGTGAGTCCGACACCGACGTGGGGGTCCGCCATGAACGCACTCTCGGCCATCAGGACGATATCGCTGCAGACCGCGAGGTTGCAGCCCAAGCCCACGGCGGCGCCGTTGACCGCGGCGACCACCGGCAGCGGACAGTCGAGCATTGCGTGGAGCAGGTGCCCTGCAGAGTCGATTTCCTTGCGCCGCGTGGCGCGGTCGTCCCACAGTTCGACGAAATGTTCGAAATCGCCGCCCGCGCTGAAGGCGCGGCCAGCACCGGTCAGCACCACAGCTCGAGCCTCGGGATCTCTGCTCAAGTGCCGCCATACCGCGATCAGTGCGTCGTGAAGCGCCTCGTTCGTGGCGTTGAGCGCATCCGGCCGATTCAGGGTGACGAGCCTGACCTCCGCTCTGGATTCGATCAGCAGCTCGGGCTCGAACGGATTGTGCATGGCTCTCCCTCACGATGGATCTCTTGTCGAGATTCATCACAACGCCGTCTGACGAATCTGTCAAGTATGGCGGTTTGCACGGGCTCAGCTTGTCAGGGAAGCCATGATGGAATCGGTCGCCGCGCTGATGACGTCGGAGGGTGAGACTGGGAGACGGCTCGCATGGACGAGGAACCATGACCGCTCGAGCATCGCTTGCACGGTCAGGCCGAGGGCCTCGGGCGCGTCGGTCGGCCGGTTCTGGCGGTTGCGCAGTGCGGTTCCGAGCAGCCAGATCACCCGCGTCTGCATCCGGGTGGTCGCCGCGCGCACATCCTCGTCGTCAGGACCTGAGTGAGCCGACATGGCGAAAGCGCCGTGGCGATCCATGAAATGGAAATATGCTCGTACCCAGCGTTCGACATCCGCGCGGGGCGCAGGGTTGGGTACTGCATCCCATTCCGCAACCAGGTCCAGCAGTTCGCGGTAGGTCGTCTCACCCAAGACGTCGAAGATCTCGCGCTTGTCGCGAAAGTACGTGTAGAAGCCGGCTCGTGAGATCCCGCACGCATCAGTGATGTTGTTGATGCGGGTCCCGGCGTATCCGCGTTCGAGGAACAGTTGCTTGGATGCCTCGAGGATGGCGTTGCGGGTGCGGATCGCGCGCGCGCCCAGTTTGTCCTCACCGATCGTCGCGTCGGGGGAGGTATCGCGGGTGTCGAGTGGTGTCGCGTCGGAATCTTCCATGGTGGGACCAGTGTAGGAGATGCGGATCCCCGTCGGTGAGATGCGCGCGACGCGCCGAATCTGGACACCATTGTCAACTTGGGGTGCCCGATGCCGAGGCCCTTGGATTCTAGGTCATAATTAGATAGATTATTGATCGTAATGTTCTGATCGTGTGCGGACTAGGTCGGCGTGACTGCTCACGCATACGCGGAGACTGGAGTGCGGATGGCAGACGATCGTGGTTCGGGTGTGCGTTTCGGCGCGACCGAACTCACGCCGGAGGAGAGGTCGCTGCAGCGCGAAGTGCGCGAGTTCCTCGAGGCGGAGCTGGCCGACACCGGATTCGAGCCGGGGCTCGGGATGGATGCTGGGGCCGATCGCGACTTCTCCCGCAAACTCGGTGAGCGTGGTTGGCTGGGCATGGCGCTGCCGAAGGAATACGGCGGCTCTGAGCGCAGCGCGGTGGATCGATTCATCGTGACCGAGGAACTGCTGGTCCGCGGCGCGCCTATCGGGCACCACTGGGTGGCCGACCGGCAGAGTGGCGCCGTCATCGAAAAGTTCGGGACCCCCGAGCAGAAGGAGCGGTTCCTGCCCGGAATCTGCCGAGGCGAACTGGGCTTTTCGATCGGCCTCAGTGAGCCGGACGCTGGTAGTGATCTCGCTGCGGTGCGAACGAGGGCGGTGAAGACCGACGGGGGATGGCTGCTCGCCGGACGCAAGGTCTGGACAACCGGCGCACACCGCAATCAGTGGATGATCGCGTTGTGCCGAACGAGTGACGAGGGCGACCCTCATGCCGGACTGACGCAATTTCTGGTCGATCTGACGTCGCCGGGCTTGCGTATCGATCCGATCCGGTTGCTCGACGGCAGCGCCGAATTCAACGACATCGTCTTCGACGATGTCTTCGTGCCCGACGAGCTGGTTCTCGGGGAGACCGGCCAGGGTTGGCGGCAGACCACCGCGGAGTTGGCCTTCGAACGAGGGGGGCCGGACCGGTTCCTGTCGACCTATCCGGTGCTGACGGCGCTGCTGGAGGAAGGCTTCCCGGGGAGCGATGCAACGGCGGCACGTATCGCGCTCGGACGTATGACTGCCCAATGGTGGGTCCTGCACAACATGTCGCTCAGCTTGGCGCGTGCGATGGACGCCGGTGAGTCTCCAGTCCTGCAAGCTGCGCTGCTCAAGGAGATGGGCACGCGTTTCGAGCAGGATCTGGTGACGATGCTGCTCGATCTCGTCGACACCGAACCGGTCACCGACTCTCCGTCGCGCTTCGAACGCTTGCTGGCCGCTGCGTTACTGACCCGCCCGGTATTCACTATCCGCGGTGGCACCAGCGAGATCCTGCGGTCCGTGGTTGCGAAAGGAATGACGCGATGAGCGAGGAATTGCTGAGCGAGGTCGCGGCATCGATTTTCGCCGCTACGTGCACCGAACAGACCCTGGTAGCCGCCGAACACGACGGTTGGCCGGCCGCCGCATGGAAGGCTGTTGCGGAGGCAGGCCTGCCGTGGATCTCGGTGCCGGAGAATTCCGGCGGTCAGGGCGGTTCCCTCGCCGACGCACTGACGGTGCTGCGTGTGGCCGGCCGCCATGCGGTCCCGCTTCCGCTGGCAGAGACCGGGATCCTCGCCGGATGGCTGCTCGCCGAGGCCGGACTTTCCGTGGGCGAGGGCCCGGCCACTGTCGTGCCGGGATACCGCACCGACGACCTGAAGTGGAACGGTTCGACCCTATCCGGTGTGGTGCATCGCGTGCCTTGGGCGCGGGATGCGCACCGGATCGTTGCACTGGTACCGGACAAGGACCGCTGGGCGGTCGCGGTCGTCGCGCCTGACACGGTCCGTGTCGAGCCGCGACGCAATCTCGCCGGTGAGCCGCGGGACACGGTGCATCTCGATGGGATCGCGCCAGTGGAATTCTCGGCCCTTCCCGATGGAATCGATCGCGCGGCATTCGAATTGCGAGGTGCGCTGACTCGGGTCGTGCTGATCGCCGGCGCCGTCGAGCGGATTCTGGAGATCACGCTCCGCTATACCGGCGAGCGCAAACAGTTCGGCCGGCCGATCGGCCGATTCCAGGCGGTACAGGAGCACCTGGTGCACCTCGCGCAGCAGTCCGCCTCGATATCGGTCGCCGCAGATATCGCGGCGCGCGAAGCAGCGCGCGGCGATGGACGGTTCGAGATCTGGTCGGCGAAAACCTTGGCCGATGACGCTGTCCGCATCGCTTCCGCGGCAGCGCACCAGGCGCACGGTGCTATGGGTGCCACCCAGGAGTATTCGCTCAACCATTGGACTCGGCGGTTGTGGTCGTGGACCAGGGAGTACGGCACCGCCACTCGCTGGGCCGGTGATATCGGTGCCGAAGTCCTCGCGGGAGCACCTCACCAGCTGTGGCCACTGATCACCGACGGCGGTGCCGAAATCGCTTCCCGAGGCGACGGTGCGCGCTCGGTTGGTCACCGGCTCGAAGTGGCTGGCGAGGCGTGACCACGGAGGATGCCCAGACCAGGCCCATCGACCCAGATCTGCGGCCGCCGTTGGCCGATTCGAGCAAACGATTCATCCAGCGAAGGAGGAACCCGGGTGTACGGCGTACGCACCGCGGAGCAGCAGGAGCTCGCTGCTACGGTCCGGAAACTGTTGCAGGACAGAGCTTCCGAGGCTGATCTGCGTCGGACGATGGAGAGCCAGGAGGGGGTCGACAAAGAGCTGGCGCGTGTCATGGCCGAACAGATCGGCCTGCACGGGTTGGCGATTCCGGAGGAGTACGGCGGTATCGGCGCAGGGTTCGTCGATCTGTGCGTAGTGCTCGAGGAGATGGGGCGCGCGCTGCTGTGTGGGCCGTTTTTCAGCAGTGTTGTGCTGTTCGCCGGTGCCTTGATGGAGGCCCGCGACGTCGACGCTTGCCGGGAATGGCTGCCCGGTATCGCTACTGGGCAGACTGTCGGCACGCTCGCAGTCACCGAGGATCGCGAAGGTTGGTCCGAAAACTCGATTCAGCTGGCCGCGCAGTCCCACGCTGACGGATATCGGCTGACCGGCCGCAAACGCCACGTGCTCGACGGTGTGACGGCCGACGTGCTCGTGGTCGCGGCCCGATTGCCCGACGGGGTCGGCCTATTCCTGGTGGACGGCGGCACCGTGCAGCGTACGCCGGAGAACGTGCTGGACCCGACCCGGCGCCAAGCCACGGTGGAGTTCGACCATACCCCCGCCCGGTTGCTCGTAGGTGCGGACGAAGGGTGGGCGGTTCTGCGGCGCGTCCTCGACCGAGCCGCAGTGGCGCTGGCCGCGGAACAGGTCGGTGGGGCCGAGTGCGTCCTGGAAATGGCGGTCGACTATGCGTCGACACGGCACCAGTTCGGTCGCCCTATCGGATCGTTTCAAGCTGTCAAGCACAAATGCGCAGATATGCTTGTTGCTGTCGAAGCCGCGCGGTCGGCGGCACGTTTCGCGGCCGACGCCATTGATGCCGATGATCCCGACAAGGACATGCTGGCGGCCCTCGCCAAGAGCGTGTGTTCCACCGCATACAGCACATGCGCGACGGAGAACATCCAAATCCACGGGGGGATCGGCTTCACCTGGGAACATCCGGCGCAATTGTTCTACAAGCGCGCCAAGAGCAGCGAAGTCCAATTCGGTTCGCCGGCCCACCACCGGTCGGTACTTGCTCGTCGAGTGCCAGAGCTGTCCGGTAACGGACGACTTGTCAGTTGATCCGCAACAGTTCGGGTTTCGGCGTTCTCGAAACCCTCGAAAGGAGGGCGACTGCCATGCCCCATAATCAGGTTCCGCTTGCCGAAGGCCTATTCACATGGCCGTCGGAGAATCCGGTTCTGCTCGCCGGCAAATGCGTTGAGTGCGGGTTCGTGGAGTTCCCGAAGAAGCAGCGGTGCCTCCGCTGCTACTCGGGAACGATGGAAACCCACGAACTGCCGCGCCGTGGCACGCTGTGGACTTTCACGACGCAGCGTTTTCGTCCGCCGTCGCCCCCGTACGCCGGTAGCGACACCGCGGAGACCTTCGAACCCTTCACGGTCGGGTATGTCGAATTGGGCGGTGAACTGATGGTCGAGGCCCGGCTTACCGAACCGGATCCCGAGAAGCTCTCGATCGGCCAGGAGATGGAACTGGCCGTCGTTCCTTTCGGCACTGCCGGGGACGGCTCGCAGACGATGATCTACGCATTTCGGCCGGTGGGCTGAGAACCATTCTCGAGGAGTATTCAATGGACGTCGCGATCGTAGGCATCGGCCTGCACCCGTTCGGTCGTTATGAAGGAAAGTCGGCTCTGGAAATGGGTGCCGATGCGGTACGTGCGGCCCTGGCGGATGCCGGTGTGGAGTGGAAGGACATCGGAACCGCCTTCGCCGGCAGCATGGAGATAACCAATCCCGAGGCCGTGGTCGGCCTGCTCGGGTTGACCGGTATTCCAGCCCGCGCAGTGCTGAACGGGTGTGCCACCGGCGCAACGTCACTCGCGATGGCGGCGAATGCGGTGGCCAGCGGTGAGCACGATCTGGCGATCGCCATCGGCTTGGACAAGCACCCCCGCGGCGCGTTCGCCGCCGATCCGTCGGTTGCTGGTCTGCCGGGCTGGTATGGCGAAGCGGGCCTCTTCCTGACCACGCATTTCTTCGGTATGAAAATCAACCGCTACATGCACGATCACGGCATCAGCGACCGGACGCTGGCCCGGGCCGCGGCGAAGGCGTTCCGGAATGGGGCGGCCAATCCGAACGCGTGGCGGCGCAAGCCCATCTCCGAGGATCAGATTCTCGAATCTCAGATTCTCAATTATCCGCTGACGCAGTACATGTACTGCTCGCCGGACGAGGGTGCGGCCGCGGCCATCGTCTGCCGTGCGGATCAAGCCCGCAAGTACACCGAGACCCCGGTCTACATCCGGGCGTCGGCACTGCGCAGCCGCCGGTTGGGTGCGTTCGAACTGCTGGCCCCGTCACTGCCGATGGACTCGGTGCCGAGCCCGACGGTGGACGCCTCCCTGGCCGCCTACGAACAAGCCGGTCTGGGTCCCGAGGACGTCGATATCGCGCAGTTGCAGGACACCGACGCCGGCTCGGAGATCATCCATATGGCCGAGAACGGGTTCTGCAAAGACGGTGAGCAGGAGAAGTTGCTCGCCGAGGGGGCAACCGAGATCGGTGGGCGCATCCCGGTGAACACCGACGGCGGTCTGCTCGCGAACGGCGAGCCGGTCGGCGCGTCGGGGCTGCGCCAGATCTACGAACTGGTCACTCAGTTGCGCGGCCGGGCCGGAGACCGTCAGGTGCCGGGAAATGCGCGAGTGGGTTACGCCCAACTGTATGGCTCTCCGGGGACCGCGGGCGTCACCATCCTCTCGCGATAGCGAGCTGAAGACCCGGCCGCGTTTCGTTCCTTCATGCGGTCGGGTCGTCCAGGCCGGAGTCCGTACCGCGGGCAGCAATACATCGAGAATCGATGAGGAGTGAATGTGACACGATCAGGTGCGCAGGAGGCGGCCGATCCGGCGCGATTCCGTGCTGAATTACGGGCCTGGCTCGAGTCGGTGCCCCGGCCGGAGGGATTGCGGGACTACGGTCCCACCCCTACCGTCGAGGACGTGCCCGCAGGGCGGGCCTGGCAGCGTCTGCTCGCCGACGCGGGGTATTCGTGCCTGCACTGGCCGGTCGAATACGGTGGCCGGAACGCGTCCATCATGGAGCAGGCCGTGTTTGCGGAGGAGACCGCCAGAGCCGGCGTACCAAAACAGCTCGGCATCGTCGGCACCAATCTGGCCGCCCCGGTAATCATGAAATACGGGACCGACGCCCAGCGGGCCCGGTACCTCGAACCCATTCGGCTCGGCGACCACCTCTGGTGCCAGCTGTTCTCCGAGCCGGAGGCCGGTTCGGACCTGGCCTCGTTGCGTACTCGAGCTGTCACGCACGACGACGGCTGGGTGATCGACGGGCAGAAAATTTGGACCAGCGCGGCAGCCGCCGCAGACTACGGCCTGCTGATCGCGCGAACCGGGTCGGAGCGCCACCGCGGGCTGACCGCGTTCATCGTGCCCATGGACCTGCCTGGGATCGAGGTGCGGCCCATCCGGCAGATGGACGACGAAAGCAAGTTCAACGAGGTGTTCTTCGCCGGTGTTCGGCTGCCGGACGAGTACCGGCTCGGAGAGGTCGGGCAGGGCTGGGCGGTTGCCACGGCGACTCTGGGCACCGAACGTCTATCCCTCGGGTCGCAATCGGTGTCGATGTTCTCCGATTTGGAGGCGATGATCGCGGCCGCGGTCGAGCGCGACCGGGTCACCCCGTTGCTGACCGACGAGTTCGTCTCGATGTGGACTCGGATCTGGCTGTTGCGTGCGACCTGGTTGCGCGCCGTATACGACGACTCCTCGCTGGACTCGCCGACTTTCTCGGTGCTGAAGGTGATGAGCTCGGAAACCCACCGCGATCTCGGCGACCTTGCCGTCGATGTGCTGGGGCTCGATGTGACATCGGGTTTCGGGGACAACGAATTGGTGCACAAGATGCTGGTGGCACGTGCTCAGACAATTCTGGGAGGAACGAGCGAAATTCAGCGCAACATCCTCGCGGAACGCGTGCTCGGACTCCCCCGGGAACCAGTAAAGAAAGACGGATGAGGCTGTGGCGCAGACGATTTCGAGGACGCTCGCGTCGCTCATCGGCCCCGGTGACACCGTCGCCGTCGGGGACGGGTTCGGCGCACCACGGGTGCTGTCGCGCGAGCTGACCACAGTGGCGGCCGAACTCGGAGATCTGCGGCTGGTTCTCGGGTGGGTTCCGGAGGAAGATCCGGAACTGGACGCGTCGGTCTTCGCGGATGCTCGAACCTTCATGCCGGGCTGGGGATTACGTACGCCTGTCGCCGCTGGGTGGGTGCGGTCGATTCCGGTCAGGCTGTCGAGTACTCCCGCGCTACTCCACGGGCCGCTCCGTCCCGATGTGCTCCTTGCGTCCGTCGTGCAGACCCCGGAAGGATTCCGGTTCGGCAACGAAATCTCCTGGCAGCACAGCGCGGTCGCAGCGGGCGCGCGCATCGCGGCCGTCGTGTCGCGAGGCGCGCCGTCCTGCGCCACCGGTCCGGTGCTGCCGCGGGATCGGTTGTATGTGGTCGGCGAGACGGACGACACGCCGTTGGATATGCCGGACCAGCCCGCTTCAGCGGAAATCGAGCTGATGGTCCAGCGCCTGCTGAGGTACATTCCGGCCGGCGCCCGCTTGCAGGTTGGGCCGGGCGCACTCGGTGCTACTGTGCTGCGCGAGCTGACCGTGCCAGTGCTGCTCGATTCGGGCCTGCTGCCCGACTCCGTCGTGGATCTCGATGCGCGCGGCCTATTGCTCGATACTCCGATCACCACCTATCTGGCGGGCGGTCCACGTTTGCGCGCCTGGGCCGACGGACGCGCGTTGCTCCATCCGGTCGAGATCACGCACGACCCCGGGCGATTGAGCGCCTCGCCCCTGTTCGCGGTCAACACGGCGGTGGAGGTGGATATCGACGGCCAGGTGAACGTCGAGGGCACGGAGAAGGCGATCGTCGGAGGAATCGGCGGACACCCGGATTATGCGGCCGCCGCTGCCCGTTCCGTGGGCGGGCTCAGTATCGTCGCGGTGACGACCACGCATCGCGGGCGATCGACGCTGGTGCGGCGGCTCTCGCGGCCGGTGAGCACACCAGCCCATGATGTCGACGTCATCGTCACCGAGCATGGCGTCGCCGACCTGCGTGGGCTCGATCGGTCCGAACGTGCCGACGCCTTGGTGGCGGCCTGGGGCCCGGCCGGGGTGCGAGAGAGCTGAACTCCGCCCACTGTTACCCGGAAGAACCAGCAGAAAGAACGAGAAGTCCGGTGCGAACTCGGTTCCGCACCGGACTTCTCGTCGCGTTATCAGCCGCGGTCGGTGTACGGATGGAGTCCGTGGAGACTGGGCTGGGCCGCCGGTATTCCGTGATCGGCCGACCGGCGCTTCCCCTGTGTTGGCAGCTGACCCAAGCCGGTGCGAACGGCGCTGGGTGCGGAACCGATCGGTTCCGCACCCAGCTTCAACCTTCCGTCGGCCGCTTTCTATCTATTCGCCGCGCCAGACTGGGCTGCGCTTCTCGGCGAATGCCTGGGCGCCTTCGCGGGCGTCGGCGGAGGCGAATACCGGGCTCATGATTTCCGACTGCCGGGCGAAGGCGATATCACTGGTCCAGTCTGCGGATCTGGCGACGATCTCCTTGGTGGCGGCGACAGCCAACGGTGCGTTCGCGGTAATCTTCTCAGCCAGTTCGACGGCGGCCTCGAGGGCTTGGCCCGCCTCGGTGAGCCGGTTGATCAAGCCGAAACGATGCGCCTCGGCGGCAGTGAAGAAATCGCCGGTCAGCGCGTATTCCATGGCGAGTTGCTGGGGGATCCGTCGCGGCAGACGCAGGAGGCCGCCCGCGCCGGCGACCAGTCCGCGTTTGACCTCGGGCAAGCCGAATTTCGCGTTCTCGGCCGCGACAACGAGATCGCAGGCCAGCATCAGTTCGCAGCCCCCGGCCAGGGCATAGCCTTCGACGGCGGCGATCATCGGTTTGCGCGGCGGCGCCTCGGCTATGCCTGCGAGTCCTCGGCCGGGCAGTGTCGGATCCTCGCCGCGCAGAAAAGCTTTCAGATCCATCCCGGCGGAGAATGTGCCGCCCGCGCCCGTGAGGATGCCGATCGACAGATCTTTGCGAGCGTCGAGTTCGTCGACGGCGGCGGCGACAGCCTTGGCCACCGCCGCGTCGATGGCGTTGCGTGCGTCGGGCCGATTTATCGTGATGATCTGGATGCGGTCGCGTTCTTCGACCAACACTGGCTCAGACATGGAAAGGTCTCTCTCTCGTGAGTTTTGGCGTATCCGACGGGCGAATATCCAAAACTTTACACTCAATTATATGACTAATTTATCGGTGGGCCGCGCCGGTATCCGCCGCGGGGCAGGGCCCGGTACGCCGTCCCTCCTTCGCGCCTCGTGTGGGGCGAGGGGCGCTGGGGCCGGGGCGCCGAGACCTACATCTTCGCCGTTTCGCGACCGGGCGATTGATCCCGGTATCGCGCCATTGTGGCATGATCGCCTGGCTGTACTCCGGTTCGGTCGAAATCGCCTCGGTGTGGTCACCGGTCAAGCAGCCCCCGGGGAGCGCGGACCCGAACGGCTGAACCGCGCCGCCGGGGCGAGCTGGAGGCGTCCCTCGAAGATCGGGCCGAACGCCTCGAGGTTCATCGGGGGATGTGGGTGACCGAAGCTGCCGGTGGGTGTCCGGAGTGCCACGATACAATGGATCATTTAGGTAGATAGTTATGCTATATTTGCGGCTCGTGTGCAACAGTTCGATCCTCGCTCTATCGAACGAGGTCGAAGGGGATGAGCGGGCGGACTTGCCGGATGTCCGGCACTCGGCGCGCCGGTATACGGCCGCGTGCGAGATCGAGTCGGATGCCGCCGACGGCGTGCGCGAACCCGTTGCCCGCGTGGGCTCGCGCAGGCTGAGTGATCCGCTCGACCTGTCCGCGATCCCATTCTCCGTATGGCGCCCCACAGGCGAGCGCCCGGCCGCTTCACAATTGCTCGCCAGGGAGGCGTGAACAATGGCAATCGCGTTGACGAGTGAACACCGCGACCTCGCGGATGTCGCCGGAAGTCTGATAGAGAGCCGGGGCGGTACCGCCGCTGCGCGCCGAATCCTTCTCGATCCGCCGAGCGAATCCCGCTGGTGGGAAGACGACGCGCTGTGGAAAGAGATTGTTTCCACGGGGTGGCTCGGCCTGCATATCGACGAGCGGTTCGGGGGCCAGGGCTACGGGTTGCCCGAACTGGTCGTCGTCTGCGAGCAAATGGGCCGGTTCGCGATCGCCGGGCCGTTCCTGTCCACCGTCGCCGCGTCGGCCGTGATTGCCGAGGCGGGTAGTGACGAACAGCGGGCGCGGTGGCTTCCGAAACTGGTGAGCGGTGAGATGGTAGCCGCCATCGCGCCGGCGGCGGCTGCAACCCTGGAAGGGCGGACGCTGGCAGGGGGGAGGGTATCAGCCGGTTCGATCGCAGCTCTGGGGGAACCGGACTCCGACGTGATCCTCCTTCCGGTCGGCGACGACTTGATACTGCTGGAAGCCGGTGCTGGGATCACGACCCGGCGTAACGATTCGGTTGATCGGCTGATGACCGCAGTGACGGTAATCGAGCTGGACTCCGTGACGGTGGTCGATACTTTTTCCGGCGCGGCGGCCGCGTGCACGCGTCTGCTGCGGCTGCTCGCCAGCGCGGAGGCCGTCGGCGGATTGGCGGCGTGCACCGAGATGGCGACCGGGTATGCAACTGTCCGCAAGCAATTCGGTCGGGCTATCGGTTCGTTCCAGGCGGTCAAGCACCACTGCGCCAATATGCTCATAGATGCCGAGCTGGCAGCGGCCGTCACCTGGGATGCTGCGCGGGTTTCCGGCGAGCGGGCCGATCTGTCCGCGGCGCTGGCCGCCGGCCACAGCCTGACCGCCTACCAGCGGGTCGCGCTCGAGAACATCCAGGTGCACGGCGGTATCGCCTACACCTGGGAACACGACGCGCATCTCTATGTCCACCGGGCCGCGGTCCTGCATACGATTCTGGGTGGACAGGAAACCCTGTACGACGCGGTCGCAGGCCGGCAACTGGCCGGAGCCCGGCCCGTCCATGAGTTGGATCTGCCCGCCGAAGCTGAGCAGTACCGTCATGCGGCGCGCGAGTTCCGATCTCAGCTCGAGCGGGCCGAACAGTCCGAACAGCGCAATTTGTGGGCGAGAAGCGGATTTTTGCAGCCGCACTGGCCGAAGCCTTTCGGTCGCGGAGCGGACCCCGCCGAACAGCTGGTGATCGAGGAAGAGTTGGTAGGACTGGACCGGCCGAGCCTCGGCCTGGGCGAGTGGGTCGTGCCCACCCTGCTTCAGCACGGGACCCCCGAACAGATCGAACGTTGGGTGTGGCGCAGCCTCGAGGGGGAATTACGGTGGTGCCAGCTTTTCAGCGAACCAGGCGCGGGTTCGGATGCGGCGGCCGTGTCGACCAAGGCGGTTCGTGTCGACGGCGGATGGTCGATCACTGGCCAAAAGGTGTGGACCAGTAACGCGCGAGAGAGCAACCGGGGCTTGATCACTGTGCGCACCGACGCGAATGCGCCCAAGCATCAAGGGATTACCGCCATGGTCGTGGACATGGCGGCCACGGGAGTCGAAATTCGCCCGCTCAAAGAACTCACCGGTGAGGCGCTGTTCAACGAGGTGTTTTTCGAGAACGTGTTCGTCCCTGACGAGGACGTTGTGGGCCAGCCGAATGCCGGCTGGAAGGTGGTGATGGCCACCTTCGGTAACGAGCGGGTGACCATCGGCTCCGGATCGACGACGCTGACCGCCGTTGATCTGCTGCCCCTCCTCACCGAATACCGCCCGGACGACCGGGGATATGCGAGGGCGGTCGGTGAACTGCTGGTCGAGGAAAACGCCCTTGCCGCCGTGAACCTGCGGCAGACGGCGCGGGCCGTGTTCGCCACTGGACCGGGTATCGAAGGCAACCTGGCGAAGCTGTATGGAGCCGAACATCAGCAGCGCGTCACCGAGCTTGCTCTGCGTCTGGCAGGTCCGGCGGTCCTGACGGGCGGCGAAGCGAAGCTCGCCCACGACTTTCTCTACAGCCGCTGCCTGACAATCGCCGGCGGCACCAGCGAAATCATCAGAAATCTCATCGCTGAGCGGATTCTGGGCCTTCCCCGGGAACCTGCGCTCAGCAAATAGTGAGGAGTGGCGTCTTTCGGGTTCTCTGCTTGTATCGGTGGCTGCTCAGCCACCGATACAAGCAGCGGGATTCGGGCGGGCGCCGCCGCAAAGACCGAACGCCACCATCCCGAGGCCGATCAGGAGCGGGGTCGTGGGCAGCCGCGTCCCGGTCGGCAGCGATTGGTCGAGTTGATTGCCGGCGTGTTCGCGGATGAGATGACATCAGCCGCGGACACTGTCGTCTTCGCGAGAGACAGAGGCAGGGCCAGGACATCGCGCCCGTGAATGGATATCGGCGCCTACTCTCTTCTTGTTCGACTAGATGTTGCGGGTCATGACGTTGTAGTCGTTGCTTCGGTTTGATGCCGGTGGGTTGTTAGGGTGGCAGGGTGAGTTCTCCGGAGGCGTCCAGACGGTAGCCGCTCGGCCTGTGGGCTGGGCGGCGTTGTGAGTGTGTTTCCGCGCCGGTCGCTGAGCGATCGGTGCGGTTTGGGCACCTCGCAGCGCCGGGTGATGTCGATTCCTTGCAGTCGGGTGATGGTTCGCCCGATTCTGCAACTCATCCCGGGTGCCGTGAGTTTGGCTGCGGTGCCCTGTATCCGGGGAGTACTTTCTAATGCCCATTGTGGTGTTCGTGCTGGCTGTTGCGGTTTTCGCGCAGGGCACATCCGAATTCATGGTCTCGGGACTGCTGGAACGGATCGCGGTTGATGTCGGCGTTTCGCTCGGCACTGCGGGTTTATTGATCTCGCTGTTCGCGGCTGGCATGGTGCTGGGCGCGCCGGCCATGGCGGTGGCGGCGGGCCGGTTGCCCGTCAGGTACTCGGTCACAGCGTTCCTGGCGGTGTTCTGCGCCGCTCATGTCGTCGGGGCCTCGGCAACCGGGTTTGCGGTACTGCTGGTGACACGCGGTGTCGCGGCGGTCGCCAATGCCGGTTTCCTAGCGGTCGCGCTGGCCGCATTGCCAAGGTTGGTCGACCCGGCGAGGATCGGGCGCGCGACCTCGGTGGTGGTGTCCGGGGTGACGGTGGCCTGCATCGCCGGTGTCCCGGCAGGCACGCTGCTGGGATACCTCTGGGGTTGGCGTTCGGCGTTCTGGGCCGTCGCCGTCATCAGCGCAGCAGCGCTTGTGCCGGTGTGGGTGATGCTCGGTCGCGACGTGCGTGAGGGTGATGCACCGGACGAGCAAGCACCCTCGATGCGCCGCGAATGGTTGGTGTTGTGGCACCGGCCGGTTCTGACCGCCGTTGCGGCCGGGGTCCTGGTCAACGCCGCAACCTTCGCCGGATTCACCTATCTCGGCACCATCACGACCAGCATCGCCGGGGGTGGTCGGTGGGTTCCGGTGGTGCTGGCCCTGTTCGGTGTCGGCTCGTTTCTCGGTGTGACAGTCGCCGGTCGCTACAACGACCACCACCGGCGGCGGATCATCGTGGCTGGAACCGTCGTACTGGTCGGAGTCTGGCTCGCGGCTGCTGTGACCGCGCACTCGCTGATCTGGGTGATGGTTATGTCGATGGTGGCAGGCGCGGTCGCGTTCGGCGTGGGTTCGACCCTGATCGCGACGATCGTGCAGACCGCCACACCGATTGCTACGCGGATAGCGGGCGCGTTGGCGACCACTGCCCTCAACGTCGGTGCCATTGTCGGCCCCGTCATCGCCGGTCTGCTGGTCGACCGCACCGATCACCCGACCACGGCACTGTGGTGCAGCGCCGCCTTCACCACCGCGGCGGTGGGGGTCGCGGCGATCGGCAAGCGTCGGCGCGGCACAAGCCCGGTCGAGCAGGTGCGCGCCGATGCACGCTAGCGCTCCGTTGTCGGTGGAAGGGCGGCGACGACTGGTCCAGCGGTGCCAGGATCGCTGGACTTACACGGTTGCCATCGGACAACGGGTCTTGTTACCGGGCGAAAGATTCGGCCGCCAGCCAGCCGCCTACCCACCGGCGTCACGAACGTCACGGCCTCATACAACTAGAGGCCCGCGCGGGGTACGCGTTAGCCCTCGAGCACCGGGCTGGTCCCATATCGTCGCTGTGTGCGTCACGGTGTGTGCTGTTCAGCCTGGCAGCCGCGATCTGTGTCCGGATTGATCAGATCTGCTGTAATTCGCCAAAAGATCCCAGCGATCCAGCAGGACGTCCATGCCGTCGGTTCACCCCAGCTTCCAGCTTTCGACCCCGCCGGAAGGGCCGAGCCGACCCGGCGGCTTCCGTACAGTGCAGGCGACGCGATCGCCGACCTAGAAGGGTGCAAACAGGGTATTGATCGCGTGCGCATGCCGACGCGACCTCGCGGATGCGCGCAGGAGACCCGCCACGGGGAACAACTGAACAGACCAGCTTGAATAGTAATATTATTTACCCTATACTAACCCTGCCGTATGGTCGTGATTACCGCTGCATGAGGAGTTTTGATGAACCTGACGATGCTGTTGGAGATGGCTGCCGACGGTTTCGGCGATCGCGTGGTAATCGGCCGCCGCGCAGGCGGTTTTTCGGCGGCGGCCCTCAGGGCGGCGGCAATCAGCGGCGCAGCCGAGATCCGGCGCTCCGGCGCGGGGGCCGTCGTCTACCTCGCCGTGAATGGACCGGCCTTTCCCGTCGCGATGTTCGCTGCGGCTTATGCCGGGGTTCCGCTGGTGCCCCTGAACTTCCGCCTCGGCGCCGAGCAACTCGACGGACTACTCGCCAAGCACGAAAACGCCTATGTGATCGCAGATCCGAGCGCGCATCCGGCCGTCGCCCGGCATTCGGAGCACGTGGTGACAACCGATGAGTGGCTGAAGCGGACCGCCGTGGGCTCCGAGGCAAACGAGGAGTTCATCGACACCGATGGCCCCGCGGTCATCATTTACACTTCGGGAACCACCTCCGCCCCCAAGGGTGTCTTGCTGCGGCACGAGAATCTGACGTCCTACGTCATCGGCTCCGTCGAGTTCGGCACGGCAGATCCTGCGGATGCTTCTTTGGTAAGCGTGCCGCCCTACCACATCGCGGCGGTCGCAAATGTCATTACCAATCTGTACGCGGGACGGCGGCTGGTCGTTCTGGAACAGTTCCAGCCGAGTCAGTGGCTGGAACTGGTGAGGACGGAAGAGATCACGAACGCACTCGTCGTGCCGACCATGCTCGCCCGGATTATCGATTCCGACGCCGACAAGTCGGTGCCGTCGCTGCGAACGCTGGCGTACGGCGGCGCTCCGATGCCTCTGACCGTCATCAGTCGCGCGCTGGAAACCTGGCCATCGGTGGACTTCGTCAACGCCTACGGCCTCACCGAAACCAGCTCGACGATTTGCGTTCTGGGCCCCGACGATCACCGCGCGGCACTGAGTGGCACATCACCAGAGTTGCGTGAGCGGCTCTCGTCGGTCGGCCGCCCGGTGCCGGGTGTCGAGATCGTCATTCGAGGCGAGAATGGAGAGGCGCTTCCGCCTGGTGAACGCGGACGGATCTGCGTCAGGGGTCCCCAAGTGTCCGCTGAATACGACGGGCACGGCCGACTGGTCGACGAGGACGGGTACTTCGATACCCGCGACGAAGGATATCTCGATGCGGACGGCTACCTGTACGTCGGTGGTCGCCGTGACGACACCATCATCCGGGGCGCGGAGAACATTGCGCCCGCGGAAATCGAAGAAGTGCTCCTGCGGCATCCTGCCGTGGCCGACGCAGCCGTAATCGGCGTTCCGGATGAAGAATGGGGCCAACGGATTGTGGCTGCCGTCGTACCACGCGGCGCGAAGGACCCGGACCGTGAAGAGTTGCGGGGCTTCGTGCGTGCCGCCCTCCGCAGCAGCAAGACCCCGGACGACATCGCCGTTTGGGACGAACTCCCGCGCACGGAGACTGGCAAGCTGCTCCGCCGTGAGGTGGTCAGCCGGTTCCAGACCCGCACGGTCTGATCTACTGCGCAATGCCCCTGGGAACTCGTTTATCCCAGGGGCATTGCTTGTCCCGCCTTCGCTCCTGCGACAGTCGGAGCAGCCCCTCTTGCACAGGCGCCCTGATCTGTCGAGGATTTAACCGTGACAGAGCGCGCGGCCGCCACCGGCCGGCGGCCGACCCGACTTCGGCGGAGCCGACGGGCGGGCGTCGTGCTGGGTGAACTGGTGCCAGGCGCCGTGGCCGACACCGATTCGTGGATCTTCTGCGTCGATCAGCCGCATGTGCGGTTCAGTCCATGAAAAATAGTTCAATCATATATCTTAATGCTGTCGCACGTTAGCCTTCCGTAACGCGGCAGAGGGATCGCAACGATCCGGCACAGGAGGCGAGTGGAATGCGTGATGCGGTGATCGTGGAGGCCGTTCGGACTCCGGTGGGAAAGCGAAACGGCGGTCTGTCCGGAATCCATCCTGTGGACCTGTCTGCCCGGGTGTTGCAGGCTGTTGCCGAGCGGACCGGGGTGGACTCGGCGCTTGTCGACGATGTGGTGTGGGGATGCGTTGGCCAAGTAGGGGAGCAGGCTCTGGATATCGCCAGGAACGCGGTCCTCGCCGCGGGGTGGCCCGAATCGGTTCCGGGAGTGACTGTGGATCGCCAGTGCGGCTCGTCGCAACAGGCGCTGCATTTCGCGGCGGCGGGCGTCATCTCGGGTCAATAGACATCGCGATCGCCGGCGGTGTCGAGTCGATGAGTCGGGTGCCGATGGGGACCTCGGTCGCTGCCGGGTCGCCTTACAGCTCCGCGTTTCTGGCGCGGTACGACGGTATCCAGCCGAATCAAGGCACGGGCGCCGAGATGATCGCGGAGCGGTGGAACTTCTCGCGTGCCCAGGTCGACGAGTTCAGCCTCGCTTCTCATGAGAAGGCGGCGGCCGCGCAGGACGAGGGTCGATTCGATCAGCAGTTGGTGCCGATCACCGCGGCCGACGGCACTAAGGTGACGGCGGACGAGGGTGTCCGCCGTGGCGGTTCGGTCGAGACCTTGGGCAACCTCAAAACCGCGTTCAAACCCGATGGTGTTATTACTGCGGGTCATGCTTCGCAGATCAGCGACGGTGCGGCAGCGCTGTTGGTGACCACCAGTGAGAAGGCCAGGCAACTCGGCCTGAAGCCGCTGGCTAGAGTGCATACCGCCGTGCTGGCGGGTGACGACCCGGTGATCATGTTGACCGCGCCTATTCCTGCGACGAAGAAGGCGTTGGAGCGGAGCGGTTTGCGTATCGATGACATCGGCGCCTTCGAGGTGAACGAGGCTTTCGCGCCCGTGCCGATGGCCTGGCTGGCCGAAACCGGCGCCGACCCGAAAGCGCTCAATCCGAACGGCGGTGCCATCGCTCTAGGGCACCCCCTGGGTGGCAGCGGTGCACGGCTGATGACTACCCTGCTGCATCATATGCGTGACAACGGTATTCGGTACGGATTGCAGACGATGTGTGAGGGCGGCGGTCAGGCGAACGCGACCATTGTGGAACTACTGGGGTGATACCAACTGGATGCGAGGCTGAGTCGGGTGCTCGACGCGCTGTCGTGGATCCCACCAGCTTGCCGACCTTGTACTGGGATCGCCGTCCAGGCTCCCCGAGCGATATGTCATAATTAGCTAAATTATTGGTCCTGTAGAGGAGAGATGGTTCGATGAGTGATGTTGCCCTGGTAACCGGTGGTGCGGGTGGTCTCGGAGAGGCCACGGTGCGGCGGATCGTGGAAGACGGCGGAGCGGTGGTGATCGCGGACCTGTCCGACGATCGCGCCGAAAAACTGGCCGGCGAACTCGGGGCCAAGGCTCGGTATGTGCGTACCGATGTGACTGATGAGGCGAGTGTCCAGGCCGCGATCGATGTCGCCCGTCAGATGGGCACTTTCCGGCACGCCGTCGTCGCCCATGGCGGTTACGGAAAGCCGGAAAAGGTCGTTGGTCGTGGTGGTGCTCCGGCGACGCTCGAGCCGTTCACCAAGACGGTCGATCTTTACCTCACGGGCAGCTACAACGTGCTCCGGTTGGCGTCTGCCGCCATCGCGCAGAACGAGCCCGACAGCGACGGGCAGCGTGGTGCGGTGGTTATGACGGCCAGCATCGCTGCCTTCGAGGGGCAGATCGGCCAGATCGCGTATTCCGCCGCCAAGGCGGGTGTAGTGGGAATGACTCTGGTTGCGGCCCGCGATCTGGGGCCGCTCGGGATCCGGGTGTGCACGGTCGCGCCGGGCACCATGCGAACGCCGATCATGGAATCCGTCGGTGAGGAAGCCCTCAAAGCCTTCGCGGCGAATATCCCGAACCCGCAGCGATTGGGTAAACCGGAGGAATACGCAGCGCTTGTGCAGCACATTCTCACGAACCCTTACCTCAACGGTGAGACTATCCGTATCGACGGTGCTCAGCGTTTCACCCCGCGGTAAACAGTTCCGCCGAGTGCTGACGGACTCGCCCGCGTCGCAGACCTTCAATGAGGTGAACGACGCGGGCGAGTCCGCGTTCGGGTAAGTCTCGTCAGTTGACCAGCGCCGGCAAGCGTTCGGTGATGATCTTCGTGGCATCATCGATGATCGTGGCGACCACATCGGCGCAATCGGCGATCTCGTGGATCAGCCCCTGGGCCATGCTCGCCCACCACAGGCCGCCTTCTATGTCGCCCGCGCCGAGGACGTTGGCGCGACCACGTGCGCCGGAAGCGAGGGCGGCGACATCGGAGAAGGTGGCACCCGGCCGCTTCGAAATCTCTGCGATCTGCTCGGAGATGCTGTTGCGGGCCACGCGTGCCGAGTTCCGGAACTCGCGGAAGACGAGCAGTGTGTCGCGCTCGGTATTGGCGACAATCTGCTGTTTGACGTTGTTGTGGATGGGCGCCTCCGTGGTCGCCATGAAGCGAGTCCCCATATTTACGCCGTCGGCACCCAGCGCGAGTGCGGCGGCCAGCCCGGCGCCATTTGCGATACCGCCGGAGGCTATCACCGGAATATCGAGTCGGGCGACCGCGGCCGGAATGAGGATCAGGCCTGGGACGTCGTCTTCTCCGGGGTGGCCCGCGCATTCGAAGCCATCGATACTGATTACATCGACGCCTTTGCGAGCGGCCGAGACGGCGTGCCGGACGCTGGTGGCCTTGTGGATCACCTTCACCCCGGCCGCGTGAAAGTCCGGCAGGTGCGGTGCAGGGTCCGACCCTGCGGTTTCCACTACAGTGACGCCGGACTCGATGATCGCGGCTCGGTACTCGTCATACGGAACAGGATCGATCGTCGGCAATATCGTGAGATTTACGCCGAAGGGCCGGTCTGTCAGCTCCCGTGTCCGGGCGATCTCTTTCGCCAGGTCTTCCGGACTCGGCTGGGTGAGCGCAGTGAGAAAGCCCAGGGCGCCGGCCTCGGCAACAGCCGAGATCAGTGGTGCAGTGCCCAAGCCTGTCATGCCACCGCAGACCAGTGGATGCTCGATGCCGAACATCTCGGTGATCCGGGTACTGATCATCGTGTTACCTCTTCGCGCTCTTCGTGACCTCAGGTCGTCAATAAGTCAGTTTATTGTACTTAATCGAGCGCGGTTTGTTACGTCCGCGGATATGGCCTTCGGCGGTCGCCGCTGAGGTGCTACTCGTCACATCGGCGGCCCCCGGCTGTTCGTCGGGCTGGTTTCACCTCGACCGCGTTGTGCGCGCTTCGCCTATCGGGCGAATTCCGATCTCGTCGGCGGTACTCGTACCGTAGGATAAGGTGATTGATTTAACCTTCAGTCGACGGCAGTCACGACCCCGCTGGTCGAAGGTATCGAATAATATGTGGCAACGGCTTCTATGGACCGGAGGGGACGTATGACCGCGATGCCCGATTCGACCGTCGTCCGAGTACCCAAGGCCGGTGAGATGGTCGCGGCGCATGTCCGTCGCCAAATCGTGACCGGCGCCCTGAAGGTTGGTGACGCGCTGCCCTCTGAAGCCGCTTTGATGGAGCGATACGGTATCTCGCGTCCGACGCTTCGCGAAGCCTTTCGCATTCTCGAGTCGGAGCGGGTCATCACAGTCCGGCGTGGTGCGCGCGGGGGCGCGCGGGTCATGCTCCCCGATGCTGGAACCGCGGGTCGATATGTCGGAACGTTGTTGCAGTACATGGGCGCAACGCTGGCGGACGTCTACGAGGCCCGAATGATGGTCGAGGCGTCGGCTGTCGAGATGGTCGCACGGAAACGCACCGCCGCTGGGCTCGGCCGGCTGGAGGCGATGCTGGTCGAGGGCGAGCAATTGCTTGATGATCCTGAGGAATACATACGTCGACATGATCTCGAGTTTCACCGGTTGCTAGCGGAACTGGCCGGAAACGAGACGACGATGGTTATGCTCGACATCTTGTTCTCGATACTCGAGTGCCATAATGAGAAGGTTTTGCAGGAGCACCGAGACGAGGCGGAAAGCTCGGCGACATGCCTGGCGGCTCAGCGTTCTCATGCCAAGCTCATCGACCTGATCCGAGCGAAGGACGCCGATAAGGCAGTCAGTTTCTGGCGGCGGCACCTGACTCAGGTCACCGAGCTCATGATCAGCGATCCCGGGGAAACGGTCCTTGATGTACTTCCCTGAATAGGGGGGCCTGACCGGCTCTTTCCCCTTCGGGGAGCACCGAGGCGGGTCGCGCGGGTGGAACAACCTTTGTCGGCCAGCACCCGCACGAACGCGGTGCAGTCATTGATGTTGCCGCCGGTCAGCACAATCGACACCGGACGACCGCCCCCATCGCAGCCCAGGTGGATCTTTGTGGTGAGGCCGCCACGGGACCGGCCAATCGCGCGATCAGCCGGTTCGTCGTGATCTCCGTAAAATCCGACTCCCGCCGACATGCACGACCCGGGCTCCGGCAGCATGCTGGTGCACCCGGAGGTGACAGGTTCTGTCACGCGGCTCGACTTGCCGGTGGGGTCATGATTGTCTCGTATTCGATCGGCGTCAAGCGGCCGAGAGCAGAGTGCCGACGGCGTCGGTGGTAGGGTTCGTTCGATCCGGGTGACAATCTTCAGGCGCAGGACACTAGGCGCGGAAGCGGGTGACCAACCGGGTACCGCTCGCGTCTTCGTTGATCTCGCGCAGCACAAGGTAATTCACGCCGTGCCAGGCCCGGCGATTCCACTTGCCGAATGAGATGCGGGTTCCCGGACCGCCGGTGGCCGCCGGTACTGCCTTGACCTTCTCCATTCCGCGCATGACCCCCAGTGGTGTCAGGCTGGCGGCTTTGCCGATCCCGGTGGCCAGGCCGAGGCCGCAGTCGTAGGCCAAGGTGGGCACGCAGTTGTCCTGCCGGTAGCCGAAGCGCTCGGCGAACCGCGCCTGCATGGCCTGTGTTACCGGGTTCGCCTCGTCGTACTGGTCCACGCCGATCCAGCCGCGAAGGTCGCGCATCCACCCGGGGATGCAGTAGCACAGGATGAATGCGGTGCACATGTAGCGCGGCGGGTTCCACCCGGCCGCGGTGAACGCGGCATTCATCTCGATCCCGGGTAAACCGAATCCGAAGTAGGCCACCGCGTCGGGCTTGCGGGCCATCAGGTTGGCCACTGTCACGCTCATGTCGCGGTCGACCTGACCGACGCCCTCGCTGTGCACGATCTCCAGGCCCTCCCGGCGACACGCGTCGGCGAAGTACTCGGTGTAGCCGTAGCCTGGTGCGGCCCGCTCGAACACCACACCGACAGTTTTGAGTCCGCGGTCGGCGATCGCCTCGGCGATCAGGTAGGGCTCTTCGGGAAGTGAGCCGTTACCGAACCCGAAGACTTCGGGTCCGGGGGATTCCCGCCGCAGGTCGCCGAGGAGGCGCCCTTCGCGGTGATGACCACCCTAATGGGCACCACGTCGATGATGGCGTGCGCCGATCTGCTGTTCTCGCCGGTGTTCCACAAGCACCCGAACTTGAAGGTGGCGTTTTCCGAGGGCGGAATCGGCTGGATCCCATATCTGATCGAACGTGCCGACTACGTGTGGCGCAAGCACAAGTACTACCAGAACATCCATCCCACTGTGCAGCCCTCGGATTTGTTCCGCCGCAACATCTCCGGATGTTTCATCGAGGACGACTTCGGGGTCAAGAGCCGCTACGAGACCGGCGTCGACAACATCACCTGGGAGTGCGACTACCCGCATTCCGACTCGTTTTGGCCCAAGAGCCGGGCCAGGGCCGAGGAGGTCTTCGCCGACGTCCCCGACGACGAGGTGCACAAGATGGTGGAGTTGAACACTCGACGCATCTACAACTTCCCGGAGGCTGGCTACACCGCTCACACGGCCGACGCCGGAAATCCCTGGCGGCCCAACAACGGTGAACCGGCCGACGCCTCGGATACCTGGCTGCAGGGTCAGCAGCACGGCGACACCGCCGAGATCAAGAAATCCCTCGGCGACCTGTTCACCGGCAGCAAGGCGTAGGTGCCCGGCATCTGGTCCGCCCGGCGGGCGGACCAGATCACCGGACCTCCTACGGGCTCGGCTTTACCATGACGGTCGAGCCCGCCGGGGACACCGCTACGGCACCGTCATGATCGACCTCGGAACACGGCGACCGGTCGACCTCATCGACGGCCGGGATGGTGATGCTCTGGCGGCATGGCTCCGTGCCAGGCCTCTGCCGCAGATCATCTGCCGCGACCGGGTCGGCGGCGCTCGGCAGGGAGCCCCGGACGCACTACAGGTCGCCGACCGGTTTCACCTGGGCAGAATCTTGGGCAGGTCGTCGAGAGCCATCGGTCGTGAGCTGGGCTTGCATCCTGCCACGGCGCGCAAGTTCGCGGGCGCCGCAACGGTCGATCCGCTGGTCGCGAAGAACCAGCAGCGCTCAACCGTCCTCGATGGCTACCACGAACATCTGCACCGTCGCTGGAACGATGGCATCCGCAACGCCGCCCAACCCACCCGCGAGATCGCCGAAATGGGCTATCCCGGCACCGAACAGCAGGTCCAACGCTACCTGCGCCGATACCGCGCCAGCACAAGCCAAATCGCGATTCCCGCACCCTGGCCCCCATCGGTTCGCAAGCACTTCGACCGTGGTGCCGCTCGCCGGCGATGGTGGGATCGGGCCGTGGCGAGCCGGCGGTGAGGTAGTTGGCCGTGCGTAATGAGACAGATTATTGATCTGTTAAGATCCGGTTGCGCTCGAGGGGGCTGCGGGCGCGTATGACTGGCACGCCGGTTCCGGTACTCGAGTCTGTGGCGCCCGCATGACTCTCCTCCTGCCGGCTGCTCAGGCGGACTGCGTGCCCTGGCGGCTACAACGGGCGATGCGCGTTGTTCTGATCTACCGGACAAGGAAGTTGATCAACCATGGATATGACGTCTCTCGATGTCGGTGTGGGACTGTTGCGGGTTGTGGGGGGCCTGACGATGGCTGCACACGGTTATCAAAAATTCTTCTCGGGTGGGCGGATCGCCGGTACGGCGCGCTGGTTCGACGGCATGGGCATGCGGCCGGGGCGAGTGCACGCTTTGTCTGCTGCCTCTGTCGAAATCATCGCCGGGCTGTTCCTCGCGATCGGAATGCTCACACCGTTCGCCGGTGCCGCATTCGTCGCGTTGATGCTGGTCGCGGCCTATACCGTGCACCGCGCAAACGGATTCTTCAGTGTGAATTCGGGTTGGGAATACAACTTGGTTCTCGCGGTGCTCGGCGCATCGGTCGCCATCACGGGGCCGGGCCAGATCTCAGTGGATCATCTACTGGGACTGGACGATACGCTGGCCGGTGTGCCGGGAGGGCTGATCGCGTTGGTGGGTGGTGTCGCGGCCGGGCTGGCGCAGCTGGTGATCTTCTATCGCCCGCCGCGGGAAGTAGCGGCGCAGAGCTGAGCTCGGACTGCCCGCGGTGAACAGCTGCAATTCACGTGTTGCCATTGCGCCCACTCCGGTGAGGTTGACGACACCTCTCGATGCTTCGACTCGAGGAGGTGCCGGAACCGGAGTTCCGGCCTGGTGCAGCCTGGATCCAGGTGGCGTGGGCCGTGTGGCCCGCTCACCGAGCCTGGTCACGGCATTGCTGTAACAGTCTTTCTGTCCACGGATCTCGGTCCGCCGCGCTCGCCGGGGTGAGCGCGGCGGACTAAGGAAGGCGTTGCATGGGAGACGAACATCTAGTCGCAGTTGTTTCCCAGTAGTACCGCGCGCATAAGTGCATGAACTCGGGCGAGGCTCTCTGGGCGGCGGTCGAAGCGCAGGCGATGGCCGACGTCGACTACTTGGGCGATGGCGGCGTGCACGCGGAAGCGGGCCTCGGTCGGCTCGTCGTCGAGAAGGCTCGCCCACTCCAGGACGTTTTGGCGTTGCACCGCGAGCAGCCGACGTTGTTCGGCCGCAGGAAGATTCGAGAATTCCGCGAAGTAAACGGGCAGGATCTCCGGCATGGCGAAGTTGACTCGGGCGAAGCGGTCGGCGATACGTAGTGCGGCATCGGCGCGGCTGCTCGCCTCGGCCAATGCCTCGGCGTTGGCAATGGCTATCCGCTCGCCGGTGCGGTGGAAGGCCGCCGCCAACAGTTCGGACTTGCTGGGAAAGTAACGGTACACACTGGAGGCGTTGATCCCGACGGCCGCGCCGATTTCCTCGATGCTCGCCTCGTGATAGCCCTGGCGGCCGAAGCTGCGGATCGCCTCGGTGAGCAGCCGCTCACGTTTGGAGCTTTGCGGCAGGCCGCGCACCGGTATCTCGGCTGCGGGTCGCGGGGGCGCGGGCGGCAGTTCAGTGTGCAGGATCGACCAGCAGATGTCCTGCAGTAGATCAACCAGAGTGGCACGCGGCAAGGCGGCGCGGTGCAGGGTGATACTGCCGATGGTGCTGAGCATCCCGGTTCCTATGATTGCTACGTCGTTCGGGTCCACGTCGGGATGTACTTCGGCGATGGCCGATTCCACCGTCGCTTGCAGTTCGTCGTAAATCAGCCGGATACGGCGGCGGTCGTCGCCCTCTAGATAACGCCGCTCCCACCGATACAGCCCGCCCTCGCGGCGTACGTCGACAACGTGGGCGGCGAGTGTGCGGATGAGCGTGATGATGCGGGCTTCGGGTGCGAGACCTGGATCGTCGGTGGCCTGCGCGGCGTCCAGCAGTAGCTGTGCACCGCCCTCGGTGGCGGCCACGAGTAACGCGTACTTACTGCGGAAGTGGCGGTACAGGGCAGGGCCGGAAATGCCGACCTCGGCTGCGATCTCGTTGACACCGACCGGATGAAAACCGCGCTCGCTGAATGCACGCGACGCCGCGCGCACGATCTGCGCTTTCCGGTCCTTGGGCCTGCGTCGAACTCTCGTGCCGTCTGCTTGCGCGGAAGCGAGGCCGGACTTGGAATCTGCGACCATGCACCTCTCCTCTTCGTGCGGGCCGCATACCGACAGCGCCACGCTGGCCAATAGAGTTGACCGCAATCTAATAGTTTAACGATTCAGCGTTTTAGTGCGTATCTGGGTGCCTTGACGGAGACCGCGACGGTTCGTCATCACCGAGCCCCGATGACAGCTTCCATCTGGCGGCGGGCTCGATATCTCGACTCTGATCGGGCACTGCCGGGAACGGGCTGGCCGACTTCGAAGTGCCGCAGTAGGTGACCGTGGTGGGCGAGCCGTTGCCACGCAACGCGGGCGGCAAACTGCTCAAAGCCGCGTTGCGGGTACGGAGGATGTGGGGCGATCCCCTCCGGAGAGAACCGCGACGCTGACCGGCGGTGCCGGTGCTCGGTCGTTTCGGGCCGGTGTGGCGGGGGTACTGCCGCCTCATGGGTTTCGAATCGGCGAATATCGTGGACTTTCCGCGGGCGGACGTCTTCGAATGGTTCACCCGGCCCGGTGCGCTGACCAGGCTGGCGCCGCCGTGGCAACCGGTGCGGGTGGTCCGTGAGGCGGGATCGCTGAAGGACGGGCGCGCCGAACTGGCACTGCCCGGCAACCTGCGCTGGGTGGCCCGCCACGATCCGGCCGCCTACGATCCGCCGCATCGTTTCGCCGACGAACTCGTCGCCGAGGGCCCCGCCTCGGCCTTCGCGCATGTGGTGCGGTGGCGCCATACCCACGGCTTCGAAGCAGTCGACGCGGGACGCACCCGAATCGTCGACGAGGTGGATACGCCCGTGCCCGCCGCGCTGCTGCGGCCCATGTTCGAATACCGCCACCGGCAGCTGGCCGGTGATCTGGCGGCCCACGCCCGGGCCGCCGAGAACGGCCTGCGGTCGTCGACCATCGCGATCACCGGCGCCTCGGGACTCGTCGGGACCGCACTGACCGCCTTTCTGCGAACCGGCGGGCACCGGGTGATCCGGCTGGTGCGCGGGCCCGCGCGCGAACGCGACGAGCGGCAGTGGGATCCGGCCGCTCCCGCTGCCGACCTCCTGGACGGGGTGGACGCGCTGATACATCTGGCCGGGGCGCCGATCGCGGGCCGGTTCACCGACGAGCACAAACGCCGCGTGCGCGACAGCCGCGTGGAGCCCACACGCGCGCTCGCGGAGCTGGCCGCGCGGACCGGATTGCCGACCTTCGTCGGTGCTTCGGCGATCGGCTACTACGGCTACGACTGCGGTGATCGCTTGCTCACCGAGGACAGTCCGGCCGGTGACGGATATCTGGCCGAGGTGGTCTCGGCCTGGGAGGACGCCGATCGGCCCGCCCGCGAGGCCGGGGTGCGGGTGGTGCGGGTGCGGACCGGTTTGGTGCAGTCGCCGGCCGGCGGGCTGCTGCGCTTGTTGCGGCCGTTGTTCAGCGCCGGATTGGGCGGACCGATCGCCGGTGGGCGGCAATGGATGTCGTGGATCGGCATCGACGACATGATCGACATCTACCATCGCGCGCTGTGGGACGCCGCCCTGTCCGGTCCGGCGAACGCGGTGGCACCGCATCCGGTCCGCAATGCCGAATACACCCGCACGCTGGCCCGCGTAGTCAGGCGGCCCGCGATACTTCCGGTGCCGCAGGCCGGTCCGGCGCTGCTGCTGGGCGGGCAGGGCGCGCGGGAGTTGGCCGCGGCGAGTCAGCGGGTGGAGCCGTCCCGGCTGCTGGCCACCGGCCATCACTTCCGCACCGACCGTCTCGAACCAGCGCTACGGCACGTGCTGGGCCGGCTCGAGGCGCCGGGGGAGTAGACCGCCTCACCCCACCCAGAGCAGTCCGAGGACGGCCGCGCAGCCGAACACCAGCCACGCTGCGTAGTCGCCCAGGTGGCCACTGTGCAGCCGGTGCAGTCCCTGCCGCACCGCCCTCACCGAGGCCGGTCGAGAATCGTTGTTGCCCAGCCTGTTTCGCAGGTGGATGCCGAGTAGGGCCAGCGCCATCGCGGCCCCGGCGGACACCACGCCGAGGATCGTCGCGTGCAGCGTCCAGCTCGGATCCGGCGCGGACTGCGCCGAGACGACTCCCGACAACGCCCGTTCTCGATAACCGATCCCATCGCAGAATTGCGCGGCCGCCGCCACCTCACGGCCGAATCGCCCCGGAAGTCCGCTCAGCACACCGGCACCCAACAGCGCGAACACCGCGGCGAGCATCGTCACCGGAATGCGGCCGGAAGGGGTGTCGGCAGCCGACACCGCGATCACGAGCGCGGTCAGCGGTACCGAATGCGCCGACTCCTCCAGTAGGTTGCCGGTGCGGTGTCGGTGACCGATCGGCCAGGCCGAGTTCGCCGAACTCGCGCCACCGGTTCACCCACTTCGAGGCGCATTGGCGTGAGATGCCCATCTCCGCGGCGACGTGCGCGATTGGGCGGGACTGGCAGCGGTGCACGAGGCGGCGAC
Organism: Nocardia nova; assembly: GCF_002933465.1. Lineage (GTDB taxonomy): Bacteria > Actinomycetota > Actinomycetes > Mycobacteriales > Mycobacteriaceae > Nocardia > Nocardia nova_B. The sequence goes on from NZ_PSZE01000002.1 coordinate 78,765, forward strand.
GCCCCTCGATCGACAACGGGGCATGACGGTGAGACACGGCGGGTCTTTCTGGCTGGCGGATGCAGGGATTGGCGTTTCTCATCCTCCCCGCCGAAAGACCCGCCCCTCACCTCACACCCCGCACACCGTCACCAACCTCATGACCCACAACAGCTAGCAATGCCAGCACCGTCGCCACGATCAGGTAGTCGGGGCGGTGGGCGGCGAGGCTGATGGTGATCAGCGCCAGCACCGTGACCGTTCCGACCATCTGCATTCCGACCAGCCGGTGGGCCGCGCTACCGCGTGCGGACAACCAGATTCCGGGCGGCAGGGCGCCCGCCAGCAGTGCGATCGAGGCGACGGTCCACATCAGCGTCGCCGGTCCGGGTCGCGGATCGCGCGCTGCAGCGCGGACTCGGGTAGCGGCAGGGTGTGCAGCCTGATCCGGGAATGTTCGGGGCCGAGTAGACCACCAGGGAACCGGGTGTCGCCGAGAGCAGAATCGTCGCGGCCGCTTCCGGTCCGTCGCGCTGTGCTGTCGAACCGGTTGCGGGCAAGGGTAATTCGGTGAACCGGCCGACCGGTCGCCGGCCGCGCGCCACCAGGGCGAGCGCTCCGGCGCCATCTCGCACCACGGTGAGGGCGGTGCGCGCCACCCACCGGGGCAGCTGGGCCGGGGGTCGCCACCGTCCCCCGGCCGCACGTCGCGCCGCGCACGCGGCGACCGCGCACAGCAGGGCCAGCACCGCGGCGGCGATCAACTCCTCCCACGCCGCGACCGTCACGGTGGCTTGCCAGATCAGCACACAGATCAGCCACCAGGCCACCGCCTCCACCACGACACCGCCGCGCCGCATCCGCACCTCCTCCTCGGGGCCGCACCGCAATGGCGCCTACCCGCTCGGCCTGCGGATATCCGGCGATGTCGCCGCCAACCGCGGACCGCCGCCCGCTCCCTTCCCGGCAGACGTTTGGTTCCCCGGACGCCCGGGTATCGGCGACGATGAGCGGAAAAATGCGAGACGCGCCTGCGGGGCGGAAGGAGAGGACGTGTCCTTGAGCGAGTGGATTTCGCCATCGGCGGACCCGGCGCCTGCGGGTTCGGTCGTCGGCGTGCGAGTACTCGCACAAGCGCGCCAGTTGCTCATGCTGCGCGCTCTGGCCGAAACGGTCGCTTTGATGGCCGAATTCGCGCTCGACGAGGTGACCGATATCCGGGTGGCGTTGGACGAGATCGCCACCGCGCTGATCGAATGCGCCGTGCCCGGATCGTCGATCGAATGCGGTTTCGGCTACGACGGCGACCGGATGTCGGTCGCGGTGACGGCGGTGGCGGTCACTCCGGAGGCGCTGCACCAGGACGGACTCGGCTGGCATGTGCTGACCTCCATCACCGACTCGCTCGAGGCCGCCACCGCACCCTTCGATTCGGAGGTGGCCGGATATCCGGTGACGGTCGAATTCCGGCGGTTGCGCCGGCACGGCATCACCGCCTGAATATCACCACCAGGGTCGCGGCGAGGGCCCGGCAATCGCCCTGCCGGGCCCTCTGGTTGCACGCCGACCCGAATTTCAGCTCGCCGGAGTCAATTCCCGCATGGGGGTATCGAGTTCGCTGCGATAGAAGTCGATGAATCCTTCCGGATCGGGCGCGGCGTTCTGCATCACCAGATGGTCGAATCCCGCATCCACATATTGCTGCGCGACTTCCAGATAGCGTTTCGGATCGGAACCGCAGGCGAATCGCTCGAGAATATCGTCGCGCCGCACGGTAGTGGTCGCCGCGGCGAAATTCACCGGATTCGGCAACTCGCTCATTACCTTCCATCCCGTGAGCGCCCAGCGGGTGGTGTCCAATGCGGCCTGCGCCGCGGTCTGTTCGTCGGGGGCCCAGGCCATTCCGACTTCGGCGTAACCGCTGCCGCGCCCGCCGGTGCCGCGATAGGTGTCCACGATCTGCGCTTCGGGGTCGGTCGCGAACAGCCCGTCGCCGAGTTCGGCGGCAAGTCGGGCGGCGGTCGATTGTCGGCTACCCGCCCCCGCGGTCCGCAACCGTATGTGGACGGTCTGTACAGACCGCTGTGTCTTTGTTAGAACTGTGACAGCGGGATTTGCCTCGAGAAGGCGGGGCACCGAACATGTCGATTTCGCCTGGGAGATCGCACATGAAGTCGAAAGCCACATTCCGAATCGATCATCACCGATCACTTCCCGTCCCGGGTCGCGCTGAGGCCCGCCTCAGTGCGGTGATGCGCACGCACGGATCGGCTGTCGTCCTGTCGGTGCGCGGTGAGGCGGATGCCTGGACCCTCGATGATTGGCGCCGCCTCGTTCACGAGGGAGCGGCGGTGGCCGCATCCCGCGACGGGCCGCTGGTCGTGGACACCGGCGGTATGGACTTCCTGGGGTGGCGCGCCCTGCGGGCATTGGCCGAGGAGGCCGCCGAGCGGCGCGGGCGTGGTGGCGCGATATGCCTGGTCAGTCGCTCGCCGACGATCGCGCGGATGGCGGCGGTGGATCCGCTGACAGCCGAATTGGCCATCCATGCCACTGTGGTCGCCGCCTTGAGCAGCCTGCCCGCCCCGCCCGCGGCCGCGAACTGAGCCCAACACAATCGTTGTCGGACGCGCCAGATCGTCGTAGCGTCGCTGGGGTGAGTGTTCCTCAGCATCTGCCCGCCACCGCGGGCGAACTGCGCGCCGCCGGTTATCAGCCGCGCGGGGTGAAATCCGAAATCCGCGAGAATCTTCTCGCCGCACTGCGATCCGGGACCGATCCGTGGCCCGGCATCGTCGGCTTCGACCGCACCGTCGTTCCGCAACTGGAGCGGGCGCTGCTCGCCGGTCACGACGTGGTCCTGCTCGGCGAGCGCGGCCAGGGTAAGACCCGGCTGCTGCGCACCCTGGTGGGGTTGCTCGACGAATGGACGCCGGTGATCGACGGCGCCGAACTCGGCGAACATCCGCTGGCGCCGATCAGCCCGGCGGGCCGGCGACTCGCGGCCGAACTGGGCGACGACCTGCCGGTGGCGTGGCGTCACCGCAGCGAACGCTATGCCGAGAAGCTCGCCACCCCCGACACCTCGGTCGGCGACCTGATCGGCGATGTCGACCCGGTGAAGGTGGCCGAGGGCCGCAGCCTGGGCGATCCTGAAACCATCCACTTCGGACTGGTCCCGCGCGCCCACCGCGGCATAGTCGCCATCAACGAATTGCCCGACCTCGCCGAACGGATCCAGGTCGCGCTGCTGAACGTGATGGAGGAGCGCGACATCCAGGTGCGCGGTTACACGCTGCGGCTGCCGCTGGACGTGCTGCTGGTCGCCACCGCCAATCCGGAGGACTACACCAACCGCGGCCGCATCATCACTCCGCTCAAGGACCGGTTCGGCGCCGAGATCCGCACCCACTATCCGCTCGACGTGGAGGCCGAGACCGCGCTGGTGCGCCAGGAGGCCGAGCTGGTCGCCGAGGTCGGCGATCCGCTGCTCGAGGTTCTGGCCCGTTTCGTGCGCCAGCTGCGGGAATCGCCGGCCGTCGATCAGCGCTCCGGCGTCTCGGCGCGCTTCGCGGTGGCGGCGGCGGAAACCGTGGCGGCCGCCGCACTGCGCCGGACCGCGCTGACCGGTGAACATCCCGCCGTCGCCCGGCCGGTGGATCTGGAGTCGGTACCCGCGGTGCTGCGTGGCAAAGTGGAATTCGAATCCGGCGAGGAGGGCCGCGAAACCGAGCACCTCATCCATCTGCTGCGGCGCGCCTTCGCCGAGACGGCACGCCGGCGGCTGGCCGGGGTGGACCTGCGGCCGCTGGCCGAGGCGGTGAGTGCCGGCCATCCGGTCACCACCGGCGAACGGGTACCGGGCCAGGAGGTGCTCTCAGCGCTGCCTGAGCTGCCGGTGCTGGCCCGGGTGGCCGAGCGACTCGGCACCGAGTCGACCGATTCGCCGGCGCGTATCGCCGCGGCCGTCGAATTCGCTTTGGAGTCACTGTATTTGAGTCGCCAGCTGGCCAAGGACTCCGACGACGGCACAGCGACCTACGGCTCATGACGACCCCCGACCGCTACTCCTACGGCGCCTATCACGATGGTCCCGACCCACTGGCGCCGCCGGTCGATCTACGGGAGGCGCTGGACTCCATCGGCCGCGACGTGATGGACGGCAGCTCCCCGCGCACCGCCCTGGAGGAGCTGCTGCGCCGCGGCACCGGCCGCACGGCCGGACTGGACGAGCTGACCCGGCGGTTGTGGCAGCGCCGTGCCCAGCTCACCCGGCGGCACCGCCTCGACGGCACCTTGCAGCAGGTGCGGGAACTGCTCGATCAGGCGTTGGAGGCCGAACGTACCGCGCTGTTCCCCGACCCGGGCGATGATGCCCGCTTCGCCGAGGCTCAACTCGACGCGCTCCCGTCGAGTACTGCCGCCGCGGTGACCGAACTCGCCGACTACCAATGGCGCTCGGAGACCGGGCGCGCCAACTACGAGCAGATACGGGAACTGCTCGGCCGCGAACTGCTCGACTCCCGCTTCCAGGGGATGAAGCAGGCGCTCGAGAACGCCACGCCCGAGGATGTCGAGCGCGTGCGGCAGATGATGTCGGATCTGAACCAGCTGCTCGCGGCGCACGCCCGCGGTGAGAACACCGAGCGGCAGTTCGCGGAGTTCATGGCCGAACACGGCGAGTTCTTTCCCGAAAACCCCCGCAACACAGAGGAATTGATCGACACGCTGGCCGCGCGTGCGGCCGCCGCGCAGCGGATGATGAATTCGCTCTCGCCGCAGCAGCAGGCGGAGTTGAGCGAACTGATCGGCCAGGCCTTCGGTGATCCGCGTATCGCTGAACAGGTTTCGGCGCTGGATGCCGCGCTGCGCGCGCTGCGCCCCGGCGAGGACTGGGATTCGGGACAGCGGTTCCGGGGCCAGGACCCGCTCGGTCTCGGCGAGGGCGCACAGGCGATGCAGGATCTGGCCGAAATGGACGCACTGGCCGAACAACTCGGCCAGTCCTATCCCGGCGCCCGGCTCGAGGACATCGACCTCGACGCCCTCGCCCGACAGCTCGGTGCCGACGCCGCCGTCGACGCCGCGCGGCTGGCCGAGCTGGAACGCGAACTGCGCCGCCAGGGCCTGTTCGAACGCGCGCCCGACGGGTCGCTTCGCTTGACGCCCAAGGCGTTACGACGCCTCGGCGAGGTGGCGTTGCGCGATGTGATCGGGCGGTTGCGCGCTCAGCGTGGACAGCGGGAGACGGTGACGGCCGGTGCGGCCGGCGAACCGACGGGCGCGACGCGGCCGTGGCGCTTCGGCGACACCGAACCCTGGGATGTGTCGAAGACCGTGCGCAACGCGGTTCTTCGGTCGGCGTCGACGGGTAGCCGCCGGGTGTCGCTGTCGGTCTCGGATGTCGAGATCACCGAAACCGATCAGCGGTCCCGCGCGGCCGTGGCCCTGTGCGTCGACACGTCGTGGTCGATGGTGCAGGACGGACGCTGGCTGCCGATGAAGCGGACCGCCCTGGCTTTGCATCAGCTGATCAGTACCCGATTCCGTTCCGACGCACTGGAAGTGGTGACCTTCGGCCGCCATGCCACCACCGTCGACATCGCGGAACTGACCGGTCTGGAAGCTGTCTGGGAACAGGGCACCAACCTGCACCATGCCCTGTTGCTCGCCGCCCGCCACCTGCGCCGCCACCCCGACGCGGTGCCGGTGGTCCTGGTGATCACCGACGGTGAACCCACCGCCCACCTGGAACCCGACGGCAGCTCGTATTTCAACTGGCCGCCCGACTCCCGGACCCTCGCGGTCACCATGGCCCAGGTCGATGTCCTCGCGAAGCTCGGTGCGTCGGTCTCGGTGTTCATCCTCGGCGAAAACCCCAGGCTCGCCGCGTTCGTCGACCTGATGGCCCGCCGCAGCGGCGGCCGTGTCATCGCCCCGGATCTGGACGGCCTGGGTGCGGCGGTGGTGTCCGACTACCTGAGTGGGCGGCGCCGATAGCGTCGGTGTCGGCGTGCTGCTGCCGCGTGTGCTCGTTCAGCTGAACCGGGATCCGCTGCTCGCAGGCGATCTGTTTCCGGGTGAGGTGCTGGTCGCAGCCCTGCGAGTCGACCGGAAACAGCGGGAGCGGGATCGCGTCGCTCGTTCGGATACGGCGCGTCGTCGACAGGGTGCGAGACCTGGGCGGTCTGACTCAGCACCGCGCACGCGCTCACCCGCGACGGGTGAAGCGCCGCCCGGGGTCCCAGGCGTGAACTGGTCGGCGTAGTGCGGTGGTCGCTGCCCCGGTGGGAGTACGCGGCGCGGAAGCCGTTCGGAGGAAGCCGGACGCTGTCATCCAGGAGACGTCATGCCCGTGTGGGCGGTGTTCGGCGGTGACGACGGTGCCTGCGCCCACCGCACGGCACGGGGGATCGAGAGGCGGTGCGGTGCGCTACGAATTCGTCGTCGACGGGGAGCTGGCCGGCGACATCTGCGCCGAGTTTCCCGAACTGGCCCGCAGTGGCGTTGCCGCGCCCGGCACCACCGCGCTGTTCGGCCCGCTCGAGGACTACACCGCGATGCGCAGCGTGCTGGCCCGCATCGACGCCTTGGGACTGACTTTGATCGAGATGCGCCGCCTGCCCGATTGAGACAACAAGTGGGCGACGGCCTCCGGTCGAAGTCGGTGCTCAGGAGTGCCCGTGTCCCACCTGCGGGCTGATTCGCCGCCATTCGCGTTCCCATTCGCCGGCCCGGTGCCGATCCAGGGCGTAGCCGGTGCACCGGGCCAGCCCGTAGGCCAGCGCCCAGCATGCGAGCAGGGCGGCCGTGCCGGTGGCGATACCCTTGGCGACCGCGGCATCGTCGGCGACCGGGGGTGTGGTCGGATCACCCCGTGTGGTGAGCCACAACGGAATTCGGTCGCCGCGATGTGTTGTGCCGTCGACATCGACCATCGCCTGGCCCGGATGCCCGTCCCGGCTCCACTGCGCCTGGGCGCGGAGCTGGTCGGCGAACATGCCGCTGGGCGCCGGCATCCGGATCGGATCGCTCGTAACCTCCGCTGTCACAGCGGTTTTCGTGGCGTTGTCGGCGTGGATAGAGGCGAGTTCGACCCGATACTGGGCGGTGCCGGCGGCGACGGCCAGCAGGATCGCGGCGAGTGCGCCCAGCAGCAGGGCGAGGCGCAGCGCCTGCTCGAAGCGATCGTCGCGGCGCATCAACGGCGAGCGGGTCCAGGGCGCGAGTCGCCCGGCCCGCAGTACCGCGAAGGTAGTACGCACCACTCTCACTCTCCCACCACGACCGGCAGAGGCACGGTCGGAGAGTAGCCGTTCGCGGGCCGGGCAAACGGCGTCCGGAGTGGATCTTCGCCACGTCCGGCGACAGGTTTGACTCGAACCTGCGTGGCTATCGCATCGATGCGACCCGCAGTCGTTGCGGGTGGTCCGGCAACTCGGAAGGAGCACGGTATGAGTGCCATCGATAAGGCCAAGAACAAGCTCGAGGACGCCGCCGGGCAGGCGAAGGAGAAACTGGGCGCCGCCACCGGCGATCCGGACAAGAAGAACGAGGGCAAGGCCGATCAGACCAAGTCGAACCTGAAGGACGCGGGTGAGAAGGTCAAGGACGCCTTCGATCACTGATCTCGTCCGGCACCGTCTTGTCACGGGGCCCGTACCGACGCGGCGAATGCGCCTGGTACGGGCCCCGTCTCCTACCCGCGGTGGTTGCCGCGCACCCGCTCGACCTGCGGTTTCGTCGTTTCGGCTGTACAGACTGCTTCGTCTCTGTTAGGAAGGAAAGCGCGGGTCGGTCTTCATGTGGTAGGACGCCCGCAGCGGGCTTGTGCCCGTTGCCCTCGGCTCCGGTTGGAGACCTGAATGAGCTCGAGCGCCGAATTACGTCCAGTAGTCCCCGCCGGTGAACCCGGCACCTCCCAGGTTGCCGAGGCGCGCCTCACCGCGGTCGTGCGTACTCGTGGCCCCGCCCTGGTGCTGTCGTTTCGCGGCGAGGCCGACAGCTACACCATGTCCGGATGGAGCGAACGCATTCGTTCTGCTGCCGAAAGCGGCGTGCCCATCGTGGTGATAGACACCAGTTGCCTGGGCTTCCTGTCCTGGCGCGCCCTGCTGGCGCTGGCGCGGGAGGCCGAGCATTACCGCGCCGCTGGGGTGCATCTCTGTCTGGTCACCCAGTCGCCGACGATCGTGCGGATTGCTGCGCTGGATCCACTGACCCGGCAGCTGCCGATCCATTCGACCGTCGTGAGCGCGGTCGGCCGCGCCACGTACGACGCGGCCGGGCCCGCGATCGCCGCCACCCCGGGGTGAGCCGCTACTCGTCGGGGAGCGGGAAGTAGGAGTCGTCGGTATCGGATTCGCGCCGCACGATCTCCTCGACGGCCTCGGTGTCACTGGCGCCGCCGGGTGATCCGGTGCGGATCGAATCCAGGCCTTCGGTCGCACCGGCTTCCGGCAGCGTCGGCTCGGCGGGCGGCCTGGTCCCCACATCCGGCTCTTCTTCGGCCAGGCGTTGGGAGAGTGGGCGTTCCGTGCGCTGCTCGCGGGCCGTCATGCCGTAGCTGTCCACGCCCGACCAGTCGTCGGGTGGTTCCACGATCTCGTCGCCGTCGTCGTTGCCCACATCGTCGGAATCCAGTCCTTCGATCGAGGTGAGCAGGTCTTCGTCGGATTCGTTTCCAGCCATGTGCTTCGCGTGCCCGCAATCGCCCGCCGCAAACCGTCGGCGCCGCGCCCGTTCGTTTGGGCCTCCGGGCGGCGGGTAGGCCGACGGTGGCCGTATCCAGCACAGATGCAGATCGAGGTGACACGATGAAAGCAGTGACGTGGCAGGGCCACCGCAAGGTTTCGGTGGATGAGGTGCCCGACCCGCGGATCGAGGAACCGACCGATGCCATCATCGCCGTGACCTCCTCGGGTGTGTGCGGGTCCGATTTGCACCTCTACGAGGTACTCGGCCCGTACATGAGTGCCGGTGATGTGCTCGGCCACGAGCCGATCGGGGTGGTGGTCGACGTGGGCTCGCAGGTGCGGTCGCTGTCGGTGGGTGATCGGGTGGTGGTGCCGTTCCAGATCGCGTGCGGGCACTGTGTCATGTGCGATACCGGTTTGCCGACGCAGTGTGAGACCACGCAGGTGCGCGAATACGGCAGTGGCGCGGCCTTGTTCGGGTATTCCAAGCTCTACGGACAGGTGCCGGGCGCTCAGGCACAGTACCTGCGGGTTCCACATGCCGATTTCACCCACATCCCGATTCCGGCCGGTCCCGACGACAGCCGCTTCCTGTATCTGTCGGATGTCCTGCCGACGGCCTGGCAGGCGGTGGAGTACGCCGGCGTGCCCGACGGCGGCTCGGTGGTAGTGCTGGGGCTGGGCCCGATCGGGGATATGGCGTGCCGGATCGCCGCCCATCGCGGCTACCGGGTGATCGGTGTGGACCGGGTGCCGGAACGATTGCGGCGGGTGGCCGATCGCGGTATCGAGGTGGTCGACCTGGAACAGATCGACGCCTCGACCGGGGATGTGATCCGCGACCGCACCGACGGGCGGGGCTCCGACAGTGTGATCGACGCGGTGGGTATGGAGGCGCACGGATCGCCGGTCGCGGAGTTGGCGCAGCGTTCGGCCGGCTATCTGCCGGCGATGGTGTCGCAGAAGCTGATGGATACCGTCGGTGTGGATCGGCTCGCGGCATTGAACAGCGCGATCGATATCGTGCGGCGCGGTGGCACGATATCACTGTCCGGGGTCTACGGAGGTATGGCGGACCCGTTGCCGATGCGCATCCTGTTCGACAAGCAGATTCAGCTGCGGATGGGCCAGGCCAACGTCAAGCGGTGGGCCGGTGACATCCTTCCCCTTCTGCGGGACGGCGATCCGCTCGGTGTGGAAACCTTTGCCACCCACCGGCTTCCGCTGTCGGAGGCGCCGCGGGTGTATCACGACTTCCAGCGCAAGGCCGACGGCATGGTGAAGGTGGTCCTCGACCCGGCGGCCGCGTGATCGTGTGGGCGGCCCTCGGCCGGTATGTCCGAATCGCCCGGTGCCGCAAGATATTTCCGCGCACGACCAGTACTTTCGCAATCGGTCGGGATGCCAGGTGCATAGACCCGGGAGGCTCGGGTAGTGCCTCCGATGTGGCCGGGCAGTACGCCGGTCGCGATCGAAGAAGTCCCCACTGCGAAGGAGGTCCGCAATGGCCGACCAGAACAATCCCGGACAGTTCGGCAACCGCAGCGACACCGAGGAGCAGGCTCGTCGCGGCGGACAGGCCAGCTCGGGTAGCTTCGGCCAGCGCAATGCCGCCGATCCGCACGAAGCCGGGCGCAAGGGTGCCCAGGCGCAGCCGACCGCGGCCAAACAGGCCGGCGGTCAGCACAGCCACGGCGGTCGCTGACCCGAATCGCCACGATGGACTGGACAGCGTAGGCCGGATCATCGATCCGGCCTACGCGGCTGTCGGGCTCACCGCGATGTCTTCGGTCGCCGCCGCTGCTCCGATCGCGGAATGCCGACGTTCTCGAGATTGTTCCATTTTTGTGGTTAACATCTGGCACTCGGCCTTCGATGTTAGATATGTCGTTGAATGTGACGGCACCGATCGGCCGGTTCCAGCGGCTCGGATCGGGTATCACGGGTTCGGCCGCGGGCATCGGCGCTCGGTGGCACAAGGATCGAACAGGCGATTCGGCAACGACGCCGACTCTCACCGCAGGTAACGACTATCCGGCGAAACGAAACGGTGTGCGATGGACATCGATCAGCGTTACCGACAGAATGGTTCGACAACGATCACCGCTGCGGAGCTGGCTACCTTGCTGCACAAGTCTGCGGCCGGGGACGCCGAATCGTTTGCCGTCTTCTATCGCAGCACCAATGCCCGCCTGATGGCGCGGTTGACCGCTATTCTGCGTAGCCCCGGATTGGCTCAGGAAGTGAGCCAGGAGGTCTATCTGCAGGCATGGGCCGCGGCCGGCGAATACGACGCTGGGCGGGCCAGCCCGATGGCCTGGCTGATGATGTTCGCGCACCGGCGGGCGGTCGACCGGGTGCGCTCGGAGCAATCGATGGCGGACCGGGAGCGTGCGTTCGGACGTGGTCAGTATCAGCCTGAATGCGATGTGGTGTTCGACGAGGTGACGCAGCGGCTGGACGAGCGGTCGGTCGCGGGGGAGGTGCACCGGCTGGGTCATCGGCAGCGGGAGGCGATTCTGCTCGCGTTCTACGGTGGCCGCACCTATCCGGAGGTGGCGCAGGATCTGGGCATCCCGCTGCCTACGGCGAAGGCCCGCATCCGGGCCGGATTGAAAACGCTCGGTTCCAGGCTTTCCGAGAAGGCGCGCGACGAGACGGAGTGAGGGCGCCCGCTCCCGGCAGTTGGGTTTTCCTACCCCCTGGGGGTATATTGCGAGGTGTTGTTGCGACGGCGACGCTCGTTAGGGAGTCGGTTATTGTCTACTATTTACGTACATAAGTAGTAGATATCACCGACCCTATGGTAGCGGTCTCCAATGGTGGGACGGCTATCGTTTCGGTGTTCGGCAGCTCCGTGTGAAGGTGTTGTGCGGCAAAGACACTCGTGATGAGGAGGCTTGGGGTGGTGGATCGGTGTCCGACCCGGACCGTGGCCCGGCACCGTGCCTGTGCGCTGCTCCGGCCGCTCGAGCGGCGGGTGCGGATGCGGTGAGCATCGTGCTCCGGCCGCGGCGGGGTGTCGCGGCCATGATCTTCGTCTTCCTCCTCACTCTCCTCGCGCTGCATACCGATTGCGCGGTCGCCGACGCGGAGACGCCCGGCGCCGTCGCCTCGTCCGCAGCCGCGAAATCGCCGCTGGTTCACCTCGGTTCCCATCTGCCCGCTTGGGACCACTGCTGTGTGCACGACAGGCACGTCGTCCTGGACTCGGTGCTTCCGGCCGATCCGGCGAAACTCTGGCCACCAGGCCAGCTGTGGGCTGCGGTGGAGCCCATCACCGCCGCCTCGTGGCACCTTCTCCCGACCGCCGTGCGCGGACCGCCCGGCCCGCCACCACGCATCGGTCGCGACATTCTGACGCATTTCGGTATCGCCCGCCGCTGATCGGTCAGCGACAGGCCGCCGGCCCATGCCGGCGGCCGGTGTCCGCTGCCCGCATCCGTACCGCCCGCACCGGGCGGAGATACCGAAAGCGACAGTCATGGACGACATCGTGCTCGACCACCCCCAGCCGGTTCCGGCGGCACCGATCCCGGCGCAGCGCCCGCGCGGCCTCGTGGGCAATACGCCGGTGCTGTGGATCGGCGAACCGCTGAGCGGCCGCGGCCGCGGCTTCTGGGCCAAACTCGAAGGCGCCAATCCGGGCGGTATGAAAGACCGCCCGGCGCTGCACATGGTGCGCTGCGCCGAATATCGCGGCGACCTGCGGCCGGGCGCGCGCATCGTCGAATCGTCCAGCGGCACCTTGGGATTGGGTCTCGCGCTGGCGGGGATGGTGCATGCGCATCCGGTGACCGTGGTCACCGACCCAGGCATGGAACCGATGGTGGTGCGACTGCTGCGGGCCTACGGCGCGCAGGTGGAGACGGTCACCGAACCGCATCCGGCCGGCGGCTGGCAACAGGCGCGCCGCGATCGCGTCGCGGCATTACTGGCCGCCGAACCGGAGGCCTGGAGCCCCGACCAGTACGGCAATCCCGACAATGTGGACGGCTACGAATCGCTGGCCCTGGAAATGGTGCAGCAATTGGGCCGCGTCGACGTCCTGGTGTGCGCGGTCGGGACCGGCGGACATTCCGCGGGCGTGGCCCGGGTGCTGCGCCGGAGCAATCCGCGGCTGCGATTGATCGGCGTCGATACCGTGTTCTCGACCATCTTCGGACAGCCGGCCGGGCCGCGCCTCATGCGCGGGCTGGGTTCGAGCATCCACCCCCGCAACGTCGACTACGCCGCCTTCGACGAAATCCATTGGGTAGCACCGGCCGAGGCGGTGTGGGCCTGCCGGACGCTGGCCGCCACCCATCACGCCAGCGGCGGCTGGAGTGTCGGCGCGGTGGCGCTGGTGGCGGGCTGGGCCGCGCGCGTGCACGACACCGGCACCCGGGTCGCCGCCGTCTTTCCCGACGGGCCGCACCGCTACGCCGACACCGTCTACAACGACGCCTACTGCGACGAACACGGCCTGCTCGATGCCGACCCGCCCGTCGAACCCGACACGATCGGCCATCCCGCCGAGCGAGCCGTGACCTCGTGGACTCGCTGCACCACCGTCGTCGACCCCCGCACCCTCGACCCGGAGCCCGCCGCATGAGTGTCCTCGCCCGATTCCGTAGCTTCGACCCGGCGGCCCGGCTGCTGATGGTCAACCAGTTCGGCATCAACCTGGGCTTCTACATGCTCATGCCGTACCTGGCCGGATATCTCGCCGGCCCGATCGGTCTGGCGGCGTGGGCGGTCGGGCTGGTGCTGGGCGTGCGCAATTTCTCCCAGCAGGGCATGTTCCTCGTCGGCGGCACGCTCGCCGACCGGCTCGGCTACAAACCGCTCATCGTGGCGGGTTGTCTGCTGCGCACCGCGGGATTCGCGCTGCTGATCTTCGCCACCTCCCTGCCGATGCTGCTGATCGCTTCGGCCGCAACGGGTTTCGCCGGTGCGCTGTTCAATCCGGCGGTGCGCGCGTACCTGGCCGCGGAGACCGGTGAACGCCGGGTCGAGGCGTTCGCGATCTTCAACATCTTCTATCAGGCCGGAATCCTCGTCGGGCCGCTGGCCGGACTCGCCCTGCTGGTCACCGACTTCCGGGTGACCGCCGCGGCCGCCGCCGTGGTCTTCGCGGTGCTGACGCTCGCGCAACTGTTCGCGCTGCCACCGCGGCGGGCGAGCGATCCCGCGGTGCGCACGACGGTGCTCCAGGATTGGCGGACCGTAGTGGCCAACCGGCGATTCCTGGCCTTCGCCGTCGCGATGATCGGTTCGTATGTGCTGTCGTTCCAGGTCTATCTGGCGCTGCCGTTGCAGGCCGAATATCTGAGCTCCGACCACGCGCAGGCGTTGACCTCGGCGTTGTTCGTGGTGTCGGGGGTGGTCGCGGTGGCCGGGCAGTTGCGCATCACCGCATGGTTTCGCCGCCGGTGGGGGACCGGCCGCGGCCTCGTGGCCGGCATGGGCGTACTGGCCGCGTCCTTCCTGCCGCTGCTGCTGATACCAGGGCCGCGGCCGTTCGGCACGGTGGCTGCCGTTGCGGCGCTGCTGATTTCGGCGGCGATCCTCGCGGTCGGGACCGCGGCGGTCTTCCCGTTCGAAATGGACACGGTGGTCTCGCTCTCCGGCGGCACACTCGTGGCCACTCACTACGGGTTGTACAACACGGTGGTCGGAGTCGGGATCCTGACCGGCAACCTCGTCACCGGCGTGGTGGTGGATGCCGCGCGGTCGGCCGGACTCGACGCGCTGGTGTGGGGCGGCTTCGCCGCGATCGGGGCACTCGCGGCCGTCGCGCTGGCCGTGCTGGAGCGGACGTCACACGCGCAATCGGCTGGGGGAGAAGTGGTTTCGACGGAGTCGGTGCGCGAATCCGCCTGATCGGTGGTGGCCGGTACTCGTCCGCGGCCGCGGACGAGTACCGGACAGATCATGCGCGTCGCAGTTCCAGCACCGGAATGGTGCGGATGCCTTCCGTTTTGCGGGCGTAGCCGGCGAATCCGGGATAGCGGCGGGCCTGTTCGGCGAAGATCTGGTCGCGGCGTTCACCGGTCACTTCGGTCACCGACACCGGGTATCGGTCGGTGCCGCGTTCGATCTCGGCCGTCCCGGCGGTGATCAGATTGTAGTACCAGTCCGGATTGGTCGGAGCCCCGGCCTTGGACGCGAAAACATAGACGGCGTCAGGGTTCTCGTCGTCGGCCAGGTACATCATCGGTGCCACCAGCTCGCGGCCGGATTTGCGGCCGCGGTGATGCACCAGCACCATCGGTGCGCCCTCGAAATCACCGCCGACGCGGCCCTCGTTGGCTCGAAATTCCTCGATGATCGCGGTATTCCAATCGCTCATGACCTACATTCTGCTGTCGAACGCGTGGCCGGGACGGGAGGCGCGCACGTGCAAAGACCGGGAACGCGCGGTATGCGATGATCGGTCCGGTGTTCGTGATCCGATTCGTGGCGGCCGCCACCGCGCGGTGCCATGGCTGAGTTGTACGGGCGCGCGGCCGATACCACGGCGATCGCCGCCCTGCTGGACCGGGCCCGCGCAGGGGAGAGCGGCTGGCTGGTGCTGCGCGGCGAACCCGGAATCGGTAAAACCGCCCTGCTCGATCACGCCGCCGATCTCAGCGGCGACCTGCGGGTGCTGCGCGGCGCGGGGGTGGAAATCGAGGCCGAACTTCCGTTCGCCGGATTGCAGTTGCTACTGCGGCCGGCGCTGGCACATCTGCCTGCCCTGCCGGTGCGCCAGCGGGCGGCGCTGGAGGCGGCACTGCGACTCGGCGACGATCCCGGCGGTGATGCGATGCTGGTCGGCTTGGCGGTGTTGTCGCTGCTCACCGAATACGCCGGCGATACCGGGCTGGTCTGCCTGATCGACGACGCGCAATGGCTCGACCGTGCCTCATTGGACACGATCCTGTTCGCCGCCCGGCGGTTGCACGCCGAGGGGGTCGTGATCATCCTCGCCGCCCGCGACGGTGCCGCATTCGCCCGGGCTGCCGATCTGCCCGAACGCCGCATCGCCGGCCTCGACGCCGACGCCGCGGCCGCGCTGCTGGACCGTCGCGAACTGCCCGCCGGCGTACGCCGGCAGGTCCTGGCCGAGGCGCAGGGCAATCCGCTGGCATTGCTCGAATTGGCCGCCGCCACCCGCGGCGAACGTCCCGGTGCGGCCCATCCGGCCGCGCTGACGTTGACCGATCGACTGCAGCTGGCCTTCCACGGCCAGGTCAGCCGGATGCCGAAGTCGACGCAGGACGTGCTGCTGATCGTCGCCGCCGAGGAGTCCGGCGAATTGTCGGCGGTCTTGCGCGCCGCGGCGGCCGTCGGCGCCGGAATCGACGATCTGGCCCCGGCCGAGGAGGCAGGACTGCTGGTGCGCGGCGAGACGGCGGAGACGATCGCCTTCCGCCATCCGCTGATCCGGGCCGCCGTGTACCAGCGGGCCCCCTGGGGCAGCGAGTGGCCGCGCATCGCGCGCTGGCGGCGGCGCTGGACGGTCCCGCCGACGCCGACCGCCGCGCCTGGCACGCGGCCGCCGCGGCCACCGGACCGGATACGGAAGTCGCTGCGGCCCTGGAGGATACGGCCGCGCGTGCGCTCGCCCGCAGTGGCCACGAGGCGGCCGCCGTGGCCTACGAACGCGCCGCCCGGCTCACCACGGACCCCGGACCGCGCGCGCACCGGGAGGCGCTGGCCGCCCAATCCGCCTTGAACGCGGGCGATCTGGAGCGTGCCGCCGGGCTCGCCCGCCGTGCGGCCGGCACTGCTGCTCGTCGCCCTCGGCGGCATGAATATACGCGCAGTACGCAGAGGCGGGGCTCGCCGACAGCACACCGGGTTCCGCCTCGCCCGGTGCGGCGTGGGCGCAGTGGTCGCTGGGTTTGCTCGAACTGGGTTCGGGCCGAGCCGAATCCGCGCTGTCACGTTTCGAGCGGCTGACCCGGGACCCGCTGCGCCATCACCTGTGCGCGATGCGCTCGATACCCGATCTGGTCGAGGCCGCGGTGCGGGTCGGCGCCGCCGACCGGGCCGAACCTCACGCCGATCGGCTCGCCGACTGGGCCACGGCGGTGCGGCAGCCGTGGGCCGAGGCGCTCGTCTTGCGTTGCCGCGCACTGCTGGCCGACGACGACCGCGCCGAGGCGCACTACACGCGGGCGCTGCATCTGCACGACCGCGAGGCCCGTCCGGTCGAATACGCCCGCACCGCGCAACTCTACGGCGCGTGGTTGCGCCGCGCCCGCCGCAAGAGCGAGGCGCGAACGGTGCTGACCGAGGCGCTGGACATGTTCGAGCGAATCGGCATGCGCCCCTGGGCCGAACGCGCCCGCACCGAACTCGTCGCGACCGGCGCGGCACCGGGCGGGGCCGGCGCACAACCGGATTCGCGGCCGCGCGCGGTGACGGGTCTCACCCCGCAGGAGTTGCAGATCGCTCGCCTCGCCGCCCAGGGCCTGTCCAATCGCGATATCGCCGCCCAGTTGTTCCTCAGTCACCGCACCGTCGGCTACCACCTCTACAAGGCGTACCCGAAACTCGGAGTGACCTCGCGCGGCGAGCTGAAAACCATTGCGGATCAACTGCATTGACAGATGCCGACATGCCGGAGCCTCCGGTGGCGACACCGGGGGCTGACGATGAAGAAGTGCAATGTGGCCATGAAGATCCCGGTCGGCAGGACGAGCAGGGTGGCCCGTGCCGGTGGTGGGCTCGCCGGGCGGGTGCCGTGGGCGAGCATGGTAGGTGTGGACAAGGGTGTTCCTCGGGATTGTGCTGCGGAACAACGGTGTTCGCTCATCCCTTGACGAATTCCAGGAGATCGTTGTTGAACTCGGCGGCGTGCGAGGTGTAGAGGCCGTGACCGGCGGTCGGGTATTCCTTGTAGACGGCTTTCGGCATCAGTTCGGCGGTGCGCCGGCCGGTGACCTCGGCCGGCGCGGAGAAATCCAGGCCGCCGTGCACGATGAGCGTGGGAACCGTGACGCCGCGCAACGCTTCCCGGTTGTCGCAGTGGAAGACCGCCTGCTGCATGTGCAGCGTCGCCCACGGCGCGGTCGACAGGCACTGACGGTAGGTGATGTCGACCTGTTCCGGCGAGACGTCCGGGTTGAGGTGGGTGTTGAAGTAGATCTGCGACTGGCGAGCCAGCCACCGGCCGCGATCGGTGCGCACACTGTCCAGCAGCGCGTCGAGCATGGCCTCCGGGATGCCGCCGGGGTTGTCGTCGGTGGCCTTCATGAAGGGCAGGATCGCCGCGAGGAAAACTACTCGGGCAACGCGGCTTTCGCCGTGGCGGGCCAGATACCGGGCGATCTCCGCGCCGCCGGTGGAGTGGCCGACCAGGGTGGCGCCGCGCAGGTCGAGATGGTCGAGCAGGGCGCCGAGATCATCGGCGGTGGTGTCGATGTCGTAGCCGGTGGACGGGCGATCCGAGCGCCCGTGGCCGCGCCGGTCCAGGGCGATGCAGCGGTAGCCACGGTGGTGAAGTACGGAATCTGGTACTCCCACATCTCGGTGTTGAGCATGGCGCCGGCGACGAAGACGATCGGCTCGCCCGTGCCGTAGTCCGCGTAGGCGAGGGTGGTTCCATCGGTGGTGGTGAAGTACATGACCGGTCCTTTGCGGGGAGAAGTGTCGGGTGTCGGGAGGGGATCAGGCGCCGGTGGGCACCTTGTCGAGGAAGCCCAGGATCTGGCGGATGCGGCGGTCGTCACCGAGCACGGCGACATCGAAGCCGATCACCAGCGGCTCCTCGCCCGGCCGGCCCAGCTGCCAGGTGAAGCGGGCGATGCCGTGGTGGCTGTCGATCGGGCCGCCGAGACGGAAGTCCACGCCGGCGAACTGCTGCTGGACCGCGGCGACGGTCGCGTCGAGACCGGCGTGACCGCGCACCGATACCAGCGGATCGGTGTATTCGGCGTCGTCGGTGAGCAGGTCGGCGATCTGCGCGGCGCGGGCGGCGGGATCGGTCTCGTTCCAGACGGCGAGGTAGCGTTCGACCAGGTCGTTGATGTCGCTCACGGGATTCTCCTTCGTGGTGGTGACGTTGCGACCACAAAGCCGGACGTGCGCGGACACCTGGACCGGCAGGGCGAGGCCCAGCGTCCCGGCCAGCGGTGCGGTACCGCGGCCCGCGCAGACGACGACGCTGCCGAATTCCGAACAGGCTGTGCCGGTGCGTAATTCGACGGTCCCGGCTGCGGTGTGCCGCAGCGTGAGGACGTGGTCGGTGACCAGCGCGTCGCGCAACCGATCGGTGAGAGCGTCGATCGCGGCGACGGTGCGGATGGAGCCGCCGGTCGCGTCCAGCATGGCCGGGCCGTCGTAGTCGGCCAGCGGTGGCAGCCGCATCGCGAGCTCCTCGGTGTCGATACCGCGGGCATCGACACCGGGGGTCCGCCGCAGGAACTCCAGCTTGTCCGCCACGCCGTCCCCGAGCGCGACCGCTCCGTCCTCCGAAATCAGTTCGGTGCCGAAGTCGCTTTCCCACTCGCGCCAGCTTCGACGGGCGGCCACCGCCATCTCGACCAGCCGGGGATCGGTGTGCGCGTGGCGGAAGATCCGGGAATGACCGGCCGATTGACCGCCGCCGGGCCGGGCCGACTCGTACACGGTGACCGAGAGCCCGGCCCGGCGTAGCGCGTGAGCCGTGGCCAGGCCCACGATTCCGGCTCCGACCACGGCGACATCGGTTGTGGCACCCATCTCCGCGGACTGCCCGCCCCCGCGCTGCGCAATCCGGGCAGGGCACCGACCGGTGCACGGGGAGTCAGTATCCGGCGAGCAGCGCGCGGAGCCGGCCCAGTTCCTCGGGGCCCGCGCTGCTGTGCCAGCGCGTCGGATCGGCGGGCCGGCGGCCCCACAGGAACAGCGCGCGCACGGCCGGATCGCTTTCCACGGTCGCCTGCCCGTGCGGCGGCACCAACTCGATGGAGTTGCCGTCCGGAGCGGCGACGACCAGGACGTCGTCGGTGCCCGGTGCGCGCAATCGGCCCTCGATGCGGCCCTCGGGACCGAAATCGATGTCCCTGCTGCCGCGCGCGAGCAACGGGAGGCCGACATCGCGCACACTGTGGCGAGTTATCCACGGCTGCATGAGCATATCGATCGCCGTCGCGTCGTCGCCGGTCATATCCCAGCGGTGCAGCACCATCTCCTGGCGCATGTGCTCGAGGAAGAAGTCGGGGGCGACGGTTCGCCCGGTCCAGCCGATCGCCTCGAGCGGAGACAGCGTGTCGATCAGCTCCGCGGTCTCGACGAGTTGTTCGCACCGGTCCACGAACGCAGCCCACAACTCGGCGTCCGGCATCGCGCGGTAGGGCGCCTCCCGCTCCTCGAAACCACGGGTCGGCACCGGACTGCCCGCCGCATGGGCGGCGAGTACCCGCGCGAGCTCCTCGGCATTGCCGGTGTTGTGGATCAGGACATCGCGTACGGTCCAGCCCTCGCACCAGGTGCCCGCGTCGGGCCGGCGCGACTGTACGGCGTGGGCGAAGGCCTCCCATTCCGGCAACGCCTCGGCGGCAGTGTGTGAAACCATCGGCATCTCCTCCGACCGGGCCTTCGTCGCCCGGTTGTCGCGGCGGGTCCGTTCTGATTCGGGCATACCCCGCCGCTGCCGGATCTCACCCGACGATTCGCTCGCCCGGCCTGTATTCCTCGATGATGCGGACTATTTCGGCGGCGACGAGCCCGGGCCGCTGGGTCGGCACCATATGGCCACAGCGCTCGGCGACGACATGCCGGCCGTGCGGCCGTACGGCCCGCCGCCGATGCGCGGCGTTGATCGCCGCGCGCGAGCGGGCCGAGATACCGGTGGAGGGCGAGTCGGCGGAAACGATCGTGACGGCGAGCTCACGACGGTCGGGGTCGGTCCGTCGCAACTGCTCGAGATCTGCTGTGTGGCAGGCCAATTCGGCGGCGCGGGTGCGCATCGCCGCGACCGTGAAGCCCTCGGCGCGAAAGTCGGCGCGGGCATCGGCGGGCAGCGCCGCGAGGGTGTCGCGGTAGGCCAGGCGCAGTGCGCCGATACGTGCGAGTGCGGCGCTGAGTCGTTGCCCGGTGCGGGCCGCCCGCCGCGACGCCGCGGTGAACAGGTCGTCGCAGAACTCGTCGGTGGGATCGATCAGCACCGCGCCCGTGATCCGGTCCGTCCGCTCCGCGGCGGCGACTCGCACGATCGGGCCGCCCCAGCTGTGGCCGACCAGCACGAACCGCGGTGCGGCGAAGCGCTCGGTGAGGTGATCGAGCAGATCGACGAGGTCGTCGGCCAGCCGCCGGAGTCCGCGCTGTGCGGTGTCGGGGGCGCTGCGGCCCAGGCCGCTGCGGTCGTAGACGACGGTCGCCGCGTAGTCGTCGAATTCTCGCTGCACCGCCGCCCAGTACGAGCGGGTGCAGGCGAGTCCGCTCTCGAAAACCACTAGAGGAGAAAGGGTTTCGTTCCGCCCCGGCCGGTGCATGTAGTACAGCCGACGCCCGTCGCGAGTGGGCGCCGTGCTCGCCGCACCCTGGCTGTGCGGTGCGGCCGGATCGGCTCGCTGCCGTACGGATCGTCCCGTCCGAGTCCCCTGCGCGCTCCCAGTCACATTGGTTAGCCTAACCTCAAGTGCCGGAAGGCGTGCCTCGGTGGTGGTGATGGCCCCGAGGGTGCCGGCGTCCGCGATTGCCGGACGGTCGAAATGGTCCGGGCCGCCCACCCCGCGGTTCCTCGGTGTCGTCGTCGTTCGGATGATTCGGATGGGACATGATTCGTCCTTTCTCGACTCGTAGCCGACTACCTCGACAGCCGGGCGGCAAACGCTAGAGCGAGATCAGCAGTACGCCGGCCGCGACGATCAATGCGGCCCAGACCATCACGACGAGGACGGCGGAACGGGCGTCCTCGGTGTCGTTCGGCGTGGCCCGGCGGCGACGGTGGGAAGCGGTGATCGAAACGTTCACGAGCTCTCTCCTTCCGCGATCGGTCGTACTCCAGGCCTACCCCGAAGCCCAAGCGCCACAACATGTCTCGCACGAGCGACCTATGGGTTGTGTCACAACATCCGGGAACCCGTTGGCTTCGAACGTCTTCCGGACGCGCTCACCAACCGTTGATGTGCAGCACCGAGTCCAGATCCACGCGTGGGCCGGGCCGGAAGTCGGTGCCCTTGGTGTAGGCCACCGGGAGTAGCACACCCTGGCGGACGTCGTCGGGAATGCCGAGAATCTCCGCGACCTCGCGCTCGTACTGCAAATGTAATGTGGTCCAAGTCGTTCCGAGGCCCCGCGCGCGCAATGCCAGCGCCAGGCTCCACGCCGCCGGGAGCAGCGAACCCCACAGTCCCGCCTGGTTGTCGGGCAGCGCCGCGCTGGTGCCCGTGCTGATCGCACCGATCACCAGCACCGGGACCTCCGCCATCACCTCACGCAGATAATCCGAACTGGTGGCGATGCGGGCGGCGCTCTCGTCGGCGGGTTCGCCCCCGGCCTCCCGGTAGGCCAGATATGAGCGCCGGTAGTGCTCCGCGACCTGCGCCTTGACCGCCGGATCGGTGAGTACGATCCAGTGCCAATGCTGCCGGTTGCCTCCGGACGGCGCCTGCAAGGCCACCTCCAGCGCCTCGCGGATCACATCCAGCGGCACGGGCCGGGTCAGATCCAGACGGCGGCGTACGGCACGCGTGGTGGTCAGCAATTCGTCGGGGGTGAGCGGAAGCAGTTCGGTCACTACGGGTCTCCTTCTGGATCGGCGTATACCGTCCAAGGATGCCCGACGCGG
Source organism: Nocardia nova (assembly GCF_002933465.1). Taxonomy (GTDB): domain Bacteria; phylum Actinomycetota; class Actinomycetes; order Mycobacteriales; family Mycobacteriaceae; genus Nocardia; species Nocardia nova_B. The sequence goes on from NZ_PSZE01000002.1 coordinate 101,187, forward strand.
GTTTTGTTCCCGGATAAGCCGAAGCGATGCGGTCCGCACCTGTGAAGGGCAAAGCGCGTACCCCCGCCACACGGTGGGAGTACGCGCTCCGGAGAAAGGAATTCGCCGTCGCTAGAAATAATGCGCGCGCCCGGCGACCGGACGTCCGAACGCTCCGAGCAGGGCCAGGATCGCGCCGATGACGACGGCGATGATGCCCAGAGTCCAGAGGATCGGGATGCTGAAAACGAACCCGAGAACGAGGAGGATAACTCCCAGAATAATCATGTGAAACTCTCCCTTTGCCTTTTGTTATCCAGGCGCTGCCGCGTTCGGCCGTACTGCGATAACACATCGCAGATACCCGGCCTTGACGGGCGTAAACAGAACGTCTCGGGAGCAGCATCATCGCGATGGTGGCCCAGCCGGGGACGGCGACGAGCACCTGCTTCATGTCACCGCGGGTGGCGAAGATCGTCGGTACGCCGATCAGCACGACCACCGCGATCACCGCCGCCGCCACGGACCACGACGCCAGCGCCCACGGCGCCGCGACCCAGGCGATCAGTTCGGTGGCGGCACGCGCGATGGCCGGCCCGCGGCCCTGTTCGGTGAGATTCGGTGAGACATCCGCGCGTTCGGACATGTCGCTCAGCCTCGCACGTCCCCCTCCCGCCCGCACGACGAACGCCGTGCGACTGCCTCAGCCGGGCGTCCGCGCACCCGGAAACATGACCGGACTGATCAGATAGGGCCGGCGATCCGGGCCAGGACCGTTCCCGCTGCCCGAGGCGAGGACGCGGCGGAACCCGTCGAGCATGGCGTTGCGCTCCTCGGGTGAAAGCCACAGCGTGCCTGCTCAGGAACCGAATATCCGCGACAACACCGTCACGACGCCGTCCTCGTCGTTGGCGGGTGCGAGGTAGCGGGCGCGGGCACGAACCTCGGGGTGGGCGTTGGCCATCGCGAACGACCATCGCGCGGCCTCGAGCATCTCGAGGTCGTTGAGGTAGTCGCCGAACGCCGCGGTCCGTGCGGGCGAGATCCCGAGCGCCTCCTGGAGCGACTGCACCGCGCGACCCTTGTCCGCGTCACGGCTCATGATGTCGATCCAGTGTTGCCCGGACACCACGACCTGCTCGCGTGCGGCGATCGATCCGAACACCCGCTCGGCTGTGCGCTCGGCATCGGTGAAGTCGTGGATCGCCAGTTTCAGCACCTTGTCGGTCACCGCGGCGAGATCGTCGACGCGCTCGAGGCGGGCGTAGTACTTCGCCGCCTCGGCGACGAATGCCGGATCCGTACGCTCGATATAGGCGCTGTTCAGGCCGCACACCACCAGTCCGAGTTCGGCGGCGTTGGGTGCTTCCCGGGTCGCCTGTACGACCTGTAGCACGGTATCGAACTCGAGGCAGGTCGTCGACACGGCGACGCCGGAATGGACCACGTGACAACCGTTCTCGGCGATGTACGACACCCCGTCCGGCGACTGCTCGAACAGCGCGGCGAGCGTCGCGTACTGCCGCCCGCTGGCCGGCACGAAGGTGACTCCCCGCGAACGCATCACGTCGAGCAGCGGCCAGAACGTGTCGGGCACGGCACCGGAATCCGTGAGCAAGGTGCCGTCCATATCGCAGACGACCAGTCGCACATCGTGGTTACCGGGCGGGATCGAGGACCACGACGGTGGTGCCGAGACCGTCGAACGGCCCAGGGGTCCATTGTCTTCCGGGATGTCATCCACCGATCCGCTGCGCACCTGCCCACTTTCGCCGTCGACCACGCCGCCGCACCGGGACGCGCCACAGCGGGGCGCCCCCGGCGCGGTCGTCGTCGTGCCTGCTCTGTCGGGGCCAGTATGTACGCCGACCGGCGCGGCGGTGCGATGCCCCCGGCCGAGGGCATCGCACCGCGAGTCGGGTGCATCCCCGAAGGGAGGGAGCGGAACCCTGATCTGCCGGGAAATCCCGCGTTTTCACCATCCGCCGGACTCCGCGGCCCGAAGATACGGTGGAGCGCGGCGCGCACCGAGCCGCAGCGCCGCGCTCCACCTCGGCCGATCCGGCCCGTCGGATTTCTCAGCGGGCCGGCATCCGCGCGCGATAGGCGCGCGACCCGCTCTGCTGGACATTAGGATTTTATGTCGATACCCGAGGTGTTTCGCAATATTCAACATTTACCGATGAATTGCTCGAGATTTTCTCGGGTATTCGATCGACTGTGTATTCGTGACGGGGCGCCGGAAGAGATCGTTCCGGGGGCGGGGGCGAGGGTCTTTACGGCACGAGTCGAGACCTCGCCCGGAAGCGTTGGGCGGGATCGGTTCCGGAGGCCGGGACACCACCGTGCATCCGAAGCGCCTTGCCGAGACTGCTGTTTGACGATCCGGAAGCCGGTTATTTCCCCACTACACCAGTCCATCGATGTGGAGAATCGGTAGTAGCCATGATTGTATTCATCGGGTTGATCGTTCTGTTCGCCGCGCTGGTCGTCGGAATCGCCGCAGCGTTGGCCAATTCCGGCGACACGCACGTGCTGGCGAGCGAATTCACCGTCTTCGGAGCCCATTTCACCCCCACTCAGAACGAACTGTTCGCCGCCGGTGCCGCGGTCGGCGCCGTCGGTATGCTCGGCCTGGGCGTCGCCCTGAGCGGCGCGTTCTCTTCCGCGCGCCGGCATGCGGAGGTACGCCGCGAGCTGCGGCAATCGCGCCGCGAAATAACCGCCACGCGCAAGGATCTCGCGAAGACTCCGTCGGCGCAGCCGGGCGTCGCGCAGACCGCGCCCGCGCAACCGGCGGCCACGCCCAAGCCGCGGCTGCGTAATCCCTTCACCCGGCGCGGAACCGGGATGTCGCGCACCGCGCAACCGCAACCCTGATCACCACACACGCGAGGAAGCCTGGAATGCGCTGAGCTTCAGCGTATTCCAGCCTTCTTCGCTGTCCGGACTCACGCGAGGGTCCAATCGGTCGGCGGGTTCAGCCGATCGCGCAGGATGGACGCTCCTGGACCGGATAGGTCGTCGCAGTAGGTGATTCGGCCGGCCATCGCCATGGTCAGTGCGATCGTGCTTCCGACGACCAGCGAACCGGCCCCGGTCGCGAAGGGGCCGTCGGTCGCCTCCAGCCGCAACCTCTCGATCCTGCTGCGGCTGGACACGGTGAAATTGCGTCCGGCGTAGAAGCGGGCGACCACGGTGGCGGCTTTCACGGACGGCGTGCCGGACAGTCCGAGGGGCCGGCGGATGTCCTGCGCGTGGACCACGACCTCGCCGAGCCAGGCCGCGGTATGTCCCGAGGGTGCGAGCGTGCTGGTGGCGACGGCTCGGAACCGCGCCAGAGTTTCAGCGGGGGTCGCGCCACGATGCTCGGCGAGTCGCCGATCGTTGTGCTTGTCGAAGTCGAACCGGGCGCCGAGCACGCTCCGGAGCCAGCGAAACCGGCCGATAGTGGCCGCTGCGGTGAGGTGGGCGACAACATCGGACACCGTCCATTCCCCGCACAACGTCGGCCTATCCCACTGCTGCTCGTCCAAGCCGGCGAGATCATCGGCCAACGCTGTCCGTTCGGCCCGGACCATTGCCCAGATATCCTCGCGAGCGATCCTGTTCGACATCCACGACCTCCAGTCCGGGTGCCCGCGCCGCTGAGCCGCGGTGACCCCGCAGGGCGGACGAGCGTTCCCACTGCAGACGAAGAGGCGGGCGCGAATTCATCGGCTCGGCGGTTGCGAGAACCGGCGATGTGCGGCCGAAACCGTCGAACATCTCGTCTCCGAACCGTGCGGCGCGTCACGAACGCTGCACGAACCTGAGGTAGAACGCGGCGAACACCAGCACGATCCCGACATTCACCAGCAGCCGTGGCCAGAAATGGTGCCTGAAGAACAGCACATCGACGCCTACCACGACGGCCACCAGTGCGAGCACGTAGACAACGACGGTCGCCTGCCTTCCCATGACCTCTTTCTACGCCGAGTAGCGGCCGTGGAAGACGATTTCGAGCAAGGCGGCTTCACGAGTGATCCGACCCCCTCTGCTTGGCCATCGGCCCTGCGATCGGTCGTGACCGTAGCCCGTCGGGGTGAACCCGCACGCGATCGACGACAGTCTGACAGCTAACCAGAGGCATGCGTAGTGGAATCGGTTCCCGGAGCGTGCGAAAGCGTTGTGGTCGCGCTGCGCTCGAACTCCGCCACGAGTTTGCCGAGAATTCGTAGTCGAATGCGTCGCAAGCTGGGATTCACCGTTTCGGGGCGGCGAAATCGTCATTCGATCGTCGCCCGTGAATTCGTCGTTTCTCCACTGTCCGGTCCGAGTTGGAGCTTAAACTACCTCAGCCGCAACGTGTGCGACTATGTGAGAGGGTCGGGAAAACTCGAAGAGAAACACCCGGGAGGTGTGAAATGCCGGAGACTGGTTATCGGCGCAGGTCACGTCCAATGTTGATTGCGAGTATGTTGCCGCTTGCGGTCTTTTTAGGCACGGGAGTGGCCACTGCATCTCCCGGCGAACTCGTTCTCACCCCGGCCGACGCTGTGCGGGCGCCCGCTGCGCCGCCGCTGGCAGTGGATTGGCAAACGCTGGCGCACGAGGTGCGGGGGTTACTTCCCGTGCCGCTGCCGCCCGCCGAAGGTCCTGTCGTCCAGGACAATTCGGCTGTCGCCCCGCAGAACGCACCCGGTGACGACGGTTCGGCCCCGGCTGTGACGGCGGACGGCCCGGCCGTCGCCATCGCGGCAGCCGCCGTTACGGACAGGGCCCCCGCCGACCCGGCGGCCCCGATCGCGGATGCGCTGCCCGTCGAGGATCAGCATCCGATCGAGACGTTCTGTGAACAGGTTCCCGCCGATCCTGATCGATGCGCCGCCACGGTTGTCGATGCCGGGGTCGGTGCGGCCATCGGCGCGGGCATCGGCGCGGCGGTGTCCGCGCCCCTCGCGATCCCCGCCGCGGCGCTCGGCGCGGCGGCCGGATTCGTCGTCGGTATCCCGTTCCTGCCGACCGGCCTGGTGGCCGGCCCGCTGATCGGCGCGGCCGTCGGCGCCGCTGTCGTCGCCGCACCCGCCGCCGCGCTCGGTGGGGCGCTCGGCGCGGCGGTCGGCACGATCGTCGGGATCACCGCGCCTCTCCCGCCGAAAGCGACTCCCACCGATGCGCCCAGCCCCGCAGATGCATCCGGTCCCGCGGCGACATAGCGCACGGACACCACGTCGTCCCCATCCTGTCTCGGTCTTCGCGACTGCGAGGCGATAAGGGATGTCGTCAGCCGGAAGGTCGTACGTCATGCCAGAGATCGTCGGCGGGTTGCGGATTCCCGATACTGCGGCGGTCGCCGAAGCGACCCGGCTCATTCGGGAGGCGACCAGCCCGCTCATCTACCACCACTCCAGGCGGGTATATCTGTTCGGCCTGATCCACGCCGACAGGCTCGGCCTGACGCCGGATCCGGAACTGTTGTACCTGGCGGCCCTCTTCCACGACCTCGGCCTGCTGACCCCTTCTCCGACATCGTCCAGCGTTTCGAGGTCGACAGCGCGGATCATGCGCGCAAGTTCCTTGCGGCGCGGGGATTTTCGTCAGCGGCTGTGGAGACGGTCTGGACGGCGGTCGCACTGCACACCACGCCGGGTATTCCGTCCCGAATGGCGGCAGAGATCGCGGCCACGCATCTCGGCGTCCTCACCGATGTGGTCGGCTTCGGGTTGAACGGGCTGAACGACGACCAGCTGAACGAAATCCTCGCGGCGCATCCGAGGGGGGATTTCAAGAACGAGTTCTTGCGAACCTACGTCGACGGACTCCGGAACCGGCCCGAAACCACTGACGGCACAGTGAATTCCGATGTGCTCGCGCATTTCGTCCCCGGCTTCCGGCGTCCGACGACGGTCGAGAGCATCCTCGGCGCGCCCTGGCCGAGCTGACCCGACAAGCTGCCGCTGCCGAACGGGGATGTCCCGGGAAGGATTCCAGCATGCGAGCGATTACCGTGCGCGACCGTGATTCCGGTATCGCCGGGCTCACCTTGACCGATATGCCCTACCCGCACGCCGCGGAGAACGACGTCGTCGTGCGAGTCCACGCCGCCGGCTTCACGCCCGGCGAACTCGACTGGCCGGCAACCTGGTCCGATCGTGCCGGACGCGACCGGACGCCGACCATTCCCGGACACGAGCTGGCCGGGGTCGTGGTCGAACTCGGCTACGGAACCACCGGTCTCACCGTCGGTCAGCGGGTATTCGGGCCGACCGACTGGGCGCGCAATGGATCGCTGGCCGAATACACGGCGGTGGAGGCCCGCAACCTCGCCCCGCTCGCCGCCGATATCGACTACAGCGTGGCCGCCGCGCTGCCCATTTCCGGCCTGACCGCATGGCAGGGGTTGTTCGACCACGCCCACCTGGCGACCGGCCGGACGGTCCTGATCCACGGCGCCGCAGGCGGTGTGGGCTCGATCGCCGTGCAACTCGCGCGCGAGGTGGGCGCGCACGTGATCGGCACCGGCCGAGCCGGCGACCGTGACATCGTCCTCGGACTCGGCGCACGGGCCTTCCTCGACCTGGACAGCGACGACGTGCGGGATGTCGGTGCGGTGGATGTCGTATTCGACGTCATCGGCGGCGCAATCCTCGAGCGCTCGACCGCACTGGTCCGCCCCGGTGGCACTCTCGTCACTATCGCCATGCCGCCCACGACGCAGCCCAGGGACGGGCGGGCGGTCTTCTTCGTCGTCGAACCCGACCGCGCGCGGCTGGTCGATCTCGCCCAGCGGGTTCGGTCGGGGCGGCTCGAACCCATCGTCGGCTCCGTGCGACCGCTCGCCGAAACAGCGTCCGCATTCGCTCGCCGCCACCGCACACCGGGCCGGACGATCATCCAGGTCGCCGACGAGTAGCAGGGCCCGCAAGGCCAGGATTGACGTATTGACTGGTAGGTCATTTTGCCGCCCTGGTGGTTCTGTCCGTGGTCGCGCCGCGCGAGGCATGGGGGCACGCGGTGATCGTGGCGGTGTTCGCGGTGCTGCTACCGCTGCGCCTCCGGTCGGCACGTCACGGCAGTGTCGCCGCGCTGCGCGCCGTTTGCCTGATCGCGGCCGCACTGTTCCTGGTGAACGTCGTCGAAGCGCTGCTGCCGCACTTCCTCCCCGGATGGATGCGCGTGGAGATGGTGGGCATCGCGGTGTTGATGGCGCTGATGATCCTTCTGGTCGTCCGCGAGCGGATATGACGGCCCTGAATCAGCGCGCCCGGCAACGGCTCAGCGCCGAGGCCCGCCGCCTCCAGTTGGAGACCGCAGCCATCGAGATCGTCGGGCGCCAGGGGCTCGCCGCGGCGACCGCCGACGAGATCGCACGCACCGCCGGGGTGTCGAAAGGCTTGCTCTGGCACTACTTCACCGACTTCGACGATTTGATGGCACACGCTGCCCGGCGCGCGTTCATCTCACTCGAAGCGGTCGTCGCGGCCGACATCGACCTCGACGCCGATCTCGATGATCTGCTGCGCGCGGCGATCCGGCGCGCGGCACAGCTGCCCGCGACGCACGGGGCCGAGCTGCGGACGATCCGTCAGATCGTGCTGAATCTGGGCGCATTCGGCGGCGGTGCCGCCCTCCGCGACCGGGAATACAGCGCCTGGTATGCCCGGCAAGCCGCACTCCTGCGGCGCGGTCAGGACCAGGGACAGCTGCGCGCGGACCTCGACCCGCGGCTGTTGGCGGTGACCTATCAGGGGATGGTCGACAGCATGCTCGACTATCTCGACACTAATCCGGATGTCGACCCCCTGACCTACGCCGACCATGTCGCCGATGTCCTCCTCGCCGGGATCACGCCGCCGGGGAAACGCTGAGTCGTGGCGGCGCCGTCCGCGTCGGATCACGAGATGGCCGCAACTCGGCGGCGCCGTCGAAACCCTCCCCTCGGAGGCCCTCGGCCCACGACCGCGCGTCGATAGTATTGCTGGGCTCGACTGCGAAGCCGCCACCGTGATCACGTCTCATCCACCGATGTCGGCATACCGCGGAAACACCTGTCGCCCCGGGCGATCCGGGGTTCCGAGTTCGAACACAACCGTAGGAGCATCATGAAAGTCTCCGTTATCGGCACCGGACTGATCGGCTCCCAGGTGATCCAGCGCCTCACCGCGGCGGGACACGAGGCGTCCGGGCACTCCCGCTCGACCGGCCTCGACCTGCTCACCGGGCAGGGCCTCGACGCCGCGTTGAGCGGCGCCGAGGTCGTCGTCAACGTGACCAATTCGCCGACCTTCGACGACGCGTCCGTCGACTTCTTCCACACCACGGTGACCAACCTGCTGGCCGCCGCGGAGGCGGCCGGTGTCGGGCACCTCGTGACGCTGTCCATCGTCGGCGTCGATCGTGTGCCGGCCCTGGCTTATTACCGGGCGAAGACCTTGCAGGAGAATCTGGTCGAGGCGGGGCCGATTCCGTACTCGATCGTGCGCGCCACCCAATTCATGGAGTTCGTCGCAGCGACGATGGACGCGACCACCGACGGCGACGCCGTGCACCTGCCCGCCACCTCGATCCAGCCCATCAGCTCCGCGGAGGTCGCCGCCGAGGTCGCGGAGGTGGCCACCGCCGCACCACTACGGGGCATTCGCAACATCGCCGGTCCGGATGTCTTCCCTCTCGACGAACTCGGCCGCATCACACTCGACGCCACCGGCGACCATCGCCACGTCGTCACCGACAACAGCGCGGGCCTGTTCGCCGCGGTCGAAGGCGATGAGCTGACAGCGCCCGCGGACGCCCATCTGGCCCGCACCCACTACCGGGACTGGCTGCGGTCGCACTGACCGGAGGCGCCTGCCGGCTTCGCTGCGGTGATCGGGCTGCCTTCACGTCCGGCCGCAAGGCGATCAGGGTAGCGGGGCCGTCCATGTGAGTCGGGTGCCGGGCCCGCGGGGGCCGGGAGCTTCGGCCGGGCCGTGGCCGAAGCTGCCGCCGGCGTCGTGGGCGCGGTGTGCGAGGTCGGACAATCCGCCGCCGGTGAGGTCGGCGGCGTCCGGGAAGCCGACGCCGTTGTCCTCGACGGTGATGGTGAGGGCGTTGTCGACGGTGATGTCGAGGGTGAGGGTGTCGGCGGCCGCGTGGCGGACGGCGTTGCCGACCGCTTCGCCGACCACGGCTTCGGCATGGTCGGCCAGTTCTGGCGGCACCGCGTCGAGCGGGCCGGTGAAGTGGGTCGTGACGTGCAGGCCCGCGGGCTCGGCGTGGCGGCGGATGATATCGGCGATGCGTTGGCGTAGCCGGGTGAGGCCGGCGTCGGCGTGTAGTTCGTAAATGCTGCCGCGAATGTCGGTGATGACCTGTTGCAGTTCGTCGACGGCGTCGGACAGGCGCCGGCGCACGTCGGCGCGGTGGCTGTAGCCGATGGCGCCCTGGAGCGAGAGTCCGATGGCGAATACGCGTTGGATGACGTGGTCGTGAAGATCGCGGGCGATGCGGTCGCGGTCGGCGAAGACGTCGAGTTCCCGGACGCGCTGCTGCATCCGGGCCTGGTCCAGCGCCAACGCCGCGTGTCCGGTGAACCCTTCGCACAGCGCGGCGACCTCGCCCGGATAGGGCGGGTCGCCGGGCGCGCGGCCGCATACCAGCACGCCGAGCGCGGTGGCGCCGGTGCGCAGGGGGAGCAACAGCACCGGTCCCTCCCCGAACAGGGCGCTGTCGTCGGCGTCGAGGCGCGAATAGGCGGCCGACCTGTTGCCATGGAAAACCTGCGCGATGGTGCCGGTGACCGGTATTCGCCGGTCCCGGTGCGAGGTCGGTCCGGACGATTGGGCGATGTGCAGTTCGGTGACGTCGTCGGTGGGGACGTCGGGGTGGGGGTTGACGGCGACCCACGCTCGTTCGGATTCGGTGAGTTCGCGGGCCCGGTCGACCACGTGGCACAGGACCGTTTCGGGGTCGGCCGCGCCGAGGAATTCGGTGGTCAGATCGGAGGTCGCCGCAATCCACCGTTGGCGGCGCTCGGCCGATCCGAACAGTCGCGCGTTGTCGACGGCGATGCCGGCCGCGGACGCGAGGGCACTGACCACGACTTCGTCGTCGGCGGTGAAGGAGTGCCCGCCGGACTTCTCGGTCAGATACAGGCTGCCGCAGTTCTCGCCACGGATCAGTAGCGGCACCCCGAGGAAGCTGTGCATCGGGGGGTGATGGTGCGGGAAGCCCACTGAATCCGGGTGCCGGCCGAGGTCGTCCAGGCGCAGCGGTTTCGGATCGTCGAGTGTTGTTCGCAGCACGCCGAGTCCGCGCGGGAGATGTCCGATCCGCGTGACGGTCTCGGCGTCGATACCTTCGTGGATGAACCGGGCCAGCTCGCCGTCGGGGCCCACGATGCCGACGGCGCCGTAACGCGCTCCGGCCAAGCTCATGGCGGCGTGCACGATCGTGCGTAGGGTGTCGTCGAGATTCAGCGTGGCCGTGACCGCGAGCATCGCCTCGACCAGCCCGCCCATCTGGTCGCGGGCATCGATGACGTCCTCGACACGATCACGGAGCTCGGAAAGGACTGTGTGCAGTCGCAGCTGGGAGACCGCGTGACGCACCGCTGCCTGGCCGGTAGTGGCGCGGTCGGCCCCGTTGCTGCCAGACGGTTCGCCGCCCATGGCGGCCACCTCCCTCACCGACAACCTGTGCCGTGGGATCGAGTGTCGGGACTCCTCTTTTCGAATCGGCGCTGTTTGTAGGCTAGAACGACGCGCGCACCGACGCCAGCGAGAACGCCCGGCGGCTGGGGATACGCGCTGTGATGCCGCCGCCGGGACGGGGGCACGAATGGTCGCGAAGCGCGCGGCGTCAATCGCTATTGTGCCGTCGGCCGGGTGTCGGGCTCGAAGCCGGAATCCGGTTCGCGAACGACGTTGGTGATGATCTCCCCGAAGGCATGCGGGTCGTCGATGAGCCAGCCGTGCCCGCCGGGCACGGTGATCGTGCGGGGGTCGCCCAGGGCGGTCCGCAGCGACATCGACGTGGATTCGGGGATAACCGTGTCTCGCTTGCTCCACACCACGAAGACGGGCAGCCGGCGCTCGGCGAGCGCGGTGAGCTCGGAGGTGAGGTTGGCGGTCCGGGCCAGGTACGCGACTTCCCACACCGCTGTCGGGTTTCGCAGGACGTTGGGCACCGCATCACGCATGATCACCGGCAGGACCCGGGTCAGCTGGCGACCGGGCAGCAGGTCTGCCGGCAAGTGCAGGCCCCAGTCCCACAGCGGACGTTCACGGAGTGCGCGTGCCACCCCGCGGCCGTCGGTCCATGCCGAGCCGCCGATGGAGTTCACGAGTACTAGCCGCTCGGCGAGCTCCGGTAGATCGTGTGCGGCCTGAATCGCGACGCCGCCACCGAAAGAGTGCCCGACCACGGTGACCGGCAGCGGTAGGTCGATCGCCTCGATGAAATCTCCGACCCACCGGGCGTAGCCGGCGAGAGACCGGTCCTCGATCGGCAAGCCGGCGGTACCTCCGAAGCCGGGAAGCGCGGGGGCGAAGACGTGCACTCCCATGCGAACGAGCTCCTCGAGCGGGCGGGTGTAGGCGTATCTCCCCAATCCCCACCCGTGCAGGAAGAGCACGCGGGGACCGTGTCCGCCGGTCGAATAGCGGGCAATACGGCCCTCGACGAGAACCGATCGTGCTCGCAGCCGCGCAGAGCGCGGGTGTTGCCGTGCCTGTGTCCCGGCCGGACGGTCGGGTTGCCGCGGGGCTCGCCACTGGGGCATCGGAACTCCTGACGTCGTCGCGGCGGTCTCGCCGTTCGTGCCTGCGTAACCGGTTACACGTCGTCGCGGTGATGGGGCAAACATCGGACGAAAAAAGAAGCCGCGTCGGATCCAGACTTGTCGAGAGGGCTGTTCGAAAGGAAGGGTGCAACGTCCGCCATGGTCGGGTCACTGGTCTCCGACCGGAAGGACTTTCGTCGGGCGAGGGGCGGTTGCGATGGTGGTTCGCTGCCGGCCTTCTCGCCCCGGCGGAGCATCGCGATGCCCTTCCGTGACCGATAGCTGTCGAACATGGGTCGGTCTGCCCTGGTGCATTCACCCGTGGTGGCGGAGTATCGGCAGGACAGATCGTCGGCAAGCGGTGCGCAAGCCGGCCGCAATCGGTGGGAGGTCATGGCAGTGAAATCAGCTGGGCACAGGTCCTCTGCACGCGAGGCCGAGATCGAGCTCGAGGCGTGGGCGCCGACATGCGAAGGTTGTCTCTGTGAAGCGGTCGACGCATTGGTGGACTGTTTCGTGACCCCGCCCAGGCCGGCCGCCTCCGAAGCGATCGAATGGACCCACATCTCGAACGATCCCGAAGACCTGCTGGGGTACCTCTTGGACTGGGTCGTCTATCACCGCCGCGTCTTCGGCAGGATCCCGGTGACCACCAGCATCGAACGTTCGAACGGCTGGGACATTCGGTTCGAGACCGCCGATCTGAGCGGAAGCGAGGATGCGCTGGAGTCCGTGTACGTACGGACCATCGGCCTGCAATCCGCGCGCGGGGGCTGGCACTGCGATGTATCGCTGGACAGAAGTGTCGAGTCGGACGAATTGGCGTGCACACCCGCTCCGGAAGGCATTCCGCGGATTCAGCACGTCATCTCGAGTGCGCCCGCGCAGCTCGGCTGACCGCGGCCGGGTCCTCTTGTGGCTCACCGTGTTCCGGGGTTCAGCACCCGCTGATTGTGCTTGATATCTCTAGAACCTGTTTCTGGCAGCGATGACGGACCGGTGGTTGATATGCGTGCGACGCCTCCCGATATCCCGCGAGATTTCGACGTCACGCATCCGGATATGTGGGCCCGGCGGCTGCCGGTCGAAGAGCTGGCGGAACTGCGCCGCGCGGCTCCGATCGCGTCGTTGCCGAAAGGCGAATAGTCGCCGTCGAAACCCTCAGGCGTTTCCGCATCGGGCAGAGCTGTCCTCGGCAGGCTCGGGCGCGTGGACGGTGTGCAGGATCCAGTTGCCTCGGGCGCCGGATTTGGCGTCGTACAGGGAGGTGTCGGCCGCGTCGAGTAGCCATTCCGGGTCCTTGCCGACGACCGGTGTGACGACGGCTCCGATGCTGGCGGAGATGTGGAGTTGGTGCCCGCCGACGATGAGGGGATGCGAGAGGGCGCCGCGCAGGCGGTCCGCGACCGCCGCGACTCTCCGGGTGTCGGCCGGGGGCGGGATGAGGGTGACGAATTCGTCGCCGCCGATTCGTGCGACCAGGCATTCGTCGTCTTGCAGGCTGTCGTCCAGGCGACGGGCGACGGCGGCCAGCACCTGGTCGCCGACGCCGTGACCGTATCGGTCGTTGACCTCTTTGAAGTGGTCCAGGTCGGTGAAGCACAGCCCCATCAGATCGTTCTCGCAGGCCGCGGCGATCACCGATTTGAGGGTGTCGAGAAGGTGGCGGCGGTTGGGCAACTCGGTGAGCGCGTCGTGGCGCGCTTGAAAGTGGAGCTGCTCCTGCAGTTGGTGGCGTTCGGTGACGTCCTCACCGATGGCGAGCAGATAGTCCGGCCCGAAGGCGCTCCGGACATAGGTGATCGCGAATGTGGCCCATCCGGTACTGCCGTCCGCGCGTTGCAGGCGTCGTTCGATCTTCGCCGTGCCTGCCCTGGCCGGTACGAGGTCGTCGTAGACCATCGCGCGGATCGCGCCCTGATCGTCGGGGTGGGCGAAGTCGTAGACGCTGATTCCGCGCAGCGAATCGACCGGCACCCCGATCATGTCGGCCAGATGCGGATTGGCTTCCAGCAGAACACCATTGGTGTCGCCGATCGCGATGGCGATGGAAGCGTGGTCGAAGACGAGCCGGAACCGGCGCTGGCCTTCCTCGACATCGTCGGCCCTGATCGCTTCGGCGAGGAAGTGATGGCCGTGGCCGAACGCGACGAGCAGGGCGGCCATGCGCGGGCCGGTCTCGGGGTGATCGCTGAATTCGGTGAGTCGGTGCAGTACCGGGGCGGAAACGACCGGGACCGCGGGATCGGTGAGCCGGGCACCCGCCAGCGCCGCCCCCGCTCGCGATCCGGCGGCCGCGTCGAAGGTCTCCGCGGTCAGACTGGCGTGGAGTTCTTCCAGGAGGCCACACAGAAACGAGATTTCTACAGTGGCGTAGGAAGGGTGAGCGGTGATCGTTGCCAGCGCGCGTTCCCATTGCTGGGCGAGTGCCATGCTCAGATCGTCCACTCCAACTCCCCATGTCCGATGCGCTTCTGCTGCTACTTCGGGTGCCCGGCGATGCTTCCCCCGGCTGGTACTGCTGATCGTGACGCTGCATTCCAAGGTACTGCATGCCCGATTCGTCACGTCATCGGTGGACTGCTCACGCGTGGTGAGCCTCGGCGAATATCGACCGGCCCTTGTAGCGGGAGGTGGCGCATTGCCACACCCAGCTCGCTTGGACGCATTGGTCGAGGTCGTCCGCGTAGGCGGTGACCGCGGTGGCCAGCGCTGGGCTGAGCGCGGGGCAGCGGTCGAGCAGGTCCTGCCGCAGCCTGCGGAAGTCGGTGAATCGCGCGCGCACGATCTGCGCGGCGCTGAGCACGGCGTCGGCCAGCGTCGCACCGGGCGTATTGAGCAGCAGAATCGAGATGAGGTTGAAATCCGAGCGGTCCACGATGACCTCCTTCTCGAAGGAGAAGACATCGTTCATCAGCGCTCCGACTTCGGCGGTGAGGCGTTCCAGCGTGCGCAGATCCTCGGCGAGACCGGCGGCCGTGAGCTGGTCCCAGGGCAGGGCGGTGTCGCGCGCGAATTCGCACAGCTGGATCGCGGGGTACATCCCCGAGACCTCGTTACGCAGGGCGATGTAGTCGTCGACGCTGAGCAGGTCACCTCGCGCGCCGACGTTCTGATCGCGGATCGCCGAGCGCAGGTGGTCGATCGTCGATGCGCGGAATCGCTGCAGCCACACGGGCTCGGCTTGCTCGGTGAGGGTCGCCAGGAATTCGACGGTCGCCTCGACAATGGGCGTGGAGTTGTCCGGCCGGATCCGTCCGGACTCGAATAATCGACACAGATGGTCGACCTCGAGTTGTGCCTGTGCTCGCTCGGCCTCGGACAGGTGGCTGAACTTCTCGCGGCCCACAGTGTCGTTGAGTGCGAACAGGATTGCGTTGTAGACACCGATCGTCGTCATCCGCGCGAGGCTGATCGTCCGCGGATGCAGGTAGGGCGTCATCGAGTTGTAGGCGGCACCACCCCTTTCCAGCCAGATCCGATGCCTGCGGCAGAACGCCTCGACTTGCGCGCACGCTTCGGCGCCGAACCGGTTGGGCCTGAAACTGCTGCAATATCGCGCGATATCGCAGTCGTCGGTGCTGAACAGAGCGCGCAGTGACCATCGATCCCCATGAAGAAGTTCCTGGTACTCGGCGTGCATTGCGGCGATATCCGATTCGATCTGGGGCATGTACTGCACAAACGTCTCCCAATCCGTGAGCGGCATCCGCCGGCCCGAAAGTGTCGCCGGCAGTTGGCGATACCGCGTACCAGTATTTCACCGGAGCAGCTGTGGGGAGTGGGTATGCGAAGCGAACGCATTTCGGAAGCCGACCGAACTGCCGGTCGTGGGACTGCTGATCGAACTGGGAAATTGCCGCGGACCGTTGCGCTTCTGCTGGTGGTCGACGGCCGGCGGCCTTCGGCGGGGAGCGGTCACACGTTCGCCGGCGCCAGCTCCGGCAGCGTCCATGCGCCGGTGAGGATCTCGGCGCGGGGCCGGTACAACCTGACCACGAGGTTCCAGCCTTCGGGGGTGGGGATCGCGTTGGCGACGCTGTCAGGGAAGTCGCCGAACCGGACCGTGACCGATCCGTCCGCGTTCGGCACTCCGGTGATGTTGTTGACGCTGTAGCTGTTTCGCGGATTCTTCTCGAAATAGCCGGCCGCGTCGTACACCGAGACCGACCAGAACCCGTCGACGGGCACCTCGCGTAGCGTGAACTCGTAGTTGCCGGGCGGCAGGTCGGGAACCACGGCGACGTAGGAGGCTTCCTCGCTGGGCAGCCCGCCCCAACCCGCCGCCGTGCCGATCAGATGACGCACCGGGCCGACCTCATCGCGGCGGCCGAACATCGCGTCGAAACCGGTCAGGCCCGCGGCCAGGGTCAGCAGCGCTGTGCGGGTGGTGTCCAGGCTCGCGGTGTCGTAGTGGGGTGAGACGAACTCGCGCGCCGAGCCGGCGGCGAGCGAGAGTCCGTCTTGCAGGGCCGCAACCGCTGCGAGGTCCTCGGCGGAATTCGGGTCGGCGAGGATCCGCACCGCCACCAGGGCGTAGTCGGTGCCGCAGTCGTCGGGCCGCAGTTCGTAGGACCCGGCATCGTGAAAGACCTTGTCGACGTAGTGGTCCTCGCTGACGACCATGGCCGACAGGTAGCGGTCGCCGTGTTCGGGCAGCGTCACGGTCGCGCCCGCGGTGAGGTCGACGACGGCGAAGCTGTAGAGGGTGTCGCGGTTGAGGCGGATCACGGTCTGGCGATCGATCGAGGCCGGTTCCCGGTTGTGCAGGAACGTGTTGATCGCGCCGGCGTCGCGCTGCAGATCGGCGAACATACGATCCGTCTCCGCCCGCACGAAATTGTCGACATCGACATGCACCGCCATCGCTGTACTCCTCACTGTTGCCGACAAGCCCGATACGGTCCCTATTGTGGTCCACGCTGCCCTCTCCGGGCCGCATCTGCGCATCTCCATCCCGCTCGTGTCTCGAAAACCAAGGGCACAGCGCCGGGTCGGTGACAGCGCTGGTCATCGCACTGCCGACCGCACGAACGGCACTGCGCGGCCGGCGCCGACGAGGGGGGGGACTCGTCGGGCCGCTGATGTCAGCGTGGTGCCGCAGCGGCCACAGCCCACTCGCCGAGTGTGAAATGTGTTCCTGTGCGGTGTATTTCGACTGCTCCGGGCCCCGCGAGGTGGGCGGGGGTCACCCATCGCCCTCGCTCGGCGGCGCGTTCGAGGATGCGGCGCCGGGTCGTGGCGGCCTGGGGCGAGGCAGCGGCAGCCGCTGCGCGAGGGCTCGAGCAGCGGCAGCGGGCTGTGGATCAGCAACGGTGCCGATGCTGCCGGGACACGAGGGATGGACCTTGCATAAGGGCGTCAGGGGTTCGTGTGCTCCTGGATGCGGGGGAAGGGTTGTGCGGCTTCGAGGAGGTAGGCCAGTTCGATCAGTGTGCGTTCGTCGCCGTAGGCGGCCGATAGTTGCACGCCGACCGGCAGTCCTTCGGTGGTGCGGCCCATCGGCAGGGAGATCGCCGGGGTGCCGGCGATGTTGTTCAGTGGCGTGTAGCTGACGTAGCGGGTGAGCCGGTCGATCAGCTCCGGGAAGGCGACGGTCGGTGCGAGGTGGCCCAGCGGCGGTGTCGTGTGTGAGAGTACCGGCGACACAACGACTTCCAGCCGGGCGAACATTCGGGCATACGCGGCGGGGATGCGCCGCAACCGGCGCAGCGCCGCCGGCGTTCGGTGCAGGTTGCGGCGGTGCTGGGCGCGCAGTCCGCGGGTGAGTCCGTCGGTGGCGGCCGCGTCGAACGACCGGTCCAGGACGAGCTTGCCCGTACTCACCGCGAGATCGGCCAGTAGCGCCCAGTATTGGATGAAATCCACCGCGAACTGCTCGGTGACCGGGAGTGCGATCGGTTCGACGACGTGCCCGGCCTTCTCCAGCAGGGTGGCGGTGTGCTCGACCGCGGCGCGGGTGGACGCGTCGACCTCGGCTCCGGTGACGCTGTGCATGAGCAGCCCGACCCGCAGCCGTCGTCGTGCCGGGCCGCGGACCTCGCCGATGGGGGCGAGTTTCGGGTTGCGCCAGACATTTTCGGACGCGGCGACGAATGCCGCGGTGTCGCGCACGGTGCGTGTGAGCACGCCCTCGGAAATCATGTGGATCGGCATCCGCCGCGCCTGTTCGCCGTCGAGGTGGCGGCCGCGGCTCGGCTTGAGCCCGACGAGTCCGCCGCATGCGGCCGGGATGCGGATGGATCCGCCGCCGTCGTTGGCGTGGGCGATCGGGACCACGCCCGCGGCGACAAGCGCGGCCGAACCGCCCGACGAGGCGCCGATCGAGCGATCCAAGTCCCACGGATTGCGCGTCGGAGGTTCGGTCATGAATTCGGTGGTGGCATTGAAGCCGAACTCCGGCAGTCGGGATTTGCCGAGCAGCGTCAGACCGGTGCCGAGGAATTGGTCGGCGTAGGCGCCGTTCTTCGCGGCCGGCCGCGCCCGGAACGCCTCGCTGCCGTGGTTGGTCGGCAGTCCCGCCACGTCGGTGTTGTCCTTGACGAACGTCGGCACGCCGTAGAGGGCGGAATCGGAGTTCGAGTGGTAGCGCGGGGCGTCGTAGATCGCGCAGGCGACGGCGTCGAGTTGCGGGTCGACCGCACGTGCTCGCTCGATGGCGGCGGCGGCGAGTTCCCGCGGGCTCACCGAACCGGTGCGGACCAGTTCGGCGAGGGCGACCGCGTCGTGCTCGGCGAGCGCATCGTCGCGAAATGCGTGAAGGGACGTCATGACGGCTGAGTCTAGAAGAATGTACAGACTCAGCCCAGAGGGAAACTGTAAGAAGTTACAGAGATGGCCTAGGGTTGCATCGTGACCGCGCGCCGCCACCGTCCCAGTGCCCTGGCCCGACGCGAAGCCCTGCTCGCGGCCGCTGTCGAGGTCGCCGCGGCCGTGGGCGTGGCCGGGGTGACACATCGCGCGGTCACCGAAAAAGCCGGACTGCCGTTGACCACGGTCGGCTACTTCTTCGACTCGATCGACGCGCTGACCGAGGAAGCGCTGCGGGTCTATACCGACGCCGACGCCGATACCCAGGTCGCGCTCGCCGAGGCGCTGGCCGAGGCGCACAGCACACCCGACGAGATCGCCGCCGCGTTGTCGTCGGCCGCGACCCCGCGCTCGCCGGAGACGCCGGCGCTGTTCGAGGCCTATCTGCACGCCGCGCGGCACCCGGAGTTCCGCGACGCCGCCGCACGGGCGCTCGATGCCGCCCGCCGGGCCGCCGCCGCGGGTGTGCGCGCGGCCGGAGCCCCGGAACCCGAGGCGGCCGCACCGGCGTTCACGGCCCTGGCGCACGGGTTGGCGTTGCACGAGATGGCCGTACCGGGCACGCTGCCGCCGGATTCGGTGCATGCGGCGTTTCGCGCCCTATTTCTGGGATTCCTGCTCGACAACGGTCATGTGGAGCTGGCTCTGCGGCTGCGCCGCCGAGCCCCGGCGGACGATCAGGTGGGCGAGGGCGATCCGTCTTCCGCCGAATCCGAGGCGTGACAACGCCATTCGGTCGCGCGATGGCGAAGTTGGGCCACCGGCTGGTATGAGGGAGCGCCCCCTACGGCGACGTCGTTCGTCCTCGTTACGGTTCACGAGCCCCTGTCCCCGATGCTGCCGCCGATGCCCTGACCCCAGCCCAGTTTTCGGCGACACAGCCTGCTTTCGGCAAACGTTGCCGTCTCGCCGAACGTAGCGATGCCGCCGGGGTGGCGATCGGCCCGGCGGCACCGCAACGGCTTCGCGTAACCGGTCATGCCTTCCGGCTTACGCGCAGGTCGACGCCGGGCAGGACGCCGACCTTACTGTTCTGTTACCCGATCCACCATCGCTAGCAAACCTCCAGCGCTCGAATATCGAGTGGAAACTGCCTGCTGAGTGAAGTATTCAATCGGCGTTTCCCTCACCGTCACTGTCGGGCAACGGCGGGCTACCCCGGTCGAGGACGGTGGCATATCGACATGTCGTGTCCGAGAACGGTGGTGCTCGGGTCGCGGCAGGTCAGCGATGTGGGGTCTTGCGGACCAGATCGCGGCGGATTGGTCCACGCAGGAAGCGAACGACGCGCACCGCTTCGACGTCGAGAGGTACGCACTGGAGCTCGGCTCGAAGGCGACGAGTACGAATACGCTGCATAGCCGGTACTGACGGCCGAGCAGCCGCATAATGCCGGGTGAACCG
Source organism: Nocardia nova (assembly GCF_002933465.1). Taxonomy (GTDB): domain Bacteria; phylum Actinomycetota; class Actinomycetes; order Mycobacteriales; family Mycobacteriaceae; genus Nocardia; species Nocardia nova_B. The sequence goes on from NZ_PSZE01000002.1 coordinate 121,123, forward strand.
ATTCAACCGTTTACCACTGCGGGAAATCATGGCCGCAGTAGGCTGCTGTCCGTCGCCGGCTCGATGAGGGGAAAGTATGCGCGCTATCGCAATTCGACTCGCAGCGGCCGTAGCCGCCATCGCCGCAGTCGTCACGTCATTGCAGGTTGCGCATGTGACACCAGGTGGTCGAAGCCGAATTCGCCCCGCCGCGGCGCAGTGCAGCCTGGCAGCGACCGCCGGCACCGTCGTACGGACGATCGGTACCAGGATCTATCGGCTCAACGTTCCTGCCGGCTTGGCCGGACACGCGGTGCCGCTGCTGCTCGCCGAACATGGAAATGCCAGCAATGCGGCAGATTTCGAGCAGGTCTCGGGCTGGACTCCTTACGCGTCCGCGCACCACTTCATCGTCGCCTACCCGCAGGGCAACGCGAACAATCTGCCGCTGGATCCCGGTAACGGTCTGGTGGGCAACGATTGGGAGTTTCAGCAGGGCTCGATCGATGTCCGGTTCCTGCGCTCGGTCGTCGCCGACATCGAGGCGAATTGGTGCGTCGACACCGCGCGCGTATACAGCAGCGGCTGGTCCGACGGCGGCATCATGTCACAGCGGATGGCGTGCGACGCCTCCGACGTGTTCGCGGACGTAACGTCCTGGGAGGGCGGCGATCCCACCCTCCCGAATCCGACCCTGCTGATTCCCAGTCCAGGATCGCCCTGTCAACCCGCTCGGCCGATCTCCGTCGGCGTCGCCCAGGGGCAGATCGACCCGATCTCCGATCCGGTAGCCGGTGTGGCCAACGTCGACGCATGGGTAGATCGCGATGGCTGCCCGGTCCCGCCGGCCGAGTCCAAGGACACATTCGGCACGACGACCGGCTACGGACCGTGCCGGAGCGGGACCTCCGTGCAATACCGGGTGGAAAACGGACAGGTGCATCAGTGGCCGTCCGGCGCAGCCGGCGAGGATCTGCGAGATCGACTGTGGAACTTCATGTCTGCCGCCACCCTCCCGTAGGAGCCGAGCGGGCAGTGCGTCGGTCCCCGCGCCCGATGCCGCAGCGGGATTCCGACGCCCGTCATCCGTGGGCGAGGGCGCGGTCGGTGAGGGCGCCGATCGCCGGTCCGAGGGTCTGGGCGTAACTGACCGTCAGGTGATTGTCGTCGCGGAACACCAGAGTATTGCCGACGATGACGGGGCAGCGGCCGGCGGTGCAGAACATCGAGGTGAGATCGGCGTATTGGCCGCCGCCGGCCGTGGTTGCCGCCTGCTCGGCCGAGACACCGGCGTCGTTCACTCCGGCCGGGCGTGCGGGTGCGCATGCGGTGGCATCGTCGAGGTGTTCGGACAGGCACGTCGGCACCGTGGTGTGGGGATCGGGGATCGGCCCGAGAACGAGAACGGCCGAACCGATCGCGCGCAGCTGGGCGACCAGGCGGCCGAGGCTCTCGACCCAGGCTCGATCGTAGGAGACGAAGCCGAAATCGCCGCCGTAGCGTCGGGACATGCCCACCACGATCAACCGTGGGTGTTCGGTTCGCAGCCTGTTCAGCACCTGGCCGCGCCATTGCTCGCATTCGGTGTACTCCCGGTCCAAGTACGGGCTGGTGATGGGCAGGTCCAGCAGTGGGCAGGTGACCTTGGCCATCGTTTCCAGCCGCCAGTGCCGCGCCTCGGCGATCGGCTCGAGCGCCGGATTCCACATCGCCGCATGGGAATCGCCCACCAAGGCCACCGTGGTGGGCGAGTCCGGAGCACCCGAGGCGCACTCGCCCTGGCCGACCTCGCGCCACGACCGGACACAACCATTGGTGAACACGTCGGCCTTGTCGCCGGGCGCGCTGTCCAGTGAGGGGGTGAGATTCGATGGAACAGCACGGATTTCGGCCGAGGCGGCGACCGCTGCTTGCGCTTGGGCCATCAGCTGCCGCACCGCCTCGTCACGGGGGTCGGCGGCGGGTGCGGCCGAGTCCCGGGGCGTGGTGAGTACGAGGGACGGTGCCGCCACGCCGTGCCCGACCGGGGCGGGAACGAGCACGAGCAGCACGAGCGCCACACTCGCGGCGAGTGCGGTGCAGGCGCCGCCGCAGGCTAGGCTGCGCCCGGCCGAGTTCCGCAACGGCGCCGCGAAGCGGACCGGATTCTCGACCGTCCACTGGGTCAGCAGGGCAAGCCCGCCGGCCATCACGAGCGCACCGAATGCGCCGACTCGCCCGAGCGGGTGGCCCAGCATATGCGGTGCCAGCAGCAAGACCGGCCAATGCCACAGGTACCAGGTGTAGGACAAGCCTCCGATCGCCCGTACCGGACCGCGGGTCAGCAGTCGGCCGACCCCGAAACGCGCTCCGGCACAGCCGGATACGATCATCAGAGCGGTGCCCGCGACGGGGATCAGGGCCGCGCTGCCGGGATAGGGGGTCCTGCTGTCGAACTGGGTGCAGGCCACCACGACCAGAACCAGACCGATCCATCCGGCCGGCGCGGCCACCGACTGCGGCAACCGGGACCACACGACAACCGAGAGCGCGACCAGGCCGCCGGCGGCCAACTCCCACGCCCGGGAGGGCAGCGAGAAGAACGCCCACGGCGGCAGCGTGCCGGTCCAGATCAGTGAGATCGTGAACGAGAGCGCGGCGACAACCGCGAGGGTGATCAGGTAGGGAAGTGCAGTGGCCGATGCGGTGCGGCGGCGCCGAACGAGCCACGCCGCCGCGACGATGAGCATCGGCCACACCAGGTAGAACTGTTCCTCCACGCCGAGTGACCAGAAGTGCTCGAACGGCGAGGGTGGCTCGCTCGCCGCGAGGTAGTCGGTGCCGCGCAGGGCGAGCCGATTGTTCCCGACATACAACGCGCTGGCGATCCCGTCGCCGAGGACCTGGCGCGCCTGCAGCGGCGGCAGCAGCACCGCCGCGCCGATCGCGGTGGCGACCACCACGATGCCCGCCGCGGGCAGCAGCCGGCGAGCGCGTGCGCCGTAGAATCGGACCAGCCCGATGGTGCCGCCGGCCCTTACCTCCCGGCACAGTATTCCGGTGATCAGAAATCCGGAAATTACGAAAAAGACGTCCACCCCGACAAATCCACCGCTGATCCCCGGAATTCCCGCATGGAACAGCACGACCGCCACGACAGCGACTGCTCGTAACCCCTCGATATCGGGCCGAAATCCCTCCCCGGGCTGCGATGCATGGTGAACCCGGTCTGCCTGCCGATTTGCCAACCCGCTCACGGCCGTGTCCGTCATGTGCAGCATTGTGGTGGATCGGCTCGGTCGTGACGTGCCGACGTGCCGTTTCCGTGGCCGACGAATTTGCCGTGCCCGGTGTGCCACTTATGGTCGAATCAAGCGGTTTTCGCGTCGCGGAATTCTCTCAGCGGATTCGTGTGGCGATGTTCGTGGCGTCGCTGCTGGCGACATCCGGTTCGGTCATGGCGAAGGCCGGCGGGTTTCAAGACGCCGAAGTACGTCGTCGTCTCGCCTCACCTTGCCGGAACCGAGAGTGAGAGGGACCGGACCGACGGCAGGTGGCTCGTGCGGGTCGGGCCGTGATCGTTGTGCTTCGCGGGCCCGGTCAGCTCGTGCGTCCGGCATCGGCTGTTTTCGGGCTGAGTGCATCGATGAGGTTCCATCGCAGAGCGGTGGTGCAATCGACCCGCTCGCCTGTCAGCATCATCCAGGCCGCCCGCCATCGCCCGATTCGCCGCGGGATACTGACCGTTCCTCCGGCGCCGGGTACCAGACCCATTTCGATTTCGGGCAAGCGGAATACGGTGCCTTCCTCCGCCACCAGTCGCCCCGCGAACGCCGCCATTTCGATACCCGCACCGATACACGCGCCTTGCGCGTAAACAGCGAAACGTTCTCGATGCCGGTCGATGATGCGCCACGGGGCGCGTTCCAGTCGCACCAGGTAGGCAGCTACCCAATCGGTGGCGGTGCCGAATTCATCGAGGTCGCCTCCGCTGCAGAACACCGGTCCTGCCCCGCGAATGTTCACCCGCTCGATAGTGGGGTCGAAATCTGCCATTCGCAGCGCGTCGAGCAATTCCTCGCGCAGCTGGAAGCTGAGAGCATTGCGCCGGTCCGGGTTGGCGAGTTCGACCGACAGGACGTCGTCGGATCGGTCCATCCGGACGAGGGGGTGCTCCGGTCGTCGGGTAGTTCGGGGCCGGTTCCGGTTTCCGAGCCAGCGTGCGAACTCCTTGCCGCTCAACAACATCGAGTAAACCGCTGCCTCGGCTGCCAGACCGGATGTGGTGTCGGAGATCGACGTCTGGCGGAGGAGGCGCGCCAGAGCAACGCTGGCGCACGGGCTGTAACGAACGGCGTCCTCGAGGCGGCGAAGCGCATCGTCGAGGTCCGCGCAGTCCACCACGGCGATATGGTCGGACGGCACTTCGGAAAGTGTGAGTGTGGCGGCCCGCAGCAGCGGTTCGAGTCTCGGGGTCGGCGCTTCATGCAGAACGCCGATCGTGATGCGCATCGAATCGGCGATCGCCGTTGCGGCGTGGTGGATCTGTTCGTCCGTTCGGGTTTCCCATGTTTCGAGCGGAATGACGGCTACGGGGTTCGCCGGCGAGCCGTCTGTTCCGAGCTCGAGTTGCAGCAGGTTCATGCTCACATCGGGGTCACCGCACATCACCCGTACCATCCTGGCATGCGACGGCTGGGCGCTGTCGGTGGGTCTCCGCGGCAGGTTCTACGATCGCACGATGGTCTTTCCGACGCTACCGGCCGGTCGACAGCACGATCATGTCGTGGACTGGGCGGAAAGCGGCGTAGTCGCATTGACCGGGCATCGGGAAGGGCCGTGCATCGTCCCGCCGGGGTATGCGGCTTCGCGAGGACGTCGGTTGTCGGAACGGGTTGGCTCCGTAGCCCGCAGCACCGGCCGGGAATTGGCCATCGACGGCGCGCACATGCTCGCGGAACGGGCGGCCCTGACCGACGGTCGTCGACGGGGAAGGGTGCCCATCGGCGGAGCCGGTCGGCTTCTTCGCACAGCCGATGGGTGGGCTGCCGTCGCCTGCGCTCGTCCTGACGATCCGGCCTTACCGGGCGATGGTGTGCCGGTGAGCGAGCCGCAGGCACGACGACCTTCGGCCGAGGCCCCGGAGCCCGGTGCCGACAGGTTCCGAGTCCTGCGTTCGCCGGGGACACGACCATGACGGTGATCGTCATCCGCAATGCGGAGGTGCGCGGGCAAACCGGTCTCGATCTTCGAGTGCGCGGATCTCGTCTCGAGCAGATCGGGCGTGGCCTGTCGACTTCGGATGCGCAGGACGTGATCGATGCGCGTGGCGGCGCGGTCATACCGGGCCTGCACGACCACCACCTCCACCTGTACGCCACGGCAGCCGACGCGGCATCGGTGCATTGCGGTCCGCCCGAGGTGTGCGACCGGCAGGAGTTGGCGGACGCGCTTGCGATGGCCGCGGGCGATGAACACGGATGGGTGCGCGGAGTCGGTTATTTCGAAAGCGTCGCAGGAGATCTCGATGCGCGCGCCATCGACGCGCTGCACCGCGACCGCCCGGTTCGGATCCAGCACCGCAGCGGCGCGATGTGGATTCTCAATACAGCTGCGCTCCGACAGGTTCGGATCACCGCTGCCACAAGGCATCCCGGCGTCGAACTCGATGCCGCCGGTGAGCCGACCGGCCGGATCTGGCGTGCCGACTCCTGGCTTCGCGACCGGCTCCCGGCGGCCGGCCCGCCCGATCTGCACGCGCTCGGTGCGAAGCTGGCTCGAAAGGGGATTACCGGCGTCACGGATGCGACACCGGACCTGACGCCGGGTTCGCAGACCGCGCTTACGCAGTCCGTTGCCACCGGCGAGCTTCCGCAACGGTTGCATCTACTCGGTGTTCCTTTGAATGCTGTTGTGCAGCAGGAAAATTCACGGGTGAGTGTCGGGCCGTACAAGATCGTGATCCCTGATTCGGGTCTGCCGTCGCTGGACAACCTGGTCGAGAGGATTCGCTGTGCACACGGTCACGGCCGCGCCGTGGCCGTGCACTGCGTGAGTCGCGAGGCGCTGTTGCTGTTGCTGGCCGCCATGGAAGAGGCAGGCGGTCGGGCAGGAGACAGGATCGAACACGGGGCTCTCATTCCGGTCGAGAGCATTGCCGACATCCGCCGCCACGGCTTCAGCGTGGTGACGCAACCCGGCTTCCTACGCCATCGCGGGGACGACTACCGCCATACGGTCGACGCTGCCGACCTGCCGGACCTCTATCGGTGTCGTTCTCTCGTCGACGCGGGTGTGCCGTTGGCGCTGTCCAGCGACGCGCCATACGGTCCCATCGACCCATGGACGGTTATCGCTGCTGCGCGGGACCGAGCCGGCGCGACCGGAGCTCCCCTCAACATCGCCGAGCACTTGACAGCCGGTGAGGCTCTGCGGGCATACCTGGGCTCGCCCGACGATCCCGGTGGCCTCCCGCGCCGCCTTCGTGCCGGCGCACCCGCAGATCTGGTCGTGCTCGAAGTGCCGCTCGCTCGAGCCCTGAGTGCGCCCACGGCCGACAACGTCCGAGCCACCGTCATCGACGGTCACATCTTCTGGCGAACGACCTGATCGTAGGAAAGCCCACTCGTGGGAGGCTGGGCCGCCGCGGCGGTGAGCGCTGTGCTCGGAGTGGGCGGAGCGCTCCTGCTACTGGCCGTCTTCTGGCGCCCAGCCCGCTCCTGACCGGGCTTCAGCCTTGGCCGGGAGCAAAAACCGGCGGGCGGTGTCCCTCACTGGACGGATCACGCCTTGTTCGCGGTGCCTGATTCCGCCAGTAACGCGTGCAGGCCGCTGATGATCAGATTCATGCCGAACTCGAACTCGTCGTTGTCGTCGAGTGTCGACTCGTCGAGGCCGCGGGCGAGATTGGGCGGCTCGTCCGCTACGGATCGAGTCAACTGGCCCCGGAGGCCTCCGATGAAGCCTCGTTCGTGAACGCTGGCTTCACGGAGGCGATCTGCGTGTATCGCGCGGCGGGTGTAGAGCGAAAGCGAGTTGTAACCGAGTAGAGCCTGTTCATGAGTGAAGCCGGCACCGACGAGCACTCCCGCGATCTCATCAAGGTGTCGCAGGGTCGGCTCTATGTGATCGGTGGAACGAGCGAGTTCCACGCGGACTACGATGAAGTCGCACAGGACCGGGTCCGCCTCCAGGACATCACGGAACACTCTGAAATAGCGTCGCAGAATCTCGTCCCACCGGCCGGACAGGTCTACCTCGGTAAGCTCGGCGAATCGGATGAAGGCTGCGCGCGACATCGCTTCGAGGAGCTCGTCCTTGCTCTTGAAGTACCAATAGATACTGGTAACTCCGACCTCCATGAAACTGGCGAGCTGTGGCATTGTGAGCGCATCCAGCGACTGCTCGCGACAGAAGCGAAAAGCCTCCGCCAGGATGTTGTCAGCCGTGATCGATCCGTGGCCGGCGCTCGCGCTTTGTCGCTGCCTGTGCCATGGCCTTCCGTCCCGGCCCTACGATCGGCCCGTTTCGAAGCTGGTTATACGGTATCTCATACCGTAATGCGTCGTAAGCCCTGTAGCTGCGCTGGGGCCGCGTTTCGATCTTGCCGGTATTACGGATTCGACTCGAAAACCGTTGCACGACTGTGCGATCGGGCGCAATCGTGCAACGGTGCCGGTATGTCCGAACGGGCCGATGGCGCACCGACGTGACGTCGGCCGATGCTTCGAGCTGACGGCGCTGCGCCTTCGAATCCTTTATGTCGGCGGCGCCGCGGACGCCGGTCAGAAGGGCCCTGGGTCCGCTCCGTGAGAGACGGAGTGGCTCTCGCCGAGTTCGCTATCAGGGCCTTCATGGTGGAATCCGCAGGGTTGTCAGGCGGTGCCGCGTTCCGACAGCACGACCGGGGTGCCGAACATCTCGCGGCCCGGCAGCAGCAATGACTGGGCGCCCCACTGTTCGAATGTGATCGACTTCGAAGCGAGGAAGGCCCTGGCCCGGTCGAGGCTGGCGATCCCGAGTTCGACGTTAATCACGCGTTCACCATGGTCGGCGAGGAATCGGCCGACAAGATCGTTGTCGCCGCCGCTGCGCGAGGCGACGAATTCCACCGCGTGATCGGCAAGAGGCACACGAAAACCGAGCGTGTTGTGAGCCGAATTCTCCGTCGCGGTGGTCTCACTGCCCACCAGTTCGGCCACGGCGGCCGCCGCCTTCTCGGGCTCGCTGGAACCGAGTCTGATGACCGGCTCGCCTTGGATTCCGAGCGGGTGCTCATCGGCCCAATACGTCGGTGCCCACCCGTCCTCATCTCGCTTGTCTCCGGGGAAGTGATGGGTGGTCAACTCGACGCACAGGCCGTGAAGGTCTCGGGGATGGGTGAACAGGTAACTGCCCGGGCGGTCGTCGGTAATACGGATGCCGTGCTTGCGCAGGACGTCGCGAGCGTCGTCCAGGTCGTTGACGGTCCACTCCAATGAGTGCCACCCAGCTCCGTATCGGTCGATCCATCTTGCGATCGCCCCGGCCGAATCCGTCGGAGTGAACGCCTCGAAGCAAGTGTCGCCGACGAGCCACAGTGTGTTGCGGGCGCCGACCTCCGGCTCCGTGAAATCCATGAACACCGATGCGTCGAAGATGTCGCGGTAGCGGCTGGTGATGCCGGCGTGATCTTCGACGAACATGTTGACGTGGCCCAGGCGTTCCACGACGAGCGCAGTTGACATCTCTCTCCCAAGTCCAATGGCGTGCCGATCCGTCGCGAGCCCACGCCGAATGCTATGTCTAACCGGTAATGCTTACGGTAAGGGCATTCATACACTTGGCGGCGATGTCGCGGGAACCTAGCAGGGCGAAGCACACCAGCCGGAAGGCGCCGCGCGGCATCGGGTGGCGGCCCAATCCGAGTAGTTCGTCGTCGGTGCTGCGCCACAATCGCTGCACCAGATGCACGGCTTGCCCGACGGTGACGCGGGCGCGTCCCGGGTTCAGCAACTGCGGTGCGATCCCGGCCTCGGCGAGCAGTTGCCCGGTGTCCCAGCCGCGCCGGCGCGCCAGGTCGACGATCTGGTGCACCGCCCGATGGGCAGCGGGAAGGCGGTCGACGGCGCGGGCACTCAGCGACGCTGTCAACGCCGCGTTCCGGTGCTCCTGACCGCCTCGGCGGCTGGATGTGCCGGTCCGTCCGCCCGCCCGACTACCATCGATCTTCCCGCAGTGGCGCGGGCGTTCCGGTGTCGGAAGGAGTGCGATGAGTCCTGCGACGATGGCCGCTTGGCAGGTGGTGCGGCCCGGCCCGATCGACGAATCCCCGCCGGTCCGCACCCGGATCCCGATTCCGGAGCCGGCCGCGGGCGAGGTGTTGGTGCGAGTGCTGGCCTGCGGCGTGTGTCGCACCGATCTGCATGTCGCCGAGGGCGATCTGCCGGTGCACCGGCCGCGGGTGGTGCCCGGTCACGAGGTCGTGGGCGAGGTGGTCGCGGCGGGCGAGGCAGCGACGGCTGTCGCGCCCGGTGACCGGGTCGGTATCGCGTGGTTGCGCAGCACCTGCGGGGTGTGCTCGTACTGCCGCCGCGGCGCGGAGAATCTGTGCCCGAATTCGCACTACACCGGATGGGACGCCGACGGTGGTTACGCCGAATATGCCACGGCGCCTGCCGATTACGTGTACCCGCTGCCTGCCGGGTATGCCGACGCGGAGTTGGCCCCCCTGCTCTGCGCGGGCATCATCGGCTACCGGGCGCTGCGGCGGGCGTCGCTGCCGCCGGGGGGACGGCTCGGCATCTACGGTTTCGGCGGCAGCGCACATCTGGCCGCCCAGGTCGCCCTGGCTCAGGGCGCCGAGGTGCACGTGATGACCCGCGACGCCGCCGCGCGGGAGTTGGCCCTGGCGCTGGGTGCGGCGTCGGCGCAGGGCGCGGCCGATCCGCCGCCGGTGCCGCTGGATTCGGCGATCCTGTTCGCGCCGGTCGGGGACCTGGTGCTGCCCGCGCTGGCGGGGCTGGACCGCGGCGGTGTGCTGTCGATCGCAGGTATCCACCTCACCGATATCCCGGCGCTGAACTATCAGCGCCATCTGTTCCAGGAGCGCGAGATCCGTTCGGTCACTGCCAACACTCGCGCGGACGGACGCGAATTCCTGGACTTCTGCGCACAGCACCGGATGCAGGTTCGCATCAACCCCTATCCGCTCGAATCCGCCGACCGGGCCCTGGCCGATCTGGCACACGGCCGATTCGCCGGGGCGGCTGTGCTGCTGCCCGGAGCTCGCTGACCGCACCCGGTACCATCGAATTGGAACGTGTTCTAATTCATGACAGGGCTGGCGGTGCAGGAGGACACGATGGCGGCGGAGCGGCAGACGGCGGGCAGTGGTCGCGGGGCGGCCGGCGGTCGCTTCGGTACCCGCGTATCGCGCACGACCTCGGTGCCCGCGGGCCGGATGGTGGATCTGCTCGGGCGCGGGCGGACCTATCTGGTCGACATCCCCGGGCCCGAGGGCGCACCGACGGTGATTCTGTTGCACGGACTGGTGACCACAGCGATGCTGAACTGGTTCCCAGCCCTGGCGGAGTTGTCCGAGCACTACCGGGTGGTGCTGTTCGACCAGCGCTGGCACGGGCATGGAATTCGTTCGCCGCGTTTCGATCTGGACGATCTGGCCGAGGACGTTGTCGCGGTAGCGGAGCTCGCCGGCGTGGACCGGCCGATCCTGGCGGGATACTCGATGGGAGGAATCGTCGCTCAGTTGGTCGCGTACCGGTATCCGGAGCGGGTCGGTGGCCTGGTGCTGTGTGCGACGACCCACCGGTTCCGGGAGAAGTGGCGTGAGCGGCTGTTCCACGGCGGTATGGCGCTGGTCGCCGGGGTGATGACCGAGACGGCCGGTCGCCGGGTCGCCGAAGCGGCGAGCAAACTGCCGCATGCGCCCGAGATCTCGTGGGAGAACGGCCGAATGGATCGATGGGCGCTGGCCGAACTGCGGACCACCAGCGGATGGGCGATGACCCAGGCGATCGCCGAACTGGGACGCTTCGATTCCTCGCCGTGGTTGTCGAGCCTGAATATGGCGACGGGCGTGGTGATCACGACACATGATCGCGCGCTGCCGGTCTACCGGCAGCTGGAGATGTCGAAAATGATTGCCGGAGCGGAGATCTTCCTCGTACCGGCTGGGCATGCTGCCTGTGTACTCGAGGCGGACGCCTTTGTCCCTGTGCTCCTCGAGGCCTGTGCGTCGGTGGCCGCTCGGCGGGAGAGCTGAGGCGCTCAGCGCTGGGCGTGGGCCGCCTTCAGTAGCGCGGAGATGCTGTCGTGCACGGCGTCGGCCATCCTGTCCGGATCGGGCACCAGCTCACGACAGGCGATGAAGCCGAAATCGAGATCGCCGTTGGCCGACAACACCGTGACATTGAGGCCGGCGCCGTGGAAGACCGGGCCGAAGGGGAACAGCGCATCGATGCGGTGGCCGAGGAAGTACAGCGGCTGCTGCGGTCCGGGCACATTGGAGATCACCAGGTTGTGCACCACCGGATGCCGTTCGGCGAGTTTGAACGACGAATAGGCGCGCACCGCGAGCCGGAAGGTGTTCGGCGGGGCGTATTCGGCCCAGTCCTGCAGGAAGTCCGCGCCCAGGACTTCGTGCTCCTCCTTCGCGCCGACGTTGCCGTGCGCGATCAGGTGCAGCCGCTCGACCGGGTCCTCGACGTCGGTGTAGAGCTGAGCGAACAGCGTCGATACCTTGTTGACGCCGCGTTCGTGCCGCGTCGTCTCGTGGGTGGAGACCGGCACGGAGGCGATCAGCGAGGTCTCCGGCAGTTCGTCGTGCTCGCTCAGATACTGGCGCAACGCGCCCGCGATGACGGTGAGGACCACGTCGTTGACCTTCACATCGAATGCGGCCCGGATCTCCTTGATCTCGTCGAGATCGGCGGTGGTGAAGGCGACACTGCGATGGCGGGTGATGGTCCGGTTGAAGGGCGTGCGCGGTGCGGTGAACGGCAGCGCCATACCTTGCTTGTCGGCCCGTCGGCGCTGCACCAGCCCGCCCAGTTTGCCCAGCGTCTTGGGCACCATGCCGACCACGCCGAGTTTCGCCGGCATCCGCACCAGCCCCTCGGCGGCGAGGGCGAGATCGTTGGGTTCGTCGGACTCCGAGTGGGTCTCGGCCGGCGGATCGGGATAGCGCACGCCCGGTTCGGCATCACACAGATAGGCCATCATGTTGGCGCCGGTGACACCGTCGACGGCAGCGTGATGGTATTTCGAAACGACGGCCACCTTACCGTCGGCCAGGCCCTCGATCACCCACATCTCCCACAGCGGGCGGGTGCGGTCCATCGGCTGCGCCGCGATATCGGCGACCAGTTCGGCCAGCTCCTTCGGTCCGCCGGGGGAGGGGAGCCCGAGGCGGCGTACATGCCGGTCGAGGTCGAAGTCGTTGTCGGTGACCCAGACCGGGTGGTCGAGGTCGAACGGGACCCGATGGACGCGGCGGCGCATGGAGGGAATCAGGTGCAGGCGGCGCCCCAATTCCTCCTTCAGTGCGGTGAACTCGTAGTCCGTCCCGTCGGCGGGCGGGTCGAGGATCAGCAGCGCGCACACGTGCAGCAGTTGGGTGTCGGTCTCCAGGTACAGAAAGCTGGCATCCAGCCCGGTCAATCGCTCCATACCTGTAGACTATTAGAACACGTTCTAGTTTTGGCTGAAACGGTAGGGGAGTTCGGTCACATTCCGGCGGGTTTCGTGCACGCGATCAGTTGCGAGACGGTCACGAAACCGTAACCGCGCGAACGGAGTTCTGCGACGATGCGCGGAATCGCCGCCTCTGCGGCCGGCTGGTACATCGCGTGCAACAGAATGATCGACCCCGGCCGGGTACGGTTCACCGTGTCGGAGACTATGGCATCGGTGCTCGCCCCGCCGGTGGAATCGGATTCGACATCCCACATCACGGTGGTGCGGTCGTGGCGGGACAGATACCAGGGAAGTGTGACCAGCTTCTTTCCGTAGGGCGGGCGGAAGGTCACCGGGCCGTGGTAGCCGATGTGCTCGATCTCGGCGTCGGTGCGCTCTATTTCGTCGCGGACCGTGGCCGGGGTGACGAAGACCAGCCGCCGATGGGTGTCGCTGTGGTTACCGAGCTCGTGCCCGGCCGCCGCGATCTGCGCCCCGTAGTCGCGATGGGCTGCCAGCTCGCGGCCGACGAGGTAGAAGGTGGCCGGAACATGTTCGGCGGCAAGGGTTTCCAGAATCGCGGAGGTGCGGTCGGTGGGGCCGTCGTCGATGGTCAGCGCGACAACCTTGCCGCTGGTGTCGACGCGGTGGACCACGCGCCCGGCGACCTGGAAGGTCCGCGAATTCATCAGGATGTACGTGCCGATCGACAGCACCGTCGCGACAACGACGACGATCCCGCCGCCGAACAGCAGCCTGCGTTTCATCGGCGAAACCTACCACCGGACACAGGGTCCGGTGGTAGGTGCGGATCACCAGTGCAGGCCGGGCAACCGGTTGACGATACGAGCCGCGGGGGTGGGCAATCCCATCAGCGGCTGCACCACCGGTGCGAGTGCCAGCAGCGGACTGCGGCCGCTGGCCTCGGCCGGATCGCTGGATGCGGCGCGGCCGTGCCTTGCCGCGGCGGATTCGCCGGTCCGCCGGAAGCCCTGGTGCAGAATGGCCTTCTTCACCGAGGGCATCACCGTGTCGATGACCTGGGCGAAGGTGCCGATCGGCGTGTCGATGCGCGCGGGCCGCTCTTCGAGTGCGCGCACTACTATCGCCGCCGCCTGGTCAGGGCTGTGCACCGGCAGTGATCGGTACATCTCGGTCGGAGCGATCATCGGGGTGCGCACCAGCGGCATCCGCACCGAGGTGAAGGTGATGCCGGCGTCGGCGTTCTCGACCGCCGCGATCTCGCTGAAGGTGTCCAGTGCCGATTTGCTCGCCACGTAGGCGGCGAAGCGCGGCTGTTTGGTCTGCACCGCGATCGAGGAGATGTTGACGACGTGGCCGAATCGGCGTTCCCGCATGGCCGGCAGCAAGGCCAGGATCAACCGTACCGCGCCGAAGTAGTTGACGGCCATCGTCCGCTCGAAGTCGTGCATGCGGTCGGTGGAGTTCAGCACCGAGCGGCGGATCGAACGCCCGGCGTTGTTCACCACATAGTCGACATGGTGATGGTCGGCGAGCACCTGCTTGACCAGCAGTTCGACCGCCTTCTCGTCGGTGATGTCGCACGAGTAGCTGTAGGCGTCGCCGCCCTGCTCGCGCACCTGGACGGCCGCCGCCTCGAGTTCGTCGACCCCGCGCGCCACCATCAGCACCGTCGCACCGCGTCGCGCCACCGCGTGCGCGGTCGCCAGGCCGATCCCGGAGGAGGCGCCGGTGATGAGTACGATTCGGTCGCGCAGCCGGTCGCCGCCCCCGTGGCGGCGCGCCCGGTCGGGATCCAGGTGGGCGCGCCAGTACCGCCACAGATTCTCGGCGTAGGTGTCGAAGGCGGGGACCTCGAGATCGGTGCGGCGCAGTAGCGCCCGCGTGGAGTCGGAGACGAATTCCGACGCGAACGAGGTATGCGGGGCGACCTCGGCGGGAATGCCGAACTGGGTCAACAGGAAATCGCGCGCCGCGGTGACACCGGGCAGCCGGTTCAGCGTTGCCAGTGCGGTGTGGCTGCCCGGCACCGGACCCACGCCACCGGGTGCGCCGGCTGCTCGCGAGAGCGCGCCGTAGATTTCGGTGAACGGTTGCGGACGCGGGTTGACCAGGTGGAAGGTGCGCTTGTTCAGCCTCGGGCGGCCGATGAGCCCGACCATGGCCTGGGCGACGTAGTCGACCGGGACGATATTGGTCGCGCCGAGATCCGGCAGCGGCAGCGGCAGCCCGCCCGGCAGCGCGGCCAGCCGCGCGATCGCGGGGAAAAAGTAGTACGGACCGTCGATCTTGTCCATCTCGCCGGTGCGCGAATCGCCGACCACGATGGCCGGGCGATACACCCGCCAGCGCAGCCCGGTGCTTTCACGGACCAGTCGCTCGGCGGCGAATTTCGTTCGGTGGTAGGGGGATTCGAGATTCTGGCCGAGGTCGAAATCGTCTTCGAAGAATTTGCCGCGGTGGTCACCGGCCACCGCCACCGACGACACGTGGTGCAGCATCGCACCCAGTTCGGTGGCGAGCGCGATCACCGCACGGGTGCCGTTCACATTGGCCGCGTAAGCGGATTCCTCGTCGGCGGTCATGTTGTAGACCGCGCCCAGGTGCACCACGTGCTGTGCGGCCGGCGGTTCGTCCGCGAGTCCCAGACCTTCGGCCTTCAGGTCGCCGACCAGCGGAAACACTCGGTCGATGGCATTCCAGCGCGTGGCGAGTTCGGCCAGTTTGGCTGCCGAGGCCTCGCGCACGAGCACGTGCACCACGGCGTCGGCATCGGCGGTGAGCAGTCCCTCCACCACGCGCCGCCCCAGAAAACCCGTCCCACCGGTCACGATATAGGTGGCCATAACCCCTCCTTGCAGGTCGAACATGTTGTCGCACAACGTTGTTCGTCCGACATGCGTCGGTGGATGCGGACTGAACGAATCGGCCTCTATCAGAATCGAGGTCGCTGTAGGAACCCCTGCGTGCCTAACTGGTGAGTAACTTTAGCTGTCGGCGAGTTGCGCCCGCAACCAAACGGCGCCCCCTGTGGTGTGGGGCTTGTCACCACATGGGAGCGCCGATCAGTATGTGTAACAACGATTTTGATGTAACTCGGAGATGCATCTGGTTATCGACTAGCAACCTTCCGGTCGGACGTCCAGGAGTGTCCGGGGGAGGTCAGCCTTCGCGGCGGACCGGGAATTCGCTTGCCAGATCCGCGAATACGGCACTGTTGAGATCGAAGGCGCGCCGGCACTCGCCGAGTACTCGCTGCTTCTCCAGATCGTCGACGGCCAGTTCGTCGAGCAGGGTGCGGTAGCCGCGCTTGAAAGCGGCCGGGTTCGCGATCTGATCGAACACGTAGAAGCGCACCCCGTCGCCACGCTTGGGCAGCTGCCACAGCTTCGCCGCGGTGCCGCGAATAACCTGACCGCCGGACAGATCACCCAGATAGCGGGTGTAGTGGTGGGCCACATAGCCGGCGGGCCAGGTCAGCGCGCACTCGGTGATGCGGGCGGCGTACTCGGCGGTGGCGGGCAGCGCGTCGATGTCGTCGCGCCACTGCGGGCCGCCCAGATGCGCCAGATCGTCTTCGAGATGCGCCAGGCGCGCGAGTTCGGGCCGGATGAACGGACCGGCGACCGGATCGTCGGCGAGGGTGTCCCAGTGCGCCTCGAGCGCCCGGTAGATGTGCCAGAGCTGGCCGGTGTAGCGATAGAACGCCCGGACGTCCAGGGCGCCGCCCAGCATGTCGCTCATGAAGGTGGAGTTCTCGGCGCGTTCGTGCTGTTCGGCGGTGGCGGAGCGGATCTGCGCGGAGAACGGCACGGGCTGCTCGGTGGAGGTGGCGTCCGGCATGATCCTGAGTTCCTCGCTTCGTGGACGGCAAGTATGGGTAACCTAACTTCGCCTCCGACGATACCGGTCGATGAGCGTGGCGGAATCAAACTTTCGGACGAGAAAGGCGCGTCGGGCCGCACACAGAGCACCGGTCGGCGGTGAATGAGCTGCCGCTTCTTCGCCGGCGCCCGGTCGCTGGATGCAGGAGAAGTCCAATCGGAACGGCGTCGACGCGTCCTGCGACTTTGCCGAGCATGCACGCCGTGGAATACCGGGGCGCCGTGCGCATCGTGGGCCCGACCGGGCTCCTGGGCATGAGCGTGCTCCGGCCATGTTGCGGCGCAGTGTGTTCGCGCAATTCACCGAAGAGAACCCGACCGGGGGCATGGCGGCCCCGGACTCGGCAAGCGAAATGTCGACTGTAGCGATATGGTTGCCTGCGGGCGGCGCCGCCATTTCAATAAGTACGTACGTACATATTTGTAATCGACATTCGGTTGATATTCTTAAAACGTCAGCGGCTGTAGTTTCACGATAACGCCAGGTGTAGCAGCCTAATGCCTGAACAAAGGTGTTCTTCAAACTGAGGCAAGACAATTCGAATTCAGTTGTCATCCCGAAGGGAGCGATAGGATGTCTGGCCTACCGGCTCGCGGAATCGTCGCAGTGCTCGCGGCGGTGGCCATGATCGTTTTTCTGCCCGGCATAGCGGCGGCTAACGCGGCCGCCACCTTCTCCACCTCCGGTTCGGTACTCACAGCCCAGGTCAGCGGTGTGGCGAGTGGCGAATCGTGTGTGTTCAAGATCAACAGCGTGGTGAAGTATTCGAGCCCGGCACCGAATCCGAGCACGTTGACCTATACGTACGACTTCAGTGGGACTTCTGCCGGGCAATATACGGCGGACGTCCAATGCGATGGCGGGCAGGGAATTTATTACACGGCCGGCTCGACCGGCGTGACATGGAAAGGCAGCAATTTCGGCGGCACAGGCACCGGTGCGCGCTCAGCCGTGGATGTCCTCGTCCGCAACCTTCCCTTCCTCGCCCCGCTGTTCCCTCTGCTACAGCTCGACTAATATTCGGCATGGTCGGCGACATCCGCATTTGTAGTCCACAGGTCAGCCCGTCCGTTCGTTTCGCTTGCGATGCAAGGATGTTCTCGTCGCCACGAAATCGCGTGGCCCGGCACGTCAGTCGGTTTCGGGCGGGCGATCGTATTTCTCGATCGTGGCCTTCGATGTCGATCGATCCTGCAGGACCAGCTCCCACGGCCCGACATTCACGTCGAAGTTCTTTCCGAATCCCACCCACTTGCCTGCCAGGCGGGTCGCGGTGAGTTCCGACAGGAGTTGGATCGCGCCGAAGTACCGCGCGCCCTTGTAGTAGCCACTGGGCGCGGTGGTTTCCGACCAGGTGCCCGTCGCGATGTGCCCGTCCAGGGTCAGGTCGAGTTCGAGTGTCCCCGCCGCGGACCTCGGCAGACTGCGCACAGTGAGCCGTTGCTCGTGCTGCAGCACGACCACGTAATGCGACGACGTGAACGTCTGCTCGCGACCGGAGGAGTAGAACTCGTAGCGCGACAGCCAAATCCCGCTGTATGTACCGGAATTGGGCTGCGGAGCGGCCTGGCCCGGATGGCGCTCTCGGGGAACGTCGCCGATCGGCGAGTGGACTTCATGTCCAGCCGTGTCGTCCCCTGAGAGGCTGCGTCCAGCCATCACCGCGCCGAATCCGAGGCTTTCGATGGGCAGGCGCATCACCTGCTCCAAAGCCCGCGCATGCGAGGGGCGGGGATTCGTGGTCGCGCCGGATTCCCATCGCTGGACGAGTCGTTTCGTGGCGCTGACGCATCCGGCCTCGCGGAGCATGCGGGCCAAATCGTCTTGGCTGAGCAACCGGGCCGTGCGAGCGGCGCGTAAGGCGACGTTGGGTCTTCCCATGCGGCAACTGTAGGGGAATGACGCCTAAATGTCGCCCCGATTGTGCGCGTATTGACGTCGGTTTCGTCGTCGCCCGGAGGTGGTGGTGTCAGCAAATCTGGCATGGCCGCGCAGCCGGAGGGCCAACTGATCCGGGTCGCGGTATTCGGAACCGGACTGTGAGGGGTGTGCAATGTGGATTCTGTTCCTGCTCACCGCGCGTGTTGACCGTCGCGCTCGTGCGCGTGCCGCTGCGGGGGCGACGTGCGTCGCCGGAGTCGGCGCCGATGAGGGATGCGCGACCGATAGCGCTGGGGTGGGTACATCCGGAGTCGTCGTGTCCGGATTGGGACGTGGCTCGGGTTCGGCGGCTGGCCGAACGTCTCGGCTATCGGCTCGTGTGGGCGCCGGAGGTGGGCCTGATACCGCTCGCTGACCAGGTCCGCGCGGCCGGCGCCGATACTGTAATCGCGCCGACAACAGAGCATTTCGACTTTCTCACACTTAATTCGGTGATGTCGGTCGCCGACGTGGAGATCGTGAATCCGCGGGTGTCGTTCTCACGGTGGGCTACCGGATCGCAACCCGAACGTGACCGGTAGGCGGCCGACAGCGCCGAGGGTGAGTGGTGTGGTCGAATCTGGCACGCGGCGGCGACCTGAGTGGTCGGATTTCCAGCTGTTCGCACGATCGGGATCAATGATGCAAATCGGGCGAAAGCGGCGAGTTCGGACAAGCTCGGACAAGTCGGGCGCGTGGTGGCGCGCGTGAGACTCGTTGTGTTACAACAGGTTTACGGATAGTTCCCTAAGCTAATTAGTTATTGAGAGGCGGCGGAATGTGCGGAATCGCGGGCTGGGTGGCGTTCTCGGACGATCTCACCCGGCAGCAGGGGGTTATCGATGCGATGACCGAAACCATGGCCTGTCGCGGGCCGGACGGGCGGGGCACTTTCGTTCGCGCCCACGCGGCGCTGGGGCACCGGCGGCTGGCCATCATCGACCTGCCGGGCGGGGCGCAGCCGATGTCTGTGCCGACCCCGGCCGGCGACGTCGCGATGGTGTACTCGGGGGAGGCCTACAACTTCCGTGAACTGCGCGAGGAGCTGCGCGGACTCGGGCACAGCTTCGACACCGACAGCGACACCGAGGTGGTGTTGCACGGTTATCTGCAATGGGGTGAGTCCGTCGTCGACCACCTCAACGGCATGTACGCCTTCGCGATCTGGGACGAGCGCGACCAGAAGCTGGTCATGGTGCGCGACCGGATGGGGATCAAACCGTTCTACTATTACCCGACCCCCGACGGTGTGCTGTTCGGCTCCGAGCCGAAGGCCATCCTCGCCAACCCGATCGCGGCCAAGACCGTCGATCTGGACGGCCTGCGCGAGCTGTTCGCCATGACCAAACAGCCCGGCTGGTCGCTGTGGAAGGGCATGGCGGAGGTGTTGCCCGGCACGCTGGTTACGGTGGACCGCAACGGAATTCGCACCCGCACCTACTGGCGGCTGCATGCCGTTGAGCACACCGACAGCCAGGAACGGACCGTCGCCCGGGTGCGTGAGCTGCTGACCGACATCGTCGATCGCCAGCTCATCTCCGATGTGCCACGCTGTGTGCTGCTCTCGGGCGGACTGGACTCGAGCGCGATCACCGGATTGGCCGCGGCCCGGCTCGCCCGCGACGGCGAGCAGTTGCGCACCTTCTCGGTCGATTTCGCCAACCAGGAGCAGAACTTCGTCCCCGACGAGATGCGCGACACCCCGGATTCGCCGTTCGTGCGGGAGGTGGCCGCGCTGGTGCGCTCGGCCCATCGCGACGTTGTGCTGAATCCGGCCGATCTGGCCGATCCGGCGGTGCGGCGCGCAGTCGTCACCGCTCGCGACATTCCCGCCGGTCTCGGTGATATGGACACCTCGCTGTATCTGCTGTTCGCGGCCATCCGGCAGCAGTCGACCGTGGCGCTGTCGGGGGAGTCGGCCGATGAGGTGTTCGGCGGGTACCGCTGGTTCCACGACGAGGTGGCGCTGAAGGAGGACACCTTTCCGTGGCTGGCGTTCAACACCGCTCTGACCGGCGACGCACGCTGGCAGATCTTGAATCCGGCCCTGCGTGAGCGGCTGCGGCTCGAGGAGTTCGTCGCCGATCAGTACAGCGCGGCGGTGGCCGAGGTCGAGCACCTCGACGGCGAATCCGAGGTCGAACGCCGGATGCGGACCGTCTGCCACCTGCACCTGACCCGGTTCGTGCGCACGTTGCTCGACCGCAAGGACCGCGCGTCGATGGCGGTCGGCCTCGAGGTGCGGGTGCCGTTCTGCGACCACCGCCTGGTCGAGTACGTCTACAACACCCCGTGGTCGCTGAAGACGTTCGACGGCCGGGAAAAGAGCCTGCTGCGGCATGCGGCCGAGCATGTGCTGCCGGAATCGGTGGTGCGCCGGGTCAAGAGCCCGTATCCGTCGACGCAGGATCCGGGCTATGCGGCGGTGCTGCAGCAGCAGGCGAAACATTTTCTCGCCGAAGACGATTCACCGCTGTTCGAGATCATCGACCGGCAGTGGCTGCAGCGAGTGGTTGCCCACGACCCGTCCGGCATCGACAGCTACATGCGCGCCGGACTGGATCGCATCATCGATCTGCACACCTGGCTGGAGCTGTATTCTCCGCAACTGCAGCTGGACTGAGCGCTTGTCCGGGGCCGGCCCCGACCTCGTGTCGGGCCGGCCCGTGCGCTGTCCGCACTGGTCAGGGGCGGAGCCGGCCGTTTGCTCGCGAGCCTGAACAAGCAGGTGAACATTATTTACTAATAGGTGTTCACAAAACGGGTGTGGTGTGGTTCACTCCATAGGAACGTGTTCCAAAGGAGGTACCGTGTCCGCGCCGTCTCTGCCGTCTCTGCCGTCCATCGGTCACGATTTCGATTTCACCGACCCCGATCTGCTGTCGCAGCGTCTGCCCGTGGCCGAATGGGCGGAGCTGCGCCGCACCGCCCCGGTGTGGTGGGTCGACCAGCCCAACGGAGTGAGTGGATTCGACGACGGCGGCTACTGGGTCGTGAGCCGGCTCGACGACGTCAAGGAGATCTCGAAGAACTCCGAGGTCTTCTCCACCCAGGAGAACACCGCGGTGATCCGCTTCAACGGCGAGATCACCCGCGAGGAGATCGAGATCCAGCGAGCCATGCTGGTCAACACCGATCCGCCGGCGCACGACAAGCTGCGCCGGATCATCTCGCGCGGCTTCACCCCGCGCGCGGTGGAGAGCCTGCGGGCCGCGCTGCGCGAGCGGGCCGAGCGGATCGTGCACGAGGCGAAGAAGACCGGCGGCGGCGACTTCGTGCAGCGGGTCGCCTGTGAGCTGCCGCTGCAGGCCATCGCCGAACTGCTCGGCGTGCCGCAGGAGGATCGCGGCAAGCTGTTCGAGTGGTCCAACCAGATGATGGGCTACGACGACCCCGAGTACGCCGACAGCTACAAGATGGCCAACGCGCAGGTCATGGGCTACGCGTGGAACCTCGCCGAGGAGAAGCGCAAATGCCCGGCCGACGACATCGTCTCCCAGCTGCTCAACGCCGATATCGAGGGCGAGGCCCTGGGCTCGGAGGAGTTCGCCTGGTTCGTCATCCTGCTGGCCGTGGCCGGTAACGAGACCACCCGCAACGCCACCACCCACGGCATGAAGGCCTTCGTGGACAATCCGGCGCAGTGGGAGCGCTACAAGGCCGAGCGGCCGCGCACCGCGCCCGACGAGATCGTGCGCTGGGCGACCCCGGTCATCGCGTTCCAGCGAACCGCGTTGTCGGACACCGAAATCGGTGGTCAGGCCATCAAGAAGGGCCAGCGGGTCGGCCTGTTCTACTCCTCGGCGAACTTCGACGAGGAACGTTTCGACAAGCCGTTCGACTTCGACATCATGCGAAACCCGAACCCGCACGTGGGCTTCGGCGGCACCGGCACCCACTACTGCGTCGGCGCCAACCTGGCCCGGCTGCAGCTGGATCTGATCTTCAACGCCATCGCCGACGTGATGCCCAACCTGCGTGAGGTTTCCGAGCCGGTCCGGCTACGCTCGGGCTGGTTGAACGGAATCAAGAGCTGGCAGGTCGCCTACGAGTGAGCGCCGCGGCCGCTGGGGCAGCGCCCTCGGCGTCCCCGGTCTCCGGCGGCCCAGGACACAGTGTGCGCACCGGCCTCGACGTACCCGTGACGTCGGGGCCGGTGTGCATGCGACGAAGGACGACGCATGACAGCCGCACGACGGGGCCGGATGCCCGCGGTCAGCGACGCCGATATCCGGCGCGTGGCCCGCACGCTCCTGGTGGAGCAAGGACCCGAGGCGGTGACCCTGCGCGCCATCGCGCGTGAGTTGGGTATCACCGCACCCGCGTTGTATCGGTACTACGCCTCCCGCGACGACCTGGTGGGTGCGCTGCGCAGCGATATCTGCGCCGACCTGGCCCAGGAACTGGCCGAACAGGTGGCCGAGTTGCCCGAGGACGGGATGGTCCAGCTGTTCGCCATCTGCAAGGGTTTCCGGCAGTGGGCCCTGGCCCACGCCCACGAGTTCACGCTCGTCTTCGCCTCGCCGGCCGGGGGTTCGGCCAGCGCCATGCGGCAATTCGACGAACCGTTCGGCCGCATCTTCCTGGAGGCCGCAGGCCGGCTGCTGACCACCTACGACATCGTCACCCCGCCGACCGATGTGATCCCGCACGCGCTGCGCGAAGACCTCGTCGGATTCCAGACCGAATTGCTCGCCGTGCTCGCCGAATCGGGGCAGAAATTCCCGGCCGAGAAGCTGGACCTGGGTGTCACCTATCTGATGATCCAGTTCTGGGCCCGGCTGTACGGGCACGTCACCCTCGAAGTCTTCGGCAACTACCCGATGCCGGTGGGAAATCCGGATGCCCTGTTCGATGCGACGCTGGCCGATCTGGCCCGCTCCATCGGGTTCGCGGCCTGAGGCATCCCCTCGGACAAGCCCTCCTCCGGTCCGGGCCGCGAACCCGGCGGCCTCAGGTGAAGTCGTCGGGCCGTACCCCGGTGACCCGCCGCAGGATCCGCGGCCGGCGCAGCCACCGGGCGAACCACTCACCGAGCGTGATGCCGCCGCCGAGGGCGCAGCCGACCACCAGCGCGGCGAACATCTGATTCAGCCCGACCAGCAAATCGTCGTTGATCAGGGCGAACAGACCGCGATAGACCTTGAGACCGGGCAGCAGCGGAGTGATGCCCGCGATGGCGACGACCAGCGGGGGCGTCACCGCCCGGCGGGCGAGCAGACCACCGGCGAGACCGATCGCGGTCGCCGAGACCGCGGCGGCGATCACCGGACCGAAGCCCGCGTGCTGGACGAACAGGTAGCACACGGTGATGCCCGCACCACTGATGGCGGCGACGGCGAGGGCCCGGCGCTCGGCGTAACAGGCGAGCGCGAATGCCGCCGCCGCCACCGCACCGGCGGTGATCTTCAACGGCAGATTGGTGATGTCGTAGGACGGCGACATGTCGATCGGCGGCACCTGGGCGCCGAAGGCTTGGGCGCCGCGCAGTGCCACACCGACCCCGCCGATGATCGCGCCGGTCATGACCAGCACTTCCAGCATGCGGGCGGCGGCCGTGATCGGTGCGCCGGTGATCGCGTCCTCGACCGCACCGACGAGCTGTAAACCACTGAGCAGCACGGTGATTCCGGCCGCGACGATCAGGCTGGGATTGGTTTCCAACCCCTCGGCGAAGGTCTGCAGCAGTATCGCGGGCAGGGTCGCGATGATGCCGCCCATCATGTTCTGGAAGAAGAAGGGCAGGCCGCGCTTGTTCAGCGCGCGGTTGCATCGGTCGATCAGCAACGTCGTGGCGAAACTCACGGCCGCGACCAGCACGCCACCACCCAGCAACAGCGCGATGGAGGCCGCGAGCAGCGACCAGCCGAATGTGGCGACCCACCGGTTGTAGGGGTGCGGGGCGGTGGTGATCGCGTCGAGGGCGGCGTGCGCCTCCTGAGGCGGAACCACCTCGCGGCGGATCCGCCGGGTGAGGCGGTCGACGGCCGACAGGCGAGTGAAGTCCAGCGAGCGGTACTGCACCACCCGCATGGTGCTGGCGGGTGGCAGCGACGGGCCGCGATCGGCGGAGATACGAATGGAGTTGTAGGTCACGTCGATGTCGCATTGCGCCAAACCGTATGTCGCGGCGATGAATTCGACCTGTGTGCTGGTGTCGGTGACGGCGGTGCCCGAGGCGAGCACCACCTCGCCGACCCGCTCGGCCAGGTCGAGCACCTCGGTGACGGCGGCGTCGTCGGTGAGATCGATCGGCTTCAGCGGGGCCGGCGCCTCGACCACCGAGTCCACCGTGGCGCGCCGCTGGGCGACCAGCCGATCGGTTACCGCTCCCATCGCCCGATGCCACAACGAACTCGGCCGGGTTTCCGGCCCCGTGCGGACGAGTTCGGGCTCCAACTCATCTGTCACACAGGACACGGTAGCCGGAGTCGGCGGGCGGTCCGGGGTCAGCTCCCTCACCTCGCCGTGGGCGGCGAGCAGAGCAATCTGCTGGTTATCGCCGGTTCGTTCCGAGTCCCGCTACAGTCGATAACCATGGGCACCGATACCGCTACGGGCACCGAAGCAGCAGGTTCCGTGAGATCAGACTCCGCGCAGTCGGAGGCCGGGACACCGAGCACCGGGACAGCGAAGAACGGGAAGTCGACCGCCGATCATCTGCGGGCCGCGCTCGACGGCCCGTGGCGCGAGGTCCGGGAACAGGCACGAAGGCAACTGGCCGACGACCGGTTGTTCGGTGATCCCTACCTCGATTACCGCCAGGCTCGCGCGCGAGTACTCGATCAGATGCGCCTCATCGCCGAATTCGGTTATGCGGAAAAGGGTTTCAGCCTGGAGCACGGTGGGACCGGCGATCCCGGCGGAGCTGTCACCGGCCTGGAGATGCTCGCCTACACCGATCTGTCCCTGTGGGTGAAGGCCGGCGTGCAGTGGGGTCTGTTCGGCGGCGCGGTGGAGAATCTGGGCACCGACCGCCACACCGACATCGTCAAACGCCTGCTGTCACTGGATCTCCTCGGTTGTTTCGCGATGACCGAATCCGGGCATGGCAGCGATGTGGCGAATCTGGAAACCACCGCCACCTACGACCCGGCGACCGGTGAGTTCGTGGTGCACAGCCCCACCGCCTCCGCCCGCAAGGACTACATCGGCGGCGCTGCCGAGCACGCCCGGATGGCAGCGGTATTCGCCCAGCTGATCACTGGCGGCGAGAGCAGGGGCGTGCACTGCTTCCTCGTCCCCATCCGCGACGAGCAGGGCAACGATCTTCCCGGCGTGACCACGTCGGACTGCGGTCTCAAGGGCGGTCTGCCCGGCGTCGACAACGGTCGCATCGAATTCGACCACGTCCGGATCCCGCGGGAGAACCTGCTCAACCGCTACGCCGATGTCGACCCCGACGGGACCTATCGCTCCGATATCGAGAACCCGAGCCGCCGGTTCTTCACCACGCTGGGCACGCTGGTGCGTGGCCGGGTCAGTGTCGGTGGCGCGGCCGCCGCCGGCGCACGGGTGGCGTTGAGTATCGCGCTGCGCTACGGCGACAAGCGCCGTCAGTTCTCCGATCCGGACGACGGCAGCGAAACCCTGCTGCTGGACTATCGCAGCTATCAGCGCCGGCTGTTTCCACATGTCGCGCGCGCGTTCGCGCTGGCGTTCGCCCAGAACGATCTGGTGCGGCGCATGCACCTGGTGCAGACCGGGCAGAATCTGGACCCGCAGGCGCAGCGCGCGCTGGAGAAGCGGGCCGCCGGCCTGAAGGTCGCCCAGACCCGCCACGCCACCCGATCCATCCAGGAATGTCGCGAATGCTGCGGCGGCGCAGGCTATCTCACCGAGAACCGGCTGGTCACCCTGAAGGCCGACACCGACGTGTTCACCACCTTCGAAGGTGACAACGTGGTGTTGACCCAGCTGGTGGCCAAGGAACTGCTCACCGCCTACTCCGACGAGGTGCGCGATCTCGACGCCCTCGGCTGGGTGAGGTTCGCGGCCACCATGGCCCGCGACGTGGTGCGCGAGACCTCGGGTGTGCGCCAGCTCATCCAGCGCCTGCGCGACCGCTCCGACGACGGCGTCGACGAGGGCGATCTGTCCCGGCGTTCGGTGCAGCTGCAGCTGTTCGCCGACCGCGAGGACTATCTGACCCGCACCGCCGCGCACCGGCTGCGCGCGCGGGCCGAGGATACCGGTCCGTTCGAGGCGTTCAACAACGCGCAGGACCACATCCTCGCCGCTGGTGAGGCGCATATCGACCGGCTGGTGCTGGAGGCGTTCATCGAGGGCATCGCCGATATCGAGGATCCCGACGCGCGAGCGCTGGCCGACACCGTCTGCGATCTGTTCGTGTACTCCACCATCGAACAGAATCAAGCCTGGTACATCATGCACCGCTTCATGTCGGTGGATCGGGCCAAAGCGGTGCGCCGCGGTGTCAACGAACTCGTGGACCGGTTGCGGCCGCAGTCGGCCACACTCGTCGAAGCGCTCGGGGTGCCCGAGGCCATGCTGCGCGCGGCGATGCTCGACGACGCGAGCGTGCACCAGGGCGCGTGAACCCGTGCTCGATATCGGCGGACGGTGACGGTGGGGCGGTAACGGGCCGCGGCTATGGTCGACAGGTGCCCGCTCCACCGCCGGTCGCTCGATATCGAGCGCATGTCGTTGCCGCCGCTGTCACCCTGATCGGCCTGCTGGTCACCGTGACGGTTCCGCTGAGCTTCCCCACCGGCGGGGGCCCGACGGCGTTCGATCGCGCGATCGGCGATCGCGTGCACGAGGGATTGGACTCGCATCGCGGCGTCTACGACGCGCTGGTGGTGCCGAGCAACGCCTATATCGTGTTGCCGCTGTTGCTGATCGGTGTGCTCTACTGCGCCCGCCGGCGCGATTGGTGGGGTGCCGGATTTCTGGTGCTCGTCCTCGAGCTGGTGGTCGCGATCAACACCTGGGTGCTGAAACCGCTGTGGGACAGGCATTTACAGCACTATCTCGCCTATCCGAGTGGGCACACCGTCCAATTCGTCGCGATCGCAACAGGTTTGCTGCTCGTCGCCGCCACCGTGCGCCTGCGCCTGGTCATCGGCGTGGTCGCCGCACTCGCTCTGGCGGCCGTGGCGGTAGGCATGGTGGGCCTCGGCTACCACTATCCGACCGATGTGGTCGGCGGCACCGGGTTCGCCGTCGCGGCGGCGACCGCCTGCTGGTCGGTGACGACGACTCTGCGCATGCGGTTCGAGACCCGGTCGCTTCGTGCAGAGGCCGCCGACGAGACAGGTGCCGGCGGAGCGGCGGAGTCGGGCACGGATGCCGTAGGGGACACCGATCGCACGGCGGGCACACCGGCGGCCTGAGGAATGCCCGCGGCGGGCGCCGCCGGTCCGGCTCAGCCGGGACCGAAGTTCAGGACCAGCGAGATCACGAACCAGACCACCCAGGCAGCAGCGATAAGCATGCCGATCGCGAGCAGGATGCGCAGCACCGCCCGGCCGGGATCGATGCGGTCCGCCTCCTTCGGATACAGGTTCCACGGGCTGTACCAGGGCATCGTGATCGCGACGGGGCGCCCGTAGGACTGATCGGCGTGGGCCTGCTCCTCCAGGAACGCCTCCGCCTGCGCCTGTTGCGGGCCGCCGTACCACAGTGTGGTGTCCACCGGTCCGCCGAAACCCTCGGCGACGAGATCCTGCGGGGAGGGCAGATACGGCAGAATACCCAATCCGCGGAAGGTCAGCGCCACCTCGTTCACCGTCCACTGCGCCCGGCCCTGCGAGGTGAGCGCGGTCAGGCAATCGGCCAGCCGCCTCGGGTCGTCGCCGAGCACCACCTGCAAACCCGGGTCGTTCCACAGCTGGCGGATCGTCGGCTTCGCCCCGTGCGGCGGCACCACCACGACCACGCCCTGCACCACGCGCTGGCCCAGGCCGCGTTCGGCCAGCCAGTTCTGCAGGGCGTGGGTGTGCTCACGGGAGCGGTCCAGCGGTGTGCCGCGATCGCCGCCCTCGAAACTCACCACGTGCCCACCGACCCGCCACGGCCCGTTCAACGGGACCTCGAGGTCGCCGCTCACCCGCTCGACCAGGGCCTCGGCCTCGATCACCACACAGGTGGTCGGCGTCCAGATCACCGCATCGAACTGATGCAACCGATCGGCGTAGAACAGACTGCAGTTGACCGTTGCCACACCCTGTGGGTCACCCGGCCCCTTCCAGGTACGCAACCAGTCGATGAGGACCCGCTCGGCCAGGGTCCCGGCCGCGTTCTGCACTCGCACGAGCATTGGCGACCGCCCTTCCGTCGACACTCGGTACCGGAAAGCATAAGGGGCACTACGGGTCCGGGGGAGACTTCGACGCGCCGGTGTCGGCATATCGCGCGCCTTCGCCGCCCGGCGGGGCAGTGGCGACGGCGCCCGGTCTGCCGGCGGTCAGCGCTCGGCGGGCGCGGGATCGATCGGTGCGATGGGCAGCCGCAGCGCGCCCGGCGCGGTATCGGGCACGGTGGCGAAGTGGGGGGCGACCGGGTCGATGCGGCGGTAGCTCGCGCCGAGTTCCGGCCGCGGATCGGGTTCACCCTTGTTGGGCCAGAACGCCATCGCGCGTTCGGCCTGCGCGGTGATCGTCAGCGACGGGTTCACTCCGAGGTTCGCGGTGACCGCCGATCCGTCGGCGATATGCAGTCCGGGATGGCCGAATACGCGTTGGTACGGGTCCACCACACCGCTTTCGGGCCCTTCGCCGATCACGCAGCCGCCGATGTAGTGCGCGGTGGCGGGGATGTTGAACACGTCCATGACGAGGCCGTGCACGTCGCCGTCGACCTTCTCCCCGAACCGGCGGCCGATCTCGTGGGCCAGCGGAATCCAGGTCGGATTCGGTTGTCCGGTGCCCTGTCTGGTCTTCAGCTGTCCCCAGCGGCGGAACGAGGTCAGCGAATTGTCCAGCGACTGCATCACCAACAGGATCACCGACTTCTCCGAGGCGTGGCGGGCATTGAGGCTGCGTGCGAAGACCAGCGGGTGCAGCACGATGGCCAGCAGGAAGCGCAGGAACCGGAACGCGCCGCCGTCGACGATCGGCACCGACATCGGGAACAGCGCGTTCTGCCCCTTGCCGTAGTGGCAGACCTCGACGTGGGTGTCGGGTTCGGGATGGATCGAGGACGTGATGGCGATGCCCTCGGCGAAGTCGCGGCGCTGCCGGCTGACCACATTGAGAATCGCCTCGGAGTTGCTGCGGGTCAGCTCGCCCAGCCGGGGCGACAGGTTCGGCAGTACGTTGTCGTCACGCATCGTGTGCAACAGCTTCTGGGTGCCCAGCGCCGCGGCGGCGAAGACGACCTGTTCGGCGGTGAAAGTCTTGCGGCCCTTGCGAAGCCGGCGATCCGAACGCTGTGTCTCGATCGCGTAGCCGCCGCCCACCATCGGACGCACGCGCGTCGCCGTGGTCAGTTCGAACACTTTGGCACCGGCCTGTTCGGCGAGGTACAGGTAGTTGGTGGGGGTGGTGTTCTTGGCGTTGTGCGGGCAGCCGGTGAAGCAGCGCGCGCAGTGGATGCAGCCGCTGCGGCGCGGGCCTGCGCCGCCGAAGTAGGGGTCGTCGACCTCGACGCCGGGCTGCTCCTCGTTGAAGAACACGCCGACGTTGGTGGGGTGATAGGTATCACCTACGCCGAGATCGTCTGCGATGGAACGGATCGCCTCGTCGGCGGGCGTCACACGCGGATTGGGCGCTACCCCCAGCATCCGCTTGGCCTGGTCGTAATAGGGGGCCAGTTCGCTGCGCCAGTCGGCGATATGGGCCCACTGCTTGTCGGTGTAGAAGTTCGGCAGCGGTTCGTAGAGGGTGTTGCCGTAGATCAGCGAGCCGCCGCCCACACCGGCGGCGGAGAACACCGCGCACTTGCCGAGCACGCTGATCCGCTGCGGGCCGGTCAGGCCCAGGCGCGGCGCCCAGATCGACTTGCGCACATTCCAATTCGAGTTCGGAATGGACTCCGCGGGCCAGCGCCGGCCGGATTCCAGAACGGCCACCCGATAGCCCTTCTCGGTGAGGCGCAGTGCACTGACGCTGCCACCGAAGCCGGAGCCGATCACCACCACGTCGTAGTCGAAGTCGGGCATGTCTTCCTCTCGTCACCGCGTTCACAATGAAACGATTATCGACTCATTGCGTCACTCGCTAGTGTGCCATCCGGCCGGATGCGACCGGTAAACCTATCGTGCCGCCGCACCCGTCGCGGCGTGCCCGAATGGCGCGGCGGGATCGGTTCGGGTAAGCAACAGGCGTGAGCAACCGACCGACCGGCGGGTCCGGCCCCGACCATCAGGCCTCCGAGCGCTCGGAGCCCGCGCGCGAACCCGCGGACGCTGCGGGCGGCACGGACACCGACCGCATTCTCACCGTGCCGAACATATTGAGTGTGTTGCGGCTGATCGGCGTGCCGGTCTTCCTCTGGCTGCTGTTGGTCCTGCATGCCGACGGCTGGGCGTTCGCGCTGCTGGTCGCCAGTGGCGTCACCGACTACCTCGACGGAAAGCTGGCGCGGCTGCTCGATCAGTACTCGCGGCTCGGCGCCCTGCTGGACCCGTTGGTGGACCGGTTGTATCTCATCGCCACCGTGCTCGGCCTGCTGGTGCGCGGAATCCTGCCGTGGCCGTTCGTCGTCGTGCTGATCGGCCGCGACCTGATCCTGAGTACGACGCTGCCGATCTATCGCCGCCGCGACCTCGATCCGCCGGAGGTCATCTACCTCGGCAAGGCGGCCACCTTCGCGCTGATGTCAGCGTTGCCGTGGTTGCTGGCCGGCCAGATGGATTGGGCGGCGGCCGGTTTCGGCCGGGCCTTCGGCTGGGCGCTGCTGTGGTGGGGTACGGCGGTCTACGTGTGGACGGGCCTGCTGTATCTGCGTAAGGCCTTCGCCGTCGCGCGGACGATGCCCCCCGCGCGGTAGCGGACCATACCTGTTGCGCCGCGAGCAACTTCGCAGCGGGTGTGGCGATCCACCGTGTCGGCCCGGGTCGATAGAGTTGTGCCGAACGCCGGTCGGCCGACGCCTGTGAAAGGACGCCCCGTGAGAGGAATCAGCCTGTGACCAACCTTCCCGAGGACCTTCGCTACACCGAGGAACACGAGTGGGTGCAGCGGATCGCGCCGAACCGCGTGCGGGTCGGTATCACCGATTTCGCGCAGTCGCAGCTCGGTGATGTGGTGTTCGTGCAGCTGCCGGCAGTCGAGACCGTGGTGTCGGCCGGCGAGGCGATCGCCGAGGTCGAATCGACCAAGAGCGTCTCGGAGATCTACGCCCCGCTGAACGCGAAAGTCGTTGCGGCGAACGAAGATCTCGACTCCGAGCCGGAATCGGTGAACACCGATCCCTACGGTGACGGCTGGATGTTCGAGCTGCAGATCGACGACGCCGAGGCGCTCGATACCGCCCTCGGCGCACTGCTCGATGCCGCAGGTTACCAAGGAGTTATCGAGGGCTGAGTCAGCCTTCCCAGTTCTACCTGCACGGGTGTGGCCCAGCAGGGTACGGTCAATGCCAACAGATGTGCCGGCGGCCGGTGCCGGGAACTCTGCCGGAACTTGCCGGTGACACCTGACAGCGCGACAGCCGGTCGCGATGGGTGGCGACGGTGAGGGCAGTGCGCTCGGAATTGGCGCCGGATACCGGTACGGAAAATCGGTTCGAGGAGGAGAGCAAGGGTGAGCGAGAACAAAGACCCGGGATACGGGGAGAGCGCGGCCGAAACGACTTCGGTGTTCCGCGCTGACTTCCTCAACGAGGTCGACGCGTCGCGCTCCGGTGAGCAGACCGGCGAGCAGCCGGTGCAAGGGGTCGAGGGGCTGCCCGCGGGTGCCGCCCTGCTGGTGGTCAAGCGCGGTCCCAACGCGGGGTCGCGGTTCCTGTTGGATCAGCCCACCACGTCGGCGGGCCGTCACCCCGACAGCGACATCTTTCTCGACGATGTCACCGTGTCCCGTCGGCACGCGGAGTTCCGGCAGGACGAGGACACCTTCCAGGTCGTGGACGTGGGCAGCCTCAACGGCACCTACGTCAACCGCGAGCCGGTGGATTCCTCGGAGCTGCAGAACGGTGACGAGGTGCAGATCGGCAAGTTCCGGCTGGTCTTCCTGACCGGGCCGCGACCGCAGGTCAACGAGCCGAGCGCATAACGGCCGAGGCGGATTCCACTGATGACTGGCGCAGCGCAATGGACACGCGGAGGAATGTCGATCGGCTCCGTGCTGGACCTGCTGCGTCCGGATTTTCCGGACATCACCATTTCCAAGATCCGCTTCCTCGAGTCCGAGGGGCTGATCCGCCCGGAGCGCACGCCTTCGGGATATCGCAGATTCTCGGTCGCCGACGTCGAACGGCTGAAGTTCGTGCTGACCGCGCAGCGGGATCAGTATCTGCCGCTGAAGGTGATCAAGGAGCAGCTCGAAGCGATCGACCGCGGCGCGGCGACCCTGGGCGTGCGCGAGGCGCGGGCCCGGGCCGACGGCGCCGGTGCGGACGACTCGGGGCGTGCGCCCGAGTCCACCCACACGGTAGCCACCCCCGCGGCGCCCCGGCGGTTGGGTGTGGTGCCCGGCGAGGTGTCGCCGGACGAATTGCGCCTCGATCACGAAATGCGCGTCACGCGTGCCGATCTGCTGGAGCAGGCCGGGATAGATGAGAAATTTCTCACCGAACTGATTCGTGCCGGCCTGATCACGCCCGGCGCTGCCGGATTCTTCGACGCCGAGGCCGTCACCTTGGCCCGCACCGCCCAGGCGATGAGCGAATTCGGTTTGGAGGCACGGCATCTGCGGGCGTTCAAGCTGGCAGCGGACCGGGAGGCGGCGATGATCGCCCAGATCGCCGCGCCGATAGCCAAGAGTCGCGACGCCGATGCCCGGGCCCGCGCCGAGGAGACCGTACGCGAGTTGGCGGCGTTGTCGCTGACGCTGCATACCAGCTTGGTGAAGACGTCGGTGCGGGCTTCCCTCGGCGGCTGAATTCTTCGCCTAGACTCGGTGATACGGCCTGCCCAGCTGGGCTCGTGCGGGCGGCCGGCGAGTATGGGAGGCCAGTGCGATGAGTGAAATGCGTGTGATCGGCATCCGGGTCGAGCAGCCCCAGAACCAGCCCGTGTTGCTGCTGCGTGAAGAGTCGGGCGACCGTTATCTGCCCATTTGGATCGGTCAGGCCGAGGCGACCGCCATCGTGCTCGAGCAGGAGGGGGTGACCCCGATCCGGCCGCTGACCCACGACCTGATCAAGATCCTGATCCACGACCTCGGCCACACCTTGAAAGAGGTGCGAATCGTGGATTTGCAGGAGGGAACCTTCTACGCCGACCTCGTCTTCGACAACGACGTGCGGATCTCCGCACGTCCGTCGGATTCGATAGCTATCGCCTTGCGGGTCGGTTGCCCGATCTACGCGGAGGAACCGGTCCTCGAGGAAGCGGGGCTGGTGATGCCCGACGAACGCGAGGACGAGGTGGAGAAGTTCAAGGAGTTCCTGGAGTCGGTGTCTCCGGACGATTTCAAAGCCACCGACAGCTGAGCTGTCTTCGAAGGCACCGACAGCTGAGCTGTCTTCGAAGGCACCGACAGCTGAGCTGTCTCTGAAGGCACCGACGGCTGAGCGTCATCGGATCATCGGTGAACCGCATGTGGCGGTGAGGTGATCCCGACGGCGCTCTATACCTCACGTAGAGGGTGAGAAACACGCCGCACGCGGAGTTTGGCTCCATGCCCGTGCTGCCGAGACAATCGACAGAGTAGCCTCGACAGTTAGGCCGTTGTTCTTCTTCGGCGATGCAGTGAGGGAGTAGCAGTGGGAGACCGACCGCAGCAACCAGCACCCGACCCGCGGCCCACCGCGGTCGTGCAGCCAGGGCTGTTCCCTGACGACACGGTGCCCGACGAGCTGGTCGGTTACCGCGTTCCCAGCGCATGCCAGGTGGCCGGTATCACCTACCGCCAGCTCGACTACTGGGCCCGCACCGGGCTCGTCGTCCCCTCGATTCGCAGCGCCACCGGTTCCGGCAGCCAGCGTCTGTACTCCTTCAAGGACATCCTGGTTCTCAAGATCGTCAAGCGGCTGCTCGACGCCGGGATCTCGCTGCAGAACATCCGCATCGCCGTCGATCATCTGCGCAGCCGCGGGGTCGAGGATCTGGCCGGGATCACGCTGTTCTCCGACGGCACCACCGTCTACGAATGCTCCTCCCCGGAAGAGGTCGTCGATTTACTGCAGGGCGGTCAGGGCGTCTTCGGTATCGCTGTCAGCGGAGCCATGCGCGAGCTGACCGGCGCGATCGCCAACTTCCCGGCCGAACGCGCCGAAACCCACGAGGCGAGTGACCGGCCCGAGGACGAATTGGCCTACCGCCGCAAGGCGCGCGAGAACCGCAAGACCGGATAGTCGTCCCTCGTCGAATGTGACACAGCCGACTGCGCCCTGAGCTGGTCGGAAACATGGCGTTTACGGCGCACCGCTTAGACTGAGGGTGCGTCGCCGCCGTGCGGGAGAGTTCCGGGTTCGTCCCGGACGCCGAAGGAGCAGCACCTCCCCGTCAATCTCTCAGGCATCAGGGACCGTACGGAGTTCGACGCCTCTGGAAAGCGGCGGCCGCACACGATGCGGGCCGCCCGCCCATGGGGAAAGGGATCGCGCGCGACCCCGAATCTCTCAGGCGCCACGACAGAGGGGGAGGGCCGACAGTCGTCGACGGTGGCACCCGGGGTGCCGGTCGACCCGCCCGAGCCTTGGAGCTGCCGTGACCCGTAGTTTCGCCGACCGCCACATCGGACCCGACACCACCGAACTCGATCGGATCCTCGATACCGTCGGCGTGGGGTCGGTGGACGAACTCGCCGCGCGTGCCGTCCCCGCGAGCATTGTCGACGCCGCCGGCGAGACCGGCCTGGACGCGCTGCCGGCCGCGATCTCCGAACACGACGCACTCACCGAGCTCGCGGCGCTGGCACGTTCGAATACCGTCGCCACGTCGATGATCGGGCTCGGCTACTACGACACCCTGACCCCGCCGGTGCTGGTCCGCAACCTGCTGGAAAACCCCGCCTGGTACACCGCGTACACGCCGTATCAGCCCGAGATCAGCCAGGGCCGGCTCGAAGCGCTGCTGAACTTCCAGACCATGGTCTCCGATCTGACCGGCATGGAGGTGGCCAACGCCTCCATGCTGGACGAGGCCACCGCCGCGGCCGAGGCGATGACGCTGCTGCAGCGCGCCAACCGCAAGAGCACCTCCGCGCGCCTGCTGATCGATGCCGACCTGTTCCCGCAGACCCGAACCGTGCTGGCCACCCGGGCCGAACCGCTCGGCATCACGCTGGTCGAGGCGGATCTGAGTTCCGGCGAGCTGCCCGAGGGCGACTTCTTCGGCGTCGTCCTGCAGACGCCGGGCGCCTCCGGCCGGATCGCGGACCCGGCCGCGGTGATCGCCGCGGCGCACGCGCGGGGTGCGCTGGTCGCGGTCGGCGCCGATCTGCTGGCGCTGACGCTCATCGCCCCGCCCGGGGAGCAGGGCGCCGACGTGTGCTTCGGTACCACCCAGCGGTTCGGTGTCCCGCTCGGCTTCGGCGGTCCGCACGCCGGATATCTCGCGGTGCGCACCGCGCACGCCCGGCAACTGCCCGGTCGCCTGGTCGGCGTTTCGGTGGATGCCGACGGGGACCGCGCCTACCGGCTCGCGCTGCAGACCCGCGAACAGCACATCCGCCGCGAGAAGGCGACCTCGAACATCTGCACCGCGCAGGTGCTGCTGGCGATCGTGGCCGCGATGTATGCCTCCTACCACGGCGCCGACGGGCTGCGTGCGATCGCGCGGCGGGTGCACGGCCACGCCGAGCGGCTCGCCACCGGGCTCGGCGACGCGGTCGTGCACGAGCGTTTCTTCGACACTGTCCTGGTGTCGGTGCCCGGTGGCGCCGAGGCCGTGGTCGCGAAGGCGAAGGGGCGCGGTATCAACCTGCGCCTGGTCGACGCCGATCACGTGGCGGTGGCCTGCGACGAGGCGACCACCGAGGCCCAGGTGGCGATCGTGCTGGAATGCTTCGGCGCCGACGGCGTGCCGGAGATGGCCGCACTGCCCTCGATCGAGACCCGGACCTCGGCCTATCTGACCCATCCGGCGTTCACCCGTTATCACACCGAAACCGCGATGCTGCGGTATCTGCGGCAGCTGTCGGACAAGGATATCGCCCTGGACCGCAGCATGATTCCGCTCGGTTCGTGCACCATGAAGCTCAACGCCACCGCCGAGATGGAGCCCATCACCTGGCCCGGTTTCGCGCGCCTGCACCCGTACGCGCCGCTGGAGGACGCGCCCGGCATGTTGCGGGTGATCGAGGATCTGGAGCACTGGCTGGCCGCGGTCACCGGGTACGACCGGGTGAGCCTGCAGCCCAACGCCGGCAGTCAGGGCGAGTACGCGGGGTTGCTCGCGATCCGCCGCTATCACCTCGACCGCGGCGACACCCACCGCGACACCTGCCTGATCCCCTCGAGTGCGCACGGCACCAACGCCGCATCGGCGGCGATGGCCGGGCTGCGGGTGGAGGTCGTGAAATGCCGGGACAACGGCGATGTCGATCTCGACGATCTGCGTGCCAAGATCGCCGACCACGCCGACCGGCTGGCCTGCATCATGATCACCTATCCGTCCACCCACGGCGTGTACGAGCACGAGGTGGCCGAGTTGTGCGCACTCGTGCACGATGCGGGCGGACAGGTGTACGTCGACGGCGCGAATCTGAATGCCCTTGTGGGACTTGCCCGTCCGGGTCGATTCGGCGGTGACGTCTCGCATCTGAACCTGCACAAGACCTTCTGCATCCCGCACGGCGGCGGCGGTCCCGGCGTGGGCCCGGTCGCGGTGCGCGAACATCTGGCGCCCTACCTGCCGGGCGATCCGCTGCAGCCGGATTCGCACGCGGTGTCCGCGGCGCGGTACGGGTCGGCCTCGATCCTGCCGATCACCTGGGCCTATATTCGGATGATGGGCGCCGACGGCCTGCGCCGGGCCACCCTGACCGCGATCGCCTCGGCCAATTACCTTGCGCGGCGGCTGGATTCGCATTTCCCGGTGCTCTACACCGGGGAGAACGGCATGGTCGCCCACGAGTGCATCCTTGATCTGCGCGAGATCACCAAGCGCACCGGCGTGACCGTCGACGATGTGGCGAAGCGCCTGGCCGACTACGGATTCCACGCCCCGACCATGAGTTTCCCGGTCGCCGGGACGCTGATGGTCGAGCCCACCGAAAGTGAGAACCTCGAAGAGCTCGACGCCTTCGCCGATGCGATGATCGCGATCAAGGGCGAGATCGACGAGGTTGCCGCCGGCACCTGGCCGATCGAGCAGAGCCCGCTGCGCGGCGCACCGCATACCGCCGCTGCCCTCGTCGGCGACTGGAACTATCCCTACAGCCGGGAGACCGCCGTCTACCCGCTGGGTGTGCACTCCGGCCGGGCCAAGGTGTGGCCGGCGGTCCGGCGCATCGACGGAGCCTTCGGTGACCGCAATCTGGTGTGCTCGTGCCCCTCGCTCGAGGCGTACACCGACTGAGTACGGGCCGAGCGCGGGCGGTCACGCTCCGGCGGCGACCGCCCGCGCGTAGGCCTCGGCGAGGCGTTCGGTGGCGGTCGGCTTGCCGGTATCCGGGCGCGCGATGCCAAGGTGGCGTTCGCGCAGTTCGTCCATGAATTCCGCCCACAGTTGCGGGCCGCCGGCCTCGAGTAGTTCCGCGCGGACGCGTAGTTCGGGGGTCGTCGGACGGTGCCGCAGGGCCCAGGAGGCGAGGGCGCCCAGGACCCGGAACCAGCTGGATCGCGGGTTCGGTGAGGCTGTAGGTGGCTCGCTGTCCGCGGCGGACAGCGCTACGGCGTGGTCAGTGCGTGGTTGACGGCGGTGCCGAAGCTCATGTCGTCGGAGGTGCTGACCTTGGTGTAGGTGCCGCCGGTCTTCTGGGCCAGATTCTGCAAAGCCTGGGCGCCCTGGCCGCCCACGACGATCACGTCCACCCGCACCGGATGCGCGGCATCGGCGGCGCCGGTGATATCGGCGATCAGTTGGTCCCCGGTCACCGAGGAATTGTCGTTGGGGCCGCCGGTGATGAGCAGGACCGAATTCGTCTTTCCCGGGGAATAGTTCTTCACCGCGCTGCGATAGGCGGCCTCGAGCGAGGGGTAAGTGCGGTCGGTGCTCGAACCGGCGAGCGTGACATTGCCCAGGGCCGTGGACAATTCGGTGCGGTGCTGCGGCGTGAGTGCCTGGGTGGGCGCGACCATCCGGTAGGGATTGCCGTCGGTCAATTGGTTGGCGTAGATCCAGGCGCCGGCACCGAAATCCGGCGGCATGGTGTCGAGGGTCGACTGGACCGCGGCGAGCGTGTTGTTCAACCGTGACATCGAACCGTCGTTGGGAGCCATCGCCGCCGAGGTGTCGATGAGAATCGTGGCCTGTACGCCCAGCACCGGATGGGCGAGCACCGACTGCACCCGATCGAGGACCGACTTCGCCGGCACCGCGGCGGGTGTGGCGGCCGCGGCGTCGAATCCGTTGTCGGTGAACAGCTTCTGTTGTTCGGGGGCACGCAGGAAGTCGGCGAACATGCCGGCCGCGAGGTTCTGGGTCTTGTCGACCCAGCTTCCGGTGAGCATCGCGGCGGGGTGATCGGCGGCCGGCGCGGCACCGGTCGGATGGAGCAGCGCGACGCTCGGCCGAGCCTTGGCTTGCTGCTCGGTAACTGCTACGGCATGGATAGGAGAGTTGGGACCTTGTGCGGAATCGGCGACCGCCGCCAGCGCGGAGGCGGTGTCACCGGATTCCGGTGCGTCGGCGGCCAATCCGGAGATGGCGGCGACGACCTGACCGGACGCGGCGGACTCATCGGTCAGCGGATCGGAGCCGGAGACGGCTGACCCGACCGCCACCGCGGCGGCCAGCGAATCGTCACCCGGGGGCATCGCCATCCGCAGCGGACCCCACTTGCCGAGGCCGATATCGCCGAGCGACCCGCGCTGCAGCCGCGCCAGATCCGACCAGCTGAGGTTGGCCTTTTCCATCGCTTGCGCCAGGGGGCCGGGCGCGGCCACCGCGATCGGGCTGACGGCGATCGAGGCGGGCGTGCCCTGGACCAGTCCTGGCACCCGCATCTGCTCGACCGCGCGCGAAGAACTCGGAATCCAGAGACCGGGTTGCGGGCCCAGCTTGGCGTCCCAGTTCGGTGCGGTGAGCCCGGCCACCATCGCGGCGGTGGTCCGTTCGGTGACGGAGACCTTCGCGCAGTGGTCGCGCACCTGGGGGTGTGTGGCGTTGTAGCGATCGGCGGCGGCGCGCACGGGAGCGGCGATATCGGGATCGACGGTGACGGCAAGGGTCACCGGGCCCTCGATGCACTGGCCGGCGGCGCTGCGGTTCTCCGATGCCGAACGATTGCTGAGCCAGAACCAACCGACGACCGCCACGATCAGCAGCAGGACCGCTACCACGGTGATAACCAAACCTTTGCTGACGCCCCGTGATCCGTCCGCGCTGCGATGTGTGCCCACGATTTTCCAGTGTATGGTCACGCGAAAACCGGCGCTTGACCAGGATCGGTCGAGCGCCGGGCGCTCGGATCGTGCGAGTGGCGTGGACCACTCGCACGTGGCGTTCTCAGTCGCGGATCAGCGTGCCGCGGTCGAATTCGTGACCGCCCCACACACCGGACTGGCCGGTGGTGGCCGCGAACTCCGCGCACTGCCGGCGAATGGGGCAGCCGGCGCAGATTCCGCGCGCGTAGTCGAAGTCCTGCGACGGGTACGGGAACCAGGCATCGTGGTTCGGGTCACCCTTGCATGCGGCCTGTTCCCAGCTCTGTGTATCCGAGACCGGGAGCAGATCCACCAGGGTGAGTGCCGGAGCCGTAGTTGTCATATCGGATCCCTCCTTCCTCGGGATATGCGGGTGTTCAGTGTGCACGGGCGGCTGTTCACTGTGCGCCGGTGGCTGTTCATTGTGTGCCGGTGGTGACGAGGTCCTTCCAGATCCGCCGCTGCCGCCGCTGCATGTCGGTGGGCGCCCTGGGTTCCCAGAGCAGTCGCATCCCGGCCTCGTCCGGGGTGCGGTCGGCCTTGCGGGTGTTGCACGGTCCGCAGGCGGCGATCAGGTTGTTCCAGGTGTTGGGTCCGCCCCGGCTGCGGGGGCGGATGTGATCGACGGTGCGCGCCCAGCCGGCGCAGTATCCGCACCGATGACGGTCCCGCCGCAGCACGCCCGCGAGGGTGGCCCGACTCTCGTCGTGCACGAGCACGCTGTGCTCGAGGTAGACGTAGCGCAGCAGCCGAATCGTCTGCGGCAGAGCGATTTCCAGATGCTTGGAGCGAATCGGGAAATGCGGTTGCCGCTCGGCCACGGTCTCGGCGGTACCGCTGATCACCAGCACCACCGCGCGATCGGCGCCGATATCGGTCAGCGCCTCGTAGGAGGCGTTGAGGACCAGTACCGGTGCGTGTATCCAGTTGTCGGGAGCGAGGGGTCTTTCGGCGTGACGAGACAGCATGGGAGTCACCATGTTTCGTGAAAGGCGGAACGAGAGGGAAGACGGGGAGTCGGTCAGGCCTGCTGGAAGAGGGGGCCGGATTTCCGATCGGCGTGCCGCAGAATGTGCTGCGACAGCTCGATACCGGTCGAAAGACGCTGCCCGGCAGGACTGTTCATCTCGTCGCGCATATTCTTCGGATACATCGGCCACCTCCTCCTTCCCGTTACTCGTCGAGTGGCCCTGCCGTGCCGGCGGGACCGGTTGATCATCGCTGTCATGGTGACACAGCGTTACCGCCGTTGTCGGGTCATTTTTTTCGCTGCCGCAGACGATCCGGCGGCGCGTTAAACCCCCTGGTGCGGTGATTACAGCACCGGTGGTACTCGAACTATTCCCGTCGCGGCCAACAGCGGGTGTGCGCTCGGCCACGGACCGCCCGGCCTGCCGATGCGGTGCATGAAGGTTCCCGCACCGGTCTCGCCGAAGTCGGCGGCGTCGGCCTGCGACTTCCATCCCATCGCACACAGATCGCCGACGACAACCTGATGCCCGGCGCTCCGAAGGTGTCGCACCGCAACATCTTTGAGAGATCCGGTGAGCGAATCGGTTCGGGATGCGCATAGACGATCAGAATTCGCAAATGTGGCGACAACGGTCCGATACCACCCCGCATTCCCGCACCCCAACACCGGGCGGAGAGGGCCGGACGCGACGCAGCCCCGGTCGCATGATGC
The DNA here is from genome assembly GCF_002933465.1 of Nocardia nova. Classification (GTDB taxonomy): domain Bacteria; phylum Actinomycetota; class Actinomycetes; order Mycobacteriales; family Mycobacteriaceae; genus Nocardia; species Nocardia nova_B. The sequence continues at coordinate 162,830 of NZ_PSZE01000002.1, forward strand.
GACCGGGGCTGCGACGTCGGACGTTCGCCGCGACGGGGTCGCGACGAGTGCCGGATCAGCCCTTCGCGGCGAGCGCCTTCGCCTCACGGCGGCGGCGGTGCAGGATGGGCTCGGTGTAGCCGTTGGGCTGGCGGGTGCCTTCCAGGATCAGTTCCTTGGCGGCCTGGAAGGCGACGCTGCCGGCGAAGTCGGGGGCCATGGGCTTGTAGGCGGCGTCGCCGGCGTTCTGCCGGTCCACGACGGGCGCCATCCGCTCCAGGCTTTCGACGATCTGCTCCGCGGTGACGATGCCGTGGCGCAGCCAGTTCGCCATCAGCTGGCTCGAAATGCGCAGGGTCGCACGGTCTTCCATGAGCGCGACATCGTTGATGTCGGGCACCTTGGAGCAGCCGACGCCCTGATCGATCCAGCGGACCACGTAGCCCAGGATGGACTGCGAGTTGTTGTCCAACTCGTTGCGGATCTCCTCGGCCGACCAGTCGGTGTCGGCGGCCAGCGGGATCTCCAGGATCTGGTCGACGGTGGCGCGCGGGCCGCCCTTGGCGATCTCGGCCTGCCGCTTGAACACGTCCACCAGGTGGTAGTGGGTAGCGTGCAGGGTGGCGGCGGTCGGGGAGGGCACCCAGGCGGTGGTGGCGCCGGCGCGCGGGTGGCCGATCTTCTGCTCGAGCATGTCGTGCATCAGATCCGGCATGGCCCACATGCCCTTACCGATCTGCGCCTTGTGCGGCAGGCCGGTGGTCAGGCCCGTGTCGACGTTCCAGTCCTCGTAGGCCAGGATCCACTGCTGCTTCTTCATCTCGGCCTTGCGGATCATCGCGCCGGCCTCCATGGAGGTGTGGATCTCGTCGCCGGTGCGGTCCAGGAAGCCGGTGTTGATGAACACCACGCGGTCCTTCGCGGCCGCGATGCAGGCCTTGAGGTTGACCGTGGTGCGGCGTTCCTCGTCCATGATGCCGACCTTGAGAGTGTTGCGGGGCAGCCCCAGCACATCTTCGACACGGCCGAACAGCTCGTTGGCGAAGGCGACCTCGTCGGGGCCGTGCATCTTCGGCTTCACGATGTAGACCGAACCCGTGCGCGAGTTGCTGACCTTGGCGTTGCCGTTGAGCGAGTGGACCGCGATCAGCGAGGTGATCAGGCCGTCGAGGATGCCCTCGGGCACCTCGTTGCCCGCCGCGTCGAGGATCGCGTCGGAGGTCATCAGGTGGCCCACGTTGCGGACGAACAGCAGCGAGCGGCCGTGCAGGACCACGTCGTTGCCGTCGAGGCCGGTGTACACGCGGTCCGGGTTCATGGTGCGGGTGAAGGTCTTGCCGCCCTTGCTGACCTCTTCGGCCAGATCGCCCTTCATCAGGCCCAGCCAGTTGTGGTAGCAGAGCACCTTGTCCTCGGCGTCGACCGCGGCGACCGAGTCCTCGAAGTCCATGATCGTGGTGACCGCGGACTCGAGCACGACGTCCTTGACGCCCGCGTCGTCGGTCTTGCCGATCGGCGATTCCGGGTCGATCTGGATGTCGATGTGCAAACCGTTGTGGCGCAGCAGGATCGAGCTCGGCGCGGACGGGTCGCCCAGGTAGCCGACCAGGGCCGAGGAATCGGCCAGCCCGATGTCGGTGCCGTCCTCGAGGGTGACCTCGAGTTCACCGTCGACGATCTTGTATGCCTTCGAGCCGACGTGCGAGCCGGTGATCAGCGGCACCGCGTCATCGAGGAAGTTGCGCGCCCACTCGATGACCTTGTCGCCGCGGACCTTGTTGTAGCTGGTGCCCTTCTCCGCGCCGCCCGCCTCGGAGATGGCGTCGGTGCCGTAGAGCGCGTCGTAGAGCGAGCCCCAGCGCGCGTTGGCGGCGTTGATGGCGAAGCGCGCGTTGCTCACCGGCACGACCAGCTGCGGACCGGCGGTGGTGGCGATCTCGTCGTCGACGTTCTGGGTGCCGATCGCGAAATCGGCGGGCTCCTCGCGCAGGTAGCCGATCTCGGCGAGGAACTTCTTGTAGGCGGCCTTGTCGTAGCCGGTGCCCGGGTTCTCGGCGTGCCAGGCATCCAACTTGCCCTGGATCTCGTCGCGTTCGGCCAGCAGGGCGCGGTTGCGGGGAGCGAGGTCGTTGATGACGCTCTCCGCACCGGTCCAGAACGCGGCGGAATCTACGCCGGAGCCGGGGAGCGCCTCGTTCTCCACGAAATCGTGAAGAACCTTGGCCACCTGGAGCCCGCCGACCTGAATCCGCTCTGTCATCTACTGCCTCATTTCGAGAAAGCCGGATGGAAAAAGTACGCCTGTCATGTTACCCATGGGTAGTTACGTGGTCGCGGTCGGCATCGATCGAGCAGGCCCGATTGTATCGTGGGCCACAACTGCGGTCGGCTGCCCTGGGTCGCCTCCGGCCCGGGAACCCGGCGGTGCCCGTAGGCGCCGCGGTTGCCGGTCCGGAGAGGGGTGACCTCGCCGGCACGTTTCCGTGGAGCCGGCGTAATGGGGGGCGGGTTCCGGATCGATTACGCCGTTCGGGCGAGCGGCGCGGGTTCGTGCGCCGGATGCGAAAGGCGTGCGGGCCGGGGGAGTGTCGCCAGGAGTAGTCCGCCCACGGCCCAGCAGCTCAGCACCACGAGTGCCGCTGCCGAGCCCGAGCCGCCGAAATAGGCGGTCGAGCGCAGCGCGGTGGCGGCCGCCCCGGGTGGGAGCAGGGTGCCCAGGGTGCCCCAGCCGGTCGGCAGCAGTTCCGGTGCGGACATGGCGCCGGAGAGTGGAATGCCCAGTGCGACAAAGGTTGCCGCGCCCAAGCCGAGCCCGGCGAGTCCGAGCACGGCGCGCAGGCCGAGCAGTGCGAGTGTGGTCGCGCCGATTGCCAGGGCGACGACTCCCGCGTTGGCGAGGTAATTTCCGGTCAGCACGTCGAGCCAGGTCTGCAGTACGGCGGTGACGGCGAATCCGGCGATGAGTGCGACGGCCACGGCCGCGCCGATCCGGGCGCTGCGGCCCAGCGTCAGCAGTGACAGGGCGCCGCCGGCCAACAGGCCGCCGATGACCATGGGGACCAGGGTGAGGCCGAATACCGCGCCGTGCGGGTCGGCGGCCGGTGTTGCGACCACATCGGTGACCACTGGAGTCGGCGAAAGCTGTTGCGGTATCGAGCTGGTGGGCGCGGGTTGGCCCGCGGCAGGACTACCGGGCTGTTGCGACTGCCCGGAATTCGTCTGCGGCGCAGCGGTTTGCATTCGTTGGCTCATGCTCCGGGCGGCTTCGCTCAGGGCTTGGGCGACCGCCGGACCGGCTGCCGAGGCGGTCAGTACCTCCGGTCCGTTCGCGCCGATCACGATGGCGCCGTAGATATCGCGATCCTCGATGGCCTGAACGGCCATCGTGCGGTCGGGGTATGTCGTCGTATCGATCGCCGAATTGCCGAGGGTGCCGAGCCCCTGGCGTACCTGTTCGATGGCGGGGGCTGGACCGGCCACGCCGACCGGGAGGTGGCGTGGGGACAGGTTGCTGGTCGGCCAGGCGAAGGCCGTGACCAGCACGGTGATCAGGGCGGACAGGGCCAGAACCGGTCCGAGAACGGTGGCGGGCGACGGTCGCATCGCAACTCCAAAGAGAAGGAACGTTCTTTTTGTAACTCCGACCATGCGCCCGTCCAGGCGACATTGTCAAGAACGAACGTTCTTTTTATGATGCGGTGATGCCGCGACTGACCGAACAGCGTCGCACCGCCCGGCGCGACCAGCTCATCGCCGCCGCCGTGCGCTGTGTGGCCCGCGAGGGGTTCCACAAGACGACGATGTCCGCGGTGATCGCCGAATCGGGGATGTCGGCCGGGGCGGTCTATGGCTACTTCAAATCCAAGAACGACATCATCCGCGCGATCGCCGATTCGGTCCTCGGCCGGATGACCGCGAATCTGGCGCGGCTCACCGAGGGGGCGACGCCGGTGGCGCCGATCGATGCGCTGGAGTCGATTCTCGGGCAGCTAGCGGACCTGGCTCGCGACGGTGATATTCCGCGCGTCGCGGTGCAGGCGTGGGCGGAGGCCGGGCGGGACGAGGTGGTGGCCGGGATCGTCCGGGAACGCCTGGCGCAGGTCCGGAGCGCCTGGCGGGAGTTGCTCCGGCGCGCCCGTGAGGACGGATTGCTCTCCGCCGCAGCCGATATCGACGCGCTCGCCCAGGTCATGCTCGGCGCGATGATGGGTTTTCTGCAGCAGTACCTGCTGATGGGAGACGTCCGCCCAGATGTCTACGCTGCCGCCTATCGTAGTCTGGCGGGCGCTCGAGAGTAGGTGAACGATCGCGAGATTCGTCGCGGGCTCGCGGTATGCCATGGGTGGAATGTGGGAGGTGCTGCGCCGCAGGGGTTTCGGCTCAGGCGGGGCGTCGGCCGGTGCCATCGGGCAGCCAGGAGTTGCCCGGCCGATTCCATCCGCGGTCACGGATCATCCGGCGTGCGGCGCGGTGATTGCGGCCGATGAGCCGATGGAGATACAACCGTCCTGCCAAGTGGTCGGTCTCGTGTTGCAGGCAGCGGGCAAGGTAGCCGGTGCCTTCGATCGTGACCGGCTCGCCGTGTACATCGACGCCGGTGACCTTCGCCCAGTGGGCACGCCCGGTGGGGAACCATTCGCCTGGAACCGACAGGCAGCCCTCCAGGTCGTCTTCGGGATCGGGCATCGTTTCGGGAATCTCCGACGTCTCGAGCACCGGATTCACCACGTGACCGCGGTGGCGCACACCCTGATCGGTGAGGTCGTAGACGAAGACCGCCCGTGGATCGCCGACCTGATTGGCCGCGACCGCCGCCCCGCGCGCCGCGGCATTGGTATCGAACAGATCATCGACGAACGCCGCCAGCTCGGCATCGAATGTGGTGACCGGCACGGCGGGAGCGGCCAGGCGGGGATCGCCGGCGATGAGGATCGGTCGAATAGCCATATCGGAGAGAGTACTCAAATACGAGTAGTCGTGCGAGACTTGTCCGGTGAACGAAACCCGGCTCTTCGTCCTGGCTGCTCTCGCGAAACGCGGCCCGATGCACGGACATCAGCTGCGCCGCGACGCGCGCCTGGACCGCGCGGACCTGTGGTCGCGAGTGAAACCGGGCTCGCTCTACGGCGCACTGCATCGCATGCAGGACGAGGGACTGATCCGGCCGCTGCGCACCGAACAACCCGGCGGTCTGCCCGCGCGCACGATCTACGAGATCACCGACGAGGGACGCCGCGAGTTGCGCGCCCTGCGCGACGAGGCGTTCACCGAGGTCGATATCCGGCCGGATCCGGTGGATCTGGCGCTCGCCGTGGGCGCCGACCTCGACCGTGAGGTGTTGCGGGGGTACCTGCAGGACCGGATCGCCGCCCTGCGTGCCCGCGAATCGGCGATGGACCACCAGCTCGAACGGCGCTGGCCCGATCAGACCCGTGCCGACGACCTGATCGTGGAACACGCCAGGATGCGGCTGGGCGCCGAGATCGCCTGGCACGAGCAGGTTCTCGCTGATCTCGACAAGCTTGACGAACGTCCCTGATCGGAACGGGTGACGGTTACCGCCGAGGCTCGACCCACAGCGCTTCGGACAGGACGCACAGATCGCCCTTCGGTGTCGGAATGGCCACGCCGACAGTGTGTTTGCACCCCGAGGCGGCGATCGGCCAGGACCACATCAGGTGCTTCTCCCCGGCGCGAACCGGTTCGATGCGACGGGTGGTGAGGACGACCGTGTGGCGGGAGGTCGCCGAGCCGGCGGACACGGCAGTGGTGCGCCCTCGTCGCCGGAATCGGCCTAGGGTAGTGGTTGCGCGCCACGTTGGTTCAGCATCAGCGCCATCAACCCGGTCTCCTGGCTCTGGGCGACGAGCATGGCCCGGGCCTGCTCCTTCACCGGGCCGGAGGCGATCCGCTGGTCGGCGGCGCGCGCCATCGCGATGCCACCCTGGTGATGGCGGTACATCAGTTGCAGGAAAAGGACTTCCGCATCGCGCCCGCGGGCGGTCGAGAGCCGGTCCAGCTCGGCCGTGCTCGCCGTTCCCGGCATCGTGGCCACCGGCGCGGTTGTGGCGGGCCCGCTCGCCGCATGATCGTGGGCGGCAACCGTGTCCGCCTGCATCCATGCCATCGGATGGTCCGACATCGGTGCGGCGTTCGCCAGGCGCAGCCATCCGAGCATCGTGCCGATCTCCGCCCGCTGCGACTGGTCGATCTGCTGTGCCAGCCGCAGCACCTGCGGATCGACCGCCGGGTCCAGACACTGCACCATCTGGATCGCCTGCTGATGGTGAGCCGTCATATCCTGGGTGAATCCGATGTCGGTGGCGTCGAGAACCGGTGCGGCGGTGTGCTTCTCGGGCAGTACTACCGGCCGCAGCGCGGCGCCGATCACCAGCAGGATCACCGCCGCTGCCGCATAGGAGCCCCAGCGCGGCCATCGCGACATCTAGGAACCCACGATCGAATGCTGGTCGGCCGGTGGTGAATACACGTCGTTGTCCAGCTGCAACACCATGAATCCGTTGTCGTTGCAGGAGGTCCACAGCTGGCTGCCGTGCCATTCCGGGGGCGCGAAACACCAGTCGGAGGACACGTCACCGAAGGCCAGCATCCCGGTGCGCGGTGACAGGGCCTGGGCCGGATCGAATTTCCCGTCCAGAATGGCACGCGCCACCGAAAATCCTTCCAGCGCCGGTGGTCCGATCAGCGAACCCAGTGCGTGCGGCGAGTTCCACAGTTGCAGATTCTGTCCGGTGCGGGCGGGCGGATTGAAGTAGGCGATCTCGTGTATCTGGAACGGATCGCGCACATCGAACACCCGGATGCCGGACGATTCCCACCCGCAGGCCAGCGCCGTCGGATTCTCGGGACGGTCGGCCGCGCAGTAGTGCGGATCGTAGGAGAACACCGAACCGCCCATCGAGGAGGCGAGCATGCTGTCCTGATTCTCCGGGAGATCGATCCGCAACTTGATCTTCTCGACGACCTTGGGGTTGTTCTCATCGGAGATGTCGACCAGTTTCACCCCGCCGGCTCCCGCCTCGTCCACGGTGAACAGATACGGTGTGCCGTCGTAGCTCACCGGCACACTGTGCTGGGTCGCCCAGCCGTCGGTCCAGAACACCCGGCCGATATGGTTGACCTGCGGATTCGGATCGCGACGCTGAATCGCGCTGATATCGAGCACCGTGAATCCGCCCAGTGCCGACAGATACATGCGGTTGCCGTCGGCACTGATGCCGAAGCCGTGCGCCTCGATGCCGGTGAGCCCCCGCCAGATCACGCGCGGATTCGCCGGATCGGTGAGGTCGACCGCGCTGACGAAGCCGGGCGCGATGCCCGAGGCCCAATAGGTTCGGCCGTCGGGGGAGAAGCCGCCCTCGTGGGTGGTGATGGGCAGGGGCATGGCCAGATCGGTACCCGGCCCCGGATTGAGCAGTCGCGGATGCGCGCAGTCGGAGATGTCGTAGACCGACAGGTAGCCCGTGCCCTCCAGGAACGGAACTCCGGTGCCCACCAGTAGTTTCCGTGCGGTGTTGACCTCCGCGTCATTGCGGGACCCCCACCTTCCACAGTGAAACGGGTTACGCGTCCCCGCACGCGGAGGTAGTCGGTACCGCCGGTTGCGGGCAATGCATCGAAACGGTAACCCACCCACCTTCTCATCGGGTCTGTTTTCGGGGAAAGCCGTCCGGGGCCGCCGAGCTATTGCGCCACAGCAACACGTGAGACAAACTCTGCGAATGGGAATGAAACACGTTGCAGTCATGTCGGGTGCGGTGGCTGCCGCGTTGAACGCCGGAGCGGGAATGGCTGCGGCAGCACCGAATCCGGTCGAAGCCGGCTTGAAGACCGGCTATTCGGGTCCGCAATTGACGCAGGAACTGAATCACGGCGTCGAGTATTCGGTGATTCAGGACATTCGCGATCTTCGGATGACCGAATGCGGTGATGTGGTGACCGCGCGCTATCTGCTCGACTCCGGTGTCGGCGGGGTGGGGTTGATGACCGTCGACATCACCGAAACCTTCGTCATTCCCGACGGCAACATCCACACCATCGACCCGGTGGTGTAACCGCGCGCCGCGTGGGATCGGAAAGCAACCGGAAAACCGGAGAGCGAGGAAAAGGTATGTCCGACAAGGGTGATCCGCGCGTGGTCGTGCTGCGACTGTGGGCGGCGCTGGCCCAACGCGACTGGGACACGGTGGCCGCATCGCTCACCGAGGACTGTATCTACCTCGACGTGCCGACCGGTCCCACGCTGGCCGCGAAAGGGCCGGCCGACACCGTCAAACGCCTGCGCATCGGACTGGCCGGGCTGTCCGAATACACCAATCACGACGGATTGCTGGTCGCCGACGGCCCGGACGTGATCTACGAACACTCCGAAACCTGGGTGTGGCCCACGGGCGAGCGTGCCGAGCTGCCGTTCGTCTCCGTGCACCGGGTCCGCGACGGGCGCGTCTCGCTGTGGAAGGACTACTGGAACTTCGAAACCCTCGCCTCGGCGGCGCCGCCCACCTGGCTGGCGGATTTCGCGGCGGCGGATATGTCGTGGATCTACGACGCCACGGCGGAATTGAGTATCCGCCGCGCGAGCTGAGCCGCTCGGCGCCGTTCGGTCAGGAGGGCCCGAGCAGTGCCCGGCACCGCCCGAGCAGCTCGGTGCGCAACGGCTCCGCCCGCCGGGCCAGTTCGGACTGCGCACGCACGTATTCGGCACGGCCGCCAGGGGTTTCGATGGCGATCGGCCGGTAGCCGTAGTCGGTGAGGTCGTACGGGCTGGCGCGCATATCGATGTCGCGGGCGGCGCAGGCCAGGGCGAAGCAGTCCAGCAGCAGATCCGAATCGATCAGCGGGACCAGCTTGAACGCCCACTTGTACAAATCCATGCCCGCGTGCAGGCAGCCGGGCTGTTCCCGGCGGATCTGGTCGTCGCGGGTGAGTTGTTCGATATTGCGTGGCGCCGCCTCGGGGGTGAAGAAGCGGAAGGCGTCGAAGTGCGTGCAGCGCAACGACATCGAATCGACCACGGCGTCGGTTCCGGCTCGTCCGAGCCGCAGGGGGACCTGCCGGTGGCGCACGTCCGCGCTGCGGTAGACCATCGCCCACTCGTGTAATCCGAAGCAGGACAGTTGCGCCGGCCGTGCGGCGGTGGCCGCCAGCAGGGCCGCGACGAATTCCACGGTGCCGCGGCGGCGGTCGAGAAAGGCCGGGTCGGCGGTATGGGCCGGACCGCCGGCCGTCTCGACCCGGTGATAGCCGCGGCGCTGCGCGTACTCCTCGGCATCGGCCAGAGCCACGCCGAAACCCGGATGCCAGCGGCGCAACTGGGCCGGTTTGTGCCCGTAGTAGGTGAACAGGAAATCGATCACCGGATGTTTGCGGCCGTCGGCGCGTTGCCGCAGATACGGGCCGACCATATCGTCGACCCGGTCCCGATGTGCCTGCGCCCGGTCCCGCCATTGCGCCGGCGGCAGGATCCGAAGCCCCTGCGTCGCAGCCGGTATCGCGTCCACGGTCATTCCGCCACCCGGTGGGTGGCATCGCGCACGGTGCCCACGAACTCTTCCACCAGATCCTCGAGCGCGACGATGCCGACGGTATTGCCGCGGGTGTCGATGACCCGGCCCAGATGGCTGTTGGTGCGGCGCAACCTGGCCAGCGCCTCGTAGAGCGTGGTGCCCATGCTCAGCGTCGGCAGTGGACGGATATCGGTGCGCGGGATCGGTGTCGACGGCCCGGCCGAATCGTCGGCCACCTTGTCCAACACGTCCTTGACGTGCAGATAGCCGACCAGGGAGCCGTCGCCGGCGCGCACCGGATAGCGGGAGAAGCCGGTTTCGGCGACCGCGGATTCGATATCGCCCAGGGTGGTGCCGTCACCGCGCAGCGGCACACAGCGCGTCTTGGCCAGCGGCACCATCACATCGGCGACGATGCGGTCGGTGGTGCCCAGCGCCTGGGTGAGGCGACGATGCTCGTCCTCGTCGAGGAGACCTTCCGAGCGGGATTCGCCGATCATCTCCGCCAGCTCCACCGACGACACGGTCGCGTCGAGTTCGTCCTTGGGCTCGATGCGCAGCGCGCGCAGGGTGAGATTGGCCGCCAGGTTGTACAGGCCGATCAGGGGGCGGGCCAGGCGCAACCACCACAACATGATCGGAACCAGCAGCAGCGCCACCCGCTCCGGCCCGGCCAGGGCGATGTTCTTCGGGATCATCTCGCCCATCAGCATGTGCAGAATCACCACGAGGCCCAGGGCCAGCGCGAATGCCACCGGATGCAGCAGCTGATCCGGCACGCCGACCAGATCGAAGGGGCGCTCGAGCAGATGGGCGATCGCCGGTTCGCCGATGCGGCCCAGCAGCAGCGAACAGATGGTGATGCCCAGCTGGGCGGCGGCCAGCATCATCGACAGATGCTCGGCCGCGCCGATCACCGTGCCGGCTCCCCGTTTACCTTGGGCGGCAAGGGTTTCCAGCCGGTCACGACGGGCGGAGATGAGCGCGAACTCCGCGCCGACGAAGAAGGCGTTGGCGCCGAGCAGGACGACGGTCAGCAACAGTCCGAACAGATCACCCATGGCTGAGCTCCCAGGTCGTCACCGCATCGGCGTCCACCGGCTGCAGCAGCACTCGGTCGATGCGTCGTCCGTCCATTCGTTCCACCCGCGCCAGCCAGCCGCCGTGGGTGTGCGGCTGCATCGCGTGCCCGTTGGTGGCGCTCGGGGTGGGCAGCAGCGCCTCGTCGCCGGCCACCGGAATCCGGCCCAGAGTGGTCAGCACCAGTCCGCCGAGGGTGTCGTATTCGCCCTCGGGCGCGTCGTAGCCGGTGGCCCGGGACACCTCGTCGATGCGCAGCAGCCCGGAACAGTTCCAGCCCAGGGCGGTGCGGCGCACGTCGAGCTCCTCCTCGTCGTGCTCGTCGCGGACGTCGCCGAGGATCTCCTCGATGATGTCCTCCATGGTCACCAGGCCCGCGGTGCCACCGTATTCGTCGACGACCAGCGCGAGTTGCATCCCGTCGGCGCGCACTCGTTCCAGCACGGTGTCGCCGTCGAGGCTGGCCGGCACGATCGGCACCGGCCGCGCGATCGAGGACAGCGCGATGGTGCCGCGCTGCCCGACCGGATACAGGAATGTCTGTTTGACGTGCACGATGCCCAGGGTGTTGTCCAGATCGCCGTCGATGACCGGGAAACGAGACAGTCCGGTGCGGCCGGCGGCGGCGATGAGGTCGGTGATGGTGTCGTTCTGATCCAGCGTCTCGATCTTGACCCGCGGCGTCATCAGATCCTCGGCGCTGCGCTCACCGAACAGCAGCGAGCGGTCCACCACGAGGGCGGTGCGCTGATCGAGCGAGCCTCGCATCGCGGAGGTGCGCACCAGTGAGCCCAGCTCCTGCGGCGAGCGTGCCGACCGCAGTTCCTCGGCCGGTTCGATGCCCAGCCGGCGCACCGCCCAGTTCGCGGCGCCGTTGAGCAGTTTGATCAGCCAGGAGAAGACCGTGGTGAACACGATCATCGGACCGGCCGTCCAACGCGCGGTGGTCAGCGGTTTGGCGATCGCGATGTTCTTGGGGACCAACTCGCCGTAGGTCATCGACAGCGAGGTCGCCAGCACCAGCGCGATGATCAGCGAAACAGCCTGTGCGGTGCCGGGGCTCGCGCCGAGGGCGGTGCAGATCGGCTCGATGAGCCGAGCCAGCACGGGTTCGGCGATGTAACCGGTGACCAGGGTGGTGATGGTGATGCCGAGCTGGGAGCCTGACAGCTGGAACGACAGGGTGCGGTGGGCGTGGCGAACCTGGCGCGCACGACGGTCACCCTCGCGGGCGTGCGCCTCGACGGTGCTGCGCTCGAGTGCGGTGAGCGAGAATTCGGCAGCGACGAAGATCGCCGTGCCCGCCGTGAGCGCGATGAATCCCAGCAGGCTGACGATGGTGAGCACTACGGACACGATCGGCACCGCCCACCGGGTAACGGAGGATCTGCGGAGACGGAGGCGCCGGGTTGGTCACCCGGCTCGGTAGAGGAGCCCTCCTGTGTGGCGCCCTCGGACGCGGGTGACAACTGGTTCCTTTCGCAAGTGGACGAGCCGAACAAAACGCAATGCCGGTCGGCCGAGGCGAGCTCGGCCGGTCGGCACAGCCTATGTTACCGGCATGCGCGCCGCTGCCGAGCGCCGCGGCGCGCCGGGGTGCACTCGAGCCCCGGCCGCTTCTCGGTCGCGTGCGGTCTGGACGGGACGCGTGGGGCTGCCCGGCGAATGGGCTGCGCCGCGCGGTAACGCGCGACACAGCCGACCTCGGATGCCGGACGTCAGCGGTTCACCAGCCCGAAGGCAGGGGGCGGCCCTCGGCGAAGCCGGCGGCCGACTGCACGCCGAGCACCGCCTTCTCGTGCAGTTCGGCGAGGGTGCGGGCCCCGGCGTAGGTGCAGGCGCTGCGCACACCCGAGCAGATGTGGTCGATGAGGTCCTCGACCCCGGGACGTTCCGGGTCCAGTCGCATCCGTGAGGAGGAGATGCCCTCTTCGAACAGCGCCTTGCGTGCGCGATCGAATCCGCTGTCGGCGGCGGTGCGGGCGGCCACGGCGCGTTTGGAGGCCATGCCGAAGCTCTCCTTGTAGGCGTTGCCGTCGCGGTCGACGCGCAGATCGCCGGGCGATTCGTAGGTACCGGCGAACCAGGAGCCGATCATCACATTCGACGCGCCCGCGGCCAGCGCCAGCGCGACGTCACGCGGGTGGCGGACCCCGCCGTCCGCCCAGATGTGCACGCCGAGATCCTTTGCGGCCGTGGCACATTCGGCGACCGCGGAGAACTGCGGGCGGCCGACGCCGGTCATCATGCGGGTGGTGCACATGGCGCCCGGCCCCACGCCGACCTTGACGATGTCGGCCCCGGCCTCGGCCAGATCGCGGGTTCCGGCCGCAGAGACCACATTGCCCGCCACCAGCGGCACGCCCAGTTTCAGCTCCGCGACCGCGCGCAGGGCCTCGAGCATCTTCTCCTGGTGACCGTGGGCGGTATCGATGACGAGGACGTCTGCTCCGGCGTCGACCAGAGCCTTCGCCTTGCCCGGGATATCGCCGTTCACACCGACCGCGGCCGCGATGCGCAACGTGCCGTTCCGGTCCACGGCCGGGGTGTAGATGCCGTCGCGAACCGCGCCGGTGCGGGTCATGACACCGGCCAGGGTGCCGTCGTCGTGAACCAGCACCGCGAGGTTCGCGTGCGCCGCCTCGAGCAGGCCGAAGATCTCGCGTGGGGAGGTGGTCGCGGCGGCGCTGACGAAATCGGCGTCGGCGACCGTGCGCAGCCGCGCGAACCGATCCACATCGGCACAGGCGGATTCGGTGACGACGCCGACCGGCTTGTCGTTCTCGACGATGACCACGGCGCGATGGGCGCGCTTGTGGATCAGGGCCAGCGCGTCCGACACCGAATGATCCGGACCGAGGGTGACGGGGGTGTCGGCGGTGAGCGAACGACTCTTGACGAAGGAGATGGTGTCGGAGGCCGCGCTGAGCGGCAGATCCTGCGGCAGTACCACGATGCCGCCGCGGCGCGCGACTGTTTCGGCCATGCGGCGTCCGGCGACCGCGGTCATGTTCGCGACCACGATGGGGATGGTGGTGCCGGTTCCATCGCTGGTGGACAGGTCCACATCGAACCGCGACGACACATCGGTGCGATTGGGGACGAGGAACAGATCGTCGTAGGTGAGGTCGTACGGCGGCGTGTGTCCTGGAAGAAACTGCACTCCGGCCATTGTAGGGGAATCGATCATGGCAGGGTGGGTGCGAGAGGACCGTCGAGAAAGGATCGCCCATGCCACGGATCGCGACCGCCACGGAGGTCGACCGGACCGAACTGCTCGACTTCGCCCGGCAGCGTCACCGTGGTGTCCTGGTCACCACCCGCGCCGACGGCACCCCGCAGATGTCGCCGGTGACCTGCGGCGTCGACGAGGCGGGCCGGATCGTGATCTCCACCTATCCCGGCCGGGCCAAGACCCGCAACGCGCGTCGCGACGCGCAGGTGTCGATCTGTGTGCTGTCCGACGACTGGGACGGGCCGTACGTCCAGATCGACGGGCGTGCCGAGGTGCTCGACATGCCGGAAGCGCTGGAGGGACTGGTGGACTACTACCGCTGTATCGCGGGCGAGCATCCGGATTGGGAGGACTATCGCGCGGCGATGGCGCGGCAGAACAAATCGTTGATCCGCATCGAGGTCGAACGGTGGGGGCCGGTCGCTACCGGCGGATTCCCGCCGTCTCGGGATTAGATGGCGCCGGGGCGGTCACGGCGGAGCAGTCGGCGCCACCACCGCGGGCGGCCGCCTCGATATCGCGTGGAAGTGGTTGCGGGAGAGCTCTTTCCGCTGCCGGAGGCGGTTCGTTGCCGGGTGCGCCGGTCGGCCCGCCAGCGCGCGACGACCTCGTCGGCTCGCGCGGGGGCGAGGCGGACGTGCGGTCCGTGCGGCATCCGGATCCATTCCACGATGCGGATGTTGAGATCGGACACGTAGGCGCGGACCTCGGCCTCGGAATCCATTTCCGCGACCCGCTCGGGCAATCGCTCCAGATCGCGGCGCAGCACCAAGGAGGTCGGCAGCAGCGCCTCGCCGCCCACACCTTCGCGACGCAGGTAGTTGTCCAGCCACCAGTTCTCGTCGTAGGGCTCGCCCACGCCGGGCAGGGGTTTGCCGGTTCCCGCCAGATTGTCGAATTCGCCGCGTTCGGTCGCCTCGCGGATCTGCTTGTCGATCCAGGATTCGAAACCCATGCCTGCCGGTTTGCGTTCGGTCATGTGCGCCTCCCCGCGTCGTCGGAGTGCTTACTCGATCGTAACGTGTTGGGACATAACGGACATCGAAGGGTGTGGGTGCGGCGGTACGCTGGCAGCCACCACCGGCGGTGAGGGTGGACAGGACACCGATCCGGAGGAGAGCCGGTGACGCCGATCCGGAGGAGACCGATAATGCGGTATCAGCAGACCCTCCACGGCCGGACCTACGTCTTCGACGGGCTGGTCGACCTGCTGGCGAAGGCGACACCGCTGCGCAGCGGTGACGAACTGGCCGGGTGCGCGGCGAGTTCGGACGCGGAGCGCGCCGCGGCGCAATGGGCGCTGGCCGAGGTGCCGCTGGGCGAATTCCTGAACGATCCGGTGGTGCCCTACGAGACCGACGAGGTCACCCGGCTGATCCTCGACACCCATGATCGCGCCGCCTTCGCGCCGATCGCGCCGCTGTCCGTCGGCGGGCTGCGGGACTGGCTGCTCGCGGTGGCCGCCGGATCGGAGCCGGATCCACCGGCAGCGGTATTGCGTTCCGTGGCACCGGGTTTGACGCCGGAGATGGTCGCGGCGGTGAGCAAACTGATGCGCAATCAGGATCTGATCGCCGTCGCGCGGGCCGCCGAGGTGCGCTCCGGTTTCCGAACCACCATCGGACTGCCGGGCCGGCTGGCCACCCGGTTGCAGCCGAATCACCCCACCGACGATCCGCGCGGTATCGCCGCGGCGGTGCTCGACGGGTTGCTGCTCGGCTGCGGCGATGCGGTGATCGGCGTGAATCCGGCCACCGACTCGCCGCGGGCCGCCGCCGAGCTGCTGGCGCTGCTCGACGAGGTGCGGACCCGATTCGACATTCCGGTCCAGTCCTGCGTGCTCGCCCATGTGACCACCACGCTGGGGTTGATCGAGGCGGGGGCGCCGGTGGATCTGGTCTTTCAGTCGGTCGCCGGCACGGAAGCGGCGAATGCGAGCTTCGGGGTGAACCTGTCGCTGCTGCGCGAGGCCAACGAGGCCGGACGATCGTTGGGGCGCGGCACCGTCGGGGACAACGTGATGTATCTGGAAACCGGGCAGGGTTCGGCGCTGTCGGCGGGCGCGCATCTCGGTGCCGGCGGCAGACCCGTCGATCAGCAGACGCTCGAGGCGCGGGCGTACGCGGTCGCGCGTGAGCTGGAGCCGTTGCTGGTCAACACCGTAGTCGGGTTCATCGGGCCGGAATATCTGTACGACGGTAAACAGATCGTCCGGGCCGGACTGGAGGATCACTTCTGCGGCAAACTGCTCGGCCTGCCGATGGGCGTCGATGTCTGCTACACCAACCACGCCGAGGCCGATCAGGACGATATGGACACCCTGCTGACGCTGCTGGGCGCGGCCGGTGTCGCGTTCGTGATCGCGGTGCCGGGCGCAGACGACGTGATGCTCGGCTACCAGAGCCTGAGTTTCCACGACGCCCTGTACGTGCGCCGGCTGCTGGGCCTGGCGCCCGCGCCGGAGTTCGAGCAGTGGCTGGCGCGGCTGGGCATGCTGGACGCAGCGGGCGGTATCGCCGCGGTGGAACCGCTGGCCTCGCCCTTGCGGGAATTGGCGGGACCGCGATGAGCGAGGGGAGTGGTGCGGGGGGTGAGGCGAACAGGGCCGGAGCGACTGCGGAGCGAGGGGAGGCGAGTCGTTCACGCGCGAGCTCGGTGCCGGCGGCGGAGTCGAGTGTGAGCGCTACCGGTACGAATCCGGCCGGAGTCGGACAGCCGCGCGATGCGGGGCGATCAGGTGCGGACAGCGAGTTGTTCTGGCGGGAATTGCGTGGTGTGACGCAGGCGCGGATCGGGCTCGGGCGGACCGGTGACGCGCTGCCCACCGCGCGCGTACTGGAATTCCGGGCCGCGCATGCGGCGGCCCGCGACGCGGTGCACACCTGCGTGGACGTAGACGCGCTGTGCGAACGGGTCGCCGCGCTGGACATCGGGACGCCGATCCGGGTACGCAGCCGGGCGCGAGACCGCGCGGAGTATTTGCGCCGGCCCGATCTCGGACGGGAACCCGAGGACTCGTCGGTGATAGGAACGGCTCTGTCGCCCAGCGCTTTCGATGTGGGATTCGTTCTGGCCGACGGTTTGTCTCCGCGTGCGCTCGCGACACACGGGCCGGATCTGCTCGCTGCCCTGGTCGACGAACTCGCTCCGCGCTACGCGCTGGCCCCGCCGGTGATCGCGACCCAGGCGCGGGTGGCGATCGGCGACCATCTCGGTGCCGCACTCGGCGTGCGCACCGTGCTGGTGCTTATCGGCGAACGCCCCGGCCTGTCGGTGGCCGACAGCCTGGGCATCTACCTCACCCACTGCCCTCGACCGGGCCGCACCGACGCCGAGCGCAACTGCGTGTCGAATATTCACCCGCCCGAGGGCCTGGGGTATCGACAGGCCGCCGCCGTCGTCGCGGGTCTGGTCGCGGGTGCGCGTGCACTGGGACGATCCGGCGTAGACCTGAAGGATGGTTCTGGCACCGACGCGGTGAAATCCACTGTGGTGGAAGGTATTCTGGCGGAGGGCTGATGCCGAAATGGCGCTGCACGGTCGAGAGCGTGCTATACCCAACGGCGCGGTATGAGCCGAACCGTACCCGTCTGGCAGGTTCGTGCGGGTGCGGGTGCGGGGACGAGGTGCGTGGTCGGTGGTGGTGGCACGGTAGGCCGAATCAACGGTTCGCAGTCGGAGACTGGACCTGACATCGGTGGCCGGCACGCCCGTTGCCGCGTCGACGGGGTGGGTTGTCCCGGTAGGTGATTCAGTTGGCGCGGCGCTTGCGGGAGTGTGGCGGCCGGGTATTTCGCCAGGGCCTTGCGGGCGTGTCGGCTTCCTGCGTGTCGACCGTCCGAGGCGGGGCGGCGGACG
Source organism: Nocardia nova (assembly GCF_002933465.1). Taxonomy (GTDB): domain Bacteria; phylum Actinomycetota; class Actinomycetes; order Mycobacteriales; family Mycobacteriaceae; genus Nocardia; species Nocardia nova_B. The sequence continues at coordinate 180,509 of NZ_PSZE01000002.1, forward strand.
GATCCGGGACCGGGCGTGCGGTTGGCGTGCGGGCCCCGGCCAAGGCGGCGAGCCGGGGGTCGCCGGGTCGGATGCGCACGTGCTCGAATACCACTGCGGCGTCGCGGAGCACGGTGTCCGCGCCCGCATCGGTGCCGATCGTGACGACGGTGCCGCTCGCGCCCGCGCGGCCCGTGCGGCCCGAGCGGTGCAGATAGTCCTTGGCATCGGCGGCGGGATCGACGTGCACCACCAGCGTGACGTCGTCGACGTGGATACCGCGCGCGGCCACGTCGGTGGCGACGAGTACCGGTGCCGCGCCGGAAGAGAACGCGGCCAGGGTGCGCGTGCGCTGCGCTTGGCTCAGCCCGCCGTGCAACGCGACGGCGCCGACACCCCCTTCCCGCAGCCGCCTCGCGAGTTTGTCCGCACCGTACTGGGTGCGCACGAACATCAGGGTGCGCCCGTCTCGCGCCGCGATCTCCGCGACTACTGCGCGCTTATCGGACGCTCGCATCTGGAGAAGGTAGTGGGCGACCTTCGCCGTGCCTGACGGTGATGCGGGCTCGGCTGCTGCGGCGCGGCGCCCGGTGTGCGTGCCGGTGTCGCTGGACGCGGTCTCAACCAGGCCCGCGCCGTGGCCGGCCTGCTCGCCGGGGGCGACGGGGGCGACGGGGGCGAGTTCGGGTTCTCCCGAGCGGGGCTCGGCGTGCCCGGCGGAAGATGGCCGCATTCCCGCGGTGGTCGTGACGTCGTGATGGACCGGGTCGTCGAGGTAGGTGTGCACCAGGGTGTCGACGGCGGCATCCAACGTCGCGGAGAAGAGTAGGTGCTGAGTGTCGGCCGGTAGGCGGTCGAGGACCGCGCGGATCTGGTCGACGAAGCCCAGTTCGGCCATGTGGTCGGCCTCGTCGATCGCGACTACGCGCACCGCGTCCAGGCCGACCTTGTCCTGGTCGATGAGGTCGGCGAGCCGACCGGGGGTCGCGACCAGCAGGTCCACGCCGCGGCTCAGGCGATCGGCTTGCCGTTTGATCGGCATACCGCCGACGGCTGTCGCCATCCGCAGGCCCAGCGCCAGCGCCGCCTCGTCGAGGGCCGCCTCGATCTGCAGGGCCAACTCGCGGGTGGGAGCGAGGACGAGCGCCCGAGGGCGGCGCGGTGCGGACGCACCGCGCCGCAGCCGGACCAGCATCGGCAGACCGAAGGCCAGCGTCTTGCCGGAACCGGTGGCCGCGCGCCCGAGTACATCGCGACCGGCGAGCACGTCCGGAATCGCCGCTGCCTGGATGGGAAATGCGGTCTCGAGGCGGTTGCGCCGCAATGCCTGCACCAGTTCGACCGGCAGGCCGAGTTCGGCGAATCCGGGCCCTGCGGCCGGACCGCGAGAAACCTCGTCACCCGGCGATGAGGTCGAGGGTTCGAAGACGCGCCCGGCACGGCGACGGTCCTTCGGTGCCCGGTCTCCGGCATCCGGTGCGCGGTCCGATCGTCCCGTGCGCTCGCCCGTCGGCCGGCCGGACCCGGCCCGCCCGGAACCTTCCGAGGAGCGCGCGCCCCGAGGGCCGCCGCGTCCGAAAGGGTTGTCCCCGTAGTTGTTCGCATGCCGGCCGCGAGATGCCGGGGAACGCCGCCGCTCAGGCACTCAGCAACCGGTTCAATTCGACCAGCCACGGAATCGCCACCGCGAGGGTCGGCACCACCAGGATCGCGGCGGCCGTCACGTAGGCCGCGGTCGCGATGCGCAGATCGCCGAGCGGACCGGTCAGTCGCTGGATGCGGATGAGTGTGGTAGGCCCGCCCGCGGCCATGGCGCCCTGCGGGGCGGTGGAATTCGAGCACGTCACCAGGGCGCGGGCCAGCGGGGTGGGGCCGGTGACCTTGACGGCGGAATCGTCGGCGAGCAGTTCGATCAGCAGTTTCACCGAATCCAGCGCGGATTTGCTGCGTACCACCCGCGGGAATGCCTCGTGCGCGGCGGTGAACGCCTCCAGCACCAGGTCGTGGCGTGCACGCAGATGCGAACGCTCATGGCTGACGATCGCGGTCAGTTCGGATTTCGACAGGTTCGCGAACGTTCCCTGGCTGAGCACCACGCGCTGCCGCAGACCGGGCAGGCAATAGGCGATGGGCTCGGCGGCGGCGAGGACACGAATATCCGCGGCACGGGTACCGGCCAGCGGCGAGGCCGCGATCAGATCGCCGTGGCTGAGGTCGCCGCCCTGGTCGAGCAGGTCGACCAGCATCCGGTGCCGGGCCCGACGGCGGCGGGTATGCACGCCGACCCGGATCGAGGCGTAGATCAGGCGCGCGCCGACCAGCAGGGTCAGCGCCAAGACGACGACGTAGATCAGCCAGAGCCCCAGACCGAGCGCGTCGATCTCCTTGGTCGGGGAGGTGGTGGGGCGGCCGTCGGGACCCGGGACCAGCAGCAGACTGGCGATCGCCAGCCCGGATCCGAAGGCCGACAACACCGCTGCCAGCGCGACCGCCTGCCACAACACGAGCGCCGCGCGGGGAGTCCGGTACGGCCAGGTGGCTCGGCCGAGCAGAGCCGGGACCGGTCCCGCGAGAAGCAAGGCGAGACCGGCGAAGACCGGCGCTGTTGCGTTCATACTCAGCTCACTGCGTTGTGGGGCCATGGGCCCGAGATCGCGGCGCCGGAGAGCACCACGCAGCTACTGTGGCGGGGCGACTCCGTTGTCGTCGGACGCGGTGTTCTCGTCCTCGGACGGGTTGCGCGCGGTCTCGGTTGCTTCGAGCTTAGCGAGTGCATCCCGGAGTGCGGCAGCCTCATCCTTTCCGACCTGTTCGACGAAGTGCACGAGTGCGGCGCGCCGGGACCCGACTTCGTCGGCCTGCTGTAGCGCGTCGACCATCAGGCTGGCCACGAGTTCGTCGCGCGTGTGCACGGGCGCGTATCGATGTGCCCGGTCGTCGCGCTGTTGCACGACCAGATTCTTCTTCGCCAACCGCTGTAGCACCGTCATCACAGTGGTGTACGCGAGCTCGCGGCGCGCGGCGAGGGCTTCATGGACCTGCCGTACCGTCTGCGGTTCGTCGGTCGACCACAACTGGTCCATGACCGCTTTCTCGAGTTCACCAAGACCTGCCATCCCTCCAGCTTACGGAGGCAACGACACAAATGCGTACTACAGTTCGTCGTAACCGGCCGGTAGCTTTGTGGGATTTTTCATAACCCGGTCGGGGAACTCGTTTCGGCATCGGCCGGGCGCGGTCCGCCGATGGCGCCGACGACGTGCCGCGCGCCGATCGGCACGATCATCGGACGCTCCGACACCGGATCGGTGTGCACCTCGGCACGCAGGCCGAAGACCGTCCGCAACAATTCGGTGTCGATCACCTCGCCGGGCGCGCCCTGGGCGACGATACGGCCCTCGCGCATGACGATCAACCGGTCGCTGTAGCGGATGGCCAGATTCAGATCGTGCAACACCATGACCACGGTCCGGCCCAGATCGTGGTGCAGCCGGTCGACGAGGTCGAGTACCTCCAGCGAGTGGGCGAGATCCAGATAGGTGGTGGGCTCGTCGAGCAGCAGGATGTCGGTGCCCTGGGCCAGTGCCATGGAAATCCACGCCCGCTGGCGCTGCCCACCGGACAGTTCGTCGAGGGTGCGATCGGCGAGCTCCGCGACGCCGGTCTGGGCGAGGGCGTGCGCGACCTCTGTTTCGTCGTCGGCCGACCATTGGCGCAGCCAGGACTGGTGTGGGTGACGGCCGCGCGCGACCAGATCGGCCACGGTCAGACCTTCCGGCGCGACCGGTGTCTGCGGCAGCATGCCGACGATGCGGGCGACGTCGCGGGTTTTCATGGTGGCGATCGCCTTGCCGTCCAACAGGACTCGGCCCGCGTTCGGGCGCAGCAGCCGGCCCAGTCCGCGCAGCAGCGTGGATTTGCCGCAGCCGTTCGGCCCGATCACCGTGGTGATGAGGCCGGGTTCGATATCGACGCTGAGGCCGTCGACGATGACGCGGCCGCCGTAGCCGAGGGTGATGTTCTCCGCGGCGAGGCGGTGGGCGTCGTGGCCGGTGTTCCGGTGCGGGGTTCGGGTGCTCACAAGGTCGCCTTCCGGTTCACGCGTATCAGCAGCAACAGCAGCAACGGTCCGCCGAACGCGGCGGTGACCAGGCCGACCGGCAAGTCGACCGGTACGACGGTCCGGGCTGCGACATCGGCGGCGATCACGATCAGTGCGCCGGCCAGCGCGGAGCCGATGACCGGCTCGCCGGGGGTGCGCAGTAGCCGGCGGGCGATCTGCGGGGCGGCCAACCCGACGAAGGCCAGCGGGCCGACCGCCGCGGTGGCCAGCGCGGCCGCCGCCACCGCGGCGCCGATCAGCACCAACTGCTGTGTCTGCACGCGCACACCGAGCGCGCGGGTGGTGTCGGAGCCGAAACGCAGCGCGGCGAGGGTGCGCGCCGAGCCCGCCGCGATCAGCACCACGACGACGAGTCCGGCGGCCGCCGCGCTCGTCCTGTTCCAGTCCGCGCCGTTGAGTGAGCCGGTGAGCCACAGTTGCGCCCGGGTGGCGTCGTCGAGGCTTGCCCGCGTGACCAGCCAGTTGATACCGGCCAGCAGCAGCGCGTTGACCCCGATCCCGATGAGGATGAACCGCATTCCGCTCAGTCCGGTGTCGCCGCCGCTGTTGCGGCCCAGCGCCAGGACGCCGATCAGTGCGGCCGTGGCCAGCCCACCCGCCAGTGCAGCGAGTGGAACACCCAGCGACGCGACGATTCCGGTGGCGGTGCCGCCCACCCCGGCCAGGACCGCCACCGCGGCGAAGCTCGCCCCGGAGGTGATGCCGAGGACGTCGGGGCTCGCGAGCGGATTGTGCAGGATCGACTGGGTGATCGCGCCCGCGATGCCGAGCGCCGCTCCGGCCACCAGCGCGGTCACCGCGCGCGGCAGTCGCGATTCCATGACGACATATCGCTGCGAGCGGGTGCCGCCGCCGGTCAGCACGTCCAGCACTCGCCCGAGGGAGATGTGATAGTCGCCGACGGAGATGTCCACCACGAACAGCACCGCGATCGCGGCGGCGAGGGCGAACAGCGTCAGCAGCATCGAAAGGCGAAGGACCGCAGAGATTCCGGCGACGCGGACGGCCGGCCGGACCCGTGTCAGCGCCGCGCCGGATCTTTCCGCCCCGGGAGCGCTCGTCGAATCGCCGACGAAGCCGGACGCCGCCTCGCCGCCGGCGTCCCCGCCGTGTCGTTCTCCGTTCGCTCCGGCCGCGGTACCCGATTCCGTGCCGGCGGCATCGGGGGTACGGATATCACTGCGCGCGTTCACAATTCGGCCACCTTTCGCCGGCGCACCAGAGCGATGAAACAGGGTGCGCCGATCGCGGCCAGCACGATACCGGCCTGCAACTCGCCGGGCGGCGCGATCACCCGGCCGACGACATCGGCCAGCAGCAGCACGATCGCGCCGAGCAGCGCCGAATACGGAATCAGCCAGCGGTGATCCGGTCCGGTGATCATGCGGCCCAGGTGCGGAACGACCAATCCGAGAAAGGCGATCGGACCGACCGCGGCCGTCGCGGCGCCGGTCAGCAGCACCACCGCGGTGAGCCCGATCGCGCGGTTGCGCGCGATGTTCACCCCGAGCCCGCGCGCGACGTCCTCGCCGAGTCCGATCGCGTTGAGCCCGGGTGCGGCCAGGATCGCCAGCACCGTTCCCGCGAGGATGAACGGCACCACTTGGGCCGCCACCGCCGGTTCGTGGCCGGCGGGAGTGCCGACCACCCAGAAGCGGTAGGTGTCCAGCGCGGCCGGATCGAGCAGGATCACCGCGTTGGTCAGCGCCTGCAGCAGTGCGGTCACCGCCGCACCGGCCAGGACCAGCGTCAGCGGTGTGGAGCGGCTGCCGCCGCTCGCCGACGCGCCGAACACCACCACACCGGCCGCCAGCGCTCCGGCGAAGGCGAACCAGATGTACTGGCTCGGCTGGGTGAGCGCGAACAGATGGATGCCGAGCGCGGCCAGGAACGCCGCACCCGCGTTGAGGCCCAGCAATCCGGCATCGGCGAGCGGATTGCGCGTGTAGCCCTGGATCAGCGCACCGGCGATGCCGAGTGCGCCGCCGGTGAGCAGTGCGAGAACCGTTCGGGGCAGGCGCAATTCGCGCACGATCCGATCGGCCTGCCCGTCCGCGGGGCAGCTGAACGGCACGCCGTCCGGACAGGAGACGGCGTGCCAGATCTCGGCCGGGGACAGGGATTTCGCACCGATGGCGAGTCCGGCGACGACGGCGAGCAACAGCACCCCGGCCAGGAGCGCCAGGCCGGTCGCGCGGCGACGGGGGGTGGTGACTGCGGCGGACACGGCGGCGAACGACTCCTGGGTGACGCGTTTCATGGCGATCGAACACTTGCGCGGCGACCTCTGGCCGGGCAAGTCTGGTAAGCCTAACCTATCTTCCGTTGTCGACCGTAATGCCGAACGTTGAGGGGGTTCGATGTCCGAACCAGTGACGATTTTCCCGGCTCGCCGTCTCGAGCCGGCGTTCGAACAGATCTGCGTCCGGCTGCGCGCGTTGCAGCCTGGGCATCCACGGGTCTACGCCATGGCGGCGATGGCCGAACAAGGGCGCCGGCGGTGGTGGCGACTGGCCGACGGGGTGCGTGAAGGTCGCATCGAGCTGATGTATCGCCGGCATGTGGCGGAAATGACAAGCGCCGAGATCGCCGCCGAGGTGGTCGCCACCGCGCTGATCCATGCCGTGGTCGGCCGGGTGGTCGCGCTGATGGTCTGCGACAACCGGGCCTGGGATCCGGGGCTCGAGAATCTGTGGGTGCACGGCGACAACGACGGCGGGCTGGACTGGGCGGGCTTGTCGGACACGACGATTCGCGTGGTGGCGGGTGATCCGCTGGCGGGGCGGCCGGGTGTGGTGACGCTGCCGTGTGATCGGGCGCTCTCGGTGTGGCTGGCGCATCGCTGCGAGGCGGCGCTGACCTTGGTGTGCGAGAGCCTGTGGCGCTGCGCGAGGTTGAGCCGGGCGCGATTCTGGAATCTGGTGGGCGAATCCATCGTCGGCGCGGCCACCTATGTTCCGGAACTGGCGCGGACCGGCGCGGATGCCGGGATCGAACGGGGGCAGGCATTGCTGCTGGCGTTGGCCGACCGGGGGTTGCCGGTGCGTCGCTCTTGCTTAGTTAGGTAAGCCTGACCTACACTCGACTCGGCGTCCGGATCGAGCGAGAGTCCCGAGGGCTGCGGTCGACTCCCTGGTCCACTGCCCGCGGCGGGCCCTTGTCACGGAGGGCCCGCCGCGTCGTTTCCCGACTTCCGCACACGATCCCGATGTGCGGGCAGGTGTTTTGCGGACACGACGATGCCCGGCTCACCGCCGGGTGGCGGCGAACCGGGCATCGGCGAGAACTAGTGCGTGGCGGCGAAACCGGTCCGCAGGTCGGCGAGGATGTCCTCGATCCCCTCGATGCCCACGGCCAGGCGAACCAGACCCGGCGTCACACCCGCGGCCAGCTGCTCCTCGGGAGTCAGCTGTGAGTGCGTGGTCGAGGCCGGGTGGATGACCAGCGAGCGCACATCGCCGATATTGGCGACGTGGCTGTGCAGGGTCAGCGCGTCGACGAACTTCTTACCCGCGTCCACGCCGCCGGCCAGTTCGAACGCGACGATCGCGCCGGTGCCCTTGGGGGCCAGCTCGCGGCCGCGCTCGTACCACGGCGACGACGGCAGTCCCGCGTAGAAGACGTTGGTCACCTCCGGCTGCTCGGTGAGGAATTCCGCGACGGCCTGGGCGTTGGAGACGTGCCGCTCCACCCGCAGGCTCAGCGTCTCGAGGCCCTGGCTGATCAGGAACGCGTTGAACGGCGCCACCGCGGAGCCGAGGTCGCGCAGCAACTGCACGCGTGCCTTCAGCGCGTAGGCCGGCGCACCCAGATCGGCGAACACCGCGCCGTGGTAGCTGGGGTCCGGGGTGGTGAAGCCGGGGAAGCGCGAGTTGCCCTGCTCGTCGGTCACCGTCCAGTCGAACGTGCCGCCGTCGACGATCACACCGGCGATCGCGGCGCCGTGGCCGCCGAGATACTTCGTCGCAGAATGCACGACGATGTCGGCGCCGTGCTTCAGCGGCTGGATCAGATACGGGGTCGGCACCGTGTTGTCCACGATGAACGGCACACCGGCGGTGTGGGCGACCTCGGCCAGGTCCGGCAGGTCGAGGATGTGGTTCTGCGGGTTGGACACCGTCTCGCCGTAGATCGCCTTGGTGTTCGGGCGGATCGCGGCGCGCCACTGATCCAGATCGTCGGGATCTTCGACGAACGACACCTCGATGCCCAGCTTCGGCAGCGTGTAGTGGAACAGGTTGTAGGTGCCGCCGTAGAGGCGCGGACTCGACACGATGTGGTCACCGGCGCCCGCGATGTTGAGGATCGCGAAGGTTTCGGCGGCCTGACCCGACGAGAGCAGCAGCGCGGCCACACCACCTTCGAGGGCGGCGATGCGCTGCTCGACCGCGTCCTGGGTGGGGTTCATGATGCGGGTGTAGATGTTGCCGGGCTCGGCCAGACCGAACAGCGCCGCCGCGTGATCGGTATCGCGGAAGGTGTAGGAGGTGGTCTGGTAGATCGGCAGCGCGCGAGCGTTGGTGGTGCCGTCGGGAATCTGGCCGACGTGGACCTGCTTGGTCTCGAAGCTCCAGTTCTGCGCCGGATCGTTCGGCTCGACGGAGTCGGTCATGGGTTTCAGCTCCAAAAGGTGTAGATGGGATGGGTCGTCGCGCACGAGGCGGCGGTGCGCCGCCCCAGAATGCCCGATTCGCGGAGAATCAGGCGGGAACTGTGGAGTTTTCCAACTCCGGCGTGATCAGTGTGGTCAGCACGGGCGTCGGCCCGGTCGAGATATCGAGAACAGGGCAGTGGGCGTCCACGGCGGCCTGCAGTTCAGCGTAGCGCTGCGCCGGCTCCGGGCCGCGGATGTGTACATTAACCCGGACCTGCTGGAACCCGGCGCGCACGGTGTCGTCGAGTCCGAAGAAGCCGCGCACGTCGAGGTCGCCCTCGGCGTCGATGCGCAGATCGTCGACGACGATGCCCAGTCGCTGCGCCCAGAACCGGTAGGTCACCACCTGACACGAGATCAACGCCACCAGATAGAACTCGACCGGATTCGGCGCGGTGCCCGCGCCGCCCAACGCGGCCGGCTCGTCCACCCGGACCGTATACGTGCCGGCCGTGACGGCGCTGCCGACGGCGCCCTCCGCGACTCCGGCAGCGGAAAACAGGACCTGCGCCTTCGCGGGATCGCCGGCCACGGCCTGTGCGGTGGCGTCGACGATGTCGTTGAGCGGAGTGTCCGATGCGGCTGTCATGGCCGCCACGGTAGGGCCGCGCGAGTGCGGGAGCGAGGGTTGCGCTCGCCGTGATCACAACCGTAGCCGGAACGCTGTGAGTGCGTATGCCGCTGCAGTACAACGCTTTTCACATTGTGTCGCCGGTGTGCTGTGCGATTACCCGTCACGGGTGTGACCGAGCGCGCGGCACCGCCGTACCGGGCGGTACCCGGGTGGTGTAAGTGTTTTTCTATGACACAGCACGACCGATTCGGGGTTCGCTCCCTGGCGGATGTCACGCCCGAGCAGATGACCCGCTATAGCGAGGGGACCTTCAGCGACCTCATCGGTCTGAAGTACACCGAGGTCGGGCCCGATCGCGTGGCCGGGGAGTGGGTGGTCTCGCCGCAGCTGCATCAGCCCGCGGGCATCGTCAACGGCGGGGTGTACTGCACGATCATCGAAACCCTGGCCAGTGTCGGCGGCGGCGTGTGGTTCGGTGACCGCGGTCACGTGGTCGGCGTCAACAACAACACCGACTTCCTGCGGGCGGTCCGCGAGGGCAGCCTGCGCGGCGTCGCCACCCCGATTCACCAGGGCCGCTCGCAGCAGCTGTGGCAGGTGCAGATCACCGACGAGCAGGACCGGGTGGTCGCTCGCGGCCAGGTGCGGCTGCAGAACCTCACCGCGGACGGGACGGCCAAGGCCTGAGGCCGGCCAGGCGAGCGCCCGTCCCGGCGAGCGCACCCGGTACGGCCGTGCCAAGATATCGAGCACCGTACGCCCGAGCAGCCGAGGAGTCGATGTGCGTCTGTCACCGCACGAGCAGGAACGGCTGATGCTCAGCTACGCGGCCGAACTGGCGCGCCGGCGGCAGGCTCGCGGGCTGAAACTCAACCATCCCGAGGCGGTCGCGATCATCACCGATCACGTGCTGGAGGGCGCCCGGGACGGCCGCACCGTCGTCGAGCTGATGTCCTCGGGCCGCACCGTGCTCACCCGCGACGACGTCATGGCGGGGGTTCCCGAGATGATCCCCGACGTGCAGGTCGAGGCCACCTTCCCCGACGGCACGAAACTGGTGACCGTGCATCACCCTATCGGCTGAGGGGCACCGATGAGCGCGATATCCGCCGAGAGCGGCTCCGGCCCGGTGCCGGGCGAGTATCTGCTCGCCGCCGGCCCCATCGAGATCAATGCCGGCGCCGACCGGATCGAACTCGAGGTGGTCAATACCGGCGACCGGCCGGTGCAGGTGGGCAGTCATGTGCACTTCCCGCAGGCCAATACCGCCCTCGACTTCGACCGGGGCGCGGCGCACGGCCGCCGCCTCGACATTCCGGCCGGTACCGCCGTGCGCTTCGAACCCGGCCTGGCGCAACGCGTTTCGCTGGTGCCGCTGGGCGGCAGCCGCGAGGTGTACGGGATCGGCCCGGATGCGCCGGGGCCGCTCGGCCCGGTGGCGAACCGGTTCGACGAGACAGACGGAAGGCCGGTCGACTGATGGCGGAACTGTCCCGCGCCCGCTACGCCACGTTGTTCGGCCCCACCGTCGGGGATCGAATTCGCCTCGCCGACACCGATCTTCTGATCGAGATCACCGAAGACCGCTGCGGTGGACCCGGTCTGGCCGGTGACGAGGCCGTCTTCGGTGGCGGCAAGGTGCTGCGGGAATCGATGGGCCAGGCCCGCGCGACCCGCGCCGAGGGCACCCCGGACACCGTGATCACCGGGGCCGTGATCGTCGACTACTGGGGAATCGTCAAGGCCGACATCGGCATTCGCGACGGCCGCATCTGCGCGATCGGCAAGGCCGGAAATCCGGAGACTATGGACGGCGTGCATCCGGATCTGGTGGTGGGGCCGTCGACGGAGATCATCGCCGGCAACGGCCGCATCCTCACCGCCGGCGCGATCGACTGTCACGTGCATTTCATCTGCCCGCAGTTGCTCGACGAGGCGCTCGGCGGCGGTATCACCACCCTGATCGGCGGCGGAACCGGCCCGGCCGAAGGGTCCAAAGCCACCACGGTCACTCCCGGCGCCTGGCATCTGGGCCGCATGCTGGAGGCGACCGACGGCTGGCCGGTCAACATTCTGCTGCTGGGCAAGGGCAACACCGTGCGCCCCGAGGCGATGTGGGAGCAATTGCGCGGTGGCGCGGGCGGATTCAAGCTGCACGAGGACTGGGGCACCACCCCGGCGGCGATCGACGCCTGCCTGCGGGTGGCCGACGCCGCCGGGGTTCAGGTTGCGCTGCACTCGGATACGCTCAACGAGGCCGGATTCGTGGAGGACACCCTCGCCGCGATCGCCGGGCGGGCCATCCACTCGTATCACACCGAGGGCGCCGGCGGCGGGCACGCGCCGGACATCATCACCGTCGCCTCGCACCCGAACGTGATGCCCAGCTCCACCAATCCGACTCGCCCGCATACGGTCAACACCCTCGACGAGCACTTGGACATGTTGATGGTGTGCCACCACCTCAATCCGGCCGTGCCCGAGGATCTCGCCTTCGCCGAGAGCCGAATCCGGCCCTCGACCATCGCGGCGGAGGATCTGCTGCACGATCTGGGCGCGATCTCCATGATCGGCTCGGATTCGCAGGCGATGGGCCGCATCGGGGAGGTGGTGATGCGGACCTGGCAGACCGCGCACATGATGAAGCGCCGCCGCGGCGCGCTGCCCGGTGACGGGGCCGCCGACAACCATCGGGTGCGCCGCTATATCGCGAAATACACGATCTGCCCGGCGGTGACGCACGGCCTGGACCACGAGATCGGGTCGGTGGAAGTCGGCAAATTGGCCGATCTGGTGCTGTGGGAGCCGGCCTTCTTCGGTGTGCGCCCGCATGCGGTGCTCAAGGGCGGCGCGATCGCGTGGGCGGCGATGGGCGATGCCAACGCCTCGATTCCGACACCGCAGCCGGTCCTGCCGCGGCCTATGTTCGGGGCCGCACCCGTGGTGGCGGCGGGCACGTCGCTGCATTTCGTCTCCCCGCAGGCGGTCGAGGACGGGCTGGCCGAGCGGCTGCGGGTGCGGCGGAAACTGGTGCCGGTGGCCGATGTACGCCGCCGGACCAAAAGCGACCTGCCGCTCAACGACGCGATGCCGCGTATCGAGGTGGAACCCGACACCTTCACCGTGCGTATCGACGGCGAGGTGTGGGAGCAGCAGCCCGCCACCGAGTTGCCGATGGCACAGCGTTACTTCCTGTTCTGAACCTCGCTCCCGCCGCACGCAGGTCGTGGATGGCGCGGCGCTGCGCCGGTGCGGGCGCGGTGGCACACTGGCCGATATGACGAATGCCGAATGGGGCGAGGTCGACCGCTACATCGTGGACACTCTGATCGGAGACGCCGATTCCGATGTGGCGCAGGCGAATTCCGAGGCGGGCCTGCCGCCGATCGACGTCTCACCGGCGCAGGGCAAATTCCTGTATCTGCTCGCGCTGTCGGGCGGGGCGCGGCGTGTGCTCGAGATCGGGACGCTCGGCGGGTTCAGCACGCTGTGGCTGGCGCGTGCGGTGGGCACCCAAGGACGCGTCGTGACGCTGGAATACGATCCGCACCACGCCGAGGTGGCCCGCGCCAACCTCGATCACAAAGGGGTGGGGGAGCGGGTGGAGATCCGGGTCGGGGCGGCGCTGGACACCCTGCCCGGAGTCGCCGAGGACCACGGCGAGCCGTTCGACCTGGTCTTCATCGACGCCGACAAGGTCAACAACGCCAACTATGTGCAGTGGGCGTTGCGGCTGACCCACCCCGGTTCGGTGATCATCGTCGACAATGTCGTGCGCCGCGGCGCCCTGGCCGACGGCGACCCCGGCGATCCCGCGGTCCGCGGGGCACGGGAAGCGCTGCGGCTGCTCGCCGACGAGCCGCGGCTCGAGGCCACCGTGCTGCAGACCGTGGGCAGCAAAGGCTGGGACGGATTCGCCTACGCCGTGGTCACCGGTTGACCGGTGCCGAATCGCCGTGCCCGACCCGGTCGGGGTGGCCGGCGAGTTCGGTCCAGAAGTCCACGTACGCCTGTTCCTGTCCGGTGCCGAGTTCCAGGATGCGAGAACGGGATTGGGCGCGCACGGTATCGGCCGGATCGATCTCGGCGTGCATGGCACGGTAGCGGTGGAGCCAGCGGCGGTGCTCGGCTGCCTGGCGGCGCGCGAGGGCGACCACATCCTCCGGTGCGCCGAGGTCGGCTCATCGCCCGGCACGGGCTGATCGTGGAGGTGTGGTCGGTGTCCGGTGGAACGCAGGGCCGTTCGTCCTACTGACCGCCGATCAGCCGTGGCGTGCGGCGAAACCGTCGCACAGCGCGGACAGGCCCGAATGCAATTGCCGCACCGGATCGAGCAGATCGCCGAGTCCGGTGCCCTCGAGGGGCGCCAGCGCGGGCGGGCTCGGCCAGCGCGGGGTGCCCTCCAGAAGTGCTGTCAGCCCGGAGGATTCGTCGTGCTCGTCCTCGCGGGCGGCCAGAATGGTGGCGCTGACCTGCTGAAGGGCGATGCCGGCGATATAGCTCCAGACCTCGAGTGCCATCGCGGTGGCCTCGCGGCGATCATCGGTCAGTTCGAGGAACCCTTCGGTCAGCCAGCCCAGGCATGCCAGGCTGTGCGGGCCGAAGTTGTAGCGCGGCACCGCGAAGGTGAACAGCACCCACGGATGCAGCCGGTAGAGCTGCCAGTCGATATCGGCGGCCGCGCGCACCCGGTCGCGCCAGGTCCAGTCCGCTTCCGGCGCCGGATACGGGTAGCGGCGCGCGACGTCGTCGGTCATATCGGCCAGCAGTGTGTCCTTGTTCGGTACGTGCCGATACAGCGACATCGCGCCCACGCCCATTCGCTCGGCGATGCGGCGCATGGACAATCCGTCGATGCCGTCCGCGTCCGCCAGCGCGATGGCGGTGTCGACGATCGCCGCTCGCGTCAGCCGCTCGGGCTGCGACCGGTTCGGGGACCCCGAAGTCGGAGGTGAGGGTGGGGGGGAAGGTTTCGGCATCGAAACTCGCTTTCCTTTCTGCGACCGGATGCGTACGCTGTACCCGGTCGCGTACGACGTACGCACGAGATGAAGGATAGGTGATGGTCGGCATTGAGACCTCGGCGGCGGCGCACACCGCGCCGAGCGCAACCCCCCGGCGGGCGTGGCTGGGTCTGGCGGTGTTGATCCTGCCGGTGCTGCTGGTGTCGATGGACATGTCGGTGCTGTATCTGGCGATGCCGACGCTGACCGAGCATCTGGACCCCTCGGCCGAACAGCAGCTGTGGATTCTCGACATCTACGGATTCATGATCGCCGGACTGCTGATCACCATGGGCAATCTCGGTGACCGCATCGGGCGGCGCAACATCTTGCTCGCCGGCGCAACGGTTTTCGGCATCGCCTCACTGCTGGCGGCCTTCGCGCCCAGCGCCGGTGTGCTGATCGCGGCGCGCGCGCTGATGGGTGTCGGCGGCGCGACGTTGCTGCCGTCGAGCCTGGCACTGATCTCGAGTCTGTTCCCCGACGCCCGGGCCCGCGGCACCGCCATCGGCATCTGGACGGCGTTCTTCGCGGGTGGTTCGGCGGTGGGGCCGGTGATCGGCGGCTTGCTGCTGCACAAGTTCTGGTGGGGCTCGATCTTCCTGATCAATACGCCGGTCTTGCTGGTGCTGCTGGCGCTGGGACCGCTGCTGCTGCCCGAACACCGCTCCGCCGGTCGCGGACCGCTGGATCCGGTGAGCGTGATCATGTCCATCGGCGGCATCCTGCCGCTGGTGTACGCGGTGAAACGGGCCGCGGCCGAGGGCGTCGACGCGGTCTCGGTGGTGCTCGGCCTCGCCGGCGTCGCGGTGCTGGTGGCCTTCGTGCGTCGCCAGCGCACCCTCGCCGAACCGCTGCTGGATCTGAGCCTGTTCCGCCGCGGCCTGTTCCGGGTGGCGATCGGGTCGTCCACCGTGGGCATGATGTCGCTGGCCGGCATGAGCTATCTGACCAGCATGTATCTGCAGTCGGTGGCCGGGCGGGACGTCCTGGGCGCGGCGCTGCTGGGTATTCCGGCGGCCATCGCGGTGTTCATCTGCTCGATGGGTGGTGCCCGGGTGGCACGCCGGCTCGGCACCCGCGGCTCGTTCGTGCTGGCGCTGAGCGCGGCCGCGGTCGGCAATCTGCTGCTGCTCGGCATCGGCGTCGACGGCGGAATCGGCTGGTACATCGCGGGTTCCACGATCGCGGGCCTCGGCTACGGCATCGTGTTCACCCTGGTGTCCGAGGTCGCGGTGTCCTCGGTTCCGGCCGAGCGGGCCGGGTCGGCGGTCGGCATCTCCGAGACGAGCTTCGAACTGGGTAACGCACTGGGGTTGTCGCTGCTGGGTTCGCTGGCGGCGCTGGTGTTTCGATCCGGCGGCGATTTCGCCGACACGCTCGGCGAGACGCTCGTGCTTCATCGCGGCGATGCGGCCGCGGTCCATGCCGCGCAGAGCTCGTTCGTCACCGGCATGCACACCGCGCTGGTGGTCGGTGCGGCACTGCTGATCATGATGGCGGTGACGGCCGCGGCGACCTCGGGTCGCCGGCGTCGGCGCGCGGCCGCTGTGGATGCCGCGTCCGCGCCGGCGGTGGATGCCGCGTCCGCGGCGGCGGTGGATGCCGCGTCCGCGGCGGCGGGAACACGCTGACCGGTTCCCGGTCGACGGTGACGATTCCGGCCCGCCGGTGGAGGCGGCCCAATACAGTTTCGGCTGTGACAAATACCGCTTCACCGGGCCGCCCGCTGGCCGAGCGGGTCGCGACGCGTTTGTTGTATCCCACGTCGCGGCCCCAGGACGCGGCGCTGCGCGAGGCCGTCTCGGGCCGGGTGGTGCTGGTGACCGGTGCCTCGCACGGCATCGGAAAGGTCACCGCCGCCAAATTCGCCGCCGCCGGAGCCGTCGTGGTCATGGTCGCGCGCTCGGCAGCGGAACTCGACGCCGCGGCCCACGACATCACCGCGGCCGGCGGCATCGCGCACACGTACAGCACCGACCTGACCGATATGGACGCGGTGGCCGAACTGGCCCGCGACATCCTCGCCACGCACGGACGGGTGGATGTGGTGATCAACAACGCGGGCCACTCGATTCGCCGCTCGATCGACCAGTCCTACGATCGCTTCCACGACTTCACCCGGACCATCGATATCAACTACCTCGGCCCGGTGCGATTGCTACTGGCCCTGCTCCCGGCGATGCGGGAGCGTGGTCGCGGACATATCGTCAACATCTCCACCTGGGGGCTGCGTATGCCGCCGGCGCCGCGATGGGCCGCCTACGGCGCCTCGAAGGCGGCGTTCGACCAGTGGTTGCGCACGGTGGCGACCGAGGTGGCGGCCGACGGCGTCACCACCACCTCGATCTACATGCCGCTGGTGCACACCCGCATGAGCGCGCCCACCGATTTCGGTTCCATGCCGGGACTGACCGCCGCGGAGGCCGCCGATCTGGTGTGTCACGCCGTCGTCGCGAAACCGGTGGAGATCTCACCGTGGTGGAGCGGTCCCCTGCAGGCGTGGACGGATCTGACCCGCGGCCCGATGCAGCGGCTGATGGCCCGCAGCTTCCGATTCACCTGAACCGCGTGCGTGGACAGTGGTCGATGGCCGTGCACGACAACCGGAGTCGCGCGAGCACTCGGGACGCGGGGTGTTTCAGCTCTGCAGGAACGCCAGCAGATCGGCGTTGAAACGTTCCTTGTCGCCGGGGACCAGCGCGATACCGTGCGAACCGCCCTCATAGACGGTGAGCGTCGCGTTCGGGATGATCTTCGCCGCCTTGCGGGCTGTCGCGTCGATCGGCACGATCTGATCGTCGTCGCCGTGCACGATGAGTGTCGGCACGTCGAACTTCTCCAGGTCGGCGGTGAAGTCGGTGTATCCGAAGGCGTCGACACAGCGCACCCCGGCCTCGATCGACTCGTGCATCGCCATGAACCAGAACGCGTCGCGGTTGCCCCGGGTGGCCGTGGTACCCGGCCGGTTGGCGCCGAAGAAGCCCTCGGAGGTGTCGCGCCAGAACTGCGAGCGCTCGGTCAGAATGCCCTTCTTGATCTGATCGAACACCTCGTCGGGCACGCCTTCCGGGTTGCCCTCGGTGCGCGCCATCAGCGGCGGGATAGCCGACAGCAACACCGCTGAACGCACCCGTCCGGTGCCGTGGCGGCCGATGTAGCGAGCCAGTTCGCCACCGCCCATGGAGTGGGCCACCAGCGTGACATCGCGCAGGTCGAGCCGGGTGAGCAGATCGTTCAGGTCGTCTGCGAAAGTGTCGAAGTTGTATCCGCTCCACGGCTGTGCCGAGCGCCCATGACCGCGGCGGTCGTGTGCGATACCGCGAAACCCGTTGTCCGCCACGTGTTTCAGCTGATCGTCCCAGGCGTCGGCATTGAGCGGCCAACCGTGGCTGAAGACCACGGGGCGGCCCGCACCCCAGTCCTTGTAGTAGATGTCGACCTCGTCACGCGTCGTACACACAGGCATGGACGAACCTCCTCCGCGTGCGCCCGCCGGCCTCGGTCGCGGGCCGTGAGAACGAGACGCGACCTCCAGCGTAGGGTCCGCGACCGAGGCGAGGGGCTACGAATCGGTCACGTGAGCAATCGATCAGCTATCTACTGCTCGCGGCTCGAGGACGACCTTGCCGACGGTCGCGCGGTCCTCGAGGGCCCGGTGTGCGGCCGCGGCGTCGCCGAGAGCGAAACGGTGCACCGCGGGGCGCAGCCGCCCGGATCCGGCCGCGGCCAGGGCGCGCGTCTCCAAGGCCGCGATTCCGCCGCCGCGTGCGAGCATGTCCGGGCCGAGAACCGCCCGCGAGGTAATGCCTCGGGCGCTGAGTTCATCGGGGTCGAATTCCAGCGCGGTATCGCTCCAGCCGAAGACGAGATGGGCGCCGCCGGGCGCGAGCAGTTCGACCGCCGCGCGGCCCGCTGCGCCGCCAACTCCGTCGAAGACCCAGTGCGCGGGCCGTTCGCCGAAGCGCGCGCGCACCGCGTCGGGCCAGCCCGGGTCGGTGTAGTCGAGGGCGAGGTGGGCGCCGTTGGCCGCCACCGTGGCGACCTTGGCCGGACCACCGGCCAGTCCGACGACGGTGAGCCCGGCGCCGCGCAGATATTGCACGAGCAGCGTGCCGATCCCGCCCGCCGCGGCCGGCACCACCGCAAGCTGTCCCGGCTCGAGCTCGGCGACTCCCAGAATGCCCAGGGTGGTTCGCCCCGTACCGATCATCGCCACCGCCGCGCCCGGATGCAGTGCGTCCGGAATGCGATGCAGCCGTTGGGCATCCGCGACCACCAGTTCGGCATAACCGCCCGGCGCCGCGCCCAGGTGGGTGACGACCCGAGCGCCCAGCAGATCCGCGTCGACACCTGAGCCCACCGAGTCGACGATGCCCGCGACCTCCCGGCCGGGGATCGTCGGCAGCGGCGGCACCGGATAAGGGCCCGGCAGGCCCCGGCGCAGATGCGTGTCGACCAGGTGAATTCCCGCCGCGGCCACGACGATTCGAACCTGTCCGGCCGTCGGCCGCGGATCGAGGACGGTCTCGTAGCGCAGGTTCTCGGCCGGGCCGAATTCGTGCAGGCGTATCGCTTTCATGTGCCCAGCCTGCAACCTCGACCATTGTTTAGGTCAAGCGCGCGCGGAACTGTCCGGTCCGGAGCCCACGCCCTGCAGGAGTGTGTCGACCACGATGTCGGCCGCGCGGGCGGGATCGAACTGAGGGAGGTTCTCGGCGGCGTCGACCATCAGCTGTGCCGGCAGCGTCGACACCCAGCCCGCGGGGAGGCCGGGCCGGAGCAATGTGACAGTTGATGTGCTCCAGCGACACCGGCACGATGAGAAGACGCCCTCGCCGCGGCGCGGGCGGCCGGGCAGGTCCGGTCCGACGAAACCGAGAAGTGGGCTGCGGTGAGCGCCGCCGCGGACTTCGCGGCGGCCGGCTGACCGCGCGGTTCTAGGATCGGAGATCGTGCCCGGCCGCAGGAGATGCCCATGAGTCTCGCGATGGTGATGTCGCTCGCCGATTCGCGGCTGCCCATCGGCGGGCATGTGCATTCGGGCGGTGTCGAGGAGGCGGTCGCCTCCGGGCTCGTGCGCGACCTCGACACGGTGGCGGCCTATCTGCGCCGGCGGATCCGCACCACGGGCCTGGTCTCGGCCTCGCTGTCGGCGGCCGTCTGTGCGGGAACCCTGACCCCCTCGTCGGCCGAGGCGGAAGCCGACGCCCGCACCCCGGCGCCGGCGGCGCGCTCGGCCTCGCGTGCGCAGGGGCGCGGACTGCTGCGCCTCGCGAAAAAGGTATGGCCACAGCATGATTGGTTGAGTTTGGGCGTGCGGCCGCATCTGTCGACGGTCTTCGGAGTCGTGGGGCAGGCTGCGGCGGTGCGACCGGTGGAGATCGCCGGGGTCGTGGTCTATACGACGATGACCGGAGCCGCTACCGCGGCGCAGCGGCTGCTCGCACTCGATCCGGCCGCCGTCGCGGCGATCACGCTCGAGCTGGCCGCACTGTGCGACGAGACCGCGCGCGCGGCCACGATCGGCCCGGCCGCTCTCTCCGATCCGCTCGGTGACGTGCTAGCTCAGCGCCACCTCGACCGCGAGATGCCGCTGTTCGCGTCCTGACCCGCGCGGCGGATCAACCGCGCGAAGGTCGCGGCCGGGGCGGTAACACCGGGGTCACATGAATCGGCCACGATGATCGTCGAGAATCGAGGCCCGAAGGAGAGCTCATGCCGCCGCATCTGATCGATGGCGAACCGCACGATCACGCCCACGACCGCCCCAGGCGGGTGCGGACGCCGGGAGAGCCGGTGCGCATCGGGATCGGCGGGCCGGTCGGATCGGGGAAGACGGCGCTGGTCGCCGCGTTGTGCCGGCAGCTGCGCGCGGAACTGTCGCTGGCGGTGCTGACCAACGACATCTACACCACCGAGGACGCCGACTTCCTGCGCCGGCACGCGGTTCTGCCCGACGAACGGATCAGCGCGGTGCAGACCGGTGGTTGTCCGCATACCGCGATCCGCGACGACATCACCGCCAACCTCGACGCCATCGACGATCTGATCGAGGCGAATCCGCCGCTGGATCTGATTCTGGTCGAATCCGGCGGCGACAACCTCACCGCCACCTTCTCCGCGGGCCTGATCGATGTGCAGATCTTCGTCGTCGATGTGGCCGGCGGCGACAAGGTGCCGCGCAAAGGTGGTCCGGGCGTGACGTTCTCGGATCTGCTGGTGATCAACAAGACCGACCTGGCGCCGATGGTCGGCGCCGACCTCGAGGTGATGCGGCGCGATTCCGCGGCGGTGCGCGCGGGCCGTCCGTTCGTCTTCAGCTCGCTGACCGAGGATCCGGCCGCGACACCGGTGCTGGCGTGGGTGCGCGATCAGCTGCGCGCGGCGGCGGCCGCCGATACTGCCGGGGAAAGCGCTGTTGCGCACTGAGATTCGCATCGTCGCGCGTGCCGGGGCCCGGCCACGGTCGGCGGCCACCGGCGCGCTGGCGGTCCGCTCCACCGGACCCGATACAGTGCATCTGGTCGGTGCGGCGGCCACGCCGCTCGGCGGAGACGACCTCGACATCCACATCGTGGTCGAGCCCGGTGCGCGCCTGACCGTTCGCTCGGTGGCCGCCACGATCGTGCTCCCCGGCCGCACCACTCCGACGTCGACGGCTTCGTGGACCTTCGACATCGGCGCGGGCGGTGAACTGGACTTCGATCCGGAACCGACGGTCGTCGCCGGGGGAGCCGACCATCGTGCGGTCACCACCGTGCGGCTGGCCGCCGATGCCCGGATCCGCATCCGCGAACGCGTGCAGATCGGCCGCACCGGCGAGGACCACGGCCGCTGGCGCGGCGACCTCGTCGCCGACACCTCCGCGCTGCCGCTGCTGCGCCACCGCCTCGAACTCGGTGCCGGCACCGCCGCCGACGACCTGCTGTCGGCCCCCCGCGCGTTGTCCAGCGAGCTGCGATACCCCGACGACAACCCCGCCTCGACCATCGGCGTGGCGGCCGCGTTGCTTCCGCTCGCCGCCGGTGGCTCGCTGTCGACGTGGACGGGTGCGCGACTGTCCGAAACCCCCGCGAACCTTCGCCGTCGAACCGCCGCAGCGGGGTGAGGGGGACCTCGGCCCTCGGGGCAGGGAATTGATCGTGCTATGCGGCCCACGTGAATACACAAGGGCCGCAAGCGCATCGGCTCGCGGCCCTCGGTAGTGCTGTGGTGAACAGGCCGAGTCGTCAGCCCGCCTTCGGATGCGACGCGCCGGAGGCGGTCGACTCGCTCGAAGCAACGGACTCGCTCGAAGCAGCGGATTCGCTTGTGCTCGAGGCCTTTTCGCCGTCCGGGGTTGTGGCCGCTGATTTCGCCGGCGCTTCACCGGGCGCGGCGGGAGGCGTCGCATTGCCGACCTCGGCCTTCACCTCCCGGGCGTCGGTCCCGTTGCCGTTCATGGCCTCGAGCGCGAGCCGGGCGAAGACCCACTGTTCGGTGGCCGCCATCTGCCCGCGGTTGCGGCCGAGGAAGGCCACGAACCACTGGAACACCGTGACCGTCCGGCTGCGGTAGCCGATCAGGTAGTACAGGTGCAGTACCAGCCAGATGAGCCATGCGAAGAAGCCGGAGAACTCCAGCTTGCCGATCTGACAGACGGCGTTGAATCGCGAAACCGTCGCCATACTGCCCTTGTTGAAGTACTTGAACGGCTTGCGCTGCTCGGGGGTCTGCTTCCCCGCGACCTCGGCCTTGATCTGCTTGGCCGCGTAGGTGGCGCCCTGAATGGCGCCCTGCGCCTGACCGGGCACGCCGGGCACCGCCATCAGGTCGCCGACGACGAAGACGTTCGGATACCCCTTGATCGTCAGATCCGGTTCCACCACAACCCGCCCGGCCCGGTCGGTCTCGGTGCCCTTGGACCGTTCGGCCAGCATCGTGCCCAGTTCGCTGGCCTGTACGCCGGCCGACCACACCTTGCACGCCGATTCGATGCGACGCTCGGTGCCATCCTTGTCCTTGACCGTCACACCACGGGCGTCGACATCGGTGACCATCGCGTTGAGCTGGATCTCCACGCCCATCTTCTCGAGGCGGCGCTGCGCCTTGCCGCCGAGTTTGGGGCCCATCGGCGCGAGCACCGCGCCGGCGCCTTCGACCAGCAGCACGCGGGCATCGCGCGGATCGATGTTGCGGAAGGTGCCGACCAGGGTGCGGTCGGCGAGTTCGGCGATCTGGCCGGCCAGTTCGACGCCGGTGGGGCCCGCCCCGACCACGACGAACGTGAGGAATCGGTCGCGTTCCTCCTGGGTCTTGGCCAGTTCGGCCTCCTCGAACGAGCCGAGGATGCGTGCGCGCAGTTCCAGCGCGTCGTCGATGGTCTTCATCCCCGGCGCGTAGGTGGCGAACTGGTCGTTGCCGAAATAGGACTGCTGAGCGCCGGTCGCGACGATCAGGCTGTCGAAGGAGGTGACGGTGTCCTGGTTGAGCAGTTTCGACGTCACGGTCTTGTTCACCAGGTCGATATCGTGGACCTCGCCCAGGATCACCTGCGTGTTGTGGTGTTTGCGCAGCACGATGCGGGTGGCGGGGGCGATCTCGCCGGTGGACAGGATGCCGGTGGCGACCTGGTAGAGCAGCGGTTGGAACAGGTGCGTGGAGGTCTTGGAGATCAGTACGACATCGACGTTGTCGTGCTCGAGATGTTTGCACGCGAACAAGCCGCCGAAGCCGGATCCGATCACCACCACGCGGTGGCGTCGGTTCTCGACAGTTTCGGTTCCCATCAGCGCTCCTCGCCGGACGTTCGGTCTACGACAGGCTCAACGGTAGTCGGCTGCCCGGAGGCAGTCACGACGAGCGCCGGATGTCGGCGCGTCCGCGTCCTGGGCCCGAGTTTCGGCCCGCCTGGGGCGGGTATGCGATTACTTCGGCACCGGCTCCGCGGCGGCCGCCAGCGGCCCGACGAGGCGGTCGCCGCCGATACTCTCCACGGCCGGCCACAGAAAGGCCGCGAGTTGGTCGACGAATTCGGCGCGGGAGCGGCTCGGTTGCTGCATCCAGGCCTCGGCCGACATCAGAATGGCGCCGACGGTGGCGGTCGCCCAGATCCGCGCCAGCGCCGGGTCGGCGTCGAGACGGCGCAGGATGATGTCGAAAATCGATGTCGCCCAGTCGGATACACGGGTGAAGAACGGCCGGTGCTCGGCGTCGCCGCGCTCCAGCCGCTGCATCATGACATGGTGCAGATTGGGATTGGCGTCGACGAAATCGCAGATCAGGGTCACCACCGCCCGCAGTAGTTGCCGGGCGGGCAGCGGCTGAGCCAGCAGCCGGTCGGCGGCGGCGATGATGGCGTTCATATGCCGCTCGGCAAGGGCGTCGATCAGCGCCGAGAGATCCGGGAACACCGCGTACACCGCGGTGCGCGCGTATCCGGCCTCCGCGGCGACCTGCGCGATCGTCATCCGAACTCCGGAGCCGGCGACCACCCGCTCGGCCGCGTCGAGGATTTCCGCGCGCCGGCGGTCCGGATCCCGGGGCGGCCCGGGCGGCCGGCCCGGACGCCGAATTTCTGTGTCCCTTGTCACAGCGTGATCCTACCTCTAATGTACGAGGTGTACTTTTCTTGCGGCTGGGCGGCGTGCGCGGTCGCTGTGTTCGGGAGGCATCAGTCATGGTCAGCGTCGATCCGCGTCCCTCCGAAGCCGAGCGGGAGAACGCCGAGCGGGAGAACATCGGCTTCATCGAAATTCCGAACAGTCATCCGATCGACCGGCTGTTACACCGATTACCGGCCCGGGAGCAGGTGCTGGCCACACCGCCGCGGGCCAGTGCGGCGGCGGCCGTGCGCGGTGACTCCGGCCTGCCGGTACTGGGCCGCTCCCTGCAGTATCTGCGCTGGGGCCCCGCCGAGATGTACGACCGATATCGCCGCTACGGCCCGGTGAGTTACAGCAAATCCTTCGGCGTCGATCGCGTCCTGATCGCCGGGCCGCAGGCCGTCGACGAGGTTCTCGGCAAGCGGCGCAACGATTTCGGGCAGGGCTGGGACTTCCTGATCGGCTCGTTCTTCCGCCGCGGACTACTGCTGCTGGAATTCTCCGAGCACATGTTCCACCGGCGTATCATGCAGCAGGCGTTCACCCGCGAGCGACTGGAATCGCATCTGGCGCAATTGAGTCCTGTGGTCCAGGCCGCCGTCGACCGCTGGAGTCCGGCCGGTGCGCGCACCCTGCGCCTGTACCCGACGGTGAAAGATCTCACTCTCGAGATCGCCACCGAAACCTTCATGGGGGTCGACGCCGGACCGCAACGTCACCGGCTCGGACAGGCCTTCCTCGATTGCACCCACGCACCGCTGGCCCTGGTGCGCTATCCGGTGCCCGGCGGTGCGTGGCGCGCCGGCCTGCGCGGGCGCAAGACGCTCGAGGAGTACTTCACCGCCATGGTGCCGCAGAAGCGCAGACAAGAGGGTGCGGACTTCTTCTCCGCGCTGTGTCACGCCCGCACCGAGGACGGTGCGACCTTCTCCGACGCCGACGTGGTCAACCACATGATCTTCCTGATCATGGCCGCCCACGACACGACCACCACCACCGCGACCTCGGTCGCCTACTACCTGGGCCGCCACCCGGACTGGCAGCAGCGGGTGCGCGCCGAGGCGCAGGCGCTGTTCGACGAGCTCGACGGTGCGCCGCCGACGATCGCCGACCTGGACCGCCTTAGCGATCTGGATCTGGTGATCAAGGAGAGCCTCCGGCTGGTGCCGCCGGTGCCGGGCCTGGTGCGCCGCGCGGTGCGCGACACCGAGGTGGCCGGTCACTACATTCCGGCCGGCACCCACGTCGACGTCGCCTACGGGGTCAATCATCTGCTCCCCGAATTGTGGTCGCGGCCGGCACGTTTCGATCCGGAACGGTTCGCCGAGGGCCGGCGCGAGGACAAGTCGCATCGGCTGGCGTGGATGCCGTTCGGCGCGGGGGCGCACAAATGCATCGGCATGCATTTCGGCACCCTCGAGGTGAAGGTCGTCATCGCGGCGATGGTGCGTGCCTACCGCTGGCACATTCCCGACGACTATCTGATTCCGTGGGGCTTCAACACCATCCCGTTCCCGCGCGACGGGGCGCCGATGCGGCTGTCGCGGCTGTAACCGATCAGTGCGCAGCAGCGGCTGTAACCGATCTGCGCTTTGCCGCGGTGGTGACCGGTCTGCGTGCTGTCGCGGTGGTGACCGGTCTGCGTGCTGTCGCGGCGGTGACCGGTCTGCGCGCTGTCGCGGTGGTGGTGAGCGCCCGGCTCACCGTCCGGCGAACAGCAGCTGCGCGACATGCGTGGTGGTCTCCTCGCCGTCGGTGTAGCCGCCCTGGTCGCCGAGCGAATTCATCACCGCGAGGGTGTAGCGCTCACCGGGCCCGGCGAAGCCGACCGAGTTGACCACCCAGCCGCCGTTCTCGTCGGACCAGCCGTTCTTCAGGCCGGGGTGCAGGGCGTCGCCCGCGCCCCACACGCCCCAGTGCTGATTCGTGTCGACCTTGCGCATCCGGTCGAGCAGGTAGCCGCGGTCGTCCGGGTGCATGTGGTCGAGCACGTTGTTCATCAACCGGTCCAGATCGGCCGGCGCGCACTGCTGAAAACCCCAGTCCGGGAACAGATGTCCGTTGCCGTTGGTCGGGCGCGGCACCAGGCCGGTCATGCCGTTCGCCCGGAAGGCGTTGTTGAAGGCCTGCCGGTCCGGGCCCGCGTACTTGTTCCACAGGAAGTCCGCCGCGGCGTCGTTGGAGGTCGCCAGCATCGACTCCATCTGGTTGCGGTCCTCGGGCGTCAGCGCGATGGCGCCGACGCGCGCCCGGTTGAGCAGATCCTCGGCGATGGCGAGCTTGATCGTGGAGGCGGTCCAGAACAGGGTGTCGGCATTGCCGTTGGCATAGGTGCCGCCGGTGACCCGGTCGCGCACCACGTAGCCGGTGACACCGGGCCGGGAGGCCAGATAGTTGTCGACGGCCGCGATCCGGCTGCTCATATCGCAGTCGAAGCCGTCGCGGCAGCCCTGCATGCGCAGCGGGACGGCGGTGGCCGGAGCGGGATCCAGTACGGGGGTGCCCGCGATCAGCGCGGCGGCGACGACGCAGGCACCGGCGGCCAGGCGGGTGGTTCGAATGCCGCGGGACGCGGTCCGGGGATAACGCACGGTGAGCCACAATAGCCACAAATCCGCCGATCACGCACGTCTTGAGCTCGACCTGTGGATGTGGTAGCTCCGCGGAGATCGTTGCAGGCCAGCGCATTTCGGCCATGTCGGCCGTAACGGCGCAGGTCAGCGGAATGCTGCGAGTAATTCCTCGACGCTGCGGCCGTTGAGCCGATAGCAGTGCTCGAAGGCCTCGGAATGCCGGTCGCGGGCCCAGCTGTGCAGCACCACGCCGCGGCCGTAGTGCCGGGAGTTGATCAGTTCCCACGTCTCGCCCGATCGCCGTACCGTGAACCCGGATCTGGGTACGAGGGGGACCACCGTCGCAGACATGAATCGAACCAGCCTTTCGATACCGCTTCTCCCGAAACCTCCCCGCAGAGCACTGTGGCACACGACGGACCCGGTCTGCGGGTGACACGCGGTGGCGAATTGCGCTCGCGATAGCCGAATGGTCATGATGGCCGGATTCGATTGTGTTGCCGAATGTTTGGTGGGATGCTGCCAAGGGCGGCAAATCGGTGGTAACGGGCGTTGCTCGGTCGGTTGCGGAGAGCTCGTGTCACAGCGTTCGCCGGGCGCGGCGCTCCGAGAAGGGTCGGTGCCGCCGGGGGCGGTGGCCGGGTTTGTAGGATCGGGCGCGCCGCATCACCGCGACAACGGATCGCGCGCGAGGGACAGAGAGGCGGTGCGCAGGTGCTGCACATCCATCGGGCCGAGTCGGCGCGCACGCTCGCCGACGCGCTCGCCGCGATGTTGTCGCACCCGCTGCCGGACCCCTTCGCCGCCGAGGTCGTCGCCGTCGGCGCGCACGGAGTGCAACGCTGGCTCAACCAGCGGCTCGCGGTGACGCTGGGCGCGTGGGCGGGCGACGGCGTGGCCGCCAACATCGACTATCCGACACCGGCATCGCTGGTCGCCGACATCTCGGCCGCGGCCTCCGATATCGCCGCCGACGCCGACCCGTGGGCGCCTGACCGGCTGGTATGGCCGGTGCTGGCGGCGATGGACGCCGCGCTCGGCGAGCCCTGGGCGGCGGTCCTGGCCCGGCATCTGGGCGTGGGCGCCGGCCCGGCCGAGGCGTACCGGGCGGGCCGGCGGCTGGGCACCGCGACGCACATCGCGACCCTGTTCGACACCTACGGCACCACCCGCCCGACCCTGATCACCGACTGGGGCAACGGCGCCGATACCGACGGCTGCGGCGCGGACTTGCCCGAGGACCTGCTGTGGCAGCCGCGACTGTGGCGACGGGTGCGCGAGGCGATCGGCGTCCCCGCACCGGCGCAGCGGCTCGACACCGTCCGCCGCCGGTTACGCACCGATCCCGCGAGTATCGATCTGCCGCAGCGGCTTTCGATCTTCGGGCTGCCCCGGATTCCGGCCCCGCACCTCGCGGTGCTGGAGGCGGTGGCCGAACACCGGGACGTGCACATCTGGCTCGCGCATCCGAGCCCGGCGCTGTGGGAGCGGTTGCGCGCGTGCGCCCCGGAGGTCGCCGGCCCGGCCGGACCCGACGCGATTGCGGAGGCTGGTACGGGGCCGGCGGGTGCGGCAACGATCGTGCGAACCCGTCCCGCCGCTCCCCGGCGCGTGGTCGCCGAACCGATCGCCCGGCATCCGCTGCTGGGCGCACTGGGTCGCGACGTGCGGGAAGTCCAGAACCGGCTGGCGACCGTCGATTTCGCCGATCAGCACCATGCGCCCGAGCCCGATCGTGCCGATGCCGGAAAACGTTCGGGCACAGTGCTTTCCGAGCTGCAGGACGCCCTCCGCGCGGACCGCTGGCCGCCGGTGCCGGTGCCGCGCGCGGCTGATGACAGCGTGCAGATCCACGCCTGCCACGGCCCTGCCCGGCAGGTGGAGGTGTTGCGCGATGTCCTGCTCGGGCTCTTCCAGCGCGATCCCACCCTTGAACCGCGCGACGTGATCGTGCTGTGTCCCGATCCGGACGGCTATGCGCCGCTGGTGCGAGCCGCCTTCGGCCAGGGGCCCGCCGCTCTCGACGTTCCCGACGCGAATCCCGCGCACGGCTTGCGGGTGCGGTCCGCCGAACGCAGTGCGGGCGCGGCGAATTCGGTGCTCGCGGTGCTGGAGGATCTGCTGGCGCTGGCCGAGGGGCGCGTCGGCGTCACCCAGGTGCTCGACCTCGCCGCCACCGAACCCGTCCGATACCGCTGCGGATTCGACGACGAGGATATCGAGCGGCTGCGCGAATGGGCCGCCGAAACCGGCGCCCGCTGGGGAATCGGGCAACGGCAGCGGCAGGCCTTCGGCCTCGCCGAATTCGGCCAGAACACCCTCAATGCGGCCGTCGACCGGATTCTGCTCGGCGTGGCCGCCGGGGAATCGGGCGAGGACTGGCTGGATCTGGCATTGCCGCTGGACGACGTCGACTCCGGTGATGTGGACCTGGCCGGGCGGTTCGCCGAATTCGTCGACCGGCTCGCTGTCTGCGTGCGCGATCTGAGCGGACCCACCCCGGCCGAACCCGCCGGCACCCCGCGACCCGCGCGGCAGTGGTTGCAGATGCTGCACCGCGCGCTCGATCTGCTCACCGATCTGCCGGCTGCGGCGGCCTGGCAGGGAGTGCAGGCGCGGCGCGAACTCGCCGCCGCCTTCGAACACGCGGACGCGGCCGAATTGCGGCTGCCCGATGTGATCGCGGCCCTGCGGGCGCGGGCGCGGGCCCGGGCGCCGCGCTCGAACTACCGCACCGGCGAGCTCACCGTCTCCGGCCTGGCGCCGATGCGGTCGGTCCCGCATCGGGTGGTGGTGCTGCTCGGGCTCGACGACGAGGTGTTCCCGCGCACCGGCGGTATCGACGGCGACGACGTCACCGCGCGGGAACCGCTGGTCGGCGAGCGTGATTCGCGCAGCGAGGACCGCGGACTCCTACTCGACGCCGTCCTCGCCGCCGAAGACCGTCTCGTCGTGCTCTACACCGGCGCCGATCCGGTGACCGGAACGCCCCGGCCGCCGGTCACGCCGCTCGCGGAACTGATCGACGTGGTGCGCGCTCACCGCGGCACCGACGACGTGGTGCGCCGCCATCCGCTGCAGGCATACGACGGCAGCAACTTCGACGCGCGCGACCCGTTCGGTTTCGACACCCTCGCGCTGGCCGCCGCCCGCGCGGCGGCGCGCCCCGCGCAACCGAGTCCGCCGTGGCTGTCCGGCCCGTTGCCCGCCGTGGCGCGCACGGATGTCGAACTGGCGGAACTGGTGTCGTTCGCCGAACATCCGATCCGGGCCTTCCTGTGGCAGCGCCTGGGCATCCGGGTGCCGGAGGAGGACGAGGACATCGACGAACGCCTGCCCATCGAACTGACCGGGCTGGCCACCTGGAATATCGGTGAACGGATGCTGGCGGCCCGGCTCACCGGCGCGGATCCGGCTGCCCTGCGCGCTGCGGAATGGCGGCGCGGGACGCTGCCGCCGTTCGGTCTCGGCGCGGCGGTGCTGGCCGAGGTGGAATTCACGGTCGACCGGTTGGTGCAGGTCGCCGCGCCCCTGCACCAGGCCCCGGCGCGCACCATTGATATCGCGGTGGATCTGGGATCGGGGCGGCGGCTGACCGGGACGGTCGCCGATGTGCACGACGACGCGGTCGTGCGCGCCACCTATTCGCGCCTCGCGCCCAAACATCGGATGGCGGCGTGGGTGCGGCTGCTGGCGCTGGCCGCCACCGAACGCCATCAGAGCTGGCGGGCCGTGAGCATCGGGCGCGGTAAATTCGGCCGCCCGGCCTGGCGTTCGTCGCTGACCGCACCGGCCCCCGCGCTCGCGGCGGACCTGTTGCGCGAGCTGGCCGATCTGCGCGAGGAGGGCCTGGCCGAACCGTTGTCGTTCGCGCCGTCGGCGTCGGCGCTATATGCCGAACGTCGCTGTCGCGGAGCCGATCTCGACTCCGCTCGCGCCGCCGCGGAGGAGGAGTTCTACGGCGGACCGAAGGGGCCGCGTCCGTTCGGCGACCACACCGACCGCTACCTGACCTACATCCGGGGACCCGAACCGACCCTCGAGCAATTGGAAACCCCGCTGCCCGAACCCGACCGGTACGGCGAGACCACTACGTTCGGCTCGGTGGCCCGGCGACTGTGGAATCCGCTGCTGGCCAACGAATCCCAGGGGCAGCCATGACCGAGGAACTGTTCCCCGTCACCGACCTGCGCACCGCCGAGGCGCCGGCGCACACCACTCCCCAGCGTCGCCGCGCCCGCGCGATGCACGAAACAGCCGACACCGGAGAGCTTTTCGCTGCGGAGGCGGCCCAGTCCGGCAACGCGGCGGCGACTGCGGATACGGCCGCCGACACCCCAGGTGCCGCCGCCGACGCCGGTGTCGACAATCGGCGCGGCGGCTCGGACGTCGCCGGCCGGGGCCCCGAATCCGACATGGCGGAGCCCGCAGCCGCCGGCGAGTGTGCCGACGCCGACCAGCAGGATCAATCCGACCCGGATCGAGGTGATGTCGCCGCGACCGTGGACACACCGGGTGGCGGCACCGCCGCCGGCTGCGTCGATGAGCGGAGCAGCGGCGGATTCGACCTCGCCGACCGCACACCGGGATCCGGCGCTCCGGGAGTCTCGACTGCGGCCGAGAGAAGGGCGCGCGACGTCGAGCAGTGCGCGGTCGATCGTGGCGCATGGCGTCGGAGAAGCGCGCGGGTGGCCGGTTCCGTCGGAGCGTCGCCCGCACAGTTCGATCTGTGTGGTGAATTGCCTACCGGGACCACCGTTCTGGAGGCCAGTGCGGGGACCGGTAAGACCTATGCCATCGTGGGCCTGGCGGTGCGGTTCGTCGCCGAGGGGCTGGTCGACATCTCGCAGCTGCTGCTGGTGACCTTCAGCCGGGCGGCGACCCAGGAGTTGCGGGAACGGACGCGGGAGCGGTTCGTCACGGTCGCGGCCGCGCTCGACGATCCGGAGGCTGCGCGCGCCGGAGCCGACGAGCTGATCGCGCATCTGGCCCATGCCGACCCGGCCGAGGTGGCACGGCGGCGCCGGCGGCTGGTCGCCGCGCTGTCGGATTTCGATGCCGGCACCATCTCCACCACGCACGGTTTCTGTCAGCGGATGCTCGACGAACTCGGCATCGCGGGCGAACACGATCCGCGGGTGCGGCTGGTCGAGGGCATCGAGGAACTGGTGAGCACGGTCGCCGAGGATCTGTATCTGGCCCGCTATGCCCGGGGCGGTGCACCGATGCCGGTGCGGCAGGCGCTATCGCTGGCGGCGGCCGCGGTGGCGGACCGGCGCGCGCGGCTGGTTCCGGGCGAGGAGCTCGGCGATCACCCCGCGGCCGAGGCGGCGGCGTTCGCGGCCGCGGTGCGTGCGGAAGTCGATCGGCGCAAACGACTTTCGGGCATCCGCGACTTCGATGATCAGCTCGTGTTGCTGCACGACGTGCTCGCCGACCCGGTCCACGGCGAGCGCGCCTGCCGCCGCATTCGCGACCGCTTCCGCGTGACGCTGGTCGACGAATTCCAGGACACCGACCCACTGCAGTGGGACATCCTGCGGCGAGTCTTTCACGACCACACCACATTGGTGCTGGTCGGCGATCCGAAACAGGCGATCTACGCCTTCCGTGGCGCCGAGGTCCTCAGCTATCTGGACGCGGTCGCCCACGCCGACACCCGTCGCGAGCTGGACACCAACCGCCGCAGCGACGCGGGTCTGCTGGCGGCGCTGCACCACATGCTGGGCGGCGCGGCCCTGGGACATGCGCAGATCACGGTGCCGCCGGTCACGGGGGTGCGGCCGCAGAGCCGGCTCACCGGACCCGAGGGCGCGGCGGTTCCGTTGCGGCTCAGGTGTTTTCCTCGCCAGGGTGCCGGAGCGTTGAACGGCAGCGGTTTTCCGGTGGTGGGCCGCCAGCGTGATCGCGTGGCCACCGACCTCGCCGCCGATATCGTCCGCACCCTCGAATCCGGGGCGCGGATCGGCGACCGCGCGCTGGGCCCCGGTGATATCGCGGTGCTGGTTCGCACCCGCGCGCAGATCGATCTGGTCCGCGCGGAGCTGGACCGCGCCGGTGTCGCCTCCGTACTCGCCGGTGGCGCCAGCGTTTTCGCCACCCGCAGCGCCACCGACTGGCTGTGGGTGCTGCGGGCGCTGGAACAACCGCACCGCGGCGACCGGGTGCGGCTGGCGGCCACCACCCCGCTGCTCGGCCTGTCCGCCGCCGATATCGACGCCGGGGGCGCGGATCTGGTCGGCCGGCTCAGCACCCAGCTGCGCGACGCGGCCCGGCTGTTCGCACGCTCGGGTTTCGCGGCCGTGTTCGACCGGCTGTCCGCCCAGGCCCAGCCCGCGCCGCGACTGCTGGCCCAGAGCGGCGGCGAACGGCGCCTGACCGATCTGCGGCATATCGCGCAACTGCTCGACGAGGTCGCCGTGCGGGAATCGCTCGGGCTCACCGCGCTCACCCGCTGGCTGGCCGACCGGGTTCGCGATCCGGCCTCGGGCGCCGTCGCGGGACGCAGCCGCCGCCTCGACCGCGACGCGGCCGCGGTGCAGATCGCCACCGTGCACGCCAGCAAGGGCCTGGAATTTCCCGTCGTCTATCTGCCTTTCGCGTGGGACGGCGCGAAAAACCCCCATCCGTCGACGCTGTTGTTCCACGACGGCGACGAGCGAGTTCTGGACGTCGGCGGCCCCGAAGCGCCCGGTTACGCCGAGCACCGCCGCCGTTGCGAGGCCGAGGAAGCGGGGGAGGAGCTGCGGCTGCTGTATGTCGCGGTGACCCGGGCGCAGTGCCAGGTGGTGGCCTGGTGGGCGCCGGCCTACGGTACCGCCGCCGCACCGCTGCATCGGATGATCCTGGGCCGCGTCCCCGGCAGCGCCGAGGTGCCGGCGCGCAGTGAGGTGCCCGCGGATCCGATTGTGCTGCAGCAGTTGCGCGAATGGGCCGCGGCCGCCGGTCCGGGCCTGATCGAGATCGAGCCCGTCCGCGCGGCGGTCGAGGCGCGGCTGCGCACCGAACGCGGCCACACCGGTGACAAGGAACTCGAGGCCGCGCGGTTCACCCGCTCGGTCGACCACGACTGGCGCCGGACCTCGTACTCGGCGCTCACCGCGTCCGCGCATGAAACAGCGCATGGTGCAACGGATTTCGTGGCTACCGATACTGTCGAGAGTGGTTCCGACGAGCCGCTGTCGTCTGCGCCGGAACTCGGTCCGGGCCTCGGCTCGGAGGACGAGTTCGCCGGCGCGGCACCGTCGTTGATGAACGATCTGCCCTACGGCGCCGAATTCGGCACCCTCGTACACGGTGTGCTCGAGCTGGTCGACACCGATGCGCCGGATCTGGCCGCAGAGGTCCGGCTGCGCTGCGAACAGGCCGTCGAGCAACTCATGGCCGACATCGATCCCGGCGCACTCGCCCACGCACTCGTCGAGGTGCTGCGCACCCCGTGCGATCCGGTCGCGCTGGCCGATATCCGCTCCCGGGATCGGTTGAACGAACTGGAATTCGAACTGCCGCTCGCGGGTGGTGACGAGCCGGTGGCGCAGCGGGTGACGGTCCGTCGCATCGGCGCCCTGCTGCGAGAACATCTGCGGTCCGACGATCCGTTCGCCACCTACGCCGATGCCCTCGACCTGCTCGGCGACGTTCCGCTGCGCGGGTATCTGACCGGAAGTATCGACGCGGTGCTGCGGACCGACGGCCCCCGCTTTCTCGTCGTCGACTACAAGACCAACCGGCTCGGCACCGGTGCACTGACCGTCGCGCACTATCGGCGCGACCGGATGGCCGAGGAGATGATGCGCTCGCACTATCCGCTGCAGGCCCTGCTGTATTCGGCGGCGCTGCACCGCTATTTGCGCTGGCGGCTGCCCGGCTACGATCCGGCTCGCCACCTCGGCGGGGTGCGCTATCTGTTCGTGCGCGGCATGATCGGCCCGGCGACCCCGCCCGGCCACGGCGTGTTCGGGTGGGACCCACCGGCGGAGCTGATCGTGGCGCTATCGGATCTGCTGGCCGGAAAGGGCAGCAGGTGACGGCGATCGTTGTGGCGCAGCGCGCCACCGGACTGCTGCGGACCTTCAACACCGCCGGGGTGTTGTCGGCGGCGGATGTGCACGTGGCGCTGCGGCTGGGCCGGCTCGGCGGTGAATCCGGGGAGCAGGTCCTGCTGGCCGCCGCGCTCGCGGTGCGTGCGGTGCGGTCGGGATCGGTATGCCTGGAATTGCGGCGCATGCACGAAATCGGCGTCGACGGTGAGGGTTTCGATCTCGGCGAGGCGGAACCGATCGATCCGGCTCTGCTGCCGTGGCCGGAGGTCGACAGCCTGTGTGATCGGTTGCGCGCGAGCCCGCTGGTGTGCGGCAGTCCGGCCGGGCCGCTGTGCCCGCTGCGGCTGGTCGAATCCGAGGGCGGGCCGCTGCTGTATCTGGACCGCTACTACCGGCAGGAGCAGACGATCCGCGAGGTACTCGCGGACCGCGCGCACGGGCATCCGCTCGTCGATCCGGACACCGTGCGCCGCGAACTGGACCGGCTGTTCCCGGGTACGGGTGGGCCCGGCGCCGCCCCGGATCGCCAGCGCATCGCCGCCGCCGTCGCCGCCACCAGCTGGACCACGGTGGTCGCCGGTGGTCCCGGCACCGGTAAGACCCACACCATCGCCCGCATCCTGGCGCTGCTGGTCGCTCACCAGCGCGCGGTCGCCGACACCGCACCCCTGCGCATCGCGCTGGCCGCCCCGACCGGCAAAGCCGCTGCGCGACTGCAGGAATCGGTGCGCGAACAGGCCGGCGACCTCGACCTGCCGGAACTGACCGCGGCGACCGTGCACCGCCTGCTGGGCTGGCAGCGCGGCGGCACCACACGCTTCCGCCATCACGCCCACAACCGGCTGCCCTACGACGTCATCGTCGTCGACGAAACCTCCATGGTGTCGCTGACCATGATGAGCAGGCTGCTGCCCGCCGTGCGCCCGGACGCGCGGCTGGTGCTCGTCGGCGACCCGGACCAGCTGGCCTCGGTCGACGCCGGCGCCGTCCTCGCCGATCTGGTCGCGGGCCCGGTGGCCGGACCGCCGAATCCGCTCCTCGAACGGATCCTGGATACCGGTTCCGGTCCGGTGGCCGGTGCCGAGGATCTGAGTGAGCGCGAACGAAACCGGTTGCGCGGCGGCATGATCCGCCTCACCCGCGGCCGCCGGTTCGGTGGCCGGATCGCCGATCTGGCGGTGGCGGTGCGCGCCGGGGACGCCGAGACGGCGCTGGCGCTGTTGCACGACGGCGGTGCGGAACTGTCCCTGCACGAACCCGACGACATCGCCGAGGTGCGTGCCGACGTGGTGCGCGCCGCCCGCGAAGCCACCACCGCCGCCGAGGCGGGCGACGCCGCGGCCGCGCTCCAGGCGATGGAATCGCATCGCCTGCTGTGTGCGCACCGGCAGGGGCCGTTCGGTGTCGAACGGTGGGACCGGATGGCCGGCGGCTGGGTCGGCGCGGCCGGAATCGGGATGGAATCGTCTGCCGGGCAGTGGTTTCCCGGCCAGCCCTTGCTGGTGACCGCCAACGACCACGAGGCCCGCATCTACAACGGCGACACCGGTGTCATCGTGCGGTCCGCCGACGGTGGCCTGCGTGCCGCCCTGCAGCGCGGCAGCGAACCGTATCTGGTGCATCCCACCCAATTCCCGGGTGTGACCACGGTGTACGCGATGACCATCCATCGCAGCCAGGGCAGCCAGTACGGGGCGGTGACGATCGTGCTGCCGGGCCCGGAGTCGACGCTGCTGACCCGTGAACTGCTCTATACCGCGATCACTCGCGCCCGGCAGCGGGTGCGCATCATCGGTACGGCGGAGGCGCTGGAGGCCGGGATCTCGCGGCGGGTGCTGCGAGCGAGCGGGTTGCGCGGCTGAGCCGGGTCTCCTGCCGGTGTCAGCCCTGCACGGGGGGTCAGCCCTGCACGGGTAGGAAGATCCCCGGAATCGTCAGGGCGAGTTCGACATCCTCGCGCCGCCCCAGGGTGACCAGGACGGTGCGAATCATCGTCAGCCGGGCCTCGGCGACCGCATCGGGGTCCGGGTCCGCGCCCGGCGCGGTGGCCAGCGACACCTGGTAGACCACGAATGCGCAGACCTGCAGGGCGGTGTCGAGGTCCAGCGGTGCCGGCAGTTGCCGGCCCAGCACCGCGAACTTCTCCCGCACCAGCGCGCGGATGTCGTCGAAGGCCTGCTCCCGGTACGCCGAGACCGGTGAGGCCGGATCGTGCAGTTCGGCGAACACCGGCCGCAGCATCGGCCCGTGCCCGCGTGCCCAGTCCAGGTACGCGTCGATGATGCCGATACCGAGCGCCACCGGCTCCTCGGACTCTTCCAATGCCTTGCGGATGCCGCCCACCAGGCCCTCGTTGGACTGCGTGAGTATCACGTCGAGCGGGGCGGTGGCGTTGGCGAAATAGCGGTAGAAGGTCGGCCGCGAGATTCCGGCCTGTTCGATGATGCGCGCGACACTCAGTCCGCGTGAACCGAATTCGGTGAACACCGCCGCGGTGGCGGTGACGATGCGGGAGCGGACCTCGTCGGCCTGTGCGCGCGTCTGTGGCGGCCGGCCCCGGCGAGCGGCGCCGTTGTGAGTGGTGACCACCCCGTCCTGCGGCATCCCGTGGTTCCTCCCTGATCGGTCGTCCGGACTTGACATGGCCCGGCATCGCCCTATTAATCTAACATCGGTGTTAATCTAACACTGGTGTTCAACGAATTATTGGGCGCCTGCCGATCGAGAGGGCCGACAATGACGACCGCCCCAGACCTCGCCGCCGCCCCGGCCCTGCCGCAGGAGTTGGTGGACCGCCTGCTCGCACACGCCACCGCGGGTGGCGCACCCTCGGTGGTGGTATTCGCCCCGGCCACCGGCGCGAAGATCGCCGATCTGCCGCAGTCGTCCACCGCCGATATCGACGCCGCCTTCGCGACCGCCCGCAGCGCCCAACAGCAGTGGGCGCGGGTTCCGGTGCGCGAACGCGCTGCGGTGCTGCGCCGTTTCCACGATCTGGTCCTGGCCGAACAGGACACCATCCTCGACATCGTTCAGACCGAGGCCGGAAAGTCTCGCGTGCACGCCTTCGACGAGGTAGGTGACGCGGCGGTCAACGCCCGCTACTACGCCGCCGCGGCCGAACGGCTGCTGGCCTCGCGCACCCCACGCGGTGTGCTGCCGGTGCTGACCAAGGTCGAGGTCCGCAACCGGCCCAAGGGTGTGGTCGCGGTGATCTCGCCGTGGAACTACCCGCTGGCCCTGGCCGCCTCCGACGCGCTGCCCGCGCTGATGGCCGGTAACGCGGTCGTCGCGCGACCGGACAACCAGACCGCGCTCACCGCGCTGTGGGCGATCGACGCCGCCGAACGCGCCGGACTGCCCGCGGGGCTGTGGCAGGCGGTGCTGGGCCGCGGCTCGGTGATCGGCGGCGAGGTGATCGCGCGCGCCGACTACGTCGACTACACCGGTTCCAGCGCCACCGGCCGCACCATCGCCCGGCAGGCGGGGGAGCGACTGATCGGCTACTCGCTCGAACTGGGCGGCAAGAATCCGCTGCTGGTGCTCGCCGACGCCGATGTGAGCGCGGCCGCCAAGACCGCGGTGCGCGCCTGTTTCGCCTCGGCCGGGCAGCTGTGTGAATCCATCGAGCGTATCTATGTCCACGACCGTGTCTACGACCGGTTCGTCAGCGAATTCACCTCCGCCACACAGTCTTTGCGGCTGGGGTCGGCGCTCGACTACTCCTACCAGATGGGGTCGCTGACCTTCGTGCGCCAGCTGGACACGGTCACCGAACACGTGCAGGACGCCGTCGCCAAGGGTGCGACCGTGCTGGCCGGCGGCCGCGCGCGGCCGGATCTCGGCCCGTACTTCTACGAGCCGACGGTGCTGGCCGGGGTGCGCCCGGGTATGACGGTCTACCGCGAGGAGACCTTCGGCCCGGTCGTCTCGATCTACCGCGTGCACAGCGACGACGAGGCCGTCGACCAGGCCAACGACACCGCCTACGGCCTCAATGCCAGTGTGTGGAGCCGCGATACCGGACGCGCCCGTGAGATCGCCGCCCGCATCCACGCCGGATCGGTGAACGTGAACGAGGGCTTCATCGCGGCGTGGGGCAGTGTCGCGGCCCCCTCCGGCGGGCTCGGCATCTCGGGCAGCGGCCGCCGCCACGGCCCGGAGGGGCTGCTCAAATACGTCGACACCCAGACCATCGCGGTCCAGCGCGCGTTGCCGATCGCGCCGCTGCCGGGCATGTCGGAAGCACTGTGGGCGAAGACCATGACGCTCTACTTCGGCGTGATGAAGGCGTTGCGGCAGAAATGATCTCGCCCGCTCGGGCACAAGAGGACTTCGGGCACAAGAGGACTTCGGGCACGAAGGACTCGGGTACGCAGGAAGAGGAACGGATATGGATACGGTCGCGGGCAAGCGGGTACTGGTCACCGGCGCGGCGATGGGCCTGGGCAAATCCTTCGCCCAGCGTGCGGTGCGCGAACAGGCCGCCGACGTGGTGCTGTGGGATGTCGACGAGATCGCGCTGAAGCAGACCGCGGCCGAACTGTCCTCCGGAGCGCTGAGCCGGGTGCACCACTACGTGGTCGACGTGTCCGACCAGC
This sequence comes from Nocardia nova, assembly GCF_002933465.1. Taxonomy (GTDB): domain Bacteria; phylum Actinomycetota; class Actinomycetes; order Mycobacteriales; family Mycobacteriaceae; genus Nocardia; species Nocardia nova_B. The sequence goes on from NZ_PSZE01000002.1 coordinate 219,645, forward strand.
AGTCGATCATCGATGCCGCGGCCGCGGTGCGCTCGCAAGTCGGCGATATCGACGTGCTGGTCAACAACGCCGGCATCGTGCGCGGCAACGGCTACTTCTGGGAAACCGAGAACCGCGCCGACATCGACAAGACGATGGCGATCAATGCGCTGGCGCCGATGTACATCGCGCTGGAATTCCTGCCGGCGATGGTGCGGCGTAAAACCCCCGCGCGGGTGTTGAACATCGCCTCCTCGGCGGCGCTGGTGTCCAATCCGCGCATGAGTGTCTACGCCGCGTCCAAGTGGGCGGCGCTGGGCTGGTCGGATTCGGTGCGCCTGGAGCTCGAGCAGTCCGGCAACGAGCACGTGAAGGTCACCACGGTGTGCCCGACCTACATCAACACCGGAATGTTCGACGGCGCCAAGGGGTTCTGGTTCACGCCGATCCTGGAGCAGGAAGAGGTCGTCGACACCGCGTGGCGGGAGATGAAGAACGGTTCGGCGTTGGTGGTGCTGCCGTGGACCTCCCGGCTCAACCGCGCCATCTCCGGTCTGCTGCCGCTGAAGGTGCGCGACTTCTACCTGAACAAGGTGGGCGTCTACCACTCGATGGACGAATTCACCGGCCGTAAGTCCTGAGGCGCGGCCGATTCACGAGGCTTCGCCGCGCCGGTCACGCCACGGCAGCGTGATCGGCTCCGGTGGAATCCGCCCCGCCAGCAGCTCGCCGAGGAGCCCGGCGAGACCGAGCGGAAACACCTGCTGGTCGGTGCTCGCGAGCTCGTCGACACTCCACCAGCGGAATTCGTCGATGGCGGTGCTTTCGTAGCTCAGCAGCCCGCTCGTGTCCGGATCGGTGCCGCTGGTGGGGAGCCGGTAGAAGAAATAGTCCTCACGGAACAGGCCCGACAGCCATCCCGGAATATCCAGATGCCCGGCGGCCACCGCCACCTGGGGCCCGAGATCGGCTGCGCTGACGCGCAATCCGGTCTCCTCACCCAGTTCCCGCGCCGCCGCCTCGGCCGGCGATTCCGCCGCGTCGATGCCGCCGCCGGGGGTGATCCAGTACAGCGGATCCAGCGTGCCGCGATAGGCGATGAGCAGAATCCGGTCGTCGGCGTCCGCGAGGATCACCCGTCCCGACCTGCGCACGTATCGCTGCTCCACAACGCCTTATGCTAGCGGCCGAAGCGAATCCGTTTGTGCCATACTCTGCGCGGCGGAATGCGCCGAGGGAGGACGGAAGTACGCATGGGCCTGATGGACAAGATCCGCGGTGAATTCGTCGACATCATCGAATGGCTCGACGATACGAATTCCACGCTGGCGTGGCGGTTCCCGCGCTACGACAACGAGATCAAGAACGGCGCCGAACTGATCGTGCGCGAGGGCCAGCAGGCCGTCTTCGTCTACCGGGGGCAGCTCGCCGACCGCTACGAGCCCGGCCATTACGCTCTGACCACGGAGAACATGCCGATCATGTCCACCCTGCAGGGGTGGAAACACGGGTTCAACAGCCCGTTCCGTTCGGAGGTGTACTTCGTCAACACCCGGCCGGTCACCGATTTCCGCTGGGGTACACCGCAACCGGTGACCGTGCGTGATCCCGACTTCCGCATGGTGCAGGTCCGCGCCAACGGCACCACCATCGTGAAGGTGGTCGACCCGGCCGTCTTCCTGCGCCAGGTGATCGGTACCGAGAGCGTGGTCGATATGGAGCAGATCACCGATCTGCTGCGGCGCACGGTCGCGCTCGCCTTCTCGGATATGGTGCTCGCCACCGGACTCGGCGCGATCGATCTGCAGGGGCGCCAGGTCGAATTGTCCGACAAGCTGGGCGAATTCGTGGCGCAGCGGGTGGCGTCGTTCGGACTGGGTGTCGACGCGGTCACCATGACGATTTCGCTGCCGGAGGAGATCCAGCAGGCGATGACCCGCGGTGTGGCCCGCGGTGTCGAGGCCGGCGGTTTCGCCGACAACGTCCGCGATCCGAACCGGTACCAGCAGGTCCAGGCGGCCGATGCGATGCTCGCCGCCGCGCAGAATCCCGGCGGCGGCGCGATGGGCGCGGCGATGCAGGCCGGGATGGGCGTGGCTCTGGGCGGGCAGATGGCGGGCGCGATGCAGGGCGCCTTCGCCCAACCCGCCGCCAACGGCTACGCCCAGCCGGGCTACGCACAGCAGCCGCCGCCGCTTCCGGTGCAGCAGCAGTTCCACATCGACCTGGACGGGCAGGCGGCGGGTCCGTTCCCGGTGGATCAGCTGCGCCAGTTCGTCGCCGCCGGCCGCCTCACACCGCAGACGAATGTCTGGACCACCGGTATGTCCGCGTGGGCCGCGGCCTCGACGGTCCCCGCGTTGCAGTCGTTGTTCGGGGGTCCGCCGCCGCTGCCCGGCACCCCGCCCCCGCCGCCTCCCGTCGGCTAGCCGCGCCTCAGCCGAACCGGGGGACGTATGAACCACCCACGCCCACAACCGAACCCGTCGCCGACGCCGCCACCCGTGCCGAGTGGTTACGGTGAGCCGGCGGCCACGCCACACCGTCCGGCGCCGCCGCCACCGAATGCCTTCCGCGAACCGCGGGGCATGGCGCCCCCACCGCTGGGTGCGAGCGCCGGATACCCGGCTCCCGCCGCAGGCCCTCCCGGGACACCGGCGGTGGCCCATCACGGGCCGGGCGCGGGCGGTCCCTCGCCCTATTCGGCCGCGAATCATACGCCGGCGGGTATCGCGCCTCCGGGCTCGCCGTCCGGTGGCTTCGGCACCGCGCCCGCCGGTCCCGGTGGCACCCCGCAATTCCCCGCGGCGCCGGAGAGTTCGGCGGATCCGGCGATGCTGCACCGGACCGAGCTCACCCGGACCTATCCGTGTCCGGCCTGTGGCGGCCAGCTGGTGTTCGACATCGCCTCGCAGCAGTTGCGGTGTCCCAGTTGCGGAAACTACTCGCCGCTCTCGGCGCCGCGGGCACCGGTCGTCGCGCGGGATCTGCGGCAGGCGATGGGGGAGTTGCGCGCGCTGCAGGCCGTGACCGCGGGGCCGCAGGTCACCGGGGATCGCGAGGTGAAGTGTCAGAATTGCGGTGGCACAACCACATTCGTCGGCAGCCTGACCGCGACGCGCTGTCCCTACTGCGCCACGCCGATCCAACGCGACGACGTGCACAACGCTCCGGCCCGGCTACCGGTAGACGGAGTGCTCCCGTTCCGCATCGACGAGAAGGCGGCGCGTGAACGCGTCGAGAAGTGGATCGCGGGGCGGTGGTTCGCCCCGACCGCGTTCAAGAACTACAAGCGGCTCGGTTCGCTGGCGAGCGTCTACCACGCCTACTTCACCTACGACGCCGACGTGCACACATGGTATCGGGGCGAACGCGGCGACGAGTACACGGAGCGGTACTGGGACGACGGAGAACTGAAGAGCCGCACCGAAATTCGCTGGTATCCGGTGATGGGAGAGGTCGGTAACCGCTTCGACGATCTGCCGATTCTCGCCAACGACATCGACGACAGCGCCCGCGTCGCCGAACTCGAACCCTGGCCGGTCGCGGAGGCCACCGGTTATTCGCCCGAGTATGTTGCCGGCCACCTGGCCCGCACCTACGATCGCGACGCCGAGGAGATGTTCCCGGTCGCCCGGACGCGGATGGAACAGGCCATCGAGCAGACCGTGCGCGAGGACATCGGCGGCGACCGCCAGCACATCCACGACCTGCGCTCGACCTGGAACTCGCTGGCGTACAAGCACATTCTGCTGCCGATCTGGCTGTTGACCGTGGTCTACGCGAACACCCCGTTCCGGGTCTACATCAACGGCTTGACCGGTGAGGTCATCGGGCAGCGGCCGTGGAGCAAGGGCAAACTCGCCGCGTTCGTGACAGTCGTCACGCTGCTGATCATCGGCGCGGTGGTCGCACTGTCGATGTGGCACGGCGGCGGAACCCACCATCACAGCACCGGCCACACCACCGTCGTCCACCACGGGAGCTGACATGTTCGTGCTGCTACTGCTCGTGCTCGCCCTCGTGGTGATCGTGGGCGGGATCGTCGCGATCGGGGCGGTGGCCCTGGCCCATCAGCGCCGCCGCATCGCCGCCGAGAACCAGGTGGTACCGGGTACGGCCACCCGCGCACCCTCCGCCTGGGCGCGTTCACACGACCCCGAGGCCCGCCTGCACCGCCGCCTGCGCGATGCGATGACGGCGTTGCGCGCGGTGACGGCGTACGACACGGCGGCAACGGTCACCCTGCGCGCGGATCTGGAACAGTCGGCACTGGCTCTCGACGACCACCTGGTCGCGATCTCGATGCTGCATTCCGGCGCGCGGACGGCACAGCTGGCGCAGGCCGACCGCGCGGTCGCGGCGGTCGAGGCGGGAGTCGCCGACTATGCCACGGCGGCAACACAACCGGATCTCCGCGCGCTCGAGGCCGATCTGGCGGGGGTACGGGAGCGGTTGCGCACGGCCGACGACCTCCGCCGCGGCATCGGCAGCTAGCTCCCGGCGCTCATCCGGGTTCCACATACCACCGTCGCGCCGTAGTCGGACGATTCCGCGATCGCGGGGCGCAGCCCGGCGGCCGCGACGATCGCTGTGGCGGTATCGATCTGGCCGGTGCCGATCTCGACCAGCACCCACCCGCCGATCGTCAGCCACCGCCCGGCGGCATCGGCCACGCGGCGCAGCACGTCGAGTCCGTCGGCGCCGCCGTCGAGGGCGGTGCGGGGTTCGTGGTCGCGGGCTTCCGGCGGCATCCGGGCGATCATCGCGGTCGGCACATACGGGGTGTTGGCCAGGATCAGATCCACGCGCCCGATCAGTTCGCCGGGCAGAGCGGCGAACAGGTCACCCTGAAAGACCCGCGCGCCCAGCGGTTCCAGATTGCGCCGCGCGCACGCCACCGCGGCGGTGTCGATATCGGCGGCGACCAGTTCGACGTCCACCCCGCCGGCGCGCAACGCGGTCGTCGCGGCCAGGCCCAACGCGCCCGAGCCACAACACATGTCGACGACGGTGCGCCGATCGCCCGATCGGGCGGCGGTGCGTTCGAGGGCCTCGTCGATCAGGAACGCGGTGCGTTGCCGCGGTACGAACACGCTGGGGTCGAGCGCCACCCGCACACCGCGAAAGTCGGCCCAGCCCAGGAGATATTCGAGCGGTATGCCGTCGACGCGGCGTGCGACGAGTGCGGAGAGCTGGCCGGGGGAGGAGGCGGCCTGCCGGAGCAGGGCCGCTTCCTCCTCGGCGAAGACGCATCCGGCACGGCGCAGGTCGGCCACGATCGTATCGGTGGCGGACTCGTCGGATTCGGGGTCGATCACCCCACCATTGTCGGTGCCGCGTCAAACACAATTTCCGTGCGCCGATCAGCGAGTCGACGGCAGCAGGAAGGTGCGGGTCGCGTCGAGATAGATGCCGCGCTGCGCGGCCTTGCTCGGCGGCGGCAGCTGCGACACCAGCTGATCCAGCGAGGTCGTCGCCCCGACCACGCGGGTGCCGGCGACGATGAAATCGGCCACCGCGCGGCGGATGTGGTTCGGTGAGGTCACCACGACCGCGCTGGTCGCTCCGGCGTCCTGAAGCATCCGGGTGCTGAACAGCGCGTTCTGCACGGTCGAATTGGCGCGGTCCTCGACCAGCACGCGGGAGGCCGGAATGCCGTGGCCGATCAGCCAGCCCGCCATCGCGGCGGCTTCGGGTACTCCGTTCTGCGGGTTGCCGCCGGTCACCACGATCGGCGACATCGGCGCCGCGATCGCCTGCAACCACGCGGCGGTGAGCCGGTTGACCAGTTCGGGACGCAGGCTGCCGTCGGGCAGCAGGCCGTAGCCGAGCACCACGATGCCGGTCTGCGGACCGACCAGCGCCGGGAGCGGATTGGGCAGGGTGCCCACGGCCGCGCCGATGGCACCGATGAGATTGCGGGCCCCCTGGGCCATGCCGGGGTCGATGGCGGCCAGCCGGTTGAACGCGGCTTCGCGCGTGAGCAGATCGCCGGTGTAGTCCGACCAGATACCTTGCAGGGCCAGCGCCTGCGCGTCGTCGGGTGTGTTGTCCAGCAGCGAGCGCAGATCGGCCAGACCCGCGGCATCGTTGCCATTGACGAAGTTCTCCTGAGCCGAGTTGTACAGCGGCGCCGGTCCGTCGGCGGCGGTGGCCGTCGCGGTGAGTGGTCCGGCCAGCAGCGCGGCCGCCGAGGCCGCGATGAGAAGATGTTTCACACGTCTGGCGATGTTCACTGCAGTCGACACCTTTCCGGGCGAGCGGTATCCCGCGTGGGTGGGGTGGGGCATTGGCACAGCCGTGCCCACCATACGGGCCGAATCGGCGAGGGCCCCGGATTTACCACCGCTCGAGTCGGCATTCGCTGAGGCGGCGGCGGACGTCGGCGCAGGTGCGCGGACCGATAAGGTGGCCGGGTGGACACCATTTCGCTGACCGGCAAACAACTCGCCGCCGACCTCAACGCCGAGACGAAGAATCGCGCCGCCGCACAGGCTGAATCCGGGGCTGCCCCCCGCCTGGTGCTGGTGGTGGCCAACGACGATCCGGCCAGCGGGTGGTATGTCAATTCGCTGCAACGCGCGGCAGGTCGCCTCGGAATCGACTGCGAGACAACCGATCTCGGCGCGCAGGCAAGTGCCGCGGAGATTCGCGAGGCGCTGGCAAAGCTCAGCGAGGACCCGGCGGTGCACGCGGTGATGCTGCAGACGCCGCTGCCCGCAGGTGTCGAACTGAACGACGTCAGCGCGGCCATCGCCGCGGCCAAGGATGTCGACGGCGTCAGCCCGCTGTCGCTGGGACTGCTCGCCGCCGGACTGCCCGGATTCCCGCCCGCCACCTCACAGGCGGTGGTGGAGTTGGCCAAACATCACGACATCCCACTGGCGGGCCGGCACGTCGCGGTCGTCGGCCGTTCGAACGTGGTGGGCAAACCTCTGGCACAGCTGCTGCTGGCCGAGAATGCGACGGTGACGGTGTGCCATTCGCGCACCACGGACCTGCCGGCGGTCACCTCGGCCGCCGACATCGTGGTCGCGGCAGCCGGGCGGGCCGGGTTGATCGGTGGCGACCACGTGCGCGAGGGCGCGGTGGTCATCGACGTGGGTACGAACGAGGGTTCCGACGGTGGCATCGTCGGCGATGTGGACGCCGCTTCGGTCCAGGGCCGGGCGGCCGCGCTGAGTCCGGTTCCCGGCGGTGTCGGACCCGTCACCACCGCGCTGCTGATGCGGCACGTGGTGGAGGCGGCCGAAGCGGCGCGTTGATCACCAGGCGCGTTGGTCACCAGTGGGTGGTCACCGGATCGCCCACACTCACGTTGTCGTAGTACCACTCGGCATCGGCGGGGGCCAGGTTGATGCAGCCGTGGCTGACATTCGAATTGCCCTGCTGCCCGACCGACCACGGCGCCGAATGCACGAAGACGCCGCCCGAGGTGAGCCGTTCGGCGAACTCGCCGGTCAGGTAGTAGCCCTCCGGATCGTCGAGCGGAATGCCGATGGTGCGCGAGTCGAAGATGATGGTGCGGTCCTTCTCCATCACGGGGAAGGTGCCCACCGGGGTCTCGCGCCCGGGCTTCCCCATCGAGGCGGGCATGACCCGTGGCGCCTGCCCGGGAATGAACACGGTGAACGTATGTGCCGACATATCGGCATCGGCGCTGGTCCCGCCGTCGGTTCGGAATTCGGATCGAGCGTTGCCGGCGGTCACGGTGAATCGCGCGTCGGCCGGCAGGTATCCGGTGGAGTTCCAGACCAGTTCCCTGTCGTTGGTCCAGGAGAACCTCCCGGCCTGGGCGCCGACGTGCACGGATCGTTCGGCGCGGGCGCGATCGGTGACGGGTGCGGTGAACCGGACGGTGACCGGATGGGCGATTCCGACGACGGCGCCGTTGCTCGGTGAAATCGAGGCCACGGATGTGGTCTGCGGTGTCACCAGGACCGCTGCCGCGGTGCCCGTGGTGACTGCGGCCAGTACTGCTATGACTGTCGCCAGGAATACATGACGCATCATATTCCTCATGGCTCCACCCCCTCAGGTGGTGTGTGGATCAGGACCTCGATCCTAATTCCGGATGATCATGGTCGCCGGAATAGTTTTTGCTTCGTAACGACAGTTACGGTGTGGCAAACAAGATGTAGCCGAGGGGTGTGGTAATGCGATCAGCCGACGACGGCCGCGAGAACGTCCGTGTGCAGCGCATCCGCGCGCGCGAAGATCTCCTCGATGCGCTGCAGCGCGGGCGCGAACTCCTCGGCCTCGTGGTCGCCGAGCGAGCCGACGTTGATGGCGATATTCAACTGTGAACTGGCAGCTGCGGCCCGCGTGGCGTCGGCGGCGGCGCCGATGTCGGTGACCACGTTCGGATTGCCGATCGGCAGCAGATCCGCGGCCAGTGAGAGCACCTCGTCGGCTTCGGCGACCACTGCGGCCGGCACTCGCGCGGCCTGCAGCAGTGCCGAGGCGATCGCGTCCTTGCGGGCCGCGACCTGCTCGTCGGTGTCTTTGGGCAGTTTGTAAGCCGCGCCGACCGCGGTGAAGGCGGTGGCGTCGGCGTCGGCCAGGGCCAGCGCGCGCTCACGGGCGGCGTCGGCCGCCGCGATGATCCGATCGATCGCCGGGCGGTTGTCGGCGTCCTTGGCGCGGGTGGTGTAACGGGCCACCATCGCCACCAGGGCAGCTCCCTGGGCGGCGTGCAGCGCCGCGACCGCACCGCCGCCGGGCGCGGGGATCTTGGCGGCGAGATCGTCCAGGTAGCGGCCGATCGTCGACTCTCCGAACGTCGTGGTGTCCGGCGACGATGCGGTGTCCTGAGACATGCTGCGGGGCCTCCCGTTTCGAGGAATCGGTGTGCGGTACGCCGATAACCGTACCGGGCCGCGCGCCCGATCATCGACCGGGCCGCACCGCCCTGTCGCGGACGGCGTGCGGGCGGTGTGGAGGATGGAACCCGAGGCCACCCCCGGCCGCGATCGCGGATCGCGGTTTGTGCCGGGTGGTGCAGTGCGGTAACCTCACTGCAACTGGTTGCATATGAATGGAGTTGCATACGATGCGGATCGGGTTGGGCATCAACTATGCGGGGGGCTTCAAAGAGGTCGTGGCCGAGGTCGCCGATCTGGAACGGGCCGGCCTGGACATCGTCTTCGTGCCCGAGGCCTACTCCTACGACGCGGTGAGCGGACTGGGATATCTGGCGGCCAAGACCGAACGGGTGCAGCTGGCCTCGGGCATTCTGCAGCTCTACACCCGCACGCCCACGCTCACCGCGATGACCGCGGCGGGTCTGGACTACGTCTCCGACGGCCGCTACGTCCTCGGTCTGGGCGCCTCGGGACCGCAGGTCATCGAGGGGTTCCACGGCGTGCCCTACGACGCGCCGATCGGTCGCACCCGAGAGGTCGTGGAGATCTGCCGCAAGGTATGGCGGCGCGAGCGCCTGGAATACCGGGGCAAGTACTACACGATCCCGCTGCCCGCCGAACGCGGCACCGGACTGGGCAAACCGCTGAAGCTGATCAACCACCCGGTACGCGACCGCATCCCGGTGCTGCTGGCCGCGCTCGGCCCGAAGAACGTGCAGCTGGCCGCCGAACTGGCCGAGGGCTGGCAGCCGATCTTCTTCCTGCCGGAGAAGGCCCGTGACGTGTGGGGCGAGGCGCTGGCCGCCGGAAAGGCGAAACGCGATCCGGAACTCGGCGACCTCGACGTCTACGCTGGCCCGGCGCTCGCGATCGGCGACAACGTGGAGCCGCTGCGGGAGTTCGTCAAGCCGCATCTGGCGCTCTACATCGGCGGCATGGGCGCCAAGAGCAAGAACTTCTACCACTCGCTGGCCACGCAGTACGGCTACGGCGCCGAGGCCGACCGCATTCAGGAGCTGTATCTGGCCGGCAAGAAGGACGAGGCCGCCAAAGTCGTGCCCGACGCTCTGGTGCGTGACATCTCGCTGATCGGTTCGGCGGGCTTCGTCAAGGAGCGGGTGGCGGCGTTCCGGGAGGCCGGGGTCACGGTGCTGAACGTGATGCCGCTGGCCGCGACCGCGCCGGAACGGGTGAAGCTGATCGAACAGCTGCGCGAGCTGGTCTGATCGGCGTGGCCGGCAGTCCGCTTCCGGGCTGCCGGCCGTGTCCGGTCGGTCTCTGTCCGGTCGGTCCCTGCCGGCTCAGCCCTGGTGCAGCGCCGCGAGCGCGGCGTCGAGGGTGGGGTGCAGGGCGAATACCTGATCGAGATTGGTCAGTTTGAGCTGTCTGCTGGTGGCCGGTCCCTCGGCGACCAGGACGATGCTCGTCGCGGAGCCGGCCCGCTGATGGGCGGCCACCAGGGCGGCCATACCGGCCGAGGCCAGGAAACTCACCTGCAACAGGTCGATGATCAGCGCCGCGGGTCTACCGCCGAGGGTCGCCTCGATCGCACTCTCCAGTGCGGGCGCGGTCGCCAAGTCCACCTCGCCGGCCACCGTGAGCACGGTCGCATCGTCGTGCACGCTGACCGAGGTGGTCATCGCGTCGGCGAGGGGATACGCGTCTCCGGAAGTATTGGTCACGGTTGTCAATCTACCTGCTGGGTACCCGAGGCTCGCTCCGGCCGGGCAATTGCCTTCCGGCGCAAGGAGTTAACCGCGGAGTTAACCGCGCGACGCGCGCGAAATCCCTCGCCCGTGCGCACCGGCGGAGGTGTCGTCGCGGATTTCCCGGGTATCGCGAGCACAACCGGAGAGGCGGTTCGCTCGCGGGCGGAGCGAGGTCGCCCGATTCGATCGGCGCCCGGAGGAGTGGTTGGTGATGGCGCATATCGAGAACGGCCGAGCGCCGGAGACGGCGTCGGTGGCCGAATTGGTCGGCACCACCACGGAGCAACTGAGCCGGCTGGTCCGTGCGGAGGCGAAACTCGCCGTCGTCGAGGCGCAGGGCAAGGCCAAACGCCTGGGAACCGGCGCCGGACTCGTCGGTGCCGCCGCCGTGCTGGGGCTGGCGGTGATCGGTGCGCTGGTCGCGGCGGCGATCATGGGGCTGGCGGTGGTGTTGCCCGCGTGGGCGTCCGCGTTGATAGTGGCCGGCGCGCTGGCCGTGGTCGCCGGCGTCTTCGGTCTGCTCGGGCGGACGAGCATCCGTAAGGGGAGTCCGCCGATGCCCGAGCAGGCCGCCGCGAATGTCCGGGAAGATGTGGCCGTCATCAAGGAGAGGACTCGGCGATGAACATCCCTTCCGATCCGGAGGCGTTGCGCTGCGACCGGGATCTGACGCGCGAGGAACTGGGCCGAACGGTGCAGGCGCTGAGCGACAAGCTCGACGTGCCCGGTCGCACCCGCGAGCGGCTGCACCGCGGTGCCCGGTCCGCTCAGGACAATGCGGACCGGGCCGCACAGGTCGTCAAGCAGATCCCGCTACCGGCGATCGGCGTCACGGCGGCGGGCGCGGTGGCCGCGATCTGGCTGGTGCGGCGCAAGCGGTCGTGACGAGTCAGTTCGCACCGCCGGCGCCGGGCGGCTCCCCGAGGGGCCAGCGTGCGTAGGTGCGCTCCGGCCTGACGGTGATCACATCGGTGACCTCGACGAGTTCGGCGGGCACGAGGCCGTCGGGGAAGTGCTCGAGACTGGGCACGATCACCGCTTCGGCATCATGAGTGATCGCCGCGCCGATCAGGAACTGCACCGGGTCGTCGGTACGATCACCGAAGGCGACCGTCTGCGAGAGTGTGTAGCCCAAACGTCTTGCCAGACAACGGATCTGCGCCGTATCCCACTCCTGGTGCAGGAGCGATACGTCTGTGCGCAGAAAGCCGAGGGCCAGAAAACTCATGGCATTCCTCCTCGCGTCGTCCGCAATCGGAACCACCGGCGGCCTGGTGTCCGCACGCCGGTTCGTTCCGCCGCTGTACCTCTCGCGGACAGGACCGCGAATACCTAGCAATCTCGGACGATATTTCCCGATCGCAGAGGCGGGCAAACCCGTGTCCGGGGGTTGCCAGGGGCGCTCGTCCGGTTCTGTTTGCTGGGTGCGACGGAGGATCTGCCGACGTCAGCTTGGGTTTTAGGATGATCTTGATGTCTGCTGTGGCGCCTCGGGGAGGGCGATGAGGTCACCTACATCGCCGCATCGTGTCCGCTCCGGGCCGAAGGGAGTCCCGCGTCTGAGGCGTGAGTGCCGGTGCGTTGCTCGGCGGAATGCCGAGATTCCCGAAGGTCGGTGACGATCTGGGTGATGCGGGCAGCAGCAAATTTTCGGCAAACCGTGGGAAGTGGTGGATGTTCGGCAGCTGTCCGCCGATTCGGGGTTCTACGGCGGATTCTGCCGCCGGACCGGCATCCGGCGGCACCGAGGTCGCTATGCGCGGTAGGCGTCGGTCCCCGCGCGGGACAAGACGATGTTGTGGACCACCGCTCGCGACGACAAGCGCAGCAGGGCATCGACCATTTCGACGATGTCGCTGACGGCCAGCATCTGCTCCGGCGGGATGCGGTCGTGGACCCAGGCGCTCATATCGGTGTCGACATAGCCGGGGGCGAGGGTGGTGGCGCTGATGCCGTTACCCGATTCCTCGGCGTTGAGGGTGGCGATCAGGGAGATGAGTGCCGCCTTGGCCGCGCCGTAGACCGCGAGTCCGGCTTCGGCGTAGACGCCTGTGATAGACGACAGGGCAATCACTTTCGCGCCGCGATCGGGCGCGGCCGCGGCGGCGGCGCGCAGCATCGGCAGCGCGCCCTGGATGAGTTGCAGCGGCGCACGCAGATTGACCGCGAGGGTTTTGTCGAAGCGCCGCATGGACGTGTCGGCGACCGGACCGGCGGTGCCGACCCCCGCGTTGAGGATCAGCGCCGACAGGGTGCCGAATCGGTTCGCATGCTCGGCCAGCACCCGCTCGACGCCGTCGGTGTCGGACATATCGGCGGCCACGGCAACGACGTCGGTGGCGCCGGCCGACCGCAGTTGTGCTGCGACCTCGTCGAGGCGAGCGGCGTCACGGGCGGTGACGGTGAGCGCATAGCCTTGTTCGGCAAGCCTGTTCGCGATGCCGAGCCCGATGCCGCGAGACGCCCCGCTGATCAGGGCGGACTTCCGATTTCCGGTCACTTCCGGACTCGCTTCAGTGCGCGCAACCCGGCGGCCATGAATTCCGGTGTCGCCTCGGCCGCGCGTTCGGCGGCGGAGCCCGCGTCCGAGCCCCGCAGCGCGCGGTGGGTGATGCCTTCGCCGATGACGCCGAGCTTGAAATTGGCCAATGCGAGATAGAAACCCCAGTCCCGGAGATCGCGGCCCGACGCAAGGGCATACGCCTGGGCGAGATCGTCGGCGCCGGGCATACGGTCGCTGGTCCACGCGGCCGGCAAACCGAGCACCAGATCGAAGATCGGTGCCCGATACACGCACATCAACGCCACATCGGTCAGCGGATCGCCGAGGGTGGACAGCTCCCAGTCGACGACGGCGCGGACCCGCCCGGGATCGCGCGCATCGAGAATGGTGTTGTCGATCCGGAAGTCGCCGTGCACGATCGAGGCCGCCGACCGGTCGGGCACCGCTTCGGCCAGCGCGGTGTGCAGGGCCGCGACGTCGGGGAGTTCGCGGGTCTTCACCCGTTCCCACTGCGAGGCCCACAGATTCACCTGCCGGGCGACGAATCCGTCCGGGCGACCGAACTTCCCCAGTCCGACCGCGTTCGGATCCACGGCATGCAGCTCGGCCAGTACTCGCACCAGTTCATCGACGGCGGCGTCGATCTGAATGTCGGTGAGGGCGGCGAGATCGTCCTGATCGCGGACTACGGTGCCGTCGACGAATTCCACGACGGTCATGGGCGCGCCGAGCGTAGCGCCGTCGGCGTCGAAGGCGACCGTCTTCGCCACGGGCACAGCCGATTCGCGCAGGGCGTGGGCCACCGTGAACTCGCGGGCCATATCGTGCGCGGACGGGGTGAGGCCCGCGACCGGCGGGCGGCGCACCACCCACCGTGACGCCTCGTCGGAGGCGATGAAGGTCAGATTCGAACGGCCGCCGCTGATCAGTTCCACCCGCAGCTCACCGCGCACGTCGACGCCCTGCTCGCGCAGGAACCGCTCGAGCGCGGCGACATCCATTCCAGGCAGGCTCATTCGGCTGCTCGCAATGCCCGCTTCGCGGCGCCGACCGCACGTTTGGCGATCGCCCACCGATGGACCTCGGACGGACCGTCGTAGATGCGGAAGGGCCGCACTTCACGCGACAGCCGCGCCAGCGGGAGATCACCGGACACACCGAGGCCGCCGCACATCTGCATACTGCGGTCGATGATCCGGAAAATGGCCTCGGCCGCGTAGGTTTTCGCGATCGAGGTGGCGTCGGCGGCCGGCTCGCCGCGGTCGAGTTCCCAGCACGCGCGGGTCAGCAGGGCGCGGGTGGCGGCGATATCGATCTCGTTGTCGGCGATCATCTTCTGCACCATGCCGAGGTCGCCCAGTCGCGAGCCGAAGCCCTCGCGCCGGGCCACATGCGCGACCGCGACGTCGTGTCCGCGGCGGGCGGCGCCGAGCCAGCGCATCACATGCGTCATGCGGGCCGGGCCGAGACGGACCTGGGCGTATTCGAAGCCGCGGTCGACCTCGCCGAGGACGGCCGCCTCGGGAACCAGCAGATCCTCGAAGAACACCTCACAGTGCCCGCCGACCATCGAGCGATCCAGCGTGTCGAGATGGCGCCCGACCCGGATGCCGGGAGTCTCGGCCGGCGCCACGAACAAGGTCGCGCCGCCGCGCTGGCCCGGTTCGCCCGAGGTACGGGCCATGATGATGAAGAAGCCCGCGCCGTCGGCGCCGGTGATGAACCATTTGCGGCCGTTGATTCGCCATCCGCCGTCGGCGCGGACCGCGCGGGTGGCCAGCGCGGACGGATCGGAGCCCGCGCCGGGCGCCGGTTCGGTCATCGCGAAGGCGGACCGCACGTCGCCGTGCGCGAGTGGCGCGAGGTACTGCTGTTTCTGTTCCGGGTTCGCGATATGCGCGAGCATGTGCACATTGCCCTCGTCGGGGGCGGCGATATTCAGCGCCGTCGGGCCGAACAGTGAATAGCCGGCCTCCTCGAATACGGGCGCGCGATCCGACATGCCGAGGCCGTGGCCGCCGTATTCGATCGGCGCGTGCGGCGCGAACACACCTGCCTCGCGGGCGGCTTGCTGTATTTCGACGCGGAACGCGTCGCCACCGGCCGCGGCGATGTCGCCGTCGTGCGCATCCTCGAGCGGCAGCACCCGGTCGCGGACGAAGGCGCGGGTACGTTCGGCCAGTTCGTGTACCTCGGGCGGAAGGGACAGCTCGATCGCCACGGTCCACTCCTCGATCTCAGTCGCCGAACGATCGCTCGGCGATCACCTGTCATGTACAGTTGCATGTCGTGATAAGGCCTGTCAATTCGGTGTTACGCGCTCGCTCCACTGTTCAGATACCCTGAACATCATGAATGGCGCCGAGCGAGATCGACATGGTGTGGGCAGCCGGGTGCGGCAGGCGAGAACCGCTGCCGGGCTGTCGTTGCGCGCGACAGCGGAACGGATCGGCGTCAGTCCGGCCACGCTCAGCGCGGTCGAGAACGACAAGACCGGCGTCTCGATCGCCCGGCTGCGTGCCCTGGCCGCGGCGCTCGACACCACCGTCGCGCGGCTGATCGGCGAAGCTCCAGCGCCGCTGCCGCCACGCCCGCGCGCACGAACGGCAGGCGTTTCCGAGGGGAACACCGCCCGCGCCTGGCGCGAATTCCCGCCGCTGGACATCGATCCGGTCTTGGCCGCCGCGATCGACTCCTTCGTCGAGACCGGATATCACGGCGCGACCATGCGGTCGATCGCCCACCGCGCCGGGATGAGCGTGCCCGGCGTCTATCACCACTACCGGGACAAACAGGAACTTCTCGTCCGCGCTCTCGAACTCACCATGGACGAATTGCATTGGCGCGTGCGGGCGGCGCGCGGCGAGGCGATCAGTGGCCGCGACCGCCTGATCCGCGTGGTCGAGGCGCTCGCCCTGCTCCACACCCATCGCCGCGAACTGGCATTCATCGGCGCCAGTGAGATGCGCAGCCTCACACCGGACAATCGCGCTCGAATCGTAGTCTCCCGCAACCAGATTCAGTATCTGCTCGACGAGGACATCGACGCCGCGCTGGCGGAGGCGAACCTGACTGCCGCCCACGCGCGTGTCGCCGGGCGCGCCATCGCCACGATGTGTACGTCACTGCCGCAATGGTTCCGGCTCGAAGGGCCCGCCACTCCCGAGCAGATCGCCACCGCGTACGCGGATTTCGCCCTCGGTCTGCTGGGTATCGAGACGCGGAACGCGGTGTGTGCCACGGGGTGATCGGCCACGAGGTGATCGGCGAGGGACCGGTCGGCCACGGTCGTACTGTCCGCGGATCGACCTGCTCAGACCCTGCTCGCCGCCGAGAACGTCACCAGGGGCAATGTCGCGGTCAACCGCACCCGTGTGCCCGAATCGCTCTGCTCGATCTCCACGTCGTCCGCGAGAGCGCGCATCATCGACAGGCCGCGTCCGCGGGTGCCCGGATCCTCGGGCTGCGGCCGCCACGTCCCGGTATCGACGATCTCGAGGCAGACCGCGCCGCGCACATGGGCGGCGGTAAGTGTCACGTTGCCGGGGGTGCCCGGGGGATAGGCGTGCTCAATGCTGTTCGTGCAGGCCTCGTTGGCGGCGGCGACCAGATCGGCCGCGAGGTCGTGACCGACGGCAGCCGCGGACAGCCACGACGTCAGCGCGTGGCGCACACCCGAGAGCCGCGCGGGTTCGGCGGGTATGTCCAGGTGTAGTGGCCGGGGCGGCTGGCGGTAGACCACCATCGCGATATCGTCGTCGTAGCCCGCCTCGGGGCGCAGCCGCGACAGCACCGCGTCGGCCACCTCGCGCGGCAGATGTGCTGCGGCGCCGGACAATTCGTCGGCGATCTGTTCGAACCGGATATCGATGTCGACACCGCGCTGCTCGACCAGTCCGTCGGTGAACAACACCAGCGTCGAGCCGGGTTCGAGCGCGGTGGTCGCCTCGGGCCGGTTCGGGGTGTCGAAGGTGGCCAGCGGTACCGCGCGACCGCCTTCGAGCAGTCGGCCGGTGTGCCCGGGCGCCGCCACCACGGGCGGCATATGCCCGGCGCTGGAGTACCGCACCAGCCCGCGCCCCGGATCGAGGATGGCGGCGCAGACCGTCGTGCACATGGCGCCGGGTATGCGGGCGGCCACCGCATCCAGTTCGGCCAGCAACTGTGCGGGCCCGGCGCCGCGCAGCAGCAGAGCCTGTGCGGCGGTGCGCAATTGGCCCATCACCACCGCCGCGGACAGACCGCGGCCGACGCAGTCGCCGACCACGATGCCCAGGGTGCCGTCGCGCAACCGCACCACGTCGTACCAATCGCCGCCGATCTCGAGCGGGGGCAGCGCCGGTTCGTAGTGCACCGCGAATCCGGGCGGCAGTTCGATCGGACCCAGCATGGCGCGCTGCAGCGTCAGCGAGGTCGAGCGCGCCTGATCGAAGTTACGAGCGCGCTGCACCGCCAGGCTGAGATGGCCGACCAGCAGCGAGCACAGCGCCCAGTCACCGGAACTGATCGCCCGCGGCGCGGCGAAGCGCACCCACAGTGCGGCATCGCCGGTTTCGCCCAGCGGCGCCACGATGCCCTCGGAACTCGCCGCGCCCTCGGGGATGGCGAACATGGCGCGATGCGGCCGCATCCGGGTCCGGTCCAGCAGCGCCCGCGCCCGCGCGTCGATCACCTGCCGGGAGACGGCGTCGCCGCCGGCCACCGGGCCCGAGACGTACATTTGCGGTGCGGTCTGGCGATTCGCCCACATCGACACTACGGCGGTTTCCGCGCCGATGGCCCGGCGCAGTTCGTCGAGACCCACCGACAGCACCTCGGCGACCGTGGTAGCGGCGCCGACGGCGGTGGCCAGCCGCGAGACCGCCTGGTCGCGGGCCTGCGCGTCGTGTTCGGCGGTCACATCGCGGATGGTGCCCACGAAGAGCCGCTCGTCGTCTTCCGGATTGCGCAACGAGGAGGTGCTGACCGCCAGCCACACCCGGCGCCCGTCGCGGTGCCGGGCCGGCATCACGAACCGCGCGGCCTCGGTGCCCAGCGCCGGATATTCCGTCGAGGAATCGTCGTCGGTCCACGGATGCGGCAGCGGGTAGGGGGCGGAGTCGGGGCCGTACCCGGTCAGTGCGCCGAATGCCGAATTGACCTCGGTGACGGTTCCGTCGTCGGAGGCGACGAAGAAGCCGTCCTGCAGCGACTCCACCAGTGCGGTGCGGAAGGCGTCGCGGCCCTCGAGATCCTCGGCCCGCAGGCGCTGCAATTCGTAGCTGCGAGTGCTGTCGAGAAAGCCGCGGGTGGCCACATCGAGCGCGGCGAGAGTCTGCAACAGGAACTCCAGCGCCGCCTGCGCGCGCTGGGCGGCATCACCGTCGGGCTCCTGCGCCGCGGGGCCGGCGATCAGGCCCTGTTCGTCGAGCAACCGGAAGTGGTGCTCGGTCAGATCCAGAATGCTCACGCCCTCGACGAGTGCGCGCCGGCCGAGTTCGTACCCTTCGGCGAGGGTGTTCTGGGTGGGTGAATCCATATGCAGCCGAAGCGCATTCGCATACGCCTCGCGGAACGCGGCCAGCACCGCGCTCATGGCCGCACCCGTGGTGCGCTCGTCGGCCGGCCCGGCCGGCTCACGACGCACCCGCGATCGGACCGCGGTGGCGCGCGGTCAGAACCAGCGCGTCGTCGGTGTCCTTGACGTAATGGCGCAGGATGTCGTCGGCGATATCGGAGGTCGGCCGCGCCAGATCCAGGGTGTCGACGAAATCGCTGACGATGCCGTCGGTCGACATCACCAGCACGTCGCCGGGCCGGATCGCCACGGTCTGGGTCTGCAGATTCGGAGGCAGCAGATAGCCGACGATGCCGCCGGTCAGCAGCGCCGTCGCGCGGACCGCGGGCTTGCCGGGGCCGATGGCGACGACGCGGGATTCGACGTTGCCGACCCCGAGCCACTGCAGTTCGTCGTCACCGGTGAACAGCACCAGCGAGACCGCCGCGCCCCGGGTGTCGGCCATCGCGCGATGGCACAGCACCATCAGCACGTCGAGCGGTTCGGCGCGATTGTCGGCGAGTACCTGCGCGGCCCGGTCGGCGGCATCGGCGGCCGCGGCCCCATGCCCCAGCCCGTCGAGGACCGCGAACAGCACCGAACCGTCGCCGGCGTCGAGTACCACCGACCGATCGCCGGAGACGCGCTGGCCCGGCAGTGCGCGGCCCGCCACCGCCCATTCGACAGTGCCGACGGATCCGTCCTCATGCACCGGTGGGTACCCACTTCCACATCTCCACCAGCGTTCCCTGCCCGGGTGCCGACTCCACGATCAATCCGTCCATCAGCCGTCGCGCGCCGGGTAACCCCAGCCCGAGTCCGCGGCCGGTGGAGTAGCCGTCCTCCAGCGCCCGGGGGATGTCCCGGATTCCCGGCCCCTGGTCCTGGGCCTGCACGACCAGGGCCCGCCGGCCGTCGCGCTCCTGCACCGCGACCCGGATCTCACCGGTTCCGGCGTAACTCGTGATATTGCGGGCGATTTCGGAGATGGCCGTGGAGATCATGGTGATGTCGGTCAACGTGAAACCCAGCTCGGCGGCCAGCTCCCGTCCTGCCTGTCGCGCGGTCACGATGTCGCCCGACACCTTCACCGCTATCACCACGTTGTCGGAGGCCACGATCACCGACCGCTTCGCCGGCCGTTGGGTAGCTGTCTGTTGAGCCAGGCCAGCCCCTCCTCGAGGTCCAGAGCCGTGTGCATGCCTTCGAAGGTCAGACCAAGCTGGACCATCGCGAACGCCACTTCGGGCTGCAGACCGACGATCACCGTCTCCGCCCCCCGCAGCTTGGTCATGTGCGCGATGGTACGCAGGGAGCGCGCGGCGAAGGAGTCCATGACGTCGATGGCCGTGACGTCGACGATGATTCCCTGGGCACGGTACTTGCTGACGTAGGTCATCAAGTCGTCCTGCAGGCGTTCGGTATCGGCGTCGGTGAGAGCCGATTGCACGGACGCGATCAGGTAGGTGCCCTGTTTCAGAATGGGTACCGGCATGAGGCGCCTTGACTACCGTCCGTCGCGGTCGGTGAGTCTCGAGATCTCGTAGCCGAGCAGTCGCTCCGCTTCCTCGATACCACCCTGTAGGTCACCGACCGCGTTCATCTTCGTCAGATCGAGGCCGATGGTGACCAGCGCGAGTGCGATCTCCGACGAGAGGCCGGTGATGATGACGTTGGCGCCCATCAGATTCGACGCGTCGACGGTCTGTACCAGGTGGTTGGCGACCGTGGAGTCGATCATCGGAACACCGGTGATGTCGATGACGACCACCTTGGCGCGGTTGGCGCGGATCGCGCGCAGCAGCTGTTCGGTGAGCTGACGGGCGCGCTGGCTGTCCAGCACGCCGATGATCGGCAGAATCAGCAGCTGCTCACGCACCTGCAGCACCGGCGTCGACAGCTCGCGGATGGCTTCCTGCTGCTGGCGGATGACGCGCTCGCGCTCCTGCACGAACGAGATGGCCACGGTGTTGGCGATCCGGTTGGCCGCGGGCTCGTAGGCGTCGAGCACTCGCTTGAGTAGTTCGAAGTCGGACTGGTACTTCTCGAACAGGCTGCGCGCGAGCACATCTCGCAGCAGCAGCACGATCCCGACGACCTCGTCGGTTTCGACGCCTCGCGGGATGATGCGTTCGGACAGGTCGCGGGCGTAGGCCTGCAGCGCCTCGACGCTACCGGTTTGGAGCGCCTCGACGTAGTTGTCGTAGATGGAGGTGGCCTCGGAGAAGATCTCCTCCGGGGTCATCGCGGTCAGCAGTGCGGCATCCCCGATACGACGTGCCCATTCCTCACGTAGTTCAGTGCGGTTCTGGCGCAGGTGCTCGACCAGTTGCGGCAGCAGATTCTCGACCGGACCTGCCGGTATCGAATCCGGAGAGAGGCCGATGGACACGTCGGACATGAAAACTCGTGCCCCTTTCCTAAGGGAGGTCGGTTCGTCGGGGTCGCTCGTACGTGGCTGCCGTCGAGAAGCCGCAGTCGAGCCTAGTCTCACTCGATACCCGCTGGCGAACAATCGAAACATGTCGCGGGGGTGTGTGCTCGGCCACCCCATCAGCCCGGCTGCGGACTGGGTTCGCGCGGCACGGCGCCGCTGTGGTCGATGCAGGCCTCGACGCCCGGGTCCGGCGCGCGATGATGGGTGAGCAGGGTGTCGTAGATGTCGGCGAGCGCGGCGAGCTGGTCGCGGTTGAGGACGTCGATCATATGCCGCCGCACGCTCTCGACATGGGCGGGAGCGGCCGTGGCCAGCACTTCCGCGCCCTTCGGGGTGAGGACGGCGGCGGTGCGGCGGGCATCGTCCGGGATGGCCTCGCGGGCGACCAGCCCGCGCTTCTCCATGCGGGTGATCTGGTGGGAGAGCCGGCTCTGCGACCATTCCAGCACCGAGGCCAGTTCGGCGAAGCTGCGCCGGTGGTCGGTGGCGTCGGCCAGCCGTGCCAGCACGGTGTACTCGACGTAGGTGAGATTCGAGACGCGCAGGGAGTCGCGGCCGACGGCGGCGGCGATGAGATCACGGGTGAAGACGAAGCCGAGCCACGCACGCGTTTCGAGATCGTCGAGCCAACGGGGTTCGGTCACGATTCCTCTCCAGGGTTCTGCGTGGGTCATGGTATTGCCTTCCCGCTGTCGGCGATACCCGAAGTCGCGGTATCGGATCGACACCTACACCCGCCGCATTGAAGGTGCAACCTTTGTGCTCGGCAATGAAGATTAGGCTGGCCTGACCTTCGTGTGACGCGGGGTGCTGATTAGAGTCGGAGCGTTGTTTCGGCCGCGAGCGGTTCTCCCGCCGGCCGAGTGCACCCGCAGACACACAAGGAGTGCGATTCGTGACCGCGCCTGAGTTCCGCTATTCGGATCTGCTTCCCATCGGAGCCGACGAGACCCCCTACCGGTTGCTGACCACCGAGGGTGTCAGCACATTCGAAGCGGGCGGACGCACGTTCCTGCAGGTCGACCCCGACGTGCTGCGGATGCTGACCGCCGAGGCGATGCACGACATCAGCCACTACCTGCGCCCGGCGCACCTGGCGCAGTTGCGCAAGATCATCGACGATCCGGAATCCTCCGGTAACGACCGCTTCGTCGCGCTGGACCTGCTCAAGAACGTCAACATCTCCGCGGGCGGCATCCTGCCGATGTGCCAGGACACCGGCACCGCCATCGTGATGGGCAAGAAGTCCGAGGGCGTGCTCACCGGCGCCGACGACGCGGAATGGATCTCGCGCGGTGTGTTCGACGCCTACACCAAGTTGAACCTGCGGTATTCGCAGCTGGCGCCGATCACCATGTGGGACGAGAAGAATACCGGCTCGAACCTGCCGGCGCAGGTCGAGTTGTATTCCACCGCAGGCGATCCCACGCATCCGGCGTACAAGTTCCTGTTCATGGCCAAGGGCGGCGGCTCGGCGAACAAGTCGTTCCTCTACCAGGAGACCAAGGCCATCCTGAACCCGACCCGGATGCTGGAATTCCTCGACGAGAAGATCCGGTCGCTGGGCACCGCCGCCTGCCCGCCGTATCACCTGGCCGTGGTCATCGGCGGCACCAGCGCCGAATTCGCCTTGAAGACAGCGAAATACGCCTCCGCGCACTATCTGGACACCATGCCGACCGAGGGTTCGATGGCCGCGCACGGCTTCCGGGACCTGGAACTGGAGGAGGAGGTCTTCAAGCTGACCCAGTCCTTCGGCATCGGCGCGCAATTCGGCGGTAAGTACTTCTGCCACGACGTGCGGGTGATCCGCCTGCCGCGCCACGGCGCGAGCTGCCCGGTCGCGATCGCGGTGTCGTGTTCGGCCGACCGCCAGGCGCTGGCCAAGATCACCCCCGAGGGCGTCTTCCTCGAGCAGCTGGAACGCGAACCGGCGCAATACCTTCCGGAGCAGACCGACGAGATTCTCGGCGGCGACGTGGTGAAGGTCGACCTCAACCGGCCGATGTCGGAGATCCGCGCCGAGCTGTCGAAGTACCCGGTGAAGACCCGGCTGTCGCTCACCGGTCCGCTGGTCGTGGCCCGCGACATCGCGCACGCCAAGATCAAGGAGCGCCTCGACGCCGGTGAGCCGATGCCGCAGTATCTGCGCGATATGGCCGTCTACTACGCCGGGCCCGCCAAGACTCCCGAAGGCTACGCGTCGGGCTCGTTCGGCCCCACCACCGCGGGCCGGATGGACTCCTACGTCGACCAGTTCCAGGCCGCGGGCGGTTCGTTCGTCATGCTCGCCAAGGGCAACCGCTCGGCGCAGGTGACCAAGGCGTGCAAGGAGCACGGCGGCTTCTATCTCGGCTCCATCGGCGGCCCGGCCGCCCGCCTCGCCCTGGACTGCATCAAGAACGTCGAGGTCCTCGAATATCCGGAACTCGGTATGGAAGCGGTCTGGAAGATCGACGTCGAAGATTTCCCGGCCTTCATCGTGGTCGACGACAAGGGCAACGACTTCTTCGCCGAAACCCAGAAGCCGATCGCGCTGCGCGTGCGGACGCGCTCCAAGGAACGGGTCTGAGCGTCGTCCCGGGCCGCTGCCGGTAGCGGCCCGGGGCCGCGGTCCGGATGGTTTGCGGGACCATCGATCAGCAGCGGCCACCTGGTTGCCGGACCGGTTGTTCGCATCGGCGCCGAGCTCGAAACGATCGTCGAGGCTGCGATCGCGGGGCCGCGCAGCGGAGGGTGATTACACGACAAGGCGCCGCGCGGTCCGATCACCGCGCGGCGCGAGGGAATGGCTAGAGGGCGCCCTTGTCCGGGTCCCCCCGCGGGAACTGCTTCGAGGACCCGGACGTCCAGTGGGCCGGTGACCAGGCCTTCGAGTCCTACCGAGGTCCGGCCGATGATGTGGTCGGTGGTGTGGCCGTGACCCCGGAGTCGGGCACCCCCGCGTAGTCGGGCAGTTCGACGCCGTTGAGCGCGCGTTCGATCAGTTCGGCGAACCAGGCACCGGTGAAATCGGGGCTCGGCTCGGACTCGGGCGTGGGGACCTCACGACTGCGCGCGTGCAAACGGCCGATTTCCTGGTTGGCCTCGACATACGGGCGCATCTGTTCCTCGTAGCGGGCGAATCCGATCGCCGGGTTCCAGTCGGCGGCGGCCAATTCTCCGGCCAGCAGGTAGGCGCCGACCAGGGCCAGCCCGGTGCCCTGACCGGACATCGGTGAGGAGCTGAACGCCGCGTCCCCGAGCAACCCCGCCCGGCCGCTGGACCACCGGTCCATCACCACCTGGGCGACCTGGTCGAGATAGAAGTCCGGCGTGTCGTCCAGATGCGCGAGGATGCGCGGAGTCAACCAGTCCATGCCGGCCATCCGCTCTCGGAGCAGACGCTTCTGGGCCTCGACGTCGCGGTAGTCGACGTCGAGGTCGGTGGCCGAGAAGGAGAACATGGCCATCGCCTGGGTGGCGTCGCGGAGGGGTCGCAGACCGGCGGACCGCCCGGACTCCTGATAATCGATCAGCCAGCGTTGGAGCCCGAACTCGTTGGGCACGGTGTAGAACGCCAGTGCCTGCCCGAGGTGACGGATGAACTGCTCGCGCGGGCCGAAGACCATCGCGCGCAGGGCCGAGTGCAGCCCGTCCGCCCCGATCACCAGGTCGAAGCGCCGCCGATCGCCGCCTGCGAAGACGACGTCGACCCCGTCCGAGTCCTGGGTCAGCTCGGCGATCCGATCGCCGAAGATGTACTCGGCACTGTCGCGGGTGTCGTCGTAGAGCACCCGGGACAGGTCCCCGCGCAGGATTTCGATCTCGGAGATGTATCCGTCGCCGCCGTCGTCGTCCGCGCGAAATGTCTCCAGCACTGTGCCGTTCGCGTCTACGGTGTGCGCGCCGGCGGTCTCGGTGCGCGCGGCGCGCACCGCCGCGTCGAGTCCCATCCGCCGGATGACCTCTTTGGTCACTCCGCGCGCGTCCACGGCCTGACCGCCGGGACGCAGCTCGGGTGCCCGCTCCACCACGGTCACCTCGGCGCCCCGCCGGACGAGCCAGTGGGTCAGCGCGGGCCCGGCGATGCTCGCTCCCGTCACCAACACTCGGGTGCCGCTCACAGTGCCCCCTGCTCACACGTGCCGATCATCGAACGGCGCGTGTGCCTCTGCTCGGGTCCGTTGGTGCCCATCGTTGCCTCCCTGTGCTTCTTCCCGCGCTGGACCGGGCCCAGTGCTGTCGGTGTCTCCAGAGGTGTCGACGGCGGGGCGGCGGAGGATTCATCGGTGCTGCCGACGCCGCTGTGTTCGCTTGGGCGGAACCACCTGTGCAGCTTGGTGATTCGAGCGTAACGCTCAGGCCGCGGACGCTAGTATAGCGGCGCTAGACAATCTATCGCGACACATGTTACCGTCGCTCCAGTCGCTAGCGTTGATAGCTTTCAGGAGACGCACCGTGATTCGAGTTCACCGAGGAGTAATTGACATGACCTTCACCATCAACGAACTGAAGTTCCTCGCCGAGGCCGGAATCGGCCGCCTCGCCACGGTGTCGCCCGACGGCGTCGTGCAGAACAACCCGACCAACTATCGGGTGAACGCGGACGGCACCATCGACATCGGGGGTATGCGCATGCGCGCCAGCCGAAAGTATCGCAACGTCGAGGCGGGTAGCCGCGTGTCGTTCGTCGTCGATCAGCAGGTTTCCTTGGAGCCCTACGAAATTCGCGGCATCGAGGTGCGTGGCACCGCTGTTGCGCTCGACGACGAGGAGCCTCCGTTCCCGCCCCAGGAACGCGCGGTCATCCGCATCCACCCCGAACGGATCATCTCCTGGGGTATCGACAGCGGATCCTTCGACTTCACCAGTCGCAAGCCCGCAGGCGTCATGTAGCGCCGCGCCGGTCGATGTCGCGGGTCGGCCCGGTCGCCAGGTTCACTGGTGGATATCACACGCCGCGCCACACCGGGACTCCGAGATGGCCGGGATTCAATGGCAGTGGTCCGGCCAGCGAGACGCATCCGCGATTTCCCTCCACCGGCACCGATGTCGAATGCCGGCTCCGATGTTTCCAGGCCCGTGTAAGAGCAGGAAGGGCGGGCATCACACGACTATGACGGAGAACACATCGGATGCGTCGGAGTCGACCGCCAAGCCCGCCGAGACGGTCGCACCGGAACCGGATCGGGAAACCCGGGAGCGGGCCAAGAAGGAAGCCGACAGGCTGGAGGAGATCTACGAGCCCGGTGCCCGGGCCAGCGTCGTCGTACCCGGTACCGACGGCATGGTCGCCGGTACCGCCTTCGCCGACTCGGTCGATGAGCAGATCACCGAGAACAAACCACCGGACGAACTTCGCAAGGACAACGATTCCTGATCCGGGCTGAACCCGGCGGGCGTCGACGAGGGGGCCGACGAACAGATCCAGCGCCCACCCCGTAGCGATATTCCAGCATGGCGGGGTGCCGACAGCCGTTCGGCGACTTCGCGGGCCAGGCTGCGGCTGTCAGTCGGCGTGCAGGACGAAGTACAGGAAGCACAGGAACCTGTTGTCGGCGCTCTCGCCGAGCACCTCCGGGATCAGATCGCGAGCGGCGGGCAGCGCCGGCGGTTCGCTGATGACGCCGATGCGGAATCCGGCCGCGGTGAAGGCGTCGGTCATCGCGTGTAGTGACAACATCGAGGATTAGCTGATCGTCAACCAGGCCTTGTCGGCTCACGACATCGACGAGGCGGCATCGCGTTTGACGCACACGATCGGCGACATCGCCCGAACTCCTCCCGGCAACTGACAGCCCGCCTCGCATGATTCGCGGGCGTGCTGACCCGATCGGCCGGCGCCGCCCGATCGGGTCAGCTCCGATCGCCCGCCACCGTCATCGAGGCGACAGCTGCTGACACTGCAACGACGGTCGTCTGGGCGCTGGGGCGATGGCGCCGGGTGTGTCCCGGCCGAGGCGCCGTCGCAGTCAAGAACTGGTGCCGCTGCGATCGCCCTGCGTCACTTCACATGCCGTGCGAAGAACTGGGTTCCGTAGTCTCCCTCGAATCGCGGGACGCCGGTGTGCCTGCCCATGTTGGCGTGCAGCGTCTTCTCCTTCGAGCCGAAGGCGTCGAACAGGTCGAGGGCCTGCTGCCGGTCGTTTCCTTCGTCGTCCCACTGCAGCAGGACCAGCAGCGGAATGGTGACCTGCCGGGCCTCGTCGAACATGCTGCGGGGCACGAAACTTCCGGCGAACAAGACGGCAGCCGCGATGCGCGGCTCGACGACCGCGAGCCGGAGTCCGATGGCGATCACCCCTCCCGAGAACCCCACCGGGCCGCCGATCTCGGGGCGCGACAGAAGGGCGTCCAGGGTGGCCCGCCATTCCGGTACCGCCTTGTCGACCAAAGGTAGGACGAGCCGGTCCACGATCTCGTCGTCGACCGGCTCGCCAGCCTGGACTGTCCGGCGCAGATCGGCGCGGGCCTGCTCGGCGGCGGCGGAACGGGGCCGGTCACCGCTGCCGGGGAGTTCGATGGTGGCCGCGGCGTAGCCGTGCGCCACGGCGTGCCGAGCCCGGCCCGCTACACGGGGATACATCTTGTCCAGTCCGCCGGGGTGGCCGAGCAGGATCAGCGGTGTCGGTGCGGAGGCGGATGTCGGCGTCCACAGGATGCCGGGGATCTCGCCGAGGGTGAACTGGCGTTCGAGGACATCGTCGCCGAGACGCTGTTCGGAGGTGAATTGCATGGTCGTGCCTTTCGGGAGTGCTTTCGCGGCGCTCCCGGACGACCTATCGCCCGACCGTGACCCCTGAGGGGAGCACCCATGTCGATACTGCGTTCACGGGTACCACCTCCTCGTTCTCTTGCACGGTCTCCGGAAAAGTAGCAGTGGTCGGGGCGGTGTGCCAACAGATTATTGCGGGGGCTCCGTCAACGCGGCACGCAAACCGTCGAGCCAAGACGCCGGCCGGTCGCGAGTCGTATCGCTTTCTTCGACGCCATGTCGATCGGCAACGAAAGTGTGGGACGCAATCCTCCACAATCGTTGTAGTGCAATAGCTTTCACACGTTGGACAGGCCTGGTGAGCAGTCCGCAGACCGTCGGCGTCCGCTGTTACGATCTTGCCGAGGTCTCGATGCAGGATCTAGTTCTGGGGGCATTGATGAAGATAACGCCGGAGTCGTTGCGTGAGGCCGGCATCGGTCTCGGCAAGCTGGGGGAGGCGGTCCATGACACGAACATATTCCCGCTATTGATGACGTTTGTCGCACGCGCTTTTTTCGGTGTTGGATTGCTGGTGTCGGCGGGGTGTGGGCGCTCGGCTCCTTCTGGCCCGTCGATTCCGCCTTTGCCTGCGACTACATTGACCGCACCGAATGTGCAGCCCCCGATGCAGGGGCCGGATGTCGATCCCCGGGTGACGTACGACCCGTGCACTCGGATTCCTGACAGTTTCGTTTCAGCAGCGGGGTACAATCCTGCGAGCCGCCAGCGCTTCGACGAAATCAATGGTGCCACCGTGACATTGGGGTGCCAGTTCCGCGATGATGCCAAGGGGCCTGGTTACGAAAAGTTCGACCTTTGGATCGCATCAACCAATGTGCCCCTCGACCAACGGCGACAGCAAGTCGAATCCACCGCCAACAACCCACGGATAACGCCGATCCGGGCCCATGGGCGAACCGGCTTCCAACTTGTCGACGCCGGCCACGGGGCCTCGTGCACTGTCTACCTGGAGACGAAAGCCGGCTACGTGGTGTTCAACCGGCGGGCCCTTCCCGCCGGCCCGAACGATGTCTGCGACAAGATGACCGAACTGGTCGACCTGATCGAACCGACCATCGGAGCGGACAATTGACGCTCACGATGCGTGGCGGTCGGAGGTAGTTCGGGCCAGAACACCGATCTCGATCAACGAGGGTGTTCCGTCCGTCGGCGTGGAGCCGCATGTCGCGCCAAACCCCGTCCGAGCTGTGGATCAGGCCGGGCGTCGGCCTACCGCCCGGCCGGGGTTCAACGTCAACTGCCGCGGATCCACCAGCGCGGCAACGGCATTGCGAACGTGGGCCGGAAGACCGTCGCATTCTCGGCGCAGGGTGAGGCCGGACAGACGTGTCCGACTGTCATGCGCACCGCGAGGCCATCGTGGTGACCGAGAGGTGAGACGCAGTCGGCTACGCTCGCGGTCGGCTGAGCACGCTGTTGCGCACGCTGCCGGTGAAGGTATCCCACTCGTCGCCGGTGACGACGAGGGCGGGCCCATTCGGATTCTTGGAATCGCGGACGCCGACCCGGGGAACCTTCAGAAACGCGACCTCGGCGCAATACTTCGTTGCATTGCTCCTGGTACTCTTGAACCACCATGCTCCGGCTGGGTCGACGTTTACTTCACGCCTCCATCTCGACTACGCGAACGGTCGGTCGAGCCCACCGTTACGTAGGTTGCCGGTGAAGGCGTCCCACGCATCAGCGGCGAAAACGAGTGCAGGGCCGTTCGGGTTCTTGGAATCACGAACGCCGACCGTGCCACTGTCGAGGAACGCGACTTCGACGCACTCCTTCGTACCCCCGCTTCGACTGCTTTTGAACCACTTCGCACCGGATAGATCAGCGCTCACCCTAGATGCTCCTTCGCTATCTGCCGTAAGGTGATCCTGCTGCGTGCCGCATC
The DNA here is from genome assembly GCF_002933465.1 of Nocardia nova. Taxonomy (GTDB): domain Bacteria; phylum Actinomycetota; class Actinomycetes; order Mycobacteriales; family Mycobacteriaceae; genus Nocardia; species Nocardia nova_B. Next base: position 249,321 of record NZ_PSZE01000002.1, read on the forward strand.
CAGTGCGGCAGACTGCATGACCTCGTATGCTTCAGCGTACCGACGGACGCTAGCAGGTTTCTCCAAATACAGATCACCCGTGTAGGTTTCCGCGTATACGACGTTGTGGTTGGCGTGGCCGAAGCGCAGCATCACGAATGGACCGATCGCTTCGCCTACCGGCACGCCCGCGGTGAACGGAAGAATCCGAATGTCGATATTCGCGCGTGTACTTATATCTGCCAGGTGGCGCACCTGGGAGCTCATCACTTTGCCGCTTCCGACGACGCGACGAAGAGCCGCCTCATGAACGATGAGTTGCATTCCCACCGGCCGGACCTTGCGAGTGATGAGTAGTTGCCGTCGAATTTTGAGTTGGACATGCCGTTCGATCGCGTCATCCGTGCCGTTCGGCAATGCGTTTCGCGAAAGTACCCGGGCATAGTCGGGGGTTTGAAGTAGGCCGGGGATCGGTTCGGGCTGGTACGTGGCAATCTCCTGCGCGGCGGTCTCCAACCCCACGTAGATGTCGAAGCCGGCCGGAATCAGATCGTCGTACTCGTGCCACCAGTTCTGTGTATTAGCCTGCTGGGCAAGTCCTTTCATCGCATCGCTCTTCTCCTCATCGAACTCGTACAGCCGGCAGTACGCCTCGATCTCGGGAACCGACAGCTTCTGGGTGAGCCCCTTCTCGATACGCATCAGAGTGGGCGCTGAGCGTCCGATATGCGCCGCAGCCTCCGCCAGACTCATGCCTATCTCCTCCCGGGCCTGCCGGAGGTAGTAACCGAGCTGGCGTTTCGGCAGGGAGAGTGGTTCCCCGGTTTCGGCCATCTAGTGCCCCCTATCTGTTTCGTTTTGAGTTGAAACGGTGTCTGAAGATTCCTGTAATCCGTCCTGGTGCTTTGCGTTACTTCCCACGAGATTTCGCGTCGCGCAACCAGTCCGGGCCGGTCGATGGTGTTCTGGTGCTGCTACTGAGACCGACGCGAAATCCACGGCCGCTACAGCGGCCCGCATAAACAGAGGAACCAAACGAATCGCTCGTGCCTGAGCAATTGCGGCAGCAGGCGGGGAATCCGCCCCCCTGTACCGCGGCTACCGCTCATGATAGCCGAGTTGTACCGACCCGGCGAGCGTCGGCCGCGAATTGCCTATCAGCCCAACGCAATCGAAGGAGAGCCAACCATCGCCGGACTGAACGAACTCGCAAACAGCCTGCACCCGAACGACATCGGTGACGAGTGAGCGATCGGTGGGGACATGGAACGCCCTGTCGAGCATCGTCACGGTGCTGTCGGGTTGTGGGGTAGTGCTACTCGCGGTCGGATGCATCTGGCCGCGAGATCATGCCCCGCGCCCGGATCGCTTGTATCGACCGAATCGACCCGGCAGCAGGTCGCCGGCGGTCCGATGGCCCACGGAATGGAGCTGCGCCCAGCCGGACCGGCCCTTCACTCTGACCGAGGCGCACACCTGGATGCGGCTCCATCGCGACCACGACTGCCCGCGTAAACGCACGGCCTTCGCGGCACTCGTCGCGGCCGGCCGTATCCATCCCGATTCCACCCGCCGCAACACCATATGGAGCGAGAACAATGACTGATCACGATGCGAATGTCCCAGCGGCACAATCAGATCCGCCGGTCGATCGAATCCGTGAACTCGCTGCGCGCGCCGAAGCCGCCGGCTACGTCCTCGTCGGCAGTGCCGCACCGCGCTACGAATGGAAACTGCTGGACAGCGAATACCGCGAGGACATCTTCTCTACCACCGAACTCGACCGGATCGAACAATGGCTCGATTCATGACCTGTCCTCGTCGGAGCGGTTCAGAAGCTCTCGGCGCAGCTGCCCCATCTTTCCGCGGGCGTGGCATCCGACGACCGCAACGGCTGGTAGCGGAGCCGAGGATCAGGAAGTCGACGGCAGTTCGCCGCTGTGCTGGGCACCGGGCGGGCATGACAGCAGGAGCCGATCGGAACCGTCGAGTAGTCTGATGCGTCGAACTGTATGGGCGCGCGACATGGTTTCGGGTGGGAGGTCGGTATGGCGCTGGGGAGGGACGCGGCAGCGGAGCTGTCACAGGCTGTGTCCACAGGGCGGTTCACGCTGACGCCGGATGCGGCGCGCGAGGCTGCGGGGCACTACGAGTGGTTCGCGGGGGAGATGGTTGCGCGGCAGGACGAGCTGCGGCGGCTCCAACGCCTCGATGGTTTCGGTGGCTTCGAATCGTCGAAACGGTTGCAGCAGGGTTTCGAGCAAAAGGCTTGCCAGGCATTCGATGCATACAAGACAGCGGAAGAATCAGCTCACCGCATGGCGGCCGCAATATATCAATCAGCCAGTTTGATCGACGAAGCGGAGGCCTCCAACGCGGATGCGATCAAAGCTGCGAACAGGAGTATGCGTGAAAACTAGGAACAGTTCACTGGCACGTATTATTTTGTTCGTCTCGACGCTGGCGACAATTTCATTTGTTCCGGCCTGTAGCTCCACCGAGAACTCCCCCGAGGAAGCAGCTAGTGACGCGTTGGGCGTCACTACTACATCGACGCCTGCAACGTTAACAGCATCGAGGTTGCAACCGCCATCGCAGGACAACGACTATACCAAGACGTCTGGCAGACCGAAGGTGATATTCGATCCGTGTACATGGATTCCAGACCAACCGTTCGCCAAGCTCGGGCTTGATCCGTCTGCACGCGAACGGGGCTCCGATATCGTCGCCGAATACACATTTCTGACCTGCGACGTCAAGAACCGGGACGAGTCTCTTCAGATGGACTCGGGCAACGTCACGCTTGATGAGGTGAGGCAGAAGTACGCGGGCAGAACGCAAGACACAACAATCAATGGGCGGAAGGCGATCCTAACCTCTGAAAAGACGGGTGACAACGAATGCTCGGTCGACATCGAGACGAAGGCAGGTTATTTCGGGCTCACGGACATCCTGAGTACGCAAGGGATCGGCACCGGCATCAAACCCTGCGACCGAGTGACAGAGATGGCCGAAACCCTCGAGCCCTACATCGGTAAGGACAACTGATCATGGGCGATGATTCGAAGCCGGGTACCACTCCGCCTATCATCGGCATCATCGACGCGGTCAACACGGGTGATCCGACCCTGGACCCCAAGCTGGTCCCGAAAAGCAATGCAGCCCAGTTCTATCAGCGGTCGGCTGCGGATGAGGGTAAAGCGGCCGGGAATGTCGACCATGATCCGGACTACATTCCGGCAGCGGTGATGGAACCCTTTCGCTCCATGTCGCATGACGCGATTCTGGCCGGGGTTACGCAGATGAAGCCTGGTCTCATGCATCAATTCGCGCAAGGATGGAAGAAGACCGCCGACGCCACTCTGTTCAACAACATGGCGTTGAATGCCAAGGTGCACAAGAGCGTTGCCGCCGGGTGGGAGGGGCGAGCGGCCGATGCGGTTATCGCGGCGACCCAGCGATTCACCAACGAGATGGCGGAGATGCACAACGTCGCACAGAGTGTGATGTCGCGCATCGAAGCTGCCGCCTACGGCGCCGACGTCGTGAAGGCGCAAGTTCCGCCGCTGCCGCCGCCGAAACCCATTCCGACGGTCGACGGTGCGGAAAGCCCCAAGGATGCGGTCGGAGCCGTGACCACCGGCTCATCGGAGGAACAGGCCGCGCAGTGGGCGATGGTGAACCATTACGTACCCACGTATCAGCCAGCGGGACAACAGGTGCCGATGTTCACGCCGCCCACGGCACCCGATGACGGTGGTGGCGTCAATCCGCCGGGAGTCGGGGGTCGCCTGCCCGGTGGCGACACCGGTGGAACGGTGGACGGCCACCAAAAACCCGGTGGCGACAACCGATCCGGGACCGGTGACGGGACCGGTGCCGGCGACCAGCAGCCTGGAACCGATCCGGCTGCCGCGGCATCGAATCAGACTTCCCCGGCCGGCAGCACACGGGATGCGAGTTCCACGACACCGGCCGGACTCGATTCCACCGCAACGACGCCCGCCGGGCTCGGCGGCACCAGCGGGTCCGGGACGGGCAGTGGCCTCGGTGGGGTTCCCGGGTACGCCGGTGGGCCGGGCCGGACCGGCGGCCCGTCGAGCCCTGGCGGCCCGGGGCGCAGTGTGCCCGGCGTGCCAGGCGCCGGAGATCCGCTCGGCAAGCTCGGTGCGCTCGGCCGCCCCGCTGCGGCGGCCGCAGGGGCGGCGGGTCTGCCCGGCATGGGGATGCCCGGTGCGAAGGGGAAAGGCGAAGAAGACAAGGAGCGCAAGGGGAATCCCGATCTTCTCGTTCACGAACGCAACAAAGCCGACCTGATCGGCGACCCGCCACCCGCGGTGCCGCCGGTATTCGGTGCCTATGCGGATGACCCCCCGCAGCGACGCAAGCAGACCGAGAGCGACTGGTAGCGCATGAAATGGGAGTTCACTCAGGCGGAGTTCATGTTCGCCTGGGATCAACTCGGCCTCGATCGCTTTCCGGCACCGCTCACCGTTCGCCCGGAGGTCGGTTCCCAGTTGGAGTGGGAGACGCTCGAACACCAACTGCGACTGCGTTTTCCGGTCCGTGAAGACCCGGATCTGCTGCCGGTGTTGCAGACGGCAGCCGACCCGGACACCTCGCTCGTGATGGTGGGGTTTCGGAAGAAGCCGCTGCGCGCCTACGGAGCGATCACCGCGAATATCGGAGTCAGTGTCGTCCAGCGGCCCGGGCCCGAGCCGGAAACCGGTGGCAATATCGTCGTCGAAGTCGGAACGCCGGATCTCGTTGCTCGCGTATTCGCCGCCGTCGCCGGGAAACAACCCGCCGGAGCCACGAAACCGCTGGTCGACACCTGGGAGCGAGTACAGGACCCGGGCCCGGTAAGCGCCCTCGTCCACGATAGTCCCGCCGTCGCGCACCGCATCCGCACATTGCTGTCGGCACCGCGAACAGCCCACGGCCACATCGAAATTCGTGTAGATCGCCGCAGTACTCGCCCGTTCCCGCCACGGTACGTCAGCTGGTTCGACGTCGAAAACGACGGCCGCTACACCTATACCCGCCGACATGGTGATTTCCACATCGATCCGTGCGGAGAGCTGGACCGGGTGGTCGTGCGTCTGACGACGGGCTGACAAGGCCGCCGCAGGGCCGAGTCGACCCCTCGACCTGTTGGTGATCGTGGAATTCAGACGGGTGCGGCTGCTCTGCGGAGAGCGTCGAGGGTGGTTTCGGGGGAGGTGCTGAAGCGGAAGCGGATTCCCGGCACCGCGTCGACGACGAGGTTGACTACGCGCTCGAACAGCAGGGTGTGCTCGGGAATGGCTCGCACCGCCCCGCCCACCATGGCGAGGTCGAACGATTGGTGCGCCAGCACTGCGCGGATTTCCCGACGCCTTGCGATCGTTCGATCTGGCACCGCGCCATCTGTCGTTGTTGAGGTACGTGCTGTTCGACGGCCGCTCACGGTCAACGAACTAGCGAGGCGACTGGAGGTGGCGCCGACCACCGTGAGCCTGATGATCGGCGACCTGAGCCGCCAGGGCGTCCTGGAACGCCGAACCGACGACAACGACCGGCGGCGCACCCTCGTCGCGATCGTCGACGCGCACCGAACGGCCGTGGCGGACTGGCTCGGCGGCGCGGATCGGGGGTGGCGCGCCGCGCTGGGCCCGCTGACCGCGGAGCAGCGGGCCCTGGTCATCACGACACTGCGCGCCTACGAGGAAGCCGTCTCATCCGGCTGACACCGCGGAAGCCCGGTCAGGGTTCGAGATCGACGACGCCTGTGCCACTGGCGATGTCGAACGGTACCGACACCTGGTCGTGCGCGATCAGCCAGGCACCGTCGATCTTGCGCATTCCGTAGGTGACCCGGACCCACATACCGCTGTTGGCCACCCCGTTCTTCATCGTGCCGTGCAGCCGGGCGAAGGCGTGCCCGAATGCCACGTCCTCGCCCACGGTGAACGTCAGGTCGCGAATCTCGTAGTCCACGTTCTCGAAGAACAGGAACACCTTGGCCCAGTTGTCGAGTTTCGCGGTGACCCCGACGTGCTGGAGTGGCGGCTCGACATCGAAGGACACGACGTCGGTCGCGTATACACGCCGCACCGCGTCGAGATCCTTGGCGCGCAGTCCGTCGACCACCCGGTCGATCTGCCGGCGGATCTCGGCTTCGTCGGCCGCAATGCGGTCGGCGCGGGACTGAAAGTCGTTGGATACGGTCATGTTCGGCTCCTCAGGAATTGGCGAGAGTGGTTTCGGCGCCGGCCCGCAGCGGAGCCAGTGCGGTGCTCCACGCGATGACTTGGTCCAGTGTCTTGTCCAACGCGGCGGCATGGTGGTCCCGCGGGGTGAACGTGGTGTGGTTCTCGAAGTCGGTGAGCACCGAGATCGAGACCTGATAGCCCACATCGGCCATGCCCAGCGAGCTGCAGACCGCCCGCAGCTGTACGACCGCGCGGGCGCCGCCGTTCGCGCCGTAGGAGACGAATCCGACCGCCTTGTCGACCCACTCCGCGAACACGTGATCGAGGGCGTTCTTCAGCACCCCCGGCATCCCGCCGTTGTATTCGGGGGTCACCAGCACGAAACCGTCGAACGGTGCGATCCGCTCGGCCCAGGCCCTGGTGTGCGCATGCACCGAGGGGCCGAACACCGGCGGCACCGGCTCGTCCAGATGCGGCAGCGGGTGATCGCGTAGATCGATCAGTTCGAACTCGGCGTCGCTGCGACGCGATGCCGAGTCCAGAACCCACTGCGCAACCTGCGCACCGTTGCGGTTGGGACGGGTACTGCCGAGGATGATGCCGATTCTGGTCATTTGCGGAACTCCTGGATGGCTGAAAACTGGTACGTCCTTCCGACGACGCAGCCGCCCGGAATGTCAGGTGGCGGTTGTGCTCGGCGGCTCGCGGTCGCGACGGTGGGCCGGGGCCCGGTTGCGCGATGTACGGATCGGCGCTGGTTACGATCGGTCCCATGCTGCGAGGACTTGCTGGTACAGCCGTGGTGGTCGGTGTGGCGCTGGCCGGGGCCGCGGGACCGGGTCTGGCCGAACCCACCCATACCGCGTTCGCCGCCGGCACCGAGGGACTGGATCCGCTGCTGGCCGCCGCCTACACGATGGCCGAACGACAGGCCCACCAGCAGGGCGTGCCGCTCGAGATCGTGTCCGGGCACCGCACCCGCGACGAACAGGAACAGCTGTGGGAGCAGGGCATCGCCACCTACGGCGGTCCCGACGCCGCGCGGCGGTGGGTGCTGCCGCCGGACGAATCCACGCACGTGACCGGTAAGGCCATCGACGTCGGCCCGCAGCAGGGCGCACAGTGGTTGCAGGACAACGGAAATCGGTGGGGGCTGTGCCGGACGTTCGACAACGAGTGGTGGCACTTCGAGTTGCAGACCTTCCCCGGCGGCGCCTGCCCGCCCCGGTGGCCCGACGCCAGTGTCCGTCCGCGCCGGTAGCGCGAAACTCGCGAATCGGATAGCTACCAACCGCGATTCAGCAAACTTTCGGAGACACGCCGATTGTCCTGTCCATAACCGGTGTGGCGCACTCGCGGATGGGGCACTGTAAATGTCTGGCGGTTTCCCGGCAGGCGGGCCGGGACGCTCGAAGCGATGGAGGTTCGGGTGCGAGGGCGGGTTCCGGCGCGGCGGAGCGGTGCGGTACGTGACGATGCGGTGCGCAGCGAGACCGGACCGGACATACCCACCCTCCAGCTGATCCCCGAGACCGGTCTGTCCTCGATACCGTGCGGATGGCTGCTGCCGGAGCTGCCCACCGCCCTGCTCATCGCGGTCTTCGTCGGCACCGGCTGGGTCGGCTACGCCGCCTCCGACCGGCCGATTCCCGATCCGCCGCTGACCGTCGTCGTCGCACCCGGCGACCGGGATACGCTGTCGGTCACCTTCGGCGACAGGTGAGCGCGGGGCCGAATGTGCCTGGCGCGCAACGGATCCCGTTCAGCTGGTCGGCTCCAGCGCCTCGTCGAAGGTGATGCCGCCCTCGACGGTGTGGGGGGTGCGCCGCCGGTTGGGCGAGCCCAGGGCGGTGGTGAGATCGGAGCCGTCGTGTTCGGCCAGCAGCGCCGAGGAATCCCATACCAGCAGCGTCGCGCTGACGGTGTTCTCGGCCGCCGAATGCGCGAGATCGTAATGCGCGCACGCGGGTACGTGATCGTAGGTGATCCACAGGTCGTAACCGGTCATGAACAGGTCCAGATCGAAATCGACCGACAGTCCGAGCAATTCGCTGCGACCGTTGTCGTCGACGCCGGCGAACGCCTCGTCCAGTGCGAGCAGTCGCGGCGCCTGCGGATCGGCCGAATCGAGCATCACATGTGCGGCGGCGAACAGCGGAAGATGCAGCGACACCGACTGTTCGCCACCCGAGAGCGCGCTGTGCCGCGCGACGGTGAGCCGATCCTCGGAGCCGTCGGCGGTCAGCAGGGTGAACGAGAACACCCGCCAGGTCCGGTAGTCCAAGGTGGTGGCAAGAATCTCCGGATAGGACCGTTCCGGATGCGCCGCACGTGCCGCCCGGATCTCGGCGGCGAAATGCGCACGCACGGTAGCCAATTCGTCGGGGCCCAGATCGGCAGCGGCCCGGTCCAGCAGTTTGCACACCGCGCGCGCCGACTCCGACAGATTGTCCGCCAGCACCCAGTGCACCCCGATGGTGTTGCCCGAAGACATGCGCCGCTGCTTCATCTCCGCACCCATCCGGGCGATGAGATCGCGGGCGTCGCAGGTGCGTTCGTGGATTTGCTGCGCGAGTCCGGTCAACAGCGCGTCCTCGAGAATGCGCCGCTCGGCATCGGTCAGCAGCAGTTCCTGATCGGCGCGGGCCGCGGCGATGCGGTCGGCGAAATCGGCCAGTGCCGCCATCCCGCTGTCGTCGTGCACCTGGACGACGGTCAGGCCGTCGGCGGCGTCCCACTGCAAGCGGTAGTCCTGGCGCGCGGAGGCCAGGGCGGCGTCGAATTCCTGCAGCGCCGCTGTCACGGCGCTGCGGGTCGATTTGCGGGCGGACTCCCCGGCGCGCACGGAAGCGGTGGCGGCGCAGAGGTTGTCGAACAACTCGTGCACCTCGGCGGGCAGGACGGCGGTCTCACCCTCCGGCCCGCCGGATTCGATCCGATACAGCAGCTGATCGGCCGTCGACCAGGCCGCCGGTGAACTCGGCCACCGGCTCTCGGTGGGCGCGCCCAGCAGCGAGAGCAGATCGGGTCGCGCGTAGGGGGCGAGTTGCCGGACGTCGGTGAGCAGTTCGGTCAGCGCGGTGCCGAGCGACTCGTGGGCAGCGCGATAGGCGCCCTCGGCGGATCCGACGGCTTCGATCGCCTCGGCGGCGGCCTTGCGGGCGGCGCGCTGTTCGGCGCGCGCGGCGTCGATGCGCTCACGGGCCTGCTCTAGTTCGCGGTCGATATCGGCGGCGTCGGCGCCCAACGCCTCACGCAGCGTCTCGAGTTTGCGCAGCTGTTCCTCGTACCCGGCTCGGGCGGATTCGGCCTCCTCGGCGAAAGCCTCGGCCAGATCCCGGGATTCGACGAGCCGGTCGTTGGCCTCGCGGGCGCGTTCGGCCTCGCGCTGCTGGTCGCCGCGCAGCCGCAGCAGCGCGGTGCCGGTGTTCTCGAAATGGCGGACGGCCGCGGCGAGCGCGTCCAGCTCGGCGGGGTCGCGAGGCGTGTTGCGGGAGGCGGCGACCGCGCGCACCTTCTTGTCGGCCGCGGTGAACGCCGCGACCGCCCGGTCCAGATCGTGCTCGGCCTGCGCCGCCGCCTCGGTCTGCGAGCGCAGGACGCCCGCCGCCTCGGAAACCGAACGCAACGCCGCGATCACCGCACTACTGCGCGGCAATTCCTTCGCGGCGGCCGCCAGCCGGGCCAACTGGCCGGAGGCCTCGTCGGCGTCCGCGCGAGCGGTCTGCTCGGCCTGTTCGACGGCGGCGATCTCCTCCGCCAACTCGGCCAGGCGCCGCTCCCGGCGTCGGGCCCGGGCGGTGGCGCCGATGAATTCGGCCTGCGGCTTGTGGTGGCGGCCGAGCTGCACGCCCTGCCGGAAACCGCCGTCGCCGCCGACGGCGACCAGGTCGCCGACGTGGGAGTCGTCGTCGCTCAGTGCGATCGAGGCGAGGATATCGGCGAGGTGAGTGCGCGAGACCGCGGCGATCGGCGAGTCTGCATCGTCGCCGACACCGTCCTCGACGACCAGCACCTGCGCGAGCGTGGACCCGTCCGGCCGGGCGCTGGGCGGCAGCGGGGTCAGGAAGACGTCCGAAACACCTTGCGGCGCCTCGTCGATCGCTGCGACCCAGGCGTCGAGCAAGCCCGCGGCCTGCAAAGCCGCCTCGATGCCGGCCGCGCGCTCGGCATCGATGTCGTCGGCGAAGCGCACCAGCTGCCACAGCGGTGCACCGGGACGCCTCGCCCGGGCCTCGGTGCGGCTCCGCGGGGCCGGCGGCGCGTCGTCCTGTTCGGCCGCGACCCGTTGCTGCTCGGCGCGCAGCGCCGCGGCCCGGTCGCGCGCCTGTTCGGCGCTCGCACGGGCCTGACGGCGGCGGTCCCGCACCGTTTCGGTGAGCGATTCGGTGTGCTCGGCCAGCACCTGCGGCAGCGGCGACGCATCGTCGCCGCCGGCCTCGGCGAGCGCCGCGTCGAGCGCCTCGAACACTCCGGTGGCCACGGGGGAGTGCAGTTCACCGTGGGTGTTCCACCAACTACGCAGGGAGGCAGCGGTATTCGCGCGCGCCAGCGCCACCGCCGCCTCCGCCTCGGCCAGTTCGGCGGCCGCGGTATCGCGGTGGCGGCTCGCCCGCTCGAGGGCTCGCTCCGCGCGGGTGCGGTCGGCCGCGGCGGCATCGGCCACCGTCATCGCCTGGCGCACCGCGCGCACATCGGCGTCGCGTTCCTCGGCGTGGCTGCGCACGGTGGTGGTGAGTTGTTCGGTGCGAGCCTGTTCCGGGAGTGCGGCCCAGGCGATTCCGGCCTCCTCGGCCGCCGCGCGCAGTTCGTCCTCGCCGCGGGCCAGGGCCGCGACGGCGGTGGTGACCGCCGTGGTGGCGCGTTCGTATTCGTCGCCGCGCTGGTCGGCCGCTTGCTGGGCCTTGGTCGCCTTGTCGCGGTGGACCGCCGCCGAGGTCTCCAGCCGCCGCACCGCATCGGCCAGATCGTCGAGCTGCTGCTTGCCCTCGTAGGCGCTGGAGCGCTGCAGCGTCTCCCGATCGGTGAGGGCCTGCTCGTAGGCGCGATCGGCCTCCTCGGCGCGATGCTCGGCGGCGCTGCGCTCGGTCTCGCGCCGCTGCCGCAGTGCCGCGGCCGCGAACAGCGCGGTGCTACCGTGGGTCACCGCGTCCAGCCGGGAGCGCACCTGATCCACATCCGATTTCGCCTGCACCGCAAGATATTTGCGATAGACATCGACGAAGGTGCGAGTGGCGGAGTCGGCGGCGACCAGCCCCTCGAGCGTGCGGCCGACCTCCTCCATATCGCTGAACGAGCGGGCGGCGTCGAGGATCAGCTGGTCGTCGAGCGGGCGCAGGCCGTCGGTCAGGGCCTGCGAGAGTCCGCGCGGATCGAGGTTCTTGGCCAGCTGCGGGCGGCGCAGGGTCAGGATCAGATTGATCAGCTGGTCGTAGCGCTGCACACCGAGGCCGAACATGCGCGCGTCGATCGCGGCGCGGTAGTCGACGGGGCGATCCACGATCGCGTCGGTGCCGATCTGCTCGGCCAGCTGTTTGCGGGTGAAGGGCCGGTCGTCGGGTCCGATCAGCGAGAAGTCCACGCCCACCCGGCCGTCGGCGACGAAATACCACCGCGTCACCTTGTCCGAGGACCGGGTGGCGCGCATGCCGATGCCGACGGTGACCACCTCGGGATCCGACCAGCGCCCGCGCGCGAATTCCATCCAGACATAGGAATAGGCCGAATCCTGTTTGCGATAGAGCAGATTCGACTTCATCGTGCGCTCTTCACCGGCGAACGGATTCAGCCGCCGCGGTTCGATGCGGCCGTCGAAGACGAAGGGGAACAACACCTCCAGCGCCTTGGTCTTACCGGAGCCGTTCGGCCCGCGCAGCACCAGCCGCCCGTCCGCGAAGCAGAATTCCTGATCGCGGTAGTCCCACAGATTGACGATCCCGGCGCGGGTGGGAATGAAGCGGACACCACCGTGAATGAGGTCCATGGTTACTCCGTCCCCTTTCCTGAGGTATCGGATCCCGCGGCGCCGGCCGATGCGGTCGCCGGCTCCCCGGTGGCGTGCGCGCCCAGCGATCGTGCCGAGGCGAACAGTTCGGTTTCGGCCCGCGTGCGCACGGTGACCACCGCGCCCCGGTAGCGGGCGAGCGCCGGCAGTGCCAGGACACCGCCGTCGAGCGTCGCCACGAGCGACAGCCGCGCCAGCAGGCCGACCACTTCGGTGGTGAGCCCGCCGACGTCGGCCTGCCACTGCGCGGCGAAGGTCGAACCGTACCGCTCGGTGAGGGCGTGCACCGTCGCGCGAATCCACTCGTCGTCGACGAACGGATGGGTGATCGGCTCGGGACCTTCCTCGTCGTCGGCCGGATCTTCCGCGTCGCCGGGTTCCTGCGGCGTGGTGGCCAGCGGCGCGAAGACGGTGGCCGCCGGAATGGCGGCATCGAGACTGTCGGCGATGCCGGTGGTGGCCGGTGGGCGCGGTTGCCGGGGCAGCGGATTGTCGATGTCGAGGACCCGGTCGGCGATCTCGCCGATCAGCAGCAGCGCCACCTGCGCGAGGGTTCCGGTACTGGGGAAGCGCACATCGGAGAACCGGCCGGACGTGTCGATCAAGGCCACGCCCTCACCGCGGCGTTCGGCGCGCAGGCCGGTGAGCAACTCCACCTCCGCCACGATCTTCTCGCTGCCCAGCGCGGACTGTTCCGCCGCACCGAGGGTTTCGGTGTAGACGACCGGCTGTTCGATCAGCGCCCGCCGCACCCGGCGCGCAGCCGCGGCGCGCGACGGCACGGAAGTCGTTGCGGCGGAGTCGGTGTCGTCGTCGAGCAGGGTGCGCACACTGTGCAGGTGCTGCAACGCGCGCGGCGGCCGGAAGATCGCGAACACCACCGAGCGGTCGATGTCGTAGAGCGCCTCACCCGCTTCCGGGTCGGCGGCCCAGCCGCCGGCGTCGCCGTCGGCGAGGGTCAGTGCGCCGCGGGCGGCCAGCCAGGCCACCGCGTCCACGAACGCATCCCGGTCGGCGGCGCGTTCGGTCGACAGTTCCAGGCCCTCCACCCGCACGGCGTAGGCGGCGACCTGATCGGCCAACTCCGACAGCGTGATCTGATCGCCGGCGCGACCGAGCGCCGCCAGGGCGAGCGACAGATAGGCGTAGCGGCGCCGGTCGAAGACGCGATCGGCGGGGGTGCGGGCGGGACGGCCGGTGTCGAGCCGGTCGGGGATCGGGAACAGTCGCGCCGTGGTCTCGGTGACCTCGAGCCGGTAACCGAGCAGCTCGGCCATGTCCTCGCGCAGCTCGGTAGCCCAGCGCCGGATCAACGGCAGCGCGATGCGATCCGGGAAGGTCCGCGTCACCAGATGATTGGCCAGCAGGACCCGCGCGGCGCGCTGGTAGCTGTCCAATGCCAGTGGGTCGATGGTTTTCGCGTGCATCACGACCGCCCGGAGGCGGTACGGGCGCGGGAATTCTCGCGCACCTCGAGCCGGCGGTGATCCAGATACAGCAGACCCTGGGCGGTGCGCACCACCGTGGAGCCGGGATGTTCGCGGACCGTCAGCGTGACGCCGCTGTCGGAGCCGGTCGTGCTCACCCGGCCGCTCACGGGCACCCACGCGGTGGAGGCGGCGTCGAGCAGCCGTAGCAGGACCTCGGTTTCACGTTCGTCCAGCACCCGGTCGTGCACATCGGCGGCGGCCAGCGACATCGCGGCAGCCGCGCGGGCCCGCTGCGTCTCCCACTGCGCCTGGCGCAGCCGCCGCACCCCGGCATCGTTGCGCACGAGCCGCGCGGGCGCGCCCGGGGTGGGCTGGCGGCCGGTTTCGGCGAGAGTGCGCGCGATCTCCAGTGGCGCTGCCTCCCACCAGGATCGGTGGGCGGGGATGATGTCGGCGTCGGGATGTTCCATCGACAGATGCCGAGGTTTGCCCAGTCCGAATACGACGTCGAACAGGGCGTGCGCGCTGTCGGTGGTGGGCGCGGCGGCGAACCAACCGGCCAGATGCCGCAGCGCCGACTCCCGGCTCACCCCGCCCTTGCGCGTTTCGGTCACGCGGCGCAGCAGCGACAGCACCGCCGCGATCGCGCTCATGGTCGCCTCCCGCAACCGTTCGGCCTCGGTCGCCGGGGCGGATTCGCCGCCGGTATCGGGCGCGCCGCGATCGCGGACCGCGACGAACCATCCGCGCAGCCCCTGCCAGCGGGCCCGCCAATCGGCTTCGCGCGCGCCGATGTCCAGCAGCACCCGCTCGTCACAGGATGCGGCGCGGGCGATCAGCGACTCGGCGCCGGTGTCGTCGACCTCGGCGATCGCGGCCGCCAGCCGGGGCGCGTAGCGGGCCAGATCCATACTGAATTCGCGCATATGCGCCAGCAGCGCATCCTTGTGTGCGAGAAAGGCTTCCGGCGTGGCCTCGGTCGTGCGGACCAGATCGCCGAGGGTCAGATAGAAGTGGGCGGCGTGGTCGGCCAATTCGGACAGCGCGGTGTCGAGCCGCTTCAGGATGCGGTATACCCGCTCGGCGTCACCGTCGCGATTGGCCTGCGCCAGCGCCTGCAGATCGGCCAGCAGTTCCGGGAGCACCAGCCGCGACAGCGAGGCCTCGTCCAGGCGCGCACCCAACACCTCGTTCACCGCGCGATACGCCTGATATCCGGCCTGCGAGAACTGATATACGTAGTGCCGGTTGCGATATTCGGCGAGGGTCGCCGCACGGGTGCCGTCGTAACTGCGCTCCAGCACACCCCAGGTGTGCAACTGCTCGAGCAGCGGCCCGATCTCGGTGGTGGTGGGGTGCGGGGCGTCCGGCATCCGAGCCAAGGTGTCGGCCACATCGGAGGCGTGCAGCAGCACCACATAGGCGGCACGCGCGTGATCGAACGCACGCAGCACCCACAGGTAGTCGTTGCGTTTGTCGGCGGTGGCGAAGGAGAACAACCGCAGCCGGTCCGCGCCCTCGATCACGGTCTCGTCCCGGGTGGGCGAAACGCCGTCGAACAGTGCGGGTTCGGCGGGCAGCAATCGGTCAGCGGACTCGGTCACCGGCACGAGCGTAATACCTGCCCGCGCGCCGGGGCGGCGCACCCGGGCCTCGGCGCGCCGTCACCCCGCCTCGGTGGCGACCGCGGAGCGTTCCACGGTCAGCAGGCTCTCCTCACTGTGCTCACGATGATAAGCGGCGCTACCGCCGTTGAGGCCGAACAACCGCTTCGACCACAGCAACCACAGCACCGCGGCGATGTTGATCACCAGTGCGCCGGCACGGACGACGGTGATGCGCTCGGTGAGCTCGTAGATTTCGAGCGGCAGGAACAGCGAGGTGGCGATCACCGCGAAATACTCACCCCAGCGCTGCACGTACCACAGGCCCACGGCCTCCACGAATTCGATGACGGCGTATGCCAGCAACCCCACCGCGATCCAGGTGAGCACGGTCGGCGACAGCGTCCAGCCCTTCTCGATGAACGCCACGATCTTGGAATTGTCGGGATTCCAGCCGATCTGGTCGGCGAGCGGACGGATCAGCGGCAGCTCCCGATCGAATGCGGCATGTAGCTGCTCCTGCGAATTGCGCACCTTGAACACCCCGACGGCCAGCACCACGAACACCAGTCCGCGGATCACGCGTTCGGTGGCCAGCAACCGCATGATCAGCCGGTCGCGCAGCAGCCGCCCGCGCGGCACCTCGGGCGCCGCATCGGCGGGGCCGCGCCCGCGCGGCTCGCCGATCACGAAGTTTCCGCAGCGCAGACACCGCCAGGCCTCGCCGGCGGCCGTCGAAACATGCAGGCGCGCAGCCAGTTCCGCTTCGTCGGGGGCGTAGGTGGCGTGCCCGTGCCACGAGCAGCTGCGCAGACTGAAGTCCATTCGTCGCAGCGTACAACCCTGGCGGTGTCCTGCAATTCGGTAGCGCAGTGCGATTCGGTAGCGCAGTGCAATTTGGTAGCTCAGTGCAATTCGGCGGCGCAAGCGAATCCGCTCAGCTCATCGACAGCACCCGCAGTTGCTCGAGATAGGTGCGGGTGCGGGGATCGGACGGATAGCGTTCGATCATCTCCCGCGCAGCCTCGCCCGCGATCCACAGCAGCGAGGGCAGCGAACGGCGCTTGCCCTCGAACGCGCGCATCGCCTCGTCGACCGCGAGTTCCAGATCTCGATCGCGGACCGCCACGACGGCCAGGGTCAGCTGTGCCTCCGATACGCGCATCGGCTGGCGGACCGTACCGTCGAGGCCGGTGGCGCCGCGGATCACCTGGCGGGCATAGGCTTCCGCCGGGCGATCGTCACCGGCGACCCGGCAGCAATCCATGGCGTAGAAGTCGAACTTCTGCGCGTCGACCACGAAGTGGTTGTCCAGATTTGCCGGATTGTCCAATTGCCGCAAGATATCCCGGCCGCGCTCGAGGGCGCGTTCCATCGCCTCGCGATCGCCGATGCGGGCCCACGCCTTGGCCTGCTGCGCGGCCAGCTGCACGCCGACGCCCATGCCGCGGCAATTGTCCAGAGCGGACTCGGCCACATCGATCGCACCGCGGTAATTGCCCTGGGTGATGGCGAACCATGCCGCCATTTCCGCACCCCAGCCGACGATTTCGGGATGGTCGGCCTCCTGTCCCAGTGACAGCGCCGCGCGGCGGGTCGCCTCCGCGGCGGTGCGCCGGCCCAGGTCGTAGTCGACACATCCGACCAGCAATGCCACCCAACCGGCGAGGACCAGCACCTCGCGATGCTGGGCCAGGGTCAGCCGTCCGTCCAGCAGGGAGGTGATGCGCCGCAGCCACGCGGTGCCCTCGGTATGCAGTTCGTGCGGGTCGGCGAAGGGATATTCGCAGCACAGCCGCTCGGCGGTGATGCGAATGGCATCCAGTGTGGCCGAAGAGATGTCGGACATCCGCAGTCGGCCGATGAACTCGAGCGTGTCCATTCCCGTTGACGACAAAAGTTCGTCGTCCCGATTCGGGCGCGCCTTGGGGAAAAACGCCGCGGTGACGGTGTCGAACGCCGCGGCGATGATCGGCGCGTAGAAATCGTCCGGACGCGACTCGCCCGATTCCCAACGGCGCCAGTTGCGTAGGAGGGTACTGTCTGTCGGCAAGTTGTGGGATGACTTCGCGCGCATCGCACGGACGGCATCCGCTTGGGACCACCCCCGGGCGTCGCGTTCGGAGCGCATCCTGACAGCCCAGATGGGTCGATCGTCACTCACGGCCACGTCTGTAGTATCCCACCAGTTAACGCGAGTTGGACCCATAGGGCACGCGGTTGTCCGTCATTGACATCTGCAATTGCATTTGCAGATGACGGATGCTCGATTCGGGCGGTTTTCCCGTCCGCAGAAGGTGATCCACTAGCAGGTGATCCACAACAGAACAGCGAGTCCCTTACACATCCAAACGGAGGTTCGGGTGGAAGCGTTGATCTATGGATACGTGCGTGACGACTTGGCCGACGGTCACGCCGCCGAGCTGGAGGATGCGATGTGCACCCTGGCCAGCGAAGTCGGCCTCTGCTTCGCCGCGACGTTCCATGAATCGACCCAGGGTGACGGCACCGCGTTCGCCGAGCTCACGGCCGAGCTCAAGCGGGCCGAGGCACACCATGTGGTGGTTCCGTCGCTCGATCATCTTGCGGGCCAGACCATTCCGCGCGACGTGCTGATCGCGAAACTGGCCCACGACGCGGAAGCCCAGGTGCTGACCATCGAGACCTGACCGCGCGCGGCTGTCGCCGGACACGCGTCCGCGGGACTCGCCCGCCGGCCGAGTGTCCGGCGCCGCCACCGGCTACAAGCCGAATCCGCCCTTGCCGCCGCCTCTCCGGCGCAGATATTTCTCGAATTCCGCGGCGATCGCATCGCCATCGATCTTGGCCATCGCGTCGTCGAGGTCGACCGCGGCGTCGCCGCGCTCCTCCAGCGACCGCACGTACTCGGTGACCTCCTCGTCACCCTCGGTCATCTCGTCGACCGCGGATTCCCAGTCCTCGGCCTGCGCGGGCAACTCGCCCAGCGGCACCTCGATATCGAGCACGTCCTCGACCCGGCGCAGCAGCGCGATGGTCGCCTTCGGATTCGGCGGCTGGGAGACATAGTGGGGAACCGCCGCCCAGAACGAGATCGCCGGCACGCCCGCTCGCACGCACGCGTCCTGCAGCACGCCGGTGATGCCGGTCGGCCCCTCGTAGCGAGTTTGTTCCAGGCTGAACTGTTCGGCCGCTTCCTTGCTGTAGGCGGTGCCGGTGACCGGGACCGGCCGGGTGTGCGGGGTGTCCGCGAGCAGTGCTCCCAGAATCACCACCGTCGTCACCCGCAGTTGCTCGATCAGTTCGATGATGTCGGAGCAGAACGCCCGCCAGCGCATGTTCGGCTCGATGCCGTGCAGCAACACGATGTCGCGCTCACTACCGGGAGGTGAGCACACCGACAGGGTGGTCGAGGGCCACTGGATCTCGCGGGTCACACCGTCGACCTGGCGCACGGTCGGCCGGTTGACCTGGTAATCGTAGTAGTCTTCGGAATCCAGTTCGGCCAGCGGTTCGGCGTCCCAGATCAGTTCCAGATGTTCGACGGCGCCGCTGGCGGCGTCGGCCGCGTCGTTCCAGCCTTCGAAGGCGGCGACGAGAACCGGATCACGCAACGTCGGCATTGCCGGATCGGATGAGGCACTGGGGTTCACCCGGTCAGCCTACGGCGTGGCGGCGGTGTCGTTCACCGCATATCGCGGGATACCGCGTGTCGACAGCGATGTGGCGCGGGCCGCCCGGTCCGGTGGTCAGGATTGTCGGGGCCGCCCACTACTCTGGGGTACATGTCTGTGTCCTCCCGCGCCGAGTTCGATACCACGTTGCTCGACACGCTTGCCCGGCGCGTCGTGATCGGCGACGGTGCGATGGGCACGATGTTGCAGGCCGCCGATCTGACGCTCGACGACTTCCGTGGCCTCGAAGGATGCAACGAGATCCTGAACGAAACCCGCCCCGACGTGCTGCGCGGCATCCACCGCGCCTATTACGAGGCCGGCGCCGACGCGGTCGAGACCAATACCTTCGGCTGCAATCTGCCCAACCTGGCCGACTACGACATCGCCGACCGGATCCGCGATCTGTCCGAACGTGGCACCCGGCTCGCCCGCGAGGTGGCCGACGAGATCGGCCCGTCCGCCGACGGCACGCCCCGCTACGTCCTGGGGTCGATGGGCCCCGGCACCAAACTGCCCACCCTGGGCCATGCCCCCTTCGTCGCGCTGCGCGACGCCTACACCGAGGCCGCGCTGGGCATGCTCGACGGGGGTGCGGATGCCATCCTGATCGAGACCTGCCAGGACCTGCTGCAGGTGAAGGCCGCGGTCACCGGTAGCCGCCGGGCCATGGAACGGGCCGGGCGGCGCATTCCGATCATCACCCACGTCACGGTCGAGACCACCGGAACCATGCTGGTAGGCAGTGAGATCGGTGCGGCGCTGACCGCGATCGAGCCGCTCGGCGTCGACATGATCGGTCTCAATTGCGCCACCGGCCCGGACGAGATGAGCGAACATCTGCGCCATCTGTCCAAGCACGCCCAGCTGCCGGTATCGGTGATGCCGAATGCCGGGCTGCCGGTGCTGGGGGCCAAAGGCGCAGAATATCCGCTCACCCCGGGCGAATTGGCGAGCGCGCTGCACGGCTTCGTCACCGAATTCGGCCTCGCGCTGGTCGGTGGCTGCTGCGGCACCACCCCGCAGCACATTCGCGAGGTCGCCGACGCGGTCGCGAATGTCGCTCCGGCCGAACGTGATCCGGTTCACGAGCCGAGCGTGTCCTCGATGTACACCTCGGTGCCGTTCGAACAGGACGCCTCGATCATGATGATCGGTGAGCGCACCAACGCCAACGGCTCCAAGGCATTCCGCGAGGCGATGCTGGCCGGCGACTGGCAGAAATGCCTCGACATCGCCAAGGACCAGACCCGCGACGGCGCGCACATGCTGGATCTGTGTGTCGACTACGTCGGCCGCGACGGCAGCGTCGATATGGCGGAGCTGGCGGGCCGGCTGGCCACCGCCTCGACACTGCCGATCATGCTCGACTCCACCGAGCCGCCGGTGCTGCAGGCCGGTCTGGAACACCTGGGCGGGCGGTGCGCGGTCAACTCGGTGAACTACGAGGACGGGGCGGGTCCGGATTCGCGCTTTCAGCAGATCATGCGCCTGGTCGCCGAGCACGGCGCCGCCGTGGTGGCGCTGACCATCGACGAGGACGGCCAGGCTCGCACCGCGGAGAAGAAGGTCGAGATCGCCGAGCGCCTGATCGCCGACATCACCGGCAACTGGGGGCTGGCCGAAAGCGACATCATCGTCGACTGCCTGACCTTCACCCTGGGCACCGGCCAGGAGGAGTCGCGGCGCGACGGCATCGAAACCATCGAGGGCATCCGCGAACTCAAGCGCCGCCACCCGCGGGTGCAGACCACCCTCGGCCTGTCGAACATCTCCTTCGGCCTCAACCCGGCCGCGCGGCAGGTGCTGAATTCGGTGTTCATGCACGAATGTGTCGAGGCCGGACTGGATTCCGCGATCGTGCACGCCTCCAAGATCCTGCCGATGAGCCGGATCCCGGAGGATCAGCGCACCACGGCGCTGGATCTGATCTACGACCGCCGCCGCGAGGGCTACGACCCGCTGCAGACGCTGATGGCGATGTTCGAGGGCGTGTCGGCCGCCTCGGCCAAGGCCTCACGCGCCGACGAACTGGCCGCGCTGCCGCTGTTCGAACGCCTCGAGCGGCGCATCGTCGACGGCGATCGCAACGGGCTGGAACAGGATCTGGACGCGGCGATGCAGGAGGTGCCGCCGCTGCAGATCATCAACGAAACGCTGCTGTCGGGTATGAAGACCGTCGGTGAGCTGTTCGGATCCGGTCAGATGCAGCTGCCGTTCGTCTTGCAGTCCGCCGAGGTGATGAAGACCGCGGTCGCGTATCTGGAACCACATATGGAGGCCACCGACGACTCCGGCAAGGGCCGCATCGTGCTGGCCACGGTCAAGGGCGACGTGCACGACATCGGCAAGAACCTGGTCGACATCATCCTGTCGAACAACGGCTACGAGGTCGTCAATCTCGGTATCAAACAACCGATTTCGGCGATCCTGGACGCGGCGACCGACAAGAAGGCCGATGTGATCGGCATGTCGGGGCTGCTGGTCAAGTCGACAGTGGTGATGAAGGAGAACCTCGAGGAGATGAACACCCGCGGGGTCGCCGACCAGTTCCCGGTGCTGCTGGGCGGCGCCGCGCTGACCCGCGCCTACGTCGAGAACGACCTGACCGACGTCTACGCCGGCGATGTGCACTATGCCCGTGACGCGTTCGAGGGCTTGCGCTTGATGGACGACATCATGACCCGCAAGCGCGGCGGCGCCGTCGATCCGGACAGTCCCGAGGCCGAGGCCGAACGCGCCAAGGCCGCCGAACGCAAGGCCCGCCACGAGCGGTCCAAGCGCATCGCGGCGGAACGGCGTGCCAAGGAGGTGCCCGTCGAGGTGCCCGAACGCTCGGACGTCGCCGCCGACCTGCCGGTGCCAGTACCGCCGTTTTGGGGCACGCGGGTGATCAAAGGCCTTGCGGTGGGCGAATACTCGGGCCTGCTGGACGAGCGCGCGCTGTTTCTCGGGCAATGGGGTCTGCGCGGGCAGCGTAGCGGCGAGGGGCCGAGCTATGAGGAACTGGTCGAGTCCGACGGCCGCCCGCGGCTGCGATACTGGCTGGACCGGTTGTCCACCGAGGGGGTGCTACAGCACGCGGCAGTGGTCTACGGCTACTTCCCGGCCGTGTCCGAGGGTGACGATGTGATCGTTCTCACCGATCCGGATCCCGCTGCGCCGCAACGGTATCGGTTCACCTTTCCCCGTCAGCAGCGCGACCGGTTCCTGTGCATCGCCGACTTCGTGCGCTCGCGGAAGCTGGCCGCGCAGCGCGGCCAGGTCGACGTGCTGCCGTTCCAACTGGTCACCATGGGGCAGCCGATCGCCGATTTCGCCAACGAGCTGTTCGCGGCGAACAACTACCGCGACTACCTCGAGGTGCACGGCATCGGCGTGCAGCTCACCGAGGCGCTGGCCGAGTACTGGCACCGCCGGATTCGCGAAGAGCTTGTGCTGGAAGGACATTCGGTCGCCGACGAGGACCCCGCCGAGGTGACGGATTACTTCAAACTCGGCTACCGTGGCGCACGCTACTCCTTCGGTTACGGCGCCTGTCCCGAACTCGAGGACCGCGCGAAACTGGTGTCGCTGCTCGAGGCGGACCGGATCGGCGTGTCACTGTCGGAGGAGTTGCAGCTGCATCCGGAACAGTCGACCGACGCCTTCGTTCTGCTGCACCCGGAAGCCAAGTACTTCAACGCGTAAACTTTGAGCGTTTCCGTGCGTCACACGTAGTGGTGGGGTGCTCGGTGTGTGAGCGCAGGAGGAGTTCGACACCATGAGTTCAGATCGGCTGATCGCCGGGCGGTACCGACTGGCCGATCCCATCGGCAGCGGAGCCATGGGCGTGGTGTGGCGCGCCAGTGACGTCCGGCTGCGGCGCACCGTCGCGGTCAAACAGCTGCTGCTGGCGCCCGGATTGACCAAGGCGCAGGCGCTGGAGGCGAAGATGCGCGCCATGCGGGAGGGGCGCATCGCGGCGCGGTTGCACCATCAGAACGCGGTCACAGTCTTCGACGTCGCGGAGGAGGACGGCCAGCCGTGGCTGGTGATGGAATATGTCGACGCGCCGAGCCTCGCGGCGTTGATGCGCGACAAGGGGCCGCTCGAGCCGCGTGAGGTGGCCCGGATCGGGGCGAAGGTCGCCGCGGCGCTGGCCGCCGCGCACGACGCCGGCATCGTGCACCGGGACGTGAAGCCCGCGAACATCCTCGTCGCCGACAACGGCACGGTGAAGATCACCGACTTCGGGATCTCGCGGGCCGTCGGCGACGTCACGGTCACCTCGACCGGCTTCCTGGCCGGCACCCCGGCGTATCTGTCGCCGGAGATCGCGCGCGGGGAGGATCCGGAACCTGCGTCGGACGTGTTCGCGCTGGGGTCGACCTTGTACGCGGCGGTCGAGGGCGCGCCGCCGTTCGGTGAGGGCGATAACCCGCTGGCGGTACTGCATTCGGTGGTCAGTGCCAAGGTGCCCGAGCCCGAGCGCGCGGAATCGCTGGGCCCGGTGCTGATGAGCCTGCTGGCCGCCGACGGCGCGGACCGGCCGACCATGCGGGAAGCGCAAGAGGCGCTCGAGGCCGTCGCCGACGGCCGATCGGCGGCGTTGGTCCCCGCGGCCACCAAGGTCCTTCCGCAACCGGGCGCCGACGCCGCCGCGACCACGGTGCTGTCGGCTCCCGAGAAGCCGGCACCCACGCCCGCCCCCGCGGGTGCCACATCCACGGCGAGAACGCCCGCGCCGCAACCGAAACCAGGCCCGTTGCGCGATCGGCGGATCTGGGCGGCCGCCGCTGCCGCCGTTCTCGTCGTCGCGGTGATCGTCGGTTTGGTGGCGACGTCCGGGTCCGACGACAAGCACCGCGCGGCCGCGGGGGACGGCGCCACCTCGGCGCCGGAGCAGCCCTCGGCGACCGTTTTCGCGCCGCCCGGCGCCGCGACCCCGGACGCGCCCGGTGGATCCTCGTCCAACGGTGCGGGGGGCAGCGCGTCGCTCGGCAGCCCGGTGCCCAGTGGCCAGCTCCCACCCGGCCCGGCGCCGAGTGGCGCCCCGGCGCCCGGCGCGAGTGCCACCCGGACATCTCCACCCGGAACCAGCGCTCCCTACGGCCCGGCCCAGCCGGCCGATATCGCGGGCTTCATCTCCGGCTACTACGGCATGCTGCCCGGTAACACCAGCGGCGCCTGGGCCGAGCTGGCGCCGTCATACCAGTCCCAGACCGGGGGCTACGCGCAGTACTCGAATTTCTGGTCGACGGTGTCGTCGGTTCGAGTCGGCGGCGTGACGCAGAGCGGTCCCGGGCGGGCGGTCGCGACGCTCACCTATACCCTGAAGAACGGGACCGTCACTTCCGAGAGCCGCTGGTTCACGGTGGATACGGCCTCCGGCCGGATGCTCATCACCGCGTCGGGAACCTGATGCGGAATCGGAAGGAGAGCTCCGGGTGACTGTGGCCGCCGTGCTGTGGGATATGGACGGCACCCTGCTGGATTCGGAGAAGCTCTGGGATATCGGCGTGCGCGAACTCGCCGAGGAGCTCGGCGGCCGTATGACCGACGCCATCCGGCACGCGCTGATCGGCGCCGACGCCCGCAACGCGCTGCGGATCCTGTTCGACGGCCTGGGCCTGGAGCGCGACCCGGCAGCGATGCTCGCGGCGGGACAGTGGCTGGAGCGCCGGGTCGCCGAACTGATGGCCGGGCCTATCCCGTGGCGGCCCGGTGCGCAGGACGCGTTGGCCACGCTGCGGACTGCGGGCCTGCCGGCCGCGCTGGTGACCAACACCAAGCGCTCGATCACCGAGCTGTGCCTGGAAACTCTGGGCCGGCATATGTTCGACCTCTCGGTCTGCGGCGACGAGGTCGACAGCGGCAAACCCGCGCCCGATCCCTATCTGCGCGCCGCGCGGCTGCTCGGTGTCGCCCCGGAAGATTGTGTGGCCGTGGAGGATTCGCCGACCGGCTCGGCCGCGGCGCTGGCCGCCGGATGCCGGGTGCTGGTGGTGCCGTGTGAGATCGCGGTCCCGGCGCGGCCCGGACTCGAATTCCGCGAATCCCTGGTAGGCCTCACCATCGACGAGCTTGCCCTGGTTCACGCCGGCGCACGCTGACACGCGCCACCGAGCTCGCCGGTGCGGGCACGGTGCGGAGTTGGTGCGGGCACGGTGCGGAGTCGGCGTGGTCTCGGTTTCCGGTCCGCACCGACGCGGCACTCGGGCGGCACCCGCGGTGCGATCTCGGCGCGCGACGCTACCCGCCAGCTTGCGCAGGACGGCCGCTATCTGGGCGTCCACCGTGCGCGCCGAATCACCCCGCTGCTCCGCAACGGCGCGCCGTCGGTCCACCTGGCCGCCGCCACCGCGGCGACCTCCTGTGCGGCTCGCGTCGGCAGATCCCATTCCGGTGCGTGCGGTGACCGTGTCGGTACTGTCCGGGCTCAGCATGGTACCCGTTAGTGCCGCGCGCCGGTGCGTCGCGACGTTGTGGTGGCGAATATCGCTGGCGCACAGGGGTACTCGAGGACTTGTGAGGTTTCCCAATGATATCCGGGAATCTGCTGTGCAATGGCGCCCGGCAGGTCACAATGATCTTCATGGCGGCGACAGGGGGTTGTGTCAACGTGGGTGCACCGGGCCGGGTGGACGGCGAAATGGCTGGGGGAGAAGGTACTTCGGAACAGGGGAATGCAGCGGTGGCCGGTCCGGCCCTCGCTGCCGTCGTCGATACCGAGCGTTATCCGCTCGACGCACCCGGCAGCGCGCGATGGGACGAGGTGGTGCACCGGGCGCGCGACGACCTCGCCGCCGACGGCTGCACCGTCCTGCCGGGATTCGTTCGCCCGAATCTGCTGGCCACGCTGCGCGACGAGGGCGCCGAACTCGCCCCGCACGCCTACTACACGGTCGAGAAGGTCAACGCGTACAACATTCCGCTCGACACCGACCTACCGCCCGACCATCCGGCCACGATCGTGCTCGAGCGCGGAAACGCCTTCGTCGCGCGGGATCTCATTCCTCCCACCGCGGTGATCCAGGTGCTCTACACGAGTGCGGCGTTCCAGCGATTGGTCGCCGAATGCTTCGGCTTGCCTCGGCTGCACGAATACACCGATCCGCTGGCGGGCCTGTGCCTCAACGTGGTTGCGCCCGGCATGTCGCATCCGTGGCATTTCGACACCAACGAATTCACGGTCTCGATGCTGACCCAGGAACCGGACGCGGGCGGGGTCTTCGAATACTGCCCGCGGATCCGGACGCCGGAATCGGAGAATCTGGCCGATGTGCGGGCCGTGCTCACCGGATCGGGCGAATCGTTCATCCGGCGGCTGACGCTGCGTCCCGGCGATCTGCAACTGTTCCAAGGCCGTTTTTCCCTGCATCGGGTCTCCCCGGTGGAGGGCACCTCCCAACGCCACAGCGCGATCTTCGCCTACAGCGACCGCCCGGGCATCGTGGGCGCGGTCGAACGCACCCGGCAGCTGTTCGGGCGGGTTCTTCCGGACCATCTGGCCGCGGCGAGCAATGCCGTGCGCGGTGACCGACTTCTCGACTGATCACCCGTTCGACTCAGGAGGATCGCCCGTGACGGTTTCGATGCACAGCACCGGAAAAGCTTCGTTCGACGACATCTACGATCGCCCCGATCCGAGCGCCTACTGCCGCCGGATGGCCGAATTGGATTACTGCATACCGGAATTGGCGAAACCCGCCTTCCTGGAACTGTTCGCCGACTACGAGGCGCGCACCGGCACCGTGCCGACCGTCCTGGACCTGGGTTGCTCGTACGGGGTGAACGCGGCACTGCTGCGCTTCGGCACCACCGTGGGCGATCTGGCCGAGCACTACGGCGACGCCGACACCGCCACCTGCATCGCCCGCGACCGCGCCCGCCTGGCCGCCGACGACCGGTTGCCCCGGATCCGCTTCATCGGTATGGACGCCTCCGCGCCGGCGTTGGACTACGCGGCGGCCACCGGACTGCTGCACGAGATCGTCCACGCCGATCTGGAGGCGGGCGATCCCACCGAGGCACAGCGCAAGATCATCGGCTCGGCCGATCTGGTGATCTCCACGGGCTGCGTCGGTTACGTCACCGGCCGTACCCTCACACGGGTGGCCCGCGCACACGGCACCCGGCTACCGTGGATGGCACACTTCGTGCTGCGGATGTACGCCTTCGAGCCGATCGCCCGCGAACTCGCCGTCCTGGGGTACCGGACCGAGCGCCGTCCCGGCACCTTCCGGCAGCGCCGTTTCGCCTCCGCCGACGAACAGCAACAGGTACTGAATACGTTGACCGCCAATGGAATCGATCCGACCGGCTACGAATCCGACGGCTGGCTGCACGCCGAACTCTACATATCCACACCGACCCCCGAGGACCGCCCGTGACCGACCGTACCTTCGCCTTCGACGATCAGCTGCCGCGCGTGCCGCTGCCCACGCTCGACGACAGCTGTGCGCGTTTCCTGCAGTGGTCGCGGCCGCTGCTGTCGGAGGACGAATACGCCGATACCGAGCGCGCCGTGGCCGATCTGCTGCGCGCCGACGGCCCGGCCCGGATCCTGCACGCCGATCTGGAGCGGTTCGACCGCACCCCCGGTGTGGGCAGCTGGCTCGACGAGTTCTGGCCCTCGCGGTATCTGGGCCGTCGCGACCGGATCGCGGTCAATGCCAACTTCTTCTTCCTGTTCCGCAACGACACGCCACTGGCGCAGTCCACCTCGCACCAGCAGGCCGATCGCGCCGCCGCGCTGATCACCGCCGCGGTGAACTACAAACTGCTGCTCGATCGGGAGGAGATCGCGCCGGTCGTGCAACGCGGAGCGCACTTGTCGATGGCGCAGAACAAATTCCTGTTCTCCGAGACCAGGATTCCGGGCGATCCACAGGACAGTGTGCGCGTGCCCTACAGCGACGCATGGCCCGGCCCGTCGCCGGCGCGCCACATCGTGGTCTTCCACCACGGCGCCATGTTCCGGATGGAGGTCATCGGCGCCGGCGGTGCGCCGCATGCCCCGGAGGATCTCGCCGACGGGCTGCGGGCCGTGCTCAAGGCGGCGCCCGATCAACTGCCGGTCGACTCCTCGGCCGGACATCTGACCACCCTGGCGCGGGCCGAATGGGCCGGTGTGCGTGCCCGTTTGCTGGAGGATCCGGTGAACACGGCGGCGCTGGAGGTGATCGAAACCGCGCTGTTCTGCGTGTGCCTCGACGATGTGACCCCCGCCGATCAGCTCGCCGCCAGTGATCAGCTGCTGCACGGCGACAGCGGTAACCGGTGGTTCGACAAGGCGGTCTCGCTGATCGTCTTCGCCGACGGCAGTGCCGGTATCAATGTCGAACACTGCGGGCTCGACGGCACGACCATCCTGTCGTTCGTCGACCGGCTGCTCGAGGCCCCGGCCGCCGAGCACGCCGCGCGGTCGGGGGCACAACCGCAAGGACTGCCCTCGGTGGAGCCGATCGAATTCCGGCTCGACGATTGGTTGCGCGGTGAGATCTCCTCGGCCGCAGCCGCGTTCGCGCAGTTCGTCGCCGACAACGCGACGACCACGGTGTCGATCGACCGCTTCGGCACGGCCCGCGCCAAGGAGCTCGGCATCTCGCCGGACGCCTTCGCACAGTTGAGCTATCAGCTCGCTCATCAGCGCAGCAAGGGAATGATCGGGGCCACCTACGAATCGATCGCGACCCGGCAGTATCGCAACGGCCGCACCGAGGCCATGCGCGTGGTGACCCCGCAGATCCTGGAATTCGTTGCCACCATGGACGATTCGTCGGCCGATGCGGCGACGAAGCTGGCCGCCGCCCGCGCGGCCGCGACCGCCCATGTGGAGCGCGCCAAGCAGTGCCAGCGCGGTGAAGCGCCGGAACAGCATCTCTGGGAGCTGCAGTGGGTGCAGCGCCGGCGAGGCGCCGAACTGGGTGCCACGGAGCCGATGCCCTTCTTCGACAGCCCGGGCTGGATCATCACCCGCGACGACTATCTGAGTACGAGCTCGGCGCCTTCGGCCACTATCGAATACTTCGGTTTCGGCTGCACCAGCCCGAAATGCATCGGCATCGCCTACGTCCTGCTGCCGGATCGCTGGAACATCTACCTCGCCACGCCGAAATCCGTTGCGGAGCAGATGTACCGGTTCGCCGACGAATTGCGGACCGCGGTGTCCGAGCTGGAGGAACTGCTCGCCTCGGCCTGATCGGTGGACTACACCCGAGCCGATTGCCGCCCGCACCGGGAGACCGGCGGCTCGGGTGCCGGTCGTCTCGGGGCGTGGTCGCGGCGAGCGGGTCCCGCGAGTCTGCCATGGCCGCACCGGGTTTCGGTCCACAGGTACCGTCGCCGGGGTGCAGGTTCGGTGCCGCGTCGGTCTCGATCCGAGGTGGGAGCGCACCACGATTGCTAGCCTCGTTCCCATGGTCGACTCGGTAATGCCGCAGTTCACCTGGCGCCAGGTGGCACCGGCGGATTTCGCGTTGCTCGGGCAGTGGCTGGCGCAACCGCATGTGCGGCGGTGGTGGCATCACGACTTCGATGCCGCATCGGTTGAACGCGATTTCGGGCCGACCGCGCGTGGGGAGGTGGCCGCCGAGGATCTGCTCGTCAGTGCCGACGGCGAACCCGTCGGGCTGGTGCAGCGGATCCGCTGGGCGGACTGGCCGGAGTATGTGGAGCAGGTGCGGCCGATACTCGACGTGCCCGGCGAGGCCGTGTCGCTGGACTACCTGATCGGCGAGCCGGGGCGGGCCGGCCGCGGCCTGGGTACGGCGATGCTGCGCGCGGTCGTGGCGCAGAGCTGGGCCGACTATCCGCGCGCCGACTGCATCGTGATTCCCGTCGCGGCCGCGAACCGGGCGTCCTGGCGGGCGCTGGAGAAGGCCGGTCTGCGCCGCGTCGCGGAAGGGGAGCTGCCGCCGGACAACCCGATCGACGACGGATGGCATTACATCTATCGAGTCGACCGCCCACGCGAGGCGCCTGCAGCACCCGCGGGGCGCCGGACGGTGATCGCGCGCACACCAGCGGCAACCGCGGTGGCCGCGCCGATAACCGATTGCGGGACATATGCGGTCGTCTGAAAGAATGGTGTCCCGTGAAGACTTTCGAAACCCTGTTCGCCGAGCTGCAGGATCGTGCGGCCAACCGTCCGGAAGGTTCCGCAACCGTGGCGGCATTGGACGCCGGGGTCCATGCGCAGGGCAAGAAGGTGATCGAAGAGGCCGGTGAGGTGTGGATCGCCGCCGAACACGAGACCGACGAACAGCTGGCCGAGGAGATCTCCCAGCTCCTGTACTGGGTGCAGGTGCTGATGGTGGGCCGCGGTCTGCGGCTCGAGGACGTGTACCGACATCTGTGACGGGTGAGGCCCGGACCGCCACGGCTACCGGGCGAAACGGTTCGACCGCTCCCTGACACCTTTGTCCGCCATCCGTCCTGAAAGGACACCCCCATGCTCCGCGTCGCAGTCCCCAACAAAGGCGCCCTCTCCGAATCGGCCGTGGAAATTCTCACCGAGGCCGGTTACCGCAAGCGCAGCGATTCGCGCGACCTGTCGGTGATCGACAACGCCAACCAGGTCGAATTCTTCTTCCTCCGTCCGAAGGACATCGCGATCTATGTCGGGTCGGGTCGCCTCGACCTCGGCATCACCGGCCGCGATCTGGCCCTGGATTCCGGCGCCCCGGTGCAGGAACGGCTCGGCCTCGGATTCGGCCGCTCCACCTTCCGCTACGCCGCCCCCGCCGGGCGGGAATGGAAGGTCGAGGACCTCTACGACAAGCGGATCGCCACCAGCTACCCGAATCTGGTGCTGCGGGATCTGCAGCGCCGGGGCATCGAGGCCGAGGTGATCCGCCTCGACGGCGCGGTGGAGATCTCCATCCAACTCGGGGTTGCCGACGCCATCGCCGACGTGGTCGGCTCCGGGCGCACCCTGCGCCAGCACGATCTGGTCGCCTTCGGCGATTCGCTGTGCGATTCGGAGGCCGTGCTGATCGAGGCTACCGGCTCCGATCACAGCGACAAGGCCCGCAACCAGCTCATCGCGCGTGTCCAGGGTGTGGTCTTCGCCCAGCAGTACCTGATGCTGGATTACGACTGCCCCAAGGATCTGCTCGACCGGGCCGCCGCGATCACGCCCGGGCTGGAGTCGCCGACCGTCTCCCCGCTGACCGATCCCGACTGGGTCGCCGTGCGTGCGCTGGTACCGCGGAATCAGGGCAACGACGTGATGGATCAGCTCGCCGAACTCGGCGCCAAGGCGATTCTGGCTACCGATATCCGTTCCTGCCGCGCCTTCTGACCTCGCTCGCCGAATGCCGCGCTCACGGGCGCGGCACCGTCGCGGCGGCGTCGTCCGGCCAGCCCGGATACGGCGGCGGGGTTCCGCCGTAGGCCGGGCACAGCGGGCGGTACTCGCAGAATTTACAGCTCCACCCGGGCCGCGGCGGAAAATCCCCGTCGCGGCCGGCGGTGGTGATCGCCGCCCACAGGGCCGACACGATGCGCTCGAAACGGACGAGTTCGTCCGCGTCCGGCGCATAGGTCAGGATCTGTCCGTCACGCAGGTACAGCAGCCGCAGCTGGGCCGGGGCCACGCCGCGGGTGCGGTACATGATCAGCGCGTAGAACTTCAGCTGGAACAGCGCCTTCTGTTCGGCATCGGGTGCGGGAGCGCGCCCGGTCTTGTAGTCCACCACCCGCAACCGGCCGTCCGGCGCGATATCGATGCGGTCGACATATCCGCGCAGCGGCGATCCGTCCGCCAGCCGGGCCTCGACCAGCGATTCACAGGATTCCGGGTCGAATCCGGTGGGGTTCTCGAGGTGGTAGTAGTCGCGTACCAGGCGGCTCACCTCGTCGAGAAACAACGGGAGACCGCCCGGTTCGAGCACCACCTCGATCTCGGGGCGATCTGCCAGCAAACGCTGCCAGGCCGGTTCCACCAACGCCGCGGCCCGTTCCGGAACGCGTTCACCACTGGGTAGCCCGTATAGCGATTCCAGGACCGCGTGCACCACCGTTCCGCGTACGGCGTCGCGGCCGGGTGTTTCCGGAATGCGGTCGATCGCGCGTAATCGGTATTTGAGCGGACATTGTTTGAAATCGATTGCCCGCGAGGGCGACAACGCCGGCCCGCGGGAAACGGCCGGTAATTCGGGCGGGGTCGCCGTCGGTGGTGCGGACATACCTGGCAGGCTATCGGCGGGTACCGACACATTCCGCGGCGCGATACCGCCGCCGGAAATGACGCGCACGAGAACGGAGATTCATGACGGCCAGACGGACCGGCCCATTCACCACGGGGGACCGGGTGCAGCTGACCGATGCCAAGGGCAGGCAACACACCGTCGTCCTGGAGCCGGGCAAGGAGTTCCACACGCACAAGGGACCGATCCGACACGACGAGCTGATCGGCGCCGACGAGGGCTGTGTGGTCCAATCCGCCAACGGCACACCGTATCTCGCGCTGCGGCCGCTGCTGGTCGACTACGTGCTCTCGATGCCGCGCGGTGCGGCGGTGATCTATCCCAAGGACGCCGCGCAGATCGTGCACGAGGGTGACGTCTTCCCCGGCGCGCGGGTGCTCGAGGCCGGCGCCGGATCCGGCGCGCTGACCTGTTCGCTGCTGCGCGCGGTCGGGCCGAACGGCAGTGTGCGCTCCTACGAGATCCGCGAGGACCATGCCGAGCACGCCGTCCGCAATGTCGAGCGATTCTTCGGCGAACGCCCCGACAACTGGACGCTGACCCTGGGCGACGTCGCCGACTACGACGGCGAGCAGGTCGACCGGGTGGTGCTGGACATGCTCAAACCGTGGGACGCGCTCCCCGCGGTATCGCGCGCGCTGATCCCCGGCGGGGTCCTGATCGTCTACGTCGCCACCGTCACGCAGCTGTCGGAGGTCGTGGAGGCGCTGCGTCAGCAACAATGCTGGACCGAACCTCGTTCGTGGGAGTCGCTGGTGCGGCCGTGGCACGTGGTCGGCCTGGCGGTGCGCCCCGAGCATCGCATGCAGGGGCACACGGCCTTCCTGGTGAGCGCCCGGCGCCTCGCCGACGGTGTGGTGGCACCCAAACCGCAGCGGCGGCCCTCCAAGGGCTGAGCGGGCGGCTCAGCGCGTTCGCCCTACCCGTCGCGGCCGTCCGGCCGCCGATTCGGCTCCGGTTCGCGCTCGGCGAAACCGGGGCCGGTGTCGTGCGCCGCTCAGGGCTGGCAGGGCGCCATGCCCATGGCCAGGATCTGGCACGCGGAGGCGTCCGACAGCTGCCAGCCCGCTGCCGAGTGCTGCCAGGTCATCGGCATCGGGCCGGCCGGGCCGTGCGGCGAGGTGATGGTGACCTGGCCGGTGGCCTGATCGCCCTCGGTCTTGATGTCGGCGACGGTGAAGGTGATGGTGCCGTAGTTGGCCAGGCCCTTGGTCATGGTGTCGATGTTGGTGACGCGCTTGTCCCCTCCGGCCACCAGCTTCTCCTTCTCGGCGGTCGGCTTGGCCGGATCCACGAAACCGTTGAGTGTGGCCTGCAGTTCCTCGGCGGTGGGGGCGGTCGCGGCGGCGGCGCTCGTCGCGGCCGAGGTGGCCGTCGTGGTGCTCGTCGGCGTGGAGTCCGGGGAATTGTCGGACCCGCATGCTGTCATAGCGGTAACTGCGAGCGCGGCGAAGGCGGTAGCCGTGGCACGGCGGAACCCGGCACGATGCATCCCGGAGCGACGCACACCGGAAACACCGGCGGTCGGCGCGGCGTTGCTCCCGGTGCGGGTACTGCCACCGAAGGGAGTAGCGCTGTGGCGCGTAGGAAGGAGCCGCGCAGGAAGGAGCCGCGTGGGAAGGAGCATCGACTAGACCTTTCGGTTCGGTCCGGCGAAATCGCTCGCCGAATGCAGGTTAGGGCAGGCTAACATGGTTGCCGGGCCGATAGACCGCAGCTGAGATGTGATCACGACGAAACCATGTCGGAAAGCGAGAACGGTTCGCGCCCGGTAGCGTTGATAGACCGGGACTGGGAGGAGCAGCATCATGAGCCCCATCGAGAATTCGGATTCGGCGGCCTGGAGAGAACTCGAGGTGGTACGCGCCGAGGCGGCTGCACTCCGTAGGCAACTCGCCGACTCGCCGGATCGTTCAAGGGAATTGGAAGCTCGTATCGATTCGCTGACGATTCGCAACACCAAACTGATGGACACCCTGAAGGAGGCCCGTCAGCAGTTGGTGGCGCTGCGTGAGGAGGTCGACCGGCTGGGCCAGCCGCCCAGCGGCTACGGCGTGCTGATCGGTGTGTACGAGGACCAGACGGTCGACGTGTTCACTTCCGGACGCAAGATGCGCCTGACGTGCTCGCCGAATATCGACACCTCCGAACTGCACTACGGGCAGACCGTGCGTCTGAACGAGGCGCTCACGGTGGTCGAGGCCAGCACCTTCGACCAGACCGGTGAGATCGGCACCCTGCGCGAGGTCCTCGACGACGGCCGTCGCGCCCTGGTCGTGGGCCATGCCGACGAAGAACGCGTGGTCTGGCTGTCGGGCCCGCTGTCGGCGCTGGTCGACGCGGACGACGTCGAAGATCCCAACGCGCCCGTGCGGCGGCTGCGCCCGGGTGATTCGCTGCTGGTCGACACCAAGGCCGGATTCGCGTTCGAGCGCATTCCCAAGGCCGAGGTCGAGGATCTGGTGCTCGAAGAGGTGCCCGATGTCGGTTACGAGGACATCGGTGGCCTGGGCCGCCAGATCGAGCAGATCCGCGACGCGGTGGAGCTGCCGTTCCTGCACAAGGATCTGTTCCGTGAGTACGCGCTGCGCCCGCCCAAAGGCGTGCTGCTCTATGGTCCGCCGGGCTGCGGTAAGACGCTGATCGCCAAGGCGGTCGCCAACTCGCTGGCGAAGAAGATCGCCGAGGCGCGCGGTGAGGACGCCAAGGAGGCCAAGTCCTTCTTCCTCAACATCAAGGGTCCCGAGCTGCTGAACAAGTTCGTGGGCGAGACCGAGCGCCACATCCGGATCATCTTCCAGCGAGCTCGTGAGAAGGCCTCCGAAGGCACCCCGGTGATCGTGTTCTTCGACGAGATGGACTCGATCTTCCGCACTCGTGGTTCGGGTGTGTCCTCGGATGTGGAGACCACGGTCGTGCCGCAGCTGCTGTCGGAGATCGACGGTGTGGAGGGCCTGGAGAACGTCATCGTGATCGGTGCGTCCAACCGCGAGGACATGATCGACCCCGCGATCCTGCGGCCCGGCCGCCTGGACGTCAAGATCAAGATCGAGCGTCCGGATGCCGAAGCGGCCCAGGACATCTTCTCCAAGTACCTCACCGAGGACCTGCCGCTGCACGCCGACGATATCGCCGAATTCGCCGGCGATCGCTCCAAGTGCGTCAAGGCGATGATCGAGCGGGTCGTGGACCGGATGTACGCCGAGAGCGAGGACAACCGCTTCCTCGAGGTCACCTATGCCAACGGTGACAAGGAGGTCCTGTACTTCAAGGACTTCAACTCCGGCGCCATGATCCAGAACATTGTGGACCGTTCCAAGAAGTACGCGATCAAATCGGTGCTCGAGACCGGCAATCCCGGTCTGCGCATCCAGCACCTGTTCGATTCGATAGTCGACGAGTTCTCCGAGAACGAGGACCTGCCCAACACCACCAATCCGGATGACTGGGCACGTATTTCGGGTAAGAAGGGCGAACGGATCGTCTACATCCGGACGCTGGTTACCGGTAAGAACGCTTCGGCGAGCCGGGCGATCGATACCGAATCCAATACGGGTCAGTACCTCTAGGAGTACCGCAC
This sequence comes from Nocardia nova, assembly GCF_002933465.1. GTDB lineage: Bacteria > Actinomycetota > Actinomycetes > Mycobacteriales > Mycobacteriaceae > Nocardia > Nocardia nova_B. The sequence continues at coordinate 284,961 of NZ_PSZE01000002.1, forward strand.
AACCTCTAGGAGTACCGCGCACACACGTAGGCCGCGCCCGCATCGCGAGCGCGGCCTTCGCCGTATCCGGTGTCAGCGCCGGGCAGTGGCCACCGAGTCGAGCACAATATCGGTGGCCGGCGCGCCGTCGCCGGATCCGTCCTTCACGCCGCCTGCGGCGATGTTCTGCAACACGTCCATACCTCCGGTGACTCGACCGAAGGGGGTGTAGCGGGGCGGCAGTTTGCTATCGGAGTAAACCAGGAAGAACTGGCTTCCGTTGGTATTCGGGCCGGAGTTGGCCATGGCGACCGTTCCCGCTGGGTAGGTCGCCCCGGCGAGGTTTTCGTCGCCGAACCGGTAGCCGGGACCGCCGGTGCCGGTTCCGGTCGGGTCACCGCACTGCAGCACGAAGATGCCCTCGGTGGTCAGGCGGTGGCAGCGGGTGTGGTCGAAGTACTGCTCGCCGGCGAGGAAGGTGAACGAGTTGACCGTATGCGTCGCCCGCGCGGCATCGAGGGCGACGGTGATGGTTCCGCAGTTGGATTCCAGCGTCGCCGTGTACCCGGCGTTGGGGTCGATGGTCACCGCGGGTTCGGCCGGCCACTGCTTGCCGTTGGGCTGGGCGTCGCCGGGGATCATGCAGCCGGGTGCCTGGCTGTGCAGCGGCAGCGGGGCAGCCACGGCAGCGGTGCCGCCGGCCAGCAGTGCGATCGCCGCACCCGCCGCCGCCAGGCCGCTGCGCACCGGCAATCTGCGCGATCTGCGGTCGCGTCGGGCGGAGTGGTCGAGATCGGACTGCGAGTGTGGGAAATCGATTTGCACCGGGGCGGGCCTCCGACATTCGTTTCGTGATGGGTTCGGTCGCCCGGCATCATCGCATGTCCGACCGCCGGGTGCGGGTGAATGAGACATCCGGGCCCCGGCGCTGCTAACGTCGCGGCCATGCAGGTGGTGTTGCGGCATAATCCGTCGTCCACAGTGGCACGGTGTTTTCTCGCCGGTGGGGAGCCGTTGCGTGCGGAAACCGGTGCGATGGTGGCCCATTCGGCAGGAGTGAGCCTGGCCGCGAAGGCCGAGGGCGGATTCCTGGCGGGGCTGAAGCGTTCCGTGCTGGCCGGTGAGTCGTTCTTCGTGTCCACGTTCACCGCGCCGCCTCAGGGCGGCTGGGTCGATGTCGCGCCGGCACTGCCCGGGGACATGCTGGCGCTGCCGATCGCGCCCGACCGCCCGTACTTCATCAGCCGCGGCGGCTGGATCGCCAATTCCCATGGCGTGCAAGTGGAAGCGAAATGGGGCGGCTTCGCCAACATGTTCGGCGGTGAGGGCGGATTCGGCCTGCGCGCCCAGGGGCAGGGCGAGGTCGTGCTCGGCGTCTTCGGCGCGATCGACGTGATCGATCTGCAGCCGGGTGAGTCGGTGACCATCGACTGCGGCCATGTGGTGGCCTACGACCTGGCACTGAAATTCGGTATCCGCCGGGCGGTTTCGGGTCGTTCCCTGCAATCGATCACCTCCGGCGAAGGTCTGGTGTTCGACTTCACCGGTCCGGGTCGGGTGCTGCTGCAGACCCGCAACCCCGGCGCGTTCGCGGCCTGGGCCGGCGCGGTCACCTCGTCCGGCTAGTCGATGGCGTGCCGGGCGGCTTCCCGGGGTGCTGCGATCGGCGCGGCGTGTTCAGCCGGTCCTTTCGAGCCGGCCTACCGCGGTGTCGGTGAGCCACCGGACCTCGTTGTCGCTCATCGCCATTGCCGTGTAGCACACGCTGAGGTCCAGGCCGCCGAGCCGCTCGTTGGCGATCACGAACAGTGACGGGCCGAACGTGTCGAGCGAAACGGATCTGGTGGTGTCCTCGAGCGTGTAGGCGCCGTAGCTGGACCGGAGGCCGGACTCGCCTGCCGTCGTAACCGCGAGCCCGTCGACGCGCCGGTGGTTTCGCAGCGTTGGGATCGCTTCGTGCCGAAAAACCTCCCAATCGGGAAATCCCATGATCGAGGCGGACTCTCGGTGCTTGGCCAGCGTGGCGATCAGCTTGAACGAGACGTCGCGGGCGATTGCCCAGAAGTCGTCGGTGATCGGGTGCTCGCTCCGGAGAATGTCGACGTAGCAACCGTAGGTCTCGGATGGCAGCGCCACGGTACTGAGGCGACGAAGGTCGACCGTGGTCAATACGGTCATCACCTCGAGCCCGTACCGCTCTCGCACGGCAATCAGGAAGGCCGCCGTTACCGCACCGTGAAGCGTCGTTCGGTTGGCTTTGATCGCATCTGCGAGCGTTGCCGTTTCGACGGGCCCGAGGTGACGCTCCAGTACCCGCGTCTGTTTCTTCGGATCACGCACAGCCTGTTTGGGTAGCCGGATGGCCGGCGTATAGGTGTTCTCGGCGCCCCTGCCGGACTTCGAGTCCCTGCCGGACTCGTCCGGCAGACCGGCCTCGATCGGCGGTGGCAGGGCCGTGACGGGCGGCGGATTCGATTGCGCCATGGCCGGATCGGCGAGAAATTCGAGAAGGCGTCGAGCCAGCATATTGGCGGACTGGGCGTCGAGCGTCGCGTGATCGGCACACATGACGATGTGGTTGAGATCGGCATCGGGTAGTTGCCGCACCAGTGTGATCCGCAGGCGAGGATGTTTGCCGTTCGGGATCGGCGTGCGCATATCGGTGGCAAGAACCGCGCGCCAAGCCTCCGGGTCGGTGTCGTCGAGCACCGTCAACGGGATCTCGGTCGTGCCCTCGGTGTCGAACCAGCGCCGGCGATAGGCGAAGGGTGGCAGCGGGCGCCAGACGATCTTGCCGTAGCGGACATGAGCGCGAAGGATGGGGTGCTGGGTCTGCAACCAGGCGAGCGCGCGTCGCACCAGCGCCGGATCGATGCGGCCACGCACGTGCAGCACCTGCATGGTGATCAGCCCGCGACGGGCATGCAAATGATTGAGCAGTTGTTCGCGTTCGCCCAGTGGGCGAGTTTCGCCCACGCCGTCCTCCCAGGTTTCGAATTCCATTTTCAGATCCCGATGAAATCGGCTGATATGCTCACTACGTAAAGGATTCGAGTGATGAATGATTTCGAACGACCGATAATCGAGTATATCTCGATCATGGCGGCTGAAACCGGCGCGGCGCCGGTCGTTCGCGACACCCCTTTACTCGAGATCGGCCTGCTGGACTCGATCAGTCTGGTGAAACTGGTGCATTTCCTCGAGGAACGATTCAAGATCAGCATTCCGGACACGGAGATTCGGGCGGAACTGTTCGAATCTCCTGCGAAGCTGGCATCGTATGTTTCGCGGCGAGCCGCTCAGCCCGCGTGAAGTTCGCGCAGTCGCGCGCGCAGCACCTTGCCGGTCGGGCTCCGCGGTAGTGCGTCGACGAACGCGATCTCGGCCGGGACCTTCTGCACCGACAGCTTTTCGCGGGCATAGCGAATCACCTCGTCCGCCGATAGATCCGCCCGTTTGACGACGAACGCGATCAGCCGATTACCGTGGCGCGGATCCGGTAGCCCCGTCACCACGGCGGCCGCGACGGCGGGCAACGTCATGAGCGTCTCCTCGACCTCGATGGGGTCGATCTTGTAGCCCGATACCTCGATCAGCAGCTTGCCGCGGCCACGAATGAAGATGCGGCCTTCTTCGTCGAGCGAGGCAAGATCGCCGGTCCTGAACCACCCCTCGTCGAACGCCACGGCGTTGGCCGCGGCGTCGCCGAGATAGCCCCGCATGAGCGACGACGATTTCAGTTCCAGTTCGCCGACGGATGGGCCGAACTCGGTGTCGAACGCGACGATGCGGACCCTGCCATCGCCCGCCGGCTTGCCCACCGAGGCCCAGCTTGCATCGGGATCGGCGGAGTCGTTGTGCGAGAACATACTGGCCTCGGTCGAGCCGTAGTCCTGACGAAGTGTGATTCCGAGACGCTCGCGTACCACGTCGAACACGGACCGCTTCAGGGCGGCGCCGCCCGAGAAGGCCAGGCGCAGACCCAGGTCGAAACTGTCCGGCCCACCGGCGATGATCTCGTACATTGCCGGAACGGCGCCCACGAAGGTGACGCGCTCGCCGACGATGGTGTCGAGCAGCTTCCCGCGGGAAAGCGCCAGCGGCAGCGGATCGCTCCAGTAGAGCGTTGTCGCGCCACCGGCGACGGCTTGGGTAGTGCCCAGTAGGAAGCCCATCGAGAAGTTGCCCGGCAGAATGTCGAGGACGAGGTCGTCGGGCGCGATGTCCCAGGCTGTGCTGGCTCGTTCACTATCGGCGATGAGCTCGGCATGAGTGTGCGGCACCACCTTGGGCAACCCGGTGGAGCCGGACGAGAAGAGATAGAGCGCCGTGGTGTCACCGGACAGTTTCGGCAGCCGGGTGGCCGAATGTGCTTCGGGCAGGGCGCTGGTCAGGAAGAGGGGGATGCCGGGGGCCGCATCTGCGGTCAGCATTCCGGCAACGGCGGCGAGGCCGGGAGTGGCGACGGCGGCCTTGGGTGCGGCCTTTTTCGCGAATGTGGCGAGTTCGGATCGCGTGGCCGTCACGCCCAGCGGCATCGCGATGGCGCCGATGGCGAAGAGCGCGTGGGCGGTGACGAAAAGATCGGGTGAGTTCGGAATCAGCAGGGCGACGGGATCGCCGCTCTGGATGCCACGTTCGATGAAGCCGGCAGCGAGTCGGCCGATCCGCTCGACCAACGCTGCGTAGGGTGTAAATTCTTCGCCCTGCCGCAATCCACTGGTGATCGGTGCCCGCGCTGTCAGAGCGAGCAGATTGTCGTAGATCATCTCTACTCCGCGCAGCCCCGCCCTTCCGCCCGTAAGAATAGGAGCCGGTTGCGGCATCTACAAGGCTCGGCGAGCATGCGTGTGGACGGAGAACTACCCGGTGGGGAGCAGGGCAGGCATCGAGCGGTAGGCGTGGAGGTTTCGCAGCGGATGAGGGATCGGTGGGCCGTCGAGGCTCAGACCCGGATACCGATCGAAAAGGGCTCGCAGCGCGATGGCGCCTTCCGACCGGGCGAGCCAGGCTCCCAGGCAGCCGTGAATCCCGCTGCCGAATGACAGATGTTCCGCGGCGTTGTTCCTGGTGATATCGAATTGCTGGGGATCGGGAAAGACTGCGGGATCGTTGTTGGCTCCTGCCAGTGACAGCAGGACGAGCGAACCCGAGGCGATGTGCTGATCGGCGATGTCCGCGTCGCAGTTCGCGATCCGGCCGGTCATTCGGACCGGACCGTCGTAGCGCAGGATCTCCTCGACCGCGTTCGGCCACAACTCCGGCCGTGCGGCGCACAGTTCCAGCTGTTCCGGGTGGCTTGTCAGCAGGACGATGCCGTTGCCGAGCATGTTCACCGTCGTCAGGAATCCGGCGTCCAGCAACAGAGTCGCGTTGGCGATTTGCTCGCGGCGGGTGAGCTCCCGACTGGTCGCCAGCGTGCTGAGCACGTCATCTCGCGGTTCCGTGGTGAGCCCGTCGAGGTACCGCTCGAAGTACCGTTCGACTTCGGCCAAGTCTTCGATGGCGTGGCGGTAGGTGGTCCAGGGCAGACCGCGTTCCAGCAGCGGCGCACCGGAGTCGCCCCATTTCAGCAGAGTCGAACTCATATCTCCGGGCAGCCCGAGGATTTCGGCGATGATCGTGACGGGCAGCTGTGCGGAAAAGTCGGCGATCAGATCCGGCCGAGGATTCGACTGCAGCCGTTCGAGCAGGTTATCGGCTACTTCGGCGATTCGCTCCGCCAGCATGGCGATCGCCTTCGGGCCGAATGCCTGTCCGACCAGGCGCCGGTATCGGGTGTGATCCGGCGGATCGGTCACCAGCATCGAGGGCGGTTCGCCCAAATTGGGAAGTCCCAGATCGGTCTTGGTCAGCATCCAGCGGACCGGCTTCGGCAGGGCCGGGTGATTGGGCGTCACGACGCCGAAGCGTCGGTCGCGCAGAATGAGCCGGCACAATTCGTAGTCCGCGGTGATGTGTGCCCCCGACATCTTGGGCATTCGACCTCTCCGCCGGATCTGCTCGATGTACGGCGATGAGCCGAGCAAGCGATCCGGACCGGCGGCGATTTGCCCGAGCGGGTCACCCAGACGCGCCGACAACTGGAGATAGGTCCGCGGAAGGCCGTGCGTAAGCAGCCACCGAGTCCATGCGCGAGTCAGCATTGGCACCTCCCACACCCGACCTACTCCTATGATAGGTAGTCGCTATGTCTGGCGCATTCGTTGTGCGGGCGCTGGATGATCGAGCGACGTCGGATCGGCAAGGGGCCGTCATGGACAGGCGCGATTTCGTCAAAGGCGTCGGCTTGGCTGCGGCGATGGTGGGTCTCGCGCGTGTGGACAGCACCCCACCAGTCGCTCGCGCCGACAACTTCGGGCCGAGCCCGAGAACGTCGTTGTATCGCACGCTGGTGCCGGAGATCTTCGCCCCCTTGCCGGACCCGGCCGATCATGTACCCGCGATCGTCATCGGATCGGGGTTCGGTGCGGCGGTCACCGCGCTGCGGCTGTCGCAGTCCGGCACTCGGGTCGCAGTCCTCGAGCGCGGGTCGCGCTGGCCGAGTGATCCGTGGCGTGACATTTTCGCAGCGGACACCGTTCCGGATGGCCGTGGCTTCTGGTACCGCACCAGCTTCACCGGGGTGAACAGGGTCCCACTGGCTGTCGATCCGTTCGGTGGTGTTCTCGATGTGTGCAGCTACCCGGGGATGGATGTCTGGCGCGGAGCGTGTGTCGGTGGCGGCTCGGTGGTGTTCACCGGGGTGTTCATCGAGCCGGAGCAGCGGTTCTTCGACCATGTATTCCAGGGTGTGGTCGACTATCGCGAGATGCACGACGTCTACTACCCCAGAGTCCGGCAGATTTTGCGGCCGAGCCCGATACCGGAGGACATCTACAACTCCGTCGCGTTCGCGCACTCTCGTGCCTGGGACGGACAGGTCCGCGCGGCCGGCTACCTGCCGCAGCGAAACGACGGCGTGTGGCGGTGGAACATCATCCGCGACGAACTGGACGGACGATCGAGGCCGTCGGCGACGATCGGCTGTTCGAACCTCGGCAACTCCAACGGCGCGAAATTCGATCTGAACCAGAACTACCTGCGCTATGCCGAGGCCACCGGTTATGCCGGGATCTACCCGGGCCATCGGGTGGACGCCATCTCCAAGGAACCGGGAGCGTCGGGTCGCTATACCGTCGCGGTGACCAAACTCGCCCCGACCGGCGAGGTGCTTCGCACCCGCACGCTGACCTGCGACATGCTGTTCCTCGCCGCTGGCTCCATCGGCACTTCCGAGCTGCTGGTGCGCGCGCGGGCCACGGGCGCGCTGCCGGACCTGAACGAACACATCGGCGAAGGCTGGGGCACCAACGGCGACGTCGCCCTGGCGCGGCCGCTCACCACGCTCGAGGTGGGTACGCAGGGTACACCGTCCGCGAGCCGGATTCTGGACGAGGCGGGCGCACCCGTGGCGTTGGAAAGCTGGTTCGTCCCCGGCACGACGCCCCTCGACACCACCATTCTCGCGTCGCTGGGCATCGTGCTCGACGACACCCGGGGCCGATTCGTCTGCGATCCGACGACCGATGGTCGCGTCGAGCTGCAATGGCCACCCGGCGGTGCTGTCGGCTATCTCGAGCGAGCACGAGAGGTCAACAGCAACGTGGCTTGTCACTGCCCGCCTGCTTTTCGCGCGGGTCTGGATGCGGACGCGTCGTTCACTTCCCATCCGTTGGGCGGCGCGGTGATCGGACGTGCAACCGACGAGTACGGCCGGGTGCGCGGTTATCGAAACCTTTATGTGATGGACGGGGCGGCCGTACCCGGCAGCACCGGGACGGTGAACCCCTCGTTGACGATTAGTGCGCTGGCCGAGCGCAATATCGAAGAGATCATTCGTTCCGGTGGGTGAGGGATACCGTCGAGCGATACAGTCGGAAACTGTGCACCAGACCCCGGTCACGAACCGCGAGCGGTCGCTCGCCGAACGGGCGGCTATCCGGCTGCTGTACCCCACAGTCCGGGCGACCGGGGAATCGTTGCGGGCGGCGGTCGCGGACAAGGTGGTTCTGGTGACGGGTGCCTCGCACGGCATCGGTAAGGCCAGTGCCCGGAAGCTGGCCGCGGCCGGGGCCGTGGTGCCGCTGGTGGCGCGTTCTCGGCCCGAACTGGAACGGCTGGCCGCCGAGATCACAGCGGACGGCGGCACAGCCCACCCGTATGCGAGCGACCTGACCGATTGGGATGCCGTCGAGTCGCTGGGCCGGACGCTGCTGGCCGAGTACGGGCATATCGATATCGTGATCAGCAACGCGGGGAAGTCCATCCGGCGTCCCATCGCCGAGTCCTACGACCGCTTCCACGATTTCACCCGCACCATCGATATCAACTATTTGGGTCCGGTGCGGCTGCTGCTCACCCTGCTGCCTGATATGTGCGCCCGTCGGCAGGGGCATATCGTCAATGTGTCCACCTGGGGTGTGCTGATGCCGCCGAGTCCGCGCTGGTCGGCCTACGGTGCCTCGAAAGCGGCGTTCGACGTCTGGCTGCGCAGTGTCGCCGCGGAAATCGCCGGCAACGACGTCACCACCACCTCGGTATACATGCCACTGGTCCACACCAGGATGAGCGCTCCCACGGACTTTCGCCGCGTCCCTGCTCTCACGGTGGCGGAAGCCGCCGATCTCATCGCGTACGCCGTCGCCGCCAAACCGCACGATATCGCCCCCTGGTGGGCAGTCCGGGTCCAAGCGTGGTCCGCCGTCCATCGCGACCGCGTTCAGCGCTTTCTGGAACGCAGGTCTCGTCGCTGAAGGGCTGCGCCCGTCATTTTTTGGAAAAGAGCGAATTCGATAATCGTCAATCAGCAGGCTTCGGACATTCCGAACTCCGGACGGTGGAATGAGCCCGGCCATCAAGTATAAATCAATGGTCGAGAGATTCGAATCGTGCTCGAAGGTCGTGCGGGGCAGTCCGAATCGGTAAGAGTATTCGTCCCCTGATCGAAAGACGAAAGTCACAAGATCGCGGTGGCGGCGAAAGTTTCTTCAGCACAACGGTGGTGTACAAAAAAGTGTTGCTCTGCTTATAATGCTTATCGGGTCAGGGGTAAGAAGGAAAATTATGACCGCTCCGCGGCCCCCGATAGACTCTGCTCGGAGATCGAGCGAAAATAGCGAACCGGACCCCTCAGGCATACAGCCGATACCGCTCTCAGCCGGGCAACAGGGTTTGTGGCTGGCGCAGAAACTCGTTCCGGATGTGCCGATATCCGAGGCGCAGTACATCGAGTTCCGTGGTGATCTCGATGTAGATCTGCTCCGTCGGACGGCGATTCAAGCCGGGCAGGAGTTCCAGTCGGGTTACCTGCGATTGATCGAGGTCGACGGTGAGCCCTATCAGGTGTACGACCCGTCGCTGAAGTCGGCGGGACCGGTCATCGATATGCGCGGTGCCGCGGATCCCGTCGCGGCCGCCTCGGAATGGATGCGCCGGGAGTACACCGCGCCCTTGGATATGATGCGGGACCGGTTGGTCGCGACGGCGATTGTCCAAGTCGGGGATCGGCATTATCTGCTGTATTGCAGGAGCCATCACGTCGCGTTGGACGGATACGGCGCGATGATGATCGTGAACCGGATCGCGGCGTTATACACCGCGGCCGTGCAGCACCGCACCGCAGAGCCCAGTCGGGCGGCGGATATCCGGGCCCTGTACGAGGCCGAGCGCAGTTATCGGGAGTCGAAGCGGTTCACCGACGACCAGGCATATTGGGTGAACCGACTCGCCGGACTCGACGCGGAAGGCAGCCTGTCCGGCGGGCGCGCGGCCCCGTGTGCGGAGAACGTCGTCGTCATCACCGAACTGCCGGCGGTGACGGTGGGGCGGATCGTTGGTTCGGCGAAAGCAATGGACGCGAGTCCGGCCGCGGTGGTGATCGCCGCGTTCGGCTGTTATCTGGCCCGGCGAACGGGCCGGGACGAGGTCCTGGTCAATATTCCCGTCTCGGGCCGCACGACCGCCGTGCTGCGGCGGTCCGCAGGCGTATTCGTCAATGTGACACCGCTTCCGATCGTCCTCGATGCGGATGACACAGTCGCGACGCTGGCACTGCGGGTGCAGTCCGATCTGGTGGGTGTGTTGCGGCACCAGCGGTGCGGCCTCACCGACATTCGCGCTGCCACGGGGAACCGCGGCGCACAGTGGCGCTTCGCGGGCCCGGTGGTGAATGTCATGCTTTTCGACCACCAGATCCGGTTCGGCTCGGTGACCGGGGAATTCCACATTCTCAGCTCCGGCCCGGTCGAGGATCTGCTGGTCGACGTCTATCAGAGCGGGGATCCGCCGCGCACGATCGTCCAGTTCATGGCCAACCCCCGCCTCTACACCGATGTCGAACTGTCGGCCCACTGCACCGGATTTGTGGAGTTCCTCGGCGAGTTCGCTGCCGCCGCCGCGGACACCGAGCTCGGACAGGTCCATCCCGGCAGTGCCGCGGGCGGCGCGGCGCTGCGCCGCCGCCGCGAGAACCTGACGTTCTGGCGGGCTGCGCTCGCGGAACTTCCCGAGGAACTTCGCCTGCCGATGGACAGGCCGCGGCCGGTGGTGATGTCGAATCGCGGCGCCACCGTCGTCGGCTCGTTGGGTGCCGGATTGGTTCGGGCATTGGAAACTGTTGCGCAGCAACATGATTCCTCGCTCTATATGGTCATGCACGGTGCACTGGCGGTATTGCTCGCCCGGATGAGCGGCGCCACCGACATTCCGGTCGGCACGTCTGTCGCCGGTCCCGGTGTGGCGGCGCTCCACGATGTGGCCGGGATGTTCGTCCAACCTCCGGTGCTGCGGGTCGAGGTCGACCTGGGGGAGTCGTTCGCCGATCTGCTGGACCGGGTCCGGCAGATCGACCTGGATGCGTTCGACCATGCCGATGTCCCGCTCGGACAGCCGGCGGATCAACCATCCCCGTGGCGACACCGCTCGTATCAAGTGATGCTGACGTTCCGGAGCTCGGCACCGGTCGAACCGGCGCTGGTCCATCTCGACGCGCCGACCATCGGCCCGTCCAGCGAGATATGCTGCTGTGACCTGCAATTCACCCTGTCGGCAGACCGTGACGGCGGTGATGTGACTGCCACGATCGCATACGCCGCCGACGTGTTCGATGCTGCGACGGTCGATTCTCTCGCCTGGCGATGGATCCGGATACTCGAATCAGCAGCCGCCGACCCGACGATCCCGATCGGCGCGATCGATGTGCTCGAGCCTGCTGAGCGAGCCGACTTGTCGTCTCGTTCGGGTGCCGCGGCGGCGACGGAGACGATGACGTTGCCGGAGCTGCTGACCGCGGCGGTGAGACGGGACCCCGATGCTTCGGCGGTCGTATTCGACGGCCGGCGGCTGAGTTATCGGGAGTTGGACGAGTATTCGAATCGGCTGGCCCGACTACTCATTCGGCGTGGCGTGGGCCCCGAGGACGTTGTCGCGGTCGGTATTCCGCGTTGTCCGGAGTCGGTGACGGCGGTCTGGGCGGTCGCGAAGACGGGAGCGGCTTTTCTGCCGGTCGATCCGGGTTATCCGCGAGAGCGGATAACGCACATGATGGCTGATTCCAGGGCGGTCGTGGGCGTCACCGTGGCATCTGTGCGTGCGCGGTTGCCGGACGATATCGAGTGGTTGATTGCGGACGACCTCGACGAGGCCGCGAATGCTCAGCCGATTTCCGACCGGGATCGGACTGCCGTGCTTCGACCGGAGCATCCGGCGTACTTGATCTACACCTCGGGCTCCACCGGTGTACCGAAGGGCGTGACGGTGACGCATGCGGGGTTGGCCGCACTCAGTTGCGAACAACGGGAACGCTATGGGGTGAACGCCTTTTCGCGGACCCTGCATGTCGCGTCGCCGAGCTTCGACGCCTCGATCTGGGAATTGCTGCTCGCGGTGGGCGCCGGAGCGACCATGGTAATCGCCGGGCCCAGCACCTACGGTGGCGCCGAGTTGGCGGACCTGCTGCGCCGCGAACGAGTCACGCATGCGGTGGTTACCCCGACCGCGTTGATGTCGGTTGATCCGGACGGTCTCGACACTCTCCGCGTCGTCGTCGCGGCCGGTGATACGTGCCCCCCGAAACTGGTGCAGCGCTGGTCCACCGACGGTCGTGAGTTCATCAATGCCTACGGTCCCACCGAGGCCACGATCATGACGAACCACAGCGCTGCGCTGGCGACGGGTGATGTGGTGACGATCGGCGGTCCGATTCGTGGCGTTTCGGAATGGATTGTGGATCAGCGGCTGCAGCCGGTACCGGTCGGTGTGGCCGGTGAGTTGTACATCGCGGGCACTTTATTGGCTCGTGGGTATCACCGCCGGCCCGGTACGACGGCGGAGCGTTTCGTCGCGTGTCCCTGGGCACCGGGTAAGCGGATGTACCGGACCGGGGATATGGCTCGATGGACCACCATGGGAGCGGTCGAACATCTGGGCCGGCTGGATTTTCAGGTAAAGGTTCGAGGTCTGCGTATCGAGCTGGGAGAAATCGATTCCGCGTTAACGGCACATGCGGCCGTGAGTCACGCGGTGACCGTCGGTTCTCGTGGCGGTTCGGGGACGCAGTCATTGATTTCGTATGTCGTTGCCGCGCCGGGTTGTTCGATCGATACGGCAGAGTTGGCCGAGTATCTGGGGAATCGGTTGCCGTCGTACATGATTCCGGCGTCGATCATGGTATTGGATCGTATTCCGTTGACGCCGGCGGGGAAGTTCGACCGTCGTGCGTTGCCGAAGCCGGTGCCTGCTGAGCGCAGGCCTTTCCGGGAGCCCGCCACGTCGACAGAGCAGATCGTTGCCCGGTGTTTCGCGGATATCTTGGGTGTCGACAAGGTCGGTGCGGACGATTCTTTCTTAGCGCTCGGTGGAGACAGCCTGATAGCGACGCGGATTGCCGCGCGCATCGGTGCCGCGCTGGATACCGAGGTCCCGGTGCGACTGTTGTTCGAGGCGCCCACGGTGGCGGCGCTCGCGACTCGCATAGGTCAGAGGTCCGATACCGGGCGACGGCGCCCACCGTTGGTTGCCCGGCCGCGCCCAGAGCTGATTCCCTTGGCGCCGGCCCAACAACGGATGTGGTTCATCAACCAATACGACACCGGCTCGGGCATATACAACGTGCCGATTGTCATCCGGCTGCGTGGCGAGTTGAACCTCGGTGCGCTTCGATCGGCCATGATCGACGTACTGGGTAGACACGAGTCCTTGCGAACGCGGTACCCGGACCGTGACGGAATGCTGATCCAACTGATCGAACCCGTTGACGATGTGGACCGTGAGTTGACCCTGGTATCGGTTTCGGCGAACCAGTTGCCCTCGGCAATAACGGAATTCGTCACCGCAGGCTTCGATGTGAGCGCCCGGGCGCCGCTTCGCGCCCAGCTGTTCCGCATCGCCGATGCGGGAGAATCCGACCATGTGCTGGCGGTGGTGATGCATCACATCACCGCGGACGGCTTCTCGATGACGCCGCTGGCTCGTGACGTCGCGATTGCTTACAGCGCGCGGATACGCGGTGAAGCCCCGTCGTGGAACCCGCTGCCGGTCCAGTACGCGGACTACGCGTTGTGGCAACGAGCTACTCTCGGCTCGCCGGACGAGCCGGAATCGCTGTGTGCCCGGCAGATTCGATATTGGACGGAGACGTTGTCCGGAGTGGCCGAGGAACTTCGTCTGCCGTTCGACCGGCCGCGGCCGGCGGTGATGTCGAATCGGGGTGCAACCGCGAGCTTTTCGTTGCGTGCGGATCTGGTCCGCGCGCTGGAAGATATCGCGCGCGAGCATAACTCCTCGCTGTTCATGGTGATTCATGCCGCGCTGGCGGTGTTGCTCGCCCGAATCAGCGGTACCGCTGATATTCCGGTCGGAACGCCGGTCGCGGGCCGTGGCATGGCGGTACTGGACGATGTGGTCGGGATGTTCGTCAACACCTTGGTGTTGCGGGTCGAGGTCGTTCCGGGAGAGTCGTTCACCGATCTGCTGGGTCGCGTTCGGCAGGTCGATGTCGACGCGTTCGATCGTGCCGATGTTCCGTTCGAACAAGTCGTGGACCAACTGGTTACGCATCGATCCCAGGCACGCCATCCGCTGTTCCAGGTGATGCTGGCGTTCCACAACCCGGAACCGATAGGACTCGAACTGCCCGGCCTCGACCTGTCGGTGGTCGATCTACCGATGGATGTCTCGCGTTTCGACTTGCAGTTCATTCTCTCGCCGGACCAGGGCAGCGGCGATATGACCGCGGCGGTCACTTTCGCTACCGATCTGTTCGACGCCGCGACGATCGACTCTCTCACGCAGCGATGGATCCGGATACTCGAATCGGTAGCCACCGATCCGGCGGTACTCACCGGGGCCATCGAGATACTCGAGCCCGCCGAGCGAGCCGATCTGCTGAGCCGGCACGGCGCGCCCGCGGTCGCGCCGGCCACCCTGCCCGACCTGTTCGCCACCGCGGTGGGGCTGAATCCTGATGCTTCGGCGGTGGTGTTCGGTGACCAGCGGTTGAGCTATCGCGAGTTGGACCAGCGTTCGAACCGGTGGGCTCGGCAGCTGATCGGGCGGGGTATCGGTCCGGAGGACGTCGTCGCGATCGGTATGCCGCGTTCTGCCGAATCGGTGTCGGCGGTGTGGGCGGTGGCCAAGACGGGGGCCGCATTCGTTCCGATCGATCCGGACAACCCCGTCGAGCGCATCAGGCACATGGTGACCGATTCGGGGGCGGGTGTCGGCCTGACGGTGGCGTCCGCGCGTGACCGCTTGCCCGGTGACGATATCGACTGGTTGACACCGGACCATCTCGGTGAGGGCGACGATCGGCCCGTGACCGATGGTGATCGGGTGCGCCCGTTGCGTATCGACGATATCGCCTATGTCATCTACACGTCCGGATCAACCGGGCTGCCCAAAGGTGTGGCTGTCACGCATCGAGGACTGAAGAGCTGCGCAACCGAACATCGCGCTCTGCTGAGCATCGAAAACCGCTCCCGCACATTGCATCTGGCCTCGCCGAGTTTCGATGTCTCGATTCTCGAGCTGCTGCTGGCGCTGTGCTCGGGCGCCACGATGATCGTCGCGCCCAGTGGCATCGCGGGTGGAGACGACCTCGCCGAACTCGTCGACAGCGAACACGTCACCCACGCCTGCATCACACCTTCGACGCTGTCCACTATCGACCGCACCCGTTGGCCGCTGACGGATGTGGGCCATCTGATCGTCGGCGGCGAGAGTTACGGCCCTGAACTGGTACAGCGATGGGGCGAGAATCGTGAGCTGTTCAACGAGTACGGGCCCACCGAAACCACCATCGCCGCGACGGTGACGTCCCCCTTGACAGCGGAAGACCCGGTCACGATCGGCCGCCCCATGCCGGGTGTCTCGATGTGGGTGCTGGATCGGCGATTACAGCCGGTGCCGGTCGGTGTGGCGGGTGAATTGTATATTGCCGGTGGGCTATTGGCTCGTGGGTATTACCGCCGGGCGGGGTTGACGGCCGAGCGTTTCGTGGCGTGTCCGTGGTTGCCGGATCAACGGATGTATCGGACCGGTGATGTGGTGCGGTGGTCTGCCGATGGTGCGATCGAACATCTGGGCCGGTCCGATTTCCAGGTCAAGATCCGAGGTCTTCGTATCGAGCTCGGTGAGATCGATTCCGTGCTCGCCGGTCAGGGGAGTGTCGGTTATTCTGCCACCATCGGTTACCGTCCCGATTCGGGAGCTCAGTCGCTGGTCTCGTATGTTGTTGCGGCACCCGGTAATTCGATCGATACCGCGGCTTTGACGGAGTATCTGGCCGATCGTGTGCCGTCCTACATGGTTCCGTCGTCGATCGTGGTGCTGGACCGGATTCCGTTGACGCCGACCGGCAAACTCGACCGTAGGGCGTTGCCCGAACCGGTGTTCGCCGATGACGCACCGTACCGGCCGCCGCGAACTCCGATCGAGCACCTCATCGCCGACACATTCGCCGATGTGCTCGGCGTCGACACCATCGGTATCGACGACTCCTTCTTCGCTCTCGGCGGAGACAGCATCATGTCGATTCAGCTGGTGACTCGGGCCAGAGCGGCGGGTGTGGTGTTCTCTCCGCGCGATGTGTTCGAACGCAAAACGGTCGCCGGACTGGCCCAGGTCGCCATCCGGGACAGCGCGGCGGCGCTGTCGCTTCCGGCGGAACTGCCCGGCGCGGGGGTGGGCCCGCTACCGCTGACACCGATGATGCGGTGGCTGCTCGAGCGGGCGGGCCCGGGATTCGGCCGCCTTTCGCAGGCGATGATGCTGACTCTGCCGGCGGGGATCGACCGGCGGCAGCTCACCGGCACCGTGCAGGCGGTACTCGATCGGCACGACATGTTGCGTGCGCGCCTCGGCCGGCGCAGTGACGGATATCGGACGTGGGAGGTGCTGCCGGTCGGCATGATTCGAGCCGACGACGTACTCGTGCGCGTGCCGATGGCAGGCGGGCCGGGACGCGGCGCGTCGCGCGCATCGGCGGCGGCCGAGTTGGCTGCCGCCGCCGATCGGCTCGATCCGGGCGCCGGGATCGTGGTGCAGGTGGTCTGGTTCGATCCGGCGAGTTCGGCGGAGCCGGGCGCGGCGCTGGTGGTGGTCCATCGTTCGGCGATCGATCGTGTCTCCTGGAACGTGCTGGTGCCGGACCTCGCGGCCGCGTGGGCGCGGATCCGATCCGGTCGGTCACCGGATCTGGCCCCTACCGGAACGTCGATGCGCCGGTGGGCGTTCGGGCTGGTCGAGGCGGCACACCGACGCGAGCGAGCCGCGGAACTCGAGTTGTGGCAGGCGATGACCGCCGGAGACGATCCGATGATCGGGTCGCGGCCCCTCGACCCCGCGATCGACGTGGCCGCGACTGCCCGCACGATACGGGTCGACGTGGACCCGGAGGTGACCGAGGCTCTGCTGACCGAAGTGCCCGCCGCTTTCCACGCGAGTGTGGACGACGGGCTGCTGGCCTGCCTGGCAATGACACTGGCGAAGTGGCGGCGCGAGCACGAGACGGCAGCGTCCGCCGGGCCATCCAGGGACATCCTGATCCGGCTCGCAGGACACGGCCGTGCGGCCAGTGTCGTCCCAGGCTCGGACCTGACGCGGACGGTCGGCTGGTTCGCTACGAGTTTCCCGATGCGCCTGGATCTGTCGGGCATCGATCTCGACGACGCGTGCGCGGGTGGACCGGCGATGGGAGCGGCGATCAAGTCCGTCAAGGAACAACGTCGCACCGTCCCGGAACAGGGGATCGGCTACGGCTTGCTGCGGTATCTCAACGAAGGCACCGGACCGATCCTCGCGACCGCGGCGCCGCAGATCGCGTTCGACTATCTCGGCCCGGTTGCCACCGGGGAGATATCGGCGGCCGGCTGGGTGCCGGTGGACATCGGCGGCGCCGGGGGCGATGGCGCCGACCTCGCCGGAACTCAGGATCCGGATATGCCGGTGCCGGCGGCGCTCGACATCAGCGCCGTCGTCCTGGACGACATGAGGGGACGACGGCTGCGGGCGATCTGGTCGTATCCCGCCGGGGTGCTCACCGCCGACGAGGTGCGCGAGGTGGCGCACTCGTGGCGCCGGGCGCTTCAGGCCTTGGCCGCACACGTCCGCCGTGCCGGGAGTGGGGGACACACACCATCGGATCTGGCGCTGGTGAAGCTCGGACAGTCCGAGATCGAGCGACTCGAGCAGCGGTATCCGGCGCTGAGCGATGTCTGGCCGTTGGCCCCGCTGCAAGAGGGGCTGTTGTTCCATGCGCTGGTGTCCGAGCAGTCGGTGGATACGTACCTCACGCAGCTGATCCTCGAACTGCGCGGCCGGGTCGACGCGCAACGGCTGCACCGAGCCGTGCGGATACTGCTGGACCGGCACGCGAATCTGCGCACGGCCTTCGTCACCGATGCCGGCGCCGGACCGGTGCAGGTCGTCGTCGACGATGCCGAAGCACCCTGGTCGGAGCTGGACCTGTCCGGAATGGAGGACACCGCACGCCGTCGCGAGTGGGAGTTGCTCTTGGCCGCGGACCGCGCCAAACGGTTCGATCCGGCCCGTGCCCCGCTGCTGCGCTGGATGCTGGTCACCATCGGACCGGAGCAGTACCGGCTGGTGCTGACCGATCATCACCTGCTGCTCGATGGCTGGTCGACGCCACTGTTGCTGAAGGAGTTGCTGCTGCTCTACGCCACCGATGGCGACGAGGCGTCGCTGCCGCCGGTGCGCTCCTACCGGGACTACCTGGCCTGGCTCGGCCACCAGGACCCGGCGGCCGCACTCGACGCCTGGGCCCGTGCCTTCGACGGCGCCGACGAGCCGACCCTGGTGGCCGCGCCCGATCCGGGCCGTCGCGGCAGCGCATCGCGCGAGGTGTCCGGCGAACTCACCGAGGAGCAGACCGCGGCGCTGACCCGCTGCGCGCGGTCTCGCGGCATCACGCTCAACACGATGATCGAGGTGGCATGGGCGATCGTTTTGAGCGCGTTGACATCTCGCGAGGATGTGACGTTCGGTGCCGTGGTCTCCGGACGGCCCCCGCAGATCGCGGATATCGAATCGATGATCGGGCTGTTCATCAACACGGTGCCGGTGCGCGTCCGGCTCGACACTACTGAGACGCTCGGGCAGTTGCTCGACCGCATCCAGGCAGAGCAGGCCGCGTTGTTCGATCATCAATTCATCGGCCTGGCCGACATCGAGCGTATCGCCGGGCCGGGGACGCGGTTCGACACGATAACCGTGCTGGAGTCCTTCCCGATCGAGCGCCACGGGCTGACCGCGGACACCGACATCGCCGGGATGCGGCTGGTGGATGTGGTCGGCGTCGACGCAGCGCACTATCCCCTGGGAGTGGTCGTGCATGTCGATACGCGACTACACCTCGAGATCAAGTACCTGCCCGAGTGCTTCGGCGACGACACGATGGTGACGACTCTGGGACGAGTCCTGCGCGTGCTGGACGCCGTCGCCACCGACCCGGATCTGCCGTTGGCCCGGCTGAATCTGCTTACTCCGGAGGAGCTTCGCGAGTTGGCGCCGATGTCGGGTCCTCCCGCGCTGCCCGAGCGGGTGTTGCCGGAGTTCTTCGCGGCGGCGGTGGCGCAGAATCCGGGGGCGGTCGCCGTCGTGTGCGGGGACCGGCAGTGGACGTACCGCGAGTTGGATGCCGAGTCGAGCCGGTTGGCGCGACTGCTGATCGGGCGGGGCGCCGGGCCGGAGACCAGTGTCGCGGTCGGGTTGCCGCGCTCGTTCGAGTCGGTGCTCGCCGTGTGGGCGGTGGCGAAGTCGGGGGCGGCATTCGTCCCGGTTGATCCGCGCAATCCGGGAAGCCGCGTGCAGCACGCGCTCACCGACTCGGGTGCGGGGAACGGAATCACGGTGTCGCAGTGGCGGGATCGGCTGCCCGGATCGGTCCCGTGGCTGATCCTCGACGAGCCGGCGGTCCGAGCAGAGGTGGTGGGGTTACCGACGACGCCGGTGACCGATGCCGAGCGAAGGCGGCCGGTCCGGATCGATGATGCCGCCTATGTGATCTATACGTCCGGCTCGACGGGTGTGCCGAAGGGCGTGGTGGTCTCGCACCGGGGGTTGGCGAATCTGGTCGCCGAGCAATGCTCGCGGTTCGAGATCGGGCCGGGTGCGCGGGTGCTGCACGCCGCGTCTCCCGGTTTCGATGCCGCGCTCCTCGAACTGCTCTGGGCGTTCGCGTCGGGCGGGCGGCTGGTGATTGCGCCACCGACCGTCTTCGGCGGAATCGAGCTGGCGCAGATCATTTCGCACAACTCGGTGACGCACGCCGCGCTGACGCCCACGGCCTTGGGCACGGTCGACCCGGCCGGACTGCGGAACCTCCGGACGGTCGCGATCGGTGGCGAGACTCCTCCGCCGCGATTGGTGTCGCAGTGGGCTCCGGGCCGGAAACTGTTCAACACCTACGGACCGGCCGAGGCCACGATCCAGACCGATGCCGGAACCCCGATGGTGCCGGGCGAGACGGCGGCGATCGGCAGACCGATCCGCGGTGTCGACGAGGTCGTGCTCGATGCGTGGTTGCGTCCGGTGCCGCTGGGAGTCGTCGGCGAGCTCTACCTCGCCGGTCCGGGACTGGCTCGCGGTTACCGCAACCGGACGGGGCTGACGGCCTCGCGGTTCGTCGCCGATCCGTTCGCCGATCCGGGACAGCGGATGTATCGGACCGGGGATCTGGTGCGGTGGCTGCGACTACCGCAGGGAGACCTGACGCTCGACTTTGTCGGCCGCACGGACTTCCAGGTCAAGATTCGTGGCTTCCGCATCGAGCTCGGCGAGGTCGAATCGGGTCTGCTGGCGTGTCCGGGGGTGGCTCGCGCGGTAGCGGCCGTGCACCACGACTCCGCCGGCGGCGATCGGTTGATCGGATATGTGGTGCCCGAGCCCGGCGCCGATGTAGATCCGGCCGCGGTCCTCACGGTCGCCGAGCAGCGACTGGCCCCGCACATGGTGCCGGCGACTGTGATGGTGCTCGACGGGCTGCCGATGACCGAGACGGGGAAACTCGATCGCGCCGCGCTGCCCGAGCCGGACTTCACCACGGGCCGAGCCGAATTCCGGCCGCCGGTCACCGATACCGAGAGAACGCTGGCGGGGCTGTTCGCCGATGTACTGAGTGTCGACCGGATCGGGCTCGACGATTCGTTCTTCGCCCTGGGCGGCGACAGCATCATGTCGATCCAATTGGTGACGCGGGCCCGAGCGGTGGGGCTGGTGTTCTCGGTCCGTGACGTGTTCGAGGGCAAGACTGTCGCCGGGTTGGCCCGGCTCGCCGTTCCCGACAGCGCCGCCGCGGCGTCCCTTCCGGCAGAGCTGCCCGGCGAGGGCGTGGGGCCGATGCCGTTGACACCGATCATGTGCTGGATGTTCGAGCGCGGCGGATTCGATCGTTTCTGCCAATGGGTGATGCTCACGCTGCCTGCCGGCATCGACGGGACCGCGATAGCGGCGACCGTGCAAGCGGTGATCGATCACCACGACATGCTGCGCGCCCGGCTACGGCCCGAACCGGACCACCCGACGGGCTGGGCGCTGCGGGTGGAGCCGCCGGGGGTATCCGCCGCAGGGCTCATCCGGCACGTGCCGGTGGATGCGGCGCCGGACAGCGGCGCGTTCGCCGCGATTGCCGGCGCGGAGGCACGTTCGGCCGCCGAGCGCCTCGACCCCGCCGCGGGAGTCGTGATGCAGGTGGTCTGGTTGGACTGCGCAGACCGGCCGGGTCGGCTGCTGGTCGTCGCACACCACCTGGTGGTCGACGGCGTGTCGTGGCGAATCCTCGTTCCCGACCTCGCTGTCGCCGGGACCCAGGTGAGTCTCGGGCAACAGCCGCGGCTCGCGCCTGTCGGTACGTCGATGCGACGCTGGGCGCACGCTCTGGAGGCCGCTGCCGCGCGCGTCGATGAACTCGGCTGGTGGCGTTCCACGCTCGCTGCCGCCGATCCGCCGATCGGGACGCGCCCGCTCGACCCGGCCGTGGACGTACAGGCCACCGTCGCCACTGTTCGGACGACGCTGCCCATCGCGACCACCCGCGCTGTACTCACCACCGTGCCCCAGGCGTTCCGTGGCAATGCGGACGATGCCCTCATCGCCGGGCTGGCACTGGCGCTGACCCGGTGGCGGCGCCGCCGCGGCGACACCCTCACCGAGACGCTGCTTACTCTCGAAAGTCACGGCCGCCACGACACGGTCCTGCCCGGCGCCGATCTCACCCGCACCGTCGGCTGGTTCACCACGACCTACCCGGTCCGGCTCGACCTGTCCGATCTCGACATCGACGACGCGTTCGCGGCCGGCAGCGCCGCGGGGGTGGTCGTCAAATCGGTCAAGGAACAACTCCGGCGGGTACCCGGCCACGGCATCGGCTATGGGCTGCTGCGCTACCTCAACCCCGATACCGCCCGCGTCCTGGATGCGCTGCCCGGTCCCCAGGTGAGTTTCAACTACCTCGGCCGGTTCGACACCATCCCCGATACGTGGCGCGACGGCGGTTGGATGCCGGTCGGCGGCGATGCCGGTGGTGGCAGCATCCAGCACCCGGATGCATCCGCGGCCGCCGTGCTGGGCGTCAACGCGGTCACCGTGGACACGCCGGACGGCCCTGCCCTGACCGCGGCCTGGGATTATCCGTCCGGGCTGATCACCTCCACCGAGGTCGCCGATCTCGCGCAATTGTGGCGCGACGCGGTGACGGCCCTGGCCACCCATGCGGCCCGGCCCGGCGCCGGGGGACTGACACCCTCCGATCTCGACCTCGTCGACCTCGATCAGGCCGCGATCGACCGGCTCGAGGTCCGGTACCCCGCCCTGGACGACATCTGGCCGCTCACCCCGCTGCAGGAGGGGCTGCTCTTCCACGCCCAGCTCGCCGACGGCGCCCGCGACGACGGGGAGCCTGGCGACCACGCCTCCGACGACCACGCCTCCGACGACCACGCCTCCGACGACCACGCGCTCGACAACTATGTCCTGCAACTCGGTCTGGAACTCGATGGGCCCGTCGACCCGGACCGGTTCCGTCGCGCCGCGCAGACCCTCCTCGGGCGGCACCCGAACCTGCGAAGCGCGTTCGTGCGCCGCGGCACCGGTGAGCCGGTCCAAGTGGTGCAGGCCCATGTCGACGTGGCGTTCACCCGGATCGACCTCGCGGAATGCCCGGACACCGCCGCCGCGCTCGCTGACCTCATGGACGCCGACCGGCACTTCGACACCACCGTGCCGCCGCTGCTGCGACTGACGCTGATCGACACCTCCCCGCAGCGGCACAGACTGCTGCTGAGCATGCATCACATCCTGATCGACGGCTGGTCCACCCCGCTGCTGGTCCGGGAACTGCTGATCCTCTACGCCGGCGACAGCGATCCCGGCGCGCTGGCCCCGGTGCCTCCCTACCGCGAATATCTGGCGTGGCTGAAGAACCAGGATCGGAGCGCGGCACAGGCCGCGTGGGCGCGGTCGTTCGAGGGCATCACCGAGCCGACGCTGCTGGCCGGCGCGGACCGCGGCAGCCACGACCCCGCCGATGCCCGCGACGTCCGGGTGCGGATGAGTGAGCACCACACCGCGGCCCTGGTCGCGGTGGCCCACCGGCAGGAGACCACTCTCAACACCGTCGTTCAAGCCGCCTGGGCGATCGTGCTCGCGAGCGCGACCACACGGGAGGACGTCGTCTTCGGCACCACCGTCTCCGGACGCCCCCCACAGATTCCCGGCATCGAATCGATGATCGGACTGTTCGTCAACACCGTGCCCGTCCGGGTCCGGGTCGACTACGGCGAAACCCTCGCCCAGCTACTCCGGCGGATCCACACCGAACAAGCCGCGCTGCTCGACCACAACCACCTCGGCCTCGCGCGGATCCGGCAGACGGCCGGGCCCGGCGCGATGTTCGACACCATGGTCGTCTTCGAGTCCTACCCGGTCGACACGAGTGGGTTGTCCGAAGATACGGATATCGCCGGGATGCACGTCCTGGACGTGTCCGGACGCGAGGCCGCGCACTATCCGCTCGGCCTGGTCGCCCGTCTCGATACCCAGCTGGAGCTCACCTTCACCTACCTGTCCGAGCTGTTCACCGGGGACCGGATCGACGCCCTCGCCGGCCGAGTGCGTCGCGTGCTCGAGGCCATCGCAGCAGACATCGATCTGCCGCTCGCGCGACTGCAGTTGATGTCGCCCGATGAGCTGGCCACGCTGGTTCCCGTGCGCGGCGGGTCCGGCGCGGCGACGTCGTTGTTGCCGCAGGTGCTGGCGGCCGCGGCGAGGTCCGCCGCGGACGCGGTGGTCTGTGACGGCGAAACGTTGTCCTACCGCGAACTCGATGACATCTCGAACCGGTGGGCGCGGGTACTGATCGACGTCGGAGCAGGTCCCGAATCGGCTGTGGCCGTGGCGTTGCCGCGCTCTGTCGACGCCGTGATCGCCGTATGGGCGGTCGCGAAAACCGGTGCCGCGTTCGTTCCGATCGACCCGGCCATGCCCGGAAACCGGATCAGCAGTATTCTCGCCGATGCCCACGCCGTCGTCGGGCTCACGGCCGAGACCCATCGCCATCGGCTGCCGGATGCCACCACGTGGTTCAGCATCGACAGCCCCGCATTCGCGGCGAAGGCAGCCTCGCGCTCCGCCACCGCGATCGAGGACGGCGAACGCACCGCCGCGCTCCTGCCGGAACATCCCGCCTACCTGATCTACACCTCAGGCTCCACAGGGACCCCCAAAGGGGTCGTGGTCACCCATACCGGGATTGCGAACCTGGCCGCCGAAGCGCGGGAAGGGCTCCGCCTCACCCCCTCGTCTCGGATGCTGGCCGCGGCGGCGCCGAGCTTCGACGTATCCGTCCTGGAATGGCTCGGCGCCGCTACTGCCGGAGCCACACTGGTGCTCGCTCCAGCGGCAGCGGTCGCCGGGGACGAACTGGCCGAGCGGATCAATGCCGCCCGAGTCACCCATGCGGCCTTCACCCCGACCGTGCTCGCCTCGCTGCCCCCGGGCGAACTCGATACCCTGCACACACTGATCCTCGGCGGCGAGATATGCCCGCCGGATCTGGTGAACCGATGGGTTCCAGGCCGCACGCTGATCAACACCTACGGCGCTACCGAGACCACCATTCTGAGCTGCCGCGATATCCCTCTGACCGCAGTCACGGACAGTCCGCCGCTAATCGGCGGTCCGGCCCGCGGGTTCTGTGCTGTGGTACTCGACCGCAGACTGCGCCCCGTCCCGCCCGGAGTGGCCGGCGAACTGTATTTGTCGGGTCCGGGCATCGCCCGCGGCTACCGCGGGCACCCTGTGACCACCGCGGCCCGGTTCGTCGCCGACCCGTGGGGACCGGCCGGGACCCGCATGTACCGCACCGGCGATCTGGTCAGCTGGACCGGCGACCGGCGACTGCGCTACATCGGCCGAAGCGACCTGCAGATCAAAGTCCACGGACACCGCATCGAACCCGGCGATATCGAAACCGCGTTGTGCGGCCATCCGGACGTCTCCCGCGCCGCCGTCGCGGTCCACCCCGGCCCCCACGGCGCCGACCAGCTCACCGGCTACGTAGTGCCCACCCCACACGCGACGCCCGATCCCGCGGCGCTGATCGCGCATCTCACCACGCGATTGCCCCTCCACATGATTCCCACCGCTATCGTCACGCTCGACCGGATACCTGTCACGACCACCGGCAAACTCGACCGCAACGCCCTGCCCGCACCGGACCAGCGCCAGCGGTCTCGATTCCGGGCGCCGTCCACCCCGCTCGAGGCCGCCATCTGTGACGCTTTCGGCCGGACGCTCGACATCGAACGAATCGGAGTCGACGACAGCTTCTTCGCTGTCGGCGGTAACTCCCTGGCCGCCAGCCAGTTCGTGGCGCGTCTCGCGGAGTCCGCAGGCGTCACCGTGCCGCTGCCGTGGTTGTTCACAGATCCGACGCCTCGGTCGCTGGCCCGGCGAATCGAGAGCCGCCGGGATGGCCTCGCGGGTGACTTCGGCGAACGGGATCTGGCCGAGGCACTCTCCGTCATGCTGCCGCTGCGCGCCGGCGGAACCGACCCGCCACTGTTCTGTATCCACCCGGCGATCGGATTGGCATGGGGTTTCAGCGGACTCGTGCGGTACATCGAGTCCGACCGGCCGATTCGAGGGCTGCAATCCCCGGGACTGACCGATCCCGCGGTGCGGTTCGATACGCTCGACCAACTCGCCGCCCGCTATGTGCGGGAGATTCGCTCCGTACAACCGCGTGGCCCTTACCATTTGCTCGGTTACTCGCTGGGTGGGACCATCGCTCACGCGATGGCCGTCCACCTGCGCCGCGACGGCGACTGCGTGGGCACGCTGGCCATGATGGACACCCGCGTCGTCACGGCCGACAGCTTCCGCGCTCCCACACCCTCGGTGGCGAAGATGCTCGCCGAGTTCGGCGGTTTCGCGGTGCCGGAAGGTTCTGCCGAGCCGACCGTCGAGGCCGCCACCGAGTTACTGCACCGGCAGGGCGGACTGTTCACCAGCGTGACCCCCGAGCATCTCGTGAGGTTGCAACGCGACTACACCCGGCTTGTCGACCTCACCTGGAACCATCGGCCCGCTGTGTTCGACGGTGACCTGATCTACTTCAGTGCCGCCGATCGTGACACCGAGGACGGCGGCTCTCCTGCCCGTGCCTGGAGTGCCTACGTCACCGGGCGTATCACCGAGCACCGGATTCCCGTGCCACACGAACGGATGACCGAACAGGATTCGCTACGCGCTGTCGGTTCCGCTCTCACCGAGCATTTCCGGTCGACCCGCGCCACACCCGATTCAGCAAGGACAAGCCGATCATGAACATCGCCCGAACCGTCGGAATGCGTTCCGGCGCCGAACCAGCGAACCTGTTCGCCCGCGACGTGGCGACCGGCGTCGGCATGCGTTCGGCCTCACATCATCTCGACCGCAACTCGGCACCCAGGACTCGATCATCATGAACGCCACCGACGAGTTCATCGGCCAACGCTCCGGCCTGAGGCCGACCAGACTGTTCGCCACCGACTCCGACACGCACGTGGATGAGCATCCCGGCGCCGCGCAATTGCGCTCGTGGACTGTGGAATACCTGTGTCAACCCCATCCCGACCTCGGCCGCCCCGGGCCGGTCTGCCCGTACACCAAGCACGCGGTGGCCGGCCGATTCCTCTGGGCCGCATTCATCGGAGGCGGCGAGATCACCCCGGACTTCCTCACCGCGGTCGTCGGCGACATGAACGACCTGTTCCCCCTGCTGCCGCCCGAGGACGAGCCCGACTCCCGGCTCAAGGCGCTCCTCTCGGTCTTTCCCGACCTCACCCGATACGACGATCTCGAGGCCGTCCAACGCAGCCAGAAGACCGAGTTCGTCCGACACGGACTGATGCTGGGGCAGTTCTATCCGGGCTGTACCGTGGCCGGACTGCACAACGCGGACTTTCCCGCTCTGGACTCCCCGCTGCCCCTGCTCGCTGTGCGTCACATGACCCCCACCGACCTCGCGTTCCTCGAGACGCGCTACGAATGGGTCGAGAGCTACCTCGGGATCTTCGCCCCCGCAATGCCTACCTTCCTGCGCCATTACCTGGCCGATAAACTGGTGAAACAGACAAGGGAGAACTGATCTCCGGACGCCGGCGGGCCCGCGCTCAGCGGTCACAACCTGTCACCGCGGGTGCAGCAGGTGCTCGATCAGGGCTCGCGTGTCGGGGACGAACGGCCAGCCGGGATCGCTCAGGTGCTCCCACAGTTGGGTGTCGGTCCACCACCAGCCCGCGGCGATCTCCTCGGGCTGCACGGTGATCGGCCCGTCGGAACGGATCTCGTAGGCGAACAGGTGGCACCGCATCGGGCGGCCCGCCCAGCTGCCGTCCCAGGAAACCCGGGCCAGCGGCCGCGGTTCGCCCGGCGCGGCGACGATTCCCAGTTCCTCGCCCAGTTCGCGGACCGCCGCGGCGCTGGGATCCTCGCCGGGGGCCAGTACCCCGCCGGCCAGGCAGTCGTGCATACCGGCGAACACCATCTTCGTATCGGTACGCCGATGGACGTAGATGCGCCGCCCGTCGAGCGATCGCACGAGCACACCCGCACTGGCATGCCACAATCCTTCGGCATACACCTCGGCGCGTTCGGCACTGCCGGTCTCGTTGCCGCGGCCGTCGTAGACGGCGATGACCTCACCCATTCCCGCCAGCCTAGGCGGTGAGTGCGGGACAATGCGCCCACGGTGGCGTATCGGCGACGGGCGCGGACGATGGTGGTAGGACAACGGCGAGGCGAGGTGATACTTCGTGGTGATCGATTTGAACAGCGATCTCGGGGAGGGGTTCGGTGCGTACACGATGAGTGACGACGCGGCCCTGCTCGACGTCGTGACCAGCGCCAATATCGCCTGCGGCTTCCATGGCGGGGATCCGGTGATCATGCGGCGCACGTGTGATCTGGCGGTCGCGCACGGGGTGCGGATCGGCGCGCACATCTCCTATCGCGACCTCGCCGGGTTCGGCCGCCGCGAGATGGCGGTGTCCCCGGCCGAACTGACCGCGGAATCCATATATCAGATCGGCGCCCTCGACGGCTTCGCCCGGGCGGCCGGTGACCGGGTGCGGTATGTGAAACCCCATGGCGCGCTGTATCACTCGGCGGCGTCCGATCCCGCGGCGGCCGAGGCGGTGGTCGCGGCGCTGCTTGCCTTCGACGAGTTGAGCCTGCTCGGACCCGCCGATTCCGAACTGGCACGCGCGGCGGAGGCGGCCGGAATCCCGTTCCACGCGGAAGGTTTCGCCGACCGGGCCTATACCCCCGAGGGCAGACTGGTGCCGCGCGGCCGAGCCGGTGCGGTGCTGGCCGTGGAAGCGGCACTCGGGCAGGCCGTGTCGATCGCCGTGGACGGGCACGCCCGCACGGTGGCCGGCGAGCCGGTGCGAGTCGAGGTGCGCAGCCTCTGCGTCCACGGCGATTCGCCCGATGCCGTCCGGATGGCGCGCTCGATCCGGGAGTCGCTGCTGGACAAGGGCGTCGAACTGCGGAGTTTCACATGAACGCGGTGACCGTGCGGCCCGCGGGCGACCGCGCGCTGCTGCTCGAACCGGCCGACGCCGCTCAGCTGCCGCTGCTGCTCGACCATCTGCGCCGCGCGCCGATCGATGGGGTGGCCGACCTCCTGCCCGCCGCCCGGACAGTCCTGCTCACACTGTGTCCCGGCATCGACCCCGCCGCGATCGAATCGCGCGTGCGCGCACTGGATCTCGCACCGGACGCCGATTCCGGGAGTGCGGCCGCGGCGGAGACGGTCACCGTTCCGGTGCGCTACGACGGACCCGACCTCGCCGATGCCGCCGAACTTCTCGGCATCACACCCGGGCAACTGGTCGAGCGGCACACCGAAGCCCAGTGGCGGTGCGCGTTCATCGGTTTCGCGCCCGGCTTCGGCTATCTGCACGCACCCGACGCCGGACTGTCGGTGCCGCGGCGCTCGCAGGCCCGGACCTTCGTTCCGGCGGGTTCGGTCGCCCTGGCGGGTGGATACAGCGCCGTCTATCCGCACAGTTCGCCGGGCGGCTGGCAGATCATCGGCCGTACCGACGTGGTCCTCTGGGACGTGGGGCGGCCCGAACCGGCGCTGTTGCGCGCGGGTACCCGGGTCCGGTTCGAGGCGGTGGATCGGTGACATCCTCGGCGGCGCGGATGCGGGTGCTCGAACCGGGGGCGATGAGCACCGTGCAGGATCTCGGCCGGCCGGGCTGGTTCCATGCCGGGGTCGGGGTCTCCGGCGCCGTCGACCGCCGGGCGTTGCGACTGGCGAACCGCCTGGTGGGCAACGCCGAATCGGCGGCGGCCATCGAATGCGTGCTGGGCGGGCTGAGCGTGGAATTCGACGCCCCGGCGGTGGTGAGCATTACCGGCGCGCCGGTGCCGATCAACGTCGGCGCCCGGCCGGAACCCCCGGCTTCGGTGCTGTTCGTCGCGGCCGGGCAGCGGGTGCGGATCGGGATGGCCGAGGCGGGCCTGCGCTGCTATCTGGCGGTGCGCGGCGGGATCGCGGTGGAGCCGGTCCTCGGATCGCGCAGCCGCGACACCATGGCGGGGCTGGGTCCCGAACCGCTGCGCCGGGGCGACACCCTGCCGGTCGGTGCCCCGCCGCGCGGCTGGCCGACGGTCGAGATGGCTCCGGTCGCACCGCTCACCCAGGGGACGCTGCGGGTGCGCGTCGGGCTCGGGCCGCGCGCGGACTGGTTCCACAATCCCGCCGACTTGTTCACCGGCGCCTGGGCGGTCTCCACCGACACCGACCGCATCGGTGTGCGCCTGGACCGTCACGGGGACGCCCCACCGCTGCGGCGGGCGAACGAGGCCGAATTGCCCACCGAGGGAATGGCTTTGGGTGCGATTCAAGTGCCGCCCGCGGGCCGCCCGGTGGTGCTGCTGGCCGACCGGCCGATCACTGGCGGCTATCCCGTGGTGGGCACCGTGATCGACGCCGATGTGGATCTGCTCGGCCAGGCCCGGCCCGGCCAGTTGATCGAATTCCGTTCCTGGCGGCGCTGATCCGCCGTGAGGACGGGTCGGCATACCTCTCGAGGCTGACCGCGGATCGGTCTGCGGGGCGACTCCTCGGCGGCCGGAAACCGATACGTTCGCAGAGGTCCCCCGAAATCCGCTCTCCGACAGTGCCGAGACCGCCTTGATCGTCGGCGGCGACGAGGCAGACCTGCGCCGCCGGTGCACCTCGCTCACCCCGGTCGGCAGGGTCGATCGCCCGGCCACCGTCACCGGCGGCCGGGCGATACAAGCCACGCATATCCATCAGCCGCACCACCTGCCCGACGAGGCCGTTGGCCTTGGGTTCGGTACTGGGGGCGGGCAGCTCCTCCAGGACGGTCGTCGTGACGCCGCCCAGTGCGAGTTCACAGGCCAGCATCAGCCCGTTCGGTACGGCACCGGAAATCAGTACCGCACAGGTGTGTTCGGACATGCTGGATCAACCCCGTTGTCGGATAAGCGGTTTCGAGGAAAGAGGGGAAGTCAGTGGGGTTCGGGCAGGCCGGCGGCGACCAGTTCCAGTGCCTGCCGTGTCAGCGCGGTGATCGAGGCCGGAGGATCGCACCGGGGGTACACCTCGATCGCCGCCACCAGTGCTCCGAGCACGGCTTCGGCGACCAGCCGTGGATAGAGCGTGCCGGGATCGGTGCCGGTGCGTTCTGCGACCGCCTCGGTGAAGGCGTCGGTGGTGGTGCGGGTCAGTGCTGCCTGCGCCTCGGGGCTGACGACGAGCTTGCGGACCTCGGTCGGCCGGTCGCGCGGCGGGGGGTCGGCATCGAGGCCGTCGACCCGCAACGGTTCCAGCATCGCCTCGGTGATCGCGGCCCACAGCGACTCACCGGTCGGCCGCGCCCGCAACAGTTCGATGCCGCGGCGGATCCGGTCGATCTGCCGGTACGCCAGCGCCTCGTATTTGTTCGCGAAGTAGTTGTTGAACGTCCGAACCGATACTCCTGCGCGGGCGGCGATGTCCTCGCGCAGCACATGGTCCAGACCGCGTTCGAACAGCAGCTCCAGAGCCGCATCACTGAGCGCGCGCCGGGTATCGAGCTTTTTGCGTTCCCGCAGCCCGAGGGCCGGCTCCGTGGTCACGACCTCAGTGTCAGGGAAAGTGCGAAACACTTCAATAATGCACGTCAGGAAAGTTTGCCTTTCAGGCAAATATGTTCCGCCGTGCGAGCGAACAGGCGCGCTAGGGTTTCGGCTATGACATCCGGACAGACGCAGATCTGGCACAACCCTCGCTGCTCCAAGAGTCGCGCGGCCAAAACCGCGCTGGACGAGGCTGGGGTGGACTACATCGAGCGGCGGTATCTCGACGACCCGCCGACCGTGGCGGATCTGCGCGAAGTCCTGGCCCAGCTCGGCCTGGAGCCCTGGGACATCACCCGCACCGGTGAGCCGGAGGCCAAGGAGCTCGGTATGGCGGGCTGGTCGCGCACGGAGGCCGATCGCGAGCAGTGGATCGAGACGCTGGCGAGCAATCCGAAGCTGATCCAGCGACCGATCGTGGTCACCCCCGACGGCCGGGCCGTCGTCGCGCGGGACGAGCAATCGCTGAAATCGGTGCTGTAATCCTCCACGCGTCGCGCGGGCGGAAGCTCAGACCGGCTGCGCGGCAAACACTTCGGTGAGCCGGGGTATTACCCGGCGGGTAATCGACCGGGCGCCCGCGCTCGGACATGCTCGTCGTATGAGCGAAAAAGAAACCACCACCGGTACCTACGACGCTGTCGCCCAGCGCTACATCGATACCTGGAACGAGGCGGACGCCCCGGCCCGGCGCAAACTGCTCGACGAGCTGTACCGGCCGGATGCCACCTACACCGATCCACTCGCGGCCGTCACCGGAGTCGCCGCGATCGACGAGATGATCGCCGGCGTCCGGGAACAGTTCGCCGGTATGCGATTCGGCCTCGGACCGATCGACGGACACCACGACCAGCTGCGATTCACGTGGACGCTGGGCACTCCCGGCGCCGAACCGCTGATCGTGGGCTTCGATGTGGTCGTTCTCGACGGTGATCGCATCGCCCGCGTGCACGGATTCCTGGACAAAATTCCGGGCTGACCGCGGTTCTGTCCGCGAATGTCGTTGTCCACCAGGGGAAACGGCGGTCGCGCGATTCCGGCGATCCGCGCTGCGCGAAGGTATCCCGCGGGAGCGGGGTGGCGTCGTTGCCCATGACTGCGCTCCACGCGAATCGAATTACCGAGACAGATTGTATCAGAAAGATTGGTGAGACGGGATGTATCGGTCGATACCGCATGAGTATCGTTGACGTGTGAGTGAAACCGGTGGACAGCGGCCCCCGCGGCGTGCGGAACGGTCCGCCGTGGCCGGTGTGGACGGTCGCAGTACCCGCTGGAACGGGCACAAACAGCGACGGCGCGCCGAGGTGATCGAGGCCGCGGTCGCGGTGATCGAGGAGAACGGCGCCGAGGTGCCGGTCCAGCAGATCGCCGACCGGCTGGGCCTGCCACGCCCGGTGGTGTACCGCCACTTCGACGGGCGGGCCGATCTGGACGAGCAGATTCGCGGCCGGATCCTGGAATCGCTACTCGAACAACTGCTTCCGACGCTGCGCGCGGACGGCACGGTCAAGGACGCGGTGCGCGGGGCGGTCGGCACCTATGTCGGATGGGTAGCATCGCATCCGCAGCTGCACCGATTCCTGGCGGCGAGTGCCCCGCAAGGAGATTCGTCGCTCGCGCTGGCCGGGGCGCGCGACCGCATCGGTGCCAGGCTCGCGGATCTGTTCGCCACCGCCGCAGCCCGTGTCGGGATCGATCCCGTGCGGGCCCGGCCGATGGCCTTCGGCATCGTCGGCTTCGTCGACGGTGTCGTCAACAGCTGGCGCGCCGACACCGCGTCGGCGCTGGGGTCGGAGCAGATCGAGGCGATCGTGACCGAATCGGTGCTCGGGCTGCTGGAGA
The DNA here is from genome assembly GCF_002933465.1 of Nocardia nova. GTDB lineage: Bacteria > Actinomycetota > Actinomycetes > Mycobacteriales > Mycobacteriaceae > Nocardia > Nocardia nova_B. The sequence continues at coordinate 317,982 of NZ_PSZE01000002.1, forward strand.
GCAGTGCGCGCAGTCTGGGGGTTCCGCTGGACCGCGACGCCACCCTCGCCGACCTGGTCGTCCGGTCCGGTGCCGCGGCCTCGGACCCGCTGGCGGTCAACTGAATTCGCGGCGCGCAGCGCTGCGGTGACGGCCCACAGCACCCGGGCGGCCCCAGGGCTCACGCGCGTCGCCTAGGCTCGACCCATGCAGCGCATCATCGGAATCGAGGTCGAGTACGGCATCTCGACACCGACGGAACCCTCGGCGAACCCGATTCTCACGTCCACCCAGGCGGTGCTGGCCTACGCGGCGGCCGAGGGCGTACCCCGGGCCAAGCGCACGCGCTGGGACTACGAGGTGGAATCGCCGCTGCGCGATGCCCGCGGCTTCGACCTGGGCCGGCTCAACGGGCCGGCGCCGGTGATCGACGCCGACGAGGTCGGCGCGGCGAACATGATCCTCACCAACGGCGCCCGCCTCTACGTCGACCACGCCCACCCCGAATACTCGGCTCCCGAGGTCGTGGACCCGCTGGACGCGGTGATCTGGGACAAGGCCGGTGAGCGGGTCATGGAGGCCGCCGCCCGCTATGCCTCCAGTGTGCCGGGTGCGCCGCGCATGCAGCTGTACAAGAACAACGTCGACGGTAAGGGCGCCTCCTACGGCACCCACGAGAACTATCTGATGAACCGCGATACGCCGTTCAACCAGATCATCGTCGGCCTGACGCCGTTCTTCGCCTCCCGGCAGGTCGTCACCGGCTCGGGGCGGGTCGGCATCGGGCAGTCCGGCGACCATGCCGGATTCCAGCTGTCGCAGCGGTCGGACTACATCGAGGTCGAGGTCGGCCTGGAGACCACCCTCAAGCGCGGCATCATCAACACCCGCGACGAACCGCACGCCGACGCCGACAAGTACCGGCGCCTGCACGTGATCATCGGCGACGCCAACCTGGCGGAATGGTCGACCTACCTGAAGGTCGGCACCACCGCGCTGGTGCTGGATCTGATCGAGGCCGGCGAGGACCTGTCGGATCTGCAGCTGGCGCGTCCGGTCACCGCCGTGCACACCATCAGCCACGACCCCAGCCTGCGTGCCACGGTCGCGCTGGTGGACGGCCGCGAACTGACCGGCCTTGCGCTGCAACGGATCTACCTCGACCGGGTGGAGAAGTTCCACGACCGCGAGGGCACCGACGACGCTCGCGTCACCGATGTGCTGGAGAAGTGGGCGCACGTGCTCGACCTGCTCGAACGCGACCCCATGGACTGTGCGCACCTACTCGACTGGCCGGCCAAGCTGCGCCTGCTCGAGGGCATGCGCAGCCGCGAGGGCCTGGGCTGGGCGGCGCCGAAACTGCACCTGATGGATCTGCAGTACTCCGATGTGCGCCTGGACAAGGGCCTCTACAACCGCCTGGTGGCGCGCGGTTCGATGGAGCGGCTGGTCTCCGAACAGCAGGTCACCGACGCGATGACCAACCCGCCGACCGACACCCGCGCCTACTTCCGGGGCGAATGCCTGCGCCGCTTCGGCGCCGATATCGCCGCGGCGAGCTGGGATTCGGTGATCTTCGACCTGGGCGGTGACTCGCTGGTCCGCATTCCCACCCTGGAGCCGCGTCGCGGGACGAAATCCCACGTCGGCAAGTTGCTCGAGGGGGCCGGTACGGCCGCCGAACTGGTCAAGCAGCTCACTTCCTGACCAGGCGGGCGAGTCGCCGGCGGTGCGTCGGTGCCGGGGTGGCACAGCGTGCTGTGACGTTGCGGCGGGGGCACATTGCGAGGTAATCCGGCATGTTGTCACCGTCGCTGGGTAGTGTTGAGGGACGAGCATCGGAGGTTTCCGATGCTCGCCGATGATCAGTACAGAGGAGGTCGGCTGCTATGGCACAAGAGCAGACCAAGCGCGCCGGTGGTGGCGACGAGGACGACGACGCGGCCGGTGTCGAGGCCGCGGGACAGGAGCGCCGCGAAAAGCTGGCCGAGGAGACCGACGACCTGCTCGACGAGATCGACGATGTGCTCGAGGAGAACGCGGAGGACTTCGTGCGTGCCTACGTCCAGAAAGGCGGCCAGTGACATCAGGTGACCCCTTGCGGCTCCACATGGGGTACGCCCTCTCGTCATTCTCCGAATATCTGCGGGAAAACGCGCCGGAATTGTTGCCGGGCAACGGTTTCGGGCGCGCGTCCGGCGGCAACGGCTCGGCCGGGGACCTGGCGCCGCACGGCACCACCATCGTCGCGGTGACCTACCGCGGCGGTGTGCTGATCGCCGGCGACCGCCGGGCCACCCAGGGCAACCTGCTGGCCAGCCGCGATATGGAGAAGGTGTACATCACCGACACCTTCTCCGCGGCCGGTATCGCCGGTACCGCGGGCGTGGCGGTCGAGATGATCCGCCTGTTCGCGGTGGAGCTGGAGTACTACGAGAAGATCGAGGGCGTTCCGCTGACCTTCGACGGTAAGGCCAACAAACTGTCGAAGATGGTCCGCGACAATCTACCCGCGGCACTGCAGGGCCTGGCGGTGGTGCCGATCCTGGTCGGTTACGACCTCGAGGCTACCGATCCGGAGCGGGCCGGCCGCATCGTGTCCTACGACGTGGTCGGCGGCCGCAGCGAAGAGCGCTTCGGCTACACCGCCACCGGTTCGGGCTCGATGTTCGCCAAGTCGTCGTTGAAGAAGACCTACAGCCGCGATATGGACGAGGACCGCGCCCTGCGCGTCGCCGTCGAATCGCTGCTGGACGCCTCCGACGACGACACCGCCACCGGTGGCCCGGATCTGCAGCGCGGTATCTTCCCGACGGCGATCGCCATCAATGCCGAAGGGGCGCTGGAGGTTTCGGACGAGCGACTCGAGCAGATCGCGCGCTCGATCGTCGACGAGCGGATGGCCGAAGAAGGGAGTGCGCGTCCATGACACTGCCGTACTACGCGTCGGCCGAACAGATCATGCGCGACAAGACCGAACTTGCGCGCAAAGGCATCGCCCGGGGACGCAGTGTCGTGGTGCTGGTGTACGACAAGGGTGTGCTGTTCGTCGCCGAGAACCCCTCGGCGACGCTGCACAAGGTGAGCGAACTCTACGACCGCATCGGATTCGCCGCGGTCGGCAAGTACAACGAGTTCGAAAGTCTGCGTCGTGGTGGGATCCTGCAGGCCGACCTGCGTGGATACCAGTACGACCGGCGAGATGTGACCGGGCGGGCGCTGGCGAACATGTACGCGTCCACCCTGGGCACGATCTTCACCGACCAGCTCAAGCCCTACGAGGTCGAGATCTGCATCGGTGAGGTCGGCTATCCGGAGCAGGCGTCGAATTCGGTCCTGTACCGGATCAACTTCGACGGCTCGATTGTCGACGAGCGCGACTTCGTGGTGATGGGCGGCAATACCGACCCGATCAGCACCGCGCTCAAGGACACCTACCAGCCGGGCGTGGAATTGCGGGCCGCGATCCGCACCGCCGTGGACGCCCTGCAGAAGGCGTCGCCGGACAACAGCGAGAAGGACAAGCGCGGTATCGCGGTGTCCTCGCTGGAGGTGGCGACCCTGGAGCAGGCCCGCCCGCGCCGGGCCTTCCGCCGCATTCCGCACGCCGCGCTGGAGACGCTGCTCTCCGCCGACGGCGCGGCGAGTGCGGGCGAGGAGAACGCCGAACCGGAGACGCCCTCCGCCGGCGACCCCTCCAACCCGTAAGCACTGGTAGCGGCTTCGAACGAGACGCCCGGCCCGACCCCCGCGCAGCGGGTCGGGCCGGGCGTTATCGTGCTGCGGTAGCGCGACACCTTGTGAACATGTGCTCCGACCTGCGGATTTGTGCCGGTAGCGTGGCCGGGCGCCCGTTGCGGACGCGAGGCGGGGCAAAGAGCGGGTGCCCGGCGACGAGGTCCGGAGGCCGTAAACCCCGGTGTCGGCGGCGTCGGCGCCGTCGGGCACCGCCCATATTGTTGTGAACCCGTATACAACCGCTTGCTCGCACAGCCACTTTCGCCGTTCGCTTTGCCGTAATGTCGATGGTGTGCAGCGACGAATTATGGGGATCGAGACCGAGTTCGGGGTGACGTGCACGTTCCACGGTCACCGTCGGTTGAGTCCTGACGAGGTGGCCCGGTATCTGTTCCGCCGGGTGGTGTCCTGGGGCCGTAGTTCGAACGTATTTCTCCGCAACGGAGCGCGGCTCTATCTCGATGTCGGTTCCCATCCGGAGTATGCGACGGCCGAATGTGACTCGCTGGTTCAGCTGGTCACCCACGATCGCGCGGGTGAGCGGGTGCTCGAGGAGTTGCTGATCGATGCCGAGCAGCGCTTGGCGGAGGAGGGGATCGGCGGTGACATCTATCTGTTCAAGAACAACACCGATTCGGCGGGCAACTCCTACGGCTGCCACGAGAACTTCCTCGTGGTGCGGGCCGGCGAGTTCTCCCGGATCTCGGATGTGCTGTTGCCGTTCCTGGTGACCAGGCAGCTGATCTGCGGTGCCGGAAAGATCCTGCAGACGCCGAAGGCGGCTACGTTCTGCCTGTCGCAGCGGGCCGAGCACATCTGGGAGGGGGTGTCGTCGGCGACCACGCGGTCGCGGCCGATCATCAACACTCGTGATGAGCCGCATGCCGACGCGGAGAAGTACCGCCGCCTGCATGTGATCGTCGGCGACTCGAATATGGCCGAACCCACCACCATGCTGAAGGTGGGCACCGCGGCGCTGGTGCTGGAGATGATCGAGGCCGGGGTGTCGTTCCGCGATTTCGCGCTGGACAATCCGATCCGAGCGATCCGCGAGGTCAGCCACGATCTGACCGGCCGGCGACCGGTGCGGCTGGCGGGTGGCCGCCAGGCCAGCGCGCTCGACATCCAGCGTGAGTACTACGCCCGCGCGGTCGAGCATCTGCGCAATCGCGAGCGCGATCCGCAGGTGGACGCCGTGGTGGACCTGTGGGGCCGCACGCTCGACGCGGTCGAGGCGCAGGATTTCGCGAAGGTCGACACCGAGATCGACTGGGTGATCAAGCGCAAGCTGTTCCAGCGCTACCAGGACCGGTACTCGATGGAGTTGTCGGATCCGAAGATCGCTCAGCTGGATCTGGCCTATCACGACATCAAGCGCGGTCGCGGAGTGTTCGATCTGCTGCAGCGCAAGGGTCTGGTCAAGCGGGTCACCGAGGACGAGGCGGTCGATGCGGCGGTGACGACGCCGCCACAGACGACGCGGGCCAAATTGCGCGGTGATTTCATCACCGCCGCGCAGGAGGCGGGCCGCGATTTCACCGTCGACTGGGTGCATCTGAAGCTGAACGATCAGGCGCAGCGCACGGTCTTGTGCAAGGACCCGTTCCGATCCGTGGACGAGCGCGTGGATCGGTTGATCGCCTCGATGTGAGGTGTCTACCCCGCGGCGATCCGCGGGGCCGGTCGATCCGGATTCCGGCAGCGCTATCCCGGCGCGGATCGGTGCGGTGGTGCACCGTCGTTCCGGGAGTCCGATTACTCTGTGTCGGGTGGCGATTTCCAAGGTCGAGCGGCTGATGAATCTGGTGATCGCGCTGCTGTCGACCCGGCAGTTCCTGACCGCGGAACGCATTCGCGACAGCGTCGCCGGCTACGAGGAGTCGGCCAGCGACGAAGCGTTCAGCCGAATGTTCGAGCGCGACAAGAACGAACTGCGGGATCTGGGGATTCCGCTGGAGGTCGGCCCGGTGGGCCGGTTTTCCGGGCAGGAGGGGTACCGCATCAATCGCGATGCCTACGAACTGCCCGATATCGACCTGACCAGCGCGGAAGCGGCGGCGGTCGCGGTGGCGGTGCAGTTGTGGGAGTCCCCGGAGCTGGCCAGCGCCGCCGAGAGCGCGGTGCTCAAATTGCGGGCCGCCGGTGTGCACGTCGACGCGGAGGCGGCCTCGGCGTCGGTGCCCGCGGTGCCGGCGCGCACTCGCGGCTCGGAAGCCGCGCTGGGCAAGCTGCTGGCGGCTATCGACGCGGGGCGTGCGGTGCGATTCGAGCATCGCGTCACCCACAACGCGCCGTACACCACGCGCGATGTCGAGCCGTGGGGTGTGGTGACCCGGCACGGCCGCTGGTATCTGGTCGGCCACGACCGTGACCGGGACGCGGTGCGGACCTTCCGGTTGTCGCGGATCGGGGCGGACGTGGAGGTGTACGGGCCCGAGAACGCCGTGCGCAAACCGGCGGATGTGGATCTGCGTCGGATCGTGGCGCGGGTGACGGGTGCGGCGCCGGTGAGCGGATCGGCGACGGTGTGGGTGGCGCAGGGCCGTGGGCAGGAGATCCGCCGGCTGGGTGTGGTGATCGCCGAGGAGACGGTCGCCGGTCGCCCGGGGTCGGTGGTGGAGGTGCCGGTGCGGTCGCGGGACTGGCTGGCGCGGCTGATCACCGGTCTCGGCCCGGATGCGCTGGTGCTGGCGCCGGAGGATCTGCGCGCCGATGTGATCGCGCGGCTGCGGTCGGTACTGGAACGGACGGAGGTGTCGGCATGAGACGCGCGAGCGTCGCAACGGCCCGGGCGGGGGTGCGGCGATGAGCAGCCGATTGTCGACGCGGCTGTCCCGGCTGCTGAATATGGTCCCGTACTTCCTCGCGAATCCGGGGATCAGTGCGCCCGAGGCGGCCGCGGAACTCGGTGTCAGCACCAAACAGCTGATGAGCGACCTCAATCAGCTGTGGATGTGCGGACTGCCCGGCTATGGTCCCGGCGATCTGATCGATCTGTCGTTCTCCGAGGAGAGCATCGAGGTCACCTTCTCCGCCGGTATCGAGCGGCCGCTGCGGCTGACCTCGATCGAGGCGACGGCGCTGCTGGTGGCCCTGCGGTCGATCGCGGATCTGCCGGGCATGGTCGATCCGACGGCCGCCCGGTCGGCCACCGCCAAGATCGAATCCGCTATCTCCGGCGAGGCCGGGCATCGCAGCGAACCCGACACCGCGGAGCCGGTCGAGGCGCCGGCGGTGACCACGGTGCGGTCCGCGCTGGCCGACGGGCGTGCGCTGCGGCTGGTGTACTACTCGGCGAGCCGGGATGTGGTGTCCGAGCGTGTCGTCGATCCGATCCGAATCGTACTGGTGGACAACAACTCCTACTTGCAGGCGTGGTGCCGGCAGGCGGAGGGGGTGCGGCTGTTTCGGTTCGACCGGATCGAGGAGGCCGCCGAACTCGACGAGCCGGCGAACCCGCCCAGCCACGCCACCGAGGAGTCCGCGGGGCTCGACCTGTTCTCCGACGATCCGGCGGTTGCCTTGGCGCGCTTGCGGATTCGTGCCGACTACGGGTGGGTGCTGGATCAGTATCCGATGCATCCGGTGGTGGTGCATCCCGACGGCAGCGTCGAGGCGACCATGCGGTTCGCCACGCTGGGCTGGATCGCGCGACTGCTGCTCGGTTTCGGTTCCGGTGTCACTGTGCTGGGACCGCCCGAGCTGGTGAGCGCGGTGCGAGAACGTTCGGCCGCGGCGCTGGCCGCCTACGACCACGTCGGCGATCTCGGATATGACCGGAACATGGTCGAGGAGGTCGGGCCCGCGTGACGTTCCGGGTGACGGTGCTCGGCGCCGGAAGTATCGGTCTGTTCGTCGGTGGCAAACTCGCCGCCGCCGGCGCGGAGGTGAGTTTCGTCGGCCGCCCGCGGCTGCTGGACGAGATCGGCGCCCACGGTCTGCGGCTGACCGATCTGGACGGCGGCGACGAGCGCGTCGCGGCGAGCGGTTTCCGCACCGAGACCGAACCGGGCAGCGCCGCCACCGCCGATCTGGTGCTGGTCACCGTGAAATCGGCGCAGACCGTCCAGGCCGCGGCACAGCTGCGCGATCGGGTGCGCGCGGACACGGTGGTGATCAGCCTGCAGAACGGCGTCGGCAACGATGCGGCGATCCAGCAGGTGCTGCCCACGGCGGTGGTCTCGGCGGGCATGGTGATGTTCAATGTCGTCCACAGCGGTCCGGGCCATTTCCATCGCGGCACCGACGGCACCGTGGCGGTGGCCGACGATCCGGCGGTGTCCCGATTCGCGCCGCTGTTCGAGCGGGCCGGGTTGCCCTTGGACCGCCGTTCCGATCTGCGTCGGGTGCAGTGGGCCAAGCTGCTGCTCAACCTCAACAACGCGATCAACGCGCTGTCGGGCCGGGCGCTGCGCGAGGAATTGGCCACCCGCGACTACCGGCGTTGCCTGGCGCTGGCGCAGGGGGAGGCACTCGCGGTGATGCGGCGCGCCCGGATCCGTCCCGCGCGATTGACCGTCCTGCCGCCGCGTGTGATGGCCCGTCTGCTGACCGTTCCCGATGGCGTCTTCGAGCGGGTGGCCGGACGGGTGCTCGCGGTGGACCCGATGGCGCGCTCGTCGATGGCCGACGATCTGGCGCTGGGCCGGCGCACCGAAATCGATTGGCTCTGCGGGGAGATCGTCGAGCTGGGCCGGATGGTGGCCGTGCCTACCCCGGTGAACGCGCGACTGGTCGCCTTGATACGTGCCGCCGAGAACGGCGACGAACGCCGCTGGAGCGGTCCCGACCTGCTCGCGGAGCTGCGCGGGGCATCGACCGCCGAGGCGACGGGACCGCTGTCACGCTGACCTGGCGCCATCTCGCCGATCCGACGAGTGACGACGCGCGTCGGCGCCGCGTCGGGGTCCGGTAGCATCGGACATACCACAGTCTTGGGAGGTTTTCGATGGGTTCATTGAGCCCGACGCACTGGCTCATCATTGCGTTGGTGATCCTGCTGCTGTTCGGCGCCAAGCGGCTGCCCGACGCCGCCCGGGGTCTCGGACGTTCCTTGCGCATCTTCAAGAGCGAGATGAGCGAGATGCATTCCGAGGGCTCGGCGAACGCGGGTTCTGCGAACACGGGGTCGGCGAACGCGTCCGGCACCGCGCAGCAGTCGGCGCCCGCGGCCGAACTGCCGCCTGCCCAGCCGGTGAATCCGGCCCCGCAGGCCGACAAGGATCGTCACACGGCCTGATCCGGTCCGTCTCGAGGCCGTCACCCCGGCAACGCCCGCGGGGTGGCGGTGCGATGGCGGTTGGGCGTTTCATCCGGATCCGGCCAGGTGATCAGCGAGGCAGTCACATCCATGCGCATTCCGTTCGACCCCCGCCGTAGCCGGCGCAGGACGAATCCCGACGGCACTATGTCGTTGGTCGAACATCTGCAAGAGTTGCGTTCGCGACTGTTGAAGTCGTTGCTGGCGGTGGCGCTGACCACGGTGCTCGGATTCCTCTGGTACTCGCATTCGTTCTTCGGCGTCGAAAGCCTGGGCGATCTGCTGCGCGGCCCGTACTGTTCGCTGCCGCCGGAACATCGTGCGCAATTGACCTCCGACGGTGCCTGTCGGCTGCTGGCCACCGCACCGTTCGAACAGTTCATGCTGCGGTTCAAGGTCGCCTTCACCGCGGGTGTGGTGATGGCCTGCCCGATCTGGTTGTACCAGCTGTGGGCATTCGTGACGCCCGGCCTGTACGCGAAGGAGCGCAAGTACGCGATCAGCTTCGTCGCCTCCGGTGTGGTGCTGTTCGTCACCGGCGCGGTGCTCGCGTACTGGGTGGTGGCGCACGCGCTGAGCTTCCTGATGGGAATCGGCAGCAATGTGCAGATCACCGCGCTGAGCGGTAGTCAGTATTTCGGGTTCATCATCAAGCTACTGATAATCTTCGGCGTCAGTTTCGAGACACCGCTGCTGATCATCGGGCTGAACATGGTGGGCGTACTGACCTATGAGCGGCTCAAGAAGTGGCGCCGCGGCATGATCTTCGGGTTGTTCGTCTTCGCCGCGATCGTCACCCCGCAGGATCCCTTCTCGATGCTGGCGCTGGCCGCCGCGCTCACCGTGTTGTTCGAGGTGGCGGTGCAGATCGCCCGGCTCAACGACCGCCGCCGCGCGCGCCGAGGCGACAATTGGGGCGCATTGTCCGACGACGAGGCCTCCCCGCTGGCCGGACCCGACGATCTGGACGGCGTGAGCCCGGTGGAGCCCGCCCGCCCGGTGACGGCGAGCGGACCGGTGTCGGCCGAGCCCGCGCCGAAAACTCCGCGCCCGGTGTCGGACTACTCCGATACCCTCTGAGCGTGGGACAACCCTCGCTGACTGGCGAACTCGCGGCATTCGCCGCCGACCTGAAATTCTCCCTGGACCCGTTCCAACAGCAGGCCTGTATGGCGTTGGAGAACGGGCACAGTGTGCTGGTGTGCGCCCCGACCGGCGCTGGTAAGACCGTCGTCGGGGAATTCGCCGTGCACCTGGCCCGCGCGGCCGGTGGGAAGTGCTTCTACACCACCCCGATCAAGGCGCTGTCGAATCAGAAGTACGCCGATCTGGTGGACCGCTACGGCCGCGACGCGGTCGGACTGCTGACCGGTGACCAGTCGATCAATCCGGACGCTCATGTCGTGGTCATGACCACCGAAGTGCTGCGCAATATGCTCTACGCGGGTTCGGACGCGCTGCACGCGCTGTCGTTCGTCGTCATGGACGAGGTGCACTATCTGGCCGACCGGTTCCGCGGCGCGGTGTGGGAAGAGGTCATCTTGCACCTGCCACCGGAGGTGCGCCTGGTGAGCTTGTCGGCGACGGTGAGCAATGCCGAGGAGTTCGGCGCGTGGATGGAGACCGTGCGCGGTGACACCGCGGTCATCGTCGACGAGACGCGCCCGGTGCCGCTGTGGCAGCACGTCATGGTCGGTCGGCGGCTGTTCGATCTGTTCGATACCAAATCCAGCGATCAGAAGATCCTCGTCGACGAAGATCTCGTTCGCTACATCAAACATCGCGAGACCGCCGACCGGATGAACGGTTGGGGTGGGCCGCGTCACCGGGGTGGTGGCCCGCGCCGGGATTTCCGGCCGCTGCCGCGCCCGGAGATGCTCGCCCGCCTCGACGAGGAAGGGCTGCTACCGGCGATCACCTTCATCTTCAGCCGGGCCGGGTGCGACGGCGCCCTCGCTCAGTGCCTGCGCTCGCGCCTGGATCTGAGCCGTCCCGACGAGGCGGCGGAGATCGAGGCCGTGATCGAACGCCATACCGGTGATCTGCCGCGCGCGGATCTCGATGTGCTCGGCTATTGGGAGTGGCGGGAGGCGCTCTACCGGGGCCTGGCCGCCCATCATGCCGGCATGTTGCCCGCCTTCCGGCACACCGTGGAGGAATTGTTCGTCCGCGGGCTGGTGCGGGCCGTATTCGCCACGGAGACACTGGCTCTCGGCATCAACATGCCGGCGCGCACGGTGGTGCTGGAACGGCTGGTGAAGTTCAACGGCGAAACCCATGCCGAGCTGACTCCCGGAGAATACACGCAGCTCACCGGCCGAGCCGGGCGGCGCGGTATCGACATCGAGGGCCACGCGGTGGTGATGTGGCATCCCGACGTCGACACCAGCGCCGTCGCGGGCCTGGCCTCGACCCGCACCTATCCGTTGCGCAGCTCGTTCCGGCCCGGATACAACATGTCGATCAACCTGATCGACCGGATGGGCGCCACGCAGTCGCGAGAGCTGCTGGAGCGCTCGTTCGCGCAGTTCCAGGCCGACCGGTCGGTGGTGGGCCTGGTCCGCGGCATCGAGCGCAACGAGGCGCAGGTGCGGAAGTTGCGCTCGCAGATCGGCGACGACGGATTTCTCGAATATCTGTCGCTGCGCGAGCGGATCAAACAACGCGAACGGGAACTGGAACGGCAGGGGCGCGCCGACCGGCGCGGGGCGGCGGTCGAGTCGCTGACCTCGCTGCGCCGCGGTGACGTGGTGGCCATCCCGACCGGGCGCCGCCAGGGTCTCGCGGTGATCCTGGAACCGGACGCGAGTCCGGGCGATCCGCGGCCGCTGGTGCTGACCGCCGACACCTGGGCCGGCCGCGTCTCGGCCGCCGACTTCCCGACCCCCGCTCAGCCGCTGGGCCGGATGCGGCTGCCCCGCCATGTCGACCACCGCACCGCGCGGGCGCGCCGCGATCTGGCATCGGCGTTGCGCAGCACGGGAATCGCGGTACCCGGGCGGGGCCGGCGCGGTGGTCGTGCGCGTGCGGCCGACGATCGGGAACTGGCGACGCTACGGCGTGCGCTGCGCGCTCATCCCGCTCACTCCCGGCCCGACCGGGAGCAGCTGGCCCGGCTGGGGGAGCGCTACAACCGGCTCGAGCGAGAGACCGAGTCGATGCGCCAGAAGGTCGCTGCGACAACGAATTCGCTCGCGCGCACCTTCGATCGGATCGTCGCGCTGCTGAGTGAGCGCGGCTACGTCGACGGCGGGGAGGTCACCGCCGACGGGCGGCGGCTCGCTCGGATTTACACCGAGGCGGATCTCGTTGTGGCCGAATGCCTTCGGCAGGGGCTGTGGCGCGGGCTCGGTGCCGCCGAGCTCGCGGGCGTGGTGTCGGTACTGGTCTTCGAGTCGCGGCAGGAGGGCGGCTACCTCGGCCCGTCCGGGCCGACCGAGCCGGTGCGGCGCGCGGTCGGCGCCACCATCGGCGTGTGGAGCCAGCTGCGCACCGACGAGGCCAGGCACAAACTGCCGCCGACCCGGGAACCGGATCTGGGCTTCGTCACCGGCATCTACAAATGGGCCCGCGGCGACGGATTGGCCGAATCGTTGCTGGCCAGTGGTGATCAGGGCAGTGCGTTGTCGGCGGGCGATTTCGTGCGCTGGTGCCGACAGGTGATCGATCTGCTCGACCAGATCCACCAGACCGCCGACGACACCGAAATCGCCGCCACCGCCGCCAAGTCGGTGCGCGCCATCCGGCGTGGCGTTGTGGCGGTGGACGCCGCGTAGCGTGCCGGGCTGTGATTGGATGACTATCGGTACCGACCGTGGTGAGGGCCTGATCACCTCACGCGGGGGGATGTGAGACGACGAGTGCGAGTGGAGGCAGGCACATGAGCGGCCCGTACGGACCGAACGAGACCCCTGGCCCAGGGGAGGGCCACAGCAGCGATCCGACCCAGCAGTGGTCGGGGCAGCCGCAGCCCGGCCAGTCCGGACCGGCGCCGCAGTGGGGTGCCCAGCAGCCGCAACAGCCCCAGTGGGGCCAGCCCGCGCCGTCGCAGCAGCCGTGGGCACCGCAGCAGCCGCAGTGGGGTGGCCAGAGCCAGCCGTCCTGGCCTCAGCAGCCACCGGCCCAGGCGCAGCCGTGGGAGCCGACCCAGCAGCAGTGGGGGCAGCCGCCGCAGCCGTCACAGCAGCAATGGGCGCAGCAGCAGCCTACCCAGCAGGGGTGGGGGCAGCAGCCCGACCAGTCGCAGCAGCAGTGGGGGATGCAGGAACCCCAGCTGAGCAACACACCCGCCAAGAAGTCGAAGAAGGGCCTGCTCTTCGGCGGTATCGGCGTGCTGGTCGTGGTGGTCGTCGCCGTGGTCCTCGCCTTCGTCTTCCTGGGCAGCGACAAACTGGACAACAAGGCCGTGCAGGATGGCGTGCAGAAGGTCCTCAAGGATTCCTACGGCATCGATGATGTCCAGAACGTCAGCTGCCCCTCGGGGCAGAAGGTCGAGGTCGGTGGCACCTTCGACTGCACCCTGAAGGTCGGCGGCGAGCAGAAGAAGGTCACCGTCAAGATCACCAAGGACGACGGCACCTACGAGGTCGGCCGCCCCAACTGAGCGTGACTGCCGTCGAACGGTCGGCCGGGCAACACGTATAGTTCGGCGCGCCCCAGGTCGGCGGCTAGGGCCGGGCGCGACGGCACGATCGCCTAGCCGTACGAACTCGTCTAGCCGTACGAACTCGTCGGCGTGCGCCGGGGCGAGGGTGCGGGCTGGGCGCGGCGAGTCTGCGCGGTTGCCGCGCTCCCGTGCTCTGTGACAGGGTCTCCCAGGGTCTCCGGCGTGCCGTCCCGATCGTGCCGGAGTCTTCACCGGTCATGTGGCAATCTATGCCCGCCAACACATTTCGTGACCGTGGTGGATGTCGGGCGTCAGGTGTTCGCCGCCAGGGCGGCGGTCAGTCGTTTGATGGGGCTCTCGGCGTTGTAGGCGGTGGCCAGCGCGTGCAGCCGGCCCGAATCCGCCGGCTCGGCGGGCAGCAGGTCGGGGCCGGACAATTCCACCTCGGCATCGCGAACGACCCGCACCACGGGTGCGGCGGCCTTCAAATACTCCTCGGCCGCCGCGAGTTTCGCGCGCACGCCGCGCGCCAGATCCGACCCGGGGTCGGCGACGGCGGCCACCAGCGCCTCGAGCGAGCCGTAGCGCGAAATCAGCGTGGCGGCGGATTTGTCACCGATCCCGGCGACACCGGGCAGGCCGTCGGACGAATCGCCGCGCAGGGTCGCCATATCGGCGTAGGCCGGGCCCGCATTCTCCGGTGGCACACCGTATTTCGCAGCCACCTCGGCAGGGCCGTACAGTTCTGCCTTGGCCAGCCCGCGGCCCACGTAGAAGACGTGGACAGGCGGCGCGTCCGCGCGCACCACCTGCAGCAGATCGCGATCACCGCTGACCACGATCACCTCGTTGTCGCGTTCGCGGGCGGCGAGGGTGCCGATCACGTCGTCGGCCTCCAGACCGGCCGCACCGGCGGTCGCGATCCCGGCCGCCGCGAGCACCTCGGCGATCATGTCGACCTGCGGAGTGAGGGTGTCGGGCACCTCCTCGGCGCCGGGCTGGGCGTCGGTGCCGGTGTCGAGCCGGTGGGCCTTGTAGGAGGGCACGAGCTCGACGCGGAAGGCCGGGCGCCAATCGAGATCGAGGCACACCACCAGGCGGCCCGGATTGTGCCGGGTGATCAGCGCGGCGACCATATCGGTGAAACCGCGCAGTGCGTTCACCGGCCGGCCGTCTGGCGCGGCGATCTTCTCCGGGATGGCGTAGAACGCCCGGAACCACAGGCTAGCGCCGTCGAGCAGCAGCAGTGGCCGGTCACTCGCACTGGAGGTGAGCATGGCGCAGACGCTACCGGGCCGCACCGACAATCGGGCCACGACCCGGTCGCGAACGTCGCGATCGCCCGGACCGCGTCCGGCGCGGCGGGTAACGTCGTATCGCATGAGCGCGCGTACGGAGTCACGATTCGGTGCCGAGATCTACGGCAAGCGGCTGGAGCGGGCGGCGGAGTTGACCCGCGCGGCGCATCTGGACGCGCTGCTGATCACCCCCGGACCGGATCTGCGATATCTGCTGGGATCGGCCGCCCAATCCTTCGAGCGGCTCACCTGCCTGGTCGTCCCGGCCAGCGGCGAAACCCCGTCGGTGGTGGTACCGAAGCTGGAGCTGGCGGCGCTCGATGGCTCGGCGGCCGGTGAACTCGGATTGCACATGGTGTCGTGGGTGGACGGCGTGGACCCGTACGGGGTCGTGAAATCGACGCTGAACGCGGGCGCGCGAGTCGCGGTCGACGATGCCATGCCCGCCCTGCATCTGCTCCCGATCGCGGACGCGCTGACGGCACTGCCGGTGTCGGCGACCCCGATCATCCGCGAACTGCGGATGATCAAGGATGCCGCCGAGATCGACGCCCTGCGCCGCGCGGGTGCGGCCATCGATCGGGTCCACGCCCGGATGGGTGAGTGGCTGCGACCGGGCCGCACCGAGGCCGAGGTCGCCGCCGACATCACCGCCGCGATCGTCGAGGAGGGACACGACCGCGCCGATTTCGTCATCGTCGGTAGCGGCCCCAACGGCGCCAACCCGCACCACAGCCATTCCGACCGGATCATCGACGCCGGCGACGTGGTGGTCATCGATATCGGCGGCCCCGTCGAACCCGGGTACTTCTCCGATTCCACCCGCACCTACGTGCTGGGCGAGCCCGATCCGGAGATCGCCGAGCGCTACGCCGCGCTCGAACGCGCGCAGGCCGCCGCGGTGGCTGCGGTGCGACCGGGCGTCACCGCCGAATCGGTGGACGCCGCGGCCCGGAACCTGTTGTCCGAGGCGGGGTTCGGCGAGGCGTTCATTCACCGCACCGGCCACGGCATCGGGCTGTCGGTGCACGAGGAGCCCTACATCGTGGCCGGCAACGAGACCGTGCTGCGGCAGGGGATGGCGTTCAGCATCGAGCCGGGCATCTACTTCGGCGGCGAATGGGGCGCGCGCATCGAGGACATCGTGGTGGTCACCGAGGAGGGCGGCGAATCGGTGAACCAGCGCCCGCACGGCCTGACGGTGCTGTGAGGCGCGGAGAACGCTGTGAGGCGCGGAGAACGCTGTGAGGCGCGGAGAACTCAGCCGCGCAGGGTACTGCTCGACAACACCCGCGCGACGCGCACCGCGATGACCACGCGCTGCGGGTTCTCACGCGGGGTGCGGTAGCGCTCGGCGTAGCGGGCTTCGGCCTCGGCGACCCGATCGCGTTCGGTCCAGACCTCGGCCGGGCCCTCGAGGGTGAGCCAGCGCGGGCCGTCGACCTGGCTCAGCGCGGCGTAACCACGCCGGTCCGCGTTACGCGCCTTGGTGGTGGGACCGCTGGTGATCACCCGCGCGATGCCGGCCTCGGGATCCCAGGTGAAACCGACCGCGACCACGTGCGGGGTACCGTCCGCACGCAGCGTGGTCAGCGTGGCCAGATGCCGTTCGGTCACGAATTCGAGGGCGCTGGGGGACAGGTCGATGCGCGCGGCCGCGGTACTGGTCATGGCTGTGACGCTAGCAACCGGCGCCGATGGCAGACTATGCGCCATGGGTGTGCGTGAGGTCGACGACGGGGTGATCGTGCTGTTCGGCGGGCGCAGCGAGATGGGACTCGAGGTCGTCCGCCGGATCTGCGTGGATCGCGAGGTCGTGCTCGCGGCGCGGCGCAGCGATCGGCTGGGGGAGGAGACCGCGATGCTGCGCGCGGCGGGAGCCGCTGCGGTTCACGCGGTGGAGTTCGACGCCGACGACCTGTCCGGCCATCAGCCGCTGCTGGAGAAACTGACCGCCGACCACGGCCGTATCGGGGTCGCCATTCTGGCCTTCGGGATACTGGGCGATCAGGCCCGCGCCGAACAGGATCCGGCCGCGGCGGTCGCGGTGCTGCACACCGACTTCGTCGCGCAGGTGAGCCTGCTGACGGTACTGGCGAATCTGCTGCGCGCCCAGGGCGGTGGCCAGCTGGTGGTGTTCGGTTCGGTTGCCGGGGTGCGGGTGCGGCGTGCCAACTATGTCTACGGTTCGGGCAAGGCGGGGCTGGACGGATTCGCCTCGGGACTGTCGGACGCGTTGCACGGCAGTGGCGTTCATCTGTTGCTCGTCCGGCCGGGTTTCGTGATCGGGCGGATGACCGAGGGAATGAGCCCGGCGCCGCTGTCGAGTACACCGCAGCAGGTGGCCGACGCGGTGGTCACCGCCTTGCATCGGCACGCGGGCGAAGTCTGGGTACCGCGCACCCTGCGATTCGCCTTCGCGGTGGCCCGATGGGTGCCACGGGCCGTCTGGCGCCGGATGCCCCGCTGATGCGCACGTCCACACCGGCTGCGCGGCAGCCCCGCTACGCTTCGAGCGCGGCAGTGCCGTTGCCGGGTCGCGCGGCAGTGCCGTTGCCCGCTTGCGCGGCAGTGCCGTTGCCCGCTTGCGCGGCAGTGCCGTTGCCCGCTTGCGCGGCAGTGCCGTTGCCCGCTTGCGCGGCAGTGCCGTTGCCGGGTTGCGCGGCAGCGGTCTGCCTGTCTGCGCGGCAGTCCCGGGACGGCGTCCGGTGACGGTATGACAGGCGAAAAACACACTCCCGCAGCGGGAGACACGCAGGACACACCGGACAGCGATCGCCTGATCGCGGTGGTGGGCATCGGCGCCGACGGCTGGCCGGGGTTGAGCCCGCTCGTGCGCGCCGAGATCGCCGCGGCCCAGGTGCTTTTCGGATCGCGCCGCCAGCTGGATCTGATCCCCGCCCACGCGAGCACCGCGCAGCGCCGGGCCTGGCCTACACCGCTGCTGCCCGCGCTGCCGGAACTGCTGGCCGCACATCACGATTCGCGGATCTGCGTACTCGCCAGCGGTGATCCCATGTTCTACGGCATCGGCGTCACGCTGGCGAAACTGCTGGGCCCGCAAGCTATCCGGGTCTATCCGCAGCCGTCGTCTGCCACGTTGGCCTGTGCGCGACTGGGCTGGGCCAGTGCGCACACACCGGTGGTGAGCATCGTCGGCCGCCCCCTCGAAACAGTTCTGCCGGAACTCGCCGACGGCCGGCGGTTGCTGGTGCTCAGCGCCGACGAACATTCTCCGGCGCGGGTGGCGGAACTGTTGCGGTGCAATGGTTTCGGTGAATCGCGAGTGACCGTGCTGGAGCAACTCGGTGGTCCCGGCGAACGGATCGTCGCCGCCACGGCGGCGCAGTGGTCGCGGCCGCCCGGGGACCCGTTGAACCTCGTCGCCGTCGAGGCCGTCCATGATCCGGCCGCGCCCCGGTTCACCCGGCTTCCAGGACTGCCCGATGCCTCCTACGGCGGCGACGGGCAGCTGACGAAGGCGGAGGTCCGCACCCTGTCGATCGCCGCGCTCGCCCCCGCGCCCGGCGAATTGCTGTGGGATGTGGGCGGCGGGTCGGGCACCATCGCCATCGAATGGTGCCGGACCCATCCCGACTGCCGCGCAATCACATTCGAGCGCAGCGCGGCGCGGCGCGGCCAGATCGCCGCCAACGCCGCGGCGCTCGGAGTGCCCGCGATCGTCGTGCGCGGCGAGGCGCCCGCCGATCTGCCCGCGTCCGGCGATCCGGCGCCGGACGCGGTCTTCCTCGGCGGCGGCCTCACTCAGGACGGACTGTTCACGACATGTTGGGACCGGCTGCGGCCGGGTGGACGGCTGGTCGCCAACGCCGTGACCGCCGAATCCGAGGCGCTGCTGCTGCGCTGGGCCGCGACGTATGGCGGTGAACTGCGGAAATTCCAGATCTACCGGGGCGAGCCGCTCGGCGGATTCACGGCCTGGCGCCCACATCTTCCGGTCGCGCAGTGGATCGCAACGAAGCCGATCGCTCAGTCCGTATCGCCCGAGTAGCGACACGCGGGCAGCCGGTCAGTGTTGGGAGCCTGCCGGTATCGGTGCGTCGGCTGTGGCGACTCGCGGCGACCGTGCACGGACCCGGGCGACTACGGGTTCATTCCGGCTCTCAGCGCGGCCGCGCGCAGGGCAGGCATCTCGGCCTCGATCGGTGAGGGCGCCGATCGGTGGCGGGCGGCCCACCGTGCCGACGCCGCGGTCGTGTTTCCCGTGGGCCCTCGAGCTGACCCGCTCGTACCCACCGACGGAGGCGCCGAGGCCATCCTCATCCCAAGGTTTCCGACAACGGGTTTCGAGCTTCGGCAAGCGTGCGGTAGTCCTCGAGGATGCGGCGAATGGAGGGCGTCACGCGCAGGTCGCTGCCCAGTGGCGCCCAGGTGTAGGCGCTGTGGGCGGACAGACGGATGGGGTACGTGGCGGCCACGTCGACGGCGAAGTGCAGGCGTCGGACCGGTTTTCCGCCGGGCGAGAGATAGTCGAAAGAGCCTACGTGGCAACGGATTCGGGTGACGATCAGCCCGGTCTCGGTGGCGACTCCGCGCGCCACGGCCGCGTCCAGCGGTTCGCCGGCTTCGACGGTGGTGCCGGGGAGTTTGAGGGTGGCCTTGATGGGGCCGCTGTCGTCACGTTCCAGCAGCAGAACCTCCCCGCCGCGATCGATGATCGTGCCGATTCGTAGTGCGACACCCTCCTTTTCCGCGCTCTCGTACAGTTCGTCGAGCATGGATGTAGAGATCATCCGACTCACCAACCCTTGATCGGTGCACCACACGGGCACTACAGAGACGACCCATTATTAAGGTAGACCGGAAACGGTGTGCGAGGGGCGGATTCGATCGCCTTGATGTGTCACGGCCGAACCGTTCGCGTGGTCGGTGTCTCGGGTGCTCTCGGGTTACTGTCCGACTGGCCACGGGGCGGTGCCGACCGGGAGTAAGCCGGTGAAAATGACGGATTCGATCGACCATCGAACCGACGTCGAATTATGACGGTTTGCTTACCGGTGGCGCCGCGTCCCCACATCACGCGGCGGTCGTGGCCAGAATCTCGGTATGCGGATTCTGCTGACCGGAGCGGCCGGGTTTATCGGATCTCATGTGTGGCGCGCGCTGACCGATGCGGGGCACGAGGTGGTGGCGGTAGATGCGATGCTCACCGCGGCGCACGGCGTCGAAGCCCGGTCGCCGGAGGGGCTGCATCGCGTCGACGTGCGCGACGAGGACGCGCTCGACCGCTTGCTGCCGGGAATCGATGTGGTGTGCCATCAGGCCGCGGTCGTGGGTGCGGGGGTGACTGCGCAGGATGCGCCCGCCTACGCCAGTCACAACGATCTGGGAACGGCGGTACTGCTGGCCGCGATGGATCGGGCCGGTTGCCGCAGGCTGGTGCTGGCATCGTCGATGGTGGTCTACGGCGAAGGGCGTTATCGCACAGCCGATTCCGTGGCGGTGGCGCCGTTGCCACGTCGCCGCGCAGATCTCGAGCGTGGCGTATTCGACCACACCCACCCTGACACCGGTGCGCCACTGCAGTGGGCGCCGGTGTCGGAGGATGCGGCGCTGGACCCGCGCAGCCTGTATGCCGCCAGTAAGCTCGCGCAGGAGAACTATGCCGCGGCGTGGGCCACGGCCACCAGCTCGACGGTGACCGCGCTTCGCTACCACAATGTCTACGGCCCCGAGATGCCCAGGGATACACCGTATTCGGGTGTGGCCGCGATTTTCCGATCGGCGCTCGAGACGGGGGCGGCGCCGCGCGTATTCGAGGACGGTGCCCAGATGCGTGACTTCGTGCACGTTACCGATATCGCCGACGCCAACCTGCGGGCCGTGGAACAGCCGTTGGACCGGTTCACGGCGCTGAATATCGCGTCGGGACATCCGATCAGCATCGGCGCGGTGGCCGCGATCCTCGCCCGTGCAAAGGGCGGTCCCGAGCCGGTCGTGACCGGCGAGTTCCGGCCGGGCGATGTGCGGCATATCGTCGCGGGACCGGATCGGGCACGCGAACTGCTGGGCTTCACCGCGGCCATCGATCCCACGCAGGGGCTCACCGACTTCGCCACCGCTCCGTTGCGGGCCGCGGCCGGTACGGGGGCGCCGCAGTGGCGGCACTGACGAGCGGCGGCACTGACGAGCGGTCGGCGACGATCAGGACGGTGAGATCGACAACCCGCGGTCGCGACCGGGCCGCGGCACCGCGGCAGGGTCGGCGCCGTCGAGCAGTGGTAGCCGAATGTCGAAGCGGGCGCCTCGTTCCCGGTTGGACGCGCTGATCTCGCCGTGGTGGACAGACACCAGACCGGCGGCGATCGCCAGGCCCATACCGCTACCTCCGCCCTCGGCCGCCGGTGGGCGCGCGGCGGTGCCGCGATACCCGGCCTCGAAGATGCGGGGGAGATCCGCCTCGGCGATGCCTGGGCCAC
This sequence comes from Nocardia nova, assembly GCF_002933465.1. Taxonomy (GTDB): domain Bacteria; phylum Actinomycetota; class Actinomycetes; order Mycobacteriales; family Mycobacteriaceae; genus Nocardia; species Nocardia nova_B. The sequence continues at coordinate 339,303 of NZ_PSZE01000002.1, forward strand.
TGTCATCGATGTGCACCCAGGCGTCGGCGTGCGCGGCCTCGGCCGAGATGTCGATGCGCCCGCCCGGCGGGGTGTGCGCGATCGCATTGGCCACGAGGTTGGTCAGCGCCCGGGTCAGCGCCTGATCACTGCCGGCCACCGTGATCGACGAGTTCGGTTGCCGGGCAGTCAGTTTCACTCCCGCACGCCCGGCGGCCGGCTCGTTGGCGGCGACCACCTCGTCGATGAGTTCGCGCAGATCGAGTGGTTCCAGGTGCAGGCGCAGCGCTCCCGCGTTGATCTTCGACATTTCGAACAGGTCGTCGACCATGCCCGACAATCGCGTGGTCTCGCGCACGACCTGCCTGCCGTAGCGCTCGACATCTCCGGCCTGCGCGACCACGCCGTCGGCGAGCGCCTCGCCCATCGCCCGGATCCCGGCCAGCGGCGTGCGCAGATCGTGGCTGACCCAGGCCACCAGTTCGCGCCGTGACGCCTCGGCGGCGCGCTCCTGATCGAGCATCTGTTTCTCCCAGACCAGCTGCCGTGCCTGTGCCCGGCCCAAGACGACCGCCGCGGGCACGGTCACCGCCGTGACCACGACGAGGACCACCGACATCGTGGCCAGCGCGTCGCTGAACATCAGGCCGCTGACCGCGATGAAACCGCTGAGGGTGGCCAGCGTCGGAATCAACACCAGAATCACCATCGACACCCCGAGTGCCCGATTGCGAAAGGCACGCAGCAGCACCGCTCCGAACGCGACGACCGGCACCGACCCGGCCAGCGCCCATCCGATCAGTCCCGCAACATCATTGGGCACGATCGACTCCAGTCCCGGTACCCCAGGCGTAACCCCGCCCCCACACCGTTTCGATCCGGTGGGTATCGCCGAGTTTGGCACGCAAGCGTTTGACATGCACCGTCACCGTCGACTGGTCGCCGAAATCCCAGCCCCACACCTGCGCGAGCAGTTCCGTCCGGCTGAACACGCGCCGCTGATTGGCCAGCAGGAAACACAACAGGTCGAATTCGCGTGCCGTCAGCGATACCGGCCGACCGGCGATATCCACCGTCCGCGCCGCCGGCCGCAGACGGATCTCGCCGCTGCGCAACACGCCGGCTGTCGGCGCCGGTCCGTGGGTGCGGCGCAGCACCGACGCCACCCGCAGCGCCAACTCCCGCGGACTGAACGGCTTCGTCAGGTAATCGTCGGCGCCCGCTGTCAGCCCAAGCACGCGGTCCTCCTCCTCACCGAGGGCCGTGAGCATGATGATCGGTGTCTCGGGACGCTCGCCCTCGCGCACCGACCGGCACAACTCGATGCCGTCGGGCGCGGGCATCATCACATCGAGAACGGCCAGATCGATGTCACCGCCGTCGAGGGCGCGTTCCGCCTGCACCCCGTCGGCGGCCTCGGTGACCTCCATGCCGTCGCGTTCGAGGTAGCGGCGAACCACCTCACGCACTACGGGGTCGTCATCGGCGATCAGGATGCGCACCGCGGCTCACCAATTCGTGAGGACGACGTGGGCGAGCACCAGGGTGCCGACGGCCTGAACGGTCAGCCAGGCGCGCGCGGTGTGCGCGGGCAGGAAGGCGGTTGCGCCGATCACCCAGATGTCGAACGGCAGCCAGATCCGCTCGGTCTCCGCCTTGCTCAGGCCGCTGAGATCGGCGAGCAGAAGACCGGTCGATGCGGCCAGGGCCAGTAGCGCCGCCGGGTCCGCGCGGACACGCCAGCGCGCGAACGCCGCGGCGGGGGCGGCGCGGATCTGCGCCGGTGCGGGAAGATGCAGCGCACCCGGAAGCCGATGCAGGGCCGCCGCGGACGCCAATCCGACCGCGCACACCGTCGCCGCCAGATTTCCCCAGATCCAGTAGGACACGGGACGTGTCGTCGCGATGCCCTGGTAGTAGCGTTGCACCACCAGGTGATATCCCTCCAGCCACCAGAAGCCGGACAGCGTGAAGGCGACGACGACTGCCAGCACGCCCAGCGCCGCGGGCCACACCGCTCGCACACCGCGCAGTAGCGCCACCGCCGCGGCCGGGACGGCCATCAGGACCAGTCCGTAGTTGAGATAGATGCCGAATCCGAACAGCACGCCGGAGACGAACAGGATCAGCGGACGTGGCCGCGCGCCGCCCAGTCCGACCGCGAGCGCGGCCACCGCCCAGGCGACCACACCGGCGAAGAACGCGTCCGCCGAGACCGCCAGCCAGATCGCCGCGGGCGCGAGCGCGAGATATGGGGCGGCCGCCCGCCCCCTGCTCTCGGCGCCCAATGCCCGCATCGCCACCAGCACGGCCATCGACGCGCTGCACCCGACCAGCACGCACAGCGTGGAAGCCCAGACGCCGCCGCCCAACCCGATCCGATCCAGCCACACGAACACCAGCAGTGCGCCCGGTGGATGGCCGGACACGTGTGTGGTCCACGAATCGGGCTGGTAATCCAGGATCCGGCCGGCGAATCCGCGCAGCATCGCCGGAATGTCGTGCACTCCGCCGACCTCGTGCAGATACTCGTGTGTCGTCGTGAGCCGGCCGGCGAATCCGCGCTGCCACCCGTCGATCATGGCGAGGAAGAACGCCCACGCCAGTGCGGTCATCCAAGTGGCCGGCAGCAGCCGTCGCCAGGTGAGCGTGGCGGCGAGCCGGGGGCCGTAGAGCACCACGGCGACGGCGATCACGATCGCGGGACCCGTACCCCATCCGATATGCGGAAGCCAGGAGCCGAAGATCGGCGCGGCCGCGGCGTAGAGCGAATCGCGATAGTGCGGTGTGCTGATCCTCGGCACGAGGAAGGCGGCGGCCACCAGGATCGTCGCTGCCACCGCGCAGCCGATATCGGCGCGCACGCCCGATACTCGCCGTGTCTGCGATGCGGTGCTGCTGCGGGTATCGCTCACTCGTTCACCGTAGGGTCCGTCGGTGCGACGCGACGCCGACGCGATCGTGCCGTCATACTTTCGTCACCTGTGTCACCAGCAATTTTTCGTCCGATCGGCCTTACGGTCGACAGGTGACCCCAGTCGAAGGCAGTCGAGAGCTGACCGTGGTGATTCCCTGCCGGAACGAGGCCGACGCGCTACCGGGCGTCCTGGCGGCGGTCCCCGCGGAGTATCGGGTCGTCGTCGTGGACAACGGATCGACCGATGACACGGCCGCGGTGGCGCGTGCGGCGGGCGCGACGGTGGTCGTCGAATCCGTCCCGGGTTACGGCAGTGCGGTCCAGGCCGGGATCGCGGCCGCGACAACCGAATTGGTGGCGGTGCTCGACGGCGACGGGTCGATGGCGCCCGACGAATTACCGCTGCTGGTGGCCGAATTGGGCCCCGACGTGGCTATGGTGGCCGGGCGCCGCCGCCCGGTCCGGGGCGCCTGGCCGTGGCATGCGCGCCTGGGAAATTGGCTGCTGGCACTCTGGTTGCGGCGGCATTACGGGCTGCCGGTGCACGATCTGGCCGCGATGCGCGTGATTCGCCGCTGCGAGCTGGTGGCACTGGGCCCGCTGCATCCGCGGTCGGGATATCCGCTGGCGCTGCTGGCCGGGGCGGCACGCGCCGGCTGGCAGGTGGTCGAACACGATGTCACCTACCGGCCGCGCACCCATGGTGTGTCGAAAGTGTCCGGTTCGGTAATCGGGACGGTGCGTGCCGCCCGCGACTTCTGGAGTGTGCGATGACTGTGCTGCCATTGACGCTGCTGGTGGTGGCGAAGGCGCCGGTCGCCGGATTCGCCAAGACCCGGCTGACCCCGCCGTTGGCTCCGGCCGAGGCCGCGGATCTGGCCGCCGCCGCGCTCCTGGACACCTTGGCCGCGGTGCGCGACTGCGGCGCGGACCGAGGTGTGGTTGCCTGGACCGGCGACCTGGAGCGAGCCTGCCGTGCACGCGAAATAGGTTCGGCCCTGCGCGATTTCGATGTGATCCGGCAGCGTGGTGACGGTTTCGGTGTGCGCCTGGCGAATGCGCACGCTGATGCGGCTCGACTCGGATTGCCTGTTCTGCAGATCGGGATGGACACCCCGCAGGCCGGGCCGGCGCTGCTGGCCGAATGCGGGGCTCGGCTGCTGGCAGGCCCGGATGCGGTGCTGGGGCCGGCGGCCGACGGTGGCTGGTGGGCGCTGGGGCTCTGTGACGTGCGCCCGGCGCGAGTTCTCGCGGAGGTGCCGATGTCCACCGATCGAACCGGTGCGCTGACCCGAGAGGCATTGCTGCGCAACGGTTGCCGCGTCGAGATGCTGCGTGAACTCAACGATGTCGACCTGTATTCCGATATCGCCGAGGTCGCAGCGGGCTGTCAGGGGCTGTTCGCGGCGGCGGCCGGATCGCTGACAGCGGCTCCGCGCACATGAGTATCGAGCGCGGCCTGCCTCACCCGCCGTATCTGGCATAAACCTGTTCGCACGCGGTGATGATTCGTTCGACCTGCTCGGCGGTGAGTGCGGCGTGCAGCGACAGCCGGATCAGGGACCTGCCCGGAGGGGTGGCGGGCGGACAGAACGGCGCGCCGAGGACACCGTGTGCTTCCAGGATCGACCGCACCGCGCGACCGTCGGCTTCGGTTCCGGCGGGAACAGCGACGATGTGGCTGTCGACTCCCGCCATGTCGAATCCTATGCGGGCGAGCGCGTTTCGGACGGTGTGGGCGATCTCGCGGAGCCGGGCGCGGCGTCCGTCCTCGGCCCGGATCAGCTCCAGAGTGGCGGACAACCCGGCGATGTCGTGGGATCGCAGGCCCGAGGAGAAGATCGCGGGGTAGGACACCGACTCGAAATAGGGTGCGAACTCGGGGTCGAGTGCGGTCACCAGCCCGGCCCGGCCGATGAACGCCTTGGCCAGGCTCGCGGTGCGAAACGGCACGCGTCGGGTGAGTCCGAGCGCGACCACGGCACCCGCACCGTGCGGGCCGACGACGCCCAGGGAGTGCGATTCGTCGACGACGAGAATGGAGCCGGACTCGTCGGCGACGTCGCACAGTGCGGTCAGCGGGCTGGGTGTGCCGGTGGTGTTGTCGATTGCGTCGACGGCGATGATGCCTGGGCCGTAGGCGCGAATCTGCGCTGCCAGCCGGGCGGGGTCGTTGTGCCCGAAGATGTGCAGCGGCGCGGCCGCGGCGAGGGCCGCCTGCCGCCAGGACATGTGCGTGTTCTCCCCGACATGTATCGGAACGCCCGGCGCCGCGATGGCTTGTAACAACCCGATATTGGCCGCCCAGCCGGATTGGCACAGCACCGCCGAAGCGCTGTGGGTGTAGCCGGCCAGGCGGCGCGCCAGAGGACCGGTCTCGGGCTCGCTCGGGGTGAGCAGCGCCTCGCTCATGGCGGCTGTGATCCGCCGGTCGCGGGAGAGCGCCAGGTAGTCGCTCGTCGAGAGCCCGATGTCTGTGGCGGCCGTGCCGGGGCCGCGAAGAAACATCCGGGCCTCTCGCATCTGCGCCGCGTCGCCGCGGCCGATATGTTGCTGCACGCGCTCGGCGACTGTTGCCACCTCGGTCTCCTCGGTAGGTCGCGCTCGTCGGTGTGATTCGCCTGCCTGGTCGGCGCCCGCCGCCACAGCCTGGTGAGCAGGCGCCCCGAAGATCATCGCGCACTCCGAGGGGGAGGTGCCCCGCGATGCGATGACGAAACAATGACGTCATGATCTCGTCTCGTCGGGCCCGTTTCGCGTGATGCGGGGTGTCGAGGGCGCGGAGCCCCTCGGGCCGAGCCACATCCGCGGATGGAACTCGGCCCGACGACAGAGCGGCCTCCACTCGATGCATCGCATCGTCGAGAGCATGGTTCGGTCTGCAGGCGCCTCAGCCCGCACTCGGCCTACAGACGCAACCCGTAACCGTGACCAGCTGCTCGCGGTGGCGACCCGCATGTTCGCCTCGGGTGAGTCCGAGGCGTCGCTGCGTGCGATCGCGCGCGAGGCCGGCGTCGGCATCGGCACGCTCTATCGGCACTTCCCGACCCGCGAGTCGCTGGTCGACGCGGTCTACCGGGACCAGGTCGTGCGGCTGACGGCCGAAGCCCGCGAACTGCTCGGCCGACTGGCCCCGGCCGCGGCGATGCGGCAGTGGATGGACTTGTTCGGGGACTGGATCGCGACCAAGAACGGGATGCTCGACACGCTGGTGTCGATAATCGAGACAGGTGAGATCGCCCATGCGCAGACCCGAACCGAGCTACCGGCGGCCATCACCATGATCCTCGACGTCGGGCACGCGGCGGGCGACCATCGCTCCGACGCCACCGCCGAAGACATCGCCGCCATGCTCGTCGGAATCTTCACCGTCGCCCCGCGGCCCGCCCAGGAAGCCGTGGCGAGCCGCCTGCTGGACCTTCTGATGGACGGCCTCCGGCCATGATGTTCGTATCCGAATGACCGCCGATCGGGTGACGCGGGTGGAGGGGCTCTGGAATCGGTCGGGATCGCCCCGGCCACAACCCATCTCGGCGTGGACTGGTACCTCGGTCGTCTCCGGAGCCGGTGGAGAACTGTCGGTTGTTGTGGTGGCTCAGTGGCGCGGCGTCGAGGTTTCCACTGGCGGTCGGCCGGGGCGGGGTCGGCGTCAGACTGGACGACGAGACCGCTGTTCGCGCTCGCCGCACAGCCAGTGGGTCAATGCTTCATAGACTGCCTCGTGGTTGAGTAGCGTGAAATGATTCGCCCCGGACAGGTGCAGGCCATTGTCGTCGTCGAAACCGATGCGGCGGGCGCGATTCCGGCCCGAACCGCTCGTAGTCAGCACCAGACCGTCTCCGATGACATGGCCCAGGGGATTGTGCGGGCTGCGGGTTATGGTCGCGGTGACGAAGTAGTGATCGGCGCCTTCGAGGAGCGGGATTTCGCGGATCGCGCGGCGCCGCAACGCATCCGCGTTGAGATCGTCCCAGTCCTGATCGACCAGTGAACCATGGCGCAGATCTCGGATGCCCGCACTGCGGCGGCGCAGCAGTCGTCCGAAGGGGCGGGTCTCCGGGACGCGGACCAGTGCTGCGGCGAGGTAATGGACGACTTGCTCGAGCGGCGCACCCAGATGAGGTGACCCGAGACAGACCACCTGGCGCACGTGCCCTACCCAGGAACGTCGGTCCTCGGCGGCGTCGAAACACGCGCCACGGGCGATGAGCCCGCCCATCGAATGGCCGACCAGCGACAACTGTTCGATCTCCACCGGCCAGTGCTCGACGAGGCGCTGTAACAGCTCGTTCAGTTGCTGGGCGTTCTCGGAAATGTGCAGACCGCTGTTGTATCGCACCTGAAGGGATGTGCAGCCGAGATCGGCCTCGAGTCGTTCGGCGTAGGTCGGTCTGCCGCCGAGACGCCAAGCGTGTTCGGTCTCCGCCAAGCCGTGCAGGAAGATCACGACTCTACCGCTCGGGTTCGTGATGTGCTTCGCGAGCCGTTCCGGCGCCACCGGTTCGCCATCGGACCGAAATGTCATGGGCGAGGTAAGGATCGGCCGCTCCTGTGCGAGAGTGTCGCCGATCAAGGCCTGTAGGGCGGCGAGGAAGCCGGAGCCGAAAACCGTACGCGACGGGGCGGGTACCTCGGAGAACGCCGCGGCATGCTCGACCAGCATGCCCGCCGACACCGCGGAACCGCGGAGGATCCGGTACGCGGTGTCGGCGATGGTGTCGTGTACCACCTGCGCCGGCCGTGCGGCCGGGCCGACCCCGAGCCGCACGGCCGCGAAGACATGATCGGAGATGGCGCGATGCACCGCGGCAACGCCGGCGACAGCACCGCCTAGTTCATCGCCGGCCAACCGGGCGAGCGCCTCGATCTCCGCCTGCTGCCGATCGCTCACCCATTCAGTGTACGGCTGTGCACTTAAGTTGTCGGCTGCGATCTCGTAAGGATGCGACCTGCCGGCGTGGCCCCGTTCGACGCAACGAGCAGCACGACGGGCGCCGCGACCGGCGTGCCGCCGCGCTGTAGCGTCCGGCGGTTGTGCTCCGAATCGTGCTGAGGCGCTCTCAATCCGGTGCCTATCCCTTCAACCCACTTCGAGCCCCCTCGCTTGCAGGAATGCAGTAGTCATGCGAACCTGTTCATCCGTGGGGATCGGACAGCGGCTTCGCTGGCAGACACCGGGAGCAGAGCCGCAATCGAACAAGTCTGCGTCGGAGACAAACGCGCCTGTGGGATGGCACGACGTGCTCATTGCCCTCGACCGCCTCGCGCCTGAAATCGCGGCAACGTGTCGCGCGCGCCAGGTCCCGTCCCCCGAGCGATCACTGCTGACGGGGCGGGGATGGCTTCTCGACTTCTATCCCGGGGCGCGCCTGCAGTTGCGGATCGATTGGACCGGCGGCTGGGCATTCATGCACCGCCCCATTCCTCAACCCGGCGCATACCGGGCCCTTCCCGGTCATGGAGCGAAGAGGATCTCCAAGAACGATGCTCGTCTCCATTGGGAGAGCCGAGTAGCCAGAGATCCCACCGCCCGCGCGGAGTTCACGGAAACTGCGCTTCGTGAAAGCTTCCGGAATCAGCTCGCCCGCCTGTCGCCGGCCAGAACGCAGTGAAGTAGCTTGCTGGCGAGACCTCCCACCGTGGCTGGATGGCACGAAGCCGGTCGAGATGCACGCCTCCGTGAGGGGACCTGGCTGCGAGTGTCGACATCGGGTTTACCCTCGGCTGGGCCACGGTCTCTTCAGCGCAGTTCTTCGAAGGTTCGCGCGAAGGCCAGTGCCCCGTGCCCATCGGCGACCTGGCGGTCGATCAGATTCTTCACCGGCGCGACCATGTCGAGGGCGACGCCGGCATCGCGGCTGGCACGCACCATCGCGTCCAGCGCCGCCTTCTGGAAGGCCAGATGTTGCCGATCGGTGGTGTAGTCCCCTGATTCGATGATCCGTCCGAACTCGGGCAGCGATTGCGACATGGCACGCGTCCATGCCGCGGCTCGATCGGAGAACGCGGCGACCGACTGCCCGGCCGAGGCGACCATGGCCGCGCCGTGCAGGAATCCGGTGAACATCGTGTACATCCCGGCCAGCAAGGCGAAGTCGTACAACGAGGCCAGACCGGCGTCCGCGCCGAAATACTCGGCGGTGCCGAGCAATTCGAGAGCTTCGCGATTCGTGTCGAATACCGCGCGGGATCCGCTGTAGAGAACCGACGAGCCCGGCCGGCCGATCATCTGCGGCACCGCCATGATGCCGCCGTCGAGATGGTCGATGCCGTGGGCGGCGGCCCAGCGGGCCAGTTCCCGGGCCTCCTCGGGTGCGGTACTGGTGAGATTGATCAGCTGCCGCCCCCGTAGCTGTCCGGCAACCGGGTCCAGCGTGGCGTGTACGGACGCATGGTCGAGCAACACGGTCACGATGACATCGCTCGCCCGCACCGCATCGACGATCGAGGATGCGGCGGTGGCGCCGTCGGCGATCAGGTCGGCATCCTTGCCCGCGGTCCGGTTCCACACCGTCGTCGGGTGGCCGCCCCGCACGAACGCCGCGGCCAGCGCGCGGCCCATCGCGCCGAGCCCTAGAACCGTCACTGTCGTCTGTTCCGCCATTGTGGATCAACTCCTCGGAAGTGGGAAACGTTGTGGTCAGCGCGCCGGAATCAACCCTGCGGCAAGGCCGTTCATTCGACAAGTACCTACTATTTGGTCGGGTACTTACCAGCAGGTGTGTGAACAGGTAGCGAGGGTGCCGATGGGCGTGAAGAGATCCGGACCATACTTCTGCGGCATCGACGCCGCCATGGACGTGCTCGGCGGCAAATGGAAGCCGCTCATCCTCTGGGAGCTGGAGGCACACGGCGTCCGCCGCTTCGGCGAACTCCACCGCGGCCTGCCCGGTGTCTCGGAGAAGATGCTCATCCAGCATCTGCGCGAACTCGAGGAAGACGACATCATCATCCGCAACGTCTTCCCGGAGGTTCCACCGCGCGTGGAATACGAACTCACCGAACTGGGTTCGGCGCTGAACGCCGCCCTGGAACCGCTCGGAGCGTGGGGGCGCGCCCGAATCGACCGGATCGGCGCGTCACGCGTACACGACTGAACCGGACCCTGGTCAGCGACGAACGAGCCGCGACACAAGGCGGCCGCCTGGTGGCGCCGGTCCTGCTACTGCGCCTTGTGGTGTTTGCCGGGGGAGAGCGGTCGGGCGTACATGTGGCCGCCGCGGACGCCGAACTCGATACGACAAGGGAAGACCGGGACTTCGTCGTCGGCGCGGTGGTGGTGGGTGACGAGCATCGTCATCGCCCAGTCGCGCAGCGGTACCGGCAGTGCGATCATGGTGCCGTCGCGTAGTCGCAGGTGGGGTTCGCCGCGGCCGAGGGGGTCGGCGATGGTGATGCTGACGATGTCGAGGATCAGGCCGGTGTCGGTCGCGGAGGCGACCACGGGTGGGTCGAGCGCGAGAGCCATATCGGCAACTTAGCCGCGACACCTGTCGCGATCACTGTCTGCGACTCGTGTCGGCGCCGGGATTTCATGGCAGGTCCAGGCGGGGCAGCGATGCCTGCATTGCGAAACGCCAGTGCGGCCACCGAGCCCGTGACGCCACCACCGATCACCATGCCGTTGCCGCCTTGTTCCGCTCGATGTTCGATCCATCACGCGGCCGCGCCGGGCGCCCGGCAGATGCGGCCCGCCTGATCGCATGGCGCGTATCCGACGAGGGAGGGTGGGTCGTGGGCCAGGTGCTCAACTCCGAGGGCGGGTTCCGCAGGTTCGTGTTCTGACCGTGGGCTCAGCATGGTATCGACCGGCGTCCGAGACCGATCGACTGCTTGCCGCAACGGACCGGAAACAGATTCGTCCGTCAAAGCTGTGTGTCGTGTTGGGTGGCGGGCCGGGTGAGAATCAGCGCCATCGCTGATAGTGCCGCGCAGACGGCGGCCACGATGTATTGGGTGAGCTGCCATGACCAGCGGAATGCTTCGGCCTGGCCGGCTGGGTCCGACACATCGATGGTGCCCGCAGCGGTGGTGGCGGCAACGGTGGCGCCGAGGCGGGTGGCCAGTATCGAGACGAGCAGCGCGGAGAAGGCGGCGATGACCAGGGCTTCCGCGGCGCCTCTGACCATGTTGAGGAAGCCCGCGGCCATGCCGGCTCGGTGGGCCGGGATCAGGCGCATGGCTTGGCCGTCGCTGATGCCGAAGGTGATGCCCATTCCGATACCGATACACAGCAGTGGCGCGGCGAGCGTGGCGGCGGTGATATCGACGGGCAGCGTGCTGAGCCAGAGGTTTCCGGCGACAACCGTGCCGAGCGCGAGGGCCAACAGTAGCCGCGGCGACACCCCCGCATTGACCGCCGCACCGGCGACGAGGGGCAGGACGAGCACAGGCCCGGTGAGTAACACTATGGTGAGACCCGTGGCTGCGGAGTCCATGTCCCCGACGCTTTGCAGGTAGGTGGGCAGGTAGACCAATACTCCCAAGAACCCGACCGATGTGGTCAGGGCGCTCAGTACCCAGCCGATGAACTGGCGGTTGCGCATCAGGGAGGGGTCGAGAAGTGGCGCCGCAACGCGTCTCTGCGAGAGGATGAACACGGCCAGGAGGACAATTCCGGCCGCGGCGGCCGCGACGACCAGCGGGGCATCCCATCCGCGTTCCGGGCCTTCGAGTACGACGACCATGACGCCCGACAGACCGATCACACATGTCGAGATGCCGATACGATCGATACGGTGCGGTCCAGGCGCGCGAGATTCGGCAAGCCCCCGAGATCCGGCGAACAACAAGATTGCGATCGCGACATAAGCCCCGAAACTTCCGCGCCAGCCCAGTGATTGGATCAGCACGCCGGACAGCGACGGGCCGACGGCGATACCGATTCCCGCCACGGTGCCCATCAGCGCGAAGGCGCGAGTCAGGGCCGGGCCCGAATAAGCGTGGGCGAGTAGGGCTCCGCCTGCGGCCATCACACCGGCGCCGCCGACACCGGCGACGATCCGGCCGAGGTCGACCACGGCGATATTCGGCCCCACCGCACAAATGAGCGCCCCTAGGGCGAAAGCGGCAGCCGAACCGGAAAATACGCGCCTGCGTCCGACGACATCGGCCAGCGACCCGCAGATCAGTGTGCAGACCGCGAACGCGAGGTTGTACCCGGCGACAACCCAGTTCAACGCCGAGCCCGCAGTGCGCAGGTCCGCACCGATGCGCGGCAACGCCACCGCGGTACCGGAGATCGCCATGGCGACCAGCAACACCCCCGTCAGCACCGTCGGGAGGGTAAGCCGTTGCGCGGCTGAGGATCTCCATGCCTGCGAGGACTTCACACCGTCGTGCGTTCGCGATCCGGTCATGAAATCCGATCGAAATACCTGAACACCGGTTCAGGTCAAGCGTGCAGTCCGTCACACAAGACAGCAGTTGACCTCAACCCGCGTTGAGGTTCTACCTGTTGCCGGTGCGGACGCAATCCAGGTTCGTACGGAAACAACCGAAAGGAATTGGCAGGTATGGAACCCTTTGCAGCACAGTCGAGCTGATCGATTCACCCGCTCGCCACGCAGTTCCAGTCGTTCCCCCTCGCTCGCGGGTGCTCAGCCGACCCAGTGCGCCCGCCCGCGCCGACAACGGCCGATATCCGCGCCCGCCGCCCGCGTCACCACGGACTCTTCACCGCGAGCGACGCGGGCCCGCCGGGCGGAGCGGTTCGTCACCGTCGTCAACCTCCACGGCCTGCGCGACCCGCGCGGCAAGGCCGACACCCCGGCCCGCCAAGCGCAGGGCGAGCGGCTCGCGGACCTCGTCGAGAAAGCGCGCGAGGACGGCGATCTGACTGTGGTGTGCGGCGACTTCAACCTGCTCCCCGACAGCACGACCTTCAAGGTCCTCGCCGGCCTCGGGCTGACCGACCTGGTCGGCGTCGCCGACCCCAGGACCTCCCGCTACCCGAAGCCGCTTCGGCACGCGAGCTACCTGCTGGTCTCCGACCCCGACGCGGTGAGACGGTTCGAGATCGCGCCCGCGCCCGAAGTGTCCGACCACCGCGCTCTGGTACTCGACCTCTGACGGCAGGGGGCGTGGCGGCAGCCGCGGCATATGCCCGCGTTTCCTTCGCCGGGCACCGTGGCGAGGTCGGTCTCGACGGTTCCGAGCCGTTCGCTGTCGGCGAGCAGGTCCCGCGCTTGGGTCAGGGTGGTGTGTCGTGGCCGGTGATCGAAGGCGCCGCCGCGGACCGGTGGACCTGGCTGCTTCCGGCTGCCTACACCCAGCTTCGTCTTGTCCGCGAACTCACCGTCGATCTGCCCTACGAGGTGCTCGAACGCGTCTTTCCCCGCATCGCCAACGAGGTGGCCTAGGTCAACCGCGTGGTGCTCGACGTAACGAGCAATCCGCCGGGCACCATCGAATGGGGATGACAGGCTTTTGCAGGAGCCCCAACCACCTCCTACCCGTCGGTCAAGTGCAGTACCCGGACACGCCTTCGAACGACACTGAAGAGGAATTCGAAATCTGACACCCTCGGATCGTTGTTCCTGACCGTCACCGCGCAACGAGCGGCTTACACCTCCTGGGCATCGGACCCAGTTCTGCTGTTCAGCAATGGATTTCGTTGCTTGGCGGGGGATCCGGAGACGAAGGTGTCCGATGCGGTGTGGGTCCGTGACTACACCTCTTTCTCATGGGTGGTTTGTCTTCGAATCCGCGGACATTATTTGTCCGGCGGTCTCCGACGCGCGACTTGATTTACCGTGGAATCGGTCGGTGGTCCGCTCTGCGGAGGTGAAGAATAGGGAATGGTCGCCCGTCGGCATCATGATCGGATCGGGCGGCTGTGACGAACCCGTGGTGTTCGTAGAAGCCGACGGCTTGCGGGTTCTGTTCGTTGACATCGACACGCAGATCAGGGATTTCCGCCATCGCTGTCAGCAGCAGGGCGGTTCCGACGCCGCGGCCGCGATACGCGTTGTCGATGAAGAGCATCTCCAGATTCGACCCGGCCACGCCGGAGAATCCGACCGCCACATCGTCCAGCGTCGCCACCGTCAACGAGACGGCAGACAGATAGGTGCTGGCGATTCGCTCCTGGTAGAAGTCGATGTCGTCGGGGGTGAGGAAATGGTGGGTCGCTTCCACAGCGCTTCGCCAGATCTCCACGAGCGTCGGCCACTCGGTTCGGCCCCGGCACGGCCGGAGCGTCGGTTCGGCACCGGGCACGGTCTCGTCGGTCGACGGGAGGGAAGCCATTGTTATCCTTTTACTGTATGGACTGCACGATCTCGGCTCGGCTGGGCGTTTTCGCGACGAAGAGGCTGTTCATTCCGGCGGATGCCAGGACAACACCGGATCCAAGTTTCGCAGCATGGCCCGGCCCGACGCCAGCCGAATCGCGTTGTCGCGGAGAAATGTCGCCGGCGGTGCGCTCCATTGCGCCACCATTCCGATGCGGCGTGACCGCCTTGCGATCGCTTGCGATCGAGGCCGGCGCAACCGGTCGTACTCGCCCAAGGCAGGGTCGATTGCATGTCGGTCGAGCAGCGCCGCCAGTGTCACAGCGTCCTCCAGGGCTTGATTGGCGCCTTGCCCGAGGTTCGGCGTCATGGCATGGGCGGCATCGCCGATCAGGGCGACGCGGCGACGAACGAAGGTGTCGAGGTCGGGCAGCTCGAACAGGTCGTGGTGCAGTACCGCCTCCGGTGATACCGCGCTCAGCAGCGTCGGTATCGGCGCCGGCCAGCGGCCGAAACGTGCCCGTACTTGGGCAAGTTCGCCATCGCGGTGCCGTTCACCCGCGGGTGCGTTCGCGACAGCGAACAGATACGCGCAGCCGTCAGCAAGCGGAACGACCCCGAAACGTTCACCGCGGCCCCAGATTTCGCCACTCTCGGGCCGGAAATCCAGTTCGGTGGTGATCATCCGCCATGCGGTATACCCGGCGTATCGCGGAAGGGTGCCTTGTGGCCACAGGGAACGTCGGACGGCACTGTGGATCCCATCAGCCCCGATGACGACGTCGGCTTCCGAAACCCCCATGGAATGGGTAACTGAGACTGTCGTTGCCGAACCGTTTTCGACGCGGGTGACTTTCGTTGCAGTGCGCAGAACCCCGTCGGGAAGCGCGGCGGCCAGAATGTCGAATAGGTCGGAGCGCCGTATAACCACCAGCGGGCCGTATCTGCGCTCGAGAACGTTCGTGTCGGTGCGCGATAGCCATCGGCCCTTTCGGTCGCGAATGCCGCCCTCGGTTTCGATCCGGCCCGCGGATCGGACCTGATCACCCAGCCCGAGCGCATCCATAGCCCGAACGCCATTGGCCCACAACGAAATCCCCGAGCCCGATTCTCCGATCCGCGGCGCTTGCTCGAGTACTTCGACACGCCATCCACGAGCGGTCAAGCCGAGAGCCGCTGCTAGGCCGGCGATTCCTCCGCCGACCACGATCGCACTCGGTGTCCTGGTCACGATATCCTCCACTACATCCGTAGTTGAACTAACTACAGATGTAGTCCATTGTTGGGGAAAGGTAAAGAGGAAGTGACCGATACCGCACAACGCAGCACTCGGCTGGCCGATGCAGCGATCGAGACGTTGGCCGAATCCGGTATGCGCGGTCTCACCCATCGGGCTGTCGATCGCATGGCCGCGCTGCCGGAGGGCTCGTGTTCGAATCGGTTCCGTACCCGCCGCGCGCTGCTGGATGCCACGGTGCAGCGGCTCGCTGAGCTCGACGCCGCCGACGTCACTTCCACTGTCCTGGATTCCGCCGATCTCGACGGTGTGGCGTCGGTGCTCGCCGAGGTCTCCCACCGCTGGCTCACCCGCGACCGGACGCGAATGATCGCGCGCTACGAACTGGCCCTGGAAGCGACCCGCCGCCCCGAGATTCGCGAGGCGTTGAACGCCGGCGGAGCGCGATTCCGGGCGATGGCCACCGCACTGTACGAACGTCTGGGCGTTTCGGATCCCGCTACGCGAGCACAGGCTTTCGTCGGCTGCTTCGACGGCCTGATCTTCGACCACGTCGCCGGGGCGGGAGCTCGCGAGCCGGATATCGACCACCTGCGTGAGACGTTTCGCGGCTTGTTGCGTGGGTTCGCCGCCTGAGCCGCGGCAGGAGCACCGGCGTGTCCGACTCCTCGCACGCGCGGAGATCAGCGTCCGAGCCCCCGCAGGTCCTTCTTGTCGAAGGTGTGAAACCCGCCGGCGTGGGCGAGCACGACCGCGGGGGTGGGGGTGTCGGAATGCCGTGGCGGGAGATACGCGTCCACGTGTAATGGTGTGCCATCCGGTTCGGTGAAGGTCGCGACCACGTCGGGTGCGGCAGCTGGGAGGAACAGCTGTGAGTACACCTCGCGCCAGGACACGGCGGTGCCGGCCCGTTTCGCGTCGACGTACTGAATTCCGCTGACGACCAGAGCCCCGACTGCGGTGATCGCGGCGAGGCGTGGTGACCGAGATACCCCATCGCATGCGACCCAGTCGCCAGGCCACTACCGCGAGAAGCCCGCCGAGCGCTGCGAAAAGTGCCATGTGGATCGGGTATTGGCCAGTGAGGACCGGTCCGACCATGCCTGCTTTGGGGATCCGCGGCACATACGCGCCCAGCACGACCAGAGCCACGACCGCCACCAGCGCAGTGGCCAGTACGGCGAACACCACGCTCGCGATCCTGGTCCGGATACGCGTGTCGGATTTGAATTGTGCCTGTTCGGCTTTGGCTGAGACTTCGCTTGCCGGTATCGGCTACCTCCTTGTGGTGTGAATGAGGTGCTCGAGGCGATGTCGAGCCCTACGGTCGGGCCGCTTCATTCCAGCGGTGGCCATTCCCTCGGAAATGGCACCCGTAGCGAATCCGAGCGGACCACTGCGTAATCGGCTGACGGGAACAGCCTTCCGTCGCGCACGACGATCGCCCGACTGCGAGTCATAGCGTCGATGAGCTCGGCGGTGAAGTCCTCCGGCGGCAGGTTCAACTGCCGGAGTCTGCGTGGTTCATCTGCTGCGGAACTCGTTCAACTATGAACCGTCCTGGATCCGGGGCCGCACCAACAGACTTCGCAACGAGCCGGGCGGCGCGCCGCGAGCAGTTGAACGCAGGCGAGCGATCTGGCTCGGTCGGCTGGGGTTGGCGCTCGATGCAGTCGGGCCGGATCTGATTGAAGTGTGGGCCGCGGGTGAGCTCGGTACGGTCACCGAATCACAAGTGCGAGAGGCGATCTGCACTGGGTTGTCGGTTGATCAGCAGATCGCGGACGCGGTGATCGCAGACATGTGGGAGCAGTACCTCGGGGTAGCGAACATGGAGCTGATCGAGTATGCGGCCAGGTTGCGGCCTCGATTCCGGACAGGGTTGTTGAGCAACAGCTTCGTTGGTGCGCGCGAGCGCGAGAGTGCTGCTTACCGGTTCGAGGAGCTTGTTGATGACATCGTGTACTCCCACGAGGTCGGGATGGCCAAGCCGAACCCAGAGATCTACCTTCTCGCATGTCATAGACTCGGCGTCCAGCCCAGCGAAGCCGTATTCGTAGACGACTCCGAAGTGGCCGTGTCGGGGGCTGAGTCGGTGGGTATCACCGCCGTTCTTCACGAGAGTAACGCGAGAACCATCTCGACGGTTGACGCGCTGCTGTCATAGACAAGCCCAGGTCCGCGCTCAACCTCAGCAGCCTCGTCCGAGGGAGCAACCAAGATCACGGCGTCACAATTCGCCGATACGAGAATCTTCGGATCTCAAGTGACGCCAGGTTCACCGACACAGGCGACCGGGTGCTCGTCGGAACGTTACTGCGCGTAGAGCTTTCGTCCACCGGCAATTTCGGGCGCTACCCAATCGCACGCGCGCGGATTCCCGGTCGCGCTGCCTCTGTGCGCCGGATTCGGAGGCAGCACCCGGCCACTGACGAGCCACCTGCCGCATGGGCGGTGCTGCCGACCCGGCTACCGCAACACCGACCCCTCACTGTGCGGCCGATGTGGGCTTGAGGCCGAGGCCGCCCAGCGCACCGACGAAGGCGTGATCTGCCAACGCTGCTATACGGCGGCCCGGCGGGAACTGTAGTTCGGGGTTCGAGTACCAACCCGTCGACAACTCCCAGTGGTGGAGTACCTGAATCTCAAAAGTGACGGTAAAGTAACGATTCTGGCTCGATTCCCACAGTCGGCAGTCGCCTGATCTGCGGAAATGTTTCGAGTCAGCGCAATCCGATTCTAATGTCGGGTGATCGATCCGATGGGAAATAGATGAGATTCACCAACTTTGTCGGCACCTCGCTGATCGCCATCGCGGCGACGAGCATCGCCTACGGTACCGCTTACGCCGAGCCTGCCGCGCCCGCGCCGGCTCCGAGCCAGGTGCAGACCCAGCAGAGCCCGGCCGTGCACGGCACGGACCAGGGCGTCGGCTACACCACCGAACTCGCCGACATGGGCAACAAGATCGTCACCACGGTGACGGGCGGGAAATTTGCCCTCACCTCGGACAAGTCGGCGGTCACCCTGACCAACGACAAGGGTGCCGTGGTGATGAGCTACCCGCTCTCGGCCAAGGGCCCCAACGGCACCACCGTCGCCGCCGCAGTGAACGAGGACGGCACCAGCCTGACGCTGACCCCGCAGGGGCATCCGATCTCGTCGGTGAAGAACATCTCCGGTCAGGACTGGTTCTTCTCCGAGTTGCAGCACGCCTCGCTGGGTGCCGCGGTGGGCGCGGTGATCGGCTTCCTGGTCGGTCTGCTGTTCATCGGCATCGGCTCGATCCCGGGTGCGGTGCTGGGTGGTGTGATCGGCCTGCTGGTCGCGGGTGGTCAGCCGCTGATCGACTCCGCCTTCGCCTACTTCAGCGGCAACTGACAGTGGAAGTGCTGCGACACTGAAGGTTCTGATTCTCGGCGGCACCCGGGAAGCCCGGCAGCTCGCCGATATCGCGTCCGGCGAGCGAGGATTCGACATCGTGTCCTCGCTCGCCGGTCGCGTGCGTGAACCGGTCCTGCCCGCCGGTGCGGTGCGCATCGGCGGTTTCGGTGGGGTCGAGGGGCTGCGGAACTGGCTGGCGGACAATGCGATCGACGCGGTCGTCGACGCCACCCACCCCTTCGCGGGCACCATCTCCTCGCATGCGGCCGCAGCGGCGCGAGCGGGTGGGGTGCCGATCGTGCACCTGCGCCGGCCGGGCTGGTCCCAACATCCCGGCGACAGATGGTCGCGGGTGCCGGATCTGGCCGCCGCCGCCCGCGCCGCGGCTGAATTCGACCGCGTCTTCCTCACCATCGGCCGTCAGGGCGTGGCCGCCTTCGCCGAGCTCGGTGAGCCGTGGTTTCTCATCCGCGCCATCGATCCGCCCACCGGACCCGTTCCGCCGCATCATCTTCTGCTTCTCGCCCGTGGCCCGTTCACCGTGGCGGAGGAAATCGATCTGCTGCGCGAGCACCGCATCTCCGCGATGGTGACCAAGGACAGCGGCGGCGACCTCACCGCGGCCAAGCTGACGGCCGCTCGCACGTGCGGTATTCCGGTCGTGGTCGTCGACCGGCCGCCCGTGCCGGAGGGTGTCGAGTGCGCGGAATCCGTTGCGGCGGCGTGGGAGTGGTTGAACGCGCTCTGATGCCGGGGTTCGTGGCGATCCGGAGATGTTTTCGCTCGTTTCCACCCCGGCCGGGCAACGCCGTCCGCGCGCCGGTTGGAGGCCGCTGCGCCTGCGCACGCCGGCGGCCTGCGCCCCTACCTGTCGGCCACGAGCGTCGTGGGGGTGTCGTTGTCCCGTGCGAGCTGTCCGTACCGGCGGGAGGTGAATACCCGGGTTCCGTGGGGGGTCTCGATTGTGGCGGTGGTGGACGCGCCGATGATGAGCAGCGTGCGCATGTCGACCTCGTCCGGATTCAGCTCGGCGAGGGTCGTCACGCGCACCGATTCGGCCGGCCCGCCCACATCGCGTCCCAGGACGACCGGGGTGTCCGGGCCGCGGTGCTCGAGGACGAGCTCACGCAGGGCGCCCACCTGCCACCGCCGCTGGGTGGAGGCCGGATTGTAGATCGCGATCGCCATATCGGCCGCGGCGACAGCCGAAATCCGTTGTGCCACGGTCTCCCACGGCTTGAGGCGGTCCGAGAGCGAGATCATCGCGAAATCGTGGCCGAGTGGCGCGCCGATGCGGGCGGCCACGGCGCTGGCCGCGGTGACGCCGGGCAGCACCCGCACCGGCACATCGCGCCACTGCGGATCGGCCGATTCCTCGACGACCGCCGCGGCCATCGCGAACACCCCGGGATCGCCGGAAGACACCACCACCACGCGCGCCCCGGATTTCGCCAGATCCAATGCCATGGCGGCGCGTTCGGATTCGACTCGGTTGTCGCTGAGATGGCGGCGCTGCCCGGGACGGACCGGCACTCGATTCACGTAGGTGGTGTAGCCGACGATATCGGTCGCCGCCGCGAGGGCGCGGGTGGCCTCGGGTGTGGTCCACTGCGGGGAGCCGGGGCCCAGTCCCACGACGACGACCTCGCCGACCTCGGAAGCGGCGGAGGCGGGCGAAACATCCTGAGCGGCAGCGGATTCGGTTGTAGTGAACGGTATCTCCGTGCTCGGTGTGGGCCCGGGCACCACGGTGATCGCGAAATACGGCACATCGGCGTCGGAGACGTCGGCGGCGCGCAGGATCCGCTGCCGCCCGGTGCTGGCTCGTTCCACGTAGTAGGCATCATTGAGCCGCCCGGCTTTCGACAGCGCTTGCCGCACACCGGGATAGGTGCGGCCGAGCTTCATGATCGCCGCGGCGTCGGCGTCGGCGAGGCGTTCGGCGAGCTGATCCGGCGGCATGGTCCCGGGCAGTACGGTGAGCACCTGCTCGCCCTCCACCAGGGGTGTGCCGAGTGCGGCGGAGGCGGCGCTGACCGAGGTGATGCCGGGGATGATCTCTGCGGGGAACCGGTCGGCCAGGCGCCGGTGCATATGCATGTAGGAGCTGTAGAACAGCGGATCGCCGGCCGCCAGGAGCGCGACGGTGCGGCCCGCGGCCAGATGCCCGGCCAGCAGTTCGGCGGCACGTTCGTAGAATTCGTCGATCGCGCCCTGATAGCCGCCCGGATGGTCGGTGGTCTCGGTGGTCACCGGATAGACCAGATGTTCCTCCAGTTGGCCGGGCCGCATATACGGCGCCGCGATCGAGCGGGAGATGCTGCGACCGTGCCGGGCGCTGTGGAAGGCGATGACGTCGGCGGATTCGATGATGCGGGCCGCCTTCACCGTCACCAGTTCCGGATCCCCGGGCCCGAGCCCCACGCCCCACAACTTCCCGGGAGCCACATTCGGAGTGCTCATGCTGTGGCCATCGACGGATGAGCGGGGGCGCTGTGTGGTTACACGCGCTGCCTCGTCGGCGCCCTGACCGCTCATTCCTGCTCACTCGCGATCGCGTTGAGGGCGGCGGCGGTGATGGCGCTGCCGCCGCGCCGGCCATGCACGGTGAGGTATTCGACGCCGCCGTATTCGGCCAGGGCCTGCTTGGATTCGGCGGCACCGACGAAGCCCACCGGGATGCCCAGCACCGCCGCGGGGCGGGGTGCGCCGCCGTCGAGCATGTCCAGCAGATGGAACAACGCGGTCGGGGCATTGCCGATCGCGACCACGGCGCCGTCGAGGCGATCGCGCCACAGTTCCAGTGCCGCAGCCGATCTCGTATTGCCCATCTCCTGTGCCAGCTGCGGTACCCGCGGATCGGCGAGCAGGCACAGCACCTCGTTGTCGGCGGGCAGCCGTTTGCGCGTGACGCCGGAGGCGACCATGGTGGCATCGCACAGGATCGGCGCGCCGCCGCGTAGCGCGGCGCGGGCCGCCGCCACGACCTGCGGGGTGTGCGAGATATCGGTGGTCAGATCGACCTGCCCGCACGCATGGATCATGCGCACCACCACCTGCGCGACATCGGCCGGGAACCGCGCCAGATCGGCTTCGGCCCGGATCGTCGCGAACGAGCGCCGATAGATCTCGGCCCCGTCGGTGAGGTAGCTGGTACGCACATCGGACATGGGCATCACCCTAGCGGTGAGAATCCGGGCCCCGAGCGGCAGCGTGGCCGAGGCGCCGCCCGGCCCGCGACATCAAGCCGCCCCCCCGCGACATCAAGCCGCCCCCCGCGACATCAGAACGGCAACCGCGCCCGCCACGGCGATTCGGCCGGATCGTGCAGGGGATTGGCGAAGACGAGATAGCGGAACAGGGCCAGCGCCCCGGTGAGCAGCAGCGCCGCGAGCGGGACTTCGGCGAGCGCGGCCGTGGCGATCGACACCCGGAAGTCGTCGGGACCGGCGGTGGTCGTGTCGAACCAGGCGTCGGCGAGCAGCAGCACCCCGGTGCCGAAGGCAGGCAGGATCACCAGCGCCCGCCGTCGCCAGCCGAGGTAGGCGGTGGTCGCCATCATCGCCACCAGCAGGATGTCGAAGCCGATCCACACCAGCGCCCAATGGTTCGCGTTGTAGTCCTGCGGCAGCGTGAACCCGAGGTAGACCAGCCACGGGATCATCGCGACCGAGCCGCCGACCATCAACGACAGCCGCAGTCCGCGGGCCACGCGCACCCGGCGCGGATGCGGCCGCACCCGGTCGGGCCGCAGCCTCGCGACCAATTCGAGCCGCTGGGCGAGCGAGAGCTGTGCGATCTGTGCGTCGGAGAGCAGATCGGCGGTGGACGGCGACTGATTCGCGGACGAGTCCATCGATCCAGTGTGCGCGAAGTGGGCCCTCGAGGGGGATGTCGCCGCGACCAGCCGGTCGCGTGTCAGCGCTCTGCGCGGGGCCCGGTGATGCGATACCCGCCGGATTCGGCGACCACTTCGGTCACCGGCCCGGCCGGGCGCCCGCATTGCCGATCGCAGCCGGACCAGTGCTGCCGACCCGAGACCACCACCTGATCGGCCGCGACCCCGGACAGGTCCGGCGCCGGGGTGCCGGTCGGTAGCACCCGGCCGGAGGCCACCGCGTCGGCCGCGTCGGCCCGCACGTCTGTCAGTGATTTCGCGCAACCGGGACGCCCGGCGCACGCGGTTACCGCGAGCCACGGTGAGTTCGCGTCGAAGATCAGGCCCATCGGCGCCAGCACCCGCACCACCTGTTCGGCCGTCCACTCGTCCAGATCGGCCAGTACCAGGCTGCGCCAGGGGGTGATCAGGATCGGATGTTCCACCGCCGCAACGAATTCCGCGGTGCGGGCGGGCAGGGCGCCCAGCGGCACCGCCGCCCCGAGCGCGACCCGGTCGTCGGCCTGGGTGAGCCAGCCGATCGGAATATCTTGGCGTGCAACGAGATCCAGTGGTTCGGCGGTCGGTTCCAAAGCCAAGTCGGCCAGGATCCGGGCCGGGCCGTCGGCGACCTCGCGCAGCCGCCACTGCTCGCCGCGCACCCGCTGGAAACCGTGGGCCGCCGCCAGCATCGTGTCCACCGCCCGGTCGGCGCCGACCCGCGCGCCCGAATCGCGCCCGGCCAGGACAAGCGCGAACTCGGCCTCGTCGGTGGCGTGCACGCCGATATCGCCGCCGAGACCACTGATGTCGCCGCGGCCGTCGTCGAGGGTGAACAGCACGCGCCCGGGCAGTGCGGCCAGCTCCGGCGCCTGCCGCAGTCCCGCATCGAGTCGCGCGGCCAGCGGATGCACATCGCTGCAGCCGCCCACCCGGCCCGACAGCGGCGAGGCCACGATGTTTCGCACCCGCTCGTGGGTGGGCGCGGGCAGCAGCTCGGCCTGTTCGAGCCGCTGCGCCAGGGCCGCCGCATCGTGCATCTGCCGCAATTGCACATTGCCTCGGGAGGTCAGTTCGATACTGCCGTTGCCGAGCTCGTCGGCCGCGGCGGCCAGCACCCGCAGCTGATCGGGGGTGATCGCGCCGCCGGGCAGCCGGATCCGGGCCAGCGGACCGTCGGCGGCCTGATGCAGGCGCAGGACACCGGGGCAGGAATCGGGGGCGGAGCGCGTCATGATGTCACCAGCCTACGAGCCGGGCGCCCGGCGAACGCGGGCGAGGCCGGGCCGCGTGCGGTGCACGGTGTCAGTGACCGCGCCGCAGACGCAGGCGGCGCCGCGGATCGTGCGACGCGCGGGACGGTTCGAGCGAGGCGGCCGGCCAGGAGGGGTCGAACAGCAGGCTGGGGCCTGCGTGATGGGTGACTCGGTCGTGATGGGCGGTCGCGCCGAACAGGCTCATCCCGCCGAGGAAGGCGGCGGCGCAGATCGCGCTCGCAACGAGAGCCCAGCCGCGATGGCCGCTTCCGGCCGCGGTGAGTCCCATCGCCAGGGTGCCGAATCCGATCAGAACGCAGAAGTAGCTGGTCCAGGCGACCATACGGTTGCGCCGCACCCAAGGCGGGGTGGCGGGCATCGTCTCACCGGTCCTTCGGGCTGCTCTCGTCCCGGGCGCGGACCACGGCCTGCCACAGCTGCTCGTCGATGTAACTGTCCGACAACAGATGGGGGGTGTCGTGGCGGTCGACGTGGTCGCGGCGGACCGTGGACTCGAAGACCAGCAGCCCGAAGATCGCGACCGCCGCACAGGCGCCGGCGGCGACGAGCAACAGACCGCCGTGGCCCCCGGCCGCAGCGGCCAAAGCCATTGCCAGCAATGCAACAGCAATCATCATGCATGTAATTCCCGACCAGGCGGCGAAGCGGTTCCGCCTGCTCCATCCCGGTGTGTTCGGCATATTGTCAGCGTACGCCGCGGAATCGGATCGGAAAATACCGGTCACAGCAGTGCGATAGCATCCGGGGGCTCGCCGATACGAGGAAAGCCGGTGCAATTCCGGTGCGGTCGCGCCACTGTGACAGTCAGACCCTCCGGGCGGGCGGCCGTATCCGCTATGGGCGCGTCACCCGAGGAGAATCGTGATCCTGCTGCTGTCCACGTCCGACACCGATCTGCTGTCCGCGCGCGCGAGCGGTGCCGACTATCGGCTCGCCAACCCGGCCCGGCTGCTGGTCGAGGACCTGTCGGAACTGCTCGACGGCGCCGATCTGGTCGTGGTGCGCATCCTGGGCGGTCGGCGGGCCTGGGAGGACGGGCTGGACGCGGTCCGTGCCGGCCAGATCCCCCTCGTGGCCCTGGGTGGCGAGATGGCGCCGGATGCCGAACTGATGGAGTGCTCGACGGTCCCGGGCGGCGTTGCCGCGGACGCGCACAACTATCTGGCCGCGGGCGGGCCCGGCAATTTGCGGCAGCTGCACAACTTCCTGTCCGACACCGTGCTGCTGACCGGTCACGGATTCGAGCCGCCGGTCCAGCTGCCGTCCTGGGGGGAACTCGACCGCACCCCGGAGGAGTTGTCCGGCAACGATTCCCGGCTCGCCGCCGCGCCGACGGTGGCCGTGTTGTACTACCGCGCCCAGCACCTGGCCGGGAATACGGCCTACGTCGAGGCACTGTGCCGAGCGCTGGAGCAGGCCGGCGCCCGCGCGCTGCCGCTGTACTGCGCGTCGCTGCGCAATGCCGAACCGGATCTGCTCGACACGCTGCGCCGCGCGGACGCGCTGGTGGTGACCGTACTGGCCGCGGGTGGCACCAAACCCGCGACCGCCGCCGCCGGTGGTGACGACGAGGCCTGGGATATCGGCGCGCTCGCCGACCTGGATGTGCCGATCCTGCAGGGGCTGTGCCTGACCAGCGGCCGGGACCAGTGGGCGGACAACGACGACGGCCTCTCGCCGCTGGACGTCGCCACCCAGGTCGCGGTGCCCGAATTCGACGGGCGGATCATCACGGTGCCGTTCTCGTTCAAGGAGTTCGACGCGGACGGCCTGTCGACCTATGTTCCGGACCCGGAGCGGGCGGCGCGGGTCGCGGGCATCGCGGTGCGCCACGCGCGGCTGCGGCATCTGCCGGTGGCACGGCGCCGCATCGCGCTGATGCTGTCGGCGTATCCGACCAAGCACGCTCGCATCGGCAATGCCGTCGGGCTGGACACCCCCGCCAGCGCGATCCGGCTGCTGACCGAGATGCGCGCGGCCGGTTACGATCTCGGCGCACCGGGCGAAGTTCCGGGGCTCGAGGAGCGCGACGGCGATGCGCTCATCCACGCGTTGATCGCCGCCGGTGGCCAGGATCCGGACTGGCTGAGCGCCGAACAGTTGGAGGGCAACCCGATTCGCATCGGCGCCCGGCAGTACTCGGCCTGGTTCGCCACCTTGCCCGAGGAGTTGCGCACCGCGGTCGTCGAGGCGTGGGGGCCGCCGCCCGGTGAGTTGTTCGTCGACCGCTCCGCCGATCCGGACGGCGAAATCGTCATCGCCGCATTGCGTTTCGGCAATACCGTGCTGCTGGTGCAGCCGCCGCGCGGCTTCGGCGAGAATCCGGTCGCGATCTACCACGATCCGGATCTGCCGCCCAGCCACCACTATCTGGCGGTGTACCGGTGGTTGTCCGCGGCGGCCGACGAGGGCGGGTTCGGCGCCGACGCGATGGTGCATCTGGGCAAACACGGCAATCTGGAATGGCTGCCCGGCAAGACGCTGGGCATGTCGGCGGCTTGCGGCACCGACGCCGCCCTCGGCGATCTGCCGCTGATCTATCCGTTCCTGGTCAATGATCCAGGCGAGGGCACCCAGGCCAAGCGCCGCGCCCACGCCACGCTGGTCGACCACCTCATTCCGCCGATGGCGCGCGCGGAGACCTACGGCGATATCGCGCGCCTGGAACAGCTGCTCGACGAGCACGCCAACATCTCGGCGCTGGATCCGGCCAAGCTGCCCGCGATCCGCCAGCAGATCTGGACCCTGATGCGGGCCGCGAAGATGGACCACGACCTGGGGCTCGAGGAGCGGCCGGACGAGGACACCTTCGACGACATGCTGCTGCACGTCGACGGCTGGCTGTGCGAGATCAAGGATGTGCAGATCCGCGACGGCCTGCACATCCTGGGCCAGGCCCCGGCCGGCGAGGGCGAACTGGATCTGGTGCTGGCCATGCTGCGTGCTCGCCAGCTGTGGGGTGGGGAAGTCGCGGTACCGGGGCTGCGCGAGGCGCTGGGTCTCGACGAATCCGGGGAGGAATCGCGCGAGCGCGTCGACGTCGTCGAGCAACGAGCCCGGACGCTGCTGGCCGCACTACAGGCGGCGGAGTGGTCGCCGGAGGCGGTGGAGGAGCTGGTGGCTCGCCACGAACCCGCCGCGCCGGACACCCTCGTCGCCGTATTGCGCTTCGCCGCGACCGAAGTCGTGCCCCGACTGCGGCAGACCGGCGTCGAGATCGAGCGGATCCTGCACGCCCTGGACGGTGGTTTCATCCCGGCCGGGCCGAGCGGTTCGCCGTTGCGCGGTCTGATCAACGTGCTGCCGACCGGGCGGAACTTCTATTCCGTGGATCCGAAGGCGGTGCCGTCGCGGCTGGCGTGGGAGACCGGCCAGGCGATGGCGGATTCGCTGCTGGAGCGCTACCGCGCCGATCACGGCGACTACCCGCGCTCGGTAGGGCTGTCGGTGTGGGGCACCTCGGCCATGCGGACCGCCGGTGACGATATCGCCGAGGTGTTCGCGCTGCTGGGTGTGCGGCCGGTGTGGGACGAGGCGAGCCGCCGGGTCACCCGCCTGGAGGTGATCGACCTAGCCGAGCTGGGCCGCCCGCGCATCGACGTCACCGTGCGGATCTCCGGATTCTTCCGCGACGCGTTCCCGCACGTGCTGGCGTTGCTCGACGACGCGGTCGGGCTGGTCGCCGAGCTGGACGAGCCGGCGGAATCGAATTACGTTCGCGCGCATACCGATGCCGATCTGGCCGAGCACGGTGACCGACGCCGCGCCACCACCCGGATCTTCGGCTCCAAACCCGGTACCTACGGCGCCGGTCTGCTGCAGCTGATCGACTCCAAGAGCTGGCGGACCGACGACGATCTGGCTCAGGTATACACCACCTGGGGCGGCTACGCCTACGGCCGTGGCTTGGACGGAGCGCCGGCCGCCGACGATATGCGCGCTGCCTACCGGCGCATCGCGGTCGCGGCCAAGAACACCGACACCCGTGAGCACGACATCGCCGATTCCGACGACTACTTCCAGTACCACGGCGGTATGGTCGCCGCCGTCCGGGCGCTGACCGGCAAGAATCCCGAGGCCTACATCGGTGATTCGACGCGTCCCGACGCGGTGCGCACCCGCACCCTCTCCGAGGAGACCACCCGGGTGTTCCGCTCCCGCGTGGTCAATCCGCGCTGGCTCGAGGCGATGCGCCGGCACGGCTACAAAGGTGCGTTCGAGATGGCCGCGACGGTCGACTACCTGTTCGGTTACGACGCCACCACCAATGTCGTCGCCGACTGGATGTACGAAAAGCTGTCGGAGAGTTACGTTTTCGACGATGTGAACCGCAAGTTCATGACCGAGTCGAATCCGTGGGCACTGCACGGCATCGCCGAACGCCTGCTCGAGGCGGCCGAACGCGCACTGTGGGAGGCCCCGCAGCCGGAAACACTGGACCGGCTGCGGCAGATCTACCTCGAAACCGAGGGCGAACTCGAGTAGGGCGGCCCGGTACGGCCGCTACGTCGGCGGGCGCACCGGATCCTGCGCCGCGCGGCGGATGTGCGGACGCGCGCGGCACCCCTACCGTGGGGTTATGACCTGGAACGAACTCGCACAGCAGAAGTACGTCCTGCTCACCACTTACAAGAAGGATGGCACGCCGGTCGGGGCCCCGGTCTGGGTGGCTCCCGACGGCGACCGGCTGGTGGTCTGGACGAATCCGAAGAGCTGGAAGGTGAAAAGGCTGCGCCGCAATGCCGCGGTGACAGTCCAGGCCTGCGATGCCCGCGGCCGCACGTCCGGATCGCCGGTGAGCGCCGGGACGGCGCGCATCCTCGATGCCGGCGGGACCGAACGGGTCCGCGATCTCATCGCCCGCAAATACGGCGTGATCGGCACGGTGCTGATCCGCGGCCACAAGTTGATCTTCGGCAAGGATCGCTCGGTCGGGCTGGCGATCACCGCCGAACCGGCGGGGGAGTAGCCGCTGTCGATCGAGTGGGCCGAACGGATCAGGCTGGGGCAGCGGTGATTTCGATGCCGATCGTGCCCGTGCGGCCACGTCGCAGCACGCTACCGGTGACGATCAGCCATCCCATGAGCGAGTACTTGCGTTTGATCAGCTGCCGGGTCCGGTCGCTGCCCTGCTCGTCGAGCACGCGCGCGGTGCCGCGCACGATTTCCCCGTGCGGCTTACCCGAGACGCTGCACGGCTGCAGGGTGACCTCCGGATTGCGCCGCACCCGCTTGACCTTCCAGGCGGCGGTCTCGGACCAGACGTACAATTTCGCATCGTCGAGCGCCGCCCAGACCGGGGTCGCGACCGGCGTGCCGTCCTTCTTGTAGGTGGTGAGCAGAACGTAGTTCGCGGTACCGGCGGGGCCGAAAGGATTGTCCACGACCGCCGAGCCTAATCGGTCGAGCCGGAGGCGGCAGCCGAGCGTCACCGCGCCGGCTTCCCGATCCGGCTCCCCGATCCGGCTCCGGATGGCACCGGCTGATCGCCCGGTGCCAGGAGTGAATTATGCCGTGTGCGTGAGGATTCGGGGACCCGCGTCGGTGATGGCGACCGTATGTTCGGAATGCGCCGTGCGTGACCCGTCGGCGGAACGGATCGTCCATCCGTCCGGATCGGTGATGATGCGGTCGGTGGTGCGGGCGAACCAGGGTTCGATCGCGATGGTCAGGCCGGGAACGAGCCGCATGCCGCGTCCGGCGCGCCCCGCGTTGGGAATGTGTGGATCCTCGTGCATGGTGCGGCCGAGCCCGTGGCCGCCGAATTCGGTGTTGACGGGGTAGCCGTGCCGCCGCGCGACCGCCGCGATGGCCGCGGAGATGTCGCCGAGCCGCCCTCCCGGCCGGGCAGCCTCGACGGCGGCGGCCAAGGCCTCCTCGGTCGCGGCGACCAGCCGGGCGTCTTCGGGGTCGGCGGTGCCGACGATGGTGCTGACCGCGGCATCGGCGACCCAGCCGTCGACCGAGACCGCCAGATCCATGGTCAGCACATCACCGTCGCGCAACCGGTAGTCGTAGGGCAGGCCGTGCAGGACCGCATCGTTGACCGACAGGCAGACGGTGTTGCGGAACGGGCCGCGCCCGAACGAGGGTGCGTAGTCCCAGTAGCACGACACCGCCCCTCGTTCCCGAATGCGCTGGCGCACATGCTTTTCCAGATCGAGCAGATTCACTCCGACCTCGGCCCGCTCCCGCAGCTCCGCGAGCACGTGGGCGACGAAGCGTCCGGCCACGCCCATCTGCTCGATCTCGGCGGCTGTCTTCAGTTCGACCACGAAACCTCCTGGTATTGGTATTTATATACCAACTCTAACCGTAGCGGTATTTGAATACCAGCTCTATGCTGATGCCATGGTCCGACTTCCGCTGACCCCGGCCCAGGTGGAGGCCGGTCGCCGCCTGGGAGCGCATCTACGCGCGGTCCGGGGTGATCGCGACCTCGCGGAGATCGCCCGGGCGGCCGGCATCTCACCGGAAACGCTGCGCAAGATCGAATCCGGCCGGCTGCCCAGCCCGGCATTCGGCACCGTCGTCGGCCTCTCCGGGGCGCTCGGAATTCCGCTGCAGGAGTTGGCCGAAGTGTGGCAGTCCGCCCGCCTCAGCGCCTCGGCCTGACGGTAACTAGGCGTTCTGCGCGCGGAACAGGGGAAGGGTCGCGTCGGCGATCGCCTCCGGGGAGGGGAGCGCGGCCCGTGTCTCCGGTGGGCTCATCCGCGACTGGAGTGCTCGCTGGTGGGCCGCACCCACGAGCAACAGTGCGGCGGTGCGTGGTTCGGTGACGATGCAGTGGCGGGCCGTCAGATGCCCGATCACCACATCCAGGGCGCGGTGCGGGCCCAGATCGAAGTCGCGGCTGCGTTCGGAGTAGGCCGCGCGCAATTCGGCGTCGGATTCGATCGCCGCCATGACGGGTAGTGCGGCACGGAAGAAGCCCTCCAGTACGGTCACCAGGCGCACGAGATCGCCTCGCAGATCGGCGGATTCGGCCTCGTCCGCCGAATGGGACGGGTCGGCGAGCATATCCTTCAGTGGCCGCAGGTGATGCTGGATCACCGCCTGGAGCAGCCCGGTGCGATCGCCGAAGTGGTAGAAGATGCTCGACTCGGCGACGCCTGCGCGAGTGGCGACTTCCTTGGTGGTGAGCCGCGCGACTCCGGAACTCGTGAGGACTTCCTGTGCGGCCGCGATGACGGCCTCTCGCACTCCGCTGCGCGGCCGCCCACGAGTGCGTGCGGGCGGTTCGATGTTCTGGGCGTGCTGGCGGGGCACCGCGTCTTCCTTCCGATCGGTCGTGCTCTTGCAGTATGCCGCAACCCGTCGTATTTTCTGAGTAGGCACTCGAAAATACGGATCGGAGCTGTCGACATGTCCACTCCCAGCACACCTCGATCAGGCGGCACCGCGACGGGCGAGTCGGCGGGCCGTGGCCGGTTGCGCATGCAGACGGCGGTCGACGCCGTTCTGCGCGCACTGTTGCGGTCGCCGCTGCATCGCCTGCTCAGCACGAAATTGATGATCGTCACCGTGGTCGGGCGCAAAACCGGCCGCGTCTACGCCAATCCGGTCGGTTACGCCGAATCCGACGGCGCACTGCTGGTCGGCACCGCGGCGGGCTGGCGGCGCAATCTGCGGTCGGGCGAACCGGTGCGGATCACCTGGCGCGGCCGGGAGCGGCTCGCGGACTGGGAGGTGATCTCCGGCGAGCACGAGATCGCCGAGCCCTACCGCATCATCCTCACCCAGAACCCGACGCACGGCCGCTTCGCCGGTATCAGCCTCGATGCGCACGGCAATGTCGACCGGGAACAACTGCGGGCCGCCCTCGGCCGCGGCACGGTGGTCGTGCGGCTGCGGCCGCGATCGATGCGCTGAGTGCGGGTCACACCGCGTTCAGGTGGCCTGGCTGACCGAGGACATGTGGAAGTCGGGGATTCGCATCGGCGGCATGGCCGTGCGGGTGAACCAGTCCTTCCATTCGCGTGGCAGCGTGATCTCGGTGGCGCCGACCTCGGTGGCGCGGCGCAGCAGATCCAGCGGGCTCTCGTTGAAACGGAAGTTGTTGACCGCGGCGGTGACCGCGCCGTCCTCCACCAGATACACCCCGTCGCGGGTCAGGCCGGTCTGCAACAGCGTGGCCGGATCGACTTCGCGGATGTACCACAGGCAGGTCAGCAACAGCCCGCGCTCGGTGGCGGCGATCATCTGCTCGAGGGTGCGATCCGTCCCGCCGCTCAGCAGCAGATTCTCACCGGCCACCGTGACGGGAGCGTCGTACTGCGCGGCCACGGCGCGCGGATAGACCAACGACTCGATCACCCCCTCGCGCAGCCAGTCGACGCGGCCGGCCGACAAGCCGTTGTCGAAGATCGAGGAGGTCTCCGACGAGGCGGCGGTCGCGACGAACGGCCGGTACTCCAAACCGGGGGTAGTCGGATCCGAGTACAACGTCAGCGGCAGGTCGGTGAGCCGCTCGCCGATGCGGGTGCCGCCGGCCCGGGCGAACGCGGTGTGCCCCTCGTGGGCGCCGCGCCCGTCCATCGACCACAGCATCGGAATCAGCAGATCGGCGACCGCCGAGGGCGGCAGCAGGGTGGGGTAACGACCGGCCGGCAGCTCGACCCGGCGGGCACACCAGTCCAGGCGCCGGCTCAGCTCGGCCAGCAGTGCAGTGACGCCGATATCGGTGAAATCGGCGGTCGGCGCGCCTACCCAGGCGCTCGCGGGATCGGCGTCTCCGCCGCGTTTGCCGTTGATCTCGATGGATCCGGTGGGCTCGGTCCACCGGCGGCGGATGCCGGTGGACGTGCCCAGCCAGGTGGTGTGCAGCTGATGATGGGCGAAACCGTAGAGCCGGTCGGCGCCGGCGAACCCGACCGCGAGTTCACCGGCGAGACCGGTGAACACCTCGATGCCGGTTTCGCGCACGGGGCCGGCCCACTCCGAATCCGGGTGCGCGCCCGCGGTTTGCGGGGCCAGCAGCGGCATCGCGTCCGCGGCGGGTTCCGCGGTGCGAGCCGCCTCTTCCGCGCTGCGCACCACGGCCTCGATCTCGGCGGGATCCACGCTCGTGGACCCGACACTGCCCACCCGCGCCGCGCGCGGGCCCTCGCGCAGGATCGACACCACCGCCCAGGACCGTGACACCGACGATCCGTTGGTGGTCATGGAATTGCCGGCCCAGCGCAGCGAGGCCTCGGACGCGTCGGTGACGATGACGATCGTCTCGTCCGCGCGCGCGACGGCCAGCGCCCGCTCCACGACCTGTGCGCCGTGCATCATCGTCACCGACCGGCCTCCCGCGTTGTGTGCCAATTCCGAATTGCGGCCGGTCATCCCGCCTCCTGTGTCGTGCGGGACACCCGCACCCGGGAGGCCCGGTGAGTGGCTGCGCGAGTGTTACTCACCCCGCCTCCTGTGTCTTGCGGGACACCCGCACCCGGGAGGCCCGGTGAGTGGCTGCGCGAGTGTTACTCACCCCGCCTCCTGGCGGGTGTTGAGGATGTTCACTCCGCGCACCAGCACCGACGGGCACCCGTGCGACACCGCCGCGACCTGGCCCGGCTGGGCCTTACCGCAGTTGAACGCCCCGCCCAGCACCCAGGTCGACGGGCCGCCCACGGCTTCCAACGCGCCCCAGAAGTCGGTGGTGGTGGCCTGGTAGGCGACGTCGCGCAGCTGTCCGGCCAACTCCCCGTTGCGAATCCGGAAGAAGCGCTGCCCGGTGAACTGGAAGTTGTAGCGCTGCATGTCGATCGACCAGGACCGGTCGCCCACGATGTAGATCCCGTCCTCGACGCGCGAGATCAGCTCGGCGGTGCTGGTATCGGACTCCGGATCGGGCTGCAGCGACACGTTGGCCATGCGCTGGATGGGCACGTGATGGGCGGAGTCGGCGTAGGAGCAGCCGTTGGACCGAGGCACCCCGAGACGAGGCGCGAAGACGCGGTCGAGCTGATAGCCGACCAGGATGCCCTCGCGCACCAGATCCCAGCGCTGCCCGGCCACCCCCTCGTCGTCGTAGCCGACCGTCGCGAGGCCGTACTCCTGGGTTCGGTCGCCGGTGACGTGCATGATCGGGGTGCCGTAGCGCAGCGTCCCCAGCTTGTCGGGGGTGGCGAAGGAGGTTCCGGCGTAAGCCGATTCGTAGCCGATCGCGCGATCGTATTCGGTGGCGTGACCGATGGATTCGTGAATCGTCAGCCACAGATTGGTCGGGTCGATCACCAGGTCGGTGGGGCCCGGCGTCACCGACGGCGCGGCGACCTTCTCGGCCAGCCACTGCGGCATCCGTGCCAGTTCCTCGTTCCAGTCCCAGACGCCGTCGGCGCCGGTGACGTATTCCCAGCCGCGCCCGGCCGGGGCGGCGAGGGTCCGCATGGTTTCGAAACCACCCGTCGCGGCGTCGATGGTGATCGCCTCGAGTTGCGGATGCAGTCGCACCCGCTGCTGAGTGATCGTGGAACCCGCAGTGTCGGCGTAGTAGGTCTGCTCCTTGACCTGCAGCACCGATGCCGTCACGTGATCGATGCCCGCGGCCGAGGACAGGCGCTGCGAATAGTCCTGCAGCAGCGCGACCTTCTCCGGCGTCGGCACGGTGAACGGGTCCACCTGGTAGGGCGAGACCCAGTTCGCGTCGCGGTAGACCGGTTCGCCGGCGAGTTCGACCCGCTCGCGGTTGAGCGCCCGCAGCGTCGCCGCGACGGTGACCGCGCGCTGGGCCACCGCCACGGCGGTCGCGGGTGTCAGCTCGCAGTGCGAGGCGAAACCCCAGGTGCCGTCGACGATCACGCGGACCGCGAAGCCCAGGTCGTCGGCATTGTCGATGGATTCGACGCGGCCGTCGCGCAACCGGATCGATTGCGTCAGCAGCCGATGCACCCGCAGATCGGCGTAGTCGGCGCCGGCCGCGCGCGCCGCCGTCAACGCCGCGTCGGTCAGGGCGGCCAGCGGCAGCGCGCGGAACTGGTCGTCCACGCCCGCAGATGCGATGCTCACCCGGCCTACGCTAATTGCTGAACGCCGGCCGGGCCACCAGATTCGCCGACGGGTGCGGCGAAACACTCTGGGCCCCAACGCGACACGCCGTGCATGTTTGCAGGCGATGCAAACATGCACGAAATGCGGTGTGGCACGGACTGAAACGCGCGCGAAACGCGCAGCCTGCCGCAGGTTGCGGTGCCGATGGCGTACTGTCTGCCCGCGTGCCGCCATCCGCACTCCGTGACCGCAAGCGGGAACGCACCCGCCGCGCCCTCCTCGAGGCTGCCGCCGATCTGTTCGAATCCCGCGGCTACGAGGCGACCACCGTCGCCGATATCGCCGCGACCGCCGAGGTGGGTACGAGGACGTTCTTCAACTACTTCGAGAGCAAAGAGGAACTGCTCTTCCCCGAACCCGACGAACGCGTCACCGCCGCGGTGGCCGCGATCGCGAGCCGTCGCGCCGACGAACGGCCCGTCGAAGTGCTGCTGCGCGCGCTGCGGGCCGCCGGAGACAATCCCGGTGATCATCTCGGCGACGATCTGGCGGCCCGCATCGCCGTGTTGCGCGCC
The DNA here is from genome assembly GCF_002933465.1 of Nocardia nova. Classification (GTDB taxonomy): domain Bacteria; phylum Actinomycetota; class Actinomycetes; order Mycobacteriales; family Mycobacteriaceae; genus Nocardia; species Nocardia nova_B. The sequence goes on from NZ_PSZE01000002.1 coordinate 374,760, forward strand.
CAGGTATCGCGCACCGTTCCCGCCGTCAGCGGCCGCGCCGCGCACGCCCAGCTGGCCGCTCAGCAGGAGATCGCGCGGCGGCTGCGCGACGCCTTCCCCGACGAATTGGACGAGGTCGGCGCGGCCGCGCTGGTCGGCGCCGTCGTCGGGGCGGTGTCGGGTGCGCTGACCGTGCTGTTCTCCGGCCGCCACGTGATCGAGGACGGGGAACGGCTGCATCGCACCATTCGCGAGACCACGTCGCGGGTGCTGGCGCCCTGGCTCTCGGCCGGCCGGCATCTGACCGCGGAGGCGCGCTGCTGAGCGCCGCTCAGCCGAACTGCTGCCAGCCCAGGCGCACCACCATCGCGGTCACCACGATCAGCAGCACCGCGCGCACGAACCCGGCCCCGCGCGCGAGCGCCATCCGCGAACCCACCACGGACCCCGCGATATTCGCCACCGCCATGCCCAGGCCCACCGACCAGATGATGTGCCCGGTGGCGGCCAGCAGGATCAGCGCGCCGAGATTGGAACCGCAGTTGATCACCTTCGCCATGGCCGCGGCGCGCACGAACTCGGTACCGAGCAGGGTGGCGAAGGAGATGATCAGGAAGGTACCGGTGCCGGGGCCGACCAGCCCGTCGTAGCCGCCGATCAGCCCCGCCGACAGGCCCACCACCAGGATCGTGCGGCGCCGGGTCGGCGGGTGGGTCGCCATCGTCACCCCGATCGAGGGCTGCGTCGCCACCACGATCGCGACACCGATCAGCACCGTCATCACGATCGGGATGAAATAGCGCCGGTCGATCAGCGCCACCGCGGCCGAACCGGCGGCCGCCGCGCACGCCGCGATCACCGCACCCGACAGCATGAGCGGCCATCGCATCGGCATCCGGCGCGCGAAAGTCAGCGCCGCGGCACTGGTTCCGGCGAATGCGGCGATCTTGTTCGTGCCCAGCGCGGTCTGCGGGGGCAGCGTCGGCGCCACCAGCAGCAGGGTTGGCAGAATGATCAAACCGCCACCGCCCACCACCGCATCCACCCATCCGGCGGCCGTGGCCGCAGGCAGCAGCATCGCCCACTCGGCCATACCCACGGCGGCGACCCAATCAGAGTCGGCGACGTGCGGCAAATCGTGGCGCGCGGTGTCGCGGTGGCGGCCACCTAGGCTGAGCGGGTGCGCCGATTCAGTCTGTGGCTCCGTGGCAAACCCATGGTCGCCGATTCCATCCTCGCGGCCGCACTGGTGCTGCTCGATCTGCTCACGCTCGGCGGCAAGGATCATGCGATCGTCTATCTGATCCTCGGGCTGCTGGTTCCGGTGCCGGTGATCTGGCGGCGCAACTATCCGCGGGCCAGCGCGGTCGCCCTGTTGGTGTTGTCGATCACCACCAGCGCGGTGAGCGTGGTCCTGCACGAGGATCTGCAGCCGCCGGCCCTGCTGGCGGTCGGCGTCGCGCTCTACACCCTCGTCGCGTATGTCGGCCGGCGCGAGGGTCTGCTGTATCTGGTCGGCCTCGCCGTGGACGGGGCGTTCTCGCTGGCCGTGGTCGACCAGTCGGTGCCGATCGTCATCGGCTTCCTGATCATGTTCTACGCGCTGTGCTGGACCCTCGCGGAATTCCTCGGCGCCCGCCACGCCTACGACGCCGAGGTCGCGGCCCGGCTCGCCGTCGCCGACTACGACCGTGAACGCAGCGCCCACGACGCGGTCTCGGCCGAACGCACCCGTATCGCCCGGGAACTCCACGATGTTGTCGCCCACGCGGTCAGCGTGATCATCGTGCAGGCCGACGGGGCGAAATACGCGCTGCGCCGCGACCCAGAGGCCGCCGAACAGGCGCTGGCCACCATCGCCGCCACCGGCCGCGAGGCGCTGCGGGAACTGCGCCGCACGGTGGAACTGCTGCGCACCGAGCACGCCCCGGAACAGTTGCCACAGCACGGCACCGCCGGACTGGCGAAGGTGGTGGAGATGATGCGCAGCGCCGGGCTGGCCGTGGAATTGGAACTGACCGGAGAACTCGACGATGTCGCTCCCGAGGTGAGCCTCGGCATGCATCGCATCGTGCAGGAATCGCTGACCAACACCTTCCGCCACGCCGGCCCCGATCCGCAGGCGTGGGTGCGGGTGCGCCGACGCGGCGCGGACGTGCTGGTCGAAGTCCTCGACCGCGGCGATGCCGGGCCGTCCGCGAGCGGGTCCACCGTGGCGGCGCAGGCGCCCGTTGTGGACGACACCGCGCTGCGCAACGGCATCGCCGGTAGCGGGCTGGGACTGGTTGGCATGCGGGAGCGGATCGCGGTACTTGGCGGCACCCTCGAGGTGGGACGACGTCCCGAGGGCGGCTGGCGCGTCTGCGCCACCATTCCCCTGCAGCGTGAACTACCCGACTGACCGGGGAGGAGTCCCGGTTAGATTGGTGCCGTGCCGATCACCGTACTCGTCGTCGACGATCAGGAACTCATGCGTGCCGGACTCAGGATGGTGCTGGGCGCGCACCCGGACGTCGACGTCGTCGCCGAGGCCGACAACGGCGCGACCGCCGTGCGCCTGGCCGGTGAGCTGGCCCCCGACGTGGTGCTGATGGATGTGCGGATGCCGGTGGTCGACGGCGTGGCCGCGACCGCCCAGATCCTCGAATCCGGGTGTGGCAGCCGGGTTCTGGTGATGACCACCTTCGACCTCGACGAACACGCACTCGGCGCCCTGCGGGCCGGTGCCAGTGGTTTCCTGCTCAAGGACACCCCGCCCGAGGATCTGATCTCCGCCATCCGCAGCGTCGCGGCCGGTGACGCCGTGGTCTCGCCGAAGGTGACCAAGCGACTGCTGAACCGGTTGATCGCCGCCGACCCGGCCCGCGTGCGCGACCCGTCGGTGCTCGATGTGCTCACCGCGCGCGAACGCGAGGTGCTCGAACAGATCGCCGCCGGCCGCTCCAACGCCGAGATCGCCGCCGAGCTGTATCTGTCGGAGGCCACCGTGAAGACCCACGTCGGCCGGGTACTGACCAAACTGGGACTGCGCGACCGGGTGCAGGCGGTCGTGCTGGCCTACGAAACCGGGCTGGTCACGCCGGGTACCTGACCCGCGGGAGCGGTGATTGCCCGAATCGGGAGAAAATCGGGCCCGTCGCGCGTTGGGCAGGGTAGATCGTGGAAAGGATCGCCGATGCCCGCCCTGTTGTTCGCCCTCTATCTCGTGGTCGAGATCGCGGCGCTGGTCGTGGTCGGCCACCTCATCGGTGCCGTGCCGACCATTCTGCTGCTCATCGCCGGATCCGCGCTCGGGCTGATCCTGGTGCGTTCCCAGGGCCGCCGGGTCTTCCAGCAGTTCCGCCGTGCCCGCCGCGGCGAGATCGCCCCGGGAACCGCCGTCGCCGACGGCGCGCTGGTCGGGGTGGGCGCGCTGCTGATGTTCGTTCCCGGCCTGGTCACCTCGGTGTTCGGACTGCTACTGCTCCTGCCCACTCGCGCGCTGCTGCGACCGCTGGTCTCGGCCGCGGCGCTGCGGCGCATCGATCGGCTGACGATGGCCACCGGATATCGCGGCGTGGTGGTGGAACCTTCCGGTGAGGTCGTCGACGGGGTGGTCGTCGAGCAGTACTACGACGACGGTCAGGGCCACGCGCGGCGCATGATCGACCCCCGCTGACCGACCCGCACTGATCGCGGGCCGCCGGCCGTGCGGCACACTGGTCACCCGTGAGTACCCAGTTGCTGGTCGGCGGCCGAATCTACAGTTCCAGTTCCCCCGATGCCACCGCGATGGCGGTCACCGACGGCACCGTGGTCTGGCTGGGCGCCGAACGCCCCGGGCGCGCCCTGCACCCCGACGCCGAAATCATCGATCTGGACGGCGCTTTCGTCGCCCCGGCCTTCGTCGATCCGCATGTGCACGTCACCGCGCTCGGCCTGCAACTGACGGGTTTGGACCTGTCCCGGGCGAATTCGGTGGCGCAGTGCCTGGATCTCGTGCGCGAGTACGCCGCCACCCATACCGGAACGATCATCGGTGACGGCTGGGACGAGACCCGCTGGCCCGAGGGCCGCCCGCCTACCGTCGACGAGATCGACGCCGCCGCCGGGCCCGGCCGACCGGCCTATCTGGCCCGCGTGGACGCCCATTCCGCGGTCGCCTCGACCGCGCTGCTCGACGCGGTGAACGGCGTTCGCACGGCCGCGGGATACACCGCTGGCGCACCGCTTCGGGCCGACGCCCATCACCTCGTCCGCGAGGCCGCACTCGACGGCCTCGACCGCGCTCAGCGCGACCGGGCTCGGGCCACCGCGCTCGATTACGCGGCCGCGCACGGTGTGGTCGCCGTCCACGAATGTGCGGGCCCGCGGATCTCCGGGCGCACCGATGTGCGCGAGTTGCTGGAATTCGAGCACGGTGTGCAGGTGCGGGCCTACTGGGGTGAGGCCGTCACCTCGGCCGACGAGGCGCGCTCGCTGCTCGGCGACCTCGGTGTACACGGGCTGGCCGGGGACCTGTTCGTCGACGGCTCGTTCGGCTCGCACACCGCCTGGCTGCGCGAACCTTATGCCGACCGCGACACCACCGGTGTCTTCTACCTCGACGCCGCCGCGATCGCCGCCCATGTCAGAGCCTGCACCGAGGCGGGGATCCAGGCCGGATTCCACGCCATCGGCGACGCCGCCATCGATGCGGTGGTCGAGGGCTTCGCCCGGGTCGCCGCCGAACTCGGCGCACCTGCGGTGGCCACCCGCGGCCACCGGCTCGAACATGCCGAACTGCTCGATGCCGGGCAGATCGCGAAACTGGCCGAATTCGGCGTGATCGCCAGTGTGCAACCGGGATTCGACGCCGCGTGGGGAGGCGCCGAGGGGATGTACGCCACCCGGCTGGGCGCCGAACGCGCCGCGGCCACCAACCCGTTCGCGGCGATGGCCGCCGCCGGTATCTCGCTGGCGATCAGCTCCGATGCCCCGGTGACGGCGCTGAACCCGTGGGAGGCCATCCGCGCGGCCGCGAACCACCGCACCCCGGGCCACCACATCTCCCCGCGCGCCGCCTTCGCCGCCGCCACCCGCGGCGCCTGGCGGGCCGGTGGTGTTCGTGACGGTGTCGCCGGGACCCTGGTTCCGGGCGCTCCCGCCAACTATGCGGTGTGGGACGCGGCGGAACTCGTGGTCGCCGCGGCGTCGGACACGGTGCAGCGATGGTCCACCGATCCGCGCTCGCGCGTCCCCGGCCTCCCGTCCTTGGCGGCGGGTGCCGACCTCCCGCGTTGCCTGCGTACCGTCCGCGACGGAGTGACCATCTACGCCGGCTGAGGAATGCGCGCGACGGAGAGCGACCGCGCTTCGCCGCCGCGGAGCCCCGGCCGGCGGGAACCGCGCGGCATCCCAGTAGGCTGGCGCGGTGCTGGGCGTGACGTGGCGGGTGTGGGGGAGGATCGGGGCCGCTGTCGTCGCCGGGCTGCTGTTGTTCGCGAGCTTTCCGCCGCGCACCTGCTGGTATCTCGCGCCGATCGGGATCGCGATCCTGACCCTGACGGTGCGGGATGCGACGAGGTTGCGTGGCGGCTTCGGCTACGGACTGTTGGCGGGGCTGGCGTTCTTTCTGCCGCTGCTGCCGTGGACCGGCATCTACGTCGGCCCGGTGCCGTGGCTGGCGCTCTCGGCAGCGTGCGCTGTCTATGTCGGCTTGTTCGGGCTGCTGTCGCGGCTGGTGTGCCCACTGCCGGGCTGGCCGGTGTGGGGCGCGTTGATGTGGACTCTCACCGAATGGGGACGGTCCAGCTTCCCGTTCGGCGGATTTCCGTGGGGCCGACTCGCTTTCGGTCAGGCCGACGGCTGGTACCTGCCGCTGGCCTGGCTCGGCGGCGCACCGGCGGTGAGCTTAGCGGTCGCCTTGACCGGAACCGTTCTGGCCGCGTTTGTCCTTCGGTTGCGCCCGCGGGCACCCGAACGGCGTGCGGTCGTAATTATCACTCTCGCAACCCTTGTGGCTATTATCCCGATTACCGGAGTGATCCTCCGGACCGCGCTGCCCGCCCCGGACGACGGAGACCGGTCGATCACGGTCGCCGCTATCCAGGGCAGCGTGCCGCGGCTGGGCCTGGACTTCAACGCTCAGCGCCGGGCCGTGCTGGACAATCACATTCGCCGTACCGAGGAGCTGGCCCGCGCGGTCGCCGCCGGGACAGCCGCCCACCCGGATGTGGTGATCTGGCCGGAGAATTCCTCCGATATCGACCCGCTGCGCAATTCCGACGCCTACGACGAGATCACTGCGGCTTCCCGCGACATCCACGCCCCGATCCTGGTGGGCGCCGTCCTCGTCAACGACGACCGCACCACCACCAATTCGGTCATCGTGTGGGACGCCGACGGACCCGGGGAGCGCCACGACAAGAAGATCATTCAGCCCTTCGGTGAATACCTGCCCTATCGCGGCTTCTTCCGACACTTCTCCAGCTACGCCGACCGCGCCGGCTACTTCGTACCCGGCCACGGCGACGGGGTCGTGCACGCCCGACCGGCAGGCGGTGGCCCGATGGTCGCGATCGGGGTGGCGACCTGTTACGAGGTCGCCTTCGACCGGGCCTTCGAGGATTCGCTGCGCGCCGGTGCGCAATTGCTCACCGTCCCGACGAACAACGCCACATTCGGCGACAGCGATATGACCTACCAGCAGTTGGCCATGTCACGGGTGCGGGCCGTCGAGCACGGCCGGGCACTCGTGGTCGCCGCGACCACCGGCGTCAGCGCCGTCGTCACCGCCGACGGCGTGGTGCGGCAGCACAGCGAGAAATTCGCGCCCGCCGCACTGGAGGCGACGTTGCCGTTGCGCGGCGAGACGACACCCGCGACCGCGATGGGACCCCTTCCGGAACGGATGTTGTGTATTCTTGCTGCGGCCGTCGCCCTGGTCGCGGCTACTCGGTGGCGAACGACGCGCTCGACCCGTCGTGCCGATGAGGACGTCACCGGCGACCCGGCATTCGATTGACGGCCGCCGCAGCTGTTGCGGACAATCACACATCGCGGGTACCCGCGAATCGGCATTTCGCACCACCTCGATTCCGCGGGCCGTCCATACGCATTCGCCGGACGATTGCGCTCCCGAAAAGGTGCGCCGTCGATCCTCCTGTTGACGGGGAGGCTGGGCAGCTAGGCCGTTATTTGCGGTGAAATAGCTATTCAATTGCCTTACCTGTCTGTGGTGTTCGCGGCCGAAGATCACGACATCGTTACCAGTCCGGCCGCAACGGGGCTCCGAATCATAGGGCGTGGATCACGTCCTCCCGCTGGCGCGCGCTTTTCCGCCCGCGGACGGGGACCGGGGAGTTGCGGATACAGCGGCAGAACGGAGTGATTGATGAGTTCATTGGCCACCGATCGTGTCGACCAATGTGCTTCCGGCGAATTCTCAGCACAACCCTTCGCTCTGTCACCGGCGCAAACCGCCCTATGGTACGCGCAGCGGATTCGACCCGATGTGCCACTGACCATCGCGCAATACGTGGAAATTCACGGTGATCTCGACGTGGGCCGGCTGCTCTACTCGATCGAGCGGTTCGGCGCGGAGTCCCAGGTGGGCCAGCTGCGCGTCGTGGAGATCGACGGCATGCCGCAGCAGGTGGTGGATTCGGCGCATCGGCCCGGCTGGGCCCGGATGGACCTGCGCCAGGAACCCGATCCGCGCGCGGCGGCGCTGCGGTGGATGAACGAGCACGCCAGCAGCCCGATCGATATCGAACAGGAACCGTTGACCCTCAACGCCGTTCTGCGCATCGGTGACCAGGACTACATCTGGTACTGCCGCGCCCACCACATCGTCATCGACGGCTATGGCTCCATGAACGCGCTGACCCGGACTGCCGAGATCTATACCGCGCTGGAGAACCACACCGAGCCCTCGGTCTCGCGGGCGACCCCGCTGGCGGAAATCTACGCCGGGGAGTCGCAGTACCGGGAGTCGAGCCGCTTCCGTGCCGACCGGGAGTACTGGCGTGAGCAGCTCGCGGGGGTGGGCGCGCCGTTGACACTGTCGTCGTCGGGGATCGTCCCGTCCGCGCCGGACCCCGGCCGGCGCCTCGCGGCGGCCGTGCTCGACGCCGAGACAGAAGTCGAACTCAACACCGCCGCAACCACATTCGACTCGCAGAACTCCGCACTCGTGGTCGCGGCGCTGGCCGGGTACGTGCGCGCGGCGACCGGCACCTCCGATGTGGTGCTGAGCCTGCCGATGTCCGCGCGGACCACCGTCGCGCTGCGCCGCTCCGCGGGCGTGGTGTCGAACGTGGTGCCCATCCGGGTGCGATTCGACGCCGGCACCACGGTCGCCGACGTGGTCAAGGCGACCGAACTGCAGATCACCGGCGCCCTGCGGCACCAGCGTTACCGCCACGACGACATCAGACGCGACTGCGGTTATTCGCGCGATGCCCGCGGCTTCTTCGGGCCGATGGTCAATATCATGCTGTTCCACAGCGAACTGAACTTCGGCAGCCTCGTCGGCTCGTTGAACGTCCTGTCCACCGGGCCGGTCGAGGATCTGTCGATCAACCTCTACAACGGCGAGGGTGGGCGCATCCACGTCGATTTCGAGGCCAATCCGCAGCTCTACGGCGCGGCCGAACTGGCGCGCCACCACGAGCGGTTCCTCGGCTACCTGAACCGCTTTCTGACCGCCGATCCCGCCGAGCCGGTCGCGGCGGTGCCGGTGATCACCGACGCCGAACGCGACGAGGTACTGCGGCAATGGAATGCGACCGCGGTGCCGGAGCAGCCGGGCACGCTCGCCGACCTGTTCGGAACGCAGGCGCGGGCCACGCCGGATGCGATCGCACTCGAATTCGACGGCGGCACACTGACTTACGAACAACTACGGCAGCGCGCCGACCGGCTGGCCCGGATGCTGATCGCCCGCGGCGCCGGACCCGACACGGTCGTGGGCCTGGCTATGCGGCGCAGTCTCGACCTGGTGGTCGGCATGTATGCGATCGTGCGTGCGGGGGCGGCCTATCTGCCGATCGATCCGGATCATCCGGCCGAGCGCACCGCGCAGATCCTCGAGCAGGCCGCGCCGCTGTGCGTTCTGACCGCGACCCGCGATGAAGCCGATCTCCCCGCCGAGGTCGCGGTGATCGACATCCAAACGCTCGGCACCGCCGATTCCGGCGCCGAACCGCCGATCACCGACGCCGACCGGCAAGCACCGCTGCGCCGCGACCACCTGGCCTACGTGATCTTTACCTCCGGCTCGACCGGTAAACCCAAGGGCGTCGGCATCACCCACGCCGCCATCGTGAACCGCCTGGCGTGGATGCAGCATCGGTATCCGCTCGACGAGAGTGACACCGTCTTGCAGAAGACCCCCGCGACGTTCGACGTGTCGGTGTGGGAGTTCTTCTGGCCGTTGCAGATCGGCGCGCGGCTGGTGATCGCCGCGCCGGACGGCCACCGCGATCCTGCCTATCTCGCGCGGATCATCGCCGAAAAGAACGTGACCACAGCCCATTTCGTGCCGTCGATGCTGTCGGTCTTCGTCACCGACACCGATGTGCGCGGCTGCGGCGGACTGCGCCGGGTGTTCTGCAGCGGTGAGGCGCTGCCGGCGGCGACCGTCCGCGATTTCCACGCCGTCGTTCCCGGTGCGCGCCGATCCGGGGCCTCGCCGTCCGGTGGGGCGCAGCTGCACAACCTGTACGGGCCCACCGAGGCGGCCGTCGACGTCACCCACTGGGCGTGCGCGCCGGAGAACGACATCATCCCGATCGGCGCGCCGGTCTGGAACACCCAGGTCTACGTCCTCGATGAGACCTTGCGTCCGGTCGCGCCCGGCGTGGTCGGCGAGCTGTATCTGGCCGGGGTGCAGCTGGCTCGCGGCTATCTGGGCCGCCCCGGCCTGACCGCGGATCGCTTCGTGGCCAATCCGTTCACCCCCGGCACCCGCATGTATCGCACCGGCGACCTGGTGCGCTGGCGGATGGATCCGATCCCGCCCGCGACCGGTGCCGACCAGTTGCCCGCGGTCCTGGAATACTTGGGACGCAGCGACTTTCAGGTGAAGATCCGCGGGCAGCGGATCGAACTGGGCGAGGTCGAGGCGGCGCTGCTGGCCGACGAGCGGATCGCCCGCGCGGTCTGCGTCGCCCACACCACCCCGGCCGGTGACGAGCTGGTCGGCTACGTGGTAGCCGCGCCGGGGCGCACAGTCGACAGCGCCGCGCTGATCGCCGACCTGCGCGGCGTCCTGCCCGGGTACATGGTGCCGACGGTGGTCGTCGTGCTCGACGAATTACCCTTGAGCGCCAACGGAAAGATCGACCGCAAGGCGCTGCCCGCACCGGAGGCGCCCGCGCGTCGCGGCGGCGACCGCATCGTCGAGCCGCGCACGGCCACCGAACGCCAGCTGGCCGCCCTCGTCACCGAGGTCCTCGGTTGCGAGAGCCTCGGCGTCGAGGACAGCTTCTTCGACCTCGGCGGCAATTCGCTGTCGGCCGCCCGGGCCGTGGCCCGGATCAACGCCGCCTTCGGCTCCGGACTGACCATCCGCGATCTGTTCGAGTCGCCGACGGTCGCCCAGCTCGCCGAACGAATCGGCGCGCACGGCGTCGACCGGTCCTCTCCGAAACTGGTGGCTGGCCCACGGCCGCAACACATCCCACTCTCGCTCGCCCAGCAGCGGTTGTGGATCCTCAACCGTTTCGCCGAACACGCCGGCGCCTACAACATGCCACTGGCCGTCGAGCTGAGCGGACCGCTCGAGGTCGAGGTGCTCCGCGCCGCGCTGCTCGATGTGCTCGACCGGCACGAGAGTCTGCGCACCACCTTCCCCGATTCGCCGACCGGCCCGGTCCAGGTGATCCATCCGGCCGCCGAGATCCCGCTGAACCTCGAGCCGATCGACGCCACCGGTGCCGACGCGCTGGCCCTGGCCACCGAATACGCCGGATACGGTTTCGATCTGCGCAGTCAGGCGCCGATCCGGGTGGCGCTGTATGCCACCGGACCCGACGAACACGTCTTTCTGGTGGTCCTGCACCACATCTGCGGTGACGGCTGGTCGGTGGCGCCGCTGGCTCGCGATCTGATGGGTGCGGTCGCCGCGCGGACCACGGGCCGGGCCCCGCGGTGGGCCCCGCTGCCGGTGCAGTACGCCGATTTCGCCCTGTGGCAGCGCGAACTGCTGGGCGACGAGACCGACCCGACCAGTGCGCTGGCGCGGCAACTGGCCTACTGGCGCACCGCCCTGGCCGAACTCCCCGATCAGCTGGACCTACCGCTGGACCGCCCGCGCCCGCGGCAGCGCGACACCGCCGGTGGCCGAGTCGAATTCACGATTCCGGCCGACACCCGCCGCGCGGTGGCCGAGGTGGCGGCCGAGCGCGGCGTCAGCACGTTCATGATCATGCATGCCGCCCTGGCGAGCCTGCTCTCACGCCTGTGCGGCACCTCCGATATCGCCATCGGCACCCCGATCGCCGGTCGCTCCGATCCGGCGCTCGACGATCTGGTCGGCATGTTCGTCAACACCCTGGTACTGCGCACCGAGGTCGACCCCGCCACCGGATTCGATCGCATGCTCGACCGCGTCCGCGAAACCGACCTCGACGCCTTCGCCAACGCCGATGTGCCGTTCGAGCGGCTGGTCGAGGTCGTCAACCCCTCCCGCGACGCGGGCCGGCACCCGCTGTTCCAGGTGATGCTGTCCTACGAGAACAACCCCGAACTGCGAGTCGACCTGCCCGGTCTCAGCGCGCGGGTGCTGCCGATGGATGTCGGCGTCGCGAAATTCGATCTGCAACTGATCGTCCACGACAGCGATGCCGCTGACGCCGAGAACGGCCCGCTGACCGCCGAATTCGGTTATGCCGCCGATGTTTTCGACCGCGCCACGGTCGAGTCGGTGGCGCGGCGTTTCGTCCGGCTGCTCGACGCCGCGGTCGGCGCGCCGGAGACCCCGGTCGGTGATCTGCCGATTCTCGACGCGCGGGAGGTCGGCAGACTGGTGCCGATCGCCGGGGCGCCCGGCGTGCCGCCGCTGAGCCTGGCGCGGCTGCTGCACGAGACCGCGGAACGGGTGCCGGATCTGGTCGCGGTCCGATACCGGGGCCGCGACACCACCTACCGGGAGATCGACGAGGCTTCCAACCGACTGGCGCGGGTGCTGATCGAACACGGCGCGGGTCCCGAGGTGGTGGTCGCGATCGCGCTGCCGCGCAGCCTGGCCTCGATCACCGCGATCTGGGCGGTCGCCAAGACCGGTGCGGCCTATGTGCCGGTCGACCCCGGCTATCCCGCCGAACGTATCGAGCACATGCTCGCCGATTCCGGTGCGATGCTCGGCCTGACCGACGCCCGCAGCCACGCCGCCATGCCGAGGCGGCCGATGCACCGCGGGCGGCATCGTAAACAGGGCGCCGACTGGCTGCTGATGGATTCGGGCGTCCTCACCGACGCCCTCGCGCGGGTCTCGCCGGCCCCGATCACCGATCGGGATCGTCCACTGCCGCTGCGTATTTCGCATCCGGCGTATCTGATCTACACCTCCGGCTCGAGCGGCAGGCCCAAGGCGGTCGTGGTCACCCACGGCGGCATCGCCTCGCTGGCGCACGAGCAGATGCACCTGTTCCGGGTCAACGACACGGCGCGCACGCTGCACTTCTCCTCGCCCTCGTTCGACGCTTCGGTGCTCGAACTGCTGCTGGGCTTCGCGGCGGGCGCCACCATCGTGGTCGCGCCGGCCGGACTCTACGGCGGCGCCGAGCTCGCGCGGCTGCTGCGCGAGGAGCGGATCACCCACGCCTTCATCACCCCGGCCGCGCTGGCGACCGTATCCCCGGACGGCCTCGACGATCTCGAGGCCGTCATCGTCGGCGGTGACGCATGCCCCGAGGATCTGGTCCGCACCTGGACCGCCGGGCGGCGCATGCACAACATGTACGGCCCCTCCGAGGCCACCGTCGCCGCCACCGCCAGCGACCCGATGGTCGCGGGCCGTCCCGTCCCCATCGGCAAGCCGGTGCGCGGGATGCGACTGTTCATCCTGGACAACCGATTGCGTCCGGTTCCGCCAGGCGTCGCGGGGGAGTTGTACATCTCCGGGCCCGGCCTGGCCCGCGGCTATCTGGGCCGCCACGGCCTGACCGCCGCCCGGTTTCCGGCGAATCCGCACGGGCGCCGCGGCGAGCGCATGTACCGCACCGGCGATCTGGTGACGACCGACGGCAACGGTGTGCTGCGCTTCCTGGGGCGCGCCGACGATCAGGTGAAGATCCGCGGTTTCCGCATCGAACTGCGCGAAATCGACCATGTGCTGCGCGCGCATCCGGGAGTGCGGTTCGCGATGACCGTCGTGCACACCGGCGAGCACGGTGCCGCCCGGCTGGCCTCCTATCTGGCCGCCGACACCGAGATCGACCCGGCCGAGGTGCTCGAGACAGCGCGCCGCCACCTGCCCGCCTATATGGTTCCCGCGGCGATCACGGTGCTGGACCGGGTGCCGGTGACACCGTCGGGCAAGGTCGACCGCAAGGCGCTGCCCGCGCCGGTCTTCAGCTCCGCCGGACCGTCCCGTGCGCCGGAATCGGAACTGGAACAGCGGGTCGCGCAGGTCTTCGCCACGGTGCTCGGTCACGCTGTCCCGGGCGCCGAGGACAGTTTCTTCGACGCCGGCGGCAACTCGCTGCTGGCGACGCGGCTCACCGCCGCACTGCACACCGAATTCGGCGTGGAACTCCCCGTCCGGGCCATCTTCGAAGCGCCCACCGTGGCCGGCGTCGCGGCGCACCTGGAACACGCGCCGCGCACGAACCGGGTGGCGCTGACGCGGTACGACCCACGCCCCGGCCGGATTCCATTGTCGCTGCCGCAGCAGCGGATGTGGTTCCTGAACCGCTATGCCCCCGAATCCAGCGCCTACAACATCGCTTTCGCGTTGCGCATCGACGGCGATCCGGATCTGCCCGCCCTGCGCGCCGCGGTGGCCGACCTGGTCGAGCGGCACGAGGTGCTGCGCACGATCTTCCCCGAAGATCAGGCCGGTCCGTACCAGCTGGTCCTCGACTCCGACCGCTGCTTGCCGGTGCTGGAACCCGTGGTGACCGACGAACGCGGCGCCCGGCTGGCGCTGCGCGGCCTCGCCCAACGCGGATTCGACCTCACCCGGGAGATGCCGCTGCGAATGACGGTGCTGCGCACCGGGATTCGTACCTATCAGCTGGGCATCGTGGTCCATCACATCGCCGCGGACGGCTGGTCGCTGGGACCGCTCACCACCGATCTGATGGTCGCCTACACGGCGCGTCGCGACGGGGCGGCTCCGGCCTGGGCGCGGCTGCCGGTGCAGTACGCCGATTTCAGTCTGTGGCAACGCGAGTGCCTCGGCGACGAATCCGATCCGGCCAGTGCTGCGGCGGTGCAGCTGCGGTTCTGGCGTGAAACCCTCGCGGGCCTGCCGGAGGAGTTGCCGCTGCCCTACGACCGGCCGCGCCCGGCCGAGCCGACCAACCGCGCCGGCGTCGTGCGGATCCGGATGCCGGAAGAGCTGCGGGAGCGGCTCGAGGAGCTGGCCCGCGCGCAGGGCGTGAGCCTGTTCATGGTGCTGCGCTCGGCGCTGGCGGTGGTGCTGCGCGTCGTCACCGCCGGCCGCGACATCGTCATCGGCACGCCGGTGGCCGGGCGGGCCGATACCCGCCTCGACGACCTGGTCGGCATGTTCGTCAACACCCTGATGCTGCGCTCGGATGTCGATCCCGACCACACCTTCGCCGATCAGCTGCGCGCCGACCGCGACGGTGAACTCTCCGCTATGTCGCACGCGGAACTGCCGTTCGAGCGCATCGTCGAGGAACTCGGACGCGGCAACGGCGGACTGCGGCCGCTGCTGCAGGTCGCGCTCACCCTGCAGGACACCACGCCGCCCGCCCTCGAATTGCCCGGCCTGCGGTTGCGCGCGGAGGAACTCGACATCGCGGTGGCCAAGTTCGATCTGGAACTGCGGGTGCCCGCCGATACCCGGGACCTCGAAATGGTCTACGCCGCCGAACTTTTCGACGAGGACACGGTGCGCACGCTGGCCGAGCGGTTGCTGCTGGTGCTGGAGTCGGTCAGCGCCGACGCACGGATTCGGGTGCGCGACATCGACGCCCGCACCGACGTCGAACGCACGGACTTCGCCCCGCGCCGCGGCCCGGCCGCCACCCCGCAGTGCAGCCTGGCGAACTACTTCACCGCCACCGCTCACCTGCATCCGCACCGCACCGCGATCCGCAGCGGCGACGACGAACTCAGCTACGCCGAGTTGGAGCGCTGTTCGAATCGGATCGCCCGCGCCCTGATCGCCCGCGGTATCGGCAGCGGCGACCGGGTGGCCATCGGGCTCACCCGGTCGATCGAATCGGTGGCCGCCGCCCTCGCCGTCACCAAATCCGGGGCGGCGTTCGTCCCCGTCGATCCGAACTATCCCACCGACCGTGTTCGCCATATGCTCACCGATTCCGGGTGCGCGCTCGGCATCTCCACGACCGCGCATCGGGATCGGCTGAGCCGTGCCACCGAGAACGATGGCCCGACGTCCGGCACCGAGTGGCTGCTGCTCGACGACGCGCGGCTGCTCGCGGAACTGGACGCCCGGGACGAGCGCACGATCACCGACGGCGAACGGCTCCGTACGGTACGGACGAGCGATCTGGTCTATCTGATCTACACATCCGGGTCGACCGGCAAACCCAAAGGTGTGGCCGTCACCCACGCGGGGTTGTCCAATTTCGCCGACGAGGCACGCGACCGGATGCGGGTAGACCGCGACGCCCGCACCCTGCACTTCGCGAGCCCGAGTTTCGATGCGGCGATGCTGGATCTGCTGCTGGCGATCGGCGCCGGCGCCACCATGGTGATCTGCCCGCCCGACATCTACGGCGGCGACGAACTGGCCGCCCTCATGGATCGCGAACGCATCAGCCACACCTTCATGACCTCCGCCGCACTGGCCACCATCGACCACCGGCGCTGGCCGCTGCCACATCTGCGCTCGATCATGGTCGGCGGCGAGGCACTCGGCACGGATCTGATCGAGCGGTGGTCGCCGGGCCGGATGCTGTTCAACGGTTACGGCCCGACCGAGACGACCATCGTGGTCACGATCGCGGGTCCGATGGCGGTCGGTGACCAGGTGACCATCGGCTCGCTGGTGCGTGGCGTGCATGCGGTAGTGCTCGACGAGCGGCTGCGGCCTGTCCCGGTCGGCGTCCCGGGCGAGTTGTATCTCGGTGGCCAGTCCGTCGCGCGCGGCTACTTCGATCGCCCCGGCCTCAGCGCCGCGCGATTCGTCGCCGACCCGTACGGGCCCGACGGCGCGCGCATGTACCGCACCGGCGATGTGGTGCGGTGGCGCGCCGACGGGGAGATCGTCTACCTCGGCCGCAGTGATCACCAGGTGAAACTGCGTGGTTTCCGCATCGAACTCGGCGAGATCACCGAGGTGCTGGCCGCGCACCCGGCGCTGCGTTTCGCCCACACCGAGGTGCGCGAGATCGCCGGTACACCGCGGATCGTGTCCTATGTCCAGCCTGCCGAGCCCGGCACCGACATCGACGTCGAGGCGCTGCGTGACCATGTGGCCGCGCACCTGCCGGCGCATATGGTGCCCAGCAGCGTCACCGTGCTGGACCGGATTCCGCTGACCCCGGTCGGCAAACTCGACCGTGACGCGCTGCCGCAACCGCAGCAGATCACCACCGCGGCGCGGGAACCGGGCACCGACACCGAACGCCTGGTCGCGCGGGTGATGGCCGAACTGATCGGCGCCGAATCCGTCGGCGCCGACGACAACTTCTTCGAGATCGGCGGAAACTCGCTGCTGGCAACGCAATTGGTGGCCCGGCTGAGCGATGCCACCGGGGTGCGGGTGCAGGTGCGTTCGGTCTTCGGCGCCCCGACCGTCGCCGAACTCGCCGCCCTGCTCGACGGCGGCGCCCGCGACGGCGACCACGGCCCGGCTCTGACGCGGCGGGAGCGCCCCGCCCGGGTGCCGCTCTCGGCGGCGCAGCGGCGGCTGTGGTTCCTCAACCGGTTCAACGCCTCCTCGGCCGAGGATCTGTCCGGCGTCTACAACGTGCCGGTCGCGCTGCGGATGCGCGGCGCGTTGGATGTGGCGGCGCTGCACGCGGCGCTGCATGCGGTGCAGCGGCGTCACGAAACACTGCGCACGGTCTTCCCGGAGGTCGAAGGCGAGCCCTATCAGCGAGTGCTGGCACCCGGTGAGGCCGCGGTGGCGCTGCCGGTCGTCGACGTCGATGAGGGTGAAATTACCGGTGCCGTAAGAACTTTCGCGGAGGCCGGATTCGATCTCGCCTCCACCGCGCCGCTGCGGGCGCAGCTGCTGCGGATCGCCGCCGACGATCACGTGCTGGTGCTGGTGGTCCATCACATCGCGATGGACGGCTGGTCGCTGGAGCCGCTGGCCGCCGATATCGCGAGTGCGTACCGGTCGTATGCGGCCGGGTCGGCGCCGGAATGGGCCGAGTTGCCTGTCCAGTACGCCGACTACACGCTGTGGCTGCGGGACGCGCTGGGCGCGGAGGACGATCCGGAATCGCCGATCAGCCGCCAGCTCGACTACTGGCGCGCGGCACTGGACGGCATTCCCGAACTGCTGCCGCTACCCACCGACCGGCGCCGCCCGGCGACGCCGAGTTATCGCGGCGGCACGGTGGACTGCGTCCTGGACGCGGACACGCACCGCGAACTGCAGGCCGTCGCCGCCCGTCACGGCGTCACCATGTTCATGGTCCTGCACGCCGCGCTGGCCTCGCTGCTGCACCGGATCAGCGCCGAGCACGACATCACCGTCGGCACGCCGATCGCCGGACGTGGACAGCAGGCCCTCGACGCGATGGTCGGCATGTTCGTCGGCACCCTGGTACTGCGCACGCCGGTCAGCGGCGCGCAGAGCTTCGCCGATCTGCTGCGCGCGGTGCGCGATATCGACCTCGAGGCCTTCGCACATGCGGATGTGCCGTTCGAGCGGCTGGTCGAGGTACTCAATCCGGCGCGCTCGCAGGCGCATCACCCGATGTTCCAGGTCATGCTCTCGGTGCGGAATCAGCCGGTGCGCAGCCTGGAACTGCCCGAGGTGACGATCGAGGCCTGTGACGCCGATCCGGGGATCGCGAAATTCGATCTGCAGTTCACCCTCACCGAATCGTGGACCCAACAGCGGGAACCGGCCGGGATCACCGTCTCGGTGAATTTCGCCCGTGACCTGTTCGACGACATCAGTGCCGCCCGCCTCGGCGCCCGCTTCGCCCGGCTGCTGCAGGCGGCGGCCGCGAATCCGGAACTGCCGGTCGGCGATCTGGAGCTGCTCGACCCCACCGAATGGTCGACGCTGGCGCCCGTGCGGGGTGCCCTCGGCGGCCGGCCGGGGACGCTGCCCGAGGTCTTCGCCGCCGCGGTGGCCGTCGATCCGCGGGCGATCGCCCTGCGCACCGAAGACGCCGAGATCAGCTACGGTGCGCTGGACCGATGGACCAACCGCCTGGCGCGGGTGCTGATCTCCCTCGGGGTCGGACCGGAAATGCTTGTCGCCGTGGGTATTCCGCGGTCGATGGAGTCGGTGGCGGCGACGCTGGCGGTGGCCAAGGCTGGTGCGGCGTTCGTGCCGGTCGACCCCGGCTATCCCGAACACCGAATCGCCCACATGCTCACCGATTCCGGTGCCACGCTGGGCATTACGCTCGCCGCCCACCGCGAGCGTATGCCCGCGGGGGCGGAATGGATGGACCTGGACGGACCCGGCCTGCAGGAGCACGTGCTGCGCGCCTCCGATGCGCCGATCGCTCCGGCGGAGCGGCGGGGCCGGTTGCGGATCGAGAACCCGGCCTACGTCATCTACACCTCCGGTTCGACCGGCACGCCCAAGGGTGTGGTGGTCACCCACGGCGGTCTGTCGAACTTCGCCGCCGAAACCGCCGAGCGGTTCGACGTGCGGCCCGACAGCCGGGTGCTGCACTTCGCCACTCCCAGCTTCGACGCGGCGATGCTCGACCTGCTGTTCGCCCTGGGCGGGGCGGCGACGCTGGTGATCGCCCCGACCGGGATCTACGGCGGTGCGGATCTCGCACGGCTGCTGGCCGAGGAAGAGATCACCCACGCGTTCATCACCACCGCTGCGCTCGGCACGGTCGATCCGGCCGGTCTCGACTCGTTCCGGCACGTGCTCGTCGGTGGCGAGGCGCTACCGCCGGAGCTCGTGGCGCGGTGGGCGCCCGGCCGGAACCTGCACAACGTGTACGGCCCGACCGAAACGACCATCGTGACGCTGATGGCCCCGCCGATCGCGCCGGGTGCGCCGATCACCATCGGCGCACCGATTCGCGGTGTGCACGCGGCGGTCCTGGATTCGCGGCTGCATCCGACCCCGGCCGGCGTCGTCGGCGAGCTGTACCTGTCCGGTTCGGCGCTGGCGCGCGGCTACCACAACCGCACCGGGCTCAGCGCCGGCCGTTTCGTGGCCAATCCGTTCGGCAAGCCCGGCGAACGCATGTACCGCACGGGCGATCTGGTGCGCTGGGTGCAGCGCGGTGGCCGCTTCGAACTCGAGTACGTGGGCCGCACCGACCACCAGGTCAAGATTCGCGGTTTCCGCATCGAACTCGGTGAGATCGACGCCGCACTGCACCGCCACGCACAGGTCGAATGGTCGACGACGATCGGTCACCGGACCGTCTCGGGCGCCACCGCGCTGGTCTCGTATGTGAAGCCGCGCACCGGCACGAATCCGACGCCGGCGCAGTTGCGCGCTCACGTGGCCGGATTGGTGCCGAGTTATATGGTGCCGCAATCGATCATGCTGCTGGAGTCGGTTCCGCTGAGTCCGGTGGGCAAGCTGGATCGCAAGGCGCTGCCCGAACCGGTCTTCGCCACCGAGCACGGCTACCGCGCGCCGTCGGGACCGATGGAAACGGCGGTCTGCGACGCGTTCGCCGATGTCCTGGGAGTCGACAAGGTCGGCGCCGACGACGGGTTCTTCGATCTGGGCGGCAACTCGCTGCTGGCGACGAAGGTGGTGGCGCACCTGCGGTCTGCTGGGATCGAGATGCCGGTGCAGCTGATGTTCGCCGAATCCACCCCGGCCGGCATCGCCCGGCAGCTGGCGGCCTCCGGCGAGGATGTGCTGGCGGTCGCGATGCAGCCGCTGCTGCCGATTCGCCCCGTCGCCGAGGCCACGCCGCCGCCGCTGTTCTGTGTGCACCCGGCGATCGGGCTGTCGTGGTGCTACGCCGGACTGCTGGCGCATCTGCCCGGCGACCGCCCGGTCTACGGGCTGCAGGCGCCGCACATCACCGGTGAGCAGGAGCACGACTCGATCCGGGCCGCCGCGAAAGACTATGTCGCGCATATGCGTTCGGTGCAGCCGGAGGGGCCGTACCATCTGCTCGGCTGGTCGCTGGGTGGTTTGATCGCCCACGAGATCGCGGTGCAGCTGCAGGACGCGGGCCAGCGGGTGGCGCTGCTGGCGATGATGGACAGCTACCAGCTCGGCGACCGCTGGCTCGACCAGGCCATGCCGGGCGTGGCCGACATCATCGGCGAATTCGGCAGCGATCTGCTCGGCGGCGACAACGGCGTGGACGCGGGCCTGACCCTGGAGGAGGCGGCCGAGCTGCTGCGCGGCCGGCCGGGCCCGTTCGCGGCGCTGACCATGGACCACCTGCAGCGGCTCTACACCGGCTACGCCAACGGCACGGTGCAGGCCAACGGATTCCGGCCGCGCGTCTTCGACGGTGATCTGCTGTTCTTCACCGCCGCCGACGACGAGGTCAACCTCGCCGATCCGGAGCGCTGCGCCGCGGCGTGGGAACCGTTCGTCACGGGTGTGATCGAGGACCGCAAACTGCGCTGCCGGCACTCCGGCATGACGACACCGGAAGCGCTGGCCGTGATCGGCCCGGTGCTGCGGCAACAACTCGAGGCCGCCGCCGGCGGCGACACGGAGGAGACGCTGTGAGCCTGGCAGTGGAAGTCACCGATCTGGTCAAGACCTACGGTAAGGCCCGGGTACTCGACGGCATCGATCTGGAGATCCCCTCGGGAACCGTGATGGGTCTGCTGGGTCCCAACGGCGCCGGTAAGACGACGACGGTCCGAATCGTCACCACCCTGTTGAAACCGACCTCCGGCAACGTCCGGGTCGCCGGCGTCGACGTGGTGCATCATCCGGCGCGGGTGCGCACCCGGATCGGGCTGTCGGGGCAGTACGCCGCGGTCGACGAGAACCTGTCCGGATTCGAGAATCTACGGATGGTGGCCCGGCTGTACGGCATGAACCACAAGAAGTCCGCCGCGCGCGCGGCCGAACTGCTCTCGGCGCTGGGACTCGAACACGCGGCCGGGCGGCGCGCGGGCACCTATTCCGGCGGTATGGCCCGCCGACTGGACCTCGCGGGTGCGCTGGTGGCCCGGCCCACGGTGGTGGTGCTCGACGAGCCGACCACCGGTCTGGACCCGCGCGGCCGGCTCGACATGTGGAAGGTGATCGGCGATCTGGTCGACGACGGCACCACCGTGCTGCTGACCACTCAGTATCTGCAGGAGGCCGACCAGCTGGCCGACCGGATCACGGTAATCGACAAGGGCCGTGTGATCGCGCGCGGCTCCGCCGACGAACTGAAGACCTCGATCGGTGGCGACCGGCTCACCGTCACCCTCGCCGAGGGGCAGGACCCGGGCCCGGCGAAGTCCGTGCTGAGCGAGGTCGGGCTCGGCGAGCCCATCCATGAACCGGGCGCCGACCACGTGTCGATCGTGGTGGGCGACGGTACCCGGACCATGGTCGAGGCGTTGCGCCGGCTCGACGACGCGGGGGTGTGCGTGGTCGACGCGGAGGTGACCCGGCCGAGTCTCGACGATGTGTTCCTGTCGCTGACCGGCACGCCCGCGGAACCGATCGAAGAATCCGAAACCGAAGAAGACGTAGCAGAGGAGATCATGTCGTGAGTACCGCCGACGCGGCGGTCGCCGAATCGGAGACGGCGGCAGAGCCCACGCAGACCGACACGGCGGTGACGCGGCCGGACATCGATAGCGACGTCCACGCGATCTCCGCCCCGGTACGGGTCTTCCGCGACAGCGCGATCGTCGCCTACCGCAATCTGCTGACCATCCTGCGGGTGCCGACGCTGCTGGTGACCGCGACGGTTCAGCCGCTGATGTTCGTATTCCTGTTCGCCTACATCTTCGGGGCGTCGCTGGGCGGCGGCCAGTACCGTGAATTCCTGCTGGCCGGCATCTTCACCCAGACGGTCGCCTTCAACGCCGCGTTCACCACCGTGGGCCTGGCCAACGACCTGCAGAAGGGCATCATCGACCGGATGCGCACGCTCCCGATGTCACGGATGGCGGTGCTGATGGGCCGGACCCTGTCCGACACAGTGGTCAACGTGGTGGCGCTGGCGGTCATGGTGGCCTGCGGTTATCTGGTCGGGTGGCGGATCAACGGCTCCCTGGCAGACGCGGCGCTCGGATTCGCGATCATTCTGCTGTTCGCGTTCGCGATGTCGTGGGTGGGTGCGCTCACCGGGTTGATCGCTCCGAATGTGGAGGTCGCGCAGAGCGCCGGACTGATCTGGCTGTTCCCGGTCACGTTCATCTCCTCGGCCTTCATCTCCGCCGAGACGCTGCCGGGACCGCTGCGTTCCATCGCGGAGTGGAACCCGATCACGGCGGTGTCGGCATCCGGCCGGAAACTGTTCGCGAACAGTTCTCCGCCTACGTTCGCCGCACCGCACGGATGGCCGGTCGACCACTGCGTGGAATACGCGGTGGCCTGTTCGGTCGCCATCCTGGTGGTCGCGGTGCCGCTGGCGCTGCTGCAATACCGCAAGGTCGCCAGTCACTGATCACCGCGGCGGCCGCGTACGACAGCGGTGTCGCGCCGAATACGCGAACGTCCCCTCGCACCTGGGTGCGAGGGGACGTTCGCGTCGGCTCGATTACCGGCCGCGCCGGGTCTTGAGCAGTTCGAGGCGCTCCTGCAGCAGTTCCTCGAGCTCCTCCTTGGAGCGGCGCTCCAGCAGCATGTCCCAATGGGTACGCGGGGGCTTGACCTTCTTCGGTTCCTGGGTGGTGCCCTCGACCAGGATGCCCTCCTGACCGTTACGGCACAGCCAGGTCGGCGGGATTTCGGCGTCGTCGGCGAACGGGACGTCGAACTCCTCGCCGTTGTCGGTCCGGTACCGCGCCACTCGACGTGGTGCCAGGTCGTGGTCGCGGTCCGTCTCGTAGCTCACCGCTCCGAGCCGGCTACCTCGGAGTACGCGATCTGCCATGGTGTGCGGTCCTCTCTGGCCTGTCGGCAACGTTCTACTGGACTATCAACGCGCCGGCGGCCTGATCGGTTCCCGCGACGGTCAACCGGGGTATTTTACGGCTTCGGCCGGGTCTCGCCGTGCCCGGCCCGGCCGGTAGCGGCGATTCGCCGTTGCGGCGTGGTCCGGGCGCGGGCGCCGGTCGGGCGGCTAAGGTGTCGGGTCATGTCGCGCCGTGTGCTGTCGTCGTGTCTGTGGTGCGGTCGGGAAATCGCCGATACCGAAATCGGCCGTCGCCGCCGATATTGCCGGCAATCCTGCCGCCAGCGCGCCTACGAACATCGAAAGAGCCTGGAGGGGACCGGCATTCCGGAGGATTCGGTGGTGCTGAGCGCTCAGGAGGCCGCCGATCTCGCCGACCGCTGGTTCGCCGCTCGCTGCGCGGCCGAGGATGTCGCCACCGCCGTCGCCGAGGGCGCCGACCCGTCGGAGCTGGCCGAGTTGACCGCCAATGTGGTCGAACTCGCCAAGGACGCCGAACGGCTGCGCTGACCGTCCCGCACGACGGCCGCGGCCGCACCCAGTGTCGCGACGCTCAGCATGAGGAATGCGAGCACGGTGGTGCGATCGGGGTGGATCAACGGCTGCGCCCGCAGCGCCTGCCACAACAGCAGCGCCACCAGTCCGGCGTAGCCGAGCCCCAGGATGCCGACCAAGCGGGCGCGCACCCGTTCGTCCAGCCAGGGCCGCCGTCGCGCGAGCCAGGCCGTGATCGCGACCATCGCGAGCAGGAACTGGATGCCGTGCAGTCCCGCGAAATGCGGAATCCGCAGGTCGCCGCCGATCGTGCTCCAATGCGTGATCGGCATGTCTGCCACGCCGTCGCGCACGGGCAGGACGGCATCGGTCACCGTATGGCCGGCCGCCAACCGCACCGGACTGCCCTGCGCGTCACGCACCGTCTGTTCGCCGGTGAAGCCCATCAGATATCCGAGCGCCATCCCGGCGACGGCGATGGCCAGTCCGGCGTGCACGGCCCGGCTCGTGGGACGGTCGAGGACGCGCTGCCGGCACAGGATCACCGCGACGACGAGATTCGCGAGGAACAGGCCCGGTACGCCGGAGGCGAACACCATCTGGCCGATCGAATTGACCGCATCGGATTCGGTGTCGAAGTGGCTGAAGGTGCCCCGTGCCGCCTGTAGCACGATGAAACCCACGTCCACGACGCCGGTCACAGCGAAAACGGTGCCCGCCCACCAGCTCACACGCGCACCGCGATGCGGCACCGACAGCAGCCACGCCAGCGTCAGCGTGTACAGGCAGAACGCGATCCCGAACTTGCCGGGTTTGAGCCACACCGACTCACCGAGGAGTCGGCGATCGTCGAACGGCATGGCACACAGGCAGCACAGGGCCAGTACCGCCATCGCCGCCGCGGTGCACAACAACGGCCGGTGCCATCGACGGGCGGAGGAGAGGATCGTGGTCATGACGCGAAGGTAGGGTCGCCGATTCCCGTCACGCGTCACCCGGACGTACTGTTCGGCACTCATACTCCGGTACCGGTTCGCCCTCGCGGGAGGCGAACTCTGTCACGGGATTTCCCCGCCGCGCGACGGTCGCGGACGGTACCGGCGCGTCGTGGGTTGCAATTCGGAGTCGGGCCGGACGCATTCCGGCTACGGGTGGGCGGCCGGGAGGTAACCGCCGCGTCCAGGACCGTGGACACCGCCGTGGCCGCAACGCGAATCCTTGTCACGGCCTTGATGTTTCACGGCGCCATCCGGGACACATCGAGCAGCGCTGCTCGAGATATAACCGAAATATGTTCGCTACCAGGCAATTCGGGCGCACAACGACGGCGCGGCATGTCGGACCATCCGAGTAACTTGGCGGTTATCAGCCCCATCGAAAATCTACGGGGCATCGCATCAAGGGGGCGGAGGCCGTGTCGAACATCGACGAGCGTATCCGGATGGCAGTCGAATGGCTGCGCGGCAGTCAGATACCGCATCTCGGCGGGGGCGCGGGCTGGGGGTGGATCCCCGACGTGCCGCCCAATCCGCAGAACACCGCCGAGGTGGTGTGCGTGCTGCATCGCGCCGGGTGCGAAATCCCTCGTGCGGCAAAGGTCGCCGCGCTGGTCGGAGCAACGGTGGTGCAACGGCCCAACGGCGACGAATGGTACTTCCGAACTCCGATCGACGTCGCCTGGCGCATCCGGGCACTGCGCTGCCTCGAGGTCGGGGAGTCCGAGCCCGAGTTGGTCGGGGCCGTGCGAACCCTGTTGGACCAACAGGATTCCGAAACCGGCGGATGGCGTATGTCGGGTTTCCTTGGCCCGGTGTCGATTACCGCGACCGCCGCCGCGGTCGAGGCGCTCATCGGGGGCGGCGCCTTCGATGGTGAACGCCACCAGGCCATCTCGCGCGGCATCGCCTATCTGGTCTCGGCGATGTATCAGGAGCCTCGGTCCTTGCCGATGTACGCGGCGGCCCATATCGCCGGCGTGCTCGCTCGGCCGGAGATCGTCCGGATCGGGGACAAACGCGCCGAGCGCGCGTGTGAGCTGGCGGTCAAGCGGCTGCTGACCGGCCTGCGCCGGGGTGAGTGCGACATCGAGACCGAGATCTTCCGCCGTGACGATCTGGTCGACACCTGGCGCCATCTCACCCTGCATCTGGCGGTCGGCGCCGTGATCGCGGCCGACAGTCGCACGATCTTCGACCCGGCCGTGCGCGCCGCGATCGTCGCGCTGCTGGATATGCAGGAGATGGACGCCTTGGCCATCTATCGGGGCGGTTTCCGCATCTCGGATGAGGGGCCGGTCACCTCGTATGCCACCACTCAGGCGCTGGAGGCGTTGTTACAGGTGCGGCCGGCGATCAACGAGCGAGTGAACCCGGCCAAGGTGTACGACGAGATCTGCCGCGTCGACGGTGTCCATCGCACCGACCCGCAGGCGATCGCCTCGGTGCGCGGCCATCGCATGTTGATGAATTCGACTGCGGGACAGGCGTTGCTGGTGCTGTCGGCGGCCGCCGGCAGCACCGTGTTCGCCCTGGCGGTCGGCTTCGACGCCGTATTCGGCACCGTCGGCAGCCGCGCGCTGGTGGTGTGGGGGACGGTGCTCGTCGCGATCGGGACGTATTGCGGACTGGCCACGCGGTTTCCGCGACTACCCAAGCGGCGGGTGGCGAGCGCGGTGTTCGCCGCGTTCACCGCACTGGTGATGCCGGTGGTCACCTACCTGCTGGCCTAGTCGATGAGCGGCCCGCTCGTCCGCATGGTCGCGGTGACCTTCCTGTGGGGTACCTCCAGTGCCCTGCTGGCCGCCCTGGCCGCTCCGACGACCGCGGGCCTGGTGGCCCTCGGCGGGGCGGTGCCGCTGCTGGTGTCGGCGCGACTGCGTGGACAGCATCCGTGGGCGACGTTGACCGCCAACCCGGCGTTGTATTTCCGGTTGGGCGGGCTGGAAGCCGCGAATCTGGCGCTGTACGTCGCGGCGCTGCGGATCGGTCCGCTCCCCGTGGTGGTCGCGCTGCACCTGACCGCGCCGGTACTGATCATCGCCGCCGCGCTCGTTCGCGGGCGGCGGGCGCCGACGGTGCCGGTCTTGCTCGAACTGCTCCTGGTCGCGGCGGCGATCTGGCTGGTCGCCTGGCGGCACCCGGGCGGCGATGCGCAGATCGCGGCCCTGACCGGATGCGCTCTGGCGCTGGGCAGTGCGGCCTGTGTGGCGATGCTGGTCAGTGTGGTCGCCCGGCACTCGGGACCGGACCACACGGTCACCTCGGCGGCGTTGCAGTTGTTGTTCGGCGGCATCGCGAGCAGCCCGCTGCTGGCGCTGGATCCACCGTCCGGGCGGGTGGCGGCCGAGCTGGCCGCAGTCGGTGCCACCCTCCTCGGACCCGGATTCGCGCTCTACTGGCAGGCGCTGCGGCGATTGAGCGCGGCCACGGCCAGCGTCATCGGGCTCAACGAGGCCGTGGTGGCCACGCTGGTGGGAGCGGTGGCCACCCGGAGCGTGCCCACCGCGGCGACCGCCGCCGCGGGGTTGCTCATTCTGATCGCGGCCGGGCTAGAGCAGCGATCGGCGCCGCGACATCGCGTGCCGCCCTGACGAATTCGGTACAGGTCGCCGGGTCCTTGTCGCCCCGGCCGTCGTCGACGCCGGAATTGACATCGACCCAGGCCGGCCGGACGGCATCGATCGCGGCCGTGACGTTGTGCGGGTTGAGTCCACCGGCGAGCATCACCGGGAACGCCGGGTCGTCGAACAGTTCGACGATGCGAGCGCTGAGCGACCAGTCGTGGGTACGCCCGGTCCCGCCCAGTCGGTCGATGGAGCGCGAATCCAGCACGAGCCCATCGCAATCCGGGGCCGCGCGCTCGGCGGCGGCGATCGCCTCCGGGCCGGTGACGTGGACCGCGCGGATCACTCGCCGCCCGCCCGCACGGCGCCGGACGGCGCGCGCGGTGTCGTGTGAGATCAGGCCGTGCAGCTGGATACAGTCGACGCCGATCCGGTCGGCGAGGCGCAACACCTCGCCCGCGTCGGTGAGATGGGTGACCAGTACGCGCTCCATCGAGGAGGGCGCCAGCCGGGACAACCGGCGGGCCGATTCCGGGTCGAGTTCGTCTTCGCTGAAATGCGTCGTGCCCGAAATGAACCCGGCCGCGTCAGCATCAGCGGCGACGACAGCCCGGAGATCGGACTCGCTACGGATACCGCAGATTTTCGTTCGGACGGTGATCATCGGCACACGATACTGCCCGAAGGTGTCCCATCCGGTGGTTCGTGTCGATTACCACGGTGCCCGCCCCCGCGGCGGGGCGCTCAGCCGACGCGTCGATACGCGGTGCCGCGCCGGTCGGCCTCGGCCCACCGCCGGCGGTCCAGCTGCGTGTCGACGGCCGCCACGACATCCGGAACGGTGATCTGCAGCAGACCCGGATCGGGTGTGTCGCCGTCGCGATCGCCGGTGCGGCCCGCCCACAGCGAGATGTGGCGGCCGGACAGATGCGGCGGCGGTCCGCTGCGGCCGGGCGCGGTGGGCCCGAACAGCGCGACGGTGCGGGTGCCGAATGCCGTCGCCAGATGTGCGACACCGGTATCGCCGCACACCACCAGTGCGGCCTCGGCCACGGTAGCCGACAGTTCGATGAGATTCTGCTGCCCGGCCAGTACGTGGTCGTGCGACAGCCCGGCGCGTGCGGCGATGCCGAGGGCGAGGTCGCGTTCGAATTCGTCGCCGGTCACGACTACCTCGCGGCCCTGCACGAGCAGATGCCGGATCACCGCGGCGAATCGTTCGCCGGGCCAGCGGCGGGCGGGCGCCCCGGCGCCCACGTGCACCACCACGCAGTCGCGGTGACTGGTGGTGGCCACCGGCGGCACCAAGCCAAGATTGCGGCGATCGGCGCTGATCCCGGCCGATTCCAGCAGATGACACCAGCGGTCGATGTCGTGCATATCCGCTTGCCATTCGGGGCCGTCCAGATCGGGGAAGGCGGCATTGCGATATGTGAGCAGCCGGGTGGGTTCGGTGCGGGCCAGTTCGACGATGCCCTCGGCGCCGGAGCCCTGGAGGTTCACCGCCAGCGCGGGCGGCGCGCCGTCCCAGCGCATGGTGTGCGGGTCGGCTGCCGCGACCATCTCGTCCACCGAGGTGATCAGGTCGACGATGGGTTTGAGCCGGTGCGGTGCGGCCAGCACGATGTGATCGCGCGGCCTCGCCCGGCGCAGCGCACGAAGAGCCGGGACCGCGGTGAGGAGATCACCCAGTCCGCGTGCGCGCAGCACGAGTACAACCGCCACCCTCTTCTCCTAGCCATCACCAAGCGACCCAGTAATCCCGACCCACTCGATTCCGCACCGTTGCCGCGGCGCGACCGAAGAGAGCCACCTGAGGATGACTACCCGACCCGATCCGGCGTGAAACGCGCGTATTTCCGCCGGGTCCGCGTCGGTGCTGTGGACGGGGGCGGGGGAGCCGGTAACCTGAGCGACGGTCGGGCCGAAACAAACTGGAGGATTTCATGATTCGCACCGCTGGACTCATCACCGCCGCCGCGGCGGCGGGCGCGTTCGCAGTGCTCGGCGCCGGTGCCGCGCAAGCCGCGCAGGGCACCGTCACCGTCAACGGGCAGATCTACAACAACCCGACCGGTTGCATCGAACCGCACGCCTACCAGCTCACCGTCGGCAACAGCACCGACAAGGTGATCGAGGTCCACGCCGGGCGGGGATGCACCGGACCGGTGATCGGCAAGGTCGACCCGGCCGGCATCACCATGGTGCCGCGCGGCAGCCTGCTGATCGTCGAATAATTCTCCCGTTCCGCCCCGCGTTCGACGATGGACGCGGGGCGGAGCCGTGCCCGCCCAGGGCAGGAAAACGGCACCGTGAAAGACGAGGCCGCGAGAATGCATGTGGCCGTGCCGATGTCCCGGGCCCCGGCGAGGAAGCAGCTCTACTACGCCGTGTCGTTGAATCGGTGCCGATGATCTACGCTGTGAGCCATGACAGTGGTCTACAACCTGGTGGTCGTCACCCACTTGCTCGGACTCGCCGCGGTGATCGGCGGATACGCCGCAGGCCGGCCGGCGGTGTCGCAGGTGATGCTCTGGGGTGCGCGAGCGCAGATCGTCACGGGTCTGATTCTGGTCGGCATGGCCGACGGCATCGATTCGCTCGACAAGAATCTCGACATGGCCAAGATCGTGGTGAAACTGGTCATCGCGGTCGCGGTGGCCGGCCTGGCCGAGATCGCACACGCGGATGCCAAGCGTGGCAAGACCGTTGCCTGGATGGCCGACGCCGCCGGAGTGCTGGCCATCGCCAACGTGTTCGTGGCCGTGCTGTGGCAGTGAGTCGCGAGGCTCGGCGGTGGCACTGAGTCGCGAGGCTCGGCGGTGGCACTGAGCCGCGAGGCTCGGCGGTGGCACTGAGCCGCAGGACATTCGATGCGATTCGGCACCGGCTGCAGAATCGCATCGAATGTCCGCGCGGTGGCCGGCTCAGCCCTCCAGCAGGGTCTGGCCGATATAGCCCTGCGTGTCGGTGATTCCCGGTGGAATCACGAACACCGCGGACCCCACGGGAGTGGTCCAGGT
This sequence comes from Nocardia nova, assembly GCF_002933465.1. Classification (GTDB taxonomy): domain Bacteria; phylum Actinomycetota; class Actinomycetes; order Mycobacteriales; family Mycobacteriaceae; genus Nocardia; species Nocardia nova_B. The sequence goes on from NZ_PSZE01000002.1 coordinate 405,155, forward strand.
GTTCAGGGCGTCGAATTCGGCGAGGCGACGCTGCACCGGCAGATATTGCGCCGAGATATCGCGCTGGTAGGCGGCGAACAACAGCCCCGAATTCGAGGTGGTCCCGGGTGCGGGGGCATCGTCGTAGTTGTAGCCGCGCCGCAGGAAACGCTCGCCGTCGCGGGTGTGATGCGCCCGTGCGATATGCGCCGAGGGCGGAATGACCGGGATGCCGTGAGCGTCCACGGCCGCGAAATCCGGATCGTCGGTTTCGCGGGTCCCGGTCAATGGCGCCCCGGTCGCGATGCGCCGGCCCACGGTCAGTTCTCGCCCGTCGGGGTCGAGTTCGTCCCAGGTATCCAGATTCATCGCGATCCGGCGCAGCACCATCGACGTTCCGCCCCGCAGCCACGGCACAATCGCGCCGTCGTCCCACACGAGCCGATCGAAATCGGCCCCGGGGCCGATGTTGACCGTGCCGTCGACCTGACCCATCAGATTGCGCATCGTCTGCCCGGCAGCAGCGTTGCGGAATCCGCGCTGGGTCCAGCGCACGGTCACCAGCGAGGTCACGCTGCGTGACAGCGCCCGCACCGCATGCGCCACCGTCGTCGCCTCGTCCGCGCAGACCTGCAGCAGCAGATCGCCCGCACAGAATGCGGGGTCGAGCCGGTCGATGGTGAAGCCCGGCAGTTGGGTGAGCCAGTGCGGCCGCGCGGATTCGAGTCCCGCCACGGTGAACAGCCGTGGGCCGAATCCGACGGTCACGGTCAGCCGCGCGGGCCGGCGCGCCAGCTCCGGCTCGGTATCGGCCAGCGTCGGCTCACCGGCCGTGAGCCGCGCCGCGTCCCCCGACCAGATGCGCAGCAATCCGACGAGGTCGGCGCGGACGGTGCCGGGCCGCAGATCGAAGGCCACGAACGCCGCGTGCTGCTGCGGCGCGGTCGCGACCCCGCCCTGGTGCGGTCCGTAGAACGGTTCGCGCGCGGTGCCCGGGTCGGCGGTCTCGGTGTGGCGCGTCCAGCGTTCGGCGCCGAGGGTGAGCCCCGCGACCCCTGCCGCACCCGCCGCGGCAGCACTGCCGCCGAGCAACCGGCGCCGCGACAGCCGCTCAGCCACCGTGGGCGGCTGTGGTCGGTGAGTAGTTCTCCTGATTGCCCGCGAAGTCGCGCACCTGGGCGGTGAAGGTGGTGCTGGTGCCGTCGGCGAACTTCACCGTGATCGGCGTCTGCATTCCGGTGCGCAGCGGGGCCTTCAGATCGATGAACATCAGATGGTCGCCACCCGGCGTCAGTTTCGCGCCGCCGTGTGCGGGGATCGCCAGCCCGCCGGCCTTGGGGCGCATGATGGACGTCCCGTTCGACTGAACCACCTCGTGAATCTCCATGCGCGCCGACGCCGGGCTCGTCGCGTCGACGATGCGGATCTCGTGGTCGCCGGTATTGGTGAAATTCGCGAACGCCGCCGACATCCCCGCATCGGCGGCCTTGATCCACTGATCACCCACGGTGACCGAATTGGCGTCCGCGGCGGGGGAGGTGTCGCCGGACGAACATCCGGCCAGCAGCAGCGGGATCGAGGCCGCGGCGGTGATCAGCAGGCCCGCGGACCGACGCCGGCGCGCGGAACCGGCCGTGTCGCGGGACGGCCGTGTCGCGCTGTGCGGCCGGGCCTGGGCGGATGCCGCACGGCGAGGACTACGGTCACCTGAGACGAGGGCGGCGCGCCCGGCGTGGGGGAGAGAGAACATTGGTGAACTCCATTGCATGAGAAGGGTTTTCATCGAGCAGTCGGCACGTCGTCGCGGACATTCACCGCGGCCGGGTGCTCGTCACGTCGTCGGACCGCGCGTTGCGCGGCGTACGGGTGCGTGCGCGGTATACACCGCCACCGGTGGGCGTTCGTCGCTGCGTGCCAGGGCAGAGCGGTGCGACTTCGGCGGCCACCCGCGAATCAGCCCGCGAGCCCGTCCGGCGTATCCGATCGATCAGGACATCCTCGGCCGAACGTCCTCGGAGGCCGACGACGGCCGACCGAACAGCACTGCCCGCGATCAGCGGTCACGGCCGGGCCGCCACAGCGGTGACCGTGACCGAGCACGCAGGCGCGCCGACGTCGACCGATGTGCCGACAACCGGCGCCCGCATCCGCACAGTGTCGGTAGCCGTCCAGGCGCCGTGCGGTAGCGACCGATTCGTGTCGCCACATCCTCGACTGCCGACTGTGGGTTGGCGGATGGCGCCTGGCAGTGTGCCGGTAGTGGTTCACGGATAGGCGCCTTACGGCGCGGCCGCATGTGCTGTGCGCTCCGATGTGACAGTTCTCGAGAACTATCGGTCCATCGGGCCGCTCAGCCGTTGTCCGTCATCCGTGGCCCGGACGCGATCCGGCGAGACGATGGACGCGTCTACCGATGTGCCGGTATCACACCCACGCGGGTATGCGGTGCGAGGCAGCGAAGGAACCGGTGAGCCTCGGCGGACCGCGCCGCCCGGTACCGGAGGCCAGTACGAGCCGCCGCGGCGCGGTCACCGTGTCCGGTATCGAGACGACGACCGGAGCGCCGGAGATTCCGAGAACGTGCGCGACCGCGCCGACTACTCGGCGAATCAGCGAAACAGCGCGTCGCAGTGTGGTTTCCGCGCCGCGGACGAGAACCGCTCCGACCACCGTCGCCGTGATGTGCGCGACCAGCATGGGCGCCGTGATCAGCACGTCGTGGCAGTGCGGGGACAGTGTCAGCGCCAGGTGGCCTATCGCCTGCCCGACCGCGAGCAGGCCCATCAGCCGCAATAGTCCGGTGCGGGTGTGCGCGGCGAGACAGCCGATCGCGGTGCTCGCGGCGATCAGCATCATGATCGCCGTGGAGCCGGGTGCCACCGCGCCACCACCGAAGGCGTGGGCGGCGATACTCACCGTGCCCGCGGCCGCACCGACGCATCCGCCACGCAGTTGCGTGGAAGGGTCGGCCGCTGCTCGCACGAGATCATGGTATCGGTGTTCGCCGGCGGGCTGGGTCGCCAGGTCCGTCTGCTCGTACCGGCGTGATGCCCGTCACCGCCTGCGGTTTCGGCGCCTCGCGGTTTCCGGGTCAGAGGATCTCCAGTTCGGCTTCGCGCAGATCCTGGGGAAAGACGAATCGCCGCAACGCCCAGAACCGGAATGCCATCGCCAGCAGTACACCGAGGATCTGCCCGGTGATGAAGTTGGAGACCGCCTGGGTGAACGCGCTGACGTGCGGCACCCGGATGTCGAAGACGTACAGCGAGACCGCCTGTGGAATGACGGTCACGCCGACCGCGAGCGCGCTGACGGCGAAGAACAGCGCCGCCTCGTGACTGCGCTGGTGCCCGCCGCGGGTGTTGAACGACCATTCCCGGTTCAGGATGTAGGAGACGATCGTCGCGATCAGCACGCCGAACGCGCGCGCGGTCAGCGGCTTGTCCTGCAGCACGGTCAGCTTGAGCGTGTACACCACTCCGGTGTCCACGAACCAGGTGATCGCGCCGACGACGGCGAATTTCAGCAGCTCCCGATGGGCGAGCATCAGTGCGCGCCAGCGTTCGGGCAGCCGGTCCAGTCCAGCCTGCACCAACGACACGCAATCCACCCTAACCGCGAGGCACGCGCCGGGCATCCGGACAGCGATCATGACCCGCGAGGTAATCGCCACGCCCACCCGGCCCGCATACGATCAGGCACGTGCCGACCACTACCGCCGGGGATCTGCTGCGCCACTGGCGTCGCACCCGCCGCCTCAGCCAGCTGGAGCTGGCCGGGCGCGCCGAAACCTCGACCCGCCACCTCAGCTTCGTCGAAACCGGCCGGTCCACGCCGAGCCGCCAGCTGATCCTGCACCTCAGCGAGGAGCTCGACATCCCGCTGCGCGAACGCAATCGGATGCTGCTGGCCGCCGGCTACGCGCCGGTCTATGCCGAACCCGGATTGGACACTCCCACCATGGCCCCCGTCCGTACCGCGATGCGGCAGATCCTCACCGGCTACGAGCCGTATCCGGCGTTGGCCGTGGACGCACAGTGGAATATGGTCGACGCCAATTCCGGTGTCGCCCTGTTCCTCGACGGTGTTCGCGCCGACCTGCTCACTCCGCCGGTCAACGCGCTGCGGCTGAGCCTGCACCCCGAGGGCCTGGCGCCGCGCATCCTGAATCTCGCGCAGTGGCGCGGACATCTGTTCGAACGCGTCGATCGCCAGATCGAGTCCACCGGCTCGGCCGATCTGGCCGCGCTGCGCACCGAACTGCTCGAATATCCTGGGGGCCGCGACGATCCCGGCCTGCCCGAACCGGATCAGGCCGTCGTCCCGCTGCGGCTGCGCCACCACGACCCCGAACGCGGGGCCATCGCACTGGATTTCATCAGCACCATGACCATCTTCGGCAGTCCGATGAATGTCACGGTCGCCGAACTCGCGATCGAGTCGTTCCTGCCCGCGAGCCCGGAGGCCGCCGAATTCCTGCGCAGCCGTTCACATATCGAGTAGATGCGGCAGCCCGGCCCGATAGCGGTCGGCGTCGATGCGCTTGAACGGCTCGAGCTCGGGCGGTGCGTCCATCGGGAACACCGCCGCCCGTGGCGCCGCGTCACCGGCCGCGTCGAGCACCGCGTTGGCGGCTTTGCGTCCCGCCTCGCAGGCACCTCCATCGGTCGCCAGATCGATGCCGGTCCGCACGTGGTCGCCGCAGAAGAACACGTTGCCGATCGCCGAATGCGCCTCCGGCCGGTGGTTCCAGGATTCACCAGCAGCGGGGTGTCGGTGCGGTTGTTGCCCTCCTCGACATGCACGCCGGGATCGACGAACCACGAGTGCACATCGTCGCGCAACCAGCCGGTGCCGGTGTTGAGCCAGCGCTCGAGCTGTGCCCAGACTTCCTGCACCACTATGTCTTTCGAGCACCGCTCGGCCGGTTTGCCGAAGAGAATGCCGGGGGTGTCCCAGTCCGAGACATCCGCGGACAGGCATTGCACCATTGTCCCGTCGCCGTAGCGCGCCGCGAAGTCGCCGCGCCACATCGGCGCTTGCCGCAGGGCGGTGATGGCCCACGGCGAGCCGAGTGCCACCCGCCGCGATAGTGCGGCGCGATGCCGGCGCCCGCGAAAACCAATGCCTCTCCGATGGTTCCGATGGTGCGCGCAGAGCTGGTGTCCGACTTCGCCGCCACCGTGTTCCGGGTCGGCGCCCCGGCCCGGCGTCGGAAGGTCCCGGACGGTGGTGGCGGTGCCCGAATCGTTCGGCGAGGAGTCGGCAGGTTCGTCGGTAGGCATCGGCGCCGCCTTCCGGAGCTCTATGTTCGGACACGGTGCCCTGGTGAGAGGACGAAGCGACTTCTCTCGCATTGTCAATATGTTTGGCCCGATTGTTCTCGGCAATTACCGACGCCTGGCCCGCTGGGCCCGCTGAGACGCCGGATCACCCACCTGAGCCGGTCGCATCCGCGATGATCACCGGAAGGTGTGGCCACCCGGCCCGATCGGAAACGACGGTGATGAGGTACCGCGATGGCGTTGATGTCACCCCTGGACTCGGCATTCCTGCTGCTGGAAGCACGCGAACATCCCATGCACGTCGGCGGGCTCTCACTGTTGCGTCCCTCGGGCACGCAGCCGCAGTCGGCGCGCCAGGTACACGAGGAATTGCTCTCCGGCAGCGGCGAACTCACGTCCGTGTTCCGGCGCCGGCCCGCGCGGTCGCTGGCGAGTTTCTCCGTCCTGCAGTGGGATCTCGACGACGACGTCGATATCGACTACCACGTCCGGCTGCTCTCGGTGCCCACGCCCGGACGGGGGGCGGGAATTGCTGGAACTGGTGTCGATGCTGCACGGATCGCTGCTCGACCGTCACCGCCCGCTGTGGGAGGTCCACGTCGTCGACGGGCTCGCCGACGGCCGGATAGCCCTGTAGACCAAGACGCATCACGCGTTGATGGACGGCGTGTCGGCAGTGCGCACCTGGCAATTGCTCTCGGGCGCTTACGAGATCGCGCGGGACTATCCCGAGCCGCGCCCGTTCCGGGCGCCGCACACGATGTTGACGTCCCCGGCGCCACCGAACCCCGGTACTGGAACGGCCTGCGCCTGGAAGCCGTCTATCCGGCGTCGATTCCCCTCGACGGCCAAGCGGTCAACATCACGACGATCAGTTCCGGTGGCGCCACGCATGTCGGCATCGCCGGGTGTCGCCGCAGCGTGCCGCACCTGCAGCGGCTGTTGACCGGACTCGACGAATCCCTCGCCGAACTCGAGTAACCGCACTCCGATGCCGGAAGGCAGCGAGAACTGGGGCGCGCCACGCGGTAGTCTGCCGGCGCTCGCTGGTCAGGCGATCCGTGCGGTGCCGGTGAGGGCGTCCGTGGCGGTGGTGAGAATCCGGCGCGCCCGCGGGAAGTCCTGCAGCTGACCGCTCAGCAGGTCGAGGACGGGAAACAGCGATTGCGCGGGCACCGCACGCGCGCTCAGCACGCCCGCGGTCCACGTGACGAAGGTGGTGAACAACTCGTCGTCGTCCAGATACAGTGCGGCGGCGAGGAATTCGAGGATCTGCGCGACATCTTCGGCGGTGCGTTCGAGCTGGAATTCGGAATACTCCCGCATCGCGGGAAAGCAATGCTCCAGTTCCGCCATGGTGGTCGCCAGCAATCGCGGTGTGCTGCGGGCGATCATGGTGAATTCCTGATCGGTCAAGTGCGTCAGTGTCCGCTGGGGTCGGTCCGGCGGCTGTTGCTCACGCCGCAGCCCTCGGGCGAGCAGCTCGGCCGCGGTAGCCGGGTCCGGCGCCCAGGCGTCCGCAGCGAGCAGGTCCGCGTAACGACCGTCCGGACCGAACGCCGCCCCGCCGACGAGCACCGGCACCCCCGCCGCCTGGCATGCGGTGATCGTGCTGTGCGCCTGCGGCAGGCGGGTCGGCAGCGACGACGACAGCAACACGGCGTCGGGGCCGGTGTTGTGCAGGTGCGCGATCAGGTGGCGTGTGGGCACCTGGGCACCCAGGAAATCGACCTGCCAGCCGCGCAGCCGCAGCACCTCGGCCACCAGCCGCGCGGGGAGGGCATGCCATTCGCCGTCCACGCACGCGACGGTGACCCGCCCGGCCGACGCGGGGTGCGCGGCGGCCGCATGCAACGCCAGCGCGGTCACGGCGCGCTCGTTGATCGCGGTGGCGGTGTGCTCGTCGGCGACACTGAGGGTGTTCGCTGCCCATTCCGCACCCACCCGGCGCTGGACCGCGGCGATGACATCGAGCAGAACCGCTTCCGGTTCGAGCCCCGAATCCGCCGCCGCGAGCACGATACCGATCGCCGCGCGTTCGTCACGGCCGGTGACCGCCGTCCACAGCTCTTCGCGAAAAGCGGAGGCGTCCCGGGTGATCGGGCGGTGCGGCTCGGACATGAACGGCGGCTCCTTCGCGGTGCGGGTCGGTCGATCACGGTGTGCGCGGTGCGGTGATCGCCACGACCGCGATGTCGTCGTGCTGGTTGCGGCCGACCCACTGGGTGGTGAGCATGTGGATACGCTCGACCACCGCCTCCGCGGGCATATCCGCGCACTGCGCCAGCGCGGCAGTCAGACGTTGCTCACCGAACATGCGCCGGCCCAGCGGCCCGCCGCGGGCCTCGGTCACACCGTCGGTGTAGAGCAGGCAGGTTTCCCCCGGCGCGAGCGAGGTCCGGAACGTCGTGGCGCTGATCTCGGGCAGCGCGCCGACCAATTGTCCCCGCGTCTCGGCCATGTCGACGGTCCCGTCCGCCCGGACGATCAACGGCGGCGGATGCCCGGCGGAGGTCAACCGCAGCAGCACCCGCCCCTCCCGGTGCACCGCCGAGGCCAGCACCAGCGTCGCGAACCGGTCGTGCTGCGAGGACATCAGCGCGTTGTTCAGCAGGGTGAGCATGCGCTGGTGATCGTCGGCCATCGGCACCAGCGCGTGCACCGTGTTGCGGATCTTGCCGGTCAGCACGGCGGCCTCGAGACCCTTCCCGCACACGTCGCCGAGGACGACGAGGGTTTCCCCGTCCGGTGCCGCCGCGCGATGTACGTCGTAGAAATCCCCGCCGATGATCTCGTGATTCTCCGAAGCCCGGTAGGCGCCGGCCAATTCGATGCCGTGGACGCGGTGCAGTTGCGGTGGCAGCAGCTCGCGCATCAGGATCGCGGTGATGCTGATCTGCTCGGCATACAGTCGTGCCGCCGACAACGCGATACCCGCGCGGCCCGCGAACAACCGAGCGAAGATCTCGTCGCGCTCGTCGAAGGTCCGCTCGCCGGAACGCCGCAGCAGTACCAGCGCACCCGCCGAAACCCCATGGCCGGGAAGCGGAGTCACGATCACCGAGCCCGTGCGGTGCTCGAAACCGGGCGGCAGCAACCACAACGGCACCGCCGCCGGGTCCAGCCACTGCGAGGGAATCGGCGGGAAGCCGCGCAGCGCCTCACTCAGCCCGGCCACCGCGTCGGGGTCCTCCTCGACGACGTTCACCCGCACCACACCGTGTTCGTCGCAGGAGATGACCGACAGTGCCCGCCCGGCCGGGGGAGTGACGACCACCGCCGCGTCGGCGAGGTGGCGGGCGGCCAGCCGGACGGTCGTCTCCAGGCAGCGGTCCACGTTCAGCGAGGCCAGCAGCCGCTCGGAGGCCTGCGACAGGAATGCGGTGCGTTCGCGTTCCTGCTCCAGCTCCGAGCGGCTCTCGCGCAGCGAGCGCACGGTGTCGCCGAGCAACCACCAGACGACGGTCCCGTCGGCGCCGGGGGAGGCGACCGCGTCCAGTTCGCGCCCGCCCACGCGCCCGGACACCGATGCCGTCGACAGCGCGATGCCCGATGCCGCCGTCTCCTCGTGTGCGGTGGACAACCAGCGCGGCACGGCACGGTGCAGCGGTTCGCCCACGACTGCGTCGGGAAACAGGGCGCCTGCTTCCCCGGTCAGCGCGAGCACCGTGCCCGCGCGGTCGACCACCACGGCCGGATGCGGTACCGGCATAGTTCGCGGTGCCGCGCGCGGCTGTGGTCTCAACCTCGCAAGGCTACCGAGTGTAACGGCCGCTGCGACTCGCCGGGACACACGTGGCCGCCGCGCGCCGGCCCGGGGTGTCCGCCGCGACATTCCGACGTGTCGCCGTCACGTCCCGGCCACCGCGTGGTTATATCGCGCGACGACGTTCACGGAGGTGTTCGGTGACGACAGCAGGTCTCATCCTCGCGTGCCTCGCGGCCGTGATTCATATCTACATCTTCTATCTCGAATCGGTGGCGTGGACGAGCCCGAAGACGCGAGCCATCTTCGGGCTCTCCTCGGCGGCCGAGGCGGAAACGACCAGACCGCTGGCGTTCAATCAAGGTTTCTACAATCTGTTCCTGGCCGTCTGCGTAATCGCCGGCACCGTCTTCTTCGTGGTGGGCGACAAGACGATCGGTGCCACCCTCGTGTTCACCGGCGCCGGCTCGATGACCGCCGCCGGCCTGGTCCTGCTTCTGTCCAGCCCGGACAAGGCGAGGGCGGCCCTCGGGCAACTCGTGCCACCGCTGCTGGCCGTGATCGTTCTGGCGATCGGCCTGGTGTAACGCGATGCCGGCCCGGATCAGTCGGTAGCCCCGGTGGCGGAGATGCGCGCCGCGCCCGGGCGCAGGGTGAATCGGCGGCTGTGGAAATCCCAGAAGCGGTAGATCGGCCACTGCAGGGTGTGAGATACGCAGGCACCCACGATGATCAGGCGATGATGCGGGGGGACGCGCAGGCCGTGGTCTTCGAGGGTGCGCACCCCGATGTCGTGGAACTTCCAGTGGTGGCGCGGGGTGGTGCGCCGTCGCCGCGACGACGTCCGGGCGTGCATGGTGGGCAGCTGGTGGATGCGCAGACCGTGCGTCATCAAGCACAGCGCCAGGTCGAGATCCTCGGCGACGTCCGCGCGGGTCTGCACGTCGGGCCGGATCCGGTGCCAGGCCGTACGCCGCAGGGCCATGTTCGGTCCGTACATATTCGCCACTTGCCCGCCGACCTTGCCCAGCCGCAGCAGCAAGCGCTGGCCGAATTCGAGGAAGAAACCGATCGGAGAGTCGTGGTAAGTGCACAGCCCGGTGAGCGCGGCGGTCTCGGGATGCGCGGTGAAGTGGTCACGGATGGTGGCCGCCCAGTCGTCGGCGACCAGGGTGTCGGCGTCGGTGCGGGCGATGACATCGCCGCGAGCCTTGTCGAACCCGGCGTTGCGCGCGGCGGGGATGCCGCGGGCCGGTTCGTGAATCAGCTGCACCTTCGAATGGGTGGCGGCGAATTGTTCAACGACGAACGGGGTGCCGTCGTCGCTGCCGTTGTCGACGACGATCACTTCGTCGACCGCGTCCTGGGCGACGAGTCGCGACAGCGTTTCCTCGATGACAGGGGCTTCGTTGAGAGCGGGGACTACGACCGACAAGATCATCAATCATCTCCGTGCTGTGAGGGATGTTGAAGGAACCTGCAAGAAGTGCGCGCTAGCTTCGGGCAACCCTAAGGGATAGACGTTGGCCCACTTGCTTTTCGGCCGTCCGGCGCGGGAATGTCGGATAGGTGTGGTCTCACCTCGACGGGTCGGGTGGTCGCTTGCGGGCCTGGTGCGCTCCGGTGGTGCGATGCGGCTCGCGTCGAATAGGCGAACATTCGAGGGCGAATTTTCCGTTAACACCGGTTTTCCGTTAACGACAGCGAAGTGTGGGTAGGCCGAGCAAGGGACCGGCCGCACTGCCGGCGCGCCAGGCGCCCGGAGCCCTCGTGTGACAGCTCGCGGCGCTTTGTCGGTTGATCACTGCTCGGCCGGAGCGCACGCCTGGCGACGAAAGGAGTCTTCCGTGATCGGAACGCGTACTCGGCGTGAGGATTCGAGTCGGTGGAAACAATCGTGGTGGACATTCCCGGCCACCGCCGCCGCCGCGACAGCCGGGTCGGCGGCGACCACGACCGGCTCACAGTGGTATCAGCGACTGGAGAAGCCGCCCTTCCAGCCACCGCCCGCGGTCTTTCCGGTCGCGTGGACAGCCCTCTACGTCGATATCGCCGCCACGACCGCCCGGGCGCTCACCCGCGCCGAGCCGGCCCGGCAGCGACGTCTCCGCAACGCCCTGCTGTTGAACCTGGCCCTCAACGCGAGCTGGAGCTGGGTGTTTTTCCGTGCGCACCGTCTCGGCGCCGCCACGGCCGTGGCGGCCGCCCTGACGCTGAGCAGTGCCGATCTCACCCGCCGCACGGCCGAGGTGGACCGCGGCGGCTACTTGCTGGCCGCGTATCCGATGTGGTGCGGCTTCGCCACCGTGCTGAGCGGTGCACTCTGGCGCCGCAACCATGCCGGGTGAGGCGAAAGGCGGCGGGCTCACCGCATAACCGGCATCACCGCCTGTCGGGAGCTGGCGCGACGGCCGAGACGCCCCGGACATGCACACTTCCGAAACCACGTGTCATTTTCCCAGCGCCGCGGCAAGGTACGGGGCGGTCGCGCTGCGGGGATCGGCGGCCGCGTCGGCCGGGGTGCCGGTGGTGACGACGCGACCGCCCTCGTTGCCTGCACCGGGACCGAGGTCGATGACATGGTCGGCCTGGACCACCACGCGCATGTCCAGTTCGGCGAATACGACGGTATTGCCGGCGTCCACCAGTTTCTCCAGGTGCAGCATCAGCCGGTCGGTATCGGCCGGATGTAGTCCCGAGGTGGGTTCGTCGAGGAGATACAGGGCGTCGCCGCGATGGGCGCGCTGCAGTTCGGTAGCGAGTTTGACCCGTTGGGCCTCACCTCCGGACAGTTCGGTCGCCGGCTGTCCCAGCCGGAGGTAGCCGAGCCCGACGTCGCACAGAACTGTCAGTGAGCGGAGGATGTCGGCGTCACCGTCGAAGAATGCCCGCGCCTCGTCGACGCTCATCTCCAGGACTTCGGCGATATTGCGGCTGTGCCAAGTGATTTCGAGTGTGCTCGCTTGATAGCGGGTGCCGTGGCAGTCCGGACACGGCGCATAAACGCTGGGCAGAAAGAGCAATTCGACCATCACCCAGCCTTCGCTGGCGACGTTCGACCGGGGAGTGCGCCCGATCGGTCTCTGATCGATGCACACCACCCGGCGAAGTCCGCCGACTCCGACGATCGTGCCGTCGACGGCCTGCGATTCGTCCAACAGCAGCAGCTCGTCTCCGGGGCCATCGGCGGGCGCGCCGACCGGATGCCCCAGGTACTCACCGATGAGAGCCGGCAGCGCGTGACTGACCAGGCTCGACTTCCCGGAGCCGGACACACCTGTGACAGCGGTCAGGCATTTCAGCGGAAACGACACCGACACGTCGCGTAAATTGTTGCGGCGCACCTTCTTCAGGCGCAACCATTCCTCCGCCTGTCGCGGCGCCCTGGCTACGGGCCGCTCGTGACCGAACAGGTAGCGACGGGTCGCCGATTCACCCACCCCTGCGAGGCCTTCGGGCGGTCCGCTGTACAGAATCCGGCCTCCGTTCTCACCCGCGCCGGGACCGAGATCGATGAGCCAGTCGGCGGCGCGAACGATGTCGAGGGAGTGCTCGACGACGAAAACGCTGTTACCGCGCCGCTTCAGCCCCCTCCAGGATGACCAGCAGGGCGTCGCGGTCGCGGGGGTGCAGCCCCGCCGACGGTTCGTCGAGCACATAGACGACTCCGAAGAGTTGCGAAGACAGCTGTGTCGCCAGCCGCACGCGCTGCAACCCGCCGGACGACAGCGTCCGTGTGCTGCGGTCCAAAGAGAGATGGCCCAGGCCCAGATCGGTGACCGGCCGCAGCCGTTCCAGCAGTTCGGCGACCAAACGCTGTGCCGCAGCGCGTTTTTCGACCGACATATTCGGCGTGCTGCGCACATCCGGGGCCGCATCGTGTGCGGAACCGCCGGCCGCGACACGCTTGTCGACCGCCGCTCGGCGGGCGGTCTTATCGAGTACGGCGTCGGAGCCGGTTCCGATCGGGTGCCAGTTCTCGGCCAATACCGAGGACAACAGTTCGGCGAGGCGGGCCAGGGGAAGTGCGGAGAATTCGGCGATGTCGAGCCCTTCGAACGTCACCGACAGAGCTTCCGGTTTGAGCAGCGTGCCGCCGCAGGTGGCACACACCTTCCGTGACAGGTGGGGCAGGCGCCCTGAACGGTGTTCGGCGAGAAATCCTCGGCATAGAGCATCGGTTGCTTCGCAGGATAGTTACCGGCTCGCGAATACAGCATGCGGACCAGGCTGGACAATGTCGTCACACTGCCGACGGAGGACCGGGCGCCACCGCCGGCGCGGTGTTGCTGCAGGGCGACCGCCGGCGGCATCCCCTCGATCGAATCGACGTCGGGTACGCCCACCTGATCGATGAGGCGGCGCGTGTACGGGGCCACCGACTCCAGGTACCGGCGCTGGGACTCCGCGAACAACGTGCCGAAAGCCAGCGACGATTTCCCCGAGCCCGAGACGCCGGTGAACACGGCCAGCGCATCGGGGGGTATGTCGACATCGACGTCGGCGAGGTTGTGCTCCCGCGCGCCGCGCACCCGGACGCAGGCAGGGAAGACGACCGGCGAGTTCCCGGCGGACATTCGCTTCGCGGGAGAACCTGCCATCACACCTGGCCTCACGTCTACGGGATCGATCCGGCGCCGAAAAGTGGTGCTTTATCTGTGTTGGTTACCCGGGGCCGGCCGCTTCTATCCTGCAACTCGCCCGCACCGATGTGTAAAACGGGAGCTCCGCCTCGGCAATGACGATGATGCCCCCACAGCAAACGCTGTGAGGGCATCATCGCGTAGTCCGGCAGCGGAAAGCTGATTACTTGCTCGGCGCCGGCTTGAAGGGGGCGTTGACGGTGGCGAAGTACTGGATCGCGGCGCCGATCGCGACCGGGGCGGTCACGAGGATCTGGCCGGCGAGCACACCCAGGAAGCCGACGGCGGCGGCACCGGCGACACAGCCGCCGAGCGGGCCGAGGCCGAACAGGGT